>NZ_FOAR01000017.1:15045-125930 GCF_900109755.1 Pseudomonas agarici | reverse complement strand
TCAATCTGAGCCATGATCAAACTCTTCAGTTCAAACATCTTTGGGTTTTGAGAAAACCCTAAACTTGGCTCAGCAATCGTTGGTTACATCTTTGATTTCTCGCGGAGTAACTTGTGATGCTGATAATCTAGTGACTATTCAGTCTGACTCCACAAGCACCCACACGAATTGCTTGATTCAGTTGTTAAAGAGCGGTGGGTTGAGCTGTTCGCTGAACCGAGGCGCGCATTCTACAGCAGCGCCAGTTACTGTCAAGTGATTATTTGAGAAGTTTTCAACGCTTTTCGTTCAAAAAACGCTTCAGCTTCAACCACTTGCGCTGTCGACCTGTCGGCAGCGGGAGGCGAATTCTACAGCGTTACACGCTGCTGTCAACACCTCTTCTACAGCGCTTCCGGGTTTCGACGAACTGAAGACCGCATCGACCTAAATCTACTTAACTCACTGAATGAAAAGGAATTTTTCGTTTCGACCGCGTCGGAAGTGGGGCGAATTATAGGCCCATGGAATTCGCCGTCAAGCATTGATTCAAATTTTCTATCGCAGGCACTTCTGATAGACGAGAAGGCATCCAAATTGGGCAATATATTGCTCAATCATTCATTGTTAAGCATCATAGGCTGACAGCCCCTCTTCATATGACTTATTGCCCGCTCTGGATGACACTACCCCATGACTCAGCAGTCTCGCAGACTGGCCACGGCACTCTTTCCCGTCGGCCTGCTGCTTATCGCAATGGCTTCCATTCAATCCGGTGCCTCCCTGGCCAAGAGCATGTTCCCCCTTGTCGGGGCCCAGGGCACCACTACCCTGCGCCTGATCTTTGCCAGCGTCATCATGCTGCTGATACTGCGCCCCTGGCGGGCAACGTTCACCGCCAGGTCCCTGCGTACCGTGATCATCTACGGCATCGCCCTGGGTGGCATGAACCTGCTTTTCTATATGGCTCTTCGCAGTGTGCCCCTGGGCATCGCGGTCGCCCTGGAGTTCACCGGGCCACTGGTTGTGGCGATCCTGGCCTCACACCGAGCCATCGACTATTTATGGATCGGTCTGGCGATTGGCGGCCTGCTGCTATTGATTCCAACGGGAAACACCAGCGCCAGCATTGACCTGGTCGGTACACTCTATGCGCTGGGTGCGGGTGCCTGCTGGGCCCTGTACATTCTGTTCGGACAGAAAGCCGGTGCGGACAACGGTATCCAGACCGCTGCCTGGGGCGTGATGATCGCCGCCTTCGTCGTGGCCCCGTTCGGCATCGTCCATGCCGGTGCGGCACTGCTGACGCCCTCGCTTATCCCGGTCGCCCTTGGCGTCGCCGTCCTCTCCACTGCCCTGCCCTACAGCCTTGAAATGGTCGCGATGACGCGAATCCCTGCGCGCACCTTCGGTACCTTGATGAGCATCGAACCGGCCTTCGGCGCCCTCTCGGGATTGCTGTTCCTGAGCGAGTACCTATCCCTGGCGCAATGGCTGGCTATCGCCTGTATTATCTGCGCTTGCTTCGGCGCAACCCTGACCATGCGCAACGAACCCAAGCCTGCCATGGCCGCCGATTGATACAACAGGTGACGCGGCTCTGGTATTTCTCGCGCAAATAAGACATGTTTACATCTAACTCAATGCCAGCCTTGATAATTTCGGACGAGGCATTCATGGAAGACAGCAGCGGGCACGAAAAAAAAGCCAAACTCGGACACGTTGATCCGTGGGCTGGAGATTAAGGACAGGAATGAAGCTCTTTTTGATCGTCTTGGCAGTACTCGCCGTCGCTGGCTGTAGCGCCACTTCCAAGCCAATAAAACATGGCAAGCGAGGCGTACATATCAACTGCTCGGGACTGACGTCCTCCTGGGAAAAATGCTACACCAAAGCCACCGAATCCTGCGGCGAAAATGGCTACAAGGTCATCGCCAAGTCCGGTGATGCCGTCGAAGACCCCGGCGACTACCCTTTCGGCCTGAACCCCGCGGGCTATACCAGTCGCAGCATGATCATCATGTGCAAGCGTTAGGAACGCCCCTGCGATCTGGCTTGTGGATAGACTCAATGCGCTGGCCAGTTTTGTCGCATCCCCCGACAAAAACCTGAAAACCGCGCCCTGGCAACGACGCGGTCAGCGATCAGATCGGCGCAGTGCGGGTATTCAACCAGTCCAATGCGGCACCGTTCAACAACGGGCTCAAGCGCTCACGCACTTGGGCATGATAGTCGTTTAACCACCCGCGCTCCTCCAGGCTCAGCAACGATGGCTCCAGGCAGCGAGTGTCGATCGGGCACAGGGTCAGGGTTTCGAAGCGCAGGAATTCGCCGAACTCGCTCTTGCCCGCTTCGCGGTTCATCGCCAGGTTCTCGATACGCACGCCCCAGCGACCGGGGCGGTAGGTGCCAGGCTCGATCGAGGTGATCATACCTGGCTGCATCGCCGTCTGCGGGGCCGCGACCGCCTGGTAGGCGATCACTTGCGGACCTTCATGGACATTGAGGAAGTAACCCACACCGTGGCCGGTACCATGGCCATAGTCGACACTCTCCGCCCAGATCGGTGCGCGGGCGATGGCATCGAGTAGCGGCGACAGGATGCCACGGGGGAATTGCGCGCGGGACAAGGCAATTACCCCCTTGAGCACCCGCGTGCAGTCACGCTTCTGCTCGGCGGTCGGTGTGCCCACCGGAACCATCCGAGTGATATCGGTGGTGCCGCCCAGGTATTGGCCTCCGGAGTCGATCAGCAACAGCCCGTCGCCTTCGATCACCGCGTGCTCCTGCTCGGTAGCGTGATAGTGCGGCATCGCGCCATTGGCATTGAACGCGGCAATGGTGTTGAAGCTCAGGGACACATAGCCAGGGCGGCGGGCCCTGGCAGCCGTCAGTTGTTCGTCGATGGTCAGCTCGGTGATCCGCTCACGTCCCAGCGCCGTTTCCAGCCAGGCGAAGAACTCACAGAGGGCTGCACCGTCTTGCTCCATGGCCTGGCGGATATGTACCGCATCCTCCAGGCTCTTGCGCGATTTCGCCAGGGTGGTCGGGTTCAGGCCTTCCACCAGTCTGACCTCAGCACCGAGATGGTCCAGCAAGCCGCAGGTGACACGGGCGGGATCCACCAACAGGCTCGAACCAGCCGGCACGTTCGCCAGGGCTGCGGCCATCTCGCTGTAGTCACGCAGGGTCACGCCATCCTGCTCCAGAATCTGCAGCAATTCGGCACTGACCTTATCGAGGGCGACAAACAGGCTGGCCTGGTCCTGGCTGATCAGGGCGAAGGAGAGGAACACCGGGTTGAACGACACATCGGCGCCACGCAGATTGAACAACCAGGCGATATCGTCCAGCGTTGCGATGAAATGCCAGTCGGCGCCGCGACTCTTCAGTTCCTCGCGCAACTGCACCAGTTTCTCACCGCGACTGACAGTCGCCTGTGGTGGCAGGTGCTGATAGATCGGTTGGTTCGGTAATACCGGGCGGTCTTCCCAGACTTGCCGTAACAGATCGATGTCGGTACGCAGGCGGGCACCGCGGCTTTGCAGCTTGTCTGCCAAAGTACGCGCCGAGGCCAGCGCCATCACCGCTCCATCGACTGCCACCACGCCACCTTCCGGCGTTTGCTCGGCCAGCCACTCCAGCGGTCCGGATTGCCCCGGTTGCAACTTGACCAGTTCGATGCCACTGCCGGTCAGCTCCTTGGTTGCCTGCTCCCAATAGCGGCTGTCAGCCCAGACCCCGGCAAACTTCGCCGTGACGATCAAGGTACCGACCGAGCCATGAAATCCCGATAGCCATTGCCTGCCCTGCCAGTAGGCGGGCAGGTATTCCGACAGGTGCGGATCGGCTGATGGCACCAGCAAAGCGTAGACGCCCTCGCGGCTCATCAGCTCGCGGGTACGCGCCAGGCGCTGGGGTACGGTTCCCTGACTCAAGGTCGGCGTGCTCATCATGTCTCCTGCTAATCACGTATTTAATTGTTATCCGGTGTCGATAATGGATCAGTCACCACCACGAGGCAACCGTCCAGGCGGATGGTTATCCCAAGGAGATGAGCAATGGCACACCCGCATCCGACGCTCAGGCCGAACGCCGGTACGCTAATGTTGTAGGGGGCACGGCAGTCATGGCAACTATCTGGGCGAAAACGCCAGTCAGATAGCTACCCTATAAGCACTTGAGGGACTTTGCACAGTTGGCAAAAAACTGAATCGCCGCAATTCGCACGTTCAGCTCTGATGGGTATACCGGTGACTGCCACGGTCGGCGCTGATTTCACGTTGCTCATCGAAGCCATAGACCTTGGATGGCTGTCCGAGCAATTCGGCTTTCTTTTGCTGATATTCATCGAAGGATAGCCCGCGCCGATTCAGCGCTTCCAGTGCCAGTTGCTTACTTTCTTGCGCGCTGTAGGGACGCAATTCGGGAGAGGGATGACTGGCGCAACCGGCCAACACCGACAGCAGCAGGAGCAGTAAAACCGCAGGTGAATGTCTCATGACGCAACTCCCGAAAACCTGGTGTAAGGCAATGGATACAGGCTACCCGGCACCCCGTCGAAGCAGAAATCACCCTGCTCGATAGTCGCTATCGATTGCTTTTACCGCTCCTTGGAAATTGCGCCTAATATTCCTTAAAGAATTACAAAAATTGAAATATATTCATTTAAAAAATATATAAACCCCTTATCAATCATAGAATCCGATAAGGTCGCGGCAACATTCGCTAATGAGTAAGATGGCGACCTTTGCGCGCCACCCTGCCGCGTACCCTGCCGACCTAAGCGGACTCCATGCCTTTCGATCTCAGCGTAGACCTGACCACCCTCGCCATTCTCGCCGTCGTTGCCTTTATCGCCGGATTCATCGACGCCATCGCCGGCGGCGGCGGCCTGTTGACCACCCCAGCGCTACTCACCGCCGGCCTGCCGCCGCACCTGGTGTTGGGCACCAACAAACTCAGCTCGACCTTCGGTTCGGCCACCGCCAGCTTCACCTTCTACCGGCGCAAGCTGTTCCATCCACGCCAGTGGAAACTGGCGATCTTTGGCACCCTCGCGGGCGCGCTGATCGGCGCGGTGACTGCGCATTTCCTCCCGGCCGAATGGCTGAACAAGATGCTCCCGGTGATTGTCTTCGGTTGCGGCCTATACCTGCTGTTCGGCGGCACGCCCAAGGCGCCGCTGGACAGCGATGCGCCGATCAAAAGAAAGTGGCAATTGCCTCAGGGTTTCAGCCTGGGTTTCTACGACGGTGTGGCCGGTCCCGGTACCGGCGCCTTCTGGACCGTCAGCAGCCTGCTGCTCTACCCCATCGACCTGGTGAAGGCCAGCGGCGTGGCCCGCAGCATGAACTTCGTCAGCAATATCGCAGCCCTGTCGGTGTTCATCTTTTCCGGCCAGGTGGATTGGCTCATCGGCCTGAGCATGGGTGTCTCGGTGATGATCGGGGCCTTCTTCGGCGCCCGCACCGCCATCAGCGGCGGGGCGAAATTCATTCGCCCGGTGTTCATCACCGTGGTCCTCGGTCTGACCGTGCGCCTAGCTTGGCAGCACTGGTTCAGCATGACCTAGACGGCGCGCCACATACAGGTCGATCAGGTGGCGGGCAATCGAGCGCGAGGCCGGTAGCGGTGGCAGGTTGTGGATATTGAACCACTGGGCGTCCTCGATCTCGTCAGCCTGGGGCACAATATCGCCAGCGGCATATTCGGCATGGAAACCGAGCATCATCGAATGCGGGAACGGCCAGCACTGGCTACCAACGTACTGAATATTGCTGACCTCGACCTGTACTTCCTCGCGCACCTCACGGATCAGGCACTCCTCCACCGACTCACCGGGTTCGGCGAAACCAGCCAGAGTGCTGTACATCCCGCTGACGAAACGCGGCGAGCGGGCCAGGAGTACCTCGTCGCCACGGGTGATCAACACGATCATGCTCGGTGAAATTCGCGGATAGGCCCGCAGATCGCAAGGCTGGCAATACATCGCACGCTCCCCCGGCACCTGCGTCGCCGGCTGCCCACAGCTTCCACAGAAACGGTGCTCACGGGCCCAGGTGCCGATCTGGGCGGCATAGCCGAGCATGCTGTACGTGGTAAAATCACCTTCGAGCATGAATCGGCGCAAGCCCTGCCAGCGGCAACCCGGCACATCGGCCGTGGATCTGAGCTCCAACAGGTACACCGGCTCACCGTCGTGATGACCGATCCCATGCTCGCAGAGTACCGGCAATGGCTGACGTTTGAGCCAATCGCGGGAAAATAGCACGCCGTTGTCATCCAGCAAAAAACCCTCTGGGCCTCGGGCTACGGCCCAGCCACCGGGTTGTTCGATATCCAGTACTGCGGTTGTCCAACCTTGAGTCATTGTGGTTCCTTAGGGACCGGGAAACGGCCCTCAGTCCTGAAATTCAGGTTTCTGCTTGCTCATGTGGGCCGCGATGGCCACACGTAAGTCCGTCGATTGCAACATGGCGGCGTTCCAAGTGGCAACGTATTCCAGACCGTCGTCGATACGGTGGTCACGCATGTAGCCGAGCATTTCCTTGGTGCCACTTACGGCGATCGGCGATTTACCGGCAATTTCGCGCGCGATCCCCAACACGCCAGCGAACAAGGCGTCGTGATCGGGATAGACACGATTGACCAGCCCGATACGCAGGGCTTCGTCGGCGCCGAATTGACGTCCTGTGTAGGCCAGCTCACGCAACATACCGTCGCCGATGATACGCGGCAGACGCTGCAAAGTGCCGACATCGGCGGCCATGCCGATATCCACTTCCTTGATCGAAAACCGCACATCCTCGGCGCAATAACGCATGTCGCAAGCGGCGATCAGATCGATGGCACCGCCCAGGCAATACCCCTGAATCGCCGCCAGTACCGGCTTGCGGCATTTATCCACGGCATTGAAGCACGCCTGCAACTGCAGGATCTTACGCCGCAACAAACGGGCGTTGCGACCGACATCCTGGCTCAACTCATTGCCAAGCGCGGCGAGTAGCGTTAGGTCGATGCCTGAGGAAAAGTGCTCGCCCGCACCACTCAGGACCACCACCCGCACGGCGTCGGTGTCGTCGATCCAGCGGAAGATCTCGACGATTTCGCTCCAGAACACCGCGTTCATCGCGTTGATCTTTTCCGGGCGATTGATCTGCACGTGGGCGATATGGTCGGCCAGGTCGACACGAAAGGCTTGGTATTCGGACATAACGAGCATCCTTGGCAGGGTATTGGGAAGGCTGGAACTATAGCAAGGGGTCGCACCAGGCTTCAGCAAGCGGATAGGCCAAAAAGCGGACCTACGCCTTGATCTTCATGATTTCTTACGTCACCTTGCGCGCACTCTTACAAACAAGGAGCTGCCGATGTCATCGCTGAGTTCAGCCTTCGCCCACAACTTCCTCGGGCACTCCCCTCGCTGGTATAAGGCCAGCATCCTGGCCTTCCTGATCCTCAATGCCTTGGTGCTGTGGCGCGTCGGCCCGGTCGCCGCCGGTTGGCTGCTGGTGGTGGAATTTATCTTCACCCTAGCCATGGCCCTCAAATGCTACCCGCTGATGCCCGGTGGGCTGTTGTTGGTCGAGGCTCTGCTGCTGCGCATGACCAGCCCCGAAACGGTGTACGACGAGCTGTTGCACAACTTCCCGGTAATCCTGCTGCTGATGTTCATGGTGGCCGGCATTTACTTTATGAAAGACCTGTTGCTGTTCCTGTTTTCCCGTCTGTTGTTGCGCGTGCATGCCAAGGCGCTGCTGGGGCTGCTGTTCTGTTTTCTCTCGGCGTTTCTCTCGGCCTTTCTCGATGCGCTGACCGTCACCGCAGTGATCATCAGCGCCGCCGTGGGTTTCTATTCGGTCTATCACCGCGTGGCCTCGGGCAATGACCCGCGCCAGGACAGCGACTTCAGCAGCGATCATCAGTTGCCGAGCCTGCACCACGCCGACCTCGAACAGTTCCGCGCCTTCCTGCGCAGCCTACTGATGCATGGCGCGGTAGGCACAGCGCTGGGCGGTGTCTGCACCCTGGTGGGCGAGCCGCAGAACCTGTTGATCGGCCATGAAATGGGTTGGCATTTCAGCGAGTTCTTCCAGAAAGTCGCGCCGGTTGCGTTACCGGTCCTGGCGGCGGGCCTGGTGACCTGCGTATTGCTGGAGAAACTGCGCTGGTTCGGCTACGGTGCCTTGCTGCCGGACAACGTGCGCGCCGTCCTGGCCGCCTATGCCCGTGAAGACGACGCCGAGCGTACCCCGCGCCAGTGCGCCGCGCTGATCGTGCAGGGGCTGGCGGCATTGATCCTGATTGCCGGGCTGGCCCTGCATGTCGCCGAGGTGGGCCTGATCGGCTTGCTGGTGATCGTGCTGATCACCGCCTTTACCGGCATCACCGACGAACACCGGCTAGGCAGCGCCTTCAAGGACGCGATGCCGTTCACTGCCTTACTGGTGGTGTTTTTTGCGGTGGTGGCAGTGATCCACGATCAACAACTGTTCGTGCCGCTGATTCACTGGGTACTGGGTCTGCCCGCCGACCAGCAGCCGGGCATGCTGTTTATTGCCAACGGTCTGTTGTCGGCCATCAGCGATAATGTGTTCGTCGCCACGATCTACATCACCGAGGTAAAACAAGCGTTCGCCAGCGGCCAGATGAGCCGCGAGCACTTCGAAACCCTGGCGATCGCGATCAACACCGGCACCAACCTACCGAGCGTGGCGACACCCAATGGCCAGGCAGCGTTCCTGTTCCTGCTGACGTCGGCGATTGCGCCATTGATTCGCCTCTCGTATGGGCGGATGGTGTGGATGGCCTTGCCCTATACGGTGGTGATGGGACTATTGGGTTGGTATGCGGTGAGTCATTGGCTTTGAGGGGATGGCCGTCTTTGGCGCCCTCAAGGCCACTAGCGCCGAGCCAGGATCAGCTCCTCGATGGCCCGCGCCGCGCCGTCCTCGGTATTGCTGCCGGTCACTGCATCCGCCTGGCGCTTGATCGCCTCTTCGGCCTGGCCCATGGCAATCGCCAGCCCGGCCCGGTGAAACATCGCCGGGTCGTTGCCGCCATCGCCGATGGCCGCCGTCTGTTCCAGTGGCACGCCGAGCCACTTCGCCAGCGTCACAAGCGCCTCGCCCTTGTTGGCCTGCCTCGCGGTGATATCCAGGTAGGCCCGCTGCGAACGACTGGCCAGCGCCTGATCCGCTACCAACGGCTGCAACAGCGCCTCCAGGTCGATCAGCAACTGTGCATTGCCGCTGGCGCCGACGATCTTGTCGATACGCTCCAGGTACGGACCGAAATCCTCCACCACCGTCGGCGGATAACCCAGCGCATGCTGTTCCCGAGGCACCAGGGGGCCGTGGGGATTACGCAGCAGCCACTGGTTGTCGGCAAATACCCAGACCTCGACGTCCTCATGTCGGGAGAGCAGCTCCAGGGTGCAAATCGCCGCGTCCCGTGGCACGTAGTGGGTGACTAGATAGCGGCCATCGGGGTGCATTAACGTGCCGCCATTGAACGCCGCCACCGGCAGGTCGACGCCCAGGGCCTCGATCTGCTCGCGCATCGCTCGCGGTGGACGCCCGGTGGCGAGGCTGAAGAACACCCCCGCCGCCCGCAAAGCCCGCACCGCCTCGACGGTACGCCGACTGAGGCTGTGATCGGGACGCAACAGGGTCCCGTCCATATCGCTGAGCACCAGCCGGATCGGATACCGCGCCGTGCCACTCATCCAAGGCTATGCCAGACACGGCCATCACGGGCCAATAACTCGTTGCCTGCTTCGGGACCGTTTTCGCCAGCCTTGTAGCCCTGCACCTGATTGTCCTCGCGCCAGGCATCGAGGAACGGTTGCACGGCCCGCCAGCCGTTCTCGATATTGTCGGCGCGCTGGAACAGCGTCTGGTCGCCAGTCAGACAATCGTAGATCAGCGTTTCGTAGCCAGTGGAAGGTTGCACCTCGAAGAAATCCTTGTAGGCGAAACCCAGCTCGACATTGGCCATGTCCAGCGCCGGCCCCGGACGCTTGGCCAGCAGGTCGAACCACATGCCTTCGTTGGGCTGAATCTGGATCTTCAGGTAGGTCGGTTGCAGGCGCTCGACCTCGGTGTCGCGGAACTGCGCATACGGCGCCGGCTTGAAGCAGATGGCGATTTCCGTATCGCGCACGCTCATGCGCTTGCCGGTGCGCAGGTAGAACGGCACGCCGACCCAGCGCCAGTTGTCGATCATCACCTTGAGGGCCACATAGGTTTCGGTGTTGCTGTCCGGTGCCACATGGTCTTCCTCACGGTAACCGGGCAGGGACTTACCGCCCAGTTCACCCGCCTGGTACTGGCCACGCACCGAGTTGGCCCGTGCCTCTTCGATACTCCAGGGACGGATCGCGCCAATCACCTTGGCCTTTTCTCCGCGCACCGCGTCGGCACCGAACGCCGCTGGCGGTTCCATCGCCACCATCGCCAGCAACTGGAACAGGTGATTGGGCACCATGTCACGCAGCGCGCCGGTATGCTCGTAGAAACTGCCACGGGTTTCGACACCGACGGTTTCGGCGGCGGTGATCTGCACATGGTCGATGTAATGGTTGTTCCAGAACGCCTCGAACAGGCCGTTGGAGAAGCGGCTGACCAAGATGTTCTGTACGGTTTCCTTGCCCAGGTAATGGTCGATGCGATAGATCTGCTTCTCGCTCATCACCTTGAGCAGACAGGCGTTGAGTGTCTCGGCGGTGGCCAGGTCGCAACCGAAGGGTTTTTCGATCACCACCCGGCGAAACGCCTCGGGGGTTTCCTCAAGCAGGCCCGCCGCGCCCAGGCGTCGCGCCACTTCACCGAAAAAGCGCGGGGCGGTGGCAAGATAGAACACTGCATTGCCGGTGCCGTTGGCGGCAATTTTGTCGGCCAGCGCCGCGTAGGTCGAATCGTCGAGAAAGTCGCCCTGGACGTAGCTGATGTTCTTCGCCAGTTTGCTCCAGAGCGCCGCGTCCAGCGCCTCCTCCGGGCTTTTTTTGCTCTTGGCGGCGACCTCGGCACGGCTGAAATCTTCCAGCTTCCGGGCGAAGTCGGCATCGCTGATGGCGTTGTGATCGACGCCGACGATGTGCAGGTTATCGCCCACCAGACCATCGCGACTGAGGTTATACAGCGCCGGCATCAGCAGGCGTTTGACCAGGTCGCCATGGGCGCCGAAGAGAAACAACGTGGTCGGCGGCGCCGGTTCGGCTTTGCGTTTGCTACGGATGGCAGTCATTTTTTCGGTGTCTCCACATGGCCGCCGAAGCCGAAGCGCATCGCCGACAGCAGTTTGTCGCCGTAGGTGCTTTGCTGACGGGAGCGGAAGCGGGCAAACAGCGAGTTGGCCAGTACCGGCACCGGCACCGCCTGCTCCATGGCCGCCTCGATAGTCCAGCGCCCTTCGCCGCTGTCGGCCACCGCTCCGCTGTAGCCCTCAAGTTGCGGGTCGCTGGCCAGGGCGTCGGCGGTGAGGTCCAGCAACCATGAGGACACCACGCTACCGCGCCGCCAGACCTCAGCGATATCCGCCAGATTCAGGTCGAAACGCTGGTCTTCGGGCAAGCTCGGCGAGTTCTTGGTCTTGAGGATATCGAAGCCTTCGGCGAAAGCCTGCATCATCCCGTACTCGATGCCGTTGTGGATCATCTTGACGAAGTGCCCGGAACCCGGCGGCCCGGCATGGATATAGCCGCGCTCGGCGCGATCGTCGGCGCTGACCCGGTCGCGGGTGCGGGCAATGCTGCCGACCCCGGGGGCCAGGGTGGCGAACAGCGGATCGAGGCGTTCGACCACCTTGGCGTCACCGCCGATCATCATGCAGTAGCCGCGCTCCAGGCCCCAGACTCCGCCGGAGGTGCCGACATCGATATAGTCGATACCCTGTTGCGCCAGCTCCTGACCGCGACGGATGTCGTCCTTGTAGAAGGTATTGCCGCCGTCGATGATCACATCGCCGGTGTCGAGTAGTGTGCTCAACTCGCCAATGGTGTCCTCGGTCGGCGCACCGGCCGGCAACATCACCCAGATTGCCCGGGGTTTATCCAAGCCGGCCACCAATGCCGGCAGGTCGGCGACACCTCGGGCGCCTTCTTTGACCAGGTTGGCGACAAAGTCGCTATTGCGGTCATACACCACAGTCTGATGGCCATCAAGCATCAGGCGCCGCGCAATATTGCCGCCCATGCGGCCCAGTCCGATGATTCCAAGTTGCATGCAGGGTACTCCCGATATCGATGAAAAACTCTGACACACCTTAGCCCAGCCACACGCGGATGTCTGTCTCGATAGCGGCTGAAACGCCGACACCCAGCGCCGATGCTACTATCTGTCAGTTAAGCCAACGTGCGTTTGAGCACGGGCTCGCCACACTGGCTCAGCACCTTTGTTGGCCCCCCTGTGCGGCGCAAAAGCCAGTCTGTCGCACCATTTGAAACACTGACCTCGACCGGGAGCCGAAAGTTGCGACCAATGTGGCGAGCGGGCCTAAGATCGTTCCTCACTGACAGGCATTGAACACCGAGCCACTTTTTTCAGCCGGCCCTGTCCGGTTCGTCGGTATCGAAAAACAACGCCTGGGCCATGCCCTTATCGAGAATCCGGGCACGGTGGATATCCAGTGTCAATTGCGCTCGGCCACCCTGCCCGGCCTCGATCTTCGCCGCCGCCTGCTGGCGAGCCGTGGCCTGGGCCTTGCGACCCAGGTAACGTTGCGCGAGGGTCTTCAGATGCGCGCTGACAAACTCCGTATCGACCGTGGTGGCCGCCGGATAATGAAAATGCGCATACCACAGGGGGCTGCCGTCCTTATTACTGATCACATACTCTTGCAGAAAGCCGCCCTGGCGCTGCGCCTGTCGCCCGCCGGCGCGGTGAATATCCACCTGGTCCTGTTCTTGCAAATACTGCAAACGTGCCAGCCGCGGCGCATTGCTCTTGATCGCGGCGATACGCGCCTTACGCCCTTCGGCAACCAGGCGAGTGGCTTCCTGGCGCAGGGAGTCCTTGAGTGCCTGGGCGGTTTTCACCGACGCGGATGCCCCACTGCCGTCATTGAGTACCTGTTGGATGTCGTTCGCCAGGGTATTGAGTGTCTGCCCTTTGAGTTCCAGGATACCTTGCAGATCGCGGGGATCCTTGGACGTGCCGGTCAACGCGGTGACTTGGAGAATCAAGGCCTTGACGCCATCGAGTTCAGCTTGCGCCTGAGTCACCAGTCGGGATAGGCCAACGTTACGCCGGCTCGCTGGGGCGGGCGCCGGCTTGGGCTTGACCTCCTCCCAAAAAGTATCTCCGGCATGCTCCTTGTTCTCCTTGAAGGCCGACACCAGTGCGCCGTTGGGATCGGTGATCTCGACGATTTCATCCTCCTGCTCGGGCGTGCGTTCGCGTATCCGGCCAACATAAACCTCGCGATTGCGCGTGCGGATAAACTTCTTCCGCCTGCCACCAACCGCCGGACCAGGTCTGGGCGCGGGTTCGGGTTCAACCGGTTCGGCCTCGTCCCATAACCCGGAAAGACTGCTCAACGCACCGTCGCGCAGCTGCGCCAACAGCTCGGATAAGCGGCGGGCATATTCAAGCAGACGCTGGCCCGGCATCAGCGTCTTGAGGTAATCGAGCAGGTCGCGGGTCTCGTCGTAGCGACCGATTGCCGTCAGCAAGGCGTCAATCCGGTCCTGGCGCGGATCCTCGGCACTCAGGCGATTGATAGTGTTGGTTACGTATCGGGTCTGCTCGGCACTGTGCTTGATGGCCGCGAATATCTGATCATCCAGTTGCAAGGTGATCTGCAAGGGCAACTCGTCCAGGGTCAAAGCCAGTAGGGTCGGTAGTTGCACTGCCTGCCAGTCCAGCGGTGTAAACGGCTCTATCACTGCCTGTTGCAGGGCATCGGCTTGCGCCGCCCCCCCTTCGGGAATCGCTCGCAACTCATCGAGCGCGGCGTATTCCTTGGTACTCCAGAGGATCTGCTTGTCGGTGATCTCGACATTGTTCTTCAGGTTGGCAACGACCTGGGCATAGCGGGCATCGGTGTTGCCGGCAATCATTTCGCCGATCTCTTGAGCACTCAGGCTGCCTTCGCGGCCCACCGTCAGGGATACGTTCAACAACGTCCGGCAATTGCGCACGCTGTCCGCCAAGGCCGCCACCAGCATCTGCGGCTTGGGCACCACCTGGCGATTGTCATTGAGTTCTTTGACAAGGCCGACTTTCTCTTCGAGGACCACCTGCAAATCCTCCAGCTTGCCCAGGTATTCGCGGCGTTTGTCACTGCGTTGGCGATCGCTGAAGTTTTTCGCGGTCTTGCCCTCGCTCATGGTTTCCAGGCGCTTGCGCAGCGTTTCAGCTTCGCCGATCAGACTACCGATACGTGCCGACGCTTGGCTGATTTGCCCATGCAACGCGGTGGCGCGGTCGCGCAGTTTGCGTTGCAGGCGCGCCTGCACGGTTTCGCGACCGCTGCCTCCACGCAGGCGCAAGCGCAGGTCCAGGCGCCAGCGATCTTGTCCGTCCCGGTCCAGAAACGGTCCTGGAGCTCCCATGGCATCGACCACACGGGGACCGTCGTCGCTCCATGCCACCCGATACAGAACGTTCTCGATCAGTACGTGCCAACCCTTGTCCCGAGCATCGCCAAGATGCACCAGGCCCTTATTCGGACCACTTGCAGAGACCGCACCGAGACTCTCCAGCCGCACAGGCGTCTCGAAGACCTTGACGCTGAACTTTTCCAACGCTAGACGCGAGGCCGCCGACAGGGCACGACGCGGATTCGACCAGGACAGGTCGAAAGGCATCTGGGGCCAATCATCGGCGGTCAAAGGCGAGGTGATCCGCTCCAGCCGCACCTCGCCCTCAGTCACCAGCAGCACCCGCTTATCCGCCCGCTCCGGCGGTGCTTCACGCCCGCCCGCTATCACCTCGTGTAACAGCAGTGCCGCCAGGTTGCTCAGCATATCGGCCCAGGCCTGGGCCCGGGCTTCCTCGTCGTCGCCCAACAACCCCGGCAGATCCTGGCGAACCCCTCGGTAGAGCAGAATCAGCCAGCCGGCCTGGGTCAAGGGACCGCTGGCGAACATCAGCCATGAACTGAACAGTTGCCAGCCGCTGTCCTTCAAGCGCGCCCAGCGTTTTTCCGCATTCGATAACAACTGTATATCGGCCTGTTGAATGACGGCATTGATGCAGGCATGAAACAGATGATGGATATAGCCCTCGGTCACTTCCTCGCAGCCCAAGGTGGCCGGGGCCGGTAGTGCCGGCAACGGCGCGGCTTCATCGCCTGGCAATAGCGCGCCGATATGAGGTTGGCGGAAACCGCCGTTGGCATACACGGCGACTCTGTGGCTAGCGAGCCAAGCCAGCACACTGTCCTGCAAGGCTCCGGGCTTTGCGATCGCCGCCAGCAGCGCCGACCGGCTGGCATATTCGCTCAGGGGCGGATCGAACAGTGGCCGGTACAGCACATGCGGCCCCTGGGCAAAGTCCCTGGGTTCGATAAGAAACATCCCTGTCACTTTGTCCGGGCTCGCCTCGGGACTGGCCCGAAAGGCCAGGGGCCGGAGCACGATCGGCAAACCGTCGACCTCGCGTTCATGGGCATCGAACGCCAATATCGCCTTGACCCATCGGTAGCCCCGCTCGGTGACTCCCTGCTCGCCACGGAGCTTGAGTTCCAGTGCCGTCAGGGGCAACTGGGCACGAATCTGCCGAAAAAAGCGCTGCTGGCGCACCAGCGCATAACGGTTATCGGCCAATAGCCGCTGGCGCAAGTAAGCCGGGTAACGAGCACCAATATCCACGGCGTTGACCAGTTCCACCAGATAGTCGGCCGTCATCCAGTCCGGCGGCGGGCTATCATCCGCGAGCCGGATATGCATCCGGGTGGCGCCGAAACGAAAATCGTCGAGATTTTCCAGGGCCAGTTCGGGCAGCGTTAGCTGGACTTCCTCGAACTCGCCCAGCACATCCGGCAGCATCGGCTTGCGCCGATATTTCTCCAGCCTGAGCTGGATATCCTGCATGCGGATCTCGGGCATCTGCGGATGCCGTCGCACCATGGCCTCCCTGAGCGCCTGGCGGCTGAAGCCCGACAACGAACTGATGTCGTCGAAAAGAGTGTGCGATGACGACTTGCCCAGCGCCGTGACCAGGGTCGACAGCAGCCCGGCATAGTCGCGCCGGTCGCTATCCGCCGCGTTCAACAACCACAGCGGCGCGGCCTCGCGCACCCGCCTTTGCAGACGAGTGAGTGGCGCGGGCTCAGGCATGACGAACCAGTATTGCGGATCGGTGACATGCTCGATGCGCGCCAGCCAGGACTGGCCAGCGCCGTCACTCACGCCACGCGGCAGCCGTTCCAGCGACTGCAACTGATTTTCCAGCAAGGCGCCGGCCAGGTTGTCGAAAACATTCAATTGTGAAGGGATCAGCTCCAGCCGACCGGGATCCGCCAGTTGGCCACGCAATAGCGTCCAAAGCTCATCGATGTGCCCCAGGCGTTGCACATCCTGACCTGGGCGCAGCAGGAAATAGGCAAAGGTTTGCGTCGACAACTGGCGGGCGAAAACCACCGCGACCGGCGTGACACCGAATGGTTCTCGCCGTCCCCTGGCATAGAGCAGATAGGCAACCAGGGCTTGCTTGCCCAGCAAACTGTCGCGTGTCGGCTGGTCTTCGCTGACCAGCGCTTTGGGTAGCAACTGGTTAGCCTGGAACGCCTGGCTATTGGGCAGGCGTCCGGCACCGTACATTGACACAAACAACAGGTTCGACAGCGCCGCGCAACGGCTGGGAATCTGCGGCGAGTGCCGATCCCAACCGGGCACCCAGGCGTCCGATCCTGGCACCTTGCCCGCCCATTCGGGCACCGGCTCATTCCAGAACGTGACCAGTCGTGTCTTGAACACTTCGAGCAAGGCATCGCCCCAACTATTGATCGTCGCGCCCAGCCGCTGCAGGTCTACCGCAGCAACGGGAACATCCGCCGACGAGCCGGGTGTCCGGCTCACCAACAGCAAACCGGGACCGTCATAGCGCGGGCTCCAGCCCTCGTTGAAGCGCCGCAACAACACCTCGGACAACGCGCTATAGCGGTAGCTGGAGTCCAACTGCCGCTCCCCTAGCCAGAGGGTGTCAGCCAGGATCCGCTGCCCCTGGACCCGCAGGTTGGGAACATGCTGGTCCAATGCCGCCTGAACCAGCGATTGCACCACCGACGACAACGTCGGTCGCGCGGCGAACAAGGCGCGGGCAGTGTTGCGGTACTGTTGCAGTGAAGTCTCCAGCGAGGTCATGGGGCCGCAATCCTTTAAAAGAGGGAAAGCGGCCAGTTGACAAGACCCCGCCAACTCTCGGGCGGTAGTGGAGTATCGCGTCAGCCGAGGCGATCAGCCGGGAAAAAATGCTGTTGCGCCTCGGCCAGATCGATTCGACTGCGATAGATCTGCAACGCCAGGCTGGCACTGCCGCCCTGCCCCGTCTGGATCTTCTTGAAGGCCCTCTCCTGCTCCAGTGACTGATACTTGCCGCCGAGCTTACGCTGCTCGGCAGTTTTCAGATGGGCGGCCTCGAAGGCCGTGTCCAGTGCCTTCACACTCGCGTAGTGAAAGTGCGCGTACCACAGCGGCTTATCGTCCTTATCGAGCAGCGCATACTCCTGCAGGAAGTCATGCTTGCCAAGCAGGGTCCGCGCACCCTCCTTACGAACGCTCACCTCGCCCAACCCCAGCAGGTAGTCGATACGCGGCATTTCCGGTGGGTTAGCCTTGATCGCGGCGATACGGGCGCGTTGCCCGGCCGCCAGCAACCGCGGTGCGGCCTCGCGCAACTGGCGCACCACCGCCTGGGCATTTCTGACCCGATCCGGGTTGCGCGGAGGTGTTTGCGCCACGGCCAGGAGCTTGTCGATCTCGCTGGCCTGCTGTTCCATCGCCTCGGCTTGCAGACGCAGGATGTCCTCCTGAGCCCGGGGCGCATTGGAACGCACGGCCTGCTTCATGACCCGCTCGATCGCCGAGGATTCGTCGTTGAGCAACTGGCGCGCGCTGGACACTCGCGTTTCCAAGCCGACCCGAGGTTTGACCAGCACCGGCTTGCCGGGTACTGCCGGAGCGACGACCGCTTCCCAGAGCCCATCGGTGGTATTTTGCCGGAAGGTCTCGATCACCCGCCCATAGGCATCGCTGACCTCCACGGTCTCCTCGCCATCCGCCGAGGTCGGCGCCTTGACCTCACCGGACAACAACTGCTGGTGGCGCGTGCGGATGACTTTTCTGCGGCTCTTTGCGGTCGATGGGCCGGCAACCGGCTCGGGCGGCAGCTCCCAGTCATCGATACCCAGCAACCGACGCAGATCCTCTCCGGTGTCCTGTGCAATCGCCGTCAGCGATGCGATCACCCGATCCAGTTTCTCCGTGGGCAGACCACGACTGACCAGCGTCGCCAAATAGAATTCGAACTTTTCCCGCAGATCGGCGGATTGTTCGACCACCGACTCCAGCAGCTCGACACGCTCGCCGGACGATAGATTGCCCTCCACCATGGCATCGAGAGAAGAGTAATAAGACACATGCAAGCGCTCGAACTGATCCCAGATCGCGTCGAACATCTCCTGGCCGAGCACCTCGGGCGACATTTCGCCCAGGGCAAAGCGGTTCTTCAACTGCGCAATCTTGCAGGCACGGACTTCCACCTCGATAGAGCCCCAGCCGACGGTGGCAATCACTTTCTGGTAATTTTCGCGACCGTCGCGTATCTGCCTCAATTGATTGAGCCAATCCCGTTGCTGCAAGGCCCAGCCGAGCGATTTGTCCGTGGCGGCGGCATCGCGCTCCCATTCGGCCTGTATCGACACGGGGTCCAGTTGCTCTTCAGGTTGATGGGAAATGACCGAGTGTGGCTGCTCAAATCTTTCCATCAACCAGGTCTGGTGGGCATGGAGCAAGGTCTGCAGCTCAACCACCCCACTTTCCAGGGCATTGATCTGAAAGGGCCGTACCACCTTGGTCAGCCGGTGATCGGCCATCAGCCTCAGGCTCAACTCCAGTTGTCGGCCATAGTTCTGCAAATTGGCCTCCAGCAAGGTGGTCATCTCGCCGAGCAGTTCGGTGCGTCGCTCATAGGTCACCCGCTTGGCCGTCTCGCCTTGAGTCGCCAGCTTCCAACGCGCAACACTCCTTTTGGCCAACGGTTCGCTCAACTTGGTCTGCCGATTGAGTTCCACCAGTTCCGCACGCTCCTCGATGACAGTTTGCGAGCCGCCAGCCGGGGCCCGCTTAGGCGGGCTGCCTCCGCGCAAACGCATATCCAGGCTCCAGCGTCCTTGCTCATCGCTACGCACCCAGGGACCGGCATTACCGTGAGCGTCGACGATTCTGACGCCATCCGCCTCGGCTTCCCAGGCCACCTCGTAAAGATCACCGAGGATCAATGCGCACCATTTGCCCTTGCCGGCGTCCTCGATATGGACCAACCCCCGCGCCACTCCCGAGTCCGCCACCCGCCCCAGTTGGGCCAGTGCCGATACCGGCTGATCGAACGCCCGCAGACGATAAGGGCGAACGCGCTTCATCAGCGCCTCCGGAACGGGCCAACCCGACAGGGACCACGCACTCAGTTCGGCACGGGGCAGGTCGGGCACGCGGGCGATGGTTGGCGCGGGCAACACCGCCACGGAGGGCGGTTCCAACGGGCGCAACGGCGGGACCTCAATGTCGCTCGCGGAAGCCGTGGCGCGATAGTGCAGTAGCAGGGCCGCGAGATTGAACAACAGGTCCGCCGCCCCCGCCGACCGTTCCAGCCGATTGTCGCTGTCCAGCGCCCGCAGATCGTCATGACCGATCTCCAGAGTCACCAGCCAGGCGAGCACTTCTACTAGGCGCCCTATATACGGCAGGAGCCCGGCAAACGGCAGTTGAGTGATGCTCAACAGCACTTGCCAGGCGCCTGCCTTCCAGTCCGCCCAGCGCTGCTCGGCATTGGACACCGACTGGCGGTCGGCCTGCTCGACCTGGGCCTTGACCATGGAAATGAAGATTGCCGACAGGTACTCCCCCTCGACGGTGTCTACCGCAAGGGTCGCGGGAGCGGGCTTGGGCGGTGGCGGGGCAAACTCGTCACCGCCCAGAAACTGCTGGATATGCGGTGCCTCGAAACCATTATGATCATAACGCGGACGTGCCGTTTCGCTCATCCAGGTCAAGACACTGCGCTGTAAATCGCCAGGCTCGCGGATCGCGGCGAGCAACGCTTGGCTGGTTTCGAATTGGCGCAACGGTTGTTGCAGGAATAACGGGCGGTACAGAATCAACGGCCCACGGCTCATATCCCGTGGGCCGATGAGAAACATCGCCTGTACCCGGTCAGCCTGCCAGTCGGCCTTGGCCTTGAATGCCAGGGGCCGCAGGACGGTTTCCGCACCATCGACCCACCGGCCGGGACCTGCCGGTTGAACCACGGCCTGCACGTAACGAAAGCCGTCGAGGCTAAACCCCAATTCGCCCCTGATCTTCAATTCCATGGCCTGTAGAGGCAAGCGAGCCCGCCACTGCGCGGCGAACAGGGCTTCCTGGCGCTTGGCCTCGTCGACGTCGCTGATCAACTTCGCCTTGAGCAGGTCCGGGTAGGCTTGGCCGATATCGGCCCGCGTCACCAGGCCACGCAGGTAATCCGGGGTCATCCAGTCAGGCACGGGCTGCGCCAACCCGCGTGCTTCGATGCGAATACGCATGCCGGTATGGCGCATGCCGCCCAGGTTAGCCAACGCCAGTTCCACCAAGCTCATGTCGACCGCGACCGTCACCTGTGCCTGCTGCGGGTCGAGGGTCTGGGTGGCGGAATAATCGAGCTTGTCGATATTGAGTCTGACCGTATTCGGATCGATGGCGACGGCCGGATGGTCCTCGTGCATCAGCTCCTGCAATCGCCGAGCGGCAAACTCGTTGAGGGTGCCGATGTCTTCGAGGAAGTACCGGCCGGCGGACTCACACTGCTGGCGCGCCAGTCCAGCGAGCAACTGACTGTAGCTTGCACGATCGGCAATGGAGGCATCCAACAACCAGCCCGGCAGCGATGCACTGGTCACTCCAAGCGCAGCCGGGCCGCAGCGCTCCTGTCTGAGCACCTGGAAACGCCCGGCATCGTAGGACCTCGCGGGCAGGGCGAACCAACGACCCGGATCGGTGATGTCGTCCACCCAGCGCTGAAGATGGCTTCTGCTCTGCAAGTCCCCCGCAGGCAGTGCGCTCAATGCCTGTAGTTGATATTCCAGCAAGCCTTTGGTCAGGCTGTCGCCGATCACCTCGGCGGGCTCGTTCCAGCGCCAGACCAGCGACTGCCTGATTTCCAGGCTACGCCCGACCGTCCGGTTACCGATCAGCATCGCAACCAGCTCGGCAGTGTCCAGCTTGCCCGGACGCAGGCCACCTTCGGCCGGCTGAAAATACAGTGGATAGGCCAATGGCTGTAAATTCTCGTCATACCGCAGGAAGTCGATTACCGGGAACAACTCCGGGTAGCGCCGTCCCTGGGCATCCACGCTGAAGACCCGTGTCTCGAAGGCACGAATATCCAGGGGGCGGCTTTCGCCGTTGGCATCCGTGGGCGAATGCCCCATGTAAAATGGCAGGCGGCTCAGGTCGGGAAGCCCTCGCCGGCCTGGCGTCTGCCCGGCCACGAGCAAGCGCCCGATCGCTACCGCGAGCCGCGCCCACCGACTTGGCCCGTGCCCTTGTGGCGATTGATTCCAGTACTCGATGAGTTGCTGCTTCAGATTCTCCAGCAGTGACCGCGCAGCCGCCTGGTCCAGGCGCTTGAGCAGGCCGTCGAGATCAATCGCCAGGGGCTTTCGCGCCACCGGTGGCGGGTCGCGCCAAAGCAGATTGTGGGCATCCCCACGCAAGCTCCTGGAAGCCCCCCAAACGGGGGCCCGTAGGGCAAAACGCTCAAGTATGACCTCACTGAGGCTATAGTAATTATGCCCGGCCGGGGCACCGTCGATGCCTTGGGCCAATACCCAATAGGGTACCGCCAGACGAACCCGCTCGGCTGACAAGTCGAATGCACCATAGTGCTCGTCCAACACCTCCTGAACCAGCGGTGTCGCGACTGCGAGCAAAGTAGGAGGGTCGGCGAACAGTGCTTTGGCGACTGAAGTCGGGTCCATTGATTGACTATCCGCGACTGGCGACTGCGTTGACATGGTTGGCGTCCTCGTTCGAATGATGGGAACGAGTCGTTACCTGGCGCATCGGTTCGCCGGCCACGACTCCCCAAGGATTCAACCCTGGCGACAGAAATCGTGTGCGGTAGCCCGATAATCCCTGTAGCGGTACCGGGCTATACGCGGGCTAGTGGCCTGTACGGTGAGTTCGTTAGTTCAAGCTCGGATGGATGGGCGATATCCGTAACGGCAGAAAAACATACGTTTCACTGACCGAAGCGCTGCCATTGCATCTCATGCAAACGACTGAGTGCTCGGCGAAACGGGAAGGCCAGATAACCTTCGGTGTACAGCTCATCCAGCGCTACCTGGGCACCGATATAGAGTGGCACCTTGCGGTCGTAACACTCGTCCACCAGGGCAATGAAGCGTCGCACGCTATCGTCGTGCATCGACAGCGGCGGCAGCTCGCGATCCCCAGTAGCGACGCGCTGTGCCGCGTCCTCGGTGCCACGGGCGATACGTCCGGGACGCTGACGGGCACTGAGCACCGGCACCTCGATCAGGAAAATCGCCGTGTAACGATCACACAACGCCATGAAATCCATGGCCGCCAGGGGCTGCTCGCACAACTCGCCATAGCGGCAGCACAGCACGGTAGGCGAGGCTCGCACCACCGTCAGGGTCCGATGGCCGATGGCAACCGATGCACCGCTGACTGGCTGCCCAACCGTTAACCTCTTGAACGTTTCGATCAGCTCGGTCGATTGCCCCTTGGGTACGACCCAATAGCGCTGTACCCCGGTACCCGGATGCAAACGATGATCCTCGCCACCATCGACATCCACCACCTCCATGTGCCGTTCGATGGCGGCAATTGCCGGCACAAAGCGCTCGCGATTGAAACCATCGGCATAGAGCTGTTGCGGCGGCTGGTTGGAGGTAGCGACGATGACCACGCCCTCATCGAACATCCCCTGGAACAGACGCCCGAGGATAATCGCATCGCCAATATCGCTGACGAACAGCTCATCGAAACACAGCACCCGGACCTCTCCGGCCAGCTCACGGGCCAGGGCCCGCAACGGATCGGCGATACCGCTGAGCTGGAACGAACGCTGGTGAACCCAGCTCATAAAGTGATGAAAGTGTTGGCGCCGCGACGGCACGCGCAGGGTCTGGTAGAACCGATCCATCAGCCAGGTCTTGCCGCGCCCGACCGGCCCCCAGAGATAGACCCCCAGGGGAAACTGCCTCTCATGCAACGCCGCATGGCAACGCTCCAGGGCCTGCACCGCTCGCCATTGGGACGGGTCATGGACAAAACCGTCCCGTTCGACGGCGGCGCGGTAGGCATTCAGGGGGGAATCGGCCGTCATGGCATCTTGCGAGCTCGCAATCAGGGCCGTGCAGTATGCCAGATTGTCCTGGTCGACGCCCTTATGCTCCCCCCGACATCAGCCAGCCCGCGACGCTCAGCAGCAAAAGCCGGGCGAACTCCCTGAAGGTCACAGCGTCTATGCTTGACCGTACTGCCTGACTTTCGAGAGGCCTTCGTCATGCGCAAACTCCTCGGCCTCGGCCTGCTGTTCCTGACCCTCGGTGCCTGCGCGCTGTTCCCTGACCGCGACCCGCTGAATATCAATGTGGTCGGCATCGAACCGCTGCCCAGTCAGGACATGGAGGTACGCTTCGCCGTGACTCTGCGCCTGCAGAACCCCAATGAAAACGCCATCGACTACAACGGCGTGGCCCTCGACCTTGAGGTCAACGGCCGCCCGCTGGCCTCCGGTGTCAGCAATCAGCAGGGCTCGATCCAGCGTTTCTCCGAAGCGACGCTGACGGTGCCGATCAGTGTCTCGGCGTTTTCCGTGCTGCGCCAGACCCTCGGCCTGAGCCAGACACAGAACCTCGACAACCTGCCCTACGTCCTGCGCGGCAAGCTAGCCGGCGGGCTGTTCGGCACGATGCGTTTCGTCGAGCGCGGTCAGCTGAACCTGGCGGGCCCCAACGCCGGCACCTGGTGAGCCGCCGCCCCGGGTGAGATCAACGATTTTAGCGAACCGTTCGGCGAAAAACCGCAGCCGAACTGATATGCATTTGCCATCTGCTGTTCTCGGCAAGCACCAGGGAAGGTTAGAATGGAGCAAATAGGAAAGAGTCAATGACAGAACCTATCCTCTCCGAAGCCGAGTACGATGCGATCACCGATGCCGCCGCGCATTGGTGTATGCGGCTGCATGAGCAGGATTGCACGGCGGCCGAGCGCATGCATTTCGAGGCTTGGCTCAAGGCTGATCCGCTGCATGCCGTCGAATACGAGGCGATGGTGGAGATCTGGGACCTCGCCGATCACCTGCCACCTCACCCCAAGGCCGAAGTTATCCCCTTGCCTGCCAGGCGCCGTGGTGGGTCGCGTTATGCTGTCGCTGCCGTCAGCCTGTTGGCGATTCCGCTGGCTGGCTATATGGGCTGGAATCTCGGTTGGCTGCCCAGTAGCTATCAGAGCTTCGAGACCGGCGACCAGCTCAAGCACGTCACGCTGGCCGATGGCAGCCATGTGGAATTGAACCTCGATACCCAGCTTACCTACAGCAATTACAAGGATCAACGACGGGTCACGCTGAAAAAGGGCGAAGCCTTTTTCGAGGTCAGCCATAACATCGAACATCCCTTCGTAGTGAAGGCCGCCAACGGCCAGATCAGTGTCACCGGGACCCAATTCAACGTCTGGATGTACGACAACCAGGTACGTGTAACCCTGCTTCAGGGCTCGGTATTGGTCAGTAGCGATACCCGCCAGCCCGGCGGCTATCTCCTCGATCCCGGTATGCAGGCTCACTACAAAGCCGGCGACTACGAGCCGCAGATCAACCAGACCTACGCCAACGACGCTTCCCTGGCCTGGCGCAACGGCAAGCTGATCCTCGATAACCTGAGCCTGAGCGATGCCCTGCCGCTGATCAATCGTTACCTGAGCAGCCCGGTATTGCTGGCGGACCCGGCCACCGGCGCGATCCGCATCGGCGGGATCTACAGCACCGGGGAAGTCGAGAAGCTGGTCACCTCACTGCCCAAGGTCCTGCCGGTCTACCTGACCCAGAACAAGGACGGCAATCCAGTCGTCAATTCGATTCCCCGGGACAAGCCCCGGAGCTGATTGCAATGCCGCTCACTTAAGAACGATCTGAAGTCGGGCTTGCCCACTCGCCACAGACCGCGTCACGCTATTCCCGCGCCAGCTTTCCGTCCTGCGGCACGCCAGTATGCATCTCGCTGATCACCTGCAACCGATACTGCTTGTCGGCTTTGATCTGCTGCTCGGTAAACGGCAAGACGCTCCAGGCCTTCTTCGAGAACGCCTCGGTCTGATCGCGAAAATGTGCCGAAGCCGGGTCGCTGGACAATGAGAACGCCAGCAATCCCTGGGCTTGCGGGCCATTTTCATCGAAGCTGACCACTTGCAGGTAGCTAGTGCCGCTGACCACCTCGCGCTTGCCGCCTTCGCCTGGAACACTCTGGATCGCGTTGTATACCCCCAGCGTGGCCGGCCCACCGTGCACCGGCACTGGCTGCCCGCCCTGACTGACCTGCTGGATATCGCCCCATTGCATATCGGCCTTCAGCCCCGCCTGGTTCACACTCTCGACCGACGCCAACATTGCCGCGCGCACGGCCTTGGCCACTTCGCTCCGGTCGATGTCCAGCCCGCGCGGGGTGCGCTGCGGATCGGTCGGATCGAACTTGACCCGCCAGATATCGACCCCCTCGAACAACTGCCCCATGATATTTTGGAAATGCACAAAACCCAGGCCACTGTGCAGATTGGCATGCTGGTCCCAGTTCTTCAGGCTGGCGCACAGCGGCGCCAATGCCGCCGCGTCCGCGCCCAGCTCGGCAGTACAGAATTGCAGCAGGTCCGGTAGCACCTGGCCGGCGAGGTAAACCTGGTCATCCATCACCATCCGTTGCAGATCCTCGACCTTGACCGAACCGGGCTGGTTCAGACGCGCCAGTTGCTCAAGGGCAAATCGGGCACGCAGACCCAGAGGCTGGCCGTCGCGGCTGATCACCGGCGAAAAGCCCTTGAGCGGCGCTGCCGGGTTGACCAGCCAGGCCGAGTCATTGGAGTTCTGCACATAATCACCGCGCTCAAGTTGCGGTAACTGGTCCGCCGGAAAAATCCCCTTCTGTGCGGCAGTCGCGGCCACGCTCCAGGCACAGCCACGGCGCGAACCATCGAGCACGATCAGTTCGGTGCCGGCCTTAGGATCACTGCACTCGCGCAACTTGCCGGCATCCACATACGGCACCACCGACAGGTTCATGTACAGCGCCAGACCCTGGTCATCCACCGCCAGGGTATTGACCCAGGGAATTCCCTGGATCTCATGCACTGCAGTCTGCAACGCCTTGAGACTGTCGGCCCGGTTCATCGCGTACCACTGCTGCAGCACGCGATCGTTGTCCTGGTTGGCGTCACGCAGGCTGAAGGCGACCTGATGGTTCCAGTCGAGTTTACCGGGCCATTGCACCACCGGCCCGAATACTGAGCTGTAGACCACTCGGGAGACGGCCTTGCGGTGGCCATCCGGCTGCGTGATCTGGACGGTCACCGAGCGCTTTTCCATGGGTGTGGATTGCCCATCCAACAGATAACGGGTCGGGTCCTTGGGATCGAGTTGCAACCGATACAGGGTGAAGTGCTTGGAGGTGTCGACCGTGTGGGTCCAGGCCAAGTGCTGGCTGAAACCGATATTGATCAGCGGCAGCCCTGGCAACGCGGCGCCCATCACATCGAGTTCGCCGGGAATGGTCAGGTGCATCTGATAGAAACGCATGCCGCCAATCCACGGAAAATGCGGGTTGCCGAGCAACAGGCCACGGCCGTTGAATGAGCGCTCGCGCCCGATTGCCACGCCGTTGCTGCCGCGATCCAGGGCGAACCGCTGCATACGCTCGGCGGCCAATCGGAACGGCGCCGACGGCAGTTGGGCGGTCTGCTCGGGCGGTGTCGCCGCCACTAGGGCTTCGGCGAATTGGCCGATACCGCCCTCGACCAGCAAGCGTCGGGTCAGCTTGACTGAGTCCAGCACGGTGATCGGCCGCATCCAGGCCCCTTGGCACTGCGTCGGCAAGCCTTGAGCCCGGCGCTCACGTAACTGACGATTATAACCGGCCACATACCCCTCGACCCGCTGCTTGATCTGCGGGGTCTGTGCCTGCCAGAACGCCAAGACCGCCGTCGGCGTGTTGAGCCAGTTGAAAAATAGGTCGCTGGTGAGGTTTTCCGTTTGTTCCACCGTCAACGCCTGGGGGCCGAAATACTTCGAGCGCTCGCCATTGACCGTGACAATCTCGTTGGCCAACAGACACAGGTTGTCCTGGGCATAGGCATAGCCGATGCCATAACCCAAGCTACGCTCGTCGCTCGCCAGAATGTGCGGGACACCGAAGGTGGTCCGACGGATATCGGCACTCAGCTCGCCGTTTAAGGGTCGCGCATGGACGCCCAGGCTCAGGCCGATTAACAACGCTGC
Source organism: Pseudomonas agarici (assembly GCF_900109755.1). Lineage (GTDB taxonomy): Bacteria > Pseudomonadota > Gammaproteobacteria > Pseudomonadales > Pseudomonadaceae > Aquipseudomonas > Aquipseudomonas agarici. The sequence continues at coordinate 98,235 of NZ_FOAR01000017.1, read as the reverse complement.
CAGGCAGCACCTGGAAAATGGCTGAAAAGTGATCACGCGCACTCCTGATAAAATAATCCAATACCAGGCGGCGCGGGACATGGCAGCGAACGGGCGCCCGGCAAAAACCGGCGCCTACGAAAAAAAGCAGCCGATGCCTGCCCATACAGACGAATGTCACCCCCGGAATTTAGTCGCTCGCACGGCTCAAGACCAGCCTCTTGACATGTCTGCGACCTGATATCGACAAATTTTCTACATGCTGGGCTTCATGATTTATCCGTCTCGTTCGTATTAATAGGCGAGAGCAGACATCACTTTCCTGATCAGGCTCTGAAAAGGAGTTTTTGCATGTACGACCAGCACAGGCCAACGGACGGTATTTCCTTGCAACGCGATCCTACCTACAGCTCGGGCGCCATGTTTGCCAAACCTGCCGAGCGCAATGGCAACGAGCGTATTCGCCAACTACTCAAGCACTTCGGCTTGCGCACCAGCCTGGTCCGCCTGAAGGTAATCGATGCCCTGCTCGACGCCAGCGCCCCCCCGTGTCGCCTGGGCGTGCGTGGCGTCCACAGTCACCTGCTGGAGCTGGACATTCCGTTGTCCTTCCTCAGCGTGCGCGAAGTGCTCAAGCGCTTGTGCAGCGACGGTGTCGTGGTGCTCAACGCGGACAAGAGCTACAGCCTGCACCCCGATGCGCTGACGGCGCTGCAACGGCAGGATTGACCGGTCAGGGCTTGACCTTGCGCCGCATCACGCCGTTGATGATCACCACGACCACCGCCACGCCGATGGCGATGTACTGAAACAGCTTCTCGCTGATCACCCCCGTGTTCTGCAGGTAAGTGAGGCCGAACATGATCCCCAATACCACTAGGACGATCAGAATCGAGTACTTCAAACGTTGTGCCTGGGTCATTGCATACATCCTGAAAAAAGCCTGGAACGGAGAAATGTATCGGGTTTGTATCGGCATTCATGCCAAGCGCTTACAGCGCTCGCCGAATAGGCCGCGCCAAACGCAGTCTTATGATACAACCAGCGAGGGTTTCTGCTTCCTGGCTCTAACCATGAGGATGTATCCATGTTTCGTCGAATCACACTGCTGATTCCTGTGTTACTCATGTTGTCCATGAGCGGTTGCATCATATTTCCCCACGGCGGCGGTGGCTGGCATGACCATCGGCATTATGGAGGCGGCCCAGGTTACTACCGTCGCTGATATCCACGGGTGAGCCGTTCGGCTCACCCGTTCTAGAAATCGCGCTTGTAGAAGATATCCAGCGAACTCGCCACGCCACTCGCCGCCTCCAGGTACACCCGCTTGCTCAGCAGGTAGCGCAAGGCAATCGTATTGGCCGGCTCGAACACTCCCACCCCGTAGCGCAGGCTCAGTTTCTCGGTGATCTTGCCGCTGGCCACCACCGCTGTGTTGACGCCGCTGCCCTGGCTATCCAGCTCGAAATCCTGGATACCGAGGTTTTTCGCCAGATCGGAGGTCACCGACGAACTGCCCATCAGGCCCAACCCTAACGCGGCCTGGGCCAGCATATTGTTGTCTTCCCCGGTATTGCTCAATGGCCGTCCCAGCACCAGGTAGGACAACGCCTGTTCCTGGCTCATCGCCGGTTCCGAAAAAATCTGCGTGGTCGGTTGCTCGGCGCTGCCACTCAGGCGAATCCCGGCCACCACATCGTCGGTCTGGCGAATCGCCTCGATATCCAGATACGGCTGGTCCACCGGACCGGTAAACAGCAGGCGCGCGCGGCGAATGGTCAGGCGCTGGCCGTAGGCCCGATAACGCCCATCGTTGAGTCGCAGTTCGCCACGGGTGTCGAGATTGTCGCCGATATGCACCTGTCCCTGCAGATTCGCAGTGAGGCCAAAGCCACTGAAGCTCAGGGTGTCCTGGCCGACCACGACATCGACATCCATAGCGATGGCCAACGGCGCCTTGCCCTCCTCGGTCTGGTGCCCGACGATCACGGTGTCATCCGAGACCTTTACCGTCGAAGGCGGCAACTCGCGCACGGTGATCTGGCCCTTGGGCACCATGACCTTGCCGGCGATCGCCAGCTTATCGCCCTGCATCGAAATCTTCAGGTCCGGGGCAACTTCCAGTGCCGCGTAGGGCTCGACGGTCACCGGCAATTGCGCGCCTTTGACCGCGATATCCACCTGCAGCGCGTCAGCCCAGCCGATATGCCCGGCCAGACTGCCCTGCCCCGATTCGCCCCCCTTCCAGGTGCCGTTAAGCTGCACGTTCTCACCGGCAATCTGCGCCTGGATCTGCAGGTCGCTGATGGTGGTCGGCAGTTCCGGCCCCGAAATCTCGCCACCATTGAGGCTCAAGTTACCGTTGACCTGCGGCCCCAGCAGACCACCGGACAGGCGGCCACTGCCGTCCAGGCGCCCGGCCAGCTTCTCGACCATCGGCACGAATGGTCGGATCACGGCGAGGTCGAGACCGCTGAGGCGGAAATCGCCGCTCAGGGGTTTACTCTTCGCCAGTGGATTGATCTGCGCCTGGAGGGTCAGCTCACCCAGCTTGCCGCCGCGAAAGTCCAGGCGGGTATCGACGCGCCGGGGCGTCAGGTCGCTGGTCAACCTGAGGGTTTGATAGGGGAAGTCCAGCCACTGGCGGCGCTTCTCGCGGATACGCAAGGTGCCACCGCTGGCGTCGATCACGATCTGGCCTTTTGGTCCACTGCTCGGCAGGTCCAGTTTCAGATCGGCATTGAGCCGGCCCTGCCAGGCGAAGTCCCGAGGCATCCACGGCGCCAGGCTTTCCAGCGGAAATTGCTTGAGGTGGTAGCGCAACTTGGGCTCGGGCATCAAGCGCTGGTCCTCGCCGCACAGGCTGGCGTCGCCGGACAACCAACAATGGGCGCCGAAGGTCAGCCGGCCATCCGCCAGCCGCTCCAGCTTCGCCGGGCTCTGCAGTTTCCAATCCTGGCCACCGGTGCGTACATCGCCCGAGGCCAGGCGACCGCGCCAGTTGCCCCGATCCAACGTACCATCCAGGCCCAGGGCCAATGTCAACAGGGGTCCTTGCAGATCCAGTTGCACCTGTTGGCGGCGGAGATCGCCCTGGCCGTTGACCAACAGGTCGCCCAGATCGGTTTCGCCGAGTTTGATCACTCTGCCTTTCAGTTCGATGCGGGCGCGCTGGGCGTTGTCGAGGTTCGCTTCAAGACCCAGACTCTGCAGATGATTATCCGCAAACGCCAGTTGCTGCCCTTGTAGACTGACCTTGCCCTGAGGGGCCTTGAGGCTGCCGGAGAGATCGGCCCGGCCCTTGAGTTGTCCGCGCAATTGCGGCCAGAGCTGGCCGAGACGCGGCATATTCAGTTCGAGCTGTCCGGCCAGGCGTTGGCGCAGGCTGCCATTGCCGCTGATGCGGTTGTCACCCAGGCGAACCTCCAGGGCACTGAGATCCCACTGCTCGCCGGTCCCCGCCGCTTTGGCCTGGAACACCGCCGGTTGCCCACGCAGCCTGCCCTTGAGATCGAGATGGGCGTCCAGGTTGAGTTGTTCGTTCTTGAACTGCCCCTTGCTGCGCAACGGTCCGGCCAGGGTGCCGGGCAGCTCCGCGACCCAGTACGCCGGGTTGATCGCACTCAGATCCAGCGCGGTATCCCAGGCCACACCGTCGGCAAACTGCAATTTAAGGTAACCGCTGGCCTTACCCTGCCCCGCCGTCAGTTCAAATTGCGGCAGGGCGATCTGCCGCAGGTCGCCGCTGAACGGGCTGAGCAGGCTGAAGCGGCCTGCCGGGCCGTCGAGATCGGCCTTGAAATTGCCCAGGTAGTTGCCGTCGGTGTAGTGCACTTCACCGATAAAGGTCCGCGCCTTGACCGCCGGCTCGTCGATCTGCGGGTACAGCCGATGCCAGGGAAAATCCAGCCAGTCGACAGTGGCGTCGGCCCTTAAGCCCTGGCGCCAGTCCAGTTGCCCGCTGACTTTCAGGCGCTGGTCGGCACTGGCCGTCAGGTCCAGGGCGCTGATCTGCGCCCCATTGGCATCGACCCGGCCTTGCAGCGCGAGGTCGATCGGCCCCTGCTCGGCCGGCAGGGTCGCCCGACCCCGCAACTGGTAACCGTTTTTCAGGTCGCCATTGCCGGTCAACTCAAGTTGATTGAGTTGCAGGGTGTCCGGCAGATCGGCGCTGACCTTGAGGCCGTCGGCGGCGATCTTCACCCGTGCCGGCAGGTTCTGCGCAAGGGCCTGCACTTCTCCCGTCAGTTGACCTTGCAGATAACCGCTGCTGTCGGCCTTGAGCTGCAGGGTCTTGAGCAAGTCGCCCTGCACATCCAACGCCAGCGACCACGGCGCGCCACCGGGCGCCGGCAGCAGCAGCTTGCCGCGTACCGATAATGGCCAGTCGCCAGTGGGTTGCAACAGCCCGGACAGTTCCAGGCTCAGGTCATCGCGTTGCAGATGCACACTGTCGATCTGCAAACCGGCGTGCGTCCAGTGCGCCGCCAGTTGCAGCGCCCTGAACTGCTCGCTGCCGTCCAACAGGAAACTGCCGATACGCACCTGCTCCAGGCGAATCGCCACGGGCAACTTCAGCTCGGGCAAGGTCATCGGCCCGCTGCTGGCCTCGGCGCTCGGCGCAATATGCAGCTCGACCCGTTCGACATCCAGTTGCTCGATGCACAGGTTCAAACGTGCCAGGCATGACAACGACCAGTCGAAGCGCGGCTCAAGCAGCTCGACCTTGCTGCCGTTTTGCTGCCAGAGCAGATGATCGGCCCGCCATTGCCCGCCGAGACGACCCTGAAAATTCTCCACGCTCAAGCCCGGTATTTGCGCCAGCGCCCAGCGGCTGCCAGCCTGGGTGCCCAGCACCGCTCCCAGCACCGCCGCCACCAACAGCACTACCGCGAGGATCACCAGACCCGAGATTTTCAAACCACGCTTCACAACTCAGGCCCCATTGAAAAATGCAAACGAATACCGCCGGGATCATCCAACGCATGGGCCAGGTCGAGACGGATCGGTCCGACCGGCGATACCCAACGCACGCCAATACCGACGCCGGTCTTCAGGCTGGGAAAGTCCAGGCTGTTGAACGAATTGCCCTGGTCGACAAAGGTCGCGACCCGCCACTTGTCGGCCACGGAGTATTGGTACTCAAGGCTACCAGCCACCATGTAGCGACCACCGATCCGGTCGCCATCGGAGTTTTCCGGGGACAAGGTCTGGTAGTCATAACCGCGCACGCTCTGGTCGCCACCGGCAAAGAAGCGTAAGGACGGCGGCACCGACTTGTAGCCGTTAGTGGCGCTGCCGCCCACTTGCACACGTCCGAGGAAGCGGTGCTTGTCCCAGACGGTCGTCAGCCCCTTGACCAAGGCGGTGCTATACAGCAGGTTGTTGTCCGACCCCAGGCCCTCCTTGGCGACTTTGGCATCGAACTGCAAGCGATAGCCGTTGTGTGGATCGATACGGTTATCACTGCGCAGGTACGAGTAGCTGACACCCGGCATTAGCAAAGTACTCAGGCCCGAGTCATCGCCCAGGCGATATTCCTCGCGCTGCCATTTCAGCGAGATCACCCGCTGCCAGCCGCTGGGTAGCATGCTGTGCCATTCCGGGCCGACCGTGAGCAGCTTGCTCAGACTGTCGGTGTTGGCCAGTTCTTCATACTGATAACCGGCGGCCCAACGCAGCTTGTCGGTCAGCGGCGGGTCCAGCGGATGATCATACCAAATGCCGACGTTCTGCCGCGGCGCGGAGATTTCGCTTTCGATCCCGTAGCTGTCGCCCTCGCCATTGACCCAGTGCCGGGTCCAGTTGGCCTTGCCCCGTGGTCCGACGTCGGTCGAATAGCCAAGGCCCAGGCCCATGGTACGCGGCTTGCGGGTCTGCAACTGGACGTCCACCGGAATCACTTGGGCCGTGGCGGCAGTCGGTGTGGCATCCACCCGCACACCGTCGAAATAACCGCTCGACTGCAGGGCCTGATTGAGTTCGGCGATCAGTTCGGAGTCATACGGGGTATCGGGCTTGAATGGCACCATGCGTTGCAGCAAATCATCGTCGAACGGCGTGTCACCGGCAAAATGTACCTTGCCCAGGGCATAGCGCGGGCCGCTGTCGTAAACCAGTTCGATATCGGCGACACCGGCCTGCGGGTCAACCGAGAGTTTCTGCGCGGTAAAGCGCCCGCTGAAGAAGCCGTAGCGCGAAGCCTGGTTCTGGATCAGGCGCTTGGCGTCTTCGTAATGACCATGATTGAGCACGGCACCGGGCTTGAGCGTATCGCTCTTGGGCACCCGGAAGGTCTTCAGCCTGGCGGCCGGCCCCTCGATGCGCACGGTCACATTACGCAGGCGCACCGGTTCTCCGGGGTCGATGGTGAGGATCAGGCGCGGCGTCTTGCCTCCCTCGACCTCGCTTTCTATTTGCGGCTGGTAGTAACCCAGCGCCTGAGCGGCTTTTCGCGCCTGCTCCTCGGCCCCCCGGCTGAAGCGTTCGAGCCCGCGCTCGCCGCGATTGCCGAGGCTACCGATATAACCTTGCACATTGGACTTCAACTCATCGTTGGCCGGTTTGACCCGAACATCGAGTTCACTTTGTGCCAGCGCCGCCATGCTGCACAAAAGCGCAAGCAGGCCGCTGGTGAATCTTCCTGAAAACGTCATAAGCGCGGATGCTACCACGGGCTGGAGACCGTCATAGAACCTCGGTGGACGTTAAAAGTTCGACCCTCAAGCCATTGCTGTTTGTAACACCTTCGGGTTGGCGTGATAGAACACATGCTCCAGGATCGGTCCTACCGCCACTTCGCCGATCTCCTCATAGCCCTGACGCTTGTAGAACGCCAGGTGACGCAGGTTACCGGTATCGAGGACAACACCTTCGGAATGTTCGTCCTCGGCACACCAGTTATGCACTGCGGTCAGCAGTTGCTCGCCGTAATGCCGGCCCTGGAACTGCGGATGAATCCCCAGCAGCGGCAACACGTGGACTGCGGTGGAAGGCACGCAAGCCATCACCGCTTGATGATAATCCAGATAGCGCCGAGTGCACTTGAACCCCGTGCAGAGCAGCATGCGCAGGCGCCAGGCCCAGCTCTCGGTAATCCCCAGGCGGCGTTGCGGTGGCGCGATCAGGGCGATACCGATCAGGCGGTCGTTGACCAGCAGCCCGATGGCTGGCAGTTCCTGGAAAAAGTGCTGCTTGACCAGTTCCCGTACCGTGGCCCGGACCCGTTGTTCGTAACCTGGGCGTTCGGACTCGAACAGGTAGCCGAAGGTGGGTTCGTGACGATACGCGTGATACAGCAACGAACGCGCTTCGCGTGAATAACCGCTGCCCAGCAGGTGAATCTGGGCGACGGTGTCTGGAGTGTCGGGCATGACGGTCAGTCTCTCTGGACGCTGCGTAAACACAGCTTGTTGTTATGTACGAACGCTTGATGCCGGCGACCGTTCAAAGCGACCGCCAGTAACATCTTGATAAAAGACGTTAGCAGTGCATTTGTCCTACCGCCATGCTGGTCGAGATCCGACTTGTCGGCTAGCATCGCTGTTTTGCCAGGACTGTCGCCCATGAAGATCGTCTCGTTCAACATCAACGGCCTGCGCGCCCGCCCTCATCAGTTGGCGGCGCTGATCGAAAAACATCAGCCGGACGTGATCGGCCTGCAGGAAACCAAGGTTTCCGACGAGCAGTTCCCCCTGGCCGAAGTCGAAGCCCTCGGTTACCACGTACACTTTCATGGCCAGAAAGGCCATTACGGCGTCGCCCTGCTCTCGCGCCAAGCGCCGCTGAGCCTGCACAAAGGCTTCGAGAGCGACGACCAAGAGTCGCAGAAGCGCTTTATCTGGGGCACCTTTGCCGATCGGAACGGCACCCCGGTAACCATCATGAATGGTTACTTCCCCCAAGGCGAAAACCGCGACCACCCGACCAAGTTCCCGGCCAAGGCGAAGTTCTACGAAGATCTGCAGCACTTGCTGGAGAGCCGTTTCAGCAACGAGACGCCGCTGGTGGTAATGGGCGACATCAATATCTCCCCGCAAGACAGCGATATCGGCATCGGTGCCGAGAATGCCAAGCGCTGGTTGAAAACCGGCAAGTGCAGCTTCCTGCCGGAAGAGCGCGAATGGCTGGCGCGCCTGAAGAACTGGGGCCTGGTGGACAGCTTTCGCCACCTGCACCCCGAAGTGAACGACCGCTTCAGTTGGTTCGATTATCGCAGCCGTGGTTTTGAGGACGAGCCCAAGCGCGGCCTACGCATCGACGTGATCATGGCGTCCAACGGCCTGCTGTCGCGGGTCAAGGCTGGCGGTGTCGATTACGAACTGCGCGCCATGGAAAAGCCCTCGGATCACGCGCCGATCTGGCTGGAGCTGAGCTGAGTGGGTCAGCTGGGTGATTGACTGAGGCCCGCTATCTACCGTGGCACATACTTGCCGATCTCGAACTGGCCAATCGCCGCCCGATGCACTTCGTCCGGACCATCGGCCAGGCGCAGGGTGCGCTGCATGGCATACATGTAGGCCAGCGGAAAATCGTTCGAGACCCCGGCCCCACCATGGATCTGGATCGCCCGGTCGATTACTTTCAAAGCCACGTTGGGCGCCACTACCTTGATCTGGGCGATTTCGCTTTTTGCCACCTTGTTACCGACGGTGTCCATCATGTAGGCCGCCTTGAGGGTCAACAGGCGGGCCATGTCGATCTCCATCCGCGAATCGGCGATCTTGTCGATATTGCCACCCAGTTGCGCCAGCGGCTTGCCAAAAGCGCTGCGGTTGAGCGAGCGCTGGCACATCAGTTCCAGCGCTCGCTCGGCCATGCCGATGGACCGCATGCAGTGGTGGATCCGCCCTGGGCCAAGGCGCCCCTGGGCAATCTCGAAGCCCCGGCCCTCGCCCAGCAGGACATTCTCATAAGGCACCCGCACGTTCTCGAACAACACTTCGGCGTGGCCGTGGGGCGCATCGTCGTAGCCGAACACCGGCAACGGACGGACGATCTTGACCCCCGGCGTGTCCAGCGGCACCAGGATCATCGAGTGCTGCAGGTGACGCGGCGCGTCCGGGTCGCTCAGGCCCATGAAAATCAGAATTTTGCAGCGCGGATCGCAAGCGCCCGAGGTCCACCACTTCTTGCCGTTGATCACCCACTCGTCGCCATCGCGCATGGCACGGGCGGCCATGTTGGTGGCGTCCGACGACGCCACATCGGGTTCGGTCATGGCGAACGCCGAACGGATCTCGCCGCGCAGCAGCGGTTCGAGCCAGCGCCGTTTCTGCTCTGCACTGGCATAACGCACCAACACTTCCATGTTGCCGGTGTCCGGCGCCGAGCAGTTGAACGGCTCCGACCCCAGCAAGGATCGGCCCATGATTTCCGCCAGGGGCGCATATTCCAGGTTGGTCAGGCCAGCGCCCAGCTCGGATTGCGGCAGAAATAGATTCCACAGACCTTCAGCCTTGGCCCGCGCCTTGAGCGCTTCCATGATCGCGGTGGGCTGCCAGCGATCACCCGCGGCGACCTCACGCTCGAACACCGGTTCGGCCGGATAGACATAAACGTCCATGAACGCAGTCACACGTTCACGCAACTGCTGAACCTTGGGCGAATAGGCGAAATCCATGGGCAGCTACCTTCTTGAACAGGTGGTCGGGGTGATGGAATCGATGCTAGTTCAGCCACTGAAATCTACCAAAGCTATTCTCGGCGTGTATTAACATTCATCACCAATATATGATCGGCTGATCAAGCCTGGATAATAAGAGCGCCGCGAAATGAATCTGAGCAAGGTCGATCTCAATCTTTTCATCGTCTTCGACGCCATCTATACCGAGACCAACCTGACCCGCGCCGGGCAAATCATTGGTATCACCCAGCCGGCGGTCTCCAACGCCCTGGCACGCCTGCGCGAAACCTTCAACGACCCGCTGTTCGTGCGTACTGCTCAGGGCATGGTGCCGACGCCGATGGCGCAGAACATCATCGGTGCGGTGCGCAACGCCCTCGCGTTGCTGCGTATTTCGGTCCAGGAAAGCCGTCTCTTCAACCCTTTGCAAACGAACAAAACCTACCGCATCAGCATGACCGACCTCACCGAGGCAGTGATCCTACCGTCTCTGTTCCAGCGTTTGCGCCGCCTGGCGCCGAGCGTGGCAATCGAGAGTTTTCTCACCAGGCGTCGCGAAACCACCAAGGAGCTGGCCGCCGGGCGTATCGACTTTGCCGTCGACGCCCCGCTCAACACCGACCTGCAAGTGCGCCATGTCAAGCTAATGGAAGACCGCTATGTGTGCGCCATGCGCAAGGGTCATCCCTTGGTGGGCAAAGGCCAACTGACCCTGGACGATTACCTGGGACAGACCCATATCCATATCTCCAGCCGCCGCAACGGTCTCGGCCACGTGGACCTGGCCTTGGGCAAAATGGGCATCCAGCGCAAGATCGCCCTACGCTCCCAGCATTACCTGATGGCTTCACAGGTGCTGCAACAGACCGACATGGTGATGACGGTGCCAGAACGCTTCGCCTATCGGCATGAACTGCATTACTGGGCACTGCCGGTCAACGACGTACCGCCGGTGCAAACCCACCTCTACTGGCATGAAAGTACCGACCAGGACCCGGCCAACCGCTGGATGCGCGAACAGATGATCGAGTTATGCCAGCAGCTCGCCGCCCATGAGAACAAACCCGACAAGGCCTGAAAACACTGCCGACCTTGTGGTGAGCATGCTTGACGTATACGTCAAGCAGCCCTTAGCTTAGCGTCAGAACCTTTCCAGAGCGCTTTCATGAGCAGCCAGACCTACAGTATCTCCGACCTCGCCCGCGAGCTCGATATCACCACACGGGCTATTCGCTTCTATGAAGAACAAGGCCTGCTCAGTCCCGAACGACGCGGCCTGGAACGCATCTATTCGGCTCGGGACAAGGTGACCCTGAAATTGATTCTACGGGGCAAGCGCATCGGTTTTTCCCTGGCCGAATGCCGCGAACTGATCGAACTCTACGATCCCACCAGCGGCAACCAGAAACAGCTCAACAGCATGCTGGCGAAAATCACCGAGCGCCGTAGCCAACTCGAACAGCAACTGCTGGATATCGAGCAGATGCAACTGGAACTCGATACTGCCGAGGAGCGCTGCATCCAGGCGTTGGCACACACCCTCGACAGCCAAGCCATAACCCCCTGACTGCACTTGTGGCAGCGGGCTGGCAAGCCTGTCCCACAGCAAGTCACCCACAAAGGTGTCTTCCCATGTCATTACCCAGCCACGTCCGCCTGATCGAAGTCGGCCCCCGCGACGGCTTGCAGAACGAAGCCCGGCTCATTAGCGTCGACGACAAGGTGCGCCTGGTGGATCGCCTGACCGATGCGGGTCTGGGCTACATCGAAGTCGGCAGCTTCGTTTCGCCCAAATGGGTCCCACAGATGGCCGGCTCCGCCGAAGTCTTCGCTCGCATCCGGCGCAAGCCCGGCGTCACCTACGGCGCCCTGGCCCCCAACCTCCGCGGCTTCGAAGATGCCATGACCGCCGGAGTCAAGGAGGTGGCGGTATTCGCCGCCGCTTCCGAAGCGTTTTCCCAACGCAATATCAATTGCTCCATCAGCGAAAGCCTCGCGCGCTTCGTACCCATCATGGACGCGGCCCGCCAGCACGGCGTGACCGTGCGCGGCTATGTGTCCTGTGTGCTCGGCTGTCCCTATGAGGGTCCGGTCGCCGCCGAGCAGGTCGCCGTGGTGGCCCGCGAACTCTATACACTGGGTTGCTACGAAGTGTCCCTGGGCGACACCATCGGTACCGGTACGCCAGGGGCCACCCGGAGAATGTTCGAGGCAGTCTCGGCGCAGGTGCCGCGAGAAAAACTCGCCGGACACTTCCATGACACCTACGGCCAGGCCATGGCCAATCTCTACGCCAGCCTGCTGGAGGGCATCCAGGTCTTCGACAGTTCCATTGCCGGCCTGGGCGGTTGCCCGTATGCCAAGGGTGCCAGCGGTAACATCGCCACCGAGGACGTGCTCTACATGCTCAATGGCCTGGGCATCGATACGGGTGTCGATCTGGACCAACTGCTGCTCGCCGGCCAGGAAATCTGCACGGTACTGGGCCGCGCCACAGGATCGCGCGTCGCCAAGGCACGCCAGGGGGAATGAATGCATCCAAGTGTTACCGTTTGGAAACAAAAACGAGTAACACGGAAACAAATTTAGCTATTTTTCTGCGACGGTGGCTGGATAAAATTATCAAGTCATTGATTTTAAAGAGTTTGCAAAAGTTGGCACGCCACCTGCTATATCTCCTGCATAACAAAAATAAAAAGCAGCAAACCCATAAAAATAAGACGTACCGACTCTGACATAACAAAAACAACACGGCAGAGACGCAGCTAACAGATTTTTTTGGAGAAGGTGTGCTTTCAGGGGACTTAACCGTTACCCGCAACCGGGCAGAGAACAATAAAACTACCTCAAGGTAGCTACCGAACTGGTTGGATCACCTGATAAGGCAGATCAGCGCTCAAAAAAATACGTTTGCTCTTGATCCCGGATGGGGATCAGCCAAAACAGCGGTAAAGGGCCACGGTTGACAAAAACAACAACAGACCGCCCCTCAATAATAAAAAAGAGCCTACAACAACGCATTCAAGGGGAGCTTCGGCTCCCCTTCGTGTTTCTGCCTCTCTGTCATTCGACAACTCTCCTGGCTGTTCCATATTTATGTAAAGCACGCCTGATTCCACGGGACGGATACTGAGTCTGCCTTCGTTAACCTTGCCTGCGCGCCAGCAGCAGCGAGCAGTCCAGCACATTCAACATTCAGGAAAAATGGATTTTACCTATGTCGATTTCAACAGATGCCACGGCTCACCCTGGAGCACTCGCCCACACCTTACGCGTTTCCGACATTGTCCCTGCGCCAGGAGCCGCCGCACCTGGCGGCAACAACCAGCAGGTGCGGCTGTCACGCCTGGCGAAACAGGACGAGCGCTTCGGCCCCCTGCGCATCGGCGAACTCAACCTCAGCCGAATGCAACTTCATGCCATGGGCGCCACGCTCGCCGGTCGACCGCTCAGCGAGCAGTATGTCCGGCACGCCGACCAGTGGTTTATCGATGGACTGCAGCTAGACGCCATCAAGGTTGGACAAGCCATCACCGCGAGCGCTCAAGCCCACCAGCAAAGCGTTCCCCACATGCTGTTCGAGATTGCCGCCCAGCGCTCGATCGACGCCCCGGCACTGCTTAGCGAGCCCGAAGGGCGCGATCCACAGTCGAGCCTGCACAAGCTCGGCAGGCTGCTCGACGCGGTCCAGCAGTTGGACCTGCGTGCCCCGCCACTCCCCGACATCCAGCCGAGCTGGGTCGATAAAGCCAAAAGCCGGAGCATGACCAGTGCCGGTGTCGGCATGCAAGCCTATGGCCTGTACTGCGGTATCACAGGCACTTTCGAGGCGTTGAAAAAGGGTGATCGAGCAGAAGCGGCCATCAATGTCGGAGGGATCGTCGCGGAAGTCGGCTCGGTGACCGCCGAGCTCGGCCTGGCCAAGACCGCGCAGGCCATGATTCGCCATGGCGGTCTGGTGTTCAACGGTTTCAGCGCCACCAGTGTCGCCAAGGGGCTGGCTCGTAGCGCGGGCCTTCTGGGCTCGGCACTCACCCTGCCGTTCGATCTGTACAACGCGATCAGATCCTTCAACGACGCGGCGGCGGCCCAAGGCAAGCAAGCCCAGGATCATTACGTCAGCGCGGCGTTGAGCCTGACCAGTGCGGGCCTGTCCCTGGCGCTGGGCACCGGTGCATTGGCTGGCTTCGGTGCGGCCGGCCCGGTCGGCATCGTCGCCGGGATGGTGCTGATCCTGGGCGCAAGAATCTATGGCGCGGCTCGCCAGGTCGATGACATCGACGACTATATCGAACTGAGCCTGGGCGAACGCTGGCGCTCCGGCTGGCAAGCATTCTGGGGCATGTCCCTGGACCAGGGCATCCTCGACCGGTATCAGATCGCGGTAGCCACCGATAACCAGGTCAGTGCCCAGGAAAAGGCCGCCCGCGCGCTGCTCGATGGGGAACTGAAGGACAGTGTGCAAACCATCGTCACCGGCAAGTTCCAGATCGAACTGATATCGGTCAAACACTGGAAGCATCAATGGGACGCTCGTCGCGCGCAGACACCTTATCGTCAGGTCAATGAAACGACGCTGCGCGAAGGAAACGATACAGTGGACGCCAGCGACGGCGTGCCGTCGTCAACGCCAGGAGTTGTCGAGGGCAGCGCAGGTGAAGCGAAAGGTATCCTCTGGCAACTCGGCGGCGGGGACGACAGCATCATCGGTGTACGGAACAAACCGAACTACTTTAGCTATGGCGAAGGCCTCAAGACACTGACCGGTGGGGACAAGGACGATCTGTTCCAGTTCACCGCCGCCGGCGAGCGCCTCAAGAGTACCCCCCTCCTTGCCCGATACCATGCCCTGCGGGGCGGTTCGGGAACCGACACGCTGGCATTGCTGGGAACACCGGCCAGGCCCTCGCGCTACATTGGCTACAGCATCGACCTCAAGCACGGCAGGCTGGGCCTGCGCACCGCCAGACCACACTCTCCCGCAACCCTCCACACGACCTTCGACTCGATCGAAAACGTCGAAACCCTGGCCGGCGCCAGCAACCACGTGCAAGGCACAGACCAGGCCAACCGGATTGTCGCCCATGGCGAGGGCGACCTGATCGAGGCAGGCGCGGGAGATGACACGATCCTGCTCCTGGGAAACAATGCCCAGGCAGCAGGAGGGCCGGGCAAGGATCACTACTTCGTCGGCGCGAACAGCAACACCGCGACGATCGACGAAGACGGCCAGGCCCCCAGTCTCATCGAAATGGGTTGGGAATTCGGACGTATCCTGCGCTGGTCCGTGCAAGGCACTTCACTGGTCGTCTCATCACGGAGCGACGAGGATGGCGAGCTTGCGGAAAAGAACATCACCGTCACCCACGTCTACAAGACGCTTGGCGACGAACGGCGGTTGCAGAACGACCTGCTGGAATTCATCACCCTGGACGGCTATCGCCTCAGGCCAGACCTGCCGGCACGCTTGAGCGGCGTGACACCTCACGACCTCAAGGCCGTGGTAACGACCGTAGGTCGGCGCCCATCCGACCCGATCATTGTCACCGGTGCTCAAAAGCACGTTAGCGCAGAACAGAGCCCCGGCTTTTTTATCGCACGCTACAGCTGCGCGCAGATCGTGAGCTTGGCCGCCACCTCGACCTGTACGCTCTATATCGACTATGACAGTACTGAAATAGCCAGCGTGGAGGCGTGCTATACCGTCAGCTCCACACGCCAGGGCGCCTTCGACTACCTGAGTTATGGTGAAACCCAACTGACCCTGACGTTCAACGATGGCAAGCGCCTGGAGCTCCTGCAACCGTACCGGAACCGCTCGGCGGTCGGCAGCAATGTGGGAGGCAGCCTGGTCGCCTCCGGGCTGTCGCTCAATCGGCCCTTTGTCCTGGTAATGCGCGACGGTCGGTCGTATCGCCTGCAAACACCCCGGCACTCGTATTTCGACGATCATCGCGAACCTGGGCTCAAACGGGTCAAGAACCTGGCACTGTTGCGTCAGCGCCAGGGCGAATACCTGTTCGTCCGGCCCAGGCATGCACCCGCGACGGTATTGCAGGCCCACCGGCAGCGTATCGATATCCCGGCCGAACCCCAGGTGAGCTTCTATATCCTGGAAGGCCAGGCATCCTCCTATGACCTCTACCCCCGCGCCAATACGTCCATCAGCCTGACGACCCCCGGCGCCGCCACGCAAGAGACCAACGCTTCGCTCTGGAATATCTACCCCGACTTTCTTGACGAACCGATAGATCGCAGCCACATCAGCCTCGATCGCAACCGTCTGGCCATCGGTACAGTCAACATCATGCTGCCCGAGGACGAGGGGAGCGACCAGCCGCTGGAAAAGGTCCGGGTGTTCACCCGCGCCGGCAATCGCTACGACATTCAATACGAGTTCGGCAAAGTGCTCCTGGGTGAAGTCAATGCCAGGGCCTACGCCGATCCCGACGCGATCCTCAAGGATATTCGCCAGCACCGACAGAAAGGCGAACTGATCGCCGACCTGCTCGAGATCAGACACATCCGCCTGAAGGATGCGAGCACCGCAAACCTCTACTACGACACCGAAAACGACGACTGGACGGTGGACACCGACTGGTCACGCAGTATCCGCACGGATGAATTGCAGATCCTCGCGCCGGCTTTGTAGAGCCCTTCCATGAACGGTCCCGGGCTCGCCAGCGCGTTCGGAACCGTATTAATACCCGATTGATTACAGATCCTGAACAGGATGTTTATTTCTTTGATTGGCAGGTATCCCCATGTCTCCGAAAATCCCGATCAAACCAAAATCCCCGCCTATCAGGCGACCCGAGTTACAACCGTCAGGCCTTCCCGCATCCGCGACGCCATCCACCAGCCGCTTACCGCAGCCCGACGGTCTGCAACCGCAACACCTGGACGGCCCGGCGGTTGCTTCCGACCAGCCCCACGCCAGCTACCCTCGACCGACGACCGCCACGCCGACCGACCAGCACCTGCCAGCGACGGTGGTTGCCGACCCGCCCGGCACCGCCATCCCGCTGGAAACCTACCGGATCACCACCGGTGAAGCCTTGCCGCCGCCCAACAAGCAGGGCCTGCGGATCACCAAGAAGCGTCGTTATGTCGACCTCGAAGACGGTGGTACGGTCATGGTCGTGTATGACGCGCAACTCGACACCTATCGGGCAAAACGCTCCGACGAACTGCTGCCCTCCGGCCCCGCACTCTACCGGATAGGCACGAGCACCACCTGGGGCCTGATGCCAATGGCATCGCGTGTCGATCTGCCCACGGCCAGCCAGCCTCCACTCAAGCGGCCACGCCAGGCTGAAAGTCCAGCAGACGGCACCGAAGCCAAACCAGCGGCTGAAGCCAGCCACATACCGATGGCGCCAGGTGTGATCGTCGCCAAGTTCAGCTATTTCACCCCAAGCCCCTACACACCGCTCTTCGGCCCCGACAGCCAGGGCTACTACCGATTGAAAAATCTCGAAGCCTATAAACAACCCGGTGTTGCGGACAGCGTATTCGCGTTCAGCAGGGACGACAGCCATTGGGTACTGGTCGAACCGCCAGAGGGCCGAATGGACCTGGCCGGTCAGCCGATCCCCCCCGAACAACTCCCGACCTGGACGGACCGGGAGATCTGGGCGCTCTACGGCCTTCATGGCAACGAGATCAACCGCTTTCGTTCCGAGGCCGAGGCGATAGGCAGGCCGCCTCGATGGGCCCACGCCAACCAGGAAGGTAGCGCCAGGGACCAATTGATCCAGGCTCTGAAGTGGGCTTACCCGGACAAGAGCGCCGAAGAACGCGGACAGATACTGCGAAGATACAACCTGTTGCCGAGCATGCTGCCTCGCCTGAAACAGGCACTGCTGGAAAACGGCAAAACCCCGGAATGGGCTGAAGCGCATAAGCTCCAGTCGATGGCCGAGACCAACCCGCATCGCTTTGACTTGCTGGAACAAGAAGTACTACCGCATATCCGCCCTATCAGAAACTTCGAACCCTACTCGCTTGACCGGGATTTCGACGCTTATTACACCCGGCCATTCCTCGAAGCCTTTCTGCTTAAGATCGGCTACCGGAAAAATATCCATGGCTGCCTGTACCGCACAGATATCCCCGCCATGTTCCGAAGCGAAGATCGCACGCCGTTCGAGCTGGCAAGGGATGGCTGCATGCTCGCCCGCGAAGGCCATCCGCCCGGCTCGACCACAAAAAAAGCCTTGAGTGCCACCTTCAGCCTGAGCGACGCCCAGGGCTACGGTGTGGGCGGCGGTCCCGGCATCGGCCAATTGCGCTACAACACCCAGACCAACAAATACCCCGGCAAGCGCCCCACGTCGGACACCGGCAGTGACTCTGCCACGGGCTCATCGGATACCTCTCAGTCAACCGCGTCGACCGCCGCTAGCCAAAAGAGCGACGCGGCATCGACCGTATCGAGCTCCGGCACACCGATTTCGCTGGACAGCGAACGCGGCTATACCACCTTAAGGCACCGCCAGACTACCCGTTTCATTTATATGATCGATACGCGAAACGTTGAAGTGGTACCGGGCCAGGAGAATTATTTTTTTAACTATGAGGCCGAAAATGTCTTCTTTCCCTATGACGATATCGAGGGTCACATCTCCGTATCGCGCCGGGGAATAAACGCCGATCGGATATGGCTGGTCAACTCCAGTCTCACCCGTGCCGCCAAGGTCCAGGCGATACGAGATGCTGCGGGAGAGTTCGCAGCCAGCATCGAGAGCGCGACCTGGGAGGGTGTCGATAACGGCCATGTCTATGACCAGTTGATCGACCAGGTGGCCGACTCCGGAGAGGCGGTTCTGAATTGGCCAACCGATAAAAAAATCTTTTCCGATGACGTTATCTGGCCATCTGTGACCCGCTGAGTACACGGCTTGATCGCATGAATAGCTACCGCAATTCCAGGTAAGGCAACGCATACGCTGGCCCATTCGAATAACGAATCGGGTTTCATACAATGACGTCGACCACTCTAGCCGGCACCGGGTTGCCCACGGTCTCCACTCTTCCCCCCATGCTACGAGGGCATCGGGGGATCCACTACGACTTCATCAGGAAGCAGTTCCCCGAGTGGCTGGTCCAGGCTGATGCCTCAACGCACCGGGCGCTGGGCCAACGGGCGCTGGGCGAGCTGCCCGCCCTGAAAACCGCACCCGATGTCCTCACACACCTGCATCAAAGCTACACCGCCTGCCTGCATTACCAGCGCAAGGTCCAGACCGTGCTACGCACTCTGAGCACGGTCGAGTCCTTCGCCAAGCCGCTGCTGGAGCAGGCGCTCAAGGATGAGTTCGGGCTCACGCTAGATGCCAAGCAGACATTCCTTTATCACCCCACCCATGGCATTGCGGGCAATATCCGCTCATACGTCTCCAATCTGCTGCACGCGGCCCTGCATAACTACGAGGTTGCGCAAACCCGGGAAGGCGGGCTGGACGAACCGGGAACCGCAGCGGGGATCTACAGCGAAAACCCGGTCAATCAGCCGAACCCGACACTCCTGGCCATCTCACCAACCAGGTTTGCCGCCCTGAGTCGCCGGCTCGACCTGGGCGGGCAGTACCAGAAACACCTCGATGAGGTGTTCTTTCCAGGCGCCAAGGCGGGACAGTCGCCCCTGGAAGCACAGCACCGTGTTCGCAGCCATTTTTCACTTCATGACGCCTATGCGCTGGAAACTCAGGTCCATATCGCCTTCCTGCGCTCCCATCTGGACCCGACGGCCTATCGCTTGATGCTTGAGATAGCCAAAGGCAAAAAGTGCCGGTGCCCGCCGGGCACCCGCAACGCTGTTTCAGCTTGAGTTTGCTCAGGATCCCGCTCATCGACATTCTGATTGTACGTACCGATGACCACGCCCGCAGCTGGGTCGTCTATATACCGGGCGATCCTTTCCATCCGGTCAGGCAATACCCGTCCCGCGCCGCTTTCGAAGATCACCTGAGAGAGAAGCTACGAACACTCGATTACCTGAAGTTCTTTGTCCGCTTCATTCCTCAGCGCGAGCGGGCAAGATTCATCGACAGGTTGTACGCGCGCCTCGATCCCAAGCGTTGGAACGGCTACTTCTATCAGCCGACGCCCGACCCACGGGCCAACCTCGACCTGGCCGGTGAATTGATCGGCAGCTATCTGTTTCGCCAACGCTACCAGCAGAAGGTCGAGACCTTCTTCGACGATGCGCTGTTTATCGCGGTACCCACGGCGGACAAGGACCGGCAAAGCCTCACGGCGCACCTGCAGCACTATCTCAATATTGCCCTCAATGTCCTCAACGTCGCGGCGTTCATTGTGCCGGGGCTGGGGGAAATGATGCTGGGGGTGATCGCGGTACAACTGGGCAACAGTATTTTCCACACGATTGACAGCTTTGCCGTGGGGGACAAACAACACGCCTGGGCCTACCTGACCGGCGTATTGCAAAACGTCGCGCTGATCGCCGCGCTGGGAGCCGCCGGGGCGTCTGCCGCCGCCGCCGAGAACGCCGCAATCGCCAGCGCCAGTTTTGCCGATGGGCTGCGCCCGGTGAGGCTGCCCAATGGCGATATACGCCTGTTCAATCCGGATATAGCGCCCTTCGAGCACAAAATTGTTCTGCCCAGGACGCTGGAACCCGATGCCACCGGCCTGTATCACCATCAAGGTCGCACCTACCTGCCGATCGACGACAAATACTACGAGCTCAAGCCGGACCCATCGTCCTGGCGTTATCGTGCCCGGCATCCGCATAACCCCGATGCCTATACTCCGACCTTCAGACACAACGGCAGCGGCGGCTGGGCCCACGAATTCGAGCAACCGTTGGCCTGGGACGACCTGCACGCATTTTCACGCCTGGGGTCAGATGCCGCCGCCCTCGATGCGAGTTCCGCACGGCGTGTCATGCATATCAGCGCAATCAACGGCGACGTGCTGCGCCAACTGCATGTCAACCACATGCCGCCGCCAGCGCTGCTACAAGACACCCTGCTGCGTTTCAGGCTCGACCAGGACATCCGCCGCCTGGCCAGCCGCCTGCGGAGCGGAGAAGCGCTAGGGTATTCACGCGACGAACTGCATATGACACTGCAACTGTTAACTCACCGACCGGTCTGGCCCGCCTCGAAAGTATTGCGCCTGCTGGACAGACAAAAAGCCACGCTGACCGAATATCCCCCCAACCTGGATCCCCGGGTGACGCGCATAGACGCCACCTGGGACGATCTGCGCACCCATGATCTGCTCAGGACCGTGCTCACCCGCCTCTCGGAACGCGAGATCCGTACCCTGCTCGACGAAGAGTTCGGGCAAGGGCCGATCAGCCTGGAGGCGCGTACCGCCCAACTGCGCCGAATACTGGCCAGGGAAGCCGTCCAGCGGCGCGAAAGCCTGTTTGCCTCTCACTATGAGTATCGCACCCACTCCGTCGACCCGTCGCCGGCCGTGGCGGTGATCCAACGAGACTTTTCTTCGCTGCCCAGCCTGGTGGCCAGGGAATTGGTGAGCCAGGCCAACAATGTCGAATTACAGCGACTGGCGGCGGGGACGGTGCCGCTGCGGCTAGCCGAGGAGGCTCGCCTCTACGTGCAAAACATCCGCCTGGCCCGCGCTTATGAACAGGTTTATCTCGACTCGATCAGTCAGGCCGAGGCCTATCGGGTCGTCCTACCGATGCTGGAGAGACTGCCGGGCTGGTCGAGCGGCGTGCGCATCGAAATCCGCGACGGTGCCTTCAACGGACCATTGCTGGACAGCATCGGCCCCAAGCAGGCCGCTTCGCGCAAGGTAGTGATCAGGGAGGGCGACCGTTATGCGGCCCGCGACGCCCTGGACCAGGAACTGCATGGCCCGGACGACCTGTATGCGGCGCTGCTGCATGCGCTGCCGGACGCCGAGCGGGCGGCCCTGGGCTTGCCCCATGTCGGCCAGGGCGCACGGTTCAGGCAGGCGCTGCTCGACCTACCGCCCCTACCCCGCGAGACGTTACGTCAGCGTTTGGGCATGCCCCCCATCAGGCCGGACTTCATCTCACCGATGCGCCTGGCCAACGATCAGTTGGCCTATGGACTCAGCGGGCGCGGCGCGGGCCGGGCAGTACGTTCGTTCGAATTCAACCGTCTCGCCCAGGCGCTGTATCCGACCCTGCGACTCTCGGAAGTGGAAACCTTGCACGGCCTGAGAGACATGAGTCTGGGCGCGGGTATCGAAAAACTGCGGAAGCTGGAACTGGAATACGCCACCCTCGAAGATGAACTCGATGCCTGGGTCGGCGACCCCCAAACCTCTGTCGATGCCCGTGGCAGGCTGCGCCTGGCCCTGCAGATCAGACGCTGCTGGCGCCATGAAACCGATCTGGCGACCGACGCCAGCGGCCTGCCCATCGGCGGTCGCCAACTGAGTCTGACCGGCTATCCGCTGGAAAACCTGCCAAGGCTCTCGGCCAACTTCAATCATGTCACCGAAATGCACCTGCGGGGGCTGGCGCTGCTGCCCTCCGCTGAACTGGACAGCTTCCTCGATACTTTTCCCCGTCTGCAACGCCTGGACATGAGCCGCAATATCCTGACTCGCTTGCCCTCCGCCCTGGCACGACTGACGACGCTCAAGCACCTGGACCTCAAGGCCAACCAGATCGTCATCACGCCCGTTACCGGTGCTCCGTTGACCCATCTGACCCAGTTGGAAGTCCTCATCCTGGAAAACAACAGCACCCTGTCCATGTTACCCGACCTCAGTCCGCTGACCCGATTGTCCCACTTGCACCTACGCAACACCGGCCTGCGCCAATGGCCACGGGGTTACGAGCAACTGCCTGGTCTGCGCACCCTCGACCTCAGCGATAATCGGATCAGCAGCATTCCCGACGAAGTCTTCGCCGTCGACGAGCAACGCCAACGCCTCAACCGGGCGATCAATCTGGAAGGCAATCCGATCCCCCCGGCGCTACGCCAACGGGTGGAAAGCTACCGGCAACAGACCGGTCTTGACCTGGGACTCGACGTGCTGGTGGAGAGCGACGACCCGTCGGAGTGGAGCGGCAGTTCGCGCCCGCAATCGCGAGCCAGCTCACGGCACAGTCGCTGGGGCACACCCTCGCCTGTCCCGCGCGACAGCACACCCTGGCTCGAAGGGCTGACCAGGTCCGAACAGCAAGCCCGACGCGACCTGTGGCTGCGGTTGGCCAGCGATGATATCGAGGATTCCGAGGCCTTTTTCAAAGTGTTGGAAGACCTTAAGTACTCCGCCGACTATCACAGCCTCGAGCATCGTCTGCAATTGTCCGAGCGTGTCTGGCGCATGGTCAGGGCAGCCAGCGAAAATACCGAACTGCGCGAGGGCCTGTTCAACCGCGCCAACGCCCCAGAGCCCGATGCCTGCGAGGACGGCATCACCGTGGTCTTCAGCGACATGGGCTTGGATGTCCTGCTGTACGAGGCCAGGTCCCTGCCCCTCGAAGCACGTGAAGGCCCGCTGCTGCAACTGGCTCGCGGCAAGTCGCGCCTGGACCAGGTGAATCGGCAGGCGCGGCGCCTGATCGACACCCGCAAGGCCAGCGGTTTGACCCCGGATGAAGCAGAGGTCTACCTGGCCTTTCGCATCGGCCTGGCGCAGAGGCTCGAGCTGCCCTGGCAAGCCAGGAAAATGAACCACGCCGACATTGCCGGGGTGAAGAGCGAAACACTGGACGAAGCCTATCAAGCAATCCTGGAGCAGGAGGCTCAACCAGGTGAGATGTCCAGGAGTTTGGCCAAACAGCCTTTCTGGAAGGACTATCTGGAAAAGCGCTTTACCGAGGAGCCGCTCAAGGCGTCGCGGGAGCAGCGCGACAACATGATCGGCGCGCTCGACGACTTGCTGAGTGCACAGCGCGAGTGGTTCGGCGGCAAAGCGCTGGATACTGAGCAGAAAACCGAGCTGGCCGCCACGATCAGGCAGTCGGCGCGGACACTGGGGCTGACAGAAACCGAAGTCTTCGCCAGCGCCCTGACGGACAGCACCTACCTGAGCCTGTCAGCCGACATCGCCAGGCAGTACACCGATACGCTGGAACAATTGACCGAGCAACGCCTGCAGCGATGGATCGCGCAGGAGCCAGCCCAAACATCCGCTGGGCGCTAACACAAAGACACTGCCGGCGGTCCATAGCCGGCTGTTTTCGGCATTCGGATTGATGATTCCAACCATTTGATAAAGCTCAACTTTTTGAGCTTTTATCGGAAGATATCGCGGCTAAGCTGAAGGGCCCACCCACAGAAAAAACACCCATCATGAGCACCGAGCAACGCCCGCTTCACTCCCCTTCATTACCGCCGCGATCGACCAGAAACCATCGTGTAATCATCAGCCGACTGCCGTCCTGGCTGACCCAGGCCTCTCTCGAACAGCGCCGGGAATTCGCCGCGCGGGTCAGACTGAGCCAGACCTCCAAGACCGCACTGGCACGCTTGCTGACGGGCTTCAAGAGCGTCAAGGCGTTTGCCGCCCCGTTGCTGTCCCGCGCTCTGGACGAGCGCTATGGCCCCGGTCTGGATATTCACTATGACCGGCTCAAGCATGTGCATATCCTGGCCGCCGCGACCCTCGGCCAACCGCGCCAGGAAACCGTTATCGTGCAAAGCCTGTTGCAAGTCGCCCTGCAAAACTTCGCAATCAGCGAAACCGGTCAATTCGGTTTCGACCGTGGTTCGGCCATCCTGCGTAAGACCGGCGGCCTCCTAAAACGCCCCATCACGCCCCCGGACTTCGCCGCCCTGTGTCGCCGGCTCGACCTCGGCGGCCAATACCAAAAACACCTGGAGCGTCATCTGGGCCCGTTGTTCGACACGCTGTTCGAGCAGCACGAGCGCGACGAATTGGCCGTGCAGGCGCAGATCGCCCTGATGAAAGGTGTCTTGGACCTGTCGGCCGACCGGATGCTGCGCAGCCTCCTCGACCCCGCGCAAACACCCCGCTGGGACAATCGCCCCGTACAGTGCAGTTACCTGACCCTGCTCGATTTCACAAATGCCAGCGGCTATCGGGGCTGTCTGCTCAAAGGTGTCATGCTGATCGAACGCGACGGTTCGGTCGGCGCCGCAGATACTCCCTGCCTGGTCTACCTGTCGGGCGATCCGCAACATCCCCTCAAATCCTACCCGTCCGTCAAGGCTTTCCATGATGAGCTGCGCGAGCGCCTGAGGAATAAGCCCTATCAGGCCTTCTTCAAACGTTATCTTCACCTGCGCGATCAACCGGCATTCTTCCATGCGCTCGAGGCGCGCCTGAATCCGCTCAACCCCACCACCGGCCAACGCCAGCCAGCTGTAAACGCCGACCTGTTGCTGGAAAAAACCTCACTGCTCGAAAAACCGTTCCACGAGTTCTGTCGCCTGCAAGTGGTGAAGATATTCGACGACGCTCGCGTCACGGCGGTGCCCACCGGCGACGAAGACAAGAAAACCCGCCTGGCACGCCTCAAGTCATTGTTAAACTGGACAATCAATCTGTTGTTTCTCGTGCCCGGACTCGGTGAACCCATGTTGGCGGTGGTCGCCGCGCAGTTGTTGGTTCAGGTCTACAACGGCATCGAGCAATGGAACCATGACGAGAAAGAGCAGGCCGTGCTCGGCTTTATCGGCGTGGTGCTGAACCTCGAACTGCTAGGATTGGGAGCCGCGCTCACGGTGGATTTCCAAGGTTCGTCGTTCATCGAAGAGCTCAAGCCCGTCAAATCACCGCAAGGTGACCAGGCGCTATGGAAACCCGATCTCGGCCCTTACGAGCAAACCTTACCCGACAGACCGTCACTGCAACCCGGCGCATCGGGGCTCTATCACCATCAGGGCAAGACCTGGCTGGCGATCGACGGACGCCACTACCGGCTCCGGCCCGGCGCCACCGCCGACAGCTTCCACCTGCAACACCCAGGCAACCCCAACGCCTATACCCCACAGGTCTTCCACAACGGCAAGGGTGCCTGGCTCCACGAGTTCGAGCAGCCCATGCAATGGAAACAACCGCAGTTGTTTAGCCGACTGGGACCGGATGCCGCCAGCCTTGACCCGGTGTCCGCGAACAGGATCATGCAACTGAGCGGGGTCGACGATGGCGTCCTGCGGCGACTGCACCTGGACCAGGAACCACCTCCGGCCCTGCTGGAAGACAGCGTGACGCGCTTCAAGCTCGACCGAGATCTCAAGCACCTGGTGCAGCGCCTGCAAAACGGCGGCGTTGCCGACAGTTCCCTGGACGAACTGCAAATGGAACTGCAACTGTTGACCAGCGAACCGGTCTGGCCGCGTACAAAAGTGTTACGCCTGTTGGACCACCATGGCGCCGCGCTGACGGAGTACCCCGCAGGCCAGGCGCAAGCGTTGCCACGCATCGATCTGCGATGGCCAGGGCTCGACGCCAACCAGCTGTTGCGTAAGGTCCTGGAAAACCTCGACGAAACGGAAATCCGTGGTCTGCTGGGCGAGGACTTTGGTGCCGGCCCCATCAGTCTCGATGCCCGTACCGTGAGCCTGCGGCGCAAGCTCGCGGCACAGGCGGCCAACCGCCGGGCGGCACTGTTCGACTCGCATTATCGCTACCGAACCCAGTCCCGCGACCGCGCGGCGGCCGTGATACAACGAGACTTCCCGACCTTGTCGACGCCGATTGCCGAAGAGCTGGCCAGGCATGCCAATCCGAGTGAACTGAAATGCCTGTTCGAGGCCCGGCGCGTACCGTTGCGGGTGGCCGAAGAGGCCCGGCACTACGGTCGTAACCTGCGCCTGGCGCGAGCCTGGGAAGGGCTTTATCTCGATGCCACGCACAACGGCGACAGCGACAGGCTGATCCTGCGTCTGCTGGAAAAGCTACCTGGTTGGTCGAACCGGCTTCGCCTGGAGATACGCGAATCGTCCTTCGGCGGCGCGTTGCTCGACAGCCTCGGCGCACTGCAGGCACCGATTCGCAAGGTACTGGTCAGGAACGGCGAGCTGTACGAAGCCTACGATGCCCTCGGCCAAGAACTGCACGGCCCGGACGATCTGTACAGCTGTGTCCTGCACGCCCTGCCCGATGCCGAGCGCAAGGCCCTGGGGTTTCCTGGCACCCATGAGGCGGATCGACTGAAACAGACATTGCTCGCCCTGTCATTGCCCAGCCGCGCCGAGCTGGAAAAAATCCTCGGTTTGGCGCCCATCAAGCCCGGCTACGTACCGCCGATGCGCCTGGCCGACGGGCGTATCGGCTACCCGCTCAGCGGACGCGGTGTGGGAGAACGATTGCCGGGCACACGTTCCGCCAGATTCACCGAACTGGCGCAATCCCTTTATCCCACCCACTCCTCGCAAGCAGTCGAAGCCTTTCTCGCATTGCGCGGCCTCAACGAAGGAGCGGCCGTGCAGCGCCTTGAACAACTGGAGGCCGAGTACAACACCCTGCGCACGGAACTCAAGGCATGGGTTTACACCCCACCAGGGCCACCGGAGTGTGTGCAGATCAGAGGCCACATTGCCAGATCCATCAAGGCATGCTGGCGTCGCGAGCCGTTTCAGCGCGCGACCCAGGAAGGCTACAAGCTCCACTTCGTGCTGTACGACCCGACCATGCGGCTGCCGAACCTGTCAGCGGATTTCAGCCACGTGAGCGAATTGCTCATGAGCCTGGCCCACCCGGACATCGCTCTGGGCCTCAACACGTTCCTCAGCCGTTTCCCGCAGTTGAATCGACTGTACATCAGTGGTGGCGCCCTGGCCGAAATCCCGCCGGCCCTGGGCTCGATGACCCGACTGACCCACATCAACCTGAGCGGCAACCGCATTGTCCTGAGCCCGGAAACGGCCACCCTGCTGTCCGGGCTGACCCACCTGCGGGAACTGACCCTGGCTGGCAATACCACCCTGGGGCGCTCCCCGGATCTGAGCCGAATGCTCGAGCTGATTCGTATCGACTTGGGCAATACCGGACTCACCGCCTGGCCGACCGGCTACGAACGGCTACCGGCCTTGACTCGCCTGGACTTGAGATCGAACCGCTTGACCACGATCCCCGACTCCGTTCTCGATACCAGCGACGAGGGGCAGCGGATTGCCAGAGCGCTGAACCTCTATGGCAACCCCATCGAAAGTGACTACCTGGAAGACGCCAGCGAGTACCACGCACTAACCGACATCGACTTCGGCCTGGACCTGCCGTCCGACTCGGATCCGGATGCCGACCTGAGCAGCGACGACGAACCGGCGCATAGCCCGCTGGGCTCGCCAGGCCCCGCGTCACGGGACGAACGACCCTGGTTGCCAGGGCTCGACGGCAGCGAACAGGAGGATTTTCGCAACGATTGGCTGCAACTGGCCAGCGAAGAACCGATCACTCAATCCGAGGCGTTTTTCCGGGTGATCGGCGACCTGGAGGAGTCGGCCGACTATGGCGACGAGACGGCTCGCACGTCGCTCATCGACAAAGTGCGACGCATGGTGCGCGCCGCGATGAGAGACACCAAGGTACGTGAACAACTCTTCGCCAAGGCCAACTCACCGCAAACCGATGCCTGCGCCGACGGCATCGCCGTAGCCTTCAGCGACATGGGTTTCGACGTGCTGTTGCATGAAGCGTATGCCGAGCCGGATGTCCTGCAGATCGAGGCGAAACTGTTACGACTGGCCAGGGGCAAATCGCGCCTGGATCGCGTCAACGCGCAGGCCCGAATACTGATCAACAAGCGCAAGGCCATGGGCAGACATCCCGATGAGGCGGAAATCTACCTGGCTTATCGTATTGGGCTGGCCGAGCGACTTGAACTGCCCTGGCAGGCCTCGAAGATGCTTTACGGCGACATTGCCGGCATCAACCAGGCGCAATTGTATGAAGCTTACCAAGCCATCCTTGACCAGGAGCGCCAACCCATGGACGTGGTCGGGCAAATCGTCAAGCAGGAATTCTGGAAGGAATACCTGGATATCCAATATCTACAGGAGCTCAGCGAGAAAGAGGCGCTACGCAATTACAAGGGCTCGGCGCTGCTGGACCTGCAAGCGGCGCAGGAACGCTGGTTCAACAACGGGAACTTGTCGGCGGATGAAAAGACCGCCCTGCAAACGTCCATGAAGGCCTTGGCCGACATACTGGGCCAATCCGAACAGCAGGTGTTCGCACAAGCCATGACCGACGCCGAATACCTGGCACTCTACGAATCTATCGGGCGTGAAACCACTGACGAAATGGAGCGCCTGACCCAGCAAGCGCTGGGCGAACACGGACTGAGCAGTTGATCTTTGCCAACGAGCGAACCGCCTTCGCACGCACTGGCCCTTATCACCCATGAAATAATCGATTGTTTTAAAAATCAGCGCGCAGTGACCCCGCATCATCTCCAACCGGCGTGCCTTTCGCTCCAGGGCGCGCAGTTGGAGGGCCAACTTCTGGCCTCCGACGCTTCGATACCTCAGGGCCCGTTAGCACCAGATGCCTGCCAGAGGGCCATAACGGGCTATTTTACAGGTTCAAATTGTTCATATTAACCAACTGATTAAGTTCAACTTTTTCAACTTTTACCCAGGCGTATTAGGCATAAGCTGAAAGTCCTGTTCACGGAAGAAGTTGATCTTTATGAGTCCCCAGCAAACCACACCTGCCACCCCCGTTGCACTGGTAGAATCGACCCGCAACCATCGCCTGATCCTCAAGCAACTGCCATCCTGGCTAACCCAGGCGTCCCTTGAGCGACGCCAGGTATTCGCCACACGACTCAAGCGCAGCCAAGCCTCCAAAGCCGCCCTGGCGCACCATCTGCGAGGTTTCAAAAGCGTCAGGGACTTTGCCGCCCCGCTACTGTCCAAGGCCCTGGACGAGCACTACGGCGCGGGCCTGGACATTCACCGCGACCAACTTCGCCACGTCCATATCCTGGCCGCCGCCACCCTTGGCACCCCACGCCAGGAGAGCACCCTCGTACAGAGCCTGCTGCAAGCCGCTCTGCAGAATTTCGAAAGCGGCGAAACCGGCCGATTCGGTTTTGACAGCGGCTCGGCCATCCTGCGTAAAAGTACCGCGGTCCTGAACAAGCCCATCACGCCCGCAGACTTCGCCGCCGTCTGCCGCCGACTCGACCTCGGTGGCCAGTACAAGCGACACGTCGAACACTTTCTCCTACCCACCCAGCGAGGTCATTCAAGCCCCGTCTACAAGGTGCTCTTCGAGCAACAGGCACGCGATGAACTGGCGGTGCAGGCGCAAATCGCCCTAATCAAAGGCCATGTGGATCAATCGGCCTACCAGATGCTGCAAAGCCTGCTGGACACCACGCAGGAACCCCACTGGGACAATCGCCCGGCGCACTGCTACTCCCTGACCCTGCTCGACTTCCCGAACGTCGATAGCGGCGCTTGGGGCGCATTGCTCAAGGGCGTGCTGCTGATCGAACACAGCGTCCCTTCCAGCACTGGCGAGCTGCCCTGCGTGGCCTACCTGTCGGGCGACCCGCAACAGGCCGTCAAGCGCTACCCCTCCTTCAACGCATTCCACGATGAGCTACGTGAACGGCTTAGGGATAAAACCTTCCAGGCGTTCTTCAAGCGCTATGTTCACTTGCGCACTCAACCGGCATGCTTCCACGCCCTCGACGCATGCCTGAACCCGCTCGACCCGGTGGATGGGCGGCGCAAGCCGGCCCCGCAAGCCGACCTGCACCTGGAGAAAAGCCCGCTGGGCGATAACCCGATCGACGAGTTCTGCGCCTTGCAAACGGTCAAGAAACTCGACGATGCTCGCGTCAGCGCGGTACCCACCGACGACGAAGATAAGAAGACCCGTACCGCGCGCCTGCACTCGCTGCTGAACTGGGGCATCAACCTGTTGTTCCTGGTGCCCGGGCTCGGCGAAGCCATGCTTGCGGTGGCCGCAGCGCAAATGATCGTGCAGATCTACAACGGCATCGAAGAATGGCGCCATGAGGAGAAAATGCAGGCGGTGCTCGGTTTTATCGGCGTGCTGCTGAACGTCGAACTGCTAGGGGCGGGGTCCGCCCTGGCGCGGGATGTCGAAGGAGCGGCGTTTATCGAGGGACTCAAGCCAATCAAGTCCCCCCAAGGCGAGCCGGCACTGTGGAAACCTGATCTGACACCCTATGAACACAAACTGCCCGACACGCCGCTGCTCGAAGCCGATACTGCGGGACTCTATCGCCATCAGAATAAAACCTACCTGGGTCTCAACGGCCGCCATTACCAGCTCAGCCCCGGCGCATCCGCCAGGCGCTTGCGCCTGCAACACCCGAGCAACCCCGACGCCTACGCCCCGCTGGTCCAATACAACGGCAAGGGTGCCTGGCTGCATGAATTCGAAGAGCCCCTGAAGTGGCAACAACCGCAGCTATTTACCCGACTAGGGCCCGACGCGGCGAGTCTGGACTCGGCGTCGGCAAAAAAAATCATGCAACTGAGCGAGGTCGACGACGCTATCCTGCGCCGAGTACACCTGGACCAAGAACCGCCCCCGGCCCTGCTCGAAGACAGCGTGACGCGCTTCAAGCTCGACCGCGACCTCAAGCGCCTGGTGCAACGCCTGCAAAGCGGCGGCGCGGCCAACAGTTCATTGGACGAACTGCACATGGAACTGCAACTGCTGACCAGCGAGCCGGTCTGGCCATCCTCGAAAGTGTTACGCCTGCTGGACCGCCATGGCGCCGCACTGAAGGAATATCCCGCCGGTCAGGCGCAAGCCTTACAGCGCATCGACCTGCGCTGGCCCGGACTCAACGCCAACCAGTTGCTGCAAAAGGTCCTGGAAAACCTCGACGAAAGCGAAATCCGCAACTTGCTGGGCGAGGACTTCGGCGCCGGCCCCATCAGCCTGGATGCCCGTACCGTGGCCCTCAGGCAGAAACTCGCGACCCAAGCCGTGAACCGTCGGACGGCCCTGTTCGACTCCCACTACAGCTACCGCACCCAGAGCAACGACCCCGCCGTCGCGGTGATCCGCCAGGCGTTTGCGGATCTGTCTACGCCAATCGCCGATGAATTGTCCCGAAACGCCAATCCGGCCGAGCGGCGGATCCTGCTCGACGCTAAACGCGTCCCCCTGCGACTGGCCGAAGAGGCCCGCTACTACAGCCGCAATCTGCGCCTGGCGCGAACCCGGGAAGGCCTGTACCTCGACGCGACGAACAACCCCGATACCGACAAGCTGATCCTCAGCCAGATCGGCAAGCTGCCGGGCTGGTCGGACCAGGTTCGCCTGGAAATACGCGAGCCTCATTTCAGCGGGTCACTGCTCGACAGCCTTGGCACGGAGCAGGCACCGATTCGCAAGGTGCTGGTCAAAAATGACGGCCAGTACGAGGCCTATGACGCCCTGGGCCAGGAACTGCATGGCCCGGACAATCTGTACAGCAGCGTCCTGCACGCCCTGCCCGACACCGAGCGCAAGGCCCTGGGCTTTTCCAGCCCGCATGAGGCGGCCAGCCTGAAGCAGACCGTGCTTGATCAACCATTGCCGCCACGCAAGGAGATGGAAAAACTCCTTGGTGCCCCCCCCACCAAGCCCAATGAAACACCGCCCATGCGCCTGGCCGCTCGTCGCCCCAGTTCGTCGGCCGCCGGCCCCGAGGCGGGAGAAAGAACCCCGGGCTCACGCTCACTGGCCTTCACCACACTGGCGCAACGCCTCTACCCCGAGCACTCCTGGCGGCAGGTCGAAGTGTTTCTCGGCATACGCGGCCTCAACGACGTCGCGGCGGTACACCGCCTCGAAGAACTGGAAATCGAGTACAACACGTTGTGCACCGAGCTCGAAACCTGGATCAATACACCGCCCGAACCCCACATGGGAAGAACCGCCAGGTTCTATATTGCCAGATCGATCAAGCAATGCTGGCGCCGGGAAGCCTTTCAAAGCTCACCCCAGCAAGGCTACCGGCTCAGCTTCGTATTTTACGGCACGACCTCCCGTCTACCGGCGCTGTCGGCCAATTTCAACCATGTCACCGAATTGGTCCTAAGTCTGTCCCACCCGAGCATGATCCAGGGACTGAACAGTTTTCTGGAGGGTTTCCCCCAGCTAACCCGTCTGCATATCAGTGGCGGCGCCCTGACCGAGATCCCACCGGCACTGGGCTCGATGTCCGAACTGACTCACCTCAACCTGAGCGGCAACCATATCGTCCTGAACGAGGGAACCACCACCCTGCTCTCCGGGCTGACCCACCTGCAGGATCTGAACCTGGGCAACAATCCGGCCTTGGGCCGTTCGCCGGACTTCAGCATGATGCTCGAATTGACCCATATCGACCTGCGCAACACCGGCCTCACTCAGTGGCCGACCGGCTACCAGGCACTGCCGGGGTTGACCCGTCTGGACCTGAGCGCCAACCACCTGACCACTATCCCGGAATCGGCCCTCGACACCAGCGAAGAGGGACAACGCATTGCCAGTGCGATCAATCTCTATAACAACCCCATCGAAGGGGACTTTATAGATGACGCCGTGGACTACCACACGGAAACGGGGATAGACCTGGGGCTCGACATCCCGAACGACTCGGATTCGGACGCCAGCCTTAGCGACGACGAATCGCCGATACATAGCCCCCAGGGCTCGCGCCAGCCGATCTCACGAGATGAAAGTGCCTGGGTGGAAGGGCTCGACAACCAGGAGCAGGAGGCGTTTCGCGACGCCTGGATGCGCTTGGCCGGCGAGGAGCCGATCGAACAGTCCGAAGCTTTTTTCCGGGTGATTGGCGATCTCAGGGAGTCCGCCGACTTTGGCGATGAGGTTGCGCGCCCCAAGCTCAAGGACAAGGTCCAGCGCATGGTCAGCGCCGCCGCCAAAGACACCGCCCTGCGCGAGAAACTCTTCGCCAAGGCCAATGCCCCACAATCGGACGCCTGTGCCGATGGAGTCACCGTGGCGTTCAGCGACATGGGCCTCGACGTGCTGGTGCATGAAGCCTACATCGAGCCGGACGCCAGCAAGACCGAGTTGAAACTGCTGCAACTGGCAAAGGGTAAGTCGCGCCTGGATCGCGTCAACGCCCAGGCTCGGGCCGTGATCAATGAACGCCGGAGCAAGGGTCGAAATCCCGATGAAGCGGAAATCTACCTGGCCTTTCGCGTCGGTCTGGGGGAGCGCCTGGAACTGCCTTGGCAGGCCACCAAGATGCATTACGGAAGAATTGCCGGGGTCGATCCGACCCAGATAGAGACCGCTTACCAGGCCATCCTCGAACAGGAACGGCAGCCGTTGGATGGAGTTGTACAGCTCGTCAAGCAAACGTTCTGGAAGGAATACTTGGAGATCCAGTATTTGCAGGAACTCAGCGAGAAAGAGGTGCTGCGCGATACGAAGAGCGACGCGCTGCTGGACCTGCAATCGGCACAGGAGCGCTGGTTCAACAATGGGAATCTGTCCGAGGAGGAAAAGGCCCGGCTACAAGCCGTTATAAAAGCTTCGGCCCGCACCTTGGGCAAGTCCGAGCAGGAGGTGTTTGCCCGGCCCATGAACGACGCTGAATACCAGGCTCTCTACGAAGCCATCGGACGTGAGCACAACGACGAAATGGTGCGCCTGACCGCACAAGCGTTGCAGGAGCATGGGCTGACGAGCTGATTTCGCGTCACAGTAGTGAACAACGCGGTTTGCGCGAGAGCCGGGCTTGCCCGGCTCTCGCGGTCTCTCCCTGAAGCGGCCCAAACAGACCCATGGAAAATGTTCAATTGACAGCGGGCCTCATCGTATTTACGTTAACGTAAAGGTAAATCATCACGCATACCCTTGCCTTGCTCATCCCATAACAAAAGGTGCCCCATGAGCTATCCGACCCTGAACTTCGACCTCGGCGAAACCCTCGACATGCTCCGCGACCAGGTGCAGGGCTTCGTTGCCCGGGAGCTGGCGCCACGGGCGGCGCAAATCGACGTGGACAACCTGTTCCCCGCCGACATGTGGCGCAAGCTCGGCGACATGGGTCTGCTGGGCATCACTGTGCCGGAAGAATATGGCGGCGCCGGCCTCGGTTACCTGGCCCATGTGCTGGCGATGGAAGAAATCAGTCGCGGCTCTGCCTCGGTGGCCCTCTCCTACGGTGCGCACTCCAATCTCTGCGTCAACCAGATCAACCGCAACGGAAATCACCAGCAGAAAAACCGTTACCTGCCCAAGCTGATCAGTGGCGAACATATCGGCGCCCTGGCCATGAGCGAACCCAACGCCGGCTCCGACGTGGTCTCGATGAAGTTACGTGCCGACAAACGCGGCGATCACTATGTGCTCAACGGCAGCAAGACCTGGATCACCAACGGCCCCGACGCCCACACCTACGTGATCTACGCCAAGACCGACCTGGAGAAAGGCGCGCACGGCATCACCGCATTTATCGTCGAACGCGACTGGAAAGGCTTCAGCCGAGGCCACAAATTCGACAAACTCGGCATGCGTGGCTCCAACACCGGCGAGCTGTTCTTCGATGATGTCCAGGTGCCGGAAGAAAATATCCTTGGCACCCTCAACGGCGGCGTCAAGGTGTTGATGAGCGGCCTCGACTACGAGCGCGTGGTGCTCTCCGGTGGCCCGACCGGAATCATGCAGGCCTGCATGGACCTGGTGGTGCCCTATATCCACGACCGCAAGCAGTTCGGCCAGAGTATCGGCGAGTTCCAACTGATCCAGGGCAAGATCGCCGACATGTACACCCAGCTCAACGCCAGCCGTGCCTATCTGTACGCCGTGGCCCGCGCCTGCGAGCGCGGCGAGACCACGCGCAAGGACGCCGCCGGGGTGATTCTCTACAGCGCCGAACGGGCGACCCAGATGACCCTGGAGGCGATCCAGATCCTCGGCGGTAACGGCTACGTCAACGAATTCCCCGCCGGACGCCTGCTGCGCGACGCCAAGCTGTATGAAATCGGCGCTGGCACCAGCGAGATCCGCCGCATGCTGATTGGTCGCGAATTGTTCAACGAAACCCGCTGAGGGGCGCACACATGGCAATTCTGCACACGCAACTCAACTCGCGCTCGGCGGAGTTTGCCGACAACCGCGCAGCGATGCTCGAACAGGTCATGGCCCTGCGCTCGCTGCTGGTCCAAGTCCAGCAAGGCGGTGGGCCAAAGGCCCAGGAGCGGCACACCTCGCGGGGCAAGCTGTTGCCGCGCGAACGGATCAACCGCCTGCTCGATCCGGGCTCGCCGTTCCTGGAAATCAGCCAGTTGGCGGCGTATGAGGTCTACGGCGAAGACGTTCCGGCTGCCGGACTGATTGCCGGCATCGGTCGCGTCGAAGGGGTCGAATGCATGATCGTCGCCAACGACGCGACGGTCAAAGGCGGCTCCTACTACCCATTGACCGTGAAAAAACACCTGCGGGCACAGGCCATCGCCCAGCAAAACCGCCTGCCGTGCATCTACCTGGTGGACTCCGGCGGCGCCAACCTGCCGCGCCAGGACGAGGTGTTCCCGGACCGCGAGCACTTCGGGCGGATTTTCTTCAATCAGGCCAACATGAGCGCCATGGGCATCCCGCAGATCGCCGTGGTCATGGGCTCCTGCACCGCCGGCGGTGCCTACGTGCCGGCGATGGCCGATGAAGCGATTATGGTCCGCCGGCAGGCAACCATCTTCCTCGCTGGCCCGCCTCTGGTAAAAGCCGCCACCGGCGAAGTGGTGAGCGCCGAAGACCTCGGCGGCGCCGATGTGCACTGCCGGATTTCCGGGGTCGCCGACCATTACGCAGACAGCGATGAACACGCCCTGGCCCTGGCTCGACGCAGTGTCGCCAACCTCAACTGGCGCAAGCTCGGCCAGTTACAACAACGCACACCGATTGCTCCGCTCCACGCTGCCGAGCAATTGTATGGAGTGATTCCGGCCGATGCCAAGCAGCCCTTCGACGTGCGAGAAGTGATCGCCCGGCTGGTGGACGGCTCGGTCTTCGATGAGTTCAAAGCGCTGTTCGGCACCACCCTGGTCTGCGGTTTTGCCCACTTGCACGGTTATCCCCTGGCGATCCTGGCGAACAATGGCATTCTCTTCGCCGAAGCCGCGCAGAAAGGCGCGCACTTTATCGAGCTGGCCTGCCAACGCGGCATCCCGCTGCTGTTCCTGCAGAACATCACCGGCTTCATGGTCGGTCAGAAATACGAGGCCGGCGGCATCGCCAAGCACGGCGCCAAGCTGGTGGCCGCCGTAGCCTGTGCCAGGGTGCCGAAATTCACCGTGATCATCGGTGGCAGCTTCGGTGCCGGCAACTACGGCATGTGTGGCCGCGCCTACGATCCGCGCTTCCTGTGGATGTGGCCCAACGCGAGGATTGGCGTAATGGGCGCCGAACAGGCGGCGGGCGTACTGGTGCAGGTCAAGCGCGAACAGAGCGAGCGCGCCGGCCAAGGGTTTTCAGCCGAGCAGGAGGCCCAGATCAAGCAACCGATCCTCGACCAGTACGAGCATCAGGGCCATCCGTACTATTCCAGCGCACGGCTGTGGGACGACGGGGTGATCGATCCGGCACAGACCCGCGAGGTCCTTGGCCTGGCGCTCTCGGCCTCGCTCAATGCGCCGAGCGAACCGAGCCGTTTCGGCGTGTTTCGGATGTGACCGCGATGAGCCGGCCAATGCCTACAAAAAGCTGCACAGGACTCGACACTATGACCGATTTCAACACCCTGGAACTACAGACCGACCCACGCGGCTTCGCCACCCTCTGGCTCAGCCGTGAAGACAAGCACAACGCCTTCAACGCCGAAATGATCCGCGAATTGATCCTCGCCCTGGACAAGGTCCAGGCCAACCCGTCCCTGCGCTTTCTGGTACTGCGTGCCCGCGGTCGACACTTCAGCGCCGGCGCCGATCTGGGCTGGATGCAGCAATCGGCCGAACTGGACTACCGGACCAACCTCGACGACGCCCGCGAACTGGCCGAACTGATGTACAACCTGGCCCGCCTGAAAGTCCCGACCCTGGCCGTGGTGCAAGGTGCAGCCTACGGCGGCGCACTGGGGCTGATCAGTTGTTGCGATATGGCCATCGGCGCCGACGATGCCCAATTCTGCCTGTCGGAGGTGCGCATCGGCCTGGCCCCGGCGGTGATCAGTCCGTTCGTGGTCCAGGCCATCGGCGAGCGCGCCGCCCGCCGCTACGCCCTGACCGCCGAACGCTTCAGCGGCCTGCGTGCCCGTGAACTGGGACTGTTGGCCGAAAGCTACCCGGCGACCGAACTGGATCGCCAGGTCGAGGCATGGGTCGACAATCTGCTGCTCAACAGTCCCCAGGCGATGCGTGGAACCAAGGAACTGTTGCGCGAAGTTGGCAGTGGCGTGCTCAGCCCATCCCTGCGGCGCTACTGCGAAAACGCCATTGCCCGTATCCGGGTCAGCCCCGAAGGCCAGGAGGGCCTGCGCGCCTTCCTGCAAAAACGCCCACCGGGCTGGCAAGCCGAACTGACTGCCAAGGAGCCCCGTTGATGAGCGCCCCCGCTATCACCGCCCTTCTGGTCGCCAACCGCGGCGAAATCGCCTGCCGGGTCATGCGTACCGCCAAGGCCATGGGTCTGACCACCGTCGCCGTACACAGCAGCGTCGACCGTGATGCCCGTCACTGCCGCGAAGCCGATATCCGCGTCGACCTGGGCGGCAACAAGGCCGCCGAGAGTTATCTGCAGATCGACAAATTGATCGCCGCCGCCCGAGCCAGCGGTGCGCAGGCGATTCACCCCGGCTATGGTTTTCTCTCGGAAAACCCCAAGTTCGCCAGGGCTATCGAAGATGCCGGGCTGATCTTCCTCGGCCCGCCCGCCGCCGCCATCGAGGCCATGGGCAGCAAGTCCGCGGCCAAGGCGCTGATGGCCAGCGCTGGCGTGCCATTGGTGCCCGGTTATCACGGCGAGGACCAGGACCTGGATACCTTCCGCGAGGCGGCCGAGCTGATCGGCTATCCGGTCCTGCTCAAGGCCACCGCGGGTGGTGGCGGCAAGGGCATGAAGGTGGTCGAGGACGTCAGCCAACTGGCCGAAGCCCTGGCCTCGGCGCAGCGCGAGGCGCAGTCGTCGTTCGGCGATTCGCGGATGCTGGTGGAAAAATACCTGCTCAAGCCTCGTCATGTGGAAATCCAGGTGTTCGCCGATCAACATGGCCACTGCCTGTACCTCAACGAGCGCGACTGCTCGATTCAGCGCCGTCACCAGAAAGTCGTCGAGGAGGCCCCGGCACCAGGCCTGAGCCCGCCACTGCGCGAAGCCATGGGCGAAGCGGCGGTACGCGCGGCCAAGGCTATCGGCTATGTCGGAGCCGGTACCGTGGAGTTCCTGCTGGATTCACGCGGCGAATTCTTTTTCATGGAGATGAACACCCGCCTGCAGGTCGAGCACCCGGTTACGGAAGCCATCACCGGTCTCGACCTGGTGGCCTGGCAGATCCGCGTCGCCAACGGCGAAGCCCTGCCAATGAGCCAGGAACAGGTGCCGCTGCACGGGCATGCCATTGAGGTGCGCCTGTATGCCGAGGATCCGAGCAATGATTTTCTCCCCGCCACCGGACGCCTCGAGGTCTACCGCGAATCCGGCGCCGGGCCGGGACGCCGAATCGACAGCGGCGTGGCCGAAGGCGACAGGGTGTCGTCCTTCTATGACCCGATGCTCGGCAAGCTGATCGCCTGGGGCGAAACCCGCGAACAGGCGCGCCTGCGCTTGCTGGCGATGCTCGACGAATTCGCCGTCGGCGGCCTGAAGACCAACCTCGCTTTCCTGCGGCGGATCATCGGCCATGCGGCTTTCGCCGCCGCGGAACTGGATACCGGCTTTATCCCCCGCTATCAGGAACAACTGCTGCCGGCTGCCGACGAACTCTGCGATGAGTTCTGGCAGGTGGCGGCCCTGGCATGGTCCCACAGTCAGGCTACGGCGACACGCACGGATGATCCGGGCTCACCCTGGGCCAGTGGCAACGGCTTTCGCAGCGGGCTGCCAGCCGAAACCACGCTGCACCTGAGCTGCCAGGGCGAAGACCGGGCCCTGACACTGGATCCGGGCCGGGACGCAGGGGTCGCGTTGCACGGCGAGTCACTGTCCATCGACCGCCAGGGTATTCGCCGCCGCTACCGGGCGATCCGCCAAGGCGACAGCCTCTACCTGCAATGGCAAGGCGAACTGTTGGCGATCGGCAGCCATGACCCGATTGCCGCCGTGGAGGCCAGCCATGGCCATCAGGACGGACTGACGGCGCCCATGAACGGCAGCATCGTCCGGGTACTGGTACAAGTCGGCCAGAGTGTCGAGGCCGGAACCCAACTGGTGGTGCTCGAAGCCATGAAGATGGAACACAGCATTCGTGCGCCCCAGGCGGGTGTGGTCAAGGCGCTGTATTGCCAGGAAGGCGAGATGGTCAGCGAAGGCAGTGCCTTGGTGGAACTGGATTAACCCGATGTCGCCGGCAGGTTGGGGCTCATGAAATCCGTAGCCTTGCTCAAAGTCCGACTGGGAGCAAGGCTTGCCCGCAAAGCGTTTGGATCCTGAAGGCCGTCCCTGTCGCGGGTCAGCCTTCAGAACTTGGTGGTGGCCTGTACGACCACACCGATAATGCTGTAGTCGTCGGTAAACAGAATCTTCGGATAGGTTGGGTTCAGCGGCTTCAGGTAGCGCTGGCCCCCCTCCTCCACCCATTGGCGAAAAAACGCCTCCTCACTGCCCCGTAGACGCGCAATCACCAGCTTGCCGGGCTCGGCATCGAGATCGGGGTCCACCAGAATCAGCATGCCCTCGGGGACGCTGGTGCCCATCGGCGCGGTCATCGCATCTCCCGCCACCTTCAGCCAGAACGCGGCTCCCGAGGCGTAATGATCGGTCACTTCATAGTGCGTCTTACCGTAGCTCTGGGCTTTCGTCTCCCGCGCCGGCATCACCGAATGCCAATCGCTGACCGGGTAGCGAAACGCCGAGGTGATGTCATAGGCCTGTCCATCCCGCTGCGAAGGCTCCTGCACCGCCACCGAACAGTCACGGATCACCAGCACGACCTCCAGATGCCCGAGCCCCAGCGCCCGAAGAACCTTGTTCATGCTGTCGAGATCCGGCTGGCGCCGTTTGTTCAGCCAATGACCGACACCGCCTTGGGATACCCCAACGCGTTCTCCGAGTTTCTCTTGCGTGAGGTCTAGCTCGCGCAGCTTGGCTCTCACCAAGGCAATCCATTTATCCATGAGCGGAACAATACGGGCTGTATTCCGCCGTTCAATACACAAGCTGTATTATATATTACAAACATAAAAATACAGTTAGTACTAATCTTGTGATGCTGATGCGACTTCTTCCTCAAAGGCAGGTTTTCCATGACTTCCACACCCAAGCACATGACCGATATCCACACCATGCCCCCCTGTAATTCACTCAAGGGGAGGCATGCGGCCCAACGCGCACTCGATTATTATTTGAAACCCGCCGTTTCAGGCGCCCTCTCCGACGAGACTGCCTGCTGGCCCGACACCGACAGGCTGTTCGCCGTGCGCGAGAACCTCAGCGTCGAGGAAGCGATGGTCCACGCCTCGGACCTGCTACGGTGTGCCGCCGCCACGGCGTATGAAGCAGCCGATGCCCTGCAGGGTTCATCCCGCGACCTGGCCTTTTCCGTGGTGTACATGGTCGACATGGCCAAGGCCATGGTCGATCGCGCCCTCAGCGCGGAATGTCCAGGAATGTGAAGGGCACTAACGTACCGCCAGTACCAGGCAGCTCACGAAAAAACTGGAGTCTGAAGAGGATTGGAAAAATAATTTCCAAAAGGGACAGGAAAACATTTGACTTGCAAATGATAATGATTATTATTGCAAGCAGCTGGTCGGAAGATCAGTCGATAACCCGGAGACCTTAGGTCGGACTCCTGGATTATCTCCTCATCAGGCTAATCACGGTTTTTGACCCGGCTTTTTGCCGGGTCTTTTTTTCACCCGTTTACGGGCTTCGCTTCAGGCTAATGAAGACTTTGGCGCTGCCATCTTGATGGGGCAGTCGCGATGGCGCGCATGATAGCAAAGGAATATCCATGAGCGAAAGTCCGCAGGTCGAGACAACTGAGCGGAAAAACCGTGGAAGTATTTGAGAATCAATAGCACAAACACAGGCTGGCACACCCTCGGGGCGACGCCTTCTTCGCCGCTCCGGGCTTTCCCCGGCTCGGCCAACCACCGCCAGCCGTGTACAGTAGCAACCACAAAAACAGCATATTCAGGTACACAGACTATGACCGTGGTTCTGCCCTCACTCAAAATCAGCAGCGACTTCGACAGCGGCAATATTCAGGTACTGGATGCCAGCAACCCGTGGCACCTGCTGCTGGCCATCGAGCCAGACACCCGCAGTCATCACTTCCAATGGTTCCATTTCAAGGTCGAAGGCCTGCAAGCGGGACGGACCTATACTTTTGAACTGAGCAATGCCAGCCAGTCTTCGTACAGCAAGGCCTGGACCGGTTATCGCGCCGCCGCCTCCCACGATCATCGCGACTGGTTTCGCACCGATACGCGCTTCGACGGCGAAAGCCTGCATATACAATTCCGGGCCGAGCAACCCCAGGCTTGGTTCGCCTATTTCGAACCCTACAGCCGCAAGCGTCATGACTGGCTGATCAAACAGGCTCTGAGCCATGCCGGCACCGAACTGCTGGCCACCGGCAAAAGCGTCGAGGGTCGGGATATCCAGCTACTGAGAACGGGCAATGGCGCGCAGGGTCGACGCAAGGTTTGGATCATCGCCCAGCAACATCCGGGCGAGCATATGGCCGAGTGGTTCATGGAGGGTGTGATCAAGCGCCTGCAGGAGCGGCACGATCCGCGCCTGAAAGCGCTGCTGGCCGCCGCCGATCTGTACCTGGTGCCCAACATGAACCCTGACGGCGCGTTCCATGGTCATCTGCGGACCAATGCCATGGGTCAGGACCTGAACCGCGCCTGGCAGAATGCCAGCCAGGAAATTAGCCCTGAAGTGTTCTTTGTCCAGCAGCAGATGGCTCACTACGGGGTCGACCTGTTCCTCGATATCCATGGCGATGAGGAAATCCCCTATGTGTTCACCGTCGGTTGCGAAGGCAATCCAGGCTATAGCACCCGTATCGCCGATCTGGAGCAGCATTTTCGCGGTCACCTGAAAGCCCTGACCCGAGACTTCCAGACCACCCACGGCTACGTCCGAAACCTGCCCGGTGCAGCCAATATGACCCTGGCGTGCAACAGCGTCGGCCAACAGTACGATTGCCTGTCACTGACCCTGGAAATGCCCTTCAAGGACAACAACGACGCACCAGACGCTCGCACCGGCTGGTCCGGCGAGCGCTGCGCGAAACTGGCCCGGGATGTCTTGAGCAGTATCGCGGATATCGTCACTCGCCTGCGCTGAAAGCGCCTACCGGACCGGGTCACCGAGCGGCGAGTCAATCTGCGCCCGCAGCCGCGCAATCAGCCAGGAAGCCGCTGGCCCCGGTGGCGTGTCGGTGCGGTAGATCGCATCGAGGCCGTAGGGCTCGTCGCGCATATCCGGCAGGTCCAGACGCACCAGGCGCCCGCTGGCCAGGTCCTCGGCAACCATCGGCGCGGGCATGTTGCCCCAGCCCACACCCTCGCGCAGTAGCATCAGCTTCGATCCCAGGTCTGCCAGGCGCCAGGTGCGGGTCCCCAACACACTGAATTCCTGGTTGCGCGTCAGGGTCGAACGGTCCGACAACACCAATTGCACATGTTCGCGCACGGCGCCTGGCAGGTTCAGTTCCTGCGCCAGCGGGTGCTCGGGCGACGCCACCGAAACCAGCTCGACATTCCCCACTCCGACCCGCTCCAGCCCGGCCAGGCCGTGACTGGAAACGCCACTGACACCGACGATGGCGCGTCTCTCCAGCACCAGTTGCGCCACCGCTCCCAACGCCTCCATGTGCAGGTGCAGAAGTACCGTGGGAAATTCGCGGCGAAACCCTTTGAGCACATCCACCAGGCGCGCCGCTGGCAACATCACATCGACCACCAGGTGGATTTCGCCCTCCAACCCCTGCAACAGGCCCTTGACCTTTGCCCGCAGGCCATCTACACCGTTATAAATGGTCCGGGCCTCAGCCAGCACCGTGCGACCGGCATCGGTCAGTTGTGGCTTGCGGGTGGTGATGCGGTCGAACAACTGCACCCCCAGTTGGTGCTCCAGATTGGCGATGGTGTAGCTGATCACCGAGGTGGCGCGGCTGAGTTTGCGCGCAGCCCCAGCGAAACTGCCGGTTTCGACGACGGTCAGCAGCACTCGCAGTTGATCGAGAGTGGGAGTTCCCGGATTGAGGTTCATGACAGGGTCTCGGCGATCGCATGGATAGGTTAAACGTTCTAAAAAATCGAACCTGACACTCGAAATTATTCGACTATTACGGACGTTACGCTAATGGCAGACTGTTCACCAGTTCGACGCGCCATCGGGGTCGCGCCGCTTTTTTGAAGGTATTGACCATGTCCCAAAGCACAACCAACCATAGCGCCCTCAACTCGACATCCGACAGTACTTCGGCATCTGCCGCTGTTGCTCTCGCCGGACGGATTCTGATCAGCGCTATTTTCCTGATTTCCGGTTTTTCCAAGGTGACCAACCCCAGCGCCATACTCGGCTATATCGGTTCGGCCGGCCTGCCGTTTCCGCAACTGGCGCTGATCGTGGCAATCGTCGTCGAAATCGGCGGCAGCCTGCTGCTGATTCTCGGCTACCGGACCCGTCTGGTGGCCCTGGTGATGGCTGTCTTCACTGTAGCGGCCGCCCTGGCCTTCCACAATCACCTGGCGGACCAGAACCAGTTCACCCACTTCTTCAAGAACATCGCAATGGCCGGTGGCCTGTTGCAAGTGCTGGCCTTCGGTGCCGGTCGCCTCAGCCTGGACGCCCGTCGCCGCGGCTGATTCCACAGCAAGGCGCTCCTTCGCGAGACCTTGGCCTCGCCGTGTAAGACATGATGTGCAAGGATGGAGCGTTGCACGCAGTTGTCTGCCCGATTGCCAAGGATTTTTCATGACTGCCTTCCCTTCCCATGCCCCGACCAAACCGGGGCGCATGGAACAGATGTCGACACGTATTGCCTTCTTTATCGCCGGCTTCGGCGTCGCCGCCTGGGCACCGCTGGTGCCTTTTGCCAAGACCCGCACCGGGATCGATGCAGGCACCCTCGGTCTGCTGCTGTTGTGCCTGGGCGTCGGTTCGATCATCGCCATGCCGGTAGCCGGTGCCCTGGCTTCGCGTTTCGGCTGTCGGCGGGTGCTGATCGTCGGCACCTCGCTGAT
Source organism: Pseudomonas agarici (assembly GCF_900109755.1). GTDB lineage: Bacteria > Pseudomonadota > Gammaproteobacteria > Pseudomonadales > Pseudomonadaceae > Aquipseudomonas > Aquipseudomonas agarici. The sequence continues at coordinate 53,388 of NZ_FOAR01000017.1, read as the reverse complement.
CTGTATCGCCTTGCCGCTGCTGGCCACTGTCAGTACCCCTTCGTTGCTGATAATCAGTCTGTTCCTGTTCGGCGCCGGACTCGGCTCGGTGGACTCCACGGTCAATCTGCAAGCGGTGATCGTCGAGCGAGCCAGCGGCCAGACCATGATGTCGGGCTTCCATGGCTTGTTCAGTCTTGGCGGCATTGCCGGCGCCGCGGGGGTCAGCGCTCTGCTCGGTCTCGGCCTGTCGCCATTGGTGGCGACAGGCGTGGTGGTCGTGCTCCTGATCCTGGCCCTGCTCAAGGCCGCCCCACACCTGCTGCCCCATGGCGGCGAAAGCTCCGGTCCGGCCTTTGCCGTGCCGCATGGCGTGGTGCTGTTTATCGGTCTGCTGTGTTTTGTGGTGTTTCTCGCCGAAGGTGCGATGCTCGACTGGAGCGCGGTGTTTCTCAGTGCCGAACACCAAGTGCCGGATGCCTATGCAGGCCTCGGCTATGCCGCCTTTGCCCTGACCATGACCCTCGGCCGCCTGACCGGTGATGCCATCGTCCGGCGCCTGGGCGGGAGGCAGGTGATTGTCATCGGCGCTATCACCGCCGCGACTGGCCTGCTGCTGTCTACCTTGGCACCGGCCTGGGAAGTGGCATTGCTCGGCTACGCCCTGGTGGGTGCGGGCTGTTCGAATATCGTGCCAGTACTGTACACCGCCACGGGCAAACAGCAGGTCATGCCACAAAACATCGCCATACCGGCGATTACTACCCTGGGTTATGCGGGGATTTTGCTGGGGCCGGCGGCGATTGGTTTTATCGCTCATGCCAGCAGCTTGAGCGTGGCGTTCCTGCTGATCGCGCTGATGCTGCTAGGCACGGCGATCGGCGGAAAAATTTTGCGGGTCTGAGTTAATGCCGTGTTTGCAGGCGTCGGCTTGTCGGCGATCCAGGCACTGCGAAATGATCGCGCACCGCCTCGATACAATCGCTGCGGTGCGGCGTTCCGCCAAGCCAACTCCTACAGACGTTCTATCAGAACCCCACACTGGCCTGCACGAAGAATGTCCGCGGCTCCCCCACGTAGATCCCCGCATTGTTATCGCTTGAGCGAGTGAAGTAGCGCTTGTCGAACATGTTGCGCACCCCCGCGCCCAGCTTCAAGTTCGACAACTGTGCCCCGAAGTCATAGGCACCACGCGCATCCCAGGTCATATAGCCGGGAATGTTGCCGTACTGACCATCGGCGGTCGGCTCGGTGATGTAGTTGCCATTGAAACTACCATCGGCGTTGGTCCCGGTACCCGGCGCATGCTGGACCGAGCGAGCGAAGCCGTCGACGTTGTAGGTCCAGCGGTTGACCGCATAACGTAGGCCGACATTGAGCACCTGACGGGAATACAACGGCAGGTCACGATTCTTGAAGCCAGGAATATCGCCCTGGGAGGTAGCCTTGGTGTAGGTGAAGCCGGCGTTGGCGGTCAGGCCGTCGAGCAGTGGGTTCAGCGTCGACAGATCATAGTGCACAGAGGTCTCGATACCCTGGTGCTTGGTCGCACCGAGGTTGGTCCAACCCACATCGTTGCTGACATATTGCAGTTCGTCGGCGAAGTCGATGTAGAACAGGGTCATCTCACCGCCCCAGATGCCGTTGTCATACCGGGTACCCAACTCGTAGGTCTTGGCCTTTTCCGGTTGCAGGCCATTGGCGGTGCTGTTGCCGTTACCGCCCTGCGCCACCTGGAAATACTGCAGGCTGCCGAAGGAAGTCTCGTAGTTGGCGAACAGCTTCCAGGCATCGGAGAGGTGGTACATCACGCTAATGGCTGGCAGCGGTTCGTTGCTGTTGACGCTGCGGTTTTTCTCTTGGACCGGCACGCCGCTGGTGCCCAGTACCGCACGCTCATGCCAGTCGGTATTAATGCGCTCGAAGCGGATACCTGGGGTAATTGTCCACTTGCCCACATCGATCTTGTTGTCGATGTAGAAGGCGTGCGCCTCGGTGCCACCGGTACGGTCCTGGAAGATATGGCCGTCGGAGGTCGGGGTAATGGTCGGAACGTTGTTGACCAAGGCCAGCCGGCTGGAGGACTCGTGCATCGCCTCACGCAGGTAGCGATAACCGACGCTGACTTCCTGACTGGTGTTGCCCAGTTCGAACACCCGCGACGCCCGCGGCTCGACACCCAACGTATAGTAACTGCGCGGGAAGGAGCCAAGGGTCTTCTGGTCGCGGGCGGCGATGTGGCTGCCGCGAAAGCTGTCGGTGTAGTAGGTCAGCACTTCGACCTGGGTCTGGTCATCCACCTGCCGCTTGTACTTGAAGGAGATGTCCTTGCGACGGCCACTGAAATTATCGTAGTCACGCACCGACTGGTAAGGATTGGCGTCGTACTGTTTCTGGGTCAAGCCGCCCGGCATGTCCGCATTGGCATCGTAGTAATGCAGGTTAAGCGAGAAATCGTCCTGATCGGTCGGCGCCCAGTGGGTTTTAAGCAGCACATCATTGATGTCGTTGCTGTTGTTGCTTTCGCGAAAACCCTCGCCTTTTACGCCGGAGTACAACAGCGCCGCGCCAAAGCCGTTATCGGCGGTGCCGCCAAGGAATGCCGTGTCGAGGTGCTTCACACCGCCATAACGCGAGGTTTCCAGGGTCGTGCCGATTTCACCGGAAAACTTCTGCGGGATCGCCCGAGTCACGAAGTTGATCACGCCGCCGACGTTCTGCGGTCCATAACGCACGGAACCGGCACCCCGCACTACATCGATGCTGTCCAGGTTGCCCACCGACACCGGGGCCATCGACAACTGCGGCTGGCCGTAAGGCGCGAATGCCGCCGGCACGCCGTCGATCAGCACGGTGGAGCGTGGCGACAGACGAGATGTCAGGCCACGCACACCGACGTTGAGGGAAATATCGCTGCCACCCGTACCATTGCTTTCCTGCACCTGCACGCCGGGAACGGTACGCAGCGCATCCCTGACGTTCATCGCCCCCTGCTCAATCATCGTTTCACGACGAATCACCGTCCGCGCGCCTGGGTGGTTCTGCACGATGGCCTGGTCGGCGTCGCCGAGCCAATCACCCACTACCTTGACATCCATCGGCGCCAACTGCAACGAGCCCGCGGCGGTCGGAGCGGCCTCGTGCAAGGTGACCGAACCGTCCCGGAGGTCATAATCCAGGCCGCTGCCACGCAGTAGCACGTTCAAAGCTTCTTCCGGCGACAGGTTGCCGTCTACCGCCGGGGCCTGCTTGCCGGCCACCAGTTGCGGATTGAAAAACACTTGCAAAGAGGTCTGCTGACCCAACTGGCTCAAGGCCGATGCCAAGGACTGGGCCTGAATATGAATGGTCGAATCGGCCTGGGCTGCCTGGCTCAGGGGGGCAACGGCACTGACCGCGAGCGCCAGGGCAAAGGCCTGGGAGCTGGGCAGTGTGTCGCGGATCGCCCGGTATAGAGCGTTGGGTGTGTTGTTCACGTCTGACCTTGTCCTGTTGTTCGCAAATATATGCGGCTGTTAATGAAAACCAGTTGCAGTTGAACAAGAAGACGAAGAACTCGAAAAAAACCTGAATCTATTTTGCAAATATTTCCTGGCTGCCGTCGGCACGGCTCCTGACCGCCACCGGCAGGATGCTCGGCAGGGCCTTGAGCAAGGCGTCGGTATCGTTGACCTTGAACACGCTGGTCAGACGCAGGTTGCCGACCGCCGGGGTGGCGACGCTCAACGGCTTGTCCCGGTAACGCGAAACCTGCCCCACCACATCGGCCAGGCTGGCATTGCTGAACATCAGCTTGCCGCTGCGCCAGGCCAGCAGTTCCTCGGGATTGACTGTCTGCGCGACTTCGACCTGACCCTGGGCATTGACCCGCGTACCGAGGCCGGCGGTGAGGGTGACAAAATCAGCGTCGCGGGCATCACGCCCCTGGACCCTGACCGTCCCGGCCTCCACGACCACATGGACTTGCGTCGGATCGCGGCGCACGTCGAAGCGCGTCCCGGTGACCGTCACCTTGCCGGCCCCGGCCAACACCACAAACGGTCGGTGGCTGTCGTGCTTGACGCCGAACATCGCCTCGCCTTCCTCCAGCTCGACATTGCGCCGGTCCTGCTCGTAACTCACGCGCACTCGGCTGCGACTGTTAAGCTCGATGACTGAGCCATCAGGCAAGGCGACCTGCCGGCGCTCGCCGAGCACCGTAGCGAATGTGGCGCTGTAGGGCGCAGGATGGTTCAAGCCGCTGAACAGACCCAGTCCCAGAGCGACCGCCACCACCCCGGCAGCGACCGCATAGCGTACCAACCGACGCCCGCTCCGCGCTGGAGGCGCATCGCCGAGGGCCTGCAGGCGCGCCCGGGGCACCAGGTCGGTGGTGCTCCACAGTCCCTGGAGCAAATCGAATTCATTCTGGTGCAGCGGATGTTCCTGGCACCAGGCCTGGAACTGCGCCTGTTGTTCAGCGCTCAACGGCGCCTCCTGCATCCGCACGAACCAAGTCGCGGCTTCATCGCGAACCGTGGCGGGATCGCGTGGGCAATCACCGGTATCCATCATGGAAAGTCCTGTCCGGGTGGAACTTGCATCGCCTTGTCCTTCATTGATCCGGTTCATCCAGGCGATCACGCAGATGCCGCAAGGTGCGGATCATATACTTCTCCACCATATTCTTGGACAACCCGAGACGTTTGGCGATTTCTGCCTGAGTCAAGCCCTCGATCTTTTGCCAGATAAACGCCTTGCGACAGTTGACGGGCAGTTCGCCCAGTGCCTGCTCGATGGAGTCGGCAAGCTGGATGGCATGCATGAAATGCTCCGGGTCACCGCTGGGCGGCGCACTGTGATGAATCGCTTCCAGTTCGAGGGCACCGCGCCGGTCTTCGCGACGATAGGCATCCACCGCGATATTGCGCGCGGTCTGATGCAGATAGGCGCGTGGTTGCGCGACGCCGCCAGCAGTGCTTTCCAACACCCGCACAAAGGTATCATGGGCCAGGTCTTCGGCTTGTTGACGGTTTCTCAGTCGGCGAGTCCAAGTGCCGATCAACTCTTCGTAATGCTCGAAAAAACCGGGTGTTCGGGGTGGCTGGAGGTTCATGGCGATGGGCTATGAAGGCGGGGCGTGAATAGTAATGCTTCCTATTAGTAGCCGCAATTCATTCCATCGAATATCAACACCGTAGCAATCGAATACATGATGACCTTGCCGGAAGCGGGACTCGTTGAAAGGTCCATGGCACTTGTGGCCATGAGATCGCCCTTTTTTCAGGCGAAGTCAAAACGTACTGGACTGACTTCGACAGTTATGGGGGGCTCTGGTCCGCATCGCAAAAAAGTCCGAGACTCAGATCAACCGCAATCCAGTCATGCCGCTCATAATCGCCGCCGAAATCAGCAAGCTTATTCCAGCGCCCAACCACCCAATCCGATTGGCACGAGACTCATCGACCCTATGCGCGAGAAGCACCACGCGTAACCCTGAAAACAGGTGAGTCAGCACAAAGAACACGCCCAGCGCGTAATGAGGCAGCAGACGAATATTCCAGGCGTCATGTATCAGACCGGCAGGCAGTCCGGCGGCGAATGCCCAGTCGGTGGGAATATTGAGAAAAGTCCGTGCATAAATGAACACTGAATTCATGTGGCCGAGAATAAACATCGACATGAACACACCTGACGCAACCTGAAAAACCCGATAACGATCAGCCTTCGTTTCTGTCCATGTCCATGCCAGTCGCAGGCCGCTGACAATCTGAAACAACATGACCGCCACCAACAACGGTTCGATAGCTGCCGCTCTATAGACTGTGCGGCCCATGTCCATCACGGCGGCATGCGCTTGGGGGCTTATCAGCCCGAACAAATGATTGAAGATATGAAATAGAACGTAGAGCGCGGTTATTGCGCCAGCGATACCGTGCACCACACGCAAACGCGAGGACGGTTGTACTTGTGAACGTGTGCCGGGCGCACCTTTTCGCGATGCCCAATACCCCAACAACAACCACGCCGGCGACCATATCCAGGTATCCGCGATCTTGCTGCCAGCCATATAGGTAAGCACGCCAAAAAACACATACAGCGTAGGAGCGGCAACCGCCAACAACGCCAATCGCCGGGCACGGGTGCTTTCCCCCGAGGCCGCATGAGTTGTGCTTCCGGCCGTCATCAAACAGATCAAGGGCACGGCAAATGCGGCGATCAACAGCAGAGCAGCGGCGAGGAGAGCGTTTGCCGACAACGGGTCACTTTTCCCTTCGGCGGGGGCTACCACCCAATGGAATGCATCGAGAATCCACGGGTAGAGTGCGGCACTCACCGCCGGTATCCATATCACCACCTTGGCATCAAGGGATCGCACGGAGCCACTGCTGACCATTGAGCTATCCAGCCTTGGGTTATAGAGCATCTTATTCTCCAACGACCGGAGAACATAAATGTCCTGCAAGTCGTTTGCGCATTAGTTGGGGAAAAATCGCTGCTCCACCGGTCTGGGTAATCAACCATTGCGATGGAAATAACGTAGAGAAACATTACTCTGCCAGTAGCCCACCCCATAGAGTCAAAAATGATCAAAATGACTAGGACATTCAAATGAATAAAAACACTCCGCATGAGAGTGAGAATCCACCGTTGTTTCGGCAGATCTACTCGCGCTTTCGTGACTCAATCACAGAAGGTCGCCTCAAGCCTGGCGACCGCGTGCCCTCCATACGGGCGCTGGCCTCGGAACTCAATTTGGCTCATGGAACAATTGAGGCAGCTTATCAATTATTGATAGGCGAGGGTTATCTCATGACACGCGGGGCCGCCGGGACAGTTGTCTCTCCCCAAATTAGATCAGCCCCACTTAAATCGCTTTCGACAAAATCGCAATCCCCCCAACAGCCCCTGATACATACAGGCGAACCTCCACAGCCACTGCAAATGGGGCTGCCGGCGCTAGATGCCTTTCCGAGCAAGTTATGGAACCGTCTGGCCTATCGAGTACTGCGCCACTCTGCCACTGATGGTTTGATTTATCCCGATGCCAAAGGACATGTTTCTTTGCGCAACGCAGTCGCCGGTTATCTGGGTGTTTCACGTGGCATCGGCTGTTCACCAGAGCAGGTTTTTATCGTCGCAGGCTATCGAGCTTGCCTTGATTTGATCTGTAGAAGCCTGCTGCATAGTGCAGATCACTGCTGGGTCGAAGACCCCGGTTACCTGGCTGCCCATCATTTTCTGCGTGAGGCTGGAGCCAACCTCGTTCCCGTTCCTGTCGATGATCAAGGAATGATCGTAGAGTCCGGTATACAACGAGCCTGCAATGCACGCTTTGCTGTGGTAACGCCGACCCACCAAAGTCCGCTGTGTGTTGCGATGTCGATGCCCCGCCGCCAGAATTTGCTGGCTTGGGCTCACCAGCAACAAAGCTGGATTATCGAAGACGACTATGACAGCGAATATCGCTATCTAGGACGCCCCCTCCCGGCCTTGAAAAGTCTGGATACCTATGATCGAGTCCTGTATTGCGGCACTTTCAGCAAAGTGCTGTTACCTGGCTTGCGGCTGGCCTACCTGGTAGTCCCAAAAAATCTTGTTTGCCGATTCGCTCAGATCACCGACATGATGCATAGCCATTGCCCTCAACTATGGCAGGTCACTACGGCCCACTTCATCAATGAAGGCCACTTCGCACGTCATTTGAGAAAAATGCGCAACCTCTATGCAGCTCGACGAGGCTTACTGGTGGCTGCGTTGACCAGCGCCCTGGGGGCTCGCCTGTCGATCGACCATCAGGTCGGGGGGATGCACCTGGTGACGCGTCTGCCTGAAGGTACGGATGATCGCGCCATGGCCGCTAAGGCAAAAAGCGCTGGTTTGAATGTTCATGCCCTCTCCGACTGGTACCTGGAGGCACCCACCGAACCTGGCTTGCTGCTAGGTTTCACTAACATAAAAGACCGCGAGCAGGCCTTATTCCTGGCCACGCTGCTTGGTCAAATGATAGGAGTCTGACCAGTTCCCCATCAGACGGTCACTCCTTTGCAGTCACCTTTGCAACACTATGAAGTGGCGTGCCTATTTAGACAGTTGAAAGGATTGCGCATATTTTTTCCCGCTTTGAAAAGCTGAATATAATGTTTATCGGCTTCGTTAACTTCGCGCTGATCATCGACGGGCTGAAATTGTGTTAGGCCACTGGTGCAGTCCTTCAGCACTTTGCTGCCGTCTTCATGAGCACCGAACTCAGTGGCTGGCACCGCCCCGTGGAAACCGCCACCGAAAGGTCAGTACCCACGCCGTTGCCCCGCAGAACAACAGGCTGGCACCCAAGTCCTGGCTCCAGGCGCTCCCCATCAACCCGGCGCCAATCATCAGATAATACATCAGGCCGAATAACGCCCCGGCGGTACCTTGGCGGTCGGAATAAGCCGCCAGGGCACCGCCGAGGATGTTAGGGATTGCCAGTCCGAACCCCAGCACGATCGCCATCATCGGCAGAACGAACAGCCCGCTGTCTTGCAGCCCCCACACCGCAACGCCCGCTCCTAGCATCAGCCGCGACGCCAGCCCGACCAACCGTTCGCCAGCCCAGCCACGGTGCAGTAGGCGCTTGTTCAGCCAAGCGCCGCAACCCGATCCCAAAGCCAGGATCACGCCGCTGTAGCCGAACAGCTCGCCGCCAAGCCCTAATCGCTGGAACATAAAAGGCGCCAGACTGTAGTAGCTGAAGAGGGCGATGTTGAACGCCGCGACCAGCAGCGCCGAGCGCCAGACACCGAGGTCCCGGAACAGGTCCACCGAGGTGGCGAACAGCGGCGGCGTGACAACCAGTGTCGGACGGGTTTCCGACAGTTGCCGGGCCGACACGCCGAACAGCAGCAATGCCAGGCCCAGCAGGCCGTATAGCACCCCGTGATAGCCAAAGCCGGCCACGAGGCTAGCGCCGGTAAACAGGCCAATAGCCGGGCTCGCCGCCAGAGCCATGCCCACCAACGAAAACACCTGAGCCAATTCCGTCCCTCGAAAGCTATCACGCAGCACCGTCTGGGTCACCACTGAACAGGCCGCCACGCCGAAGGCCGCGAATGCCTGAGAGATCAGGAAAACACTGAAACTGGTGGTGCTCAAGGCCAGGCATATCGCTAGCAGATACACGACGAGTCCGGCGAGCAGCGATGGCCGCCGGCCGATCCAGTCACAGGCCAGGCCCCACACCACCACCCCGAAGGCAAAGGCCAGGAAATACACTGAGAACATGCGCGAAGCCGACGCCACCCCCACTTCCAGGACTCGCTCGATGTCCGCCAGGGCCGGGCTGAAAATACTCTGGGCAATCTGCGGAAACATCAGCAAGGCGATCGCCAGGGCCAACTGGCCATTAAATTTCATGAACATGCACTCCTTGAAAGGCTGAGCGCGATTCTAAGAAAGTACAGTTGGCGTATTATTCAAATTAGGACAATAAACTACTGAAATCGGACAATCCATGGCATGGCTCGACGCCCAGGCGACATTCAACCCCGATACTCTGGCCGCCCCGGTCATCGGTATTGCAGCACGTCTGGGGGACCATGATTCGGGTCGGCATTGTCATCGTCGCGGGCAACTGCTGTTTACCCGCCAGGGCTGTTCGCGCATCACGCTGGCCAACCAACTCTGCCTCCTGCCGCCGTCCCGGGCGGCTTGGATACCGCCTCGCGTGGAACATCGAGCAGTGATGCAGCAGACCGTGGACTATCGCTCACTGTACCTGGCCCCCGAACTGCTTAGCGGGCTGCCGGACCAGATCACGATCATCGAAGTTGGCCCGCTGCTTCGGGCGGTATTGGAGCCCATGACCCTGATGGCCTTCGATACCGACTGGAGCCGGGGCAAGCCCTCTCACCTGCTGGGCCTGTGCCTCGAGGAGATCCGTGAGGCGCCGCGCCAGCCGATGCTGCTGCCCCTGCCTCAGGACAAGCGTCTGGCCCCCCTGCTGGTGTCGCTGGAGCAATTACCGCCCGAACTTCAGGTATTGGTCACCCGAGTCGGTGCCAGCAGCAAGACCATCGGTCGCATCTTCGTGCGCGAAACCGGTATGGGCTATCAGCAGTGGCGCCAGCAGTGGCGGTTGATGCGGGCGATCGAACTGCTCGCCACCGGACGCAATATTGCCTACGTTGCCTATGAACTGGAGTTTGCCAACGATAGCAGCTTCATCGGCTTTTTTCGGCAAATGACGGGGACTACTCCGAGAGCCTATCTGTACGCCTCAAGGTAGTCGCCGCTGAGTATTTTAGGCAAGCGCCAACCAGCGCTCAAGCAAGGGAAAAAAGCCGGACAAATGCCAGGGCAACAATTTCCCTGGCATAGGTTCGCGCCGCTCAGCCCATCGCAACCAGCATCACTCGACCGGCATTTTGCGAAAGCCGATGGCCAGGCGATTCCAGCTATTGATGGTGCCGATGGCCACGCTCAGGTCGACCATTTCCATTGGGCTGAACTCGGCACAAAGTAGTGCATAGTCCTCGTCCGATGCGTGGGTCTCGCTGATCAGGGTCAGGGATTCGGTCCAGGCCAAGGCTGCGCGTTCGCGGGGGGTAAAGAACGGCGTTTCACGCCAGGACGAGAGCGTGTAGAGGCGCCGTTCGGTTTCCCCGGCTTTACGTGCGTGGGTGCCGTGCATGTCGAGGCAAAAGGCGCAGCCGTTGATCTGCGAAGCACGCATCTTCACCAAGTCTATCAGGGACTTTTCCAGGGGCAATTTGCTGACTGCGTTTTCCAGGGCCAACATGGCTTTCAAGGCATCTGGGGAAGCGGCGTAGAAATCAAGACGAGGTTGCATAACATAACTCTTAATCCGTTAAAGACGGTACTACGTTAAGACCATTGAGCATCAGACCAAATAGCCAATTTATTAAAAAAACCGGGAGCCAATCGCCCTGGTCCGCGCAACGGATGCCCCTCTGGGCACGGCAGGCTAAACTGCGCCCCCATTGCGAACTGCTTTTCCCCTTTCAACGAGCCCTCCCATGGAATTACATATCAATCTCGAGGGTCGTCGCGACCTGGCCCGACAAATCACCGAACAACTACGCACCGCCATCACCCAAGGCCAGTTGGTTGCCGGCACCCAGTTACCGCCCACCCGCCTGCTCGCCGAGCAATTGGGGGTCTCGCGCAAGACCGTGGCCGATGCCTATGCCCAGTTGACCTACGACAACCTGCTGGTCGGACGAGTCGGCGCCGGAACCTTCGTCAATTCGCATATTCCCCAGATCCGCCCCAGGACGCACCGCGAAGCACTGGCCGGGGCGGCGGTGATCAAGCAATGGCGTGAGGCGTCGATTCCGCTTCCGATGCACCACCCCATCGGCACCCTGCGCTATGACTACCTGGGCGGGGCCACCAGAAAGAATCAGTTTCCCCATGACGAATGGCGCCGTAGCGTGCTGTTCGCCCTGCGCCAGACTGCCCAGGTGCACGGTTTGTACAGCCAGCCGGAAGGTATCCCGATGCTGCGCGAAGCGATTGCCCGACATATCGGCTTTTCCCGTGGCGTGCGGTGCAACAGCGACGACCTGCTGGTGACCAACGGCGCCCAGCAGGCCCTCGATCTGATTGCCCGGGTGCTGGTCGAGCCCGGCTGCACCGTCGCCGTCGAGGACCCCGGCTACCCACCGGCGCGCCTGTTATTCGCCGCTCAGGGCGCCACTGTGGTCGGCGTCCCGGTGGATGATCAAGGCATCCGGGTCGAGCTGATTCCCGACGGCACGCGGCTGATCTACGTGACCCCGGCGCATCAGTTCCCGCTCGGCATGCCCATGAGCCTGGAACGCCGCCAGGCCTTGTTGGAGCGCGCGCGCGTCCTCGGAGCGATCATCATCGAGGACGACTACGACTGCGAATTCCGCTATGAGGGGCGACCGACCGACTGCCTGCAAAGCCTCGACCAACAGGGTCTGGTCGCCTATGTCGGAACGTTTTCCAAGACCCTGCTGCCGGAATTGCGCCTGGGTTACCTGGTGGCGCCGCCTGGCCTGCTCAAGGCGCTGATCTCGGCCAAACAGTTGACCGACTGGCACACCGCGACGCTGATCCAGTGGGCCTTGGCTAAATTCATGGTCGACGGCTATCTGCTCAAGCACATCCGACGCTGCCACAAGGCCTACTCCAGCCGTCGCGAACACCTGATCGAGCGGCTGGACGGCGACCTTTCACCCTGGTTCCAACGCATCCACTCCACCGCCGGCTTCCACCTGGCGATCCTCGACAAGGGCGCACTGAATATCCCACTGCTGATTGAGCTGGCCAAGAAAGTCGAGGTCAGGTTGTACTCGCTTGCGCCCTTCTACCACACCGCCACCCCGCGCACCGGCCTGCTGATGGGTTACGGCTCCATCGAGACCCTGGATATCCAGCCATCGCTGGACCGGGTGCGCGAGGTGCTTCGCCAGCTACACCCGCAAGACTGATCGCTGGTGGCCCGGACCCTGCCGATCGCTTCCGCCTCCTGCGTGGGAGCGATCGACGATCACGTTACAAAATCAATAAAATTATCGTTTTACAATAATTAATCATCCTAATACAGTTATGTCAGAGCTGATCGCCCCTGGCACGCGACGGCTTCCCTCAACCCTCGAAAGGACATGACATGACACCCGATCGCCTGGCAAATCACAGCCGGTTTCTTGCCTCTGCAACCTTGCTGCTGATCATCGCGATGTTGCTGGTCAACATCGCCTGCTGGTTCTACCCCAGCCTTGTTAGCACCTATGGAATCGGCTTCAACCTGGCCTCGACGGCCGGCCATTTCGAGGTGAGTGTCGAACAGATGCCGGGATGGCAAGTAGCGGGTTGTATCCTGTTGTCCAGCATTCCCTTGCTGATCCTCGCCAGGGGCCTGTTTGCCTTGCGCGCGCTGTTCCAGGTTTACAGTCGTGGCGACTACTTTTCGGCGGAATCGGCCGAACGACTGGGGCAGGTTGGAAAGAATGTCGGCTTCTGGGTATTGGCCACGCTCCTGCTAGAGCCGGCCCTGAGCGTATGGATGACGTTCCTGATGCCGCCAGGCCAGCGTCTGCTGACCCTGGGCTTCAGCCCGTCGCAGGTGGTAGCCCTATTTCTTGCCGCATCGATCATGCTGATCGCGAAAATTCTCTACAATGCCTGCTCGCTGGCCCGTGAAAACCAGCAGTTCGTCTAGGACGCGTCGATGCCGATTGAAATCAAGCTCGATGTCATGCTCGCCTTGCGCAAGGTCAAATCCAAAGACCTCGCGGCAGCCATCGACATTACTGAACAGAACCTGTCCCTGCTCAAACAGGGCAAGGTCAAAGGCTTTAGATTGTCGACGCTGGAAGCAATCTGCGCTTACCTGGACTGCCAACCGGGCGACTTGCTCAGCTACAGCGCCCCTGGCGCACGGGTGCGGGGACCAGGCGAGCATTCGTGATTATGGGTAAAGAGTCCTTTTCCCCATCGTCTATTTTTCTCAAAGATAGGAATGGGGATACTCGCGGACCGTTCCTATTCCAGGAGTCACCTATGTCTGTTCCCGCCTTCGGCCTTGGTACGTTCCGCCTGCAGGGCCAGGTTGTCATCGATTCGGTCAGCACCGCCCTCGAACTGGGCTATCGGGTCATCGATACCGCACAGATCTACGAGAATGAAGCCGAGGTCGGCCAGACCGTCGCCGCCAGCGGCGTAGCCCGCGACGAATTGTTCATCACCAGCAAGATCTGGGTCGACAATTTTTCCAGGCAAGCGCTGATACCCAGCCTCAAGGAAAGCCTGCGCAAGCTGCGAACCGATTACCTGGACTTGACTCTGATCCACTGGCCATCGCCCGAAAACCAGGTGCCGGTCGAGGAATTCATGGGTGCGCTGCGGGAAGCCAAGCAACTGGGCCTGACTCGCCAGATCGGTGTGTCCAACTTCACCATCGACCTGATGAAACAGGCCATCGCCGCCGTCGGTGCCGAACACATCGCCACCAACCAGATCGAACTGCACCCCTATCTGCAAAACCGCAAGGTGGTGGAGTTTGCCCACAGCCAGGGCATGCAGATCACCTCCTACATGACCCTGGCCTATGGCGAGGTGTTGAAAGACCCGCTGATCCAGCAGATCGCCGTGCAACACCAAGCCACCCCGGCCCAAGTAACGTTGGCCTGGGCGATGCAGAAGGGTTATGCGGTGATTCCGTCCTCGACCCGACGCGAAAACCTGGCCAGCAACCTCAAAGCCTGCGACTTGCGCCTAAGCGCTGCCGACATGACAGCCATCGACGGCCTGGAGCGTGGCCACCGCCTGACCAGCCCCAAGGGCATCACCCCAGACTGGGACTGAACCGCACCGCTCAGGTCCGGCTGCTCAGATCAGATGGTTGCGCTTGGCAAATTCCGCCAGCGCAACCACTGACTTGAGGTTCAGTTTGTCGATCAGACGGGTCTTGTAGGTGCTGACCGTCTTGTCGCTCAGCAGCATCAACTCGCTGATCTCCTTGTTCTTCATGCCACGGGCGATATAGCGCAGGATGCTCAGTTCGCGGTTGCTGAGATTCTCGATCTGCCGCGACTCGGATTCGTTGACACTGGCCTTTGTGCGCCCGCGGTCTTCCAGGCGCGGGAAGAAACTTTTGTTGAGCATCACCGCCTGCACCGCCAGTTGTAGCTCGTCGAGCTCAGCGGTCTTGGAAACGAAGCCCAGCGCACCGGCGCGCATGCAGCGTTCGGCATAGAATTGCGGCGCTTGCTCGGTCAGCACCACAATCTTGCTCGACAGTCCCAGGGTGACAATCCGAGTAATCACTTCCAGGCCATCGAGCCGGGGAATATTCAGGTCCATCACGATTAGCTGCGGTTCGAGCTCGCGGGCTCGCTGCACCGCGTCGACGCCATTGTCGGCCTCGGCCAGCACCTCAAAACCGAGTTTCTCCAGCAGTATCTTGATCGCCAGACGAACAAACGGGTGATCATCCACAATCAGTGCGTTACGCATCCGCAAATCCTTGAGAAGTACGCCGGCCACGGCTAAAGACGGGAACGTGCTTGCATCGATCAGTAAGGGAAGGGAATCCAACGAAATACAGTGTAGGAAAGTTCCGGGATACTTGCCTCGACAAACGGCGTCTATCCCTCAGCCATCGCCGGATGGGGCAGGCACTTTAGCGGGCGCCCCCTAGCGAGATATGTAGGAATAATCCCAAAACCATCCCGGCGGAACGGAAGATTATGGCGCCACAGCAGGAAACGGCCACGCCGCTCGGGTCAGTCGGTAGTGCTCCGGCGCCGGCACGGCAGTTGGGCTCAATTCGCCGTCGCCAGCAACCGATCCCGCACCGAACGCCTCTGGTCGCGCTGGCGACCGTGCCGGTACAGCGACGTGGCGATTTCCTCGGCGCGGATCGGCAATACCGACAGCAAGGTGTCGCTCAGGCCATGGCTGGCCTGACAGAATCCCTGCATGTAAATACCGGCCTTGCAGCGCTCGTCGGTGACCAGGCGGTAGTCGCGGTTGACCTCGTAGTCGCCCAAGTACTCCGCCAACGGCGCCAGCAACTGGCGGTGGCTCTGGCGTTCATAGCCGGTGGCCAGGATCACCCCATCATACCGATGAGCGCCCAACTCGCCACTGGCCGTGTTGCGCAGCGCCAGCTCGACCCCCGCCTCACCGGCACTGGCACACTCGACGGTGGTCAGGCTACGAAAAGTGTGACGTTGCATGCCCGCGACTTTCTGGCGATAGAAGATCCCGTAGATGCGCTCGATCAAGTCGATGTCCACGACCGAATAGTTGGTGCTCTGGTACTCGTTGATCAGGCGCTCGCGCTCAGCGGTGTTCTGCTGGTAGATCAGGTCAGTGAACTCCGGTGAGAACACTTCGTTGACGAATGGGCTGTCGTCGGCCGGTTTCAGCGCCGAACCGCGCAGGATCCAATCCACCTGCACCGAGGGGTAGCTGTCGTTGAGGTCGATAAAGGCTTCCGCCGCGCTCTGCCCGCCACCGATGATCGCGATGCGCATCGGCGCGCCGCTCACGCAAGCCTGTTTGGCCATGCGCTCCAGGTACTGCGAGTGGTGGAACACCCGATCATCATCCTTCAGCGCCTTGAACGCCTGGGGAATGCGTGGTGTGCCACCGGCGCTGACCACCACCGAACGGGCGTTACGGACAAACTGCTCGCCCTGACTGTTGCGGGAAATCACCCGCAACGCGTCGACCTGCTGCTGATGCAAGATCGGCTCGATGGCCAGCACCTCTTCACCATAGCGGCTCTGCGCCTGGAAATGCCCGGCGACCCAGCGCAGGTAGTCGTTGAACTCCATGCGGCAGGGGTAGAAGGTGCCCAGGTTGATGAAGTCCACCAGGCGACCGTGGGCCTTCAGATAGTTGACGAACGAATAGGGGCTGGTGGGATTGCGCAGGGTCACCAGGTCCTTGAGGAAGGAAATCTGCAATTCGCTCTGGGTTACCAGGGTGTTGCCATGCCAGCGATAGTCGGCCTGCTTGTCCAGGAACAACACCTCCAGCTCACCGTGGACCTGCCCGTGTTCCTGCAGGGCAATAGCCAGGGCCAGGTTGGAGGGGCCAAAACCAACGCCGATCAGATCGTGAACGATGGCCGATGCGATTGCCTGTGTCATTTCCAGTGTCCTCTGGATAAGCCCCGGTGCATGGGGAAAAGGGAAAACCCAAGTGACCTGCGGCGCCTGCACAGGTCGTCTGTTGAGTAGGAACGAGGACCATGAAAAAAAATTTAGCGACCGCTGCTGTCCCACTGACGCAGGCGTACCCGGCAATGCTTCATGGCATTGACGATGTGTTTCTCCACCAGGCTGCGGGAAATGCCCAGGCGCTCGGCAATTTCCTGATGCGAGAGGCCTTCGAGCTTGCGCAGCGTGAAGCTCTGGCGACACAGTGCCGGCAATTCGGCCATGGCCCGCTGCAACATGTCCAGGCGCTGGCCATGATCCATCGAGGCCTGGGGCGAAGGCATGAAAAAACGCTCCTCCTGGTCGAGGGCATCCAGAGACTCGACCCGGCGCATGACGTTACGCCGATGATCGTCGATCGCCAGGTTCAGCGCAGTGCGATACAGAAACGCCCGCGGCTGCTGGATCGGAGTCTGGCTGGAGCGCTCCAGGACCCGCAGATAAGCGTCATGCACCACATCTTCGGCAGCCTGGCGGTTGCCCAGCCTGGCGTTCAGGAAACACACCAGCTCGCGATAGTAGTTTTCCACCATGATTCCCAGCCGCGATACCCGCCAGCATTTGTCCTTGAGGCCTATCAACGACAAAGGGGTCGATAATGGCAGCTTGAAAACACGTAATTATAGTAATTCTCATATAGATTTAAAGTGGCGGCGCAGAACAAACGGGAAATACCCTGATAAACAGGGCCCAGGAAAGGCTTAAATTCCTCTTTCATACCCTCGTCTATTGAACAGCTACCCGTACCTGTCGCTCGCCCGACAGCCTGCCCCGCTGGAAACCGCTATCCGGCAAGGGGTAACGGGCCGACTTCCACTGGCCGGAACCCTGCATGAAACATCGCCGAAACGCCCGATGCGCGCTGCTCGCCACCCTTTGCCTGATTCCCGTGGTCGCGATCGCAACCTGGCAGTTCATGCCTGCAGGGCGCGATAAACTCTCCACGGTCCAGGTCACTCGCGGCGACATAGAAAGCAGCGTCACCGCCCTGGGCACCTTGCAGCCGCGCCGTTACGTTGACGTCGGTGCCCAGGCCTCCGGGCAGATTCAGAAAATTCATGTGGACGTCGGCGATCAGGTCCGGGAAGGCCAGTTGCTGGTGGAAATAGATCCCTCAACGCAGAAAGCCAGGCTGGATGCCGGGCGCTACTCCATCGAAAATCTCAAGGCTCAGCTCCAGGAGCAACGTGCCCAACATGACCTGGCCCGCCAGCAATATCAACGCCAGAAGCATCTCGCCGCGGGAGGCGCAACCCGTGATGAAGACGTGCAGAGCGCCGAAGCACAACTGCGCACCACCCAGGCTCGGATCGACATGTTCCAGGCTCAGATCCTCCAGGCCCAAGCGAGCCTGCGCAGCGATGAAGCCGAGCTGGGTTACACGCGTATCTTTGCCCCGATGGCGGGTACGGTCGTCGCTCTGGACGCCCGTGAAGGCCAGACCCTTAATGCCCAGCAACAGACACCATTGATCCTACGGATCGCCAAGCTGTCAGCCATGACGGTATGGGCCGAAGTCTCCGAAGCCGATATCGGCCATGTCAAACCCGGTATGAACGCCTACTTCACCACCCTCAGCGGTGGCAGCAGGCGCTGGACCAGCACGGTCCGACAGATTCTGCCGGTGCCGCCCAAACCCCTGGACCAGTCCAACCAGGCCGGCGGCGGCCCCGCCAGCACGGGCAAAAGCGGGAGTGGCCGGGTGGTGCTCTACACCGTCCTGCTCGACGTGGACAACAACGACCAGGCCCTGATGGCCGAGATGACCACCCAGGTATTCTTTGTCGCAAACCACCAGCAGAACGTATTGACCGCGCCGGTGGCCGCCCTGCATCGCGACGCACCGGGCGGCGAGCAGACCGTGCAGGTCGTGGCCCGCAATGGCGCGATTGAACAACGTCAGGTCCGCACCGGTATCAGCGACCGTTTGCGCGTGCAGATCCTCGATGGACTCGACGAAGGCGATCACCTGCTGATTGGCCCCGCCGTCGGCCATGGAGGTTGAATGCAAACGCCACTGATTGACCTGCAAGACATTCGCAAAGCCTATGGCGGCGCCGACAAGCCGCTGGTGGAGGTACTGCGCGGTATCAGCCTGTCGATCCATGCAGGGGAGTTCGTGGCGATCGTGGGGGCTTCCGGCTCCGGCAAGTCGACACTGATGAACATTCTCGGTTGCCTGGATCGCCCCACCTCGGGTCGCTACCGCTTCGCTGGCGAAGACGTGGCCGGACTGGACAGCGACGAGCTGGCCTGGCTCCGCCGCGAGGCATTCGGCTTTGTATTCCAGGGTTACCACCTGATTCCATCCGGATCGGCCCAGGAGAACGTCGAGATGCCGGCGATCTATGCCGGTACCCCGGCCACCGAGCGACACAGCCGAGCCGCCGCCCTGCTGGCTCGCCTGGGACTGGCGGAACGTACAGACAATCGCCCCCACCAACTGTCCGGCGGTCAACAGCAGCGGGTATCCATTGCGCGAGCGTTGATGAACGGCGGCCACATCATCCTCGCCGACGAACCCACGGGTGCCCTCGACAGCCATAGCGGCGCCGAGGTGATGACCTTGCTCGATGAGCTGGCCAGCCAGGGCCACGTGGTGATTCTGATCACTCATGATCGTGAAGTCGCGGCGCGGGCCAAGCGCATCATCGAGATCCGCGACGGCCTGATTGTCAGTGACAGCGCCCAAGCACTTGCCGATACCCAGATCCCAACAGCCCCAGGTGCCTTGCAGGCCGTCGACATACGCCGGCGCCTTACCGCCGGCAGCGAGCACACCGGTGCCTGGAAAGCCGAACTGGTCGATGCCATCCAGGCCGCCTGGCGTGTTATGTGGATCAATCGTTTTCGCACCGCGCTGACATTGCTCGGCATCATCATTGGCGTGGCCTCAGTCGTGGTCATGCTCGCCGTGGGCGAAGGCAGCAAGCGCCAGGTCATGGCCCAGATGGGCGCCTTTGGCTCCAACATCATTTATCTCAACGGCACCTCCGCCACCCCGCGAGCGCCGCACGGCATCATCAGCCTGGACGACGTGGCGGCGCTGGCAACCCTGCCCCAGGTCAAGATGATCATGCCGGTCAACGGCGACGATGCCAGCGTGCGTTTCGCCAGCATCGACTACAAGGTCTACGTCGGCGGCAGCAACACCGCCTTTCCCGCCATATTCAACTGGCCGATGGCCAGCGGCAGCTATTTCACCGAAGCCGACGAAGCCAACGCGGCACCGGTAGCGGTGATTGGCGAGAAAGTCCGGGAAAAACTGTTCACCGCCAGCAATCCGCTGGGGCAGTACATCCTGATCGAGAACGTACCGTTCCAGGTCATCGGCGTACTCACCGGCAAGGGTGCCAGTTCCGGCGAAAAAGACAGCGATGTACGGATTATGATCCCCTACTCGGCCGCCAGCATCCGCCTCTTCGGCACCCGCGACCCTGAATATGTGGTGATCGCCGCCAAGGATGCCCGCAAGGTCAAGGAAGCCGAACGGGCCATCGACGAACTGCTGTTCAAGCTGCATAACGGCAAGCGCGACTACGAACTGACCAACAATGCCGCCATGATCCAGGCAGAGGCCAAGACTCAAAACACCCTCTCGCTGATGCTTGGCGCCATCGCCGCCATCTCGCTACTGGTCGGCGGCATCGGCGTGATGAATATCATGTTGATGACCGTGCGTGAGCGCACCCGCGAAATCGGCATACGCATGGCTACCGGCGCTCGTCAGCGCGACATCATGCGTCAGTTCCTCACCGAAGCGATCATGCTCTCGGTGGTCGGCGGCCTGACCGGCATTGCCCTGGCCCTGCTCGTCGGCACGGTGCTGGTATTGAGCGAAGTCGCCGTGGCCTTCTCGCTGGCGGCCGTGTCCGGCGCATTTGCCTGCGCCCTGATCACCGGCGTCATCTTCGGTTTCATGCCGGCCCGCAAAGCTGCCCGACTCGACCCGGTCACGGCACTCACCAGTGAATGATCTCTCCATGAAGTCGCATTTGAGCGTATTGCCCCTCTGTTTGTTGCTCGGCGCTTGCGCCACACCGCCCGCACCCATCGACAGTGGCGTCAAACCACCCTCCCAGTGGACAGCGACCTCCCCCAGCGCGCGGCACATCGATCGGCAATGGTGGCAACACTTCGCCAGCCCTGAACTGGACCGGCTGGTCGCCCAGGCCCGGCTGGGCAGCTACGATCTGGCTGCCGCCATTGCCCGAGTGCGCCAGGCCCGCGCGGCGTCAGTCGTTGCCAACGCCTCACAGTTACCGGAACTGACGGCGAACGTGAACGCCAACCGCCAGAAGCTGCTCCACGGCAACGGCTACAGCCAACTGGATGCCAGTGGCGACAAATCGGCAATCAACTACTTCGACGCCAACCTCAGCGCCAGCTACGAAATAGATTTCTGGGGCCGTAAAGCGGCAACCCGTGCCAGTGCGTGGCAGACGCTGAAAGCCTCCGAATTCGACCAGGCCACTGTCGAGCTGACACTTCTGAGCAGCGTCGCTGATAATTACCTGCGTATTCTCGCCTTGCGCGAACAGGGTCGTATCGCCGGACTCAACCTGGAGAATGCGCGCAACGTCCTACAACTGGTACAGACCCACTATCGGTCGGGCTCGGCAACCGCGCTGGAAGTCGCACAACAAGCCAGCCTGGTGGCGGCCCAAGAGCGGCAGGTTCCGCTGATTCACCAGCAAGCCCGTGAGGCCCTGATCGGCCTGGCCGTCCTGCTGGGCCAGCCGGTACAAAATGTGCGCATTGCCGGCCAGGATCTGGAACAACTGAAATGGCCCGCTATCGGCAGCGGCCTGCCCAGTGAGCTGCTCAGCCGCCGCCCGGACATCGCCGGTGCCGAGGCGCGCCTGGCAGCCGCCCAGGCCGATGTGCAGGTGGCCCGGGCCGCGATGCTCCCCTCCCTGACCCTCGGCGCAACAGTCGGCTCGGGCACCGCCACTGCCCCCGACCTCCTGCGCAGCCCGTTCTATATGTTGAGCGCGGGCCTGATCGCCCCAGTCTTCAACAATGGCCGCCTGGGCGCCGAGCGGGACCAGGCCACGGCACGCCAGGAGGAATTGCTGGAGATCTATCGCGGGAGCATCATCGCGGCCTTCGCCGATGTGGAGCAAGCCTTGAATGCCATCGATGGCCTGGACCGGCAACGGCAATGGCAGGACGAGGAGCTCAGCCAGGCGCAACGGGCCTTCGAGGTTGCCCAAAGCCGCTACAAGGCAGGCGCGGAAGGCTTGCTGACGGTCCTGGACACCCAGCGCACGTTGTACCAGGCTCAGGATCAGAACGTGCAGTTGCGACTGTCCCGATTGCAGGCCAGCGTGGCCTTGTACAAAGCGCTGGGCGGTGGCTGGCAGGTCATGTAAAGACAGGCGAGCGAGGGAATTGGCCCCTGCGCTGCCGCACGGTCAGGCGTTCCCGGCCACCTGGTGTCGGGCATACCAGGGTCGCCGAGGCACCCGGCGAAACAGGTCGGCCATCTTCTTCTCGTCACCGAAGGTGATACGTAACGCCAATTTCATGGTTTCCGGGTCCATCTCCACGCTCTTGCCGGTCATCAGGCCGGGGGTCGTGCTGCAACCATGAGTGCTCGGCCCCAGCCACGGGTCATCCACCTCGACCCAACGCCCGGGAGCGAACCAGGGAATGCCATTGACCTGTAAGCGGTTAACTTCGCCGGGGTGAAAGCGCTCATGGGCGCCAAACCAGTCCTCGATCCGGTCGTCGATCCAGCCATGAAAATGCCAGAATACCGGATTGACATGAGATGAGAACGGATCGCCAAGAAAGTCGTTTTCCGGCTCGTACCAACGGGCGGCAAAGTCGGCGCTATCGCGGGCCATTGGCACCGGCGCACCATTGGACGGATCCCGTGGAACCGATGCCCAGCGCATATGCAACCAGTCATGCAGACCCAGTTCGATTTCCGAGCCGAACTGCCCCAGCGTCAATCGCGACAGGTAACGTGGGTCGCGGTATTGCGACTCCCACACCAGAAAGTTGCTGTGAAAAGTCTCGGTATTTTTGATATCGCTGACCCATTGCGTGTACTCCGCATCACCGTCAGCCAGCCAGGTCGGCGGAATCGAATAACCGTCATGATTATCGAAATAGCGGACGAAACCCTGGCGATCACGCAGCAACTCGGGCTGCGGCAACGGGAAGCGCTGCCAGGATGGCAGGTCCTGCATCGAACGGGCTGTCGCCAGCATGTGCCGATGCATGAAAAAGAAATCGACGCCCGAGCCATTACGATCCTTGCGCGGGCCACGGGCATCGCGCTCCCGATCACGGGGACCGGGTTGCCAGCCGATGCCCCGCAAGGCGTTCTGCTTGTCCTTGGACAAGGTGTGCCACTTATCGCGGGAGGCATGCCACAACTGGTGGAACAGCCGATGCTCGGCCGATACCAGCCAGGCCAGCAATGTCGGGTTGAGCCCGATACGCTCGCGCGCTTCGGGAAAGCGCCGTTTGACCGCGACAAAGCGACAATCCGCCTCTGGCGCCGCCAACGGTCGATCAAGGCGCAAAACCCGCCCACTCAGCGAAACCACACCGGCATTAGCAAACTCCGCCCAAACTTCGTCGAACACCCCGACGAACTCATAAAGAGGAGCAGCCCTCGGAGCACGCCCATCGAGCAGGCGCCAACGCACTTCAGTCGGCCCGTCGGACAGAAGATCACCCAGCACTTGGTAACGAGGAACATCCGCACCGCGCAGGCCTTGCGTGGTATCCAGGTAGCCACACAAACCTCGCCCGCGTGGGGCGATATCGAGCAATAACCCAAGCGACGCGCCGGGCAACCCTTCGAGACTGGCGTCGCGCCCTTCCAGGCGCAGGTCCCAGACCCCACGCAGGCTATCCGCGCGCTGACGGCCGGCGAGGTCAGGCAGAGCCACCGAAGCCTCGCCCGGAGTGATCGGCTCATCCACCCGGCGCCATTGACGATGCGCGTAATAAGCCGCAGCCACGCCTGCGCCGGTGAGCGCCAAACCCGCGATGAAGCCCCGTCGAGAAATCGTCATTGCCCTACCTGTGTCAGCCATGGAAGCAGGCTTTATCCCAGCTAGAACGTTTTGCGCAGGGGCAAATTTAACGGTATCACGGGTTTGCGCGAGACTGACGGCCAACACCCCGACGCTAAATTTCCCCAGGCCGTCTTCGTTCTCCCCAGATAGCAAAGGCGCCTTTGCGCCGCACCTCCATGGCGAACTTCACTGAGATGGCAATGACTCAACCGCGCTCGACAAAAGCCCTCTGCATCGGGCTTCCCCTGGCCCTGGCCATTTCCATCGGCGCGGCTCTCGTGGTCTGGCATTATGGATTCAGGCACAACCCTGGCTATCCGCTGAAGGTGATGAAGCAAGCCGAGGAGCTGCACGAGCGCCTGCTGTCCTTCGACAGCCACATTACCGTCCCCCTGGATTTCGGCACCGAAGGCCACGAAGCCGACAAAGACGGCAGCGGCCAGTTCGACCTGGTCAAGGCCGCTCGCGGGCGACTGTCGGGCGCGGCGCTGACGGTATTCGGCTGGCCCGAAATCTGGAACGGCCCCAACGCCCCGCACCGCCCCACTGCCGGCTTCGTCGACGAGGCCCGCCACCAGCAGGAAGTCCGCTACAAGATCATCACCGGCCTGGTACGCGACTTTCCCAACCAGGTCGCTATCGCTTATACCCCGGACGACTACCGTCGCCTGCACGGCGAAGGCAAGTTCGCGATCTTCATCAGCATGCTCAACGCCTACCCCCTCGGGCATGACCTGAACCAGCTCGACACCTGGGCCGCACGCGGCATGCGGATGTTCGGTTTCAGCTATATCGGCAACAACGACTGGGCCGACTCGTCGCGGCCATTGCCATTTTTCAATGACTCGCCGGACGCCCTCGACGGCTTGTCGGAGCTTGGCAAGCAGGCAGTGCGGCGCCTTAACGACCTGGGGGTGATCATCGATGTCTCGCAGATGTCGACCAAGGCGCTGGAACAGGTGGCGCAACTGAGTCGCGCGCCCCTGGTCGCCTCCCATTCAGCGCCACGGGCGATGGTCGATATTGCGCGTAACCTCAGCGATAAGGAACTGCAACTGATCAAGAACAGTGGTGGCGTGGTCCAGGTGGTGGCTTTTGGCGGCTACCTCAAGCCCCTGAGTCAGCCGACCCAGGACAAGCTCAATGCGTTGCGCGCCCGCTTCGATCTGCCGCCGCTGCCGAACCTGGCCATGGCCTTGATGCCCGGCGACCCGATCATCGCCGCATGGCCGGAACAGAAGTTCGGCCAATATGCCAATGCGCTCTACGCCATCCTCGACGAAGAACCCAAGGCCACCCTCAAGGACCTGGGTGATGCCATCGACTACACGGTGCGCAAGATCGGCATCGACCACGTGGGTATCAGTTCCGATTTCAACGAAGGTGGCGGCGTCGAAGGCTGGAAAGATGTCAGCGAGATCCGCAACGTCACCGCCGAACTGCTCCAGCGCGGCTATTCGCAAGACCAGATCGCCAAACTCTGGGGCGGCAATTTCCTGCGCGTCTGGGATCAGGTGCAGAACGCCGCACACCCCGTCGCCACCCGTTAATAGCTGTTGTACGGCCCGGTGATTCGTCCTGCCCGACCGGCAGATCGACCGCTGCATGACCTTGTTGAGCGCCACACGCTGATGCTTGACACCTCCCTGCCCACTTGCTCGAGACCCGCTATGAACAGTGTCCCGCCAAACTCCCGCCGATTCTTGTGCCGCTCCTTCAAGGGCCTGGCTGTCCTGGCATGCAGCGCCGCCGTCGGCCTGCTGCTGGGCGCCAACGCCCAGGCCGCGTCGCTGCCAGCACCGGGCAAGGTGTTCAAGGACTGCAAGGACTGCCCGGAAATGGTCGTGCTGCCCACTGGCAGCTTCATCATGGGAACACCGGACGATGAACTTGGCCGTCAACCGGACGAAGGCCCGATGCACCAGGTGACCTTTACCAAACCTTTTGCCATCAGTCGCTTCCAGGTCCTGGCAGGCGAGTGGCAAACCTATATTCGTGAAACCGGCTACAAGATGCCCGATGGCGATACCCGCCCAGGACGCGAGTGCCTGGCCGGCAAACCACGCTACCCACTCTCGCCCAGGCAGCCCGCCGTTTGCATGGACTTTGCCGAAGCCAATGCCTATATCGCCTGGCTGTCGAAAAAGACCGGCCAGCACTATCGCATGGTCAGCGAATCGGTTCGCGAATATGCGGCCCGCGCCGGTAGCACCGGCCCCTTCCCCTTCCCGTTTGACGAAGGCAAGCAATACAGCATCGCCAAACACGCCAATACCTACGGTCCGGAGGACGGCTTCAGCTACACCTCGCCAGCAGGCAGTTTCCCGCCCAACGCCTTTGGTGTGTACGACATGCACGGCAACGTCTACGAGTGGGTCGCCGACTGCGCGCATGACGATTACGTCGGTGCCCCTACCGATGGCAGCCCATGGCTGGAGAAGGAGTGCCGCTTCCAGCAGATCCGCGGCAACGACTGGACCGAAGCACCGATTTTCTCCCGTTCCGGCAACCGTAACGATCTCTATCCGAATGAGCGCGGCGACTGGATCGGTTTCCGTGTCATGCGCGATCTCTGACCCTCTCGCATCACGGTCGCCGACAAGCGGCGGCCGTTTAAATTAAGCCCCCGACCAGTCGTTCTAAAAGGATACCTGCCACCTCCAGCTGCAAGGAACCGCCCTCCATGACTCAGCCAAAGCGCGGAGTGATCAACGAACTGTTCACACTGCTTAAACCCTTCCGGCTCATCGTCGCTCTTTCAACGCTGCTGGGCATGATCGGAGGTCTGAGCGTCACCGTCCTGCTGGCCACCATCAACGCCGCCCTGCACTCGGTCAACGGCCTGACCAGTACCGTGGTCGCGGTGTTTGCCGGCCTCTGCCTATTGGCCCTGCTCAGCTCGATCTGTTCGGACATCGGCACCAATTACGTCGGCCAGCACATCATTGCCAAGCTGCGTAAGGAGTTGGGGGAAAAGGTCCTGTGCGCGCCAATCGAACAGATTGAACGCTATCGCAGCCATCGACTGATTCCGGTACTGACCCATGACGTCGATACCATCAGTGACTTCGCCTTCGCCTTCGCTCCGCTGGCGATCTCTCTGACAGTCACCCTGGGCTGCCTGGGCTACCTGGCCATGCTGTCCTGGCCGATGTTCCTGATGATGCTGGTGGCCATCGCGATCGGTACCACCATCCAGTACATCGCCCGCGCTCATGGGATCAAGGGGTTTCTCGCCGCACGGGATGCCGAGGACGAATTGCAGAAACACTACAACGCCATTGCCGAGGGCGCCAAGGAACTGCGTATTCACCGCCCCCGTCGCCACCGCATGTTCACTTCCGGCATCCAGGCCACCGCCGACCACATTTGTAACACTCAGATCCGTTCAGTGAACATCTTCGTGATTGCCAAGACGTTCGGCTCAATGCTGTTCTTCGTGGTGATCGGCCTGGCCCTCGCCTTGCAGGCGGTCTGGCCCAACAACGACCAGGCGGTCATCAGCGGCTTCGTGCTGGTGCTGCTTTACATGAAAGGCCCGCTTGAACATCTGGTGGGCACGTTGCCCATTGTCAGCCGCGCACAGATCGCCTTTCGCCGTATCGCCGAACTCTCGGAACAATTTTCCTCGCCCGAACCCCACCTGCTGCTCAGCGAGCAGGGCCGTAAGACGCCGGCGGTCAGCAGCCTGGAACTGAACAACGTCAGCTATGCCTTCCCCGCCGTTACAGGCAGCGAAGCCTTCCAGCTCGGGCCTGTCAACCTGCGGATCGAACAAGGTGAAATTACCTTTATCGTGGGTGAAAACGGCTGCGGCAAGACGACCCTGATCAAACTGCTGCTGGGCCTATACACCCCTCAGGTGGGTGAGATCCTACTCAACGGCGCGGTTGTCGATGCTCGCAATCGGGACGACTACCGCCAGTTATTCACCACCATCTTTGCCGACTACTACCTGTTCGACGATATCGTCCAGGGCGATCAGCCTATTCCCGAGGATGCCAACCAGTACCTGCGGCGCCTGGAAATCGCGCACAAGGTCAGCGTGCGCGACGGCAACTTCACCACCACCGACCTGTCCACCGGACAGCGCAAGCGCCTGGCGCTGGTCAATGCCTGGATCGAGGAACGGCCTGTTCTGGTCTTCGACGAATGGGCCGCGGACCAGGACCCGACTTTCCGGCGCATTTTTTATACCGAGCTTCTACCGGACCTCAAACGCCGGGGCAAAACCATCATCGTGATTTCCCACGACGACCGTTACTTCGATGTCGCCGATCAGTTGGTGCGCATGGAGTGCGGCCGCGTCCTGACCGACCGCGCAATGGCGTGAAGTACCTGCCCTGAAAATTCTTTCCGGTTTTTCACGGGTGGTTCGTCTCAACAATAATAAGAATAATTCTTAATTACAAAACCACACTTTTGAGGACGGGGACAATGAGCAGCAAACACTCGCCGGCAACACCGCACACACGAGACTCGAAATCCAGATGCTTCTCCAGGCTCGGCCTGAGCACGGCAATCATGCTCGCCTATGCGACTGCGGCCAGTGCACAAGTCATCGACGTCGACGTTCCGGCCCAGCCACTGGGCAACGCGCTGCAGCAGTTGGGCAGCCAGACCAACCTACAGATTCTCTACAGTCCGGATGCCATCCGAAACCTCAAAAGCAAAGCGGTCAAAGGTTCCATCGAAAGCACCCAGGCCCTGGATAAACTGATCGAAGGCACCGGCATCACCTATCGTATCGAAGGTAACACCATCACCCTTGCCGCTCCGGGACACCCCACCAGTACCGGGCTGGAGCTGAGCGAAACGCAGGTGACTGCGCAGGCGCCGGGCAACATCACCGAGAACAGTGACTCCTATACCCTCGGCACCGCCTCGATCGGCGGCAAGACCCAGCAGGCGCTGCGTGAAACCCCACAAACGGTCTCCGTCATCACCGCCCAGCGCATGAAGGACCAGCACTTGACCGATCTGGCCCAGACCCTGAACCAGACCAGCGGGATCACCCTGGTAGGCGGCAATGACGCCAACACCAGGATCCTCTCTCGCGGTTTCAGCCTGAGCAATATCCAGACCGATGGCGGCGCACCGGCAATGCGCGAAGAAAGCTATGAAACCCTGCCAGACATGACGCCCTACGACCACGTTGAAGTATTGCGTGGTTCCGACGGCTTGTACGGCGGTATCGGTGAGCCGGCGGGCAGCATCAACCTGGTGCGCAAGCGCGCACTGGACTACAACCAGTTGAAGATCGAAACCTCCGCCGGTAGCTGGGACAACTATCGCACCATGGTCGATGCCACCGGCCCGCTGGGCTTCGATGGCAAACTGCGGGGCCGGGTCGCCGCCTCCTATGAAGACAAGAAGTACTTCTACGAGCGGGCCGACAGCGAGAAACACGTATTTTATGGCGTCCTGGAGGCTGACGTGACGCCCGACACCCTGGTTACCGCCGGCGGTATCTACGAATGGCGCGATATGGACGGTTACTGGGACGAAGGCCTGCCACGCTACATTTCCGGCGAACCGCTGGGCCTGTCCCGCAGGACTTCCCTGGCGGCGGACTGGTCCACCAACAACTACAAGAAGACCGAAGGTTTCTTCAAGTTGCAGCACCAGATCAACGACAACTGGAAGTTCGACACCAGCTATACCAAGACTAAGTTTGACACCGTGCAGAACCAGGGCCAGGTCGAGGGTCCGATCGATCCGACAATGGCCAAGGGCGGTACGTATCAGCGCTTCATCAGGAACTACACCAACAACCAGGACCTGCTCGACCTGAACTTCCAGGGCAAATTCAACGCCTTTGGCCGTCAGCATGAACTGCTGTTCGGCGCTGACTATACCCAGAGTCGCCGCACCTATTCGGACCACAGTGATTTCAGCAGCGCCATTGCCGTGGACCCGATCAACGATAACGTCGGTTCGTTCCCGGAACCGGCCAGGCCTCCGTTGTACTACGACACGCCATCCTGGGTCGTGCGCAAGACCGGTCTCTATTCGACCTTGAAAGCGCAGCTTGCCGACCCGCTGAAACTTATCGTCGGTGCTCGTTATACCGATTACAACGGCTTCAACCGAGTGGTCGCGCCGTCCTTCAACGCCGATACCACTAAAGGCGGCAAGGAAAGCGGCATCATCACCCCCTACGGCGGCCTGGTCTACGACCTGACTAACCAATGGTCGCTGTACACCAGCTACGCGCAAATTTACAAGCCACAAACAGCCTACATGGACGCTTCGTTCGCGCCATTGAAAGCCATCACCGGCAATACCTACGAATTCGGTACCAAGGGCGAGCTGTTCAACGGCCGCCTGAACGTCTCTTCGGCCCTGTACTATGTCAAACGTGAGAACGAAGCGGTGTCGGTGGGTAACGCCGCGATACCGGGCAGCGGCAACAACTGCTGCTACGTGGCAGCGGGCGAGATTGTCAGCAAGGGTATCGACAGCGAAATTTCCGGTGAACTGCTGCCTGGCTGGCAACTGAGCGCCGGCTATACCTTCAACCTCAACGAACAGTCCAAGGCGACCGATGGTCAGAGCAACGGCAAGCCGATCAGCACCCAGACGCCCAAGCACCTGTTCAAGTTCTTCACCACCTATCAATTGCCAGGGGAGCTGGAGCGCTGGAAAGTGGGGGTGGGCGCTACGCTCCAGAGCGCCAACTATGTCAGCGGCACGGTACAACGGCGGCTTGGCGACGGCTCTCTGAGCCCGAGTGTCGATCCGTTCAGCTACACTCAGGCCGGCTATGCGGTCTGGAACAGCCTGCTTGAATATCGCATCGATGACCACTGGACAGCGGCGCTCAATGGCAACAACCTGTTCGACAAGACCTACTATCAGACCGTGTCCACCAGTTCCTACGGCAACTGGTACGGTGAACCACGCAACTTCATGCTGAGCCTGCGCGGAACCTTCTGATCGCCAAAAAAGATGGACCGATCACCCGGTCCATCTTTCTTCACGCGACCTGCCCTAGCCGCCCTCGCCTCTTTCGAAACTGGCTGCCTAACCGGCAAACGCCTGTTGCAGAACGGCACACAACTCCTCATAGATACCCGACACATCGGCAACACTGCCCATGCGCAACAGGTCATGGGGCAGTCCGCCATACTCACGCATTTCAACCCGAACGCCCTGTTGCCGCAGCTTATGGCCATAAGCCCGCCCCTCGTCGAGCAGCGGATCGAATCCCGCCAGGACAATGAAAGCCGGCGCCACCCCCGACAAATCCTCGGTGAGCAAAGGCGAAAAGCGCCAGTCATGACGATCCCGCTCATCGCGGGCATAGTGTTCGTAGAACCACTCGAGAGTATCGCTTTCCAGGAAGTAGCCTTCGGCAAACAGCTCCATCGACGTGCTGCGCCGTGATGCATCCGTCATGGGATAGCACAGCAGTTGCAGCCTGGGCGTGATCGCGCCAGCCCCGGACGGCTGCCTGGCCGCCTGGGTCGCCAGCACCGTGGCCAGGCTGGCCCCGACGCTGTCCCCGGCAAACACCACCCGATCCACATCCAGACCGTGCCGCGCACCATTGCGCGCCAGCCAGGCCAGCGCATCGGCACAGTCTTGCAGGGCCGTCGGGAATTTATGCTCCGGTGCGCGCCGATAACCTACCGACAGCACCGTACAGGGAGTGCCTGCGCACAACTCACGACAGACCCCATCATGGGAATCGAGGCTGCCCACCACATAGCCACCGCCGTGCAGGAACACCAGTACAGGACTGCTCTGCTGCCCAGCGCCAGTCTCCTGCAAAGCGCCGCGTGGACGATACAGGCGCATCGTGGTGATCTGTCCATCGCGCAAGGGCAGCTCCAGATCGACACACTCCGGCGTCTGTGGCGCAGGCCACTGCAACTGCCGTGTGGTCTGCTCGAACAGCTCTCGTGCCTGCTCCGGGGTTTGCTCATGGAATGGCACCGCCCGGCCCCCCGGACCGCCTTCGGCCAGGTCGATAAAAGCGCTAATGTCGGGATGCAGCATGCAGATGATTTCCTTCATTCTCTAAACAATTGACCACACAATCGATGCAAGCCGCACTCAGGCCAGCGACAACGCCGGAGCCTGTTCCAGGCAATGAGCGATCAAGGCCTCAAGTTCCGCCTGGAAATTGGCCATCAACGTCTCGACCGTTTCGGGCCGGTAACGACGCCGGCTGTAGAGACAACGCAATGCCAGCTTGCCATCGAACACCTGCCCGACTATTTCCAGCCAGTTACCCAACTCCGCTTGCAGGCTGTAGCTGTCACCGCTGCTTTCATCGGCGGGGACAAACAGCGCGTTGTCGTCAAAACTCTGGTCGAACTGCCCCAGGTAGTTGAATGTCACGCGCGCCTGCGGCAGACGACTCAGGCGCTCCACGACGCTGGCATCACTCAAGTAACGTAGCGCGCCATAGCCCATGCCCTTGTTGGGCAACGCCGCCAATTGTGCCTGGACCGCGCGGATCGAATCAGCGAATCCGGCTTCGACACCCGGCGCCAACCGCACCGGAAACATACTGGTGAACCAGCCCACGGTGCGGCTCAGCTCGATCTCGTCGAAGAGATCCTCGCGACCGTGCCCTTCGAACTGGACCAGCACCGAAGACTGCTCGCTCCAGCGGCACAACACCCGGCTCAAGGCTGCCAGCAGCACATCGTTGATCTGCGTCTGATAGACCAGCGGGACCTTCTTCAGCAGGTCGGTCGTGGCCTGCGCGGACAATTCCAGATGCGCCGTAGCAACATGACGCACCTGGTTCTTGCCACGCGGGTTGTCGCACGGCAGGTCATGACCAGGACGATCCAGTTGCTCAAGCCAATACGCCTGTTCGCTGTCCACCAACGACTGTCCATAGCTCCTGAGCCGCTCACTCCAGGCCTGGTAACTGCTGGTACGCATCGCCAGCTCAGGCTCCAGGCCCTGTAGCAGGGACTCGTAGCTACTCTGCATATCCTGCAGCAGGATGCGCCAGGAAACCGTGTCGATCACCAGGTGGTGAATGACCAGTAACAGACGGCTTTGACCGTCGGCCATGTCGATCTGCACCGCTCGGAACAGCGGACCATCCTCTAGATGCAAACTACGCTGGACGCGGTTGGCCAGCTCTTTCAAGGCCTCGCCATCGGCCGCCTCGCACCGCCAGAGCAAACCTTGCGCCGGAATGCACTGTTGCGCTGGCGCGTAGTACTGGTACCAACGGCCATTTTCCCGACGAAAGCGCAACCGCAAAGCATCGTGCTGCAATATCAGGCGATTCAACGCCGCTTCCAGGGCCGCGCTGTCCAGCGACTGGCGGGGCCGGAGCAGCAATGCCTGGTTGAAGTGATGCGGTTCGGCCATATCCTGTGCGAAGAACCACTCCTGAATCGGAATCAGGTTGAACAGTCCCTCGCTGATCAGATGGGACCGGTCATCGCGAGCAACCGCCACCGGTTCGTCCCGCCCGTCGAACAATCGTTCGATGGTCTGGCAACGCATCAGGTCGCGCAGTTTCAGGTCCATCTGCAAATCAGGATGGTTACGGACTCTGGACACCACCTGGAGACTGAGAATCGAGTCGCCTCCCAGCTCAAAGAAATTGTCCTGAATACCCACCCGCTCGACGTGCAGTACTTCGGCCCAGATCTGTGCCAACCAGCGCTGCGCGTCGCTTCGCGGGGCCAGATAACCGTCACTGTCGAACCTCGGCTCGGGCAGGGCCTTGCGATCGATCTTGCCGTTGGGAGTCACCGGGAACTCACTCAGGCCGATGATCTGCGCCGGCACCATATATTCCGGCAGTACCTCTCGCAGCGCCTGCTTGAGGGACGGGGAAACGGCACTCGCCGAGGCGCACACCACATAGCCGATCAGTTGTTTGCCAGAGGCACTGTCGCGGGCAACGACCAGGGCATCGTTGACCCCGGCCTGCTGCCGCAGGCAAGCCTCGATCTCACCGAGTTCGATGCGGAATCCGCGCACCTTGACCTGCTGGTCGATACGGCCAACATAGTCCAGTACGCCATCGGTACGCAGCCGCACCAGGTCGCCGGTACGGTAGAGCCGTTCGCCCGAGGGGTCGAATGGGTTGGGCACGAAACGTTCGGCGGTCAGCGCGGGGCGCTGATGATAACCACGCGCAACACCCTGGCCACCGATATACAGCTCACCGGCGAAACCCATCGGCAGCGGCTCCAGCACATCATCGAGCACGTACAGCGAACGCTCGCCGACCACCCTGCCGATCGGTGCATACGCCGCCTCGCAATCATCGGTCGAGGCGGCCTTCCACAGCATCGGCGTGACGACCGTTTCAGTCGGCCCGTAACCGTTGGTGATGTACTGCGGCCGCAAGTTGCGCTTGACCTGCTCGAAGGTCTGCTCCGGCACCGCATCCCCGCCGAAGCAATAGATACGCACCGCAGGCGGCTGCAGGCCACTGGCCTGGGCATAGTCGGCAAGCTGCTTGAGATAGGCCGGCGGGAAGCAGGCGATAGTGACCTCATGGCGGATCAACGCCGCGAACGTCTCTTCTGGCGTCCACAGGTTGCCATCCCGAAGGACCAGCCGCCCGCCGCTGAACAAGGTGCTGAGCCAGCGTTCGTGGGCACCGTCGAAAGCAAACGACATAAAATGCAGCTCACGGGTCGAACTGTCCATCTCATACAAACGGGCAATCGCCTGGCAATGCATACTCAACGGTCCCTGGGGCACCGCGACGCCCTTGGGACGCCCGGTGGACCCCGAGGTGTAGACCAAGTAAGCCAGACTCTGCGCCGTGGCGCCGCTCAGCGGGGTCTGCTCGCTCCAGAGTTCGCCGTCGAAACCGTCGAGTTCCAGGCACGGCAATCGATCCACATTGGCAAACCGCTCGAGCAGCTCGCTCCGACTGATCAGCAGCAGCATGCCCGAATCCTCAATCATGTAGGCCAGCCGATCCGCCGGATAGTCGATATCCAGCGGCACATAGGCCGCCCCGCTCTTGAGCACGGCCAACAATGCCACGATGGTGTCGACACTGCGCTCAAGCCCGACGCCGATCACCCCCTCCGGGCCTGCCCCACGCGCGATCAGGGCGTGGGCCAACTGATTGCTGCGCCGGTCCAGTTGGGCATGCGTCAGGGTTTGCCCGCCGCACTGCACGGCGATAGCCAGCGGGCGTTCGAGCGCGTGGCGGGCGATCAGGGCCGGCAACAACTGCGGGCGGGTGTCTGGCGCGCACTGATGGCTCCAGGCGAGCAGTTCCTGCCTCTGCGCCGTCGGCAGGCGCTGCAATTGGCCGAGTGCCACGCCGGGTTGCCGCAGCATGGCCTCCACGGTGTCCTCAAGGGTCTGGCGAATCCGCTCCACCGCCGAAGGGGCGAAACAGTTGCGCAGGAACAGATACTCGATCGACAGCCGATCGGTCAGATGGACCGCCAGGTCCATCGGGAAGTTGGTGACGTCATGGCTCTGGGTCTTGCCGAAAGCCAGCTCCTGGGTGGCGTCCTCATGCAAACGCTCATCGATCGGGTAGTTCTCGAATACGATGATGCTATCGAACAACGCCTGGCCGCCAAGGCCGGACCAACGCTGGATGTCCGCCAACGGAACGTGCGCGTAGTCACGGATATCCACGTTGTAGCCCTGCAATTGGCGCAACCAGTCGGCCAACGGAGTCGCCGGCTCAAGGGTCTGGATCACCGGCAAGGTGTTGATGAACAGCCCGAGCATGTGCTCGGCGCCGGGCAGGCTTTCCGGCCGACCGGCCACCGTTGCACCGAAGGACACCGTGCGTTGACCGGTATAACGCTGCAAGACCAACAGCCAGGCGCCCTGGATCAGCGTGTTGAGCGTGATCCGCAATTCACGGCAGTAGGCTTGCAAACGCGAGGTTTGCCGTGGGTCCCAGTTCGAATACAGCGCCTGGTGCCCCGCCAGGTCCGCCACATGCCGAGGATGCACCGCCTGGGCCAGGGAGGTCGGCGTATCGACCGGTTGCAGGCGAGCCTGCCAGAACGCTTGCAGGGCAGACTGGTCCTGGCGTTGCAACCAGTGGATGAAGTCGCGGTAACGTGCTGGCGGCTGAGCCACCTCACCCTTGGCATAGTGCTGCAAGACCTCGCCGAACAGCCGCGAACTGCTCCAACCGTCCATGAGGATGTGGTGGCTGGTCCAGATCACCTGGTAGCAATGGTCATCCAGCCGAATCAGCAGCAACCGTTGCAAAGGTGCGCAGGCGAGATCGAAGCCCTTGTCGCGTTCGACCGTGGCTTGCTCTTGCAACTTGCTGTCATCGACCGCGATCCCACGCCAGTCGAGTTCGCTCAGGTCAAAAGGCACCGAGGCGTGAACGATCTGGTACGGTTTGCTCGCGCCGCCTTGCCAATGGAAGCTGGTCCGCAGGATATCGTGGCGGGCAACGGCTGCCTGCCAGGCCTCGCAGAAACGCTGTGGATCCAACCCTTGCACCGGCAAGCTGAGCTGATTCACATAGAACGAAGACTCGCTGTCGGCCACAGCATGGAACAGCATGCCCTCCTGCATTGGCGACAATGGGTAGATATCCACCACGCCTTGGCAATCGACGACCAATTCATCCAGTTGCTGCTGGGTCAGGGGTGACAGCGGGAAGTCCGAAGGCGTGCAACCCTGATGGTCCGGCGCACAGCAATGCTCGATCAGCAGCGCCAGTTCGTTTTCATAGGCCCGCGCCAGATGCTGGATAGTCGCTTCGTCGAACATTTCCCGGCTGAACGTCCAGCTCATGCCGAACTCACCGGCAAACACCTGACCGTTAAGCGTCAACCAGTTGGCCAAGGGCGCCTCGGCGCTCTGCTCGGCCCCCCGATGATCGCCGCAAGGACTGAACAGAGCGCCTTGGGCGCCGTCGAAGCTGCCATCGAACTGCCCCAGGTAATTGAACGTGATACGGGGCACCGGTAGCGCCTTGAGTAGCGACTGGGCACGCTCATCCCCCAGATACCGCAAGGCACCGAAGCCGATCCCCTTGTCCGGGATGGCGCGCAGTTGCTCCTTGACCTGCTTGATCGAGCGCGCCAGGTCTGCATCGCTCGACAACCTGACCGGGAAGATACTGGTGAACCAACCGACGCTGCGGGTCAGGTCCAGTGTTCCGAACAGATCCTCGCGACCATGGCCCTCAAGCTGGATCAGGCTATCGGTCTGCCCGGTCCAGCGCCCGATCACCCTGGCCAGCGCCGTGAGCAACAGGTCGTTGATCTGGGTGCGATAGGCTGCCGGCGCCTGCTGAAGCAATTGCCGGGTCAGGGACGCGTCCAGCGCAGAGTGAACGGTCGTGGCATGCCGGCGCTGCAATCGGCCTTGAGGGTTACGCGCCGGCAAATCGCTGGAAACGCCCTGCAACTGCGTGTGCCAATAGATCAGTTCCGGTTCCTGGGCCGTACTGCGGGCACGGGCTTGCAGGTGTTGCGCCCAGCTCTTGAGCGAACTGCTCTTGAGGGGCAGAGCAACGGCTTGCTCGGCCACGAGCTGCTGGTAAGCCGTTTGCAGGTCTTCGAACAGGATACGCCAGGATACGCCGTCCACCGCCAGATGGTGAATCACCAGCAGCAGGCGTTGGCCGCCATCCGCCATGTTCACCAGCAACGCTCGCAGCAACGGCCCCTTTTGCAGATCGAGACTGGCTTGCAGCGCATTGGCCAACTGTTGCAACTGCTCGCCGTCCTGTGCCGTGGCCTGCGTCATGACGGCGGACCGTTGCCAGAACGACTGCTGTTCGGCCACCGAGCGATAGGTCGCCACCCAGCCGTCGACTTGCTGAACGAAACCAAGACGTAAGGTATCGTGATGCAGGATCAGCGCCCGAAGCGCCTGCTCCAGCCGCAGCGGATCGAGCGCCAAGGCCGAGGTCAGCATCACCGACTGGTTCCAGTGATGCCGCTGGGGAATATCCTCTTCGAAGAACATCTGATGGATCGGCAACAGCGGCATGACGCCTTCCACCGGCCCCTGATCGATGGCCAGGGCACCGCCATCGAGTGTCGCGATGCGGGCCAGATCCCTGACCGTCTGGTGCTGGAACAGATCCTTGGGCGTGAAGAAGATACCGGCACGGCGCGCCCGGCTGACCACTTGGATAGAGAGGATCGAATCGCCGCCCAGCTCGAAGAAGTTGTCGCTCAGACCAATCCGTCCAACCTGCAGGACATCTTCCCAGACCGCCGCCAGTCGCTGCTCCAACTCGCCTTGCGGTTGCACATAGGCTTTCTGCGCCTGTGTGACATCGGGAGCAGGCAGGGCCTTGCGGTCCAGCTTGCCATTGGGCGTCAACGGCAAGGCCTCAAGAAACAGCCAGTGCGCCGGCACCATGTAATCCGGCAGACTCGCGCGCAGGGCACCCTTGAGCGTTTCGCGCAACACCTGCGCCGACTCGCCATCCACCCGCCCCGCCAGCGGCACCGCATAAGCCACCAACTGCGAACCCGCCCCACTCTCTACCGCCAGCACCGCCACTTCCTGCAACTGCCCCTGCGCCAGCAACCGCGCCTCGATCTCTCCCAACTCAATACGAAAACCACGAACCTTCACCTGATGGTCGAGCCGCCCTACGTACTCCAGCACACCGTCGCGCCGGTAACGGCACAGATCGCCCGTGCGATACAAGCGCTCGCCGCTCTCGCCGAACGGATTGGGCA
>NZ_FOAR01000017.1:0-15035 GCF_900109755.1 Pseudomonas agarici | reverse complement strand
GTCAACAGCACCTTGGCACCGCTATCTTCGAGCATGTAGGCCACGCGCTCGGCCGGATAGTCCGGGTCCAGCGGCACATAGGTGCCGCCGGCCTTGAGCACGGCCAGCAAGGCCACCACCATCTGCGCCGAACGGCTCATCGCCACGCCGACCCGGACCTCCGGGCCGACGCCCGACTCGATCAGGCGATGGGCCAACTGGTTGGCCCGCCGGTTCAGTTGTTCGTAGCTCCAGTGCTGCGCGCCGACCGTCAGGGCGATGGCCTGCGGCTGGCTGCTCGCCTGGGCATCGATCTGCTGGTGAATGCACAACTCACGCGGATAAGCCAGCTCGTTGGCGTTCCATGCCTCAAGCTGCAACCGGCGCTCGTCCGCCGACAGCAGGCCAAGTTCGCCGATAGGCGTCTGGGCGCTCCGGGACAGGGCAACCAGCAAAATAAGCAAATGCCGGCTGATCTGTTCGACGGCGGCATCGCTGAAATGCGTCTGCGCATAGTTGTAATGCAACGACAGGGTCTCGCTCAGCGTCACAGACAGTGTCAGCGGATAGTTGGTCTGCTCATGGTTGTCGATGCGGCCAAACAGCAGATCATCCGCGGCCTCCTGCTGCAAGGCCTCGGCAACCGGGTAGTTCTCGAAGACCAGCAGGCTGTCGAACAACGCATCGTTACCCAGCCCGGCCCAGCGCTGGACGTCGAACAAGGGCGTGTGCTCATGCTCACGCAGGGCAACGTTGCCCGCCTGGACCGCCTGTAACCACTCCCCGACACTTTGCTGCGCACACGGGCTGGCGATGACCGGCAAGGTGTTGATGAACAGACCGATCTGCTGCTCAACCCCCTTGAGGTCCGCTGGCCGGCCCGATACGGTAGCGCCGAAGCACACCGTCCCGAGCCCCGTGTAACGTTGCAGTAGCAACAGCCACGAGGCCTGCAACAGCGTGTTCACGGTAATTTTTTGCTGGCGGGCGAACTCGCTCAGTTGGCGGGTGGTATCGACATCCACCAGTTGCCGCAGATCGCCTTGCCCGCCAGCCCCTGCGGGCACAAAAGCGCCGGCCAGCCGCGTCGGTTCCTGCAACGGCGCCAATTGTGCCTTCCAGAACGACTCGCTGACAGCAACGTCCTGGCGTTGCAACCAGGCGATATAGTCCCGGTAGTGACCGGGGTGGGCAATCGGTGTCTGGCCGTGATAACGCTGCAGCACCTCGCCCATCAACTGCGAGTGACTCCAGCCATCCATCAGGATGTGGTGGTGGGTGTAGATCAGGTGATGACGATTCTCACCGGTGCGCACCAGTTGCAAACGCAGCAATGGCGCCCGGCTGAGGTCGAAGTCCTGCTGCTCGGACTGCGCCAGAGCCTCCAGGTCCAGGTCCAATTGCGCATGAGCGCGCCAGTCCCGCACGGTAAACGGAACCGCCAGGTGCTTGTGCACCAGTTGCATCGGCTCGGCGAACTCACCCTGCCAGACGAAACGGCTACGCAGGATATCGTGGGCATCCATCGCCGCTTGCCAGGCCTGCTGGAAACGCGATGCATCGAGACCTTCGACATCCAGGCGCATCTGGTTGATGTAGTGGCTGCTGTGCGGCTCATACAGGCTGTGAAACAACAGGCCATGCTGCATGGGCGACAACGGATAGATGTTTTCGATCTGCCCGGCGGGTACGTCGAGATTGTCCAACTGCGCCTGTTCAAGGCGCGCCAACGGGAAGTCCGAAGGCGTGACACCTTGTGCTGGCGACTCACAGCAATGGGCGATCAGCTCCTTGAGTTCCTGCACGTACTCGTCGGCCAGAACCTGCAGAGTCTGCACATCGAACATTTCGCGACTGAAGGACCAACTGACGCTCAACTCGCCCGCATACACCTGGCTATTGACGGTCAGCCAGTTGCCCAGCGGCGCCTCGGGGCTCTGCTCGGCGCCGCGGCTTTCGCCGGATGGCACGAACAGCGCCCCCTGCGCCTCGCTGAAGCTACCATCGAACTGCCCCAGGTAGTTGAAGGTGATACGCGGCAGCGGCAAGCCGGCCAGTGCCTCGCGCGCCGCTTCATCCCCAAGGTAACGCAAGGCGCCAAAGCTCAGCCCTTTGTCGGGAATCGCCCGCACCTGCTCCTTGATCGCCTTGATCGCGCTGCCTGGAGTCCCTTGGGCCGTGAGCTTGAGCGGATACAGGCTGGTAAACCAGCCCAACGTCCGCGTCAGGTCGATATCGTTGAACAGGTCTTCCCGACCGTGTCCTTCCAACTGCACCAGCACCGACGCCTGCCGCGTCCATCGCCCGATCACCCGAGCCAGGGCCGTCAGCAACAGGTCGTTGATCTGGGTGCGATAGGCTGCCGGTGCCTGCTGCAACAATTGCTGGGTGAAGGTCGTGTCCAGTCGGCTCTGTACACTGTCAGCGTAGCGGTTCTGCAAGGCGGCCCCAGGACGATCACAAGGCAAGTCGGCCACGACACCCTGGAACTGCTCCAGCCAGTAGGGCAATACCTGCTGTTGCGCTTTATCGCGCGCATAGGCCTGCAGCCGCTCGGCCCAGCGTTTGAAGGCGCTGCTCTTGGCTGGCAGGGCCAGCGCCTCACCGGCCTGCAGTTGCTGATAGGCCGTCTGCAGGTCCTCGAACAGAATCCGCCAGGAAACCCCATCGACCACCAGATGGTGGATCACCAGCAACAGACGCTGTGAGCCATCCGCCATCGTCACCAAGACGGCACGCAACAAGGGGCCATTGCCCAGATCAAGGCTACGCTGGGCCTCTTCGCCGAGCTGCTCGAGTGCTGCCACATCGGCTGCATCGGCCTGATGCAGCACCGGAGATTGCTGCCAGATCGCCTCCTGCTCCCGTAGGGTGCGGTAAGTGGCTGTCCAGGCCGACACCGTGCGGTCAACCTCCTGGCTGAAGCGCAGGCGTAGCACGTCATGCTGCACGATCAGCGCACGCAATACCTGTTCCAGTTGCGCGGGATCAAGGGGACGGGACGGTTTGAGCAGCACCGACTGGTTCCAGTGATGGCGCTCGACCGTCACGGTTGCGAAGAACAGTCGCTGGAACGGCAGCAAGGGGGTCGCGCCAACGGTCGGTCCCTGCTCGATGACAAGACCGCCATCGCCCACTTGGGCCACCGTGGCCAGGCCCTGCACAGTCTGGTGTTGGAAGAGATCCTTGGGCGTGAAACGGATCCCCGCCTGCCGGGCACGACTGACCACCTGGATGGAAATGATCGAGTCACCGCCCAACTCGAAGAAGTTATCGCTCAATCCCACCCGCTCGACCTTGAGCACTTCCTGCCAGACCGTTGCGATACGCCGCTGCAGTTCATTGCGCGGTGCCACATAGGTCTGCTGCAGTTGGCTGACATCCGGTTTGGGCAGGGCCTTGCGCTCCAACTTGCCATTCGGGCTCAGCGGCAATTGCGCCAGAAACAGCCAGTGTGCCGGGACCATATAGTCCGGCAGGCTGCCCTTGAGCGCCAGTTTGAGGGCATCGCGCAGCGCGCCTTGGGCCTGGGGATCGGCTCCGGCCAGCGAGTCGTCGGCAGGTACCACATAGCCGACCAGTTGCAGGCCGCCGCTGCCTTCGATCGCCAGCACCACCGCCTCGCGCACGCTGGCTTGTTCCAGCAGCCGGGCTTCGATTTCACCCAGCTCGATGCGCAACCCACGCACTTTTACCTGGTGGTCGATCCGCCCCACGTACTCGATGATCCCATTCGCCCGCTGGCGTACCAGGTCGCCGGTACGATAGAGGCGCTGGCCGTCGCCCAGCGGGCTGACGACAAAACGCTCGGCTGTCAGTCCGGCACGGCGATGGTAACCACGGGCCAGGCCCTCTCCCCCCAAGTAGAGTTCACCCATCACCCCATTGGGTACCAATGCCAGCTCATGACTCAGTACATAGGTTTGCAGGTTGGCGATTGGCTCGCCGATGGGCACGCTGTCGCGGCCCTCTTCACGGCAAGTCCAGTGGGTCACGTCGATGGCCGCTTCGGTGGGGCCATACAGATTGTAGAGAGCGGTATCCGGCAATTTGGCGAATACCTGCTGTTGAGTATCCACCTGTAACGCTTCGCCACTGCAGACGATGCGTTTGAGTCCGGTACAGAGCGCGACGTTCTCATCCTGCAAGAAGACCTGCAACATCGACGGCACGAAGTGCAGCGTGGTGACACGCTGCTGGTTGATCAGCCCCACCAGCCGCGCCGGATCGCGATGATCGCCAGGTTCGGCGATCACCAGGCGGGCGCCGGTCAGCAGTGGCCAGAAAAACTCCCAGACCGAGACATCGAAGCTGAACGGGGTCTTTTGCAGCACCGCATCGTCGCTGCCCAGGCCATACGCCTGTTGCATCCAGCACAGACGGTTGGTCAGCGCGCTGTGGCGGTTAGCGGCGCCCT
Source organism: Pseudomonas agarici (assembly GCF_900109755.1). Taxonomy (GTDB): domain Bacteria; phylum Pseudomonadota; class Gammaproteobacteria; order Pseudomonadales; family Pseudomonadaceae; genus Aquipseudomonas; species Aquipseudomonas agarici. The sequence continues at coordinate 10,639 of NZ_FOAR01000017.1, read as the reverse complement.
TGGGTTTTCCGGTGGAGCCCGAGGTATAGATGACGTAGGCGAGGTTTTCCGGATGCAAGGCGACGGGCGGCGGCGTCGCACAAACGCAGTCCGCTTCCAGCTCATCCAGGCATAACGTCGCCACCGTGTCAGGCAGTGGCAAGCGGGCAAGCAGGCGGCGCTGGGTCAGCAGCAGACTGATGGAGCTGTCTGCGATCATGTAGGCCAGGCGGTCTTCGGGATACTCCGGGTCCAACGGCACATAGGCACCGCCCGCCTTGAGGATGGCCAGCAGGCCAACAACCATTTCCAGGCTGCGCTCGACAGCGATACCCACCAGTACATCCGGGCCTACGCCCTGGGCGATCAACTGGTGGGCCAGGTGGTTGGCCCGGCCATCCAGTTGTCGATAGCTCAACGACTCCCCGGCGAAGACCAGGGCCACCGCGTCTGGTGTCGCGCTCGCCTGTTGTTCGATCAGTGAATGGACGGTGCGCTCCAGCGGGTACGCGGTGCGGGTCGCATTCCACTGTTCGAGCCGCTGCAGGCGTTCACTGTCATCCAGCATCGGCAGCTCGCCAATGCGCCCGGCGGGATCGGCGGTCACCGCACGCAGCAGGTTCTGCCAGTGCCGGGCCATGCGCTCGACGGTTGCCGCGCTGAACAGATCGGTCGCATAGGTCAGGCTGGCAGACAGCCCATCAGCCGATTCGAAAGTATCGAGGGTCAGGTCCAGTTGGGCCGTATGGTTTTCCCAAGCCAGCACCTCGACGTCCAGCAGCGAGGCGGGTCCGGCGGCGGCGCGAGGCACCTGTCGAGCGGCGCTCTGATGGTTGTACATCACCTGGAACAAGGGGTTGTGGCTCAAGGAGCGCTCAAGTTGCAGGGCCTCGACCAGTTGCTCGAAAGGCAGATCCTGATGCGCCTGGGCTCCCAGCGCCGACTGCTTGCACGCGGCCAGCAATTGGCGAAAAGGCGCAGTGCCGTCGACCTCGGCCTTGAACACCTGGGTATTGACGAAGAAACCGATCAGGCGCTCGGTTTCCACCCGGTTGCGGTTCGCCGAAGGCACCCCGATGAGAATCTCGCGCTGGCCGCTGTAACGATGCATAAGGACCTGGAAAGACGCCAGCAACACCATGAACAGCGTGACGTTTTCCTGCTGGGCCAACTGGCGGATGCCATTGACCAACCGCGCCTCCAGGGTCAGGGCCAGGGTGGCGCCGCGCAAACTCTGCACCGCCGGACGCGGGTGGTCGGTCGGCAGCTCCAGGACCGTTTGCGCCGCCCCCAGCGTGACTTTCCAGTACTCCAACTGGCGAGCCTGCTCCCCCGCTTCCATCCAGTGCCGCTGCCAGATCGCGTAATCGGCATACTGGATCGACAGCACCGGCAGCTCGACCTGGCGGCCCTGGCTGAAAGCACCATAGAGCTCGACCAACTCCTGGACCATGACCTGCATCGACCAGCCATCGGAGACGATGTGGTGCTGGGTCAACACCAAGACATGGTCGTCGACCGCCAGGCGCAACAACGTCACCCGCAACAGCGGAGCCTGGGTCAGATCGAAGACTTCTTGGCTTTGTTCGCCGACGAAGGCCGCGATTGCCTCGTCGCAGGCGGTCGCACCGGACCACTGCCGCACCGAAAGGCTCAGCTTGAGTTCGGGCTCGATAACCTGAAGCGTGCGCCCCTGGTCCTCGACAAAACGCGTGCGCAAGCTTTCATGCCGGGCTATCAGGGCGTTGAAGCTGCGCTCCAGACTGGCAACGTCCAATGCGCCGCGCAGGCGCAAGGCCGTGGGAATGTGATAGGCACTGCTCTGCGGATCGAGTTTCCAGAGAAACCATTGACGCTGCTGGGCAAAGGACAACGGCAACGCCTCGAAAGACGACTTGACCTCGGGAATGGGCAGGTGGGCGGGAGAAACTCCCTCCTCCAGCATTTTTTGCAGATACAGCGTGCGTTTGTCCAAAGTAAGCGTGATAAACCGCTTGGCGATTCGTGCAGCTACTTGCTTGTCCATCACACCTCCTCCATTTCGTCGAGCAGGCTTTCCAGCCGGTTCAGCTTCGACGTATTGATTTGCTCGCCACCGGCTTGCAACTGGGCGACGAAATCAACCAGGACCGGGTATTGAAAAAGCAGTTGCGGCGTCAGGCTCATGCCCAACTCCAACTGGATGCGCGAAACCACGTTGACCGCCAGCAGGGAATGCCCACCCAGTTCGAAGAAGTGGTCATCGAGCCCGACCCTTTCCAGCTTCAGGACGTGCTGCCAGATCTCGGCGATCCTGATCTGCTGTTCGCTCTCGGGGGCAACATAACGGCGTTGCCATTGCCCCGACGTCGGCGCCGGCAGTGCCTGGCGGTCGAGCTTACCGTTGAGGGTCAAGGGCAGGTGATCGATGAACAGCAGATGCGCCGGCACCATGTAGTCAGGCAGATCCTGCTTGAGTGCCGCCCGCAGGTTTTGCCGCAAGTGGTGCTGCCCGCTCTCGTCATCCAGCGCCATGGCTGGCACCACATAGGCCGCCAGTTGCTGGTTGTCATGGCTTCCGACCGCCAGCACCGCAACCTCACGCACCGCTGACAACGCTTGCAGGCGCGCTTCGATCTCGCCCAGCTCGATGCGAAAACCGCGAATCTTCACCTGGTGATCGATGCGTCCCACATATTCCAAGGTACCGTCGGGGCAATAAGTCACCAGGTCGCCGGTCCGGTACAGGCGTCCACCCGCGGTGGCAAACGGATCGGGGACAAAACGCTGCGCACTCAATCCACCGCGATTCAGGTAGCCGCGTGCCAGGCCAGCCTGACCAATGTACAACTCCCCCGTGCAGCCCTGGGGCACCAGGTTCAGGTCGCCATCGAGGAGGTACCACGACAGGTCCGCGATCGGTGCCCCGATGGGGCTGCTGGCCGTGCTGTCGAGGTCGGCCAGCGACAGCGCTCGCCAGGTCACATGCACGGTGGTTTCGGTGATGCCGTACATGTTGACCAATTGTGGCGAATGATCGCCATAACGCTCGAACCACGGACGCAGCGTCTTGACGTCCAGGGCTTCGCCGCCGAATACCACATACCGCAAGGCGCTGCTCGAGCGCACCGAATCCGCGCACGCCACCTGCATCAGTTGCTTGAACGCCGACGGTGTCTGGTTCAGTACCGTGACCTGTTCGCGACAGAGCAAGGCATGGAACTCTTCGGGAGAACGGCTGGTTTCGTGCGGCACGATCACCAACCGGCCACCATACAGCAGCGCGCCGAAGATCTCCCAGACCGAGAAGTCGAAAGCGTAGGAGTGGAACAACGTCCAGACATCCTGCGCGCCAAAGCCGAACCAGCACTCGGTGGCGGCGAACAGACGCAACACGTTATGGTGGGGCAACAGCGTGCCCTTGGGCTTACCCGTCGAGCCGGAGGTATAGATCACGTAGGCCAGATGATCGCTGCTCATCGGCACCTGCGGCTCGCCCTCGTCGTAGCCCGTCACACTGTCATCGAGGTTCAGCTTCACCAGTCCCGCTGGGGTCGGCAAGCTCTCGAGCAGTGGCTGCTCGCCAAGCAGCAAGGCCATGGCGCTGTCCTCGACGATATAGGCCAGGCGCTCACGCGGGGCATGTGGGTCGAGCGGCACATAGGCACCGCCCGCCTTGAGGATCGCCAACAGACCGACGATCATCGCGAACCCACGTTCGGCCACCAGCCCGACCCGCACCTCCGGACCCACGCCCTGTTCCCTGAGCCGATGCGCCCACTGGTTGGCGCGGCGGTTGAGATCGCCATAAGACAGCGATTGGGCATCAAGGCTCAAGGCGATGGCTTGCGGTGCGCTCGCCGCACGGGCAGCGATGATTTCATGCAGGCATCGCTCGCTCGGATACGCCGCTACCCGTGGATTGAGCTCGGTAATGATTGCTTGCCGTTGCGCCTGATCATGCAACTGGCAGTCGTCCAGCATCAGGCCGGCATCCTCGCTCATTTGCCTGAGCAGCAGACACAGATGGGCGTTGAGCTGTGCAACGGCCCGCTCGTCAAAAGACGCTCGGGCATAGTTGTAATGCAGCGACAGGCATTCGCTGAGCCCCACCACCAGGGTCAGCGGGTAATTGCTTTGCTCGTGGTTGCTCAGGTTGGCGAATTGCAGTTCGCCTGGGCTGTCCTGTTGCAGTGCCTGCGACACCGGGTAGTTTTCGAACACCAGGTTAGTGTCAAACAGCGCCTCGCCCCCTTGGCCAGCCCAGCGTTGGATCTCGAACAACGGCGTGTGTTCCTGCTCGCGCAAGGCCAGGTTTTGCGCCTGCACGGTTTGCAGCCATTGCGCCACACTGTATTGCGCCCGCGGGGTGGCGATGACCGGCAGGGTATTGATGAACAGGCCGATCTGCTGCTCGATACCTTTGAGCTGCGCCGGGCGCCCCGAAACCGTGGCGCCGAAGCATACCGTGTCCTGGCCGCTGTAACGCTGCAGAAGCAACAGCCAGGCCGCCTGCATCAGGGAATTGACCGTGACTTTCTGCCGCCGACAGAACGCCACCAAACGCTGGGTCTGTGCCTCGTCGAGCAGGCAGCGATAATCGTCATGTCCTGGGCGGGCAGCAGGCTGGCGCCAGCCCGTCGACAAGGCCCGCGACAGATGCGTCGCAGTCTCCAGAGGAGCCAATTGGGCCTTCCAAAACTGCTCGCTGTCCGTCAGGCTTTGCGTCTGGAGCCAGCCGATATAGTCGCGGTAGCGCCCGGTACGAGGGGCCAGAGCCTGGCCGCTGTAGCGCTGCAGCACTTCACCCAGCAACTGCGAACTGCTCCAACCGTCCATGAGGATATGATGATGGGTGTAGATCAGGTGGTGGCGCCCTTCGGCGGTGCGAATCACCGCCAGACGCAGCAACGGGCCCCGGACCAGATCGAAGCCCATGCGCAACTGTTCGCCGGCCAGTTCATCCAAGGCCATGTCTAGCGCGCTCCGCTCGCGCCAGTCCTCAAACAGGTAGGGCACCTGGAGCTGCTTGCGCACCACCTGGACGGCATGTTCCAGCTCACCCTGCCAGACGAACGTCGTGCGCAGGATTTCATGGTGATCGATCACCGCCTGCCAGGCCTGACGGAACCGCTCGGGGTCGAGGCCGCCGATGTCCAGGCGCATCTGGTTGAGGTAATGACCCGAGCGCTGCTCGTACAGCGAGTGGAACAGCATGCCTTGCTGCATGGCCGACAGGCGATAGATATCTTCGATCTCGCCGGCGGCGATGGGCAGGGCATCCAGTTGCGCCTGGGACAAACGGGCCAGACTGAAATCCGATGGCGTGACGGCTCGATTCCCGGCGTCCAGACAATGCGCCACCAGTACCGTCAGCTCCTGCACCAGTTCATCGGCCAGGCGCTGGATGGTCGACACCTCGAACATTTGCTCACTGAACGTCCAACCCAGGCGCAACTGACCGGCAAACACCTTGCCACTCAAGCTGAGCCAGTTGTCCAGCGGCGCTTCCAGGCTCTGCTCCGCACCGGCGTTCTCCTCGGCAGGCTGGAGCAGGGTCTGGCGCGAATCATCGAAACTGGCATCGAACTGCCCCAGGTAGTTGAACGTAATGCGCGGTTCGGGCAGAGCCGCCAGCAGGTCCTGGGTCTGGGCATCGCCCAGGTAGCGCAAGACACCGAAGCCGATCCCCTTGTTGGGGATCGCTCGCAGCTGTTCCTTGATCTGTTTGATGGACCCGGCCAGGTCCTCCAGCGGCGTGAGCCGTACCGGGAAGGCACTGGTGAACCAACCGATGCTGCGCGTCAGATCCATGTCCTCGAACACCTCTTCGCGACCGTGTCCTTCCAGCCGGATCAAGGTATCGGGCCGTCCGCTCCAGCGCCCGATCACCCTGGCCAGGGCCGTCAGCAGCAGGTCATTGATCTGGGTCCGATAGGCCGCCGGGGCCTCCTGGAGCAACTGCCGGGTCAGATTGGCGTCCAGGCTGGCCTGCACGGTCCGGGCGTGCTTGTTCTGCAGCCCGCCCTGCGGGCGTTCGCACGGCAGGTGCGAAGTGGCCCCTTCCAACGCCTGCTGCCAATAGCCCAGTTCCTGCTGCAAGGCCTCGCTACGCGCATAGCCGCGCAGACGCTCGGCCCAGGCCTTGAGCGACGAAGTCTTGGCAGGCAACTGCACGGGCTGCCCTGCCTGCAGCCGGGTATAGGCCGCCTGCAGGTCATCGAACAGGATACGCCAGGAAACGCCATCGATCGCCAGGTGGTGGATCACCAACAGCAGGCGCTGGCTACCATCGGTCATGGTCCCCAGCACCGCCCGCAGCAACGGACCGTGCTGCAGATCCAGGCTGGCCTGGGCCTGCTGCCCAAGGGCTTGCAGCGCAGCTTCGTCAGCCACCTCCCGCTGCCAGAGCAACGGTGTCTGCGTCCATTCGCGGGCCAGCTCCTGCGGTCCACGGTAACGGGCGCCCCACTCGCCCTCGTGCTCATGAAACACCAGGCGCAAGGCATCATGGTGAACGAGCAAGGCCCGCAACGCCTGCTCAAGCCATTGGGCCTGTAGCGGCTGGACCGCTTTGAGGAGTACCGACTGATTCCAGTGATGACGCTCGACCTTGATAGTGGCGAAAAACCAGCGGTGAATCGGTAGTAACGGCATGTCGCCGCTGACCGGTCCCTGGTCGACGGTCACCGCCACCTCGCCCGTGCGGGCAACGGTCGCCAGGCCCTGCACGGTCTGGTGCTGGAACAGTTGCTTGGGAGTAAAGCGGATACCGGCCTGACGGGCACGACTGACCACCTGGATGGTGATGATCGAGTCTCCCCCCAACTCGAAGAAATTGTCGCTCAGACTGACCTGATCAAGCTTGAGCACATCCTGCCAGATTGCCGCGATTGCGCATTCCAGCTCGCTTTGCGGGGCGACATACGCAGGCGCAACCTGAGTAGCGTGTGCAGCAGGCAAGGCCTGGCGATCCAGTTTGCCGTTGGCGGTCAGCGGCAATCGCTCCAGCACGATTATCTGCGCCGGCACCATGTATTCGGGTAAGTGCTCACGCAACCGGGCCTTGATGCTTTCGCGCAGCGCCGCCGCCCCCGTGGCCTCGACCACCGGTTGCGCCGGCACGATGTAGGCCACCAGTTGCTGGCCGCCGATACCCTCCGTCGCCAGCACCGCCGCTTCGCGCAACGCCTCCTGGCCGAGCAGGCGTGCCTCGATTTCGCCCAGTTCGATGCGCAAACCACGCACCTTGACCTGATGGTCGATACGACCGACATATTCGATCACACCGTTGTCCCGGTAGCGTGTCAGGTCACCTGTGCGGTACAGGCGTCCGCCCGCCGAGGAAAACGGATCGGGAACATACTTCTCGGCGGTCAACCCAGGACGCGCCAGGTATCCCCGCGTAACCCCCGCTCCCGCCAGGTAAAGCTCGGCCGCCACCCCTTCGGGGACCGGCTGCAGTTGTTCGTCCAGCAGGTAGCTGCGGGTATTGGGCAGAGGCCGGCCAATGCTGGCCCTGGCATCCGGCTCCCGGCGGGTCCAGGTCGAATAGGTGGTGTCCTCCGAAGGACCGTAAAGATCGTAGACATGCTCTACCGACGCCAGACCATAGAGCGATTCCACCAGCGACTGCTTGAGGGGCTCGCCGGCCAGGTTGATGATGCGCACGCTCGGCGGAATCTGCCCGACACGCTGTAGCGCGGCGATGGCCGAGGGCACTGTGTTGATCAAGCGTACCTGGTCGCGGGCCGGCAATTTGGGCAGTTCCAGGGCGTTACGCGCCAGTACGATGGAGCCGCCGTTGGCCAGGGTTACGAACAACTCCCAGACCGACAGGTCGAAACAGATCGAGGTACTGGCCAGTACCCCCTGAATATCTTCCTGGCGGTAGACCTGGCCCGACCAGTGGATCAATGCCGAAACGTTCCGATGGGCGATCGCCACGCCCTTGGGCTTGCCGGTGGAACCGGAGGTGTAGATCACATAGGCCAGGTTCTGGGCATCGACCGATGTCTGCGGGTTGCCATCCGGCCCCCCGCCAGCCGTCACCACATCGTCACCGACCAACACCACCTCAAGCCCCTGCGGCACCGACAGGCTTGCCAGCAAGCCGGGTTCGGTCAGCAGCAAACGCGCCCGGCTGTCTTCCAGCATGTAGGCGATGCGCTCGGCCGGATAATCCGGGTCCAGTGGTACATAGGCGCCGCCGGCCTTGAGCACCGCGAGCAGTGCCACCAACAGGTGTGGCGAACGCGACAGGGCTACGCCGACCCGCACTTCAGGCCCGACGCCTAAGGTTATCAGGTGATGTGCCAGGCGGTTGGCCTGGGCATTGAGCTGCGCGTAACTCAGTTTGCGCTCGCCACTGATCAACGCCAGCGCTTCGGGTTGGCGGGCTACTTGCGCTTCAATCTGGCGATGGATGCTCTGTTGCTGCGGGTATGCCCATTCATTGCGATTGAGGTCGATCACCAGCCGCTGCCGTTCGCTGGCCGACAGCAGTGGCAACGAGGCGACATCCTGCAAGGCATCGGCCACGATGCCTTGCAGCAGGTTCAGCCAATGTCCGGCCATGCGCTCGATGGTCGTCGCCTCGAACAGGTCGGTGGCATAGGTTAGCTTGGCCGCCAGGCCCTCTGCAGACTCGAAGGTATCCAGTGTCAGATCGAACTGGGAGGTCTGTTTGTCCCAGACCAGACCTTCGACCTCCAGCCCCACTGCCTGCTCTGCTGCCTGGGTAGGTGCCTGACGCCCCTCGCGCTGGTGGTTGAACATCACCTGGAACAACGGGTTGTGGCTCAGGCTGCGCTCCGGGTGCAGCGCCTCTACCAGTTGCTCGAACGGCAGGTCCTGATGATCCTGAGCCGACAGCACGGCCTGCTTGACTTGCTGGAGCACCTGGAGAAAGGAGGCTGACTCGGCGAATTCGGCCTTCAATACCTGGGTATTGACGAAGAAACCAATCAGTCCCTCGGTTTCAACCCGAGTGCGGTTTGCCGTCGGCACACCGACCCGAATATCGCGCTGACCACTGTAACGATGCAGCAGTGTCTGGAACGACGCCAGCAGCAGCATGAACAGCGTGACACCTTCACGCTGGGCCAGTGCCTGGAGTGCCGTCGAAAGATCCGTCGAAATGGCCACCGCCAGGCGAGCGCCGTGCTCGCTGAGCTGCGCCGGTCGCGAATGATCCCAAGGCAACTGCAACACGGCGGGATCACCCGCCAATTGTGTCGTCCAATAGGCCAGTTGGCGCTCGCGCTCGCCGGCTTCCATCCACTGTCGTTGCCACAACGCGTAGTCGGCATACTGAATCGGCAATGCCGGCAAGTCCACGGCCTGCCCCTGGCTGAAGCCGGTGTAGAAGCGCATCAGCTCATTGACCATGACCTGCATCGACCAGCCATCGGAGACGATATGGTGCTGGGTCAGTACCAGCACATGATCCTGCGGGGCCAGGCGCAGCAACTTGACCCGCAACAAAGGAGCCTGGCGCAGATCGAAGAGTTGCTGGGTTTCTTGCTCGACCAGACAACGAATCGCCTCGTCTGTAAGGACTTCCTCAGCCAGCGACAAGTCTTGTAAGACGAGCGTCAGGCGAACCTCGTCATGTACCACTTGCAGCACCTGTTCGCCGTCCTCGACGATCGAGGTGCGCAAGGTTTCATGACGGCCAATCAAGGCATTGAACGAACGCTCCAGCGCCGCCACATCCAGTGGCCCGCGCAAGCGCAGGGCACTGGGAATGTGGTACGCCGCGCTATCTGGATCAAGGTGCCAGAGGAACCATTGACGCTCCTGGGCGAAGGAAAGCAGCAGCGGTTCATCAGCGCTACGCTTGAAAACCGGTACTACTGTAAAGAGGTTAATGCCCTTTTGCTTGAGCAGCACCGCCAGCGCTTTCCTCTCCTTTACCGAGAGGCTTCCAACCGATTCGATCAACGCTTGCACCCAAAGCTCCTTACTAGTGCTGTGTGGTGAGTTCTATGAGTCAATTTCGGCGCCACCCGCCCCTGACCGGCGTTGCTGTTGCTCGCCATAGCCCGGCTAGACGGGTCACAGCGCCTTGGCCATGGGTTGGTGACATCCGAACTTGAGCTAACGAACTCACCGTATAGGCCACTAAGAAATTAGTTTCTCCAGCTCATTGCTTGATAAACGTTTGAGAGCCTCCAAGGATTTAGCCAATTCTTCATCCAGGGATTGGTGCACCGTGCGGTGCGTTTCGACGCAGCGGCAAAAGGCTTGCAGGTCATGGGTTTCGAACAGCGACTTGAGTGGTACCTCGGCCCGCAACTGGTTGCGCAACCGGACAATGACCTGGGTAGCCAGCAACGAATGCCCACCCAGATCGAAGAAATTATCGTCAAGACCGACGCGCTCCACTTGCAAGACGTCCTGCCAGATCAGCGCCACTTCGCCTTCGAGCTCGCCTTGCGGAGCCCGCCAGGCGCGCCGGACAAGTGTTTCATCGACACCTGGTAGAGCCTTGCGGTCCAGCTTGCCATTGGGCGTCAACGGCAAGGCCTCAAGAAACAGCCAGTGCGCCGGCACCATGTAATCCGGCAGACTCGAGCGCAGGACACCCTTGAGCGTTTCGCGCAACACCTGCGCCGACTCGCCATCCACCCGCCCCGCCAGCGGCACCGCATAAGCCACCAACTGCGAACCCGCCCCA
>NZ_FOAR01000001.1 GCF_900109755.1 Pseudomonas agarici | reverse complement strand
ATGGTAGTGTGGGGTTTCCCCATGTGAGAGTAGGTCATCGTCAAGATTGAATTCCGAAACCCCTATCTGCTCAGCAGATAGGGGTTTTGTTTTTTGCGCGAAATGCACCTGTAGTGCCCCGATAAATTTGCGCAGTTATTTTCGGGCTAGACCACTAGAATAGGCGCTATCTTTTACAGAGCCTGAGCCTCTATTTATGCTGGATCCGGTTGACACTACCCAAGTGTCGAAGCTGCCTCTGAACGAGCTGGTGGCTTGTCATGAGTGTGATCTGCTGATGCGCAAGCCCCAGCTCGGCTTGGGTGAAAAAGCCCAATGCCCGCGCTGTGGTTATGAGCTGTACGCCCACCGCCACAATGTCGTCGAGCGCAGCCTGGCCTTGGTGATCGCGGCCCTGTTGCTGTATGTTCCCGCGAACTTTTTGCCGATCATGCAACTCAATCTGCTGGGACGTTCTTCCGAAGATACGGTATGGAGCGGTGTGTTAGGCCTGCATGACACCGGCATGACCGGCATCGCCGTCGTGGTGTTCCTGTGCAGCATGGGCATTCCGTTGCTCAAATTGCTGTGCCAGCTGGCGGTGCTGTTGAGCATCCGCTGGGATATCGGACGCAGCTACGGCCTGCTGCTGTATCGCGTTTATCACCACCTGCGTGATTGGGGGATGCTTGAGGTCTATCTCATGGGCGTTCTGGTCGCCATCGTCAAGCTGGCGGACCTCGCAGAGTTGAGCCTCGGCGTCGGTCTGGCCTGTTTTGTCAGCCTGTTGTTGGTCCAGGTGCTGCTGGAGGTAATGATGTCACCCCACCAGATCTGGCAAGCGTTGTCGGGAGAGGATGAACATGCGGGCGATTGATGCGGGCATCCTGATCTGCACGGAGTGCCATGAACTGAACCGGCAGGAGCCCGACGCCAACGAGCAGGTCTGCAGCCGTTGTGGCGCACGGATACACCCGCGTCGGCCGAACAGCCTGATACGCACCTGGGCACTGCTGTTGACCTCGGCCATTCTCTACATTCCGGCCAACGTCCTGCCGATCATGACCGTCAATTCCCTGGGCAAGGGCGGCGCCGATACGATCATGTCCGGTGTCGTCACCCTGGTGCAGCACGGTATGTTCCCGATTGCCGCCGTGGTGTTTGTCGCCAGTATTCTGGTGCCGACGTTCAAACTGGTGGGCATTGCCCTGCTATTGTTTTCGGTACAGCGCCATCAGCCGCTGTCGGCCCGGCAGCGGATCATTATGTACCGTTTCATCGAATTCATTGGCCGTTGGTCAATGTTGGATATCTTTGTGATCGCTATCCTGGTGGCGGTCGTGAACTTTGGAAGAATAGCCAGCGTCGAGGCCAATCTCGGCGCAGTGGCTTTTGCCAGTGTGGTGGTGTTGACGATGCTTGCCGCAGTAACTTTTGATCCCCGACTGATTTGGGACAACACGGAGTCGGACGACGACCATGAGTGATTTGCCAAAAGCCAAAACCCGCCCGGCCTCGAACTGGTCGGCCATCTGGGTCCTGCCGCTGATTGCCCTGATCATTGGCGGCTGGCTGGGCTGGCGGGCCTATAACCAGACCGGTATCGAAATCCAGGTACGTTTCGAGAGCGGCGAGGGTATCCAGGCCAACAAGACCGAAATCGTCTACAAGGGCATGTCGATCGGTAAGGTCAAGGCGCTGACCCTGGACACCGAAGGCAGCACCCAAGGGGTAATCGCTACCGTCGAGATGAACAAGGACGTCGAATCGTCCCTGCGTACCAATACCCGCTTCTGGCTGGTCAAGCCGAGTGTCACGCTGGCCGGTATCACGGGCCTGGAAACCCTGGTTTCCGGCAACTATATCGCGATCAACCCCGGTGATGGCGAGCCCTCGCGCAAGTTCAAGGCGCTGTCCCAGGAACCGCCGCTGTCGGACCTCAAGCCTGGATTGCACATCACCATCAAGGCTGACCGACTGGGCTCCCTGAATCGTGGCAGCCCGGTGTTCTACAAGCAGATCCAGGTCGGCCAGATCAAGAGCTTTGCACTGTCTCCCGATCAGAACATGGTCGAGCTCAAGGTCTTCATCGAGCCGACTTATGCCAACCTGGTGCGCAAACACACGCGCTTCTGGAATGCCAGTGGCATCAGCATCGATGCCAACCTGTCCGGTGTAAAGGTGCGTAGCGAATCGCTGGCCAGTATCGTTGCCGGTGGTATCGCCTTCGCCACGCCGGAGAACCGCAAGGACAGCCCACCCACCGACCCGAGCCTGCCGTTCCGTCTCTATGAGGACTTCGATGCCGCCCAAGCCGGGATCCGCGTGAAAGTCAAACTCAGCGACTTCGAAGGCCTGCAGGCTGGGCGTACCCCGGTCATGTACAAAGGGATCGAGGTAGGTAGCCTGAAAGCCTTGAAGATCGACCCCGACCTGACCAGCGCCAATGCCGAGCTGACCCTCGATCCCCTGGCCGAGGACTATCTGGTGGAAGGTACCCAGTTCTGGGTGGTCAAGCCGTCGATCTCCCTGGCGGGCATCACCGGTCTGGAGGCCCTGGTCAAAGGCAACTACATTGCTATTCGCCCTGGGGACAAGGGCAACCATCCACAGAGGGAGTTCGAGGCCCGGAGCAAGGCGCCGCCGCTGGACCTGCGCTCCCCCGGCCTGCACCTGGTGTTGTTCACCGACAGTCTCAGCTCCCTGGCGGTGGGCAGCCCGATCCTCTACAAGCAGGTCAAGGTGGGTTCGGTGCAGAGCTACCAGTTCTCCCGTGATCGTAAGCGGGTGGTCATCGGCGTGCATATCGAGAAAGAGTACGAGGGCCTGGTCAACGCCTCGAGCCGGTTCTGGAACGTCAGCGGCATCACCCTGAGCGGTGGACTGACCGGCGGTATTCAGGTGAAAAGCGAGTCGCTGCAAACCCTGATCGCCGGTGGTATTGCTTTCGAGACGCCGCAGGAGAAGGCGCCGCTGAAGAGGCGCATTCCACGTTTCCGGCTGTTCGCCAACCACGACGATGCCCAGCAGCAAGGCACTCCGATTACGATCCGGGTCGATCGTGCCGACGGCCTGCGTAGCGGCACGCCGATCCGCTTCAAGGGGCTGGAGGTGGGTAAGGTCGAAAACGTCGAGCTGAGCGAAGATTTGCAGTCGGTGTTGCTGTCGGCCAGGATTACCGAAGTGCCAGATAAGATCGCCCGGGCCGGTAGCCAGTTCTGGGTGGTCAAGCCGGAACTGGGACTGATCAAGACCGCCAATCTCGAAACCCTGGTGAGCGGGCAATACATTGAAGTGCAGCCGGCGCTCGGCAAGCAGGGCCCGCGCAAGGATTTCGTCGCGCTTAAGCAGGCTCCGGATACCGTGACCGCGCAAGCCGGCCTGAGCCTGACGTTGAGTGCCGCCCGTCGTGGCTCATTGAAGGAGGGCGTGCCGGTGACCTACCGCGAAGTGGTCGTGGGTAAGGTCACGGGGTACGAGCTAGGCGCCACCGCCGATCGGGTGTTGATCCATATCCTGATCGAACCGCGTTATGCGCCGCTGGTACGCACGGGCAGCCGGTTCTGGAGCACCAGTGGGTTTGGTGCCGACTTCGGCTTGTTCAAGGGTGTAACGATACGTACCGAGTCGCTGGAGACGCTGATCCAGGGCGGGGTTGCCTTTGCGACGCCGGATGGCGAGCGGATGGGGAGCGCGGCGCGGCCGCAGCAAACCTTCGCATTGTTCGACAAGTTCGAGGACGAGTGGCTGACCTGGGCGCCGAAGATCCCCTTGGGCAAATAACTGAGACTAAACAAGAAGGCCGCGAGCAATGATCGCGGCCTTCTTGTTTACCGCCTTGGGAATCAGACCTCGTCCAGTTCCGGTTCCGCCGCTTCGCGGTGCTGCGTTGCCTGCACGGAGTCGTGGCGACGGATGTACTTCCAGTCCGCCTCGTCGATATAGATCCCGTTCGGTCCGCTGCCGCCTTCCAGGTCGATGGCGACATGGGCCGAGACCTGCGGCTTCACGCTCGCCAGGATCGGCACGAAGCCCAATTGCAGGCTGGTTTCCAGCAGCGCCGCCTGGTTCTTCTCGTCGATGTCCGCTGCCTCGTCGAGGTAGTACGGCAAACGCACGCGTCCGGCTTGGTCGCGGTCCATCAGGTGCAGCAACAGGTACATGTTGGTCAGCGCCTTGATGGTCATGGTGGTGCCGTTGGACGCGGCCCCGTCGATATCGGTGTGAATCACCGGCTGGCCATGCACTTTGGTGATCTCGAACGCCAACTCGAACAGATCCTTCAAACCCAACTGGTTGTGGTTGGCCGCCACCAGCCGTGCCAGATACTCCTTGGCCTCTTCGTTCTTGTTGTCCTGCTCGGCGCTCTGACTCAGGTCGAACACCGACAGCGTCTCGCCCTCTTCGTACTGGCCGGCGCTGTGGATGATCTGGTCGATATGCTTGAGCGCTTCCTTGTTCGGTGCCAGGACGATGCGGAAACTTTGCAGGTTGGAGACCTGGCGCTTGTTGATCTCGCGGTTGAACAACGCCAACTGGTGTTCGAGGCTGTCGTAGTCACTGCGGATGTTGCGCAGGGTCCGGGCGATATCGGTCACCGCCGCACGGCGTGCCTTGCCCAGGGTCAGCGCCTCGTCGGTGCGATGGTCATAAGCGTTGATCAACAATTGCAGGCGCCGTTCGACATCGTCCTCGCTGTCGAACTTCGCCACACCCTTGAGACGGACCTGGGCATACAACGCTTCAATCTGCCCGTCGACCCGCTGCAAGCCCTGCCAACTGTCCTGATAGTCGTTGAGCAATGGCAACAGGTTGTCCATGGAGTCGTCGACCGGGTCCATGAACGGCGTACCGAAGGGCAGGTCCGCTGGCAGTAACTGGCGCCGCCGCAGGGCGTCGTCGAGAGTACGTTGCTTGGCTTCCATGTCGCCGATCTGCCGACCGACCAGTTGCAGTTTTGCCGAGAGTTGCTGGACGCGCTCGGTAAAGGCGTCGCTGGAGCGCTTCAGTTCGTCCTGGGCGGCTTCCATCTGGGCCAGTTGTTCCAGTTTGTCGCCTTCCTCGGCGCCTAGGGTTTGGGCGCGCCGGAAGTCTTCCAGGGCCTTTTGTGCATCCAGTACCTGCTGATACAGCGCTTCGGTCTGGGTCTTGCTCGCAGCCCGGTCGGCCGCCACGGCCTGTTGGGTCTTCAGTTGCTTGAGTTCTTTGTCCAGACGCTCCTTCTGGTCGCGCAGGGCGGCGCGATCGGCCAGGGCCTGGAGTGCTGGCGGCTCGATATGGGACACATCGATGGACAGGCCTGGCACTTCGAAGCGCTCGCCCTTGAAACCGTCGAGGATCAGCTCCATCGACTTGACCCACTCGCCGTCGTCATCCAACGCAATGCCATGCTCACCCAGCGGTAGGCTGAACAGCGCGCTATTGAACAAACGCATCAGGCGCTCGACGTCCTGCTGCGAGAACTCTTCGCGCAGGCGTGCGTAGCTGTTGTTGTCCGCATGGTCGAGCTGCTGCTTGACCGATTTCAGACGCTTTTCCAGGTCGCGCAGGCGCTCTTCCAGGTCTTCGGCGCTGAACTGTCGGGACTGGGCCAAGGCGCCGGCCAGCTCGTCGTGGGCATCCTTGGCGGCCAACAGTTGCTGTTCCAGAACCTTTACGTCGTCGACCAGGGCAAAGCGATGTTTGAGCACCGACAACTCGCCGAGCCAGCGCTGGATGCCGCTGATTTCCCGCTCCAGGCGCATCAGTTCCTGGGTGCTGCCGCGCTGGTCGTTCTGCAGCGCGTCCTGCTCGTTGCGGTAATGCTCGGACTGGATCAGCAGTTCTTCCTTGCGGGCGCTGGCGTAGTCCGACCAGGTGCCCAGCAACGAGTCGAGCAATGGCGAGATCCGGTGCAGCTTGCCACGCAAGACATCACGCGAGCGCACGCCGGCAGCGAGGGCCTCGACCAGCGGGCCGGCGGCCACCAGCGCGTTGTAGTCTTGTTCCATGCGCCGTACATCGCGAAAAGCTTCTTCGCAGGCGGCGATATAGTCGACGCTGCCGGAGCGCAGGCTGTGCTCGAAGGCGTCGAGGAACAGTTGCTTGAGCTTAGCGGCGGTGATTTCACGCATGTGCAGCAGGTTGATGAACAACGCGCGGAAGGTCTTCAGACTTTGTTCGCTGGTGGAGCGCAGCGGGATCAGGGTCAGGTCCAGCGGGATTGACGTGTGTCCGCCGACCAGCAGGCGGCGCAGTTCGTCGGGCTTGAGTTCGTAGGCTTTCAGGCCGTTGCGCTCAAGATTGTTGAACAGCTCTTTCTGGCGCAGGCAAGTCTCGTCTTTCTGGTAGTGGGCCAGATCCAGTTGTCCGGCGTAGGCGAAGAACTGGTGACCGAAACCGCCGCCCGGACCGCGTCCGACCACGCCGATCACGTGTGGGCCATGGGGCAGGGCGACTTCGACGAGGATATAGCTGGTGTCGCTGGCGAAATAGAAGCGGCGCGATTGTTCCAGACTGTACTTGCCGAAGCTCATGTCCGACATGCGCGCCAGGATCGGGAACTGCAAGGCGTTGATCGAGGCCGATTTGCCCAGGTTGTTCGCTCCGTAGACCGACAGCGGATGTTCCAGCGGGAACAGCCCAAGGCTGTAGCCGGCGGTGTTCAACAGGGCGAAGCGGCGAATACCGTAGCGTTCCTGGCTCATGCGTCCATCTCCTGTTGTTCGGCGGCGATGGCGCGGGCCAGCGCCGCCTCTTCACTTTCTTCTTGCGGTTCGACGAATTCACTGAGGTCCAGCGGATCATCGGTTTCGAGTAACTTCTCGTCGCTGTCGTCATCCACCAATGCTGGCGTCGGCAGCGGTAGCACGCTGTGCAAGCTGGCGGCCATGTCGCGGTCTTGTTGGACCGACAGGCAGACATCGAGAAAACGGTGCATCGGTGGCAGGAAGCGGTACAGGCCGGGTTCTTCGAGGGCGAAACCGAGCTGGGTCATGCGGCGCATGATCTTTTCCTCCAACTCGTCCTGGGTGGTGACTTCGGCCTGGACGAACAGGTCGCGGTATTTATCCAGGAGCGACGGCAGCTCGTCACGGCCCAGGCTGCCGCCGTCGAGCACGGCGATCGGGTCGCGGCCCTGGTCGGCCAGGTGCTCCACCAGGATAAAGGTGAACAACGCCAGGCGCTGCGCGGTCTTGTTCACCTGCGCGGCGGCGTTGTCCGGGACGAAGTAATAGAAACCGCGGGTATCGCAAACCAGCTCGAAGCCCAGGGCCTTGAACAGCGTGCGGTACTGGTCCTGGAAGTTCGATAACTGGGCGTACAGCTCCGGGTCGCGGCGGCTGACGTGATAACCCTTGAACAGCTCGCGAAAGATCGGTGCCAGTTGGGACAGCTCGGAAAGATCAAGATGCATGAGGTGTGCTCGCGAAATTCTCGGCGGTTTCTTCAACGCGCGCGAGCAGGGCGAAGGAGCGTAGGCTGACCTGATGCTCCTGTGTGTGGTAGTCACGGCGTTCGAGGCGTTGGCGCTGGAAACGCTTTTCTCGCGACAGGCGCGAGAACCAGTACAGCAATTCGTCGGTGGCGCCGTCCGGTTCCTGTTCCAGCAGCCAGCTCATCAGGTCCGGCATCGGCAGGGCGTCGGTGCAGCGTTCGAGCATCTCCTTGACCGTGCGCGGTGCCCGTGACGACTCGCCACCCTTGGTGGACTTGTGCGCCTTGGGAAAGCGCGACGGCTTGGCTTCGAAGCGCGCCAGGGCGTAGACATAGGCCTCGACCTGCCCGGAGCTACCGAGAAAGGTACTCTGTGGGCGGGTGAACATCGGCATGGCCGCTTGCGGCACGGCGTCCAGGCCCTTGCGGCGGATCACCGACAGCGCCAGGGCCGCGCCACGGGTCACGGCATTGTGTCGGCGCGCTTCTTCGCGTAACGGCAGCAACAGTTCGCGAGCGTGACGCAGGGTCAACTGGGCGCTGGTCTGCATCTCCAGGATCCGCGCGTGGGTGCGCAGCAGCCTATCATCGTCCACCAGGTGGCCGAGACGCTGTTGTTCGCTGAGCATGCGTAGTAGCACATGCTCGACCTTGCGCACCCCTTGTTCGAAGGCGCCGTCGGCGTTCACCAATTGGATCATCGGCTCGACGTATTCGTCCCAGGTCGCCAGGACCTCGGCATAGCGCTGGCGCAGCGGGATCTGCCGGTCGCTGGTCTTGGCCCGCTCGGCGACGGCCACTAGAGCCTGTTCGTCGTTGGCGAGCTTCTTCAAGACGTCACGCACGCGCATGTCGAGCAAACGCAGTTGGCGGGCCAGGTCGTTGCCGTCGCGGATATCGAAGGCATCCTGGATATACCCGGCCAGGCGTTCGAGATGGCGCAGGTAGGCTTCGATTTCCAGGCACAGGCCCAGGCGATGCTCGCGCCGCAGATAGGCCAGGAAGTCATGGATCTGTGCGTTCAGCTCGAAACGGTTCGGGCTTTTCGCGACCGGTACCAGGATGTCGAGGCGAATCCACACGTCCAGCAGACTGGTGATGTCCTGGGGCGTGCTGTCCAGTTGCTGGGCGGCCAATTGTTGACGCAGCTCGCCGAGGCTCAGGGTGCCTTGGTCGAAGTGTTCGCACAGAGGCTCCAGAAGGGCCCAGTGCTCGGCGAGGGCGCGCAAGACGCGCTTGGGTTCGATCATGGGAGAGGCCGGCTGGTTGGCAAATTAAAAGGAGCGATTGTACTGCATGACGCGCCTGATTTATCCCCAAGTGATCAGAGGGTGGGTGGTGTTGCGATCAACCACGGGCGATCTTCGCCGAAGAACGGTAGAATCCCTGTCCTCAACTTATCCACAGATGGCTGACCTTTGCTAATCGAGTCCCGCCGCCGCGCTTATCTGACTGCCATGCAGGTGGTCCATTGGCTGCCGCGCACCGAACTGCCGTTCGCCGCGCCGTCGCGTCCTGAGCTGTTCGTCGAGCCGCCGCCGTTGGTCGAGACGCCGCCGACAGCGCCTCAGGCGCACAGCGTCGCTGAGCCTGTGGCCAAGTCGCTCGAGCGACCGAAAATCGAAATGCCACGTCCTGCGCCGATCAACCGTGCGCCAGGCCAGCCGGAGGTCGACACGCCAGAGGCGCCGGCACCGGCCAAGGTGACTCAGTTGCCGCCGCCGCGCTTCTCCCTGCAATTGCTGCGGGCCGGACGTTGCCTGCTGCTGGTGGAGCTGGTGACCGGCCAGGCGTTCCAGAGTCGCGATCCGTCCTATCTGTTGCTCAAGGACATGTTGCGCGCCGCCGGTCTGCCGGATGCCCCGCAGATCATTGGCGAGCCGGTGCATTGGCCATTGCTGGCCCGCGGCAACCTCGACCAGGGCCCCGACCGTGCCCGTGAATTTGTCCAGGGCTTTGTCCAGGCGCGCCTGGAGGAAGGCGAGTGCGCTTGCCTGTGGCTGATCGGCCTGCCGGCCATACGCTTTGCCGGGGAAGCCGACGCCGAATCGTACAACCGAGAGCTTCAGATCGAAGGGCTGGGTTCGGCCTTGGCGCTGCCCGGCCTGGAGTTATTAATGGAAGAGCCACAGCGTAAGGCTGATGTCTGGCAAGCCATGCGCCGGCTGATGGTGCGTTGGAACCGCGTTGATGAGTGATGCAATAAGCTTTCGCCTGGCCACCGAGGCGGATCTGGAGGCGATCCTGAAGGTCGAATATGCGGCGTTCAGTCATCCTTGGACCCGTGGGATTTTTCTCGATGCGCTGAAGTCTTATAAGGTCTGGCTGATGTTCGAGGGCGGTCAGCAGGTGGGGCACGGGGTGATCCAGGTCATCATCGATGAAGCGCATCTGCTCAATATTACCGTCAAGCCGCAAAGCCAGGGCCGTGGCCTGGGGTTGCGATTGCTCGAAGAGCTGATGAAGCAGGCCTATGAACTGGGCGCGCGGGAGTGTTTTCTGGAAGTTCGCGACAGCAACCAGACGGCGTATCGTCTGTATGAGCGCTACGGTTTCAATGAAGTCGGGCGTCGTCGCGACTACTACCCGGCAGCCGGTGGCCGTGAGGATGCGCTGGTCATGGCTGCTACCCTGGTCGATTGAGCCCGGTCGAAGGGTATTTGTCGCGATTGTGGACGTGACCTCGACCGTTGGTCGGTTGTCACAGCGGTGCATCATTTTCGAGGCCTTACAGCATGAACGAACTACAAGACCTGATTGATAACAACGAGCGCTGGGCCGCTGCGATCAAGGAAGAGGACCCGGAGTTCTTCGCCAAGCTGGCTCGCCAACAGACCCCCGAGTATCTCTGGATCGGCTGTTCCGACGCACGAGTACCGGCCAACGAAATCGTCGGCATGTTGCCGGGCGACCTGTTTGTCCACCGCAACGTAGCCAATGTGGTACTGCATACCGACCTCAATTGCCTGTCGGTAATCCAGTACGCAGTGGATGTGCTCAAGGTCAAGCATATCTTGGTCACCGGCCACTATGGTTGTGGCGGCGTGCGCGCGTCGATGCAGGACCGGCAACTGGGGCTGATCGACGGCTGGTTGCGTTCGATTCGCGACCTGTACTACGAGAACCGCGAAGTGCTTGCGCAGTTGCCGAGCGAGGAGGAACGGGTTGACCGCCTGTGCGAGTTGAACGTTATCCAGCAGGTGGCCAACGTCGGCCATACCACCATTGTCCAGAACGCCTGGCATCGTGGCCAGAGCCTGTCGATCCATGGTTGCATCTACGGCATCAAGGATGGACGCTGGAAGAGCCTGGATACCACCATCAGTGGGATTGAGCAGTTACCGCCCCAGTATCGCCTGCGGCCTGTCGACGCGCCCTGAGCCTGAATCAACCCTGTGGCAAGCCTGCTCGCCACAGGGGTCGGATCGGCCACTAGATGGGTGGCAGTGTGGTCAGCGGCGCCGGAGCCGGTGCTCGCAGTTGCTTGAGCTCGGTCTTGATCGAGGCGCTCGAGCATTTCTTCTGCGCGTCGGTTTCGCTCAGGTTGCGCACCGAGACATAAAACAGCTCACAGGTCTTTTCCTTGTGGGTCACCTGCCAGTTCTCGGTGCAGCTTTTGAGCAGGGTCGCTGGATCGCTGCTCGGCTTCTGGCCCATTCCGGCCTGCCAGCAGGCGGCACTCAGGTCCTGTCCCATGACCTTCAGGCCCGCCGCATCGGCCTTGGCCTGATCGCCACCATAGCTCGCCGGATCCGCTGCGTACCAGATGTAGCTCGGGTGATTGGAGCCCAGTACCGGTACCTTTACCCCTCCGCCCGGATTGATCTCGGCCAGACCGAGGACTGCGACCGTGACGCCATACTGCTGCTTGATCCAGTTACGTACCGGTGCTCCGAAGGCCACCATCGGTAGCGCGCTACCCTTGGCGGTCACACTGACTGCCTTGACCATGGTGGTCTGGTAATCGGTGAAATAGCCGTAGACCCCTTCCAGAGCACTGCCGGCGTTGGACGGCGCGGCAATCGGCGCGATGTCGACGATAGTTTGGTAAGCCGGCGTCTGCTCCGCGGGAATGCCGTTGTCGGTCAGCAGTTCGGCCCAGCGGTCGGTGGTTTTCGATTCCAGGTAGTCCTGGGCCTGGGTCAGCGAGTAATCCGGCGGGAAGTGCAGCAGCTCGACACTCTTGCGGTTATCCAGGGCCATGCCCAGCGGCAGGAACAGGTACCAGTTGTATTCCCATTTGCCATCGGCATTCAATTTCGAGGCGCCCTGATAGGCCAGGTCGCCGGCATCCAGCAGCGCCGCCAGCGGCTTGTCGTAGCCGTTCGGCACGCCACTGAAGTGAGCGTACAACTGACCGTTGTCACTCTTGACTGTCACTTTGGCGTTGTTGTAGCCGTCGCGTTGTACGCTCTGGTTCAAGTAGTGCTCGGCGGTCTGCTCCAGCGTCCAGTTGCGGTAGCAGATCACGTTGCAATTGTTGGGGTAGGCGAACAGTTGGGTGACCCGTTCGGTGCTGCCCAGCTTCAAGTCGACATCGGCGTGGGCGCTGGCCATGCCCAGGGTCAGGGCGGCGAGGGTGGACGACAGTACGGCGAGTTTCGACATGCTCAGATCCTTTTCAGCGTGAGCCCCCCATGATTGGGGTGAGTGTGCCGCTGCTCCCTGGCCGACCGGCATTGGCCTTCATCGGCGAGACCGACGGCGCTCGGCGTCAGGAACTGGCCGAGGGCATTGGGCATCCATCCATTCATGGGGTTACCCACGCCGGACGGCGGCGAAGCCGTAGCTGGTTTCCAGGTCAACGCTACGATCATTGCGGCGAAGTCTTTTTTTAACTGCAAAAAAGCTTAAGCAGAAGGGGGCCAGGGCAGGATATTACTGGATGGGGAAGGGGTAAAGAAAATGATAGCTAAAGGCTACTTTTCCCCGGTAAATAACACCCTTTGACGGTCGCCGTGGTGTCGGTGTCCCGGCTTTGGCGGATAAATCTTGTGGCGAACTCAAGTGGTGGGCACCTATTCGATTTTCTCCGACAACCGAGCCCTGGCAGCGGGATTTATCCGCGAAGAGGTCCTTGAGCAGCCTCGTGGATAACCGCTGCCCGGCAGTCAGATGATCAGGCGCTGAAGCGCAGGGCGTTGGTCAGGTCGCCCATCGGTGTTTGGCCTCGGGCGGTCATTGCGGCGTCCCGCTCCTTGATGCCATCGAGTTTCTCCAGTTGGAAGACCCGGGTAATCAGACGCAGGATCGAGGCGGTGTCATACACCGTATGATCCACCGTGCCTTTACGGGCGAACGGTGACACGACCAAGGCTGGAATCCGTGTCCCTGGGCCCCAGCGATCACCTTTGGGCGGTGCCACGTGGTCCCACCAGCCGCCGTTCTCGTCGACCGTGACGACCACCACCATGTTGTCCCATTGCGGGCTTTCGCGCAGCACTTTCAGTGTTCGCACGATATGCCGGTCACCGGCTGCCACGTCGGCATAACCGGCGTGCATGTTCAGGTTGCCTTGGGGCTTGTAGAAGGTCACCGCTGGCAGTTTGCCCGCCACCGCATCGGCGAGGAACTTGTTGGTAGTGGTCTCGTCGCCCAGGCCGGCATCACGCAGGCGCTTGGCACGCTCCTGCGGGTTTTCCGGGCCTTGGCGGCGGAAGTAGTTGAACGGTTGGTGGTGATACTGGAAGTTCGGGATCTTCGGAATGCCGCCCGAATCCTTGAACTGTTCCAGGGTCACCTGCCAGGCGCCGGCATACCAGGCCCAGTCGATGTTCTTCTTCGACAACTTGTCGCCGATATGCTCGTGGACCTGCGGTACTAGCACGGTCGGCAGGTCTGGCTTGGCGTAGTCCGGGCGCTCGAGGTCGCGGATCCAGGTTGGCCAGTACGGCGGCGCCATGGTGTTCACCGCATAACCATCGGGCGTCAGCGCGCTGGGACCAAATTGCGGTGGGCCGCTCATGGCGCTGGCCGGGGAGTTATCCAGCGGCATCAGGCGCGTATCGGTCGGATCGTCGCTCTGCAGCTTGGCGATCTGTGGTTTGGCTACCGAGTTGGCGGCGTCGGGGTAGAACGGCACCTTGGCGCTGATCAGGTACTGGTGGTTGAGGAACGAACCGCCAAAAGCGCCCTGGAAGAAGTTGTCACAGAGCACGAACTCCTTGGCCACGTCCCACAGTCGCAACGAATAACGGGTCTGGGCGTAGTGGCCCATGGTCAGGCCACCGGAGTCGGCCCAGGCGACGAAACGGTCGTTCTTGCCGCCGTTGATCTGCATCTGGTTCTGGTAGAACACGTGCCACAGATCGCGTGTCACCACACCCAGGGGCAGGTCTTCGCCGCTGGGTCCCTTGAGGGCGTAAGGCGCGTTAGGTAGGTTTTCCTGGTACTGGGTTCCCACCGGGTAGGTCACGCCGTCGAGGCTTTGCGGACCGACCTGGACTACGCCGCCCCAGGCGGGCGGTAAGGTTTGCAAGAGGCTGGCGTCGCGGTCGTATTGTTGATAGTCCGCAGGCTTGAGGGACGAAAGAGGTTTCTGGACACCCGGAAAGTCACCGAACAGATTGTTGAAGCTGCGATTCTCGGCGTAGATCACCACGACAGTCTTCACCTGGTCCCGTAGGGCCTTGTCCAGCGCCGCGCCTGACAGTTCCTCGGTCGGAGGCTGCTGGCCCGGTTCGCTCGGCGAGCCGCAGGCGCTTAGGGTCGCACCAACGCCCAACACGGCGACACCACCGAGGAAACGCCGGCGGCTGGTATCGGTGGGGGTATCGGTGTCTACGGTCTGCGACGGCTCGAGGTCTTTCTCGTCACTCATCCTGGGTTCCTGTTGGCTGGGTTGGACGTAACAAAATATTTCGCATCGCACGCTAGCAACGCAATGTGACAGAACGGCGATGGCCGTCCTGTCCACAGCCGGTCAGTATGCCGATTATCGAGGGGAGAGGGCAGTCCTGGCATTGTTGGACGCTTGTCTTTGAGGATAAGCGCACTCAACAAGCGGTCGTCATGCGCCTGGTGATCATGGGGAAGCCTCGACCAACGTTAATGATTCGATATGCCGAGTTTGCCGCCCATCACTCTCAAGTACCCTGGCGGAGGATGCACGGTATGCGTAATCGCATTGCCCATGGTTATTTCGATATCAATCTTGAGATCGTCTGGGAGGCGGTTCAACGCGCATACCGCCATTGTTGAAGTGCCTGGCGAATGAGTCTGAAGGTCCAGGTTGATCATTGCCGTTCGGGGCAGCAATGATCAGCCCTTCAGGACGTTTCAGTTAAGGCATCACCGGTCCGCTATAGGTCAGAGTCGTCCCCAGTGCCCAGAGTAGCAACAGCACCAGCGGCGCATGCACCAGCAACTGCACGAACGAGAAGCCGATCAGGTCCCGCGCCTTCAGCCCCAGCACACCCAGCAGCGGCAGCATGTAGAAGGGGTTGATCAGGTTCGGCAGGGCTTCGGCGGCGTTGTAGATTTGCACCGCCCAGCCCAGGTGGTACTTCAGTTCGTTGGCGACCTGCATCACATATGGCGCCTCGATGATCCATTTACCGCCGCCGGACGGGATGAAGAAACCGAGTACCGCCGAGTACACGCCCATCAGCAGGGCGTAGGTATCGTGGGAGGCGATCTGGGTGAAGAAGGTCGAGATGTGATGGGCCAGGGTCTGGGCGTCGACCCCCTTGACCGTGGTCATCAGCGCGGCAATCGAGCCGTACAGCGGGAACTGGATCAGTACCCCGGTGGTGGTCGGCACCGCCCGTGAGACCGCGTCGAGGAAACTGCGCGGCCGCCAGTGCAGCAGGGCGCCGACCATCAGGAACAGGAAGTTGTAGGTGTTCAGGCCCGAGATGGCGCTGATCGCCGGTTTGGTCGAGAACTCATGGAACAACCAGCCAGCGGCCAGCAGGGCCAGCAGGAGGGTCAACAGCGGACTGTGTTCCAACCATTCGCCGGGACGTGTGCGCGGGCTCAGTGGCGGCAGGTTGAAGCTCGGATCGACACCGCAAGCCTTGGCATCACGGGCCGAATTCGGACCAGGCGCGGTGGCATAGGCGACGGCCAGCGAGACCACGATCAAGGCCAGCAATAGAGCCCCGGACTGCCAGAGAAAAATGGTCTGGGTAAACGGAATCACTCCGGTGATCGACAGGATCGACGGCGGCAGACTAGCAGGGTTGGCCTGCAACTGCGCGGCGGACGACGACAGGCCCAGGGCCCACACCGCTCCCAGGCCGAGATAGGCGGCGGCGCCAGCGGCGCGGTAGTCCATGCGCAGATCAGTACGGCGGGCGAGGGCACGCACCAGCAGACCGCCGAACACCAGCGACAAACCCCAGTTCAGCAGCGAGGCGACCATGGAAATCAAGGCCACCCAGGCCACGGCGGAGCGACCGTTTTTTGGCAGGCGGGCCAAGCGGTCGATCAGTTTCACCGCTGGTGGCGAACTGGCGACCACATAGCCGCCGATGACCACAAAGGCCATCTGCATGGTGAACGGGATCAGGCTCCAGAAACCGTCGCCGAAAGCCATGGCAGCATCGGTCGGCTTGGCGCCCATGGCCAGGGTGCCGAGGGCAACGATGATCACCGCCAGCGCGGCGAACACCCAGGAGTCGGGAAACCAGCGCTCGGCCCAGTTCGAGCAGCGCAGGGCAAAGCGGGCATAGCGGCTTTCATCAATGACTGCGGCCACGGAAACACCTCGTTTTTATGATTGTGAGGAGGTCGGTCGCTCCAGGCAGAAGCGACCGAAAACTGCGTCAGAATGCGGTAATTAGCGCTCGCTGCAAAGCCATATACGTTTCAGTATCGGTTGGTTTGAATTGTCAAAAAATGGAACCCAGTACGCGAATTTCTGCTAAAAAGTGACCCGCCGATGGCTGTGAGGTGTTGATCGCCAGCAATCGCACTCATCTGTGCTGGCCGCGAACCAGGGAAGACCTGGTTCGCTTGAGTGTTTTTTGTACAGTGTTGAGCCGCCGATGACGCAGCTCGCGAATACGGTATCCAGAGTCCTTTTATGACCGTTGATTGTTACCCGCCGAATCGCCGCTTTTCCCGGTCCGATTACCGGATCTTGGGCCTGGCGGCGCTGGGCGGGGCGCTGGAAATCTACGATTTCATCGTCTTCGTGTTTTTCGCCCTGACCCTCAGCCAGTTGTTCTTCCCGCCGCAAATGCCCGAGTGGCTGCGGCTGCTGCAAAGCTTCGGGATCTTTGTCACCGGTTACCTGGCCCGACCGCTGGGCGGAATCCTGATGGCGCACTTTGCCGACCGTCTGGGGCGCAAGCAGGTGTTCAGCCTGAGTATCCTGATGATGGCGTTGCCCTGCCTGTTGATCGGGGTGATGCCGACCTACGCCCAGATCGGTTACTGGGCGCCGCTGCTGCTCCTGTGCCTGCGCGTGCTGCAAGGCGCCGCTGTGGGCGGCGAGGTGCCCAGCGCCTGGGTCTTCGTGGCCGAGCACGCGCCGCCGGGACATCGCGGTTATGCCCTGGGTGTATTGCAAGCAGGGCTGACGTTCGGGTATCTGTTGGGCGCGCTGACGGCCACCTGGCTGGCGCGAGTCTACAGTCCGGAGCAAATTCTAGATTTTGCCTGGCGCTTTCCCTTTCTGCTCGGCGGTGTGTTCGGGGTGATCGGGGTGTGGTTACGACGCTGGCTCAGCGAGACCCCGGTATTCATGGCCTTGCAGGCCCGGCGCGAAGCAGGCGACGAACTGCCTTTGCGGGCGGTGTTGCGCGATCATCGCCGTTCGATTTTTCCAGCGATGCTACTGACTTGCGTGCTGACTTCGGCGGTGGTGGTACTGGTGGTGATTACTCCGACCGTCATGCAGAAGAGCTTTGGTATGAGCGCCGGAGAGACCTTTGCCCTGAGCAGTCTGGGCATTGTGTTCCTGAATATCGGGTGTGTGCTCGCCGGCCTGTTGGTGGACCGCATTGGCGCCTGGCGCGCGGTGCTGTTCTACAGCCTGTTGCTGCCGGCGGGGGTAGCGCTGTTGTATGCCTGCCTGATCAGCGGCGGCACTTGGATCAAGCTGGCCTATGCCCTGGCTGGGCTCGCTTGTGGCGTGGTGGGCGCGGTACCGTCGGTGATGGTCGGGTTGTTTCCCAGCCGGATCCGCGTGTCTGGCATTTCGTTTACCTACAATATTGCCTACGCGCTCTGGGCAAGCACCACACCGTTGCTGTTGATCGGCCTGATGCCCTGGAGCCTCTGGGTCTGCGTGGGATATAGCCTGGTGATGGGCACGGTTGGGGGGCTGACGGCGCTGTTTTTTGGCGGGCGAATTGCCATAAGTGCCGATTCGCAGGCCTGCATCGGGCACTGAGCGTCATCCGCGAGAGTCCGATTTTTTGAAACGATGACCGTTCTGCCATTCTGAACAGGACAACGCAGGGAATAGCGGCGTCGACTCAGGCATTTTCTCGCAAGAGGCATTGCTACATTTGGCTTGGAGTGATCGTGAATGAGAACCATCGCACACAAAGTCAAACGCTATCGAAAGAGTTTTTCTGGGTTTCCCGCGAGTATGTTGAGAAGCACCATTTTTTATCTGGTGTTGACCCAACTGATACTAACGTTGGGTGCGGTGCTTTTGTATCTGTTCTTCAGTATTTATCAGCATTCCGACCTTTATCACTTACTCCCGTTGTGGGTATTGCTGTTAGAGGTTTTTCTCATGTTCGGATTTATACAGCTGCGTTTCGATCTCGATCGTAAACGCCTTGAACGACTCAATCCTGAGCTTTGCCGGGTCGCTTTCAGGAAAGCCTATTCACTTTTGGAGCGAGAGAAAGTTCGGCGCATCGAGATGCTATTTGGTCCTCGCCTCGACCTTCGTGATCTTGCTAGGGAGCTGATTGATGAATGGGAGTGGCGTCGAAGCATTCAAATACGAGCGGGGCAACCGGCGGAACGCAGGGCCAGGAATTTTTTCGGCCTGCCTTCCGCGGGCAACTTTGCGACCTACCTGGCTGGGCTGATTGCCGTTTTGGCCGCAGTGGTAGTGACCTTGATCGACAAGGTTGAGTTTTATCAGGCACTCCCGGAGATGGGAGAGAATTTTCTGAACATATTTATCTTGCTAACTACTGCGATTGTCTTGCCTATTGCCGCCAGTGTTTATCCGTTGGCAGCAATTTTAGGTGGGGCCAAGGTCGCCGCTAACAATTTATTGGAAGCACTTGATGATGATTACTTGAGCGATGCTCGTTTCTATGGATTTATCAAGGAACTCCTTGAACTCGAGGAGCGTAAGGAAAAGCGGCTGCTGATGAAAACAACAGGTCGTCTCTACTGGTGCATGCGCGCCGGCATGGCCCCTATAGGACAAGTCTCTAAAGTCATGCGCAATGCCCGCCGTTCGGTGCGGATAGAGAAGTTGAGACGCGCCGGGTTATGCAGGGCAAGAGCGTAAACGGCTGGGCGCTTTCGATGGGACTATAATCATGGGTTAACGGGCAGCGGCTTCGCTGCCTGTCGACGACCAGACGAAATGGAGTCCACCTCATGAACGAGAAAACCTGCGACTGCCCGCATTGCAACTGCAAAGTGGGCAACAATCCCATCGTCAGTGCTGGAAAGTCCTATTGCTGCCAGGCCTGTGCTGATCACCATCGTAACGGCGAGCCGTGTGCCTCGACGGCTGACGGCTGCCAGTGCTCAAAGGCCGCGCACGATTGAGCGTGTGTCTGCCCTCCGGCAACGGTTGTCGCGGGGTGCTGGAGTAACGGTCATGCCTCGGTTTGCTCACTACCCCATCAATAGCCGGGGGCGGGATTTCGCCGTTGGCGATATTCATGGTCATTTCAGTCGCTTGCAGGCAGCGCTGGATCGGCTCGGGTTCAATCCCGAGGATGACCGCCTGTTCAGCGTCGGTGACCTGGTCGACCGGGGACCTCAGAGCGAGCTGGCCCTGGAATGGTTGGGGCGTTCCTGGTTCGCGGCGGTGCAGGGCAATCACGAGGCGTTGGCGATCCGGCATGTCGAGGGCGGGCTCCTGGACTACGACATGTATCGCGCCAGCGGTGGTGGTTGGTTTCTCGATAGCGGCGCGCAGCGACAGCGATTGTTCGCCGCGCGCTTTGCGCAGATGCCAATTGCCCTGGAAGTCGAGACCCGGCTCGGCCTGGTAGGGGTGGTGCATGCCGATTGTCCTTTCGCCTCCTGGAGTGCCTTGCGTGACTATCTGCTGGGCGGCTCCCAGGTGCGGATAACCGTCGAAGAGGTCTGCCAATGGTCACGCACGCGACTGAAAAACCATGACGTCAGTGGCATCCGCGAGGTGCGGGCAGTGATGGT
The DNA here is from genome assembly GCF_900109755.1 of Pseudomonas agarici. Taxonomy (GTDB): domain Bacteria; phylum Pseudomonadota; class Gammaproteobacteria; order Pseudomonadales; family Pseudomonadaceae; genus Aquipseudomonas; species Aquipseudomonas agarici. The sequence goes on along the minus strand of NZ_FOAR01000001.1, from coordinate 361,832 downwards.
CGGGCATACCCCGCAGCGCCAGCCCACCGTATTGGGCAATGTCTATCATATCGATACGGCTGGCTGGGGCAGCGGTCATTTCACCTTGGTAGAGTTGGGCACCTTGAGCCTGGCGCGCCCTCAGGCCTGACGCCAGCTCACTGCCTCGATGCCGAACTTTTCGGCCATGGGCTTGCTGGTCTTCTTCACTCGTTCGCGCCCGAACCTGCCGATGCGGCCTACACCGGCATCGCAGCTTGCCCAATGCCAGGCTTCGGCATTATCCATATGTTCGGAGCGAATGATGAAGGACTTAGGATTGCCGTGAAGGGTGTAATCGATAATAAAAAGTTTCGCTGTATTCATGGATCTAAAATTCCTCCCTGGTGTTCTAGAAATGATCCTTGAGCGTAGGAAAAATTCCGTCGAGCAGCTAGATGGTGGGTTGTAACAAATGATTGAGCAGGTGAATCATGCGCCGGCCTTAGTCAGCCCTGCGTTACGGGTTGAGTGCCACGATGACATCGACTTCCACCGAGGCATTCTTCGGCAGTTGGAATACCCCAACCGAGGTTCGGGTGTGTACTCCGGCCTCGCCGAACACGTCATAGAGTACCTGCGAGGCGCCATCGGCCACTTCGCTCTGTTGCGTGAAGTCCGAGGCGCTTTGCACATACACGTTGATGCGTAGGACTTTCTTGATCCGCCCCAGGTCGCCTTCGAGCATTTGCCGCAGAATCGCCAGCGCACGCATGGTGCTGATCCGTGCTCCATGCCTGGCTTGTTCCAGGGTGGTTTGCGCGCCCACACGGCCTGTCACCATCACCGTATTGTCGACACGCGGGATCTGCCCACTGACATAGATCTCGAGATCGTTCTGTAGCGCCGGCACATAGTTGCCGCCGATCTTCATTTCACCGTCAAAGTTGTAACCGAGCTGCTCGGCGACTTGGAGAAATTGCGCATTTCTGGAGTGCGGCATCATTATCTTCCTGATGATCGAGGGGCCATGGCTTGAGGGGAGGTCAGTCAGGCGGCGCGAGATCTTATGTCCGCCGGATCCAGGAATACTGGAAGGCTTTTCTCTCGCCGGCCTCATGGGTTCGGCGCCGGTAGCTGTCAAACCTCGGTGACGAGCAATAGGTACAGTGCGAACTGACCTCGACCTGTGATTCTTCTATCCCTGCTGCCTGCAAGAGCAGCAACGCATAGGCCTGCAAGTCGAACCAGTAGCTGCCTGATTGTCTCGCTGCGGGAGGGGCGATGGCGGGAGATGAAACGGGTGCCGGCTGCTCTCGTCTCCAGGGCGCAACCGTTGTTTGCCAGAGATGCCCCTGGGCAGCCTGCAACTCGCCGACGAACCGCTCGCTGACTTCATAGCAGCACGCTTTGATCGATGGACCGATGGCGATGCGCAGCGCCTGCCGGGGAGTCTGCAACGCCTCGAAGCGCGTGATGGCGTGACCGATGATGCCGCCTTGCAGGCCCTTCCAGCCACCATGAATGGCCGCCACCCGCGAGCCGTCCGCCGCTGCCACCAACAATGGCAGGCAATCGGCGGTGATCACTGCAATCGGTCGTTTGCCATCGGTGTACACGGCATCGCCTTGCAGTGATCCCGCCGGCAGATTGTCCGGCGCCTCGATCAATCTCGCACCGTGAGTCTGTTGGCAGGTGAACACCTGGGCGGGTAGGCCCTCATTGCCCAGTGTCAGGAAACCGTGGCCAATACCCCGGATTTGACTGAGATTGTTGGCGTACTCACTCACGCTGGCTGCTCCATACGTCGTCCGAATCGCTTGCAGCATACCCGGATTGATCATTTTGGGGGTGCGCAATCGGCGCCCTGCGCATAGGCTGCACACAGAGGGAGGTGGCTCCCGCAAACACACTTTGGAAACGAGGCTGGATGATGGGCAAGTTGCGAGTCGGGATTATTTTCGGTGGGCTGGGTGCTGAGCATGAGGTGTCGCTGCAATCGGCAAAGAACGTGGTCGATGCGCTGGATCGCGAGCGCTTCGAACCGATCCTGATCGGCATCGACAAACAAGGCGGTTGGCATCTCAACGACAGCTCCAATTACCTGATCAATGCACAGAACCCCGCGTTGATTGCCCTTAATCGATCCAATCGGGAGCTGGCGGTGGTGCCGGGCAAGGCCGGCGGGCAATTGGTCGAGACTAACAGCCAGGCCCTGCTGGAACAGGTCGATGTGATCTTCCCGATTGTCCACGGCACCCTCGGTGAAGACGGCTGCCTGCAAGGCCTGCTGCGCATGGCGGACCTGCCCTTTGTCGGCTCTGACGTGCTGGGTTCGGCGGTGTGCATGGACAAGGATGTCAGCAAGCGCCTACTGCGCGATGCCGGACTGGCGGTGACCCCGTTTATCACGGTGAACCGGGTAACAGCCGCGCGCGTAGACTTCGACACGGCGCGGGCGACGCTCGGTCTGCCGATGTTCGTCAAGCCGGCGAACCAGGGCTCCTCGGTGGGCGTGAGCCGGGTAGAAACCGCTGTGGAGTACCGAGAGGCGCTGGCACTGGCCTTGGGGTTCGATGAAAAGGTGTTGATCGAGTCGGCGGTCAGCGGCCGGGAAATCGAGTGCGCAATCCTTGGCAATGAGCGACCGCTGGCCAGTGGCTGCGGCGAGATCGTTGTGCGCAACGGCTTCTACTCTTACGACAGCAAATACATCGACGCCGATGCCGCCGAAGTGGTGGTGCCAGCGGCTATCAGCGAGGAGGCCTGCGAGCGTATCCGGGCCCAGGCAATCGAGGCATTCCAAGTGTTGGGGTGTTCTGGATTGGCGCGTGTCGATGTGTTCCTGACCGACAGCGGCGAAGTGTTGATCAACGAGGTCAATTCGCTACCGGGGTTCACCCGCATCAGCATGTACCCCAAACTGTGGCAGGCGGCCGGACTGAGCTATAGCGAGCTGGTAAGCCGGTTGATCGAGTTGGCGCTGGAACGCCATGAGACACGACGCGGATTGAAGCACTGTCGCTGAGCGTCCCGTTATCCGCTGACGCCCGAGTCGCTGCCAGGCCGAAACACCAGGTGCTCCACCTGCACTCGGCACGTTGGCTTACTCCCTCGATGTGTGTTTGGCTGGAAACGAAATAAACGCGGAGGACAAGTATTTCAGGTTGTTGAAGAGGGTCGACGACATGGAGTACGGACCTAATTATCAGCCAGGAATGGCGAAAGCTTGTGCCGCAGGCTTGAGCGTCTTTTGCCGACACTGCAGAGTGTATCGGTGGAGCAGGGCAGAGTAGAACGAAAAAGTCCGGCGCTAAGCCGGGCTAGATCCTCAACTGCTCGAACTTTCCAGGCGCTGAAAAACTCCAGACGACCTTAAACGCCGCGCCGCCCGATATCAGTTCCGCCTGTCGTATTATGGCCGGCCACCAACGCACTAAATTTTCAGCCTTGCTCCAGTAGGTCGTTTGCCCCCACTGCTTTGCAAGGCAGAAGATTGGTAGGCCGCATTCTCTAAAGGCTTCTCTCTCAGCATTTCCTTTAGAAAATTTGTCCTGAGACACCACAGCCCATCCCCCTTCGGTGCTCAGCGCTGTTATCCAGTGAATGTCACTGGCGCTTGCTTGGAATTTGTCTCTCAGCGGAACTACTGCATGGCCTTCGGCCTTGCAAAGCTGGTGCAAGGCCCTGGCAATAGCTGGTGGAAGATTGTTATCAATCAGAAAATTCAAGCAGCGATCCTATGCTCAAAGTTCACTGCCGCATCCACTGCCGCAGTTGAGATTTCAAAAATCATCGAGACGCGCTTGGTGTTTTGCCCTTCGACCAGATATGCGTGATAAATCGAAGCGGTGTCGACTCCGGTGGAGGATAGGACTGGCTTACCAAAATTGCGGTTGGGATCAAGAACAATAGCCTTGCTTCGCTTGATTGGATACCAACGTTGTGCTGTCCCTTCCCCGGTATAATCAATCCCCTCATAAAGCGAAGGACCGATTACCTGCCTAAAGGCATCCTGCCGCTTCGCCAGGTCGAGAATCGCCTCGTCGCCAGTTTCATCGAAAACTGTCGCGAAGATGCTCCTGCCATCGGTTTGGAATCGCTTGCAGGTGAATGGGTAACGTTGAACGAAAATCTCTCTGGCTTGCCTTGATGCAGAGCGAATGGCTTGAAGGCTCACGCCATGTTTCCGAAAGGCATGTACAAACCTGATCTCTAGCAGATCATGGAAGCCAAGTAGCTTCTCCTCAGAAAAAGCCAGCTCCGGCCTCCAAAGCCCAGAATGCTCGATGCCCTCCGATTTGTAACCAAACATCCACCTACGGATGTCTTTAGCCGGTATGCCCGTGTATAGGGCGGCCTCCGCTGGTGTGTAGATCCCCACTCCAATGAGAGGGCTTGCTGCTTTTGCTGTTTTCATTTGCCCTCTTGTTCGTGGGTTAACCAAAAAATCCATTTTGGGGATGAGCGAGCTTTCGTTCAATAGATCTTAGACGGACTGCGCCAGAAAGGTCGTCTTTTCGACTGAAATACGGGTAGTGCTACTTAATCTACGGTATCGGTAATGAAGAAGCCCCCCGGCTTTACCGCGACTTAAGATGAGCCAACCTCCCTCGGCTCAATCTTTCAGCGAGGATACACAGGGGATACAGGGGATACAGGGCGGGAAGGTATAGGGATAGATAAGGAGATACAGCCAGAAACAAGAAAACCCGCACTAGGCGGGCTTTCTTGTTAGCTTCGTAGACATCCGCAGATATCACGAAACAGGTACTTGGTGGCTACACAGGGACTTGAACCCCGGACCCCAGCATTATGAATGCTATGCTCTAACCAACTGAGCTATGTAGCCAAGTGGCGCGCATTATTCGCTTGGATCGATGTTGTGTCAAGCAAATATCTGAAAACTTTCTCTACGCTATCAAAAGCTTAAGGCTCGCCGGTGAAGTCCCGGACCTTCGTCGTTTCAACTCAGGCGGAATCGCCCGGTGTTGTTACTCAGGGCCTTGCTGCCTTCGCTCAGGGTGTCCGCTGCACGGTTCACCGCACGAGCCCCTTCGAGTAGGCGGAGCGCCGCTTGGTCGACCTGCTGGATATTGCCACTGACTTCGTCGGCGGTGCTCGCCTGTTCGTCCACTGCCGTGGCGATTTGCGCCAGGGTATCGGTCACGCTCTGCACTGCACTGGCGATTTCCCCCAGGCGCTCGCCCAGCCCAGTTACCGATTGGGCATCGGTTTGCGCCTGGCCGCAGGCCGTTTCCATCAGGGCTACCGCCTGGCTTACGGTGGCTCGCAGGCTGTCGACGGTGCTGGCAATCTGTGCGGTGGAGCTCTGGGTACGCTGCGACAGGCTGCGCACTTCGTCCGCCACTACGGCAAAGCCGCGACCTTGTTCACCGGCCCGTGCCGCTTCGATGGCAGCGTTGAGGGCGAGGAGGTTGGTCTGTTCGGCGACACCGCGAATGGTGTCGACCACCAATTGAATCTGCTGGCCCTGCTCGCTGACCCGGCCCAAGGCGGCGGCGGTTTCGTTCAGGCGTTGGTTGAGCTGTTGGATGCTGGCGGTGGTGCGCAGGCTGTCGCGGCTGCTGTCCGAGGCAATGCGCTGGGTATTCTGAGCGCTGCCGGAGGCCTGCTCACAGCTCTGGGCGACCCCCAGTGAAGTGGCCGCCAGTTGTGTCGCCGCCGCAGCGATCTGGCTGATTTGTTGCTGCTGCGCTTCGACTTCGTTGAGGGCACCGCTGGAGTGGCTGTTGAGGGTGCGCACGGCGTCGCTCAACTGCAGGGTTTCGTGATCCACGCCCTGCAGGCTGGTGCGCAGTTGCACCACGGCGACGTTGAGGGCGGTGCTGATGGCCGCCAGTTCGTCGCGGCCTTCCACCGGTACTTGCAAGCACAGGTTGCCGTCACGCAGTGATTCGGCCAACAGGGTGATGCCGCTCGCGCTGCGGCGGATCGAGGCCTGCAGGCAGATGAACAGGTACAGCGCCGCCAGTAGCAGGCAGCCGAAGATCACCGCCACCAGAGTGAACTGGCGGATGCCCTGCCCATGGTAGTAGTCCAGGCGGCTGTCGAGGGTGGTCAGGGAGTCTTGACGTAAGCCGGACAACTGACCCAGCAAGCTGTCGAGGGTCTTCTCGAAGCCTTCGGGCTTGAGGGTGATACTGCCGCCAAACATGCCTTCGTCCAGTGCTTTGAGGCCCTCATCCAGGTGATTCAGGCTTGTCTGGTAACGTCCCGCCCAGTTTTGCAGTTCGGCCGGCAAGCGGGCTTCCAGTTGCGCACCGGTCTTGGTCAGCCGGTCGCGGGCATCACCGATGCGGCTGCGCAGGTCTTTGAGTTGCAGGCGGCTTTGCAGGCTGAACTGGCCCGACACCACCGATGCCTGGCCGACGCTGGCGAGACGGCCAACACGCTCGATCAGATCAGGTGCGTATTGGGTGGAGATTTGCGTCAGCAGGTAGGTTTCCATCCAGGGCGCGAGGATCAGCCGGCTGTCCAGGGCGATCTGTTCCCGCAGGCCTTGCAGGGCGCTCAGGGCGGAGGTGAAGCGGTCGTAGCCGTCCGGCCACCAGCCGACCTTGCTCAGGCTGGCCGAGTCGAGGCCGGAGAGGCTAGCTTGCAGGACCTGATAACGCTTCAGGGTCTCGTCGGTGGCACCTTCGTTTTTCAGGGCCTGGCCCAGTTGCTCGATGGCCTGGTTGACTTCGGGCTGGGCCTTGTCGAGTACGGCCATGGCCGCGAGGGTGGTGGGTGTCGGTTGACGATTGGTTTCCGTGGCCCGCCAGCGGGCGGCGCGGTCGCGTTGGGCGGTCAGCAGGCTGTCCAGGGAGTCCTGGGCCAGCAGTTGGCGGACACCGGCACGCTCTCCGGCAATCAGCGCCAGTTTGCCACGGTAGTCCTGGCCGATCATGTACAGACTACCCATCAGCGGTACGATGAACAGCAGGAACAGCACCTGAAATTTACGGGCGAAACCGAATCGCCCCAACAGTCGCATCCCTGGTGATAAAAAAGCCTGCATGCCCGATCACTCCTCAAGGCATCCAGCACTGTTTGAGTGCGCTCATGACGGGTTGGTCATGACGGATACCGTCGTTAAAGACCTCGGAAGATTCGTCAGTGAGGGCGTTGTTGGCCAGCCGCTGTGGCGAAACTTCCCATTCTCGAGCCTCTTTGTAAGGGGCCACGCTGTAGGCGCTAAAGTACGCAAGATTCACACCAGTAGCAAAAAGCTATCAGCTATTTTTTTGCGATTGAATAGATCGTTAGCTCAACAAGCATCTGGTGTTGCCGCACCCAAAAATGGCACATTGACGCACTTGCAATCGTGCATCCATCCATGTGACGGAATTCCCTCATGGCTCTCACTGAAACTCCCGCTGGCGCGACTGTCGCATCGACGGCGCCGCAATCCAGTCCCCTGGTGATGCGTATTATCGGCGCGGTGGCGCTGGCGCACTTGATCAACGATCTGATCCAGTCGGTCCTGCCGTCGATCTATCCGATGCTCAAGGCCAATTACGGGCTGACCTTTACCCAAGTCGGGCTGATTACCCTGACTTTCCAGGTCACGGCATCGCTGTTGCAGCCGTGGGTCGGCTTTTATACCGACCGCCATCCGAAACCGCTGCTGTTACCGGCGGGAATGATTTGTACGCTGATCGGCATTCTGATGTTGTCCCAAGTGGGCAGCTTCGCGTTGATCCTCCTGGCATCGGCGCTGATCGGCGTGGGTTCTTCGACGTTCCACCCGGAGGCCTCCCGTGTTGCACGCCTGGCTTCGGGCGGTCGTTACGGCCTGGCGCAGTCGAGTTTTCAGGTCGGTGGTAACGCCGGTTCGGCTTTTGGCCCACTACTGGCGGCGGCGATCATCATTCCGTTCGGCCAGGGCAACGTCGCCTGGTTCGGGCTGTTCGCTTTGTTCGCCCTGGGTGTGCTCTACGGCATCAGCCGCTGGTATCGCGCGCACCTGAACCTGTTCAAGCTCAAGCAGGGCCAGAAGGCCACTCACGGATTGTCGAAGAATCGGGTATTGGCGGCGTTGGTGGTGCTCGGCCTGCTGGTATTCTCCAAGTACTTCTACATGGCCAGCTTCACCAGCTACTTCACCTTCTACCTGATCGAGAAGTTCCAGCTGTCGGTGGCCAGTTCGCAGCTTCACCTGTTTCTATTTCTGGGCGCGGTCGCGGCGGGGACGTTTGCCGGTGGGCCGATCGGCGACAAGATCGGGCGCAAGGCGGTGATCTGGTTCTCGATCCTGGGGGTGGCACCGTTCACGTTGATACTGCCGTATGTGGATCTGTTCTGGACCACGCTGCTCAGTGTGGTGATCGGCTTTATCCTGGCCTCGGCCTTCTCCGCCATCGTGGTGTTTGCCCAGGAGTTAGTACCGGGCAACGTCGGCATGATCGCCGGAGTGTTCTTCGGCCTGATGTTCGGCTTCGGCGGGATTGGCGCGGCGCTGTTGGGGCACCTGGCGGACATTCACGGCATCGAGTACGTGTACACGATGTGCTCGTTCCTGCCGTTGTTGGGCGTGTTGGCGGTGTTGTTGCCGAAAACCAGGCAGGTCTGAATTGTCCCGTTCTGAATAAGGGTTACACCTTCTGACCTTTCCTCAGAAGGATTCAATGGATTCGGGGCGAGTGGGCGCCCCGGGCGTCGATTTAGCCTGTAGTTACTTTTCCCACTCGGCTTTAGGGATCAGCAGGCCATGGTTGCCGTTGTATGTGGCACGCTCGGGTTGTTTCCAGCCGTCCAACAGCGACTCGTCGAGGCGGTAGATTTCCACGCCCAATGGGCGGCAGACCTTCAGCGGGTCCTCGGCATCGGGGCCCCACATCGGCAGCGACAGGTCACCGCCCGGGCAGGTGGAGAGGGCGCACAGCAGATCGATTTCGGCGAAGAGCTCCAGGTAGTCACCCTGTTTCGCCGGGCAGGCTTTCATGAAGTACATGTCGTCGTGATTGAGGCCGGTACATTGGAAGATGTTCAGCACGTCGTGCACGTCGAACTCGGTCAGGCCATGGGGCAACACCGCACGAGTCAGGTTTGAATGGCAGTGGTGGTGGAAGTCCTCGCCGGTGAGCATCTTGTTCACGTAAGGGTCGCAACGGGTGCCCAGCAAGTCGTGCAGACGACCGCCGTGTTCGTCGATGCCGTAGTCGGCCAGGCTGTCGTCGGTGATGGTGACCATTGGCCTCAGGAAGGGCAGGTTCGACCACAGGCGGTCATACGTGCTGACGTGGGCGCCTTGTAGCTGGCGAGTTCGGGCTGCCCACATGCGTTCGCGGGGGTCGTCGGCGCTCCACACGTTGAAGTCCCCGACCTGTGGGCCGACCGGTGTGGTCACGCGAAACACATGGCCCGCCGGTACTTTCCAGGCGCGGCCGGTACGGATCGGTACTTCGAATTGCTCGATCAGAGTGCGGCCATCCTTGGACTCGCGCACGCGGTCATAGAAGGCTTTGTCAACGTGCAATGCGGCGCCTTTGCTGACTTGGTAGGCCGCTGGATAGTCCTTGTACATGGGGGATCCTCTTTTTAGTGTTGTGGGATGCTGCTCAGAATGTCCAGCAGCACCAACTCGGAGTCGTTGAGGTAGCTGCTCATGGCTTCCTCGGCTTCTTTCTTGCGGCCATCACCCAGTAGGTCGTGGATATGCCGGTCGCGTTCGAGCCAGGGTTTCTGGAAGGTTTCCTCGCTGGGAGCGTTGGAAAACACCAGACGCATCTGGGCCGCAACGTGGGTGAAGAATTCGTCGAACAGGGGGCTGCGCAGCAGGCCGACGATGTGCTGGTGAAAGCGCAGACTGTGGGTGCCGAAGGCTTGCCAGTTCTCGCGGTCTTGGGCCAGTTGCGCGGCCTCGATGGCTTCGAGCATCAGGTCGGATTGGTATTCGCGCAGCGGCTTGCTCGCGGCGATCGCCTGCAATTCGAGGGTGCGGCGGACCTTGAAGATATCGCGCACGTCGTCGATGCCCAGCCGGCGCACCATCACGCCTTTGTTACGCACGTAGCTGGTCAGGCCTTCACGACCCAACTGGTGCAACGCTTCGCGCACTGTGTTGCGCGAGGCGTTGTAAGCATTGACCAGTTCGCTTTCTACCAGCGGCATGCCTGGCAACAGACGCCCGCCGATGATGTCTTCGCGCAGCTCGATGGCAACCTGATCGGCCAGCGACAGACTTTTTTCCTTGGGTTGACTCACCGTTATGCCCCCCCGGCTCATGCCAGTTGTACGTCTTTGAGGAACTTGATCATGCGCTCGCTGCGCTGCTCCAGCATCTCTTGCGGCGCGGCGTTCTGGATAATTTCGCCGCCTTCCATAAACACCACCCGATCGGAGAGCTTGAAGGCGAAGTTCATTTCGTGAGTGACGATCACCATGGTCATGCCTTCGCGGGCCAGTTCCTCGATCACCGCCAGTACATCGCCGACCAGCTCCGGGTCGAGGGCCGAGGTCGGCTCGTCGAACAGCATGACCGAAGGTCGCATCGCCAATGCCCGGGCAATCGCCACGCGCTGCTGCTGGCCACCGGAAAGCTGGTGCGGGTATTTACCGGCGTGTTCGAGCATCCCAACCTTGCGCAGCAGCGCCAGGCTCAACAAACGCAGCTCTTCGCCACCGCCATGAGTATGATAGAGCGGTGCGAGCATGACGTTTTCCAGGGCAGTCTTGTGCGGGAACAAATTGAAGCCCTGGAAAACCATTCCGACATGCACGATGCCCTGCATATGCACTTTGTTACCCAGAGCGCCCTCCGGCGCTTTGGTACCGCGCAGGAACGGCTGGCCTTGCAGGATGATTTCGCCGTGGTCCAGGCTTTCCAGGCCATTCATGGTGCGGATCAGCGTGGTCTTTCCCGAGCCCGATGGGCCGATGATCGACACCACCTCGCCCCAACGCACATTCAGCTCGACGCCCTTGAGTACTTCCAGTTCGCCATAAGACTTGCGCACGCCCCGCGCTTGCAGAGCAAACTCACCTGGCTCGGACTGGCTGGCGGCACGCCGGGTCGCCACTTGCCCGAGTTCGGCGGAGGCGATGTGTTTCGGTTTACGCCGGGTTACGTCCAGGTGGTTCTCCAGCAGGCGCAACAGGCGGCTGAACACGGTAACGATAAGCACGTAGTAGAAGGCCACCGCGAGCATGGTCTCCATGACCAGGAAGTTCTGGGTATAGAGCTGTTGGCCCACCAGAAGGATTTCCGACAGCGAAATCACCGACACCAAAGAGGTCAGTTTGACAATGGTGATGTATTCATTGACCAGGGTCGGCAGGGCTATGCGTAGCGCCTGGGGCACCACGATCAGTCGCTGAACGCCACGATAGCCGATGCCCAGGGCCTTGCCCGCTTCCAGTTGGCCTTTGACCACCGCCAGTAGGCCGCCGCGATGAATCTCGGCGATATACGCCGCTTCACTGAGCACCAAGGCGATCAGGCCTGCCGAGTAGGGATTGGACAGCAGCGCACTGGTAGACGCAAACACCTGGGGCAGGTTATAGATGAAGATCAGTAGAACCAATAGCGGCAGGCTGCGAAAAAACCAGATATAGAGACCGGCCGCACCTCGCAGAAAACGTCGCTGCGACTGTCGCGCCAAAGCCAGGAGAAAGCCGAATACGATACCCAGTAGCCAGGTTTCCAGGCTCAGTTCGACCACGGTTGCCACGGCTCGCCAGAAATCGCCGTTCCACAACAGGCCCAAGGTGTAATACCAATCGAATTGCATGTACTTACTCCGCGTTGCTGTGATTCTTCCGCAGACCGGAAAGAATCAATGAATCCGCTACTGGGTGCGCTCGGCGCAGGGTTTCAGGGAGTGGTGGTGCCCAACGCCGCCTTGATTTCCTCGGCATTCGGTTCGGCCAGGTTGTAGCGGGTGAGCAGTTCGCCGTAACTGCCGTTCTGTTTGATTTGGCCCAGAGCAGTGGTCAGTTCTCCCAATAGCGCCAGATTGCCTTTGCGCACGGCCAGCCCGATGACTACCGGATAGATCAGTTCGCTGGAGCTGATAACGGTTTTGCCCTGCAATTTTTCGACGGTGATCTTGGCTACCGCGGGATCTTCCATCTGCACGTCGACTGCCTGGGCCAGTAGGGCCTGAGCCGCTTCGGGCGAGGTGGGAAATTCACGAGACTGGATCGCCGGTTTGCCGGAGGCCAGGCAATACTCGGTCGAAACCTTGTTGAGTTTGGGAACCCAGGATGCGCCCTTGATCGAGCCCACGCGCTTGCCGCAAAGGTCTTCGGGCCGTTGTGGTCTGAAATCGCTGGCACTGAGCACCATCAAAGAGGAGCCGGTCTTCAGATAGCTGATGAAATCCACCTGTTTGGCGCGTTCCGGGGTGACATAAAGTGCCGAGGCGACCACGTCGAAACGCTGGGCATTGACGCCCAAGATCAAGTTGGCAAAGCGGGTGTCGAGGAAACGCGGCTCCAATCGCAATTGTTTGCCTATCAATTGCATGAACTCGGGGTCGAAGCCGCTTGGCTGCTTTTGGTCCAGATAGGTGTAGGGCGGATAGGTCAGGTCGGAGCCGACCGACAGCTCTCCCTGTTTGAGCGTGCCTTTGATCTCCGCCGCAGACAGCAGCGGCACCATGCAAGCCAGGGAGATCGTCAACGCCAGGTTGGGCATGGTTTTCTTACCCGTCAGACCTTTTTGCATGTTCGTATCCTCGGTTTTTGACTGCAGTGAGCAAGATTGATTGTTCAACAATCAGTTGCTAATTGTTCAGCGTTTTTCATACCATCTTTTGAATTTCGGTCTATTTGAACACTGTTTGTTGGTGAAGCATGTTTTATGAGCGTGCGGGAGCACTGAGGCGGCGCGATTCGTTACCGAATGCAACATCGTGGAGTGCAAGAAGGTGTTTTTAGCTCGGGTGAGGTTCAGAGCTGTTACCGAGGTGGCGCGATGCCGGCATGGTTCGTAGCGAGTGGAAAACTGCAGGGATTGATCGTTATTGTGGGGGGGGGGAGCAGCCTCATGGACAGGCTCGTTTCGCTGGTTTGCCTGCCGCGCATTGTCGCTTGCGCAAGTGCTCAAGCGCTCGCCGGATCTACTGTGAGGTACGGCTTTGAATGGCCAAGGCAGGCATGCCCAAAGATGGTTTAAGCCTGTAGTTAGCGCTGTTGGTCAATTTCGAAGCCTTTGGCCTGTGTTGCTCTTCGCCATAGTGGGGCCAGGCTGGTCATGGCGCCTTGGTCATGGGCCTGTGGTATCCGAACTTGAGCTAACGAACTCACCGTACAGGCCACCAGCGCTTCACTCGCTACAGGCTATAGCAAAAACGAAAAAGCCCCGAAATTCGGGGCTTGCACGTGCTGCTAGGAGTCTGAGGTAATCTCCTGAATGCTCTCTACGATTTACACATTGAAGCGGAAATGCATCACATCACCGTCCTTGACGATGTATTCCTTGCCTTCCAAGCGCCATTTGCCGGCTTCCTTGGTTCCGGCTTCGCCCTTGTACTGGATGAAGTCGTTGTAGGCGATCACTTCGGCGCGGATAAAGCCTTTCTCGAAGTCGGTGTGGATCACGCCGGCTGCTTGTGGGGCGGTGGCGCCGACCTTGACGGTCCAGGCACGGACTTCCTCGACGCCGGCGGTGAAGTAGGTCTGCAGGTGGAGCATTTCGTAGCCGGCGCGGATCACCCGATTCAAGCCAGGTTCTTCAAGGCCCAGGGCTTCGAGGAACATGTCTTTTTCTTCACCGTCGTCGAGCTCGGCGATTTCCGCTTCGATCTTGTTGCACACCGGTACCACGACCGCGCCTTCTTCGTCGGCGATAGCCTTGACCACGTCCAGCAGCGGGTTGTTCTCGAAACCGTCCTCGGCAACGTTGGCGATATACATCACCGGCTTGGTGGTCAGCAGATGGAAGCCGCGAATCACTGCCTTTTCGTCCGCGCTCATGTTCTTCATCAGGCTGCGCGCCGGCTTACCTTCGCTGAAGTGGGCGATCAGCTGCTCCAGCAGGCCCTTCTGGACGACTGCATCCTTGTCGCCGCCCTTGGCGTTGCGCGTGACTTTTTGCAGTTGCTTCTCGCAACTGTCGAGGTCGGCGAAGATCAGTTCCAGGTCGATGATCTCGATGTCGCGTTTGGGGTCGACGCTGTTGGCGACGTGAATCACGTTCTCGTCTTCGAAGCAGCGGACCACGTGGGCGATGGCATCGGTTTCACGAATGTTGGCCAGGAACTTGTTGCCCAGGCCTTCGCCTTTTGAGGCGCCCGCCACCAGGCCGGCGATGTCGACGAATTCCATGGTGGTCGGCAGGATGCGCTTGGGGTTGACGATCTCGGCCAGGGCTTGCAGGCGTGGATCGGGCATCGGCACGATGCCGCTGTTAGGCTCGATGGTGCAAAAGGGGAAGTTCTCCGCCGCAATGCCGGATTTGGTCAGGGCGTTGAACAGGGTGGATTTGCCGACGTTGGGCAGGCCGACGATGCCGCAGTTGAATCCCATGGTGTTTCCCCTCGGGTAAGAGTCAGGCCTTCTGGGTGTGCAGGTGTTTCATCGCGCGGTTCCATTCACCGGCGAGAATATCCGGCAGCACGCCGAGGGCAAAATCGATGCTGGCATCGAGTTTTTCCTGTTCGGCGCGTGGCGCACGACCCAGGACGAAATTTGAAACCATACTCGCAACGCCTGGGTGGCCAATGCCAAGTCGCAGGCGGTGAAAGCTATTCTGGTTGCCGAGCTGCGCGATGATGTCCCGCAGGCCGTTGTGACCGCCATGGCCGCCGCCTTGCTTGAGCTTGGCAACGCCAGGTGGCAGGTCGAGTTCGTCATGCGCCACCAGGATTTCTTCGGGCGTGATCCGGAAGAATCCAGCCAATGCCGAGACGGCCTGGCCGCTGCGGTTCATGTAGGTGGTGGGAATCAGCAGGCGAACATCCTGACCCTGGTGACTGAAGCGCCCGGTCAGGCCGAAATATTTGCGCTCGGCGACAAGATGGATGCCTTGTGCGCGAGCGATGCGGTCAACAAAAAGGGCCCCCGCGTTATGCCGGGTCTGTTCGTATTCGGTGCCTGGATTTCCCAGGCCAACGATCAGTTTGATGGCAGTCACGACAGGGGCCCTTCTGTGGAGTGGTGGATAACATCGCCGCGATGTTTGGGGGCGGCAAAAAAGTGGACGAAAAACGCTTATTTACCAGGATGTAAACGTCGCATTCTCGCCCGCTTTCTCGCTACGTTCCAGTCCGCGATGTTTTCAGTCACTCCGGCGCCGGAGTAAAATTACTCTGCGGTGCCTTCTGCTTCTGGAGCAACACGTGGAGCGTGAACGTTGGCAACAGCCTTGTCGTCACCGTGTGCCAGAGCAACAAACTCAACGCCTTTAGGTGCCTTGAGGTCGGACAGGTGAATGATCGAACCGACTTCGGCATCGGCCAGGTCGACTTCGATGAACTCAGGCAGGTCCTTGGCTTCGCAGGAAACTTCGATCTCATTGACAACGTGGGAGATCTCGCCGCCTTTCTTCACTGGAGCCGCTTCGTTGATGAAGTGCACAGGAACAACAGCAGTCAGTTTCTTGCCAGCCACAACGCGAACGAAGTCGGCGTGCATGATGAACTGCTTGGCCGGGTGACGCTGCATTGCCTTAACGATCACGTCTTGCTTGACGCCGCCAATGTTCAGTTGGATGACGTGGCTGAAAGCCGCCTCGTCTTCGAACAGCTTGGCGACTTCCTTGGCCAGCATCATGATGGATTCGGGAGCCTTGTCACCACCGTAGACAACGGCGGGAACCTGGCTGGCGAGACGACGCAGGCGGCGGCTCGCACCTTTCCCCAGGTCGGTACGCACTTCGGCGTTCAGGATGAAATCAGTCATTTTGTATCTCCAAAATAGCCATGTCCGGGTGACGCCTGCGACCGACGTCAAAGCGGCATGGGCAAAAAAGCCCCGCCCCAATATGAGTATTGGGGCGGGGCGCTTTACGTCAACGAGATGTCTGCTGGGCGCGACAACTGCCTGTGCGACTATCATGCTGCGTTGAAAACACGTTGGCATGATCGCCGCTCGGCGAGTTTTCGTACAGAACCTAGCGGAACATCGCGCTGATCGATTCTTCGTTGCTGATGCGGCGAACCGCTTCGGCGACTACCGGTGCGATATCCAGTTGACGGATACGCGCACAGGCTTGTGCCGCGGCGGACAGCGGGATGGTGTTAGTCACTACCAGCTCGTCCAGCACGGAGTTTTCAATGTTTTCAATTGCCCGACCCGACAGCACAGGGTGTGTGCAGTAGGCAAAAACCTTGGCGGCGCCATGTTCCTTGAGGGCTTTGGCCGCGTGGCACAAGGTGCCGGCGGTGTCGACCATGTCGTCGACGAGAATACAGGTGCGGCCTTCGACATCACCGATGATGTGCATCACTTCGGAGTGGTTGGCCTTCTCGCGACGTTTGTCGATGATGCCCAGATCCACGCCCAGCGACTTGGCGACGGCCCGTGCACGCACGACGCCGCCAATGTCTGGAGAGACGATCATCAGGTTTTCGAAGCGTTGGTCTTCGATATCATCCACCAGCACGGGGGAGCCGTAGATGTTATCTACCGGAATATCGAAGAAGCCCTGAATCTGGTCGGCGTGCAGGTCAACCGTGAGAACACGGTCGATGCCCACCACGGTAAGCATGTCAGCCACGACTTTCGCGCTGATAGCCACACGTGCGGAACGCGGACGGCGGTCCTGACGGGCATAACCAAAGTAGGGGATCACCGCAGTGATTCGAGTGGCTGAGGAGCGACGGAAGGCATCTGCCATCACGACGAGTTCCATCAGGTTGTCGTTGGTCGGTGCGCAGGTCGGCTGAATGATGAAGACGTCCTTACCACGGACATTTTCATTGATCTCGGCGGTAATTTCGCCGTCGGAAAATTTACCGACAGAGATGTCACCGAGCGGGATATGCAGCTGACGTACAACACGCCGAGCCAGATCGGGGTTAGCATTCCCCGTAAAGACCATCATCTTGGACACGCGCAGTACCTGAAGGCTGAGGGTAACCTGGATGAGTATTAGAAAATGGCAGGGGCGGCTGGATTCGAACCAACGCATGGCAGGATCAAAACCTGCTGCCTTACCGCTTGGCGACGCCCCTGTATCTGTTGCAACGAGTACTTAGTACCCGAATTCCTATAGCAGACTCTGTAACTTGCGATGCAACATCGAAATATTGCTTCCCTTTGCTACAAACCCTGTGTGGGTCTCTGCAAGAAGGGCCGAGACTTTATCAGCTTCAGCTTTGCTTGGGAAGGCCCCAAACACACAACTTCCAGTTCCGGTTAATTTTGCCTCGGTAAATTTACCTAGCAAATTCAAGGCGTTACGTACTTCTGGATAACGTCTCGCGACAACCGGCAAGCAGTCATTTCGACTGTTTCCCTTGGGAACGGGGCGCACTTTAATGGGCGCGGAGTCACGTGTCAACAGCGGATCTGAAAAAATTTCTGCTGTACTTACAGAGACTTGCGGAACAAGCACGACATACCAGGATTCTTCGGGGTCCACCGGGGTGAGTTTTTCCCCAACACCTTCGGCAAAAGCCGCATGGCCGTGGACGAACACCGGAACGTCGGCACCCAGCGTCAGGCCCAGGGCTGCCAGGCGATCTTGATCCCAGGCCAGCCGCCAAAGGTGGTTCAGGGCGAGCAGGGTGGTCGCGGCATTCGAACTACCGCCACCGATACCGCCGCCCATGGGCAGGATCTTTTCGATCCAGATATCCATGCCGAGGGCGCAACCGGATTGTTCCTGGAGTTTTTTTGCCGCGCGCACGATCAGATTGCTGTCGTGAGGGACGCCGTCGAATTCGGTGTGCAGGTGGATCACGCCATCGTCACGCACGGCGAAACTCAGTTCGTCGCCGTAATCGAGAAACTGAAACAGCGTTTGCAACTTATGATAGCCGTCGGCACGGCGACCGATGATGTGCAGCATCAGGTTCAGTTTTGCCGGCGCGGGCAGAGTCAGGCGTAGGGGCGGCATGTCACTGTCCTAGCTGGCGGGGCTGCCAGTCCTTGATCACCAGCGTCACGTCGAGGTCGCGACCGTGCAGTTTGAGGCGCTCGGGCAGCCAGTAGCCGTTCTGCTCGGTGTAGCTGAGGTATTCGATCTGCCAGTCATCCTGATCCAGGGTGGCGAGGCGGCTGTTGTTGTCCAGGCTCAGGCGACTCTTGTCGTCGGGCGCGGGCAGGCCGCGAATCCACCAGACCAGATGGGACACCGGCAGGCTCCAGCCCATCTGTTGTTCGAGCAGGGCTTCGGGCGTAGCGGCTTCATAGCGGCCCTGGTTGGCGACTTCCAACGACACCTGGCCGGGGCGGCCGGTCAAGCGGGCAGCGCCGCGACCCAGCGGGCCGGACAGGCGGATATCGTAGTAGTTCTGGCGCTGCAACCAGTACAGGGTACCGCTGCCGGAGTCTTTCGGTGCGCGAATCCCGACCTTACCATTGATCTGCCAGCCATCAAGGTTGGTCAACTGCTGCTTGTGCCGGGCCCACTGGGTCGGGTCGCCGTGGCCCTCGACGGACTCACGGGCACCAAAACCCGCACAGCCGGCGAGCAAGGCGATCAGGCTGAAAACAACGATTTGGCGCAAAAACATAAGCTTAAAGAGTCTCGGAACCGGTCAGGCGCTTGATGGTGCCGCGCAGGAGTGGGCTATCGGGTTGGTCTTTGAGGAACTTGCCCCAGATTTTCTTGGCTTCGCTTTGTTTGCCGTTGGCCCACAGGACTTCACCCAGGTGGGCGGCGACTTCCTGGTCGGGAAAACGTTCCAGGGCCTGGCGCAGCAGGCGCTCGGCTTCATCGAGGTGGCCCAGGCGGAAGTTCACCCAGCCGAGACTGTCGAGCACCGCCGGATCTTCCGGGGTCAACTGGTGGGCCTTCTCGATCAATTCCTTGGCTTCGGCGTAGCGTGTGGTGCGGTCCGACAGGGTGTAGCCCAGGGCGTTCAGCGCCATGGCATTGTCCGGGTCGTGTTTGAGGATCGCCCGCAAGTCGTTTTCCATCTGAGCCAGGTCGTTGCGTTTCTCCGCTTGCATGGCGCGGGTATACAGCAGATTCAGGTCGTCCGGGTACTGCAGCAGCGCCTGTTGCAGGACTTTCCAGGCCGGGTCGCCGTGATTGTTGGCGGAAAGGATCTCGGCCTCGATCAGGTACAGTTGGATCGTGTAGTCCGGCTGCTCATCACGGGCGGCGGCGAGCCGCTTCGAGGCCTCGGCACCGCGACCGCTGGTCACCAGGATATCGGTCTGGCGCAGTTGGGCCGGCAGGTAGTCATTGCCCGGACCGACCTGTCCGTATTCTTCCAGAGCACCCTGCGGGTCGTTTTGCTCTTCGGCGATGCGGCCCAGGTTCAGGTGCGCGGAGTCGACGTGGCTGTTGCGGGCGATCAGTTGTTCCAGATAGCCCTTGGCCTCGTCCCAGGCCTTGGCTTCGAGGCAGACCAGCGCCAGGGAGAAACGTAGCTCGTCATCTTCTGGGTACTGCTGGACCAGGCTGGAGAACTGCACCTTGGCATCGGCCATGCGGTCCTGTTCGACCAGCATGCGCGCATAGGTCAGGCGCAGGCGCTTGTCGTCCGGGTACTTCTTGATACTTTTTTCCAGCAGCGCGATCGCTTCCTTGCCGCGATTGAGGGTCAGCAGCAGGCGTGCGCGCAGCAACAGCGGGGCGACTTCGCCGTCTTCCGGTGGATTATTCTCCAGCAGCGTCTCGGCGCCTTGGTTGTCGCCGTCCTGCTGCAGCAGCAGGGCCTTGCCGAAGATCAGTTGGCCGTTCTTCGGGTGCTTGACCAGTAGCCGGTCGAAACTCTTCATCAGGCCATTGCGGGTGTCCTGATCGGTGTCGGCCGCCGACAACGCGAGGAAATCGAAATGGGTGTCGCCCTGGCCCTGCAGGACTTTCTCCATATAGACCATGGAGTCGTCATAACGCCCGCTACGCGCCAGTTGGATCGCCGCCGCGCGTTGTGCTTCAAGATCGTCCGGAGCGTTTTTTGCCCAGATCAGCGAAGTGTCGAGGGCTGCCTGGTCAGCGCCCAGGTATTCGGCAATACGAAAGGCCCGCTCGGAAATACCGGGGTCCTGGGTATTGATCGCCTGAGTGACATAATTATCGAGCGCGATATCGAAGCGATTTCGCTGCCCGGCCAGTTCCGCGCTTAGCAGGCTGAAGACCGTGTCTTCGCTGAAGGAACTGTAGACCTTGGGCTTTTGCGCAGCCGCGGCGGCGTCCTCGGCTCGTGGCATATTGCCCGGCGATACGGGAGCCAGGGCCTGGCAGCCGCTGAGGAAGACAAAAGCGAGAAGCAACGCGGAGGATCTATTCATATAGGAGAAGGGCAACTTACCTGCGGTCGGGGCATCATGACACAAGCGGTGGGCAGAACCATACCCGTGACCGCTCACCGATGCACTTATAGCAAGGTTCCGTTAGAACAATAGTCGGCAATGGTTGTTCTGAACCGGGTGAAGTAGGACAATTGCCGGCCTCTGGACATCATCAGCGATCTTGAATGGCCTTCCTCGCACTCGGCATCAACCACAAGACGGCCTCCGTAGACGTGCGCGAGCGCGTGGCATTTACTCCCGAACAGTTGGTGGAGGCGCTGCAGCAGCTCTGTCGCCTGACCGAAAGCCGGGAAGCCGCGATCCTCTCCACGTGTAACCGCAGTGAACTGTATATCGAGCAGGATCACCTGGCTGCCGATACTGTGCTGCGCTGGCTGGCCGATTATCACCATCTGAGCCTCGAAGAGTTGCGCGCCAGTGCTTATGTGCATGAAGACGATGCGGCTGTTCGGCACATGATGCGTGTCGCGTCCGGCCTGGATTCGCTGGTGCTCGGCGAGCCGCAGATTCTCGGCCAGATGAAATCCGCCTACGCCGTGGCGCGCGAAGCCGGGACCATCGGACCGTTGCTCGGGCGCTTGTTCCAGGCCACATTCAGCGCGGCCAAGCAGGTACGCACTGACACGGCCATCGGCGAAAACCCGGTGTCGGTGGCCTTTGCCGCCGTCAGTCTGGCGAAACAGATTTTCAGCGATCTGCAACGCAGTAGCGCGTTATTGATCGGCGCCGGCGAGACCATTACCCTGGTCGCCCGTCATCTGCACGAGCAGGGCGTGAAGCGTATCGTGGTCGCCAACCGGACCCTGGAGCGGGCCAAGATCCTCGCCGAAGAGTTCGGTGCCCATGCGGTGCTGCTGGCCGATATCCCCCAGGAACTGGTACACAGCGATATCGTCATCAGTTCCACCGCCAGCCAGCTCCCGATCCTCGGCAAGGGCGCGGTGGAGAGTGCATTGAAGCTGCGCAAGCACAAGCCCATCTTTATGGTGGACATTGCCGTTCCTCGGGATATCGAGCCGGAAGTCGGCGAGTTGGATGACGTTTACCTCTATAGCGTCGACGATCTCCACGAAGTGGTCGCCGAGAACCTCAAGAGCCGCCAGGGCGCGGCTCGGGCCGCCGAGGAACTGGTAAGCAGCGGGGTCGACGAGTTCATGGTCCGCCTGCGCGAACTGGCGGCGGTGGATGTGCTCAAGGCTTATCGCCAGCAGAGCGAGCGCTTGCGTGATGAGGAATTGCAAAAGGCCCAGCGTCTGCTGGCCAATGGCAGCAGCGCTGAAGACGTGCTGATGCAACTGGCCCGTGGCCTGACCAACAAGTTGATGCATGCGCCCAGCGTGCAACTGAAAAAGTTGTCCGCCGAAGGCCGCCTCGATGCGCTGGCCATGGCCCAGGAACTCTTTGCCCTCGGTGAGGGCTCATCGGATAGCTTTTCGGATAAGAAACCGCAATGAAAGCGTCACTGCTCAATAAGCTGGACATCCTCCAGGACCGTTTCGAGGAACTGACCGCCTTGCTTGGCGATGGCGAGGTCATTTGCGACCAGAACAAGTTTCGCGCCTATTCCAAGGAGTACGCCGAGGTTGAACCGATTGTCGCGGCCTATAACCAGGTGATCAAAGTGCAGGCCGACCTTGAGGGCGCTCAGGCGCTGCTCAAGGACAGCGATCCGGACATGCGCGAGATGGCGCTCGAGGAAGCGCGCCAGGCCAAGGAACAACTGGTCGAATTGGAGTCTGCCCTGCAACGTATGCTGTTGCCCAAGGACCCCAACGACGGGCGTAATGTCTTCCTCGAAATCCGCGCCGGCACCGGCGGCGACGAGGCGGCGATCTTCTCCGGCGATCTGTTTCGTATGTATGCACGCTATGCCGAGAAGCGTGGCTGGCGGGTGGAGATCCTTTCGGAGAACGAGGGCGAGCATGGTGGTTACAAGGAAGTCATCGCCCGGGTCGAGGGCGACAATGTCTACGCCAAGCTGAAGTTCGAGTCCGGAGCCCATCGTGTGCAGCGAGTGCCGGCCACCGAATCCCAGGGGCGCATCCACACCTCGGCCTGTACCGTGGCGGTGTTGCCTGAGCCGGATGAACAGGAGGCCATCGAGATCAACCCGGCGGACTTGCGCATCGATACCTATCGCTCCTCGGGCGCGGGTGGTCAGCATGTGAACAAGACCGACTCGGCGATCCGGATTACCCACATCCCATCGGGGATCGTGGTTGAATGCCAGGAAGAGCGTTCCCAGCACAAGAACCGGGCTCGGGCCATGTCCTGGCTGTCGGCCAAGCTCAACGACCAGCAGACCAGCGCGGCTGCCAACGCCATTGCCAGTGAACGCAAGCTGCTGGTGGGTTCGGGCGACCGTTCCGAACGCATCCGCACCTACAACTTTCCACAGGGCCGGGTCACCGACCACCGTGTCAACCTGACCCTGTATTCCTTGGACGAAGTCCTGGCGGGCGGCGTCGAGGCGGTGATCGAACCGTTGCTGGCCGAATACCAGGCCGATCAACTGGCGGCCTTGGGTGATTGAATGACCATTATCGCCAGCTTGCTGCGCGCCGCCGAATTACCCGACTCACCCACCGCGCGACTGGACGCCGAGCTGCTATTAGCGGCAGCCTTGGGCAAATCCCGCAGTTACCTGCACACCTGGCCGGAAAAAATTGTCAGCAGCGAAGCCGCGCTGGCTTTTTCCGGTTTCCTGCAACGCCGTCGGGTTGGCGAGCCAGTGGCCTATATTCTCGGCCAGCAGGGATTCTGGAAGCTCGACCTGGAAGTCGCGCCGGATACCCTGATTCCGCGTCCCGATACCGAGTTGCTGGTGGAGGCCGCCCTTGAGCTGCTGCCGGCGACTCCGACCAAAGTACTCGACCTCGGTACCGGCAGCGGCGCGATTGCCCTGGCCCTGGCCAACGAGCGTCCGGCCTGGCGGGTCACGGCGGTGGACCGGGTGGTGGCAGCGGTAGCCCTGGCCGAGCGCAACCGCCAGCGGCTGGGCCTGGACAACGTCACGGTGTTGAGCAGCCATTGGTTCAGTGCCCTGGAAGGCCGACGCTTTCAACTGATTATCAGCAACCCGCCGTACATTGCTTCAGCCGACCCCCACTTGATCCAGGGCGATGTGCGCTTTGAACCCACCAGTGCGCTGGTGGCCGGTGCCGATGGCCTGGACGACCTGCGGTTGATCATCGCTCAGGCACCTGCGCATCTGGAGTACGATGGTTGGTTGATGCTCGAACACGGTTACGATCAGGCCGAAGCTGTCGGCGAACTGCTCTCGGCACAGGGCTTCAGCCAGGTTCACAGCCGCACTGACCTGGGTGGTCACCCACGCATCAGCCTGGGGCGCCTATCGTGTTGAGCGACCAGGAGCTGTTGCGCTATAGCCGGCAGATCCTGTTGCGCCAGGTCGATATCGATGGCCAATGGCGTCTGAAAAACAGCCGGGTACTGATTGTCGGCCTCGGCGGTCTCGGAGCACCGGTGGCCTTGTACCTGGCCGCCGCCGGGGTCGGCGAATTGCACCTGGCGGATTTCGACAGCGTCGACCTGACCAACCTGCAACGCCAGATCATCCACGACACTGACAGTGTCGGTTCGAGCAAGGTCGATTCGGCGCTGCGCCGGCTGACGGCGATCAATCCCGAGATCAGCCTGATCAGCCATCGCCAGGCCCTGGATGAAGATTCCATGCGGGCGGCGGTGGTCGCTGTCGATCTGGTGCTCGACTGCTGTGACAACTTTGCTACTCGCGAGGCAGTCAACGCCGCTTGCGTGGCCGCCGGCAAGCCGCTGGTCAGCGGCGCGGCGATTCGCTTCGAAGGGCAGTTGTCGGTGTTCGACCCACGGCGTGCCGAAAGCCCGTGCTATCACTGCCTCTACGGACACGGTAGCGAAGCGGAACTGACCTGCAGCGAAGCCGGTGTGATCGGCCCGCTGGTCGGTTTGGTGGGCAGCCTGCAAGCGCTGGAGGCGCTGAAGCTGTTGGCCGGTTTCGGTGAGCCGCTGGTGGGCCGGCTGCTGCTGATCGATGCCTTGGGCACCAAGTTCCGTGAGCTGCGGGTCAAGCGCGATCCGCACTGCGGCGTGTGTGCCAGCCGCGATGCGTGATGCGCCGATCGGGGTATTCGACTCCGGCATCGGCGGGCTGTCGGTGCTCAATGAAATTGCTACGCTGTTGCCCCATGAATCGCTGCTGTATGTCGCTGATTGCGGGCATATTCCCTACGGTGAAAAAAGTCCGGAATACATTCGTCGGCGCTGCGAAGTAATTTCTGGATTTCTTCGCGAGCAAGGCGCCAAGGCCCTGGTAATTGCTTGCAATACCGCGACGGTAGCGGGCGTCGCCGATCTGCGCCAGCGTTACCCGGACTGGCCGCTGGTGGGGATGGAACCGGCGGTCAAGCCTGCCGCGGCGGCTACCCGCAGCGGTGTGGTCGGCGTGCTCGCCACCACCGGCACCCTGCAAAGCGCCAAGTTCGCCGCCTTGCTCGACCGCTTCGCCGCTGATGTGCGGGTGGTTACCCAACCCTGTCCTGGCTTGGTGGAGATGATCGAGAGCGGCAACCTGCGCAGCCCGGCCCTACGCCAGTTGCTCGCCAGCTATGTCGAGCCGCTGCTGGCGGCGGGCTGCGACACGATCATCCTCGGCTGCACCCACTATCCCTTTCTCAAACCACTGCTTTTAGAGTTGATTCCGGCCTCCATTAGCCTGATCGATACCGGTGACGCCGTGGCCCGGCAACTCCAGCGCCTGCTGGCGGCCCGCGACCTGTTGTCCACGGGGCCGGCTCGCGAGGCACACTTGTGGACCAGTGCTGATGTGAATCATCTTGAAAAAATCCTTCCCTTGCTCTGGAATAAGTCGGGAGTTGTGCAAAGCTTCACGAGGTAGTGCTCCGGCGTGGAGCGCTGCACCTCGTCAACAGGCACCTAGCGTCAGGTTTCTGCGGCGGGGACTGTTGAGCCATATCTGATATGCATAAAAATAGGATGTTTCTCATGAAGCGACTGTTCTGCCTGGCTGTTCTTGCGGCCGCCACATTGGGGTATGGTGTTACCGCGCAAGCGGCAGGTCTCGAATTTTCGGTCGGTCAGACCGGTGATTCGACCGAGGTCTATCGCCTGGGCCTGCAATCGGATTGGGATAAAAGCTGGCTGCAAAGCAATGTCGGTCGCTTGACCGGCTATTGGAGCGGCGCCTACAGCTATTGGGATGGAGACACCAAGTCCAGCAACCACAGCCTGTCGTTCTCGCCAGTGTTTGTGTATGAATTTTCCGGCACATCGATCAAACCTTATCTGGAGGCCGGGATCGGTGTCGCGTTGTTTGCCCACACCGAGCTCGAAGACAATCAGCTAGGCTCGTCCTTCCAGTTCGAGGATCGCCTCGGTTTCGGTCTGCGCTTTGCCGGCGGGCACGAACTGGGCGTTCGTGCCACTCACTATTCCAATGCCGGTATCCGTATGCCGAACGATGGCGTCGAGAGTTACGCCTTGCACTACACCATGCCGTTGTAACGGATTGCCCGGCGAGGGAGGTCAATCTCCTTCGCTGCGGCGCTTGAGCTTGGCCAACGCGGCAAATACATCGTCGTCATCGATGGGGTAACGGTCGATTTGGATCAAGGTCCAGTCACCGTTCTCCCCGAGCTTTTCCAGTGCCTCGTCCGTTCCAGTGTAACCCCAGAGGGCACTGTGGTTGCTGGCGCGACGATTTAGAGGGAAATGTTCTTGCAGGGCCTGGCACGTCGCGTCGGCGGCGGCCAACTGTTGCACATAGGCCTTGAGGCCGCTGACGCCATTAAACTCGCACAAAGCCGATGTTGATGTCGGTAGATACAACAGCAGCGTTCCCTGTTGGGAATCGCCGAGCACCAGGATGTCATCGGACGGGTAGCCGTTGATACTCAAGCGATGCACCGGCACTTGTCGCGGCCCTTGGGTCGAGTCGTCGCGTTCGTGGCGGGGCAGTAATTGCAACAGCATCGAGTAGGCGGTGTCCGAGTATCCGTCTTGCAGACGTGCGCGTTGCACCTGCAACCGATATTGCGCACGCAGATAATCGCCATAGCACTTCTCGTTGTCGGGCTGACCATCGGCGCGAGGCGCGCTCCAGAATCCCGCCGAGCGTCCGCCGAACTGGCGGTATTCGGCGTTCAGATAGGCCGTCAGCGCGGCCAGTGTCGCGGCGGCATCCTGGATCTTTTTGCGCTGCGGGCTGGGGTCGATCACCAGCGATTCGGTCGACACCGGGATCTGGTACGGCTCTTCGCCGTGATCCTGCCCGTCCACGGGAATGGCCGCGAAGCTGCCATCGGTGGGGCGATAGTAAATGCCGCGGCCAGGACAGTCGGGCGCCGAGAGGTCTTCGATGTGTACCGCGCTGGCCAATCGCTGCTGGTTTTGCAGCGCTTGCAGGCGTTGCACCAGCGCGGCGACGTGTTCGTAGTCCCGTGCGCTCAATGTCACCAGCGTACAGTGGCCTCCGGCTAGATCCAGCCGGTAGGCCTCGGCGAACTTGTTGACTGCATACAGAACCTCGTTGTTTTGTACCTGTACCACAACGCCACCTAGTGTCAGCCGTCCGGGTTCGAGCTGGATATCGTCCGGGCGACTCAGGTGATCGGTATGCA
Organism: Pseudomonas agarici; assembly: GCF_900109755.1. Classification (GTDB taxonomy): domain Bacteria; phylum Pseudomonadota; class Gammaproteobacteria; order Pseudomonadales; family Pseudomonadaceae; genus Aquipseudomonas; species Aquipseudomonas agarici. Next base: position 334,854 of record NZ_FOAR01000001.1, on the reverse strand, counting down.
GTACCCAGACTGAAGGCCGGGAGGTGGCACTACTGGACAGATTGATCATCGGACCCTCGCTCAAATAGAGGTCATATTGGCTACCCTGGCCTTCGATGTCATAGCTCAGGTACTGAGCGCTCTCGCCCGAATCCTCCATGATCAGTAGCGGCGCCGCTTGCCCCAGACTGATCCGGATGCGCGTGGCGTGGTAGCGCGGTTCCAGCTTTTCCACGACCTTCTGGAACAGGGCGACCCATTCGGCTTCGATAAATTTGCCCCCGCTCTTTTGCTCCAGCGCCTTGAACAGCTGCAATTGGGCATCGTTGCGCTGGGTCGCGCCCACCAGCCAGGTGTATTGCGGCAGGTAGGTATGTTCGGGGGTGCCCGGCAGAGCCAGGCTGCGGATGCCCGGCGAAACGGGCAGCGCCATCTGCCGTGGGAGGTCCAGGAGCAGGCCGACATCGAGCGCCTGGCGTTCATCCTCTATCACGCGCGGATCGCCCGAACGCGAATTGTCGACGGCGTAGATCTTCGGGCTACCTAGGTAGAGCTGGCCGTTGCGTTGATCCAGATGACTCACCACCACCGGACCGCCCATGCGCAGCCCATGGGTTTCGGGCTCCTCGACATAGCCGCTGCGATAGGCCTGGATCTCCTGGGTGAATTGCTCACCCGTGGCCAGGACCTTATGGACTTTGGCAAAGAACACCGCCACCAGGCTGCTGGCGCCCACGCCCAGACCGGCCAGCGGTATCGACAGCGGTCCGAGAAATTCGCCACCTTCGGTAAACCCTGCCAGTACCGTGCCCAGCGCGAGAGTGTCGAGTCCGACGTTGGTGCCGTAGGCGGCTCTTTCCTCGGCGTTCCTGGCATGGGTGAGCAGGTAGCCGTCCACCCCCAGGCTAGCCAGGACCAGCAAGGCGTTGCCGGCGGCCAACAGTGCGCCGAGGGTGAGTGTCTTGCCGCCCAGGCTGATCGCTAGACCGCTCCGGTCCAGTAGGCTGAAGCTATCCGCGCTCAGGTGCCCGGCATCCTTCAGACCAATATAAATCGCCTGGGCGAGTATTTTTCCATCGTTGGCTACGCCCATAACCACCTGGGCCAGTTGCGTGTAGAACTGCACCTGGACCGCATTGGCCAATTCCGTCGACAAGGCATAGCGTTTGCCGCTGTTGAGCAACAACAGCGCAAAGCCGGTATTCAGGCTGTTCAGGCCATCGAGTTGCGCCAGCCCATGAATCACCTCGTGGTGGCTGACACCCGGTCGCGGCTGAAGCTGACCGCCCTGGAATTCGAAGTGCCGATGGAGGGTGTCCACAGTGTTGCGGATGCGGGTTGCTAGCGCGGCCAGTGCGCTGGCTTTCTCCAGAGCCAGCGGTTGGCGCGCCGCGCCGCCTGGCCCGGTCAGCTCCATCGTATAGCCGGTGCCGCGGGACTCAAGGGTGCGCAGGTCGGGGATCTGGCCGGACACTGGCGCGTCGGTGCCGAGCCTTTGCCACTCCTGTTCTGCGGCCTGGCCCAGTGCGGCGAACTCGTCGCGTTGTGTCTGGGATTGTTCGGCAGTGGAAGGATAGGGCCTGCGCACATCGCCACCCAGGCCGGGAGCATCCATGAACTGCCAAGAACCATCGCCACGGCGTTGCACCTCATAGGTCGAGCGCCTGAAACCCTCAATGGAATGGATGATCCGGATTCGGTTGCCGAAGGTCCGGACTTCATAGCGCCGGCCTTCGTGGATGATGTACGTCCTGCCGTTCGTCGCGTGATACAGGCCTCGCACGTCCGGCCCCAACAGTTCCAGTGTCGATCTGCCGCGCACCTCATACCCTCTCAGGTAAGCTGGCTGCGATTGTGTCGAGAGGCCGGGTTCTTGCGTATTTGCAATCACCGCGTTCAGAGCGATGTTCAGTTGGGTCAGGCTGCTCAGCGTCTTGAGCGGATTGGCGAGCACCTGGCGAACCCTGGCATTGTCATAGGTGGCGCTGGTTAGTTGGGTCCACATCCTGTCAGCGATGCGGCCCGGTCGTAGTCTGAGCAAGGTGAACAGCCCAGGCGTATCGAGCAGGAGCTGCAGCCTGGTATTGGCTTGGGGGGGCGAGAGGAATTGATGAGGGCTCCATAAACGAGGGGCTGCCTTGAAGGGTAAAAGTAGAGGGGCGATGTCGTGGAGCCCCATTTGCCTGGCCAGCGCCTGCAATTCCTGTTGAAAGTCGAGGAGTCGGGATATCACTTCGTCACTCCACGACCTGATTCCGTCGGCGTTGTCGAGCAGGTTTATATGGATGATGCCGGCATCCGCGCAGCGGGTGATCAACCTCAGTCTGTCCGTCGAGATTTGCTGATCGCGTAGCAGATGGGCGATCTGAGCGATGTTGAGTCCCTCGCCTATGGGGGGCGTCAGGGTCGGCGAGCTGAAAATGATATCGAGCCGCTCAAGCAGCGCTGGAGCGCGTCCTGTTACGGCCCTGAGCAACTCGCGTCGTGCGCTGATCGGGTTGTCCATGTGGCGAAGCACATACTGGTGCAACTGGTTGGCCGTGGCACCGTACTCCAGCAGAATATGGCGGATATTTTCATCAAAAAGGAAGGCGCGGTGTACCAGGAAGTCGATGTCCGCCGCCTGCGAGGTCCCGATGAACAGCGTTTCCAGCAGTGTCCTGAGCGTCGGCTCGTTGGGGAATAGGGAGAGTGTCGGGCGAGGGGGGGCGTCGATATAATGGTCGATGATCCAGCGTATCTCCGTGGGCAGCGAGGGCTGCCCATAGCGCTCATGGACGGCGTTGAAGGCATCATCGACGGCGGCGCTGATCCTGGGTGAACGGGACGGCAAGGTCGTTTCCAGGTAACGGATGGCCGGCTGAAAGAGACCATACGGATTGGGGAATCCTTTGAGGATGGTGGTCAACTCTCGATAGGCGTCATCGCCCAGCCAGATATTCAGCTCCAGGCAATGCTCAAGTGCTTGGGCATAGAGAGGCAGATGATCGGTGGTCACGAAGGGCACGGTATCCGGATTGTGCTCGATATGGTCGGCGACGGCATTGCGCAGTCTCTCGACCGTGAACGTGTCGGCGGCCCGGCTCTGGTTCAGTGACAGAGCCACGGCATGAAAGAAGCTGTCTTCACCGGCGGGGACCTCTTCCACGTTGCCGGTGAGCCAAACGTGATAATGATTGGGCGCGGATCGGTACAGCACCACGTCATGGTGGGCACTGAAGATACTTGGGTTCACCCGGTATCCATAGGTGTCCTCGCGCAACCCGCCACGGTAGCGTACCGACCAGCCAAATCCCGGATCGTGGATGTCGATAATTACCAGGCTGCTGCCCCGTGGCCAGTCTGCCAGGTTGGTGATGAGGGGAAACGTGATCTCCATGACCTGTGGGCTCCAAGAGCCCAGGCGAATTAGACCGGCCATTGCCGAAAGACGCCGTGGTATGTTCTGTGGCGCTTGTTCGCCGGCAGGTGGGTCCATCGGTGCACCGCCCAGCAGGCGTAGGCGCGCCGTGCCGGGCGGCTTGGCGCCGGCTGCGTCTGGAAGACCTGTCGCGCGGCTGCCCGGCAGCGCCGCAATGTCTGATTGCCCGGTCGCCCTTATCCGAGCCAGAGAGTTTTTTCCGGGCAGGAAGGTGCTGATCAAACCGGCGTTCTTCTGGCCCGCCATATTGCCGAGCGCCCATTGATCGATCAGCGATTGCCAGTCACTTGCCGCGTTGCCAGGGGCGCCGTGGCTGGCCTGTTCGAGCAGCGCATCACGCTGGATATCGTAGAGGTACTGCTGCATGTTGCCCCGCATCGGAATCAGTTGCACGCGAGTGCCGTTTCCGGAGGGCGGCGACTGTAGGATTGGCGTAGTCGATTTTCTCTGCCGCTCGGCTAGATAGTTTTTCCATGCTGGATCCTGGAAATACGAGTCGAGGTCACCGGCTTGGTTCAGTACCTTGAAGTCATTGTCAGTGGGTGAATCCGGGGTATATAGCATCACTGCCGGAGCGTTCGGGTCCGCGCTGGTGATCGCGAGTACGCCGCCGCCAATGACCTGAAGCGTGCTCTGGCTACTTTTATTCTCGGGATGCGTCCACACGCCCACTGCGTTGGCGATAAGGGGGTATGTGCCGAACTTCGGGCGGGTGGTCGGGTCCGGGTAGTCGAGCACCCGTCGAATCCACTGGCGTTGGGGTGTGCCGACTTGTCCCTGGAGCGTGGCATCGAGCAGCGCCAATTGCAGGCAGGCGGCATTGGCGTATTGCCAGGCGTCGCGTATCGCCTGTGCCCGTCCTGGGGTTGTCGAGCTTGCAGGTTTTTCTTTGAGTGCCTGGACAATGGCTTCCAGTGCGTCCTTGTCGCGGATGATCGGTGTGCCGGAGTGGTCGTCGGGCGGGCTCGACGGCACCACATCGATCAAGGCCAGGGCCAGCGCGAGTCGGCCAGTCTGCACCTGTCTGGCGGCCTCCCTATAACGTTGCCAGGCTTGCCTGTCGGCCTTCTGGAAAACTTGCCGCCAGGTTGTGTATTGCAACGCTTGCAAGCGCTGATTCATTCGCCCGCCGATATCCAGGACGCCACGCAGGTCCGCGGCAGCGGCAATGCGTTCCAGCATGGCTGGCGACGTGTCCGCGGGAGACGCGGCAAACACATCGTTCACCCGTCTTAGCTGGGCATTGCGCAGTGACTGGACCTGCGCGGTGAAAAGGTTTTCGTGCTTGTCATCGCTGGTGGTGAAACGGTCTGCGATCTTTCGCCCGATTTGCACTTGCAGCTTCGTATGCAGGACTTTGAGCGAGATAAAGGATTCGAGACCATATTCCAGGGTGTAGAGCACGACCCGTCCGAGATCGCTGTGAATCTCGACCGCTTTCTTACCCTTGAATTGCTTCGGGTCGGGATTGCTGCCCTGCACAACCGCACCGTCGCGGCTGGTGATGACGAAAGCGCCGGGCCATGGCGCCGTATCGACAGCACTTTCTCCCAGGAGGGTAATGCCGTACACCGCAGGCCGATAGGAGGCGGGCGCTACCGGCAGTGCCTCTTCGCGTTGCGCTCTTGTGGGCAGGCGCAGTACTTGATCAATCAGTTGTCGATCGTCGGCCTCCAGCGTTCCATCGATGCTGCGTAGCTGTGCTTCGGCCCGCAGTTGGGTCTCCAGGCTCAGTGCGAGTCGTTGCTCGGCGGGCAGGCCGTCGCTGGCGTCATTGGGTTGTGTCCAAAACTGTTGCAGTTGCGCCAGATAACCCTGGTGCAGTTGACGTATCTGCTCACTTTTGGCCGTCCCCGGACTCACTTCGGGCAGTGTCGGCAGCTTGAGACCTTCCAACAGGGCGATGATTTGTGCATTGGACGTGTTGAGTAAGAGCAACTGCTGCGATTGGGTTGGCGCGGGATCGGTCGAAGTCGGGAGGTTATCGGTTGCGCAGGGGAGCGAAATACAGGGAGGTTCGAGGGTTTTCATGGGCCAGTGATCTCAGGTTCCGGGGCAACTGTCGAGTTGCCCGCTACTTGTGACGCGTTGGTTCCAAGTGTGGATCGAGGGGGGCACTGGATATATGGGAAGTGTCTTTGACTTGAGGATGAAAGCGCTCTGATCTGCTCCTTCAAATCATCGATACACTGTGCTGATTCCACGGCGCTCTTCCAGGCAGTCCGCCGAGCCGGTTTCGAACTCGCGGCAGATCAATGGGCGCTTCTCGTAGATCGTGCAGCGCATGCTGTCGCGATCCAGGGCCGCGCACCAGCCGTCGTCCAGCCGCAGCATCACCTCGCCACCCCACTCGTCGATATCGATAAAGCGTTCGGGCACACCGGTCTCGCTGATCAACAGGACTTCCAGTCGACAGCAACAGGCCGCGCAGGAGGAGCAAGTGATGGCCGGTGCAGTGAGGTCGGTCAGGGTAATCGTGGTCATGGGCGCCAGTGTATGTCAGTGTCGCCGGCCCGTATGCCTGAATAAACCGGCCGGCGATAGCCGGATACCGCCGCGTGCGGTTCTGTTGTTTGTCTACTTCGCCTATTTAAAGGGAGTCAGACATGACGGATAACACCACATCGCCCCGCCCGTCGCTGCAATGCGAGATGGCTGCGGCCAAGGCGCTTTTCGCCCATCCGCCGACTTTGTCAGGCGTGGTCTTGTCGGCCATCCAGGAGCATTTTTTTCCCCATTGGGATCCGCAGTACAACGCCGCATATCTGTATATCGGCGAACCGCAATGGTCACAGATCGAGGGCAAAAGAGTTTTTGGCGGATATCAATACACGGCTTTGAGCGACCTTGTGCTCAAGCAGTTCACCCAGGGTGTGGCACCGGTTTTTAGCGAAGGCTATGTGCTGGAGGTCCGCTTCGCTGACCGGCCCGGTGATCGCCATCTGCTGGCGCCGCCGGCCGCCGAGGCGCTTGGCCAATGGGGCAACATTCTGCTGGAGCTCTATCAACAGGCGCTGGTCGACTACTGGAACGAGGAGGATGCACAAGGCGCCAGTCGCCTTCAGCGTTTCAGTGCGCTGCTGGTGCGGATGCTGGCCAGCGACCGTGAACACTATCGCGCCTTCCTGACGATCGATTTGCAGAAACCCGAGCAGCGTCTGGCGCTCTATGGCCTGCAGGCCGTGAGCAGGGACTCGTGGGGCGCCAGCTACCCTGAAGCGTTGCCGGTGCTGGTTGCCCGTCGGTGGGAGCACGAGGTCGAGCAGGCTCCGCTATTGCTCAGTCTCGCCCATGGGCTGTTCAGGGCCGACACCACACAAGTGGGGTATCTGGTGCCGTTGTTCATGAGCCGCCGGGCCGAGGGGCGCGATATCGAGTATCACGAGCACCGGCTCTGGCATCAGGGTGACCCTGACGAGTTGCTTGAGCAGGCCTTTGCCTGCGTTGGCCAGGCCTTATTGGAGAACCAGCTCCAGGATATTGCGCTGATCGCCCGTGATCTCGAATGGACGGTCGAGGATTACCAGCAGCGGCTCGATGCCATCACTCGTCCCGATGACTGGTTTTTCACGCCGGTGCCGGCGCGGCCCCATGGCGTCCGCGAGCTGTCCGAGGAGCTGACGGCGCTGCGCGATGAAATGCCTTACTGGTTGCTCGGTGCCGACCCACGGGACATTGAACGCTACCGTGATCTGCTCGATCAGTTGGCGAGTGTGCAGCGCGCTTCGCGTGGCCAGGCATTTCTCGAGGGCATCGGCGACCTGATGAGTTTCACCCGTCGGGTTCTGCTGGAAAAAATCCATGAGGAACATCTCGAACCTTTGGGGATCAGCGACCCCGACGATATCCACCTGGAGCTCGACAAGGTCATCGCGGTGTCGACGGCCGGCGGCGGCGGCGGTGCCTTGGGCAGTATTGAAAAGGTCAGGATGACCCTGACCGAGTTCGCCCTCGAAAACCTGGGCTGTTTTCACCATTCGAAGATACGCCTATCGGTCAGGCACTGTACTGCCGAGGCTGTCGTACCGGCCTGGCTGACCCCGGATTACATCAGACACCTGGTCAGCGCCGTGGACATCGGCAAGACCTACCTGGATGAGCTGCGTGCCAAGCTGATCGATGACGCCGACGAGGCTCGACGTCGGGAAAAACTTTTCACCGAACAACTGCGAGTGCAATTGCCCATGGCGGCGCTGGAGCTCAAGATCAGGGCGCAGGCCGGTTTCAGCGAAGCGGGCTGGCGGCTTATCGAGGCAATCGTGAAACCGTCCCCCGCGCAGCGGCAGGTCGACGGCCAGAAAGTTGTGCTCAGGCCCCTGGGCTTTCGTGCCGAAGCGGATGCCGCCGTCGATGCAGTGGCTTCGATGTTTATCATCGGACCGAAGGACATCCGTCAGGGGCCGCACGTGCTGTATCGCCCGTTGCTCGCCAAGACTGCGGCCCATGAGTCCACGCTCCTGGGATTCCAGGCCACCTCTGGGGGGGCCTTGTGTCCTCACGACAACGACGCTCGGCCCACGCCGGCGCTCGAATCCTTGCATCAGTACGAGACCTTCGAGGCCGTGTTCGAGGCTATCCGGCAGGAGGGTGCGCTACAGGATAGCGTGCTGACCTGGATGAGCCCCCAGGCCCGACGGCTGTACGGCCATGGCGGTTTCCAGGAGCCGCACGTGCCGCGATCCTTCGAAGACGACTTTACCGCTTTCTTGACCCCGGGCCCGGCCCGCCTGAGTGACGCCGTGGTTAACGGCGATTATCTGCACCACCTGTTCACCTCGACGGCGCGCACATTGATTGAACTGGCCGACCGGCAATCGGTGTCCAACGCCGAGCAACGCTGGGCCCAGCTCAAGGAAGGGGCGTGGCAGTTGTTCAATGTGCTGCTGACGTTCATCCGTGGCCCGGCGGCCGTGGCGGGTTGGATCTATGCGGTAGTGGCGAGCGTCGATCGAGACATCCGCCAACTGCAAACCAAGGACGGTACGGGACAGGCCAGTGCCTGGGCCGATGTGTTGGTCAATCTTTCCTTCATCCTCAGTCATCGTCTCGTCGAGGCCAGGGCTACTTCATCCGCTCGCGAGGGGATACCACTCAGCACGCCGCCAGCCGAGGTGAGCCGTCCGGGGGCTGATCCTTATGTCGCGCAAGGCGCGGACCTGCCCTTGCCCATGCATCTGGAGGAGCCTGCCCTGGCGCCCTCCGGGCCGCGCCGCATCCGGATCGACGATCTTTTGCTGCGTCGCTACGAGCAGCCCTGGCCGAGCGCCGAGTCGCTCGGCACGGTGATCGCCGAGGGCGAGTTCAAGGGGTTGATCCGCTTGAAAGACACGGGCTATCTGGCCACCTATATCGGTGGGCGCCTATATCGGGTCCAGGAGGCCGAGGGCGGCGTGCGGATGATCACGCCGGACGGCAGTCGTGAAGGCTTCTACCTGCGCAGCACCGAGGCCGGCGAGTGGCGCCTGGATGTCAAGTTGCGGTTGCGTGGCGGCTCGGGGCGTGGCGGGCGTAAGACCATCAAGCAGATACAGGATGAAAAAAAAGCCGCAGCCCAGGCGTTGGCCGATCGACACCGGGACCTGGAAGTCCCCGGTAAACTCGCGGCAATGGCGGCCTCCGCCGCACGGGCCGATTTGAAACTCAAGGAGCAAGGGACTAACGCCGAGGCCACCAGCAGGGCCCGGCAACGTTATCTCCAGGAAGCAGAAAGGGCTTTCGAACTGATGGGGCAGAGCATCGTCCTGCGTGAAGAACAATCGCGGGTTGCCAACGTACCCAAATGGAAGGAGGCCGTGTGCGCATTCCTCGGTATCCAGTTGGTTGGCTGTCGTGAGGCGGTGGAAGTGCTACGCAGGGTCCGGGAGGAGCAGCGCCTCTCCCCTGCTGAATTCGAACGGGCCCAAGCCACCCATGCCGGCGCGGGTTCCAGGCTCTATGACAGTATCCTGGCTTACCAGAAAAGCAAGGTTGAGGCCAATGACCGCATGTTCGACTGGCATCGCAAGGAACGGCGCGTCAACGAGCAGTTGGACAATTATGCGGGACTGGGGCGCAAGACCCGCGACCAGGCTTTGAGCCAAACCCAGGAGGCACCGCTGGAGCTGGAGACGCGATTGTCGCAGCTCCATGCCTTGCGCTGGCTGAGCCTTCATGAGCTGGAGGGCGGCGAACAGATCAATCCTTCGCTGAGGGACAAGACCCAGGAGATGGCCCTGGCGAGTCGATCCCGGGTCAATCTGGAGCAGGATCCGGACATCCCGGCAAGACGCCGTCGGCGCGTGCTCAATACCTGCATCGAAAACTATGTAACGGGTCTGCAGACCGTCGAGTTCTGGCGGCGTCAGCAGCCGGAGGGCACGGCGCTGCCCTATACCGAACGTCTGCTTGAGCTGATCGGGCAACTGCGTGACGAAGCGCTGGAGTCATTGAGCGAGTTGCTCGACGAACAGGCCAGTGATGTCGCCGCCCAAGAGGAACTGGAGAAAGTCCCAGGGCTCATTCAGACCCGCGGGTCCAGGGGCAGTGTCTATCTGGGCAAGGTCAGGCCACCGGCCGCCGGCCAGACCAGGGAGACCGTCGAAATAGCCGTCGAAGATGAAGTCCGGGTGTTTCAGCAAAGCGACACCGGTAGTTACTGGGAGGAGATCGAGGCTCCCGAACCTGCCCCGGCGTCTACTGTCGCGCGGCCACAAGTCGGGCTCAAGCGGCTGGTCAAGGAGGCTGGTACGCAGGTGCAGAAGGCCCGCAGTGAGTTGCTCAATGCCCGCCAGGAACTGGCGAGGATGCTCGACCGGGCCGTCAGGCTGAAACAACCGGTCCGGGACCCGGTTTATCTGCAGGATGTGCTGGAGGGTGAAGCGAGGGCACTGGCCCGGCTCGCCGATCAGCTCGACAGCAGCCTGGCGGCGGCGCAAGCGTCACCCGAGCGGGTGAACGCACAGACGCAATCGGCCAACTTGCGCGCGTTGTCCCTCGAATTGACCAATGAAGGGCTGTTGATCAGGGTCAAGGCAACCAAAGCGAGCATGCCGGACATGGCGCGTGTCGACTTCCTGCATCGCCAGGGTGCCATCGAAATCAGGAAAAACGGACCGCGCAGCCTGCTCAAGTCCCAGGACTACTTGCAGGAGTACCTGATACTCGACAAGGCGGCCCCGGACAAGAAGAGCGCATTGCTCTGGGTTGCCCATTTTCACTACCGCGACCTGGCGCCGAACGATGATCTTTTCATCCCCGGGGCCGCCCACCTGAAAACCCGCGAAGAGCGTTTTCTCGGCCCCAAGGCGCAGGCCCGTGCCGAAGGCGTGCGTTTTGAGCGCATTCGCCGGGGCCAGCCGGGCCGCGCCCAGGCGGCTGTGGATATCTGGCGCAGTGCAATCACGCTGCCTATGGCCCGCCAGTTCTTCTTCGATGCCGCCGAAGCGGCGGCGGCACTGGTGGAGCAACTGAGGATTCGATCGTGAAGACTGAAGTGGCCGCTAAGCCAATACCGCATGGGCTTGGCGTGTCAGGCGTCTACTGGCCCTGTACCAGTGTTCGGTGCCGGGCAGGGTGTTTGAACCCAGGCCCGTCGGATCTGTTTGAAGGGAATAATCTGTATGAATGACACAATCACACTAGCGAGCCGGTCGCTTGGGCAGGAGATCGAGGTGGCCAAGGCGCTTTTTGTCCAGCCGCCGACATTGCGGGAGGTGGCCTTGTCGGTCATCCAGGAGCATTTTTTTGGCCGTTGGAATCCGCGGCGCAATGCTTCGCACCTGTATGTCGGCAAACTGCAGTGGCTGGAGCGCGATGGAAAAAGGTTCTCTGGTGGCTATCGATACCGTGCGGTGATCGACCTTGTACTGGAGCATTTTACTACGGGGGCTGCGCCAGTCTTTACCGCCGAGCATGTGCTGGAGATCAAGCTCGACGGTTTGCCCGGTGACCGGCTGCTGGTTGATGCCGCGACCACCCAGGCTACGCTCGGGTCGTGGGGAGATATCCTGCTGAAACTCTATCAACAGGCATTGGTCGACTACTGGAACGCGGAGGATGCGCAAGGTGGCAGCCGCTTTGCTCGTCTTGGCGGCCTACTGGTGCGCATCTTGTCAACTGATCGTGAACGGCATAGGGCCTTTCTGTCGATCAATCTGGAAAGGCCCGAGCAGCAACTCGCCCTTTATGGCGTACAGGCGGTGAGCAAGGATACGTGGGGCGGCGCCTATCCTGAAGCCCTGCCGGTGCTGGTGGCCCGTCGCAGGGAGCGGGGAGTCGAGCAGAACCCGCTGGTGCTCAGTCTGTCCAAAGGCCTCTTCAGGGCCGACACCGCCGATCTTGGACAACTGGTGCCCTTGTTCATGAGTGTCCTGGCCAATGGCCGGGATATCGAGTACCGCGAGCATCTGTTGTGGCAGCAGGGCGATCCGGATATACAACTGGAGCAGGCCTTCGCCAGCCTTGCCGAAACCTTGCTGGAAAACCAGCTCCAGGAGATTTCCCTGATCGGGGTCGACACCGAGTGGACGCTCGAGGACTACCAGTGCCGGCTTGATGCAATTACCCGCCCCGATACCTGGTTTTTCACCCCGGTGCCGGCAACGCCGCATGCGCTGGTTGAGTTGCCCGAAGAGCTGGCGGCGCTCAGCGACAGTTTGCCGCATTGGTTGCTGGGAGGCGCCAGTGAAGACATCGGCGCCTACCGCTCCCTGCTGGAAAAACTGGCCGATGTGCAGCGTGCGTCGGGCGGCAAGGCATTTCTTGATGGCGTGGGTGATCTGCCGGGCTTCGCCGTCAAGGCGTTGCTCAAGAAGATGGGGGAGGACCATCCGCAAACCGTCGATATCGCCAACCCCGATGATATTCGTTTGGAACTCGACAAAATCATTGCGGTGGCCGCTGCCGGGGGCGCGGGAGGGGCGTTGGGCACGGTGGAAAAGGTCCGGATGAGCCTGACGGAGTTTGCCCTGGAGAATCTTGGGGGCTTTCGGCATGCGAAGATGAAGATCGTTATCCGCCACTGTGGTGTGGAAAAACCGCTGCCCGAATGGCTGACCCCAGACTACGTCAAGGGTCTGGTTACTTTTGTCGATATCGGCCGAACCTACCTGGACGCGCTCAAGGCGCAGCTTATCGATAATGTCGGCGAGGCGCGGCGTCGGGAGAGCCTGTTCAGTGAGCAACTGCGGGTGCAATTGCCGATGGCGGCGCTAGAGCTGAAGATTCGTGGTGAAGCGAACTTCGACGAAACGGGATACCGCTATGTCGAAGCGATGGTGCAGCCCGAAGCGGCGCGGCGCCAAGTGAACGGCCAGGAGATTGTCCTGCGCGCCCTGGCCTTCAAGGCCGAAACCGATGCGATGGCGGATGTCGTGGCGTCCATGTTCATTATCGGCCCGCGAGACACTCGCCATGGCCCGTTCATTCTCTATCGCCCCCTGCTTGCCAAGGCTGGCCCACAGGCTTCGGTCTTTCAGCAATTCCAGTCGGCACCGGACAAAAGTTTCTGTCCTCACGACAACGACGCCCGCCCCACGCCTCCCGTCGAACCGCTCCTGCAATACCCGACGTGGGCGGCGCTGCTTGAGGCGTTTCGCCAACCCGGTGCATTACAGGACAGCGTTCTGACCTGGTTAAGCGATCAGGCCCGGCGCACTTATGCCAACGGCGGCTTTATCGAGCCCCATCTGCGGCGTTCTTTCGAGGATGATTTTGCCGTGCTATTGCCGGTGGCGCCAGCCACGCTCGATGACGCAGTGGTCCAGGGCGACTACCTGCATCACCTGTTCGGCTCGATGGCCAGGACGTTGATCGCCCTGGCGGACCGGCAATCGGTGTCCAATGCCGAGTTGCGCTGGAATACCCTGAAGGAGGGCGGTTGGCAACTGTTCAACGTGGTGTTGATGTTTATTCGCGGCCCGGCGGCGGTGGCCGGCTGGATTTTCGCGGTGGTCGCCAGTGTCGATGCCGACTTTCGGCGAATGGAGGAAAAAGACGCTGGGGCCAAGGCCAGTGCCTGGGCCGATGTTCTGGTGAATATTGCCTTTATTCTCGGGCATCGCTTGACTCGACAGCAGGCACACGCCAAGACACCGCTGCAGATCCCGATAGATGAAGGGTATCGCCCGGCGCACCGGGCGACGATCAGCGAAGGGCCGGACAGGCCGCTGCCGATGAAGCTGGATAACCCCGTGGCGCCCGGCACCGTCTCCTCGCGTCCGAGTGTCAGTTCGTTCACCTTGAAGATTTATCCACATCCCTTGCCAGAGCCGCAGACTCTGGGGGAAGTCATCGCGTCCGGCGATCTGAAGGGGCTGATCCGGTTGAAGGACTCGAACCGGCTGGCGGCCTACTTCGGCGGATGGCTGTTTGCGGTGAAGACAGATAGCGAGGGCAATGTTCGTGTGGTTACGCCGGATGGTCGCAGCGAAGGGTTTTATCTGAAAAGCGATGGCGCAGGGAAATGGACGCCGGACTTGAAGCTGCGTCTGCGCGGCGGATCGGGGCGTCCGGGATCGAACATCGGGAAAAGAAGAGCGGCCCTGCTTGAGGAGAAACGCCGGGAGCAGGAACAACGGGAGCTGGTCAGTACGCGCTTCATGGATGGGTGGAATCTACGCGTGACGGAGCAGGGGCAGCGTGCACAAGCGCTGTTTCCCGAAGTGGATGCCTTGAGGACGATGGAGGGCAATCCCGATCGTTATACCGATCAGCAGTGGTTCGCCCGGATGAATCAGCTTGGCGATCGGGTGAAAGTCTTTCTTGACGGCTACGAGCAACAGATCAACATGCTGCGGATGAACGAGACGTTATTCATGCGGGGATACAAGGGGATACTCTTTAGCACCTTGCATCAGTTCGTCATAGGGATGCAGATTACCCTGGACGGGATAAGGATCGTCGAACTTCGTTACCAGCGGATGATTGAGCGCTTGCCCTATGAGGATGAGGCAGGCCGGGTCTTGCCGGAAAGGCAACAGGTGGAACAACGGGAGAACCGCGTTGCGGACTTGTATATCGACTGGGCGGAACGAGAGGAACAGGCGTTTACCGAACTGAGCCGTCATCGCAACCAGAATCTGACGGATTACCAGGCCATTCGCGATATCAGGAACCGGGGGGACAGGGGCCGGAGTAAGGGGAGCATGGTGCGTGGATTGAAAGCCATCAGGGCCTGTCGGCTCGGGCTGTATTGCTTTAGGGAGCTGGATCCGCGGCAGCTCGAGAGCGATATCTGGATGAAGTTCGACGATCTGCGCAGTGCCTTGGCCTCCCAATCCATTCTGGAGGAGCGACCCGCTTCACCCTTGTCCGCCGAGGCAGATATAGACGTACTCAACACCTGTGTGAGTCAATATAACGAAGCGCTGGCCATGCTCGAGTACAAGATCGGGTTGTTGCCGCAAGGGGGCAGTCTGGTCTGGGGCGATCTGTTTGTCCGGCGCCTGGTCGAGTTGCAACAGGAGGCCGAGCGCAGCCTGATCGGACGTATCGAGGCGCAGGCCCCGGCGCAGGACGAGCCTGAGGTGCCGCCGGAACAACCCGCCAAGATCCGGAAAGTCATCCGCACCCGTCGCAGGAAAAACTATCTCGGCTATGTTCGAGACACGCCCCAGGATGGCCATGAGGTCGTTGAGTTGATGGATCCCCAGACCGGTAGACCGATCGATTCCTTTGTCGAAGAAGAGGACGGTTATTGGCAGCCGTTGCCCAAGCCGGCAACCCCCCCCGTGGCCAGGCCACAGCCGGGCCTCAAGCGTCTGGTGCAGATGGCTGAGAGCCAGATCCGCCAGGCCGGTCGGGAAGTCGAGACAGCCAAGCGACAGATCCCCGCCGCCAAGGACCCGGTCTATCTACAGGATGTGCTCGAAGCACGGGCACGGGGGCTGGAGGCGCTGGCTGGGCAAATCGACCGTGCGCTGGCCGAATCGAGCAGTTCCGCGACGCAAAGCGAAGTCTCCGCCGGTAAGGTTCAGGCCGCGCAGCTACGTCTCCAGGCAGGCACGGTCAGACATGAGGGATTGCTGGCACGAATTGCCGTGACCAAGTCGAGTGCGCCGGACACCGAACGGCTGTTGTTTCTCAAGGAGCGCAACGAGGTCGAGATCTTTCGCAACGGGCCGCGTACAAAACTCGGCAAAGAGGATTTCCTTCAGGAGTATGTGGTGCGTGACAAGGCGGCCGGCAAGAATCTTTGGGTGGCGCATTTCCATTATCCCGATAAAGCCACCCCGGAGGAGTTGTTCGTGATGCGCGGCGCCTTGGACAAGGACGGCAAGCCGCAATCTCATGGCGCCCATCTGAAGCGCTGGGCCGAGCGTTTTCTCGGGATCAAGGCGCAGGCCCGGGCCGAGCAGGAGCGCTTTGAACGCATCCGCCAAGGTCAACCGGGGCGAGCCTTGGAGATGTTTCGGATCTGGCGTAGCGAGATCAGCCTGAACATGGCACGCCAGCTGTTTTTCAATGCCCCGGAACGCGACGGCGTGGTACTCGAACAACTGCGCCGGCTTTAGATCATCCGGGCCGGGACGCGGGTTGCCTACTCGGCGCTGTGCCGGTCTTGCCGGCCCACGCTGTCGATACCCTCATGAGAGGTCCTTGTCCTTGCCGCTATTGCGCACCATGCGCCTGTCGATCGCCGGTTGCCGGCGCTTGGACAGGAGCGGCGGCGGCCAAAGCCCGGCCATGGACAGGGCCGGGAGGCTGATTTCCGGCGGGTGTTTAGGGAGCTTCTCGCAAATATAGCTGGCGGCCTGATCGGCCGGCCAGTTCAGAGGCATGGGGAAATCATTCTTGCGTGTCAGCGGCGTGTCGACGAAGCCAGGGCCGACAAGGGTGACGTCGATACCTTGGCAGGCCGGGTCGATACGCAGGGATTCGAACAGGTGGCGCATACCGGCTTTCGAGGCGCCTTGGGCTTCGGCGCAGGGTAGCGGCAGGAAGGTCACGGCGCTGGCGATCCTCACCAGGTGTGGTTTGATCCCGCCTCTGAGCAGTGGCAGCGCGATCTCGATGCAGTAGCTACTGGCAAGCAGGTTGGTGCGCACCACCTGTTCGACGACCGAGGCATCGAACGCTTGGGCCTCGACATATTCACAAGTGCCGGCGTTGATAATCACCGTGTCGAGACTGCCCCAAACCTGCTTGATACACTCGCCGATCTCGCGTACCTGTTGGCTGTCTGTCAGGTCACCGGGCACCACAAACACTTGGCCAGGATAACGCTCGTCAAGGGCTTTCAGCGCTTGGGCATCACGGGCGCTGACGGCCAGTTGGACGCCGCTCTTGAGCAGCACTTCGGTCATGGCGGCGCCAATCCCAGCGCTGGCACCTGCTAGCCAGATCCGGCGTGCTGGCGGCTGGGGGCCACATTCGACGTGGGTTGGCGAGTCCTGGGCAGTGCAGCGTGCGGCGAAAGGGTGCGGGAAGTCACTCATTTATACCTCCGGCATCCAGCCGCGATGACAGGTTCTTGAAGGCAGCCAGGGCACGTGCGCGACTTTTTGCCAGGTCGACGATCGGCCGTGGATAGTCAGCGACACCGAAAAGGCCGTCGAGGGCCGGCGGGCTGTGCACTTGCTTTTTGTTCAGCCCCGCCAGTTCCGGCAGCCAGTGCTTGATAAATAAGCCTTCGCTGTCGAATTTCTCCGACTGGCTGACCGGATTGAAGATCCGAAAATAGGGCGCCGAATCGGTGCCGGTGGACGAGCTCCACTGCCAGCCGCCGTTGTTGGCCGCCAGGTCCCCATCGATCAGGTGGCGCATAAAAAAACGCTCGCCTTCGCGCCAGTCGATCAACAGGTTCTTGGTCAGGAACATCGCCACCACCATGCGCAGGCGGTTGTGCATCCAGCCGGTCTCGAGCAGTTGGCGCATGGCTGCGTCGATGATCGGCAGGCCGGTACGCGCCTGTTGCCAGGCCGCCAGATCCTGCGGCGCATCGCGCCAGGCCACGGCTTCGGTTTCCGGGCGAAAAGCGCGGTGACGCGAGACCCGCGGATAGCCGACCAGAATATGTTTGTAGAATTCGCGCCAGAGTAGCTCGTTGATCCAAGTGACGACGCCGACATTGCCACTGTCGAATTCGCCCTGATTATTGCGTAGCGCGACGTGTAGGCACTGGCGAGGGGAAATCACGCCAGCGGCGAGGTAGGCGGATAGCTGGCTGGTGGCCGGTTTGGCCGGAAAATCCCGCTCACTCTGGTAATGCTCGATCTGCTGGTCGGCAAAGCTGTCCAGGCGCCGCCGGGCCTCGGCTTCTCCCGCAGGCCAGAGGTCACGCAGGGCTTGGGTCGGTGTGGGGAAACCCTCGACTTCGACAGGAATCGGGTCGCTGCCCACGCTCAGCGGCAACTGTGCTCCGGGGGCCTCGACCATTGCCGGCAATGCACCGTGAAGGCGGCTGTAACAAACCTTGCGGAACTGGCTGAAGATTTGGAAATAGCTGCCGGTGAGGGTCAGCACGCTACCGGGTTTGAAGAGTAATTGATCGAGATAACGGTGGCAGCTAATGCCTTGGGCTTCGACGGCCTTGGCCACGGCCCGGTCGCGGCGACTTTCGTGCACGCCGTATTCTTCGTTGAGATGCAGGGCTTCGACTCTCAGGTCCTGGCACAGCTTGAGCAGGACCGAGGGAACCTGGTCCCACGTGTCGGCATGGCGAATCAGCAGGGGAATATTTAGTGTGGCCAGCACTTGGCTCAGCTCCTGCAGGTTGCGCAACCAGAAGTCGACCTTGCACGGGGCGTCGTCGTGGGCTTGCCATTGTGCGGGCGTCAGCAGATACACCGCGACCATGGGGCCGCGCCGGGCGGCGGCGGTCAGGGCTGTGTTGTCATGTAGGCGCAAGTCGGTGCGCAGCCAAAGCAATTGCATAGTCATTCCACAGGCCGCTAGAGCAATCCGAGCCGAGCCAGGCTCTGGTGGGCCGCCAACGGGTCTTCGGCCAGGCTGACGTCAGGGTTCTCGTCGATATATACCGACAGCTCGGCAAAGTGGATACGCACCGTGGCGCCGACGATCAGTTTGGGGGGAACAATACGGCTCAGCAGCCTGGGCAAATGGGTCAAATTCATCGCCTTGCTGGAGTAAAGGACCACGGCCCGCGCCTTCAGGTGCTCGACGGCTAGCGCCAGTTCGCCGGGCGGCAGGGGCCAATCGAAAACTTCTACCGGGCAGTCGGCGCTGCTGGCCAGCCAGGCGGTCAGCCACAAGCGCGGTTCCAGCGGCAGGTCTGACTGGTTGACCAGCAACAGCGGCGCGCCCTTGAGCTGGCGATTGTTGTGATAGATCCGTGCGCCGAGCTTGCTGCGTAGCCAGGAGTAGAAAAAGCTTCGCTCCATCTGCTCGCCGAACTGGCCCTGCCAGCGTTGTTCGAGCTCTGCCAGCAGAGGGATCAGTAGCTGTTCGCATACCGTGCGGGGCGGGTATAGCGACATCGCCTGGTTGAAGCTTTCATCGAGCTGACGCTCTTGCAGCCGGGTAATGGCTTGGATCAAGTTGTGGTGCAACCGATGCCAGTGGTTTTCCGGGTCGACGGCGAATGGCTGCGGGGCATCGAGCAACTGTTTGAGCTGGCGAATGGCTACTCCACGATTCAACCAGGTGAGAATCGTCTGGATGCGTTGTATATGTTCGGCGCAAAACAGCCTGTGGCCCTTGGGCGTGCGGTGCGGCACGATCAGTCCGTAACGCCGTTCCCAGGCCCGCAGGGTGACGGCGTTGACGCCGGTCTGCCGGGCTACTTCGCGGATCGGCAACCAGCCGGCGACCAGAGCGCTGGCGTAGTCGGGGTTGGATTTGTCGTCTTCGGCGGTGAGCATGGTCAGATCACGTCCCGCAGGCTGAGGTGTTCCGGGTAGGGTTGCAGGTAGACCTGCAAGGCTACATAGGGATCAGGGTGTTGGCCAAAGTGCTGTTTGAGCAGGGTCAGCGGCACCCTCAACGGTACGATACCGAGGCGGTACTGGCCGATGAGTTGCTGCATGTGTTGTTTGTCTTCGGTGTTGAGGGAATGCCTCAAGTAGCCGCTGAGGTGTTGCAGGACATTGGTATGGGTGCGGCGGGTCGCGCATTGTTTCAAGGCGGCCATCAGCTGGCTGAAGTAGCGCGGACCGATCTCGTTCGGGTCTGACTTGCCCATGCTGCCTAGCAGGCGGCCCAGCACCTTGTACTGCAGCGGGTTATGGGCCATCAACAGGTACTTGTAGCGCGAGTGAAAGTCAGTCAGGCCGCGGCGGCTCAAGCCGCTGGCACGCAACTCCTGCCAGGCGGCGTAGGCGAAGACCCGGGTCAGGAAGTTGTCCCGCAACACCGGATCGGTCAGGCAGCCCTCTTCCCACTGTCGCCACTCCTTGTGTCCACTGGAGTTGCGCACCTCGACGCCCGTCGCGCAGGCGCTGATGGCGATCTTCGGTGGGTGGGCGGCGGCGGTAGTCACGGGCATTGGCGAACCTCGTAAATTTAATTGTACAAGATTTTGATTTTGTACAAGTAAATTTCATCATAGGTTCTATCGTGCGCAAGTCAAATATTTTGTATAGAGCGGTTGTGGTCGGCTATTTTGCGCCCATCTGTCCGCTTGCAGCTCGGGTTCCGGCACGGTGCCGATTTCGTCGCCGAGCAGGCGGGTGCCCAGGAAGTTTTTCACGATTTGCGAACGAACTACTGTCCCGTTCGGCTGCAGCATGCAGGAGGGGATCCGGTTCACGCCAGATGTTCCAGTAGCCGGCGGGCGGCTTCCTGGCCGCTGAGCCAGGCCCCTTCGACGCGACCGGACAGGCACCAGTCACCGCATACATACAGACCCAGGTCGGCATCGGCCAAGGCACCCCATTCGTGGGCGCCGGCTGGCCGGGCATAGAGCCAGCGGTGAGCGAGGGTGAAGGTCGGTGGTGGCATGGTGATATGCAGCAGCTCGGCGAACGCTCCGTGCAAGTGTTCGATCACGGCTTCCTTGGACAGGTCCAGGTGTTGTTTGCTCCAGTGGCTGGTGGCATGCAGGATCCAGGTGTCGAGCTGGTCGTTGCGTCCCGGCTTGCTGCGGTTGCGGGCCAGCCAGGCGAGCGGGCTGTCTTGCACGAAGCAACCTTCCATCGGCGTATCCAGCGGGGTCGCGAACGCCAGGGCAATGGCCCAGGTCGGCTCCATCTGCACCCCGGCGGCGGCACTGGCGAGTTTCGGCGCAGCCGCCAGCAAGGTGGTCGCTTGGGGGGCCGGCGTGGCAATGATGGCGTGGCTGAATGGGCCGTGGGTGAGGCCTTCGGCATCCTGTAAGTGCCAGTGCTGCTCGCCGCGGAATACTTCGGTGATGCGACAGTTGAAGTGGGTCTGCAGGTCCCCCAGCAGGCCACGGGTGATGGCGCTCATACGCGGGGTACCCACCCAGCGGATCTGCTCGTCCGGCGACACGTTCAACTGGCCGTTCTGCCAGGTGTAGAGCGTCGGGTCCCATTCGGCGACCCAGCCCTGGCTCTGCCAGCGTTGTACTTCGTTGACGAAACGCCGATCGCGGGCGGTGAAATACTGTGCACCCAGGTCCAGTGCCCCGGCATCGCTGCGTTTGCTCGACATGCGCCCGCCGCTACCGCGGCTCTTATCGAACAGTTCGATAGCGTGTCCGGCATCCTGCAATGCGCGGGCGGCTGAGAGTCCGGCGATACCGGCACCAATTATTGCGATAGGTAAAGTCATAGGGGCCTCGTTACCTGTCTGCACAGACTACGCCGTCGGTAAAACCTGTACAATATTGTTTTTAGGTATAAGTCGCGATCTTCTCATTGTCTGAAGCTGTCCTATTGTTAAACAGTCGAGAAGAAAAGAGCCCTGTTTATAAAAATAGACTAACGCTCACGGCAAAACGCTACGCGAGGACACTTTCATGCACATATTGCTGACGGGCGGTACTGGTTTGATCGGGCGCCAGTTGTGCAAGCACTGGTCGGCACAGGGGCACCGCTTGACGGTCTGGAGCCGCCGACCCGGGGAAGTGGCCCGTTTGTGCGGGGCGCAGGTGCGTGGCGTGCAACATCTGGAGGATCTGGCCGGTGAGCCGCTGGATGCGGTGATCAACCTCGCCGGTGCGCCGATTGGCGACCGGCCCTGGACTCGCAAACGCAAGTCATTGCTGTGGAGCAGCCGGATCCAGTTGACCGAAACGCTGCTCGTCTGGCTCGAAGGGCGTGAGCAACGCCCGAGCGTGCTGATCTCCGGGTCGGCGGTGGGCTGGTATGGCGATGGTGGTGAGCGTGAGCTGACGGAAGATTCGCCACCGGTCAGCGAAGATTTTGCCAGCCAATTATGTATCGCCTGGGAAGAAACCGCACAGTGCGCGCAGGCCTTGGGCATTCGTGTGGTGTGGATACGAACCGGTCTGGTGCTCGCGGCTGAGGGCGGTTTTTTGTCGCGCCTGTTGCTACCGTTCAAGCTTTGCCTGGGCGGCCCGATCGGTAACGGTCGGCAGTGGATGTCATGGATTCATCTACAGGATCAAATTGCCCTGATTGATTTTCTTCTGCATCGCGGCGACGCCGCCGGTCCTTATAATGCCTGCGCGCCTAAACCGGTGCGCAATCAGGCGTTCGCGCAGGCCTTGGGCAAGGTCTTGCATCGCCCGGCGCTGATGCCTCTGCCAGCTTTCGTGTTGCGTCTGGGCTTGGGTGAGTTATCGCTGCTGCTGCTCGGTGGCCAACGCGCCCTGCCGACCCGATTGCTGGCGGCGGGATTTGTTTTTCGGTTCAACGATTTGCCTGCGGCCCTCGACGACCTGTCGAGCCGCCTCTGAAATAGGACGTTGCATGACTGATCACGCCTTGCTTCTGGTCAACCTGGGGTCGCCAGCTTCTACTTCGGTCGCGGACGTGCGCGGCTACCTCAATCAATTCCTGATGGATCCCTATGTGATTGACCTACCGTGGCCGCTTCGGCGCTTGCTGGTGTCGCTGATCCTGATCAAGCGCCCCGAGCAGTCGGCCCATGCCTATGCCTCGATCTGGTGGGAGGAGGGTTCGCCACTGATAGTGCTCAGCCGTCGCCTACAGCAGCAGATGATTTCGAGGTGGACTCAAGGCCCGGTGGAGTTGGCAATGCGTTACGGCGAGCCGTCGATTGAGACGGTACTGACCCGGCTGGCGGCTCAGGGCATCCACCAGGTGACATTGGCACCGCTGTATCCGCAATTTGCCGACAGCACTGTGACCACGGTCATCGAGGAGGCCCGGCGGGTAGTCAGGGACAAACGGTTGGAGGTGCGGTTTTCCATTCTGCGACCGTTCTATGATCAGCCGGAATATCTCGACGCCCTGGTGACCAGTGCCCGACCGCATCTGGAGCAGGGTTTCGATCATTTGCTGCTGAGCTTTCACGGCTTGCCGGAAAGCCATCTGAAGAAGCTCAATCCCGGCCACAGCTTTGCAGGCGGTGGTGATTGCTGTGCGGGTGCGCCACCGCAGGTTGTGGCCACCTGTTATCGCGGCCAATGCCTACGCACGGCGGCAGCGTTTGCCGAGCGCATGGGCTTGGCGGACGGGCAGTGGTCGGTGTCGTTCCAGTCCCGGCTGGGCCGGGCGAAGTGGATCGAACCCTATACTGAAGCGCGATTGGATGAATTGGCCCAGGCCGGCGTGAAGAAGCTGCTGGTGATGTGCCCGGCGTTTGTCGCCGATTGCATCGAGACGCTGGAGGAGATCGGCGATCGCGGGCGCGAGCAATTTATCGCGGCGGGGGGCGAGGCGTTGGTGCTGGTTCCGTGCCTGAACGATGAACCACAGTGGGCGGCGGCGCTGAACGCCCTGTGTCAGCGGGCGCCGTTGGCATTATAGGGGATGGGGTCTGCTCCCATGGTCCGCGTGGGTCTGACTACAACGGCTCGTGCGCCTTCTTCTGCCTCCAGTTGTCATTGCCTGGCAGCAACAGATTCAGCGCAATCGCCACCACGGCACACAGCGCGATGCCCTTGAGGCCGAAGTCGTCCGGTCCGGTGCCGGTGCCCACCAGCACGCCGCCGATGCCAAACACCAGGGTTACCGAAACAATGACCAGATTGCGTGCTTCGCCCAGATCGATCTGGTGGCGGATCAGGGTGTTCATTCCCACTGCGGCAATCGAGCCGAACAGCAGGCAAAGAATTCCACCCATCACCGGCACCGGAATGCTTTGCAGCAGTGCGCCGAACTTGCCGATAAATGCCAGGCTGATGGCGAAAATCGCTGCCCAAGTCATGATTTTCGGGTTGTAGTTTTTGGTCAGCATCACCGCGCCGGTCACTTCGGCATAGGTGGTGTTAGGAGGGCCGCCGAACAGGCCGGCTGCCGTAGTGGCGATCCCATCACCTAACAGGGTGCGATGTAGTCCCGGTTTCTTCAGGTAGTCGCGACCGGTCACGCTGCCCACCGCGATCACCCCGCCGATATGCTCGATGGCCGGGGCCAGCGCTACCGGTACAATGAACAGGATCGCCTGCCAGTTGAATTCCGGTGCGGTGAAGTGCGGCAGGGCGAACCAAGGCGCGGTGGCGATTTTCGCGGTATCGACCACGCCGAAGTAGAACGACATGGCAAACCCCACCAGGACCCCGGAAATGATCGGCACCAGACGGAAGATGCCTTTGCCGAACACCGCCACGATCAGCGTGGTCAGCAGCGCCGGCATCGAGATCATCATCGCGGTCTGGTAATGGATCAGCTCGGCGCCGTCGCCGGCCTTGCCCATCGCCATGTTCGCGGCAATCGGCGCCATGGCCAGGCCGATGGAAATGATCACCGGGCCGATCACCACCGGTGGCAGCAGTCGGTCGATAAAACCGCTGCCCTTGATCTTCACCGCCAGGCCGAGGAAGGTGTAGACGAAACCGGCCGCCATCACCCCGCCCATGGTCGCCGCGAGGCCGAATTGGCCCTTGGCGAGGATGATCGGGGTGATAAAGGCGAAGCTCGAAGCGAGGAATACCGGTACCTGACGCCCGGTAACCAGTTGGAACAGCAGGGTCCCCAGGCCCGCCGTGAACAGCGCGACGTTCGGGTCGAGGCCGGTGATCAGTGGCATCAACACCAGGGCGCCAAAAGCGACGAAGAGCATTTGTGCGCCGGACAGTACCGTGCGCCACAGCGGGTCGTTGAACTCCTCCTGCATGTCAGGCGTCCTTCTGCTTAGTGCCGAAGATCTTGTCACCGGCATCGCCCAGGCCGGGGATGATGTAGCCGTGCTCGTTGAGTTGCCGATCAATGGAGGCAGTGTAGATGGTCACGTCCGGGTGGGCTTTCTCGACCACCGCGATGCCTTCGGGGGCCGCCACCAGGACCATCGCACGGATGTCCTTGCAACCGGCTTTCTTCAGTAGGTCGATGGTGGCAACCATCGACCCACCGGTGGCGAGCATCGGATCGATGATCATCGCCAGGCGCTCGTCGATTTCCGGGACCAGTTTTTCCAGGTAGGTGTGGGCTTCGAGGGTTTGCTCGTTGCGGGCCACGCCCACGGCGCTGACCTTGGCGCCTGGAATCAGGCTGAGCACACCTTCGAGCATGCCGATGCCGGCGCGTAGGATCGGTACCACGGTAATTTTCTTGCCGGCGATTTTCTCGACTTGCACGGTGCCACACCAGCCTTCGATATCATAAGTTTCGAGGGGCAGGTCCTTGGTCGCCTCATAGGTCAGCAATGCGCCGACTTCCTGGGCGAGCTCACGGAAGTTCTTCGTGCTAATGTCAGCGCGGCGCATAAGGCCGAGCTTGTGACGGATCAGCGGATGGCGGATCTCACGGGTGGGCATGGGGAAAGGCTCCGGCGGCGGGCAAAAAAAACGGCCTAGATTAATCTATCCGAGGTAGATGTCCTATAGACGCGTAGTACGTGGGTGGTCTGTACGGTGAGTTCGTGAGTTCAAGTTCGCAGGCCACTCAGCTCAACGGTAGCGGCTCGTCAAGTTTGCGCTAGTTCAGAAACGCTTGATCTGGCCTTTCGGGGTGCGTACCTTTGCCGACTTTTCCCGCACCCCCTTATGGAGAGCGCCATGTCCGCCGATCTCGAACATATCCGTCAAGTCATGCGCGAAGCCGACTGCCTGTACACCAATGATGAAGTCGAAGCGGCCATCGCCCGGGTCGGCGCACAGATCAATGCCGAACTGGCCGAGCGCAACCCGGTGGTGTTTTGCGTGATGAACGGCGGCCTGATCTTCTCCGGCAAATTGCTCACCTACCTCGATTTCCCGCTGGAAGCGTCTTACCTGCACGCGACCCGCTATCGCAACGAAACCAGCGGCGGCGAGCTATTCTGGAAAGCCAAGCCGGAAATCTCGTTCATTGACCGCGACGTGCTGATCATCGATGACATCCTCGACGAAGGTCACACCCTTGGGGCGATTATCGACTTCTGCAAGCACGCCGGTGCCCGTCAGGTGCATACGGCCGTGTTGATCGACAAGGATCATGACCGCAAGGCCCGCGCGGACCTGAAGGCTGATTATGTCGGCCTACTGTGCATCGACCGTTATATCTTCGGCTACGGCATGGACTACAAGGGCTACTGGCGTAACGCCGCCGGCATCTTTGCTGTCAAGGGCATGTAAACCATGACCGCGCCGAGCTTTCTCGACCAAGCGTTGTTTGCCGACCTGGCCGGCAGGGCCGCGACCAGTGCGCGCGGGCGAGCGCACCACAACTTTCATCAGATGGATGAACCGTGCCATCGTCTGGCGGTCGGCTTGCAACCGAACACTTATATTCCACCTCATCGGCACCTCAGTGCGGACAAGGCAGAAACCCTGTTGGTGCTCAAGGGAGCTCTGGGTCTGTTGGTGTTCGATGAGGCCGGCGCGCTGCTGGACAAGCGGGTGTTGCGGGCCGGTGGCGATTGCCCTGGCGTGGATCTCCCTGCGGGGATGTTCCATGGCCTGGTGGTCCTGGAAATCGACAGCGTGATGTTCGAGTGCAAGGCAGGCCCTTATCGCCCGGTAGCCGATGGCGAGCGGGCGGCCTGGGCGCCGCGTGAAGGCGAGGCGGGTGTCGGCGCCTACCAAGCCTGGATGCGCGCGCAGTTCGATTGAGCGCCAGAAGGACGCTTGCCGTATCATTCGCATCATTGTTTACCTGACGACAGGCAACGGGTTCCCAAGGCATGCTGGCCATCTTTCTCGCTACATTGAGCATCACCGCGCCCGTCTTCGCCATGTTGTTCCTGGGCGTGGCGCTCAAGCGCATCGGCTGGATCAACGACAGCTTCATCCATATGGCTTCGGCACTGGTGTTCAACGTCAACATGCCAGCGTTGCTGTTTCTCGGAATCCTCCACGCCGACCTGCATTCAGCCTGGCAACCTGCGGTACTGGGGTATTTCGCGGTTGCCACGCTGGCAGGGTTCGCCGCTGCCTGGGGCTGGGCGATCTGGCGTTGCCCAAAGGAAGATCGCGGGATCTACACTCAGGGCGCCTTTCGCGGCAACAACGGGGTGATCGGTCTGGCCCTGGCGGCCAGCCTGTATGGCAACTACGGCATTTCCCTCGGAGCGATCCTCGCGGCGCTAGTGATCCTGTTCTACAACACCCTGTCGACCATTGTCCTGGCGGTCTACAGCCCGGTGATCAAATCCGACCCCTGGAGCATCTGCAAAAGCGTATTCAGCAATCCGCTGATCATCAGTGTGATTGCCGCGGTGCCCTTTGCTTATTTTCAGATCGGCCTGCCCAGATGGTTGGAGACTTCCGGCAATTACCTGGCGCAGATGACTCTGCCGCTGGCATTGATCTGCATCGGCGGTACCCTGTCCCTGGCGGCATTGCGTAAAAGCGGTGATATGGCGCTGAGTGCGAGCCTGCTGAAAATGGTCAGCCTGCCGATCATTGCAACCTTGGGTGCCTGGCTCTATGGGTTTCGCGGCGCGGAACTGGGGATTCTGTTTCTCTACTTCGGCAGCCCGACAGCGGCGGCCAGTTTTGTCATGGCCAGGGCGGCCAATGGCAATCACGAGCTGGCGGCGGCGATTATTGTGATCACCACCCTGATGGCGGCGATCACGACCAATATCGGCATCTTCGTGTTGCAGTGGGGGGGTTGGATCTAGCGCTATGATCTGCCAGCGCCTTGGCTCCTAGGCGTGTTGGCGACGCCAGGCTCTCAATGTGCTGAACAGCAGATACGCCAACAACACCGGCAGAATGAAAAACAGCATCAGGTGCTCCAGTCGCTGGGCCATTGGCATACCGGTGGTAAACCATATCACGTGCAGCCCATAAGCCAGGTACAGGCCGAGAAACAGTAGGCCCTCGGCGCGAGTGATGCGATAGCCGGAGTAGAACACCGGCCAGCACAACGCCGCAACACCGAGCATAATCGGTAGGTCGAACGACAATGCGTTGGGCGATACCGATAGCGGCGCCGGGGCGATCAGCGCGGTGACGCCCAGTACCCCCAGCAGGTTGAACAGGTTGGCGCCGATGACATTGCCCACGGCGATACCCTGCTGGCCACGGAACGCGGCGATCAACGAGGTCGCCAATTGCGGCAGCGAAGTGCCGACAGCGACCACGGTCAGGCCGATGATGCGCTCGGACAAGCCCAGCTCGGTGGCGACTTCCACCGCCGCATCCAGGAGCAAGTGACCGGCCAGCGCCAGCAGTCCCAAGCCCAGCAGTATCCGGATCACACAGCTGATCCACGGTGCGTGCTGGCGTTGATGGCCGTGCTCGGGCGGATGATGGGCATGTTGGCGGGATGGCGAAGTGCGCAGCAGTAGTCCCAGGTAAAGGACGAAAATCAGCAGCATCAGCGCGCCGTCCAAACGGCTTAGCTCCTCGTTGAAGGCCAGGCCGAAGACCAGTAGGCTGGCGACGATCATCAGCGGAATATCCAGGCGTATTAACTGGCGCGAGACCCGCAAAGGAATGATCAACGCCGAGAGGCCGAGGGTCACCAGGGTGTTGAAGATATTGCCACCGATCACGCTGCCGACCGCGATATCGGCGTTTTCATACAGGGCCGCCTGCAGGCTGACGGCCATCTGCGGCGCGCTGCTGCCGAAGGCGACGATGGTCAGGCCGATCAGCAACGGACGTACCCGCAGACTGGCCGCCAGGCGCACGGCGGCGCGCACCAACAGTTCGGCGCCGACAATTAGCAGCAACAAGCCGCCGAGCAGTTGGATCAGGCTCAATAGCGGCAGGGCGGTCAATCCGAAAATGATGCAACTCCCAAAGTCAGTCGTTGAGGCTTTGCACGCGTACACGCGCGGTGCCGCTTTGCAGCATACCCAACTGTTTGGCCGCTTCCTGTGAAAGATCGATCAGGCGCCCGCGGGTATGAGGCCCGCGGTCGTTGATACGCACCACGACGCTGCGGTCATTGGCGAGGTTAGTGACTTTTACCTGGGTACCGAAGGGCAGTTGGCGGTGGGCGGCAGTCAGGCTGTGCTGATCGAACGGCTCGCCGCTGGCGGTGCGCTTACCGTGGTGGCGGGCACCATAGTAGGACGCCACGCCGGTTTCGTCGTAGCCACGCGGGTCGATGTCGTGGGTGGCACAACCGGCCAGCAGGGTGAGGAGGGTGCAGGCGCCGAGCAGGCGTTTCATTGGATATCCTCGGTGGTACGGCGATAGAACAAGGGTGGCGAGGGGTTTGCCCCGTTCGGCTGCGAAGCCGTCGTAAAACCAGGTGCCTCGTTCTGTCTGAGGCACCGAGATTATTGGTTTTAGGGCCGCTTCGCGTCCCGGTGGCGCACTGTCCACAAAGGTGGTGCCAGCCCGCCTGAGCGCTATCAGCCTTCGAGTTTGCTTTTCAGCAGCTCGTTGACCTGTTGCGGGTTGGCCTTGCCCTTGGAGGCTTTCATCGCCTGGCCGACAAAGAAGCCGAACATTTTGCCGCGCTTGGCTTCATCCGCCGCACGGTATTGCTCGACCTGCTCGGCATTGGCCGCGAGGACTTCGTCCAGGACCTTCTCGATGGCACCGCTGTCGGTCACCTGCTTCAGGCCACGAGCCTCGATCACCTGATCCGCGTTGCCTTCGCCGTTAGCCATGGCTTCGAAAACGGTCTTGGCGATCTTGCCGGAGATGGTGTTGTCCCTGATCCGCAACAACATCCCGCCCAGTTGCTCGGCAGTTACCGGCGCCTGGTCGATTTCTACGCCCAGCTTATTTAGCAGGCTGCCCAGCTCGACCATGACCCAGTTGGCCGCCAGCTTGGCGTCGCCGCCAATGCTCGCGACCTGCTCGAAGTACTGCGCCTGTTCGCGACTTGAGGCCAGTACGCTAGCGTCATACAGCGACAGACCGTACTGGGACTGGAAGCGCTCGCGTTTCTGTGGCGGCAGCTCCGGCAGGCTGGTACGGACTTCATCAAGGAACGAATCTTCGATGACCACAGGCAACAGGTCGGGATCGGGGAAGTAACGGTAGTCGTTGGCTTCCTCCTTGCTGCGCATGGCGCGGGTCTCGTCCTTGTTCGGATCGTACAGGCGGGTTTGCTGGATGATTTTGCCGCCGTCTTCGATCAGCTCGATTTGCCGTTGGACTTCGGTGTTGATCGCTTTCTCGATGAAGCGGAACGAGTTGACGTTCTTGATTTCGCAGCGGGTGCCGAACTCGACCTGACCCTTGGGCCGTACCGACACGTTGCAGTCGCAACGCAGCGAACCTTCGGCCATGTTGCCGTCGCAGATGCCCAGGTAGCGCACCAGCGCATGGATCGCCTTGACGTAGGCCACGGCTTCCTTGGCGCTGCGCATATCCGGCTCGGAGACGATTTCCAGCAGCGGCGTGCCTGCACGGTTCAGATCCACACCGGTGAAACCGTTGAAGGCGTCGTGCAGGCTCTTTCCGGCATCTTCTTCCAGATGCGCGCGGGTGATCCCGACACGCTTGACCGTACCGTCTTCCAGGGTGATATCGAGGTGGCCCTTGCCGACGATCGGCAGCTCCATCTGGCTGATCTGGTAACCCTTGGGCAGGTCCGGGTAGAAGTAGTTCTTGCGGGCGAACACGTTGTGCTGGCCGATCTCGGCGTCGATCGCCAGGCCGAATTTCACGGCCATGCGCACGGCTTCTTCGTTCAGTACCGGCAGCACCCCCGGCATGCCCAGGTCAACCAGGCTGGCCTGGGTATTGGGCTCGGAGCCGAAGGTGGTCGAACTGCCGGAGAAAATCTTCGATTGGGTGGCGAGCTGGGTATGAATCTCCAGCCCGATCACGACTTCCCATTGCATGTGTTTCTCCTCAGAAGCCTTCAGGTGTGCGGGTGTGCCAGTCAGTATTGAGCTGATACTGGTGCGCCACGTTGAGCAGACGGCTCTCCTGGAAATAGGGGGCCAGCAATTGCACGCCGACCGGCAAGCCGTCGACGAAGCCCGCAGGCATGGACAAGCCCGGCAGGCCCGCGAGGTTGGCGGTGATGGTGTAGAAGTCTTCCAGATATTCGGCGACCGGATCGTTGTTCTTGGCACCGATCTTCCACGCCGGATTGGGCGTGGTCGGGCCGAGAATGATGTCGACGTCGTTGAAGGCGCTCATGAAGTCGTTCTTGATCAGGCGACGGATCTTCTGCGCTTTGAGGTAGTAAGCGTCGTAGTAGCCGGCTGAAAGCGCGTAGGCACCGACCATGATCCGGCGCTGCACTTCGCTGCCGAAACCTTCGCCACGGGAGCGTTTGTACAGGTCTTGGAGGTCTATCGGGTTTGCGCAGCGATGGCCGAAACGCACGCCGTCGAAACGCGACAGGTTGGACGAGGCCTCGGCTGGAGCGATCACGTAGTAGGCCGCAATGGCGTGCTGGTTGTTTGGCAGGCTGATGTCCTTGATCACCGCGCCAAGCTTCTCCAACGCCTTGAGGCTGTTGTGTACCCGTTCGGCGATGCGCGGGTCGAGACCGGCGCTGAAGTATTCCTTCGGTACCCCGATGCGCAGTCCCTGGATCGAGTCATTCAGGCCTGCGCTGTAGTCCGGCACCGGTTCATCGATGCTGGTGGAGTCCTGTGGGTCGAACCCCGCCATGCCTTGCAGCAGCAGCGCGCAGTCTTCGGCGGTGCGGGCCAGGGGGCCACCCTGATCGAGGCTGGAGGCGTAGGCGATCATGCCCCAGCGCGAAACGCGCCCGTAGGTCGGTTTCAGTCCGGTGAGGTTGGTGAACGCCGCCGGCTGGCGGATCGAGCCCCCGGTGTCGGTCGCGGTGGCGGCCGGTAACAGGCGTGCCGCCACGGCGGCTGCCGAACCGCCGGATGAACCGCCCGGCACGTGTTCCAGGTTCCACGGGTTCTTGACCTTGCCGTAGTAGCTCGACTCGTTGGCCGAACCCATGGCGAATTCGTCCATGTTGGTCTTGCCCAGCGTCACGGCGCCGGCAGCCGCCAGTCTGGTCACCACGGTGGCGTCGTAGGGCGCCTTGAAGTTGTCGAGCATCTTCGAGCCGCAGCTGGTACGCACGCCCTGGGTGCAGAACAGGTCCTTGTGGGCGATCGGCGCGCCGAGCAGGGCACCGTTCTCGCCAGTGGCCCGCCGTGCGTCGGCGGCCTTGGCCTGTTGTAGCGCCAGCTCTTCGGTGAGGCTGATAAAACTGTTGATCTTCGGATCGAGCTGGGCGATGCGCGTCAGCAGGGTCCGGGTCAGCTCTTCGGCGGAAAACTTCTTGTCGGCGAGTCCGCGGGCGATCTCGGCCAGAGTCAATTGATGCATTGCAGGCTCTTTCCCTTTAGTCGATGACTTTCGGAACCAGGTACAGGCCGTTTTCGACCGCTGGTGCGATGGACTGATAGGCCTCGCGATTATTTCGCTCGGTGACGGCGTCTGCGCGCAGGCGTTGGCTCGCTTCCAGGGGGTGGGCAAGGGGTTCGATACCATCGGTATCGACAGCCTGCATCTGGTCGACCAGACCCAGAATGCTGTTCAGGGCTTCGGTAGTCTGTGGAAGATCGGCTTCAACCAGGCCCAGGCGGGCCAGATGAGCGATTTTTTCCACATCGGAGCGGTCAAGCGCCATGGGAATCTCCAGTGGAAAATAAAATGGAAGCTGTCTGTGTTAGATTAGCGGAACACTACCGCATTTTTGCGGTCACATGGCCGCGATTGTATGGAATGGTGCTCAGAAAAACGCCTAATTTAGCATATTGGCGCCTTGCCCAAAATCCCCGTCGTTGTTAGAGTTTGCCGCACTTTTTTACCCACGCGTTGCCCAGAGTCCCTTTCCAATGTTCAAGAAACTGCGTGGCATGTTTTCCAGCGATCTCTCCATCGACCTGGGCACAGCCAACACTCTTATTTACGTGCGCGAGCGCGGTATCGTTCTGAATGAGCCATCGGTTGTTGCGATTCGCACCCATGGTAACCAGAAAAGTGTCGTTGCCGTCGGTACTGAAGCTAAACGTATGCTCGGTCGTACACCGGGCAACATTGCTGCCATTCGTCCGATGAAGGACGGTGTGATCGCCGACTTCAGCGTTTGCGAAAAGATGCTGCAATACTTTATCAACAAGGTTCACGAAAACAGCTTTCTACAGCCCAGTCCTCGTGTACTGATCTGTGTGCCGTGCAAGTCGACCCAGGTCGAACGTCGCGCCATTCGTGAGTCGGCCCTGGGGGCTGGCGCCCGCGAAGTGTTCCTGATCGAAGAGCCGATGGCCGCCGCGATCGGTGCCGGCCTGCCGGTTGAAGAAGCGCGTGGCTCGATGGTCGTCGATATCGGTGGCGGTACCACCGAAATCGCGCTGATTTCGCTGAACGGCGTGGTCTACGCCGAATCGGTACGGGTTGGCGGCGACCGCTTCGACGAAGCGATCATCACTTATGTGCGCCGCAACTACGGCAGCCTGATCGGTGAATCGACTGCCGAGCGCATCAAACAGGAAATTGGTACGGCCTACCCAGGCGGCGAAGTCCGTGAAGTCGATGTGCGTGGCCGTAACCTGGCCGAAGGCGTACCGCGTGCCTTTACCTTGAACTCCAACGAAGTGCTGGAAGCCCTGCAGGAGTCTCTGGCAACCATCGTCCAGGCGGTGAAGAGCGCCCTGGAGCAGTCGCCTCCGGAGCTGGCTTCGGACATCGCCGAGCGCGGCCTGGTGCTCACCGGTGGTGGCGCCCTGCTGCGTGACCTCGACAAACTGCTGGCCCAGGAAACCGGTCTGCCGGTGATCGTTGCCGAAGATCCGCTGACCTGTGTTGCCCGTGGCGGAGGCCGTGCCCTGGAAATGATGGATAAGCACACCATGGATCTGCTTTCCAGCGAGTGAGTTCGCTGGCAGGCATCTATGATGTTCCGTTCACGGGCAGCACTTTGCAGTGCTGCCTGTTGCGTTTATCTTCTGTCAATCTTCATCCAGGCCGGTTTGATGCCGCATGAATAAAATGACTCATTGCCTGGGAGGAGCGGCTTATTAAACCGCTTTTCGCCAAAGGCCCCTCATTGGGCGTGCGCTTGTTGGTGCTGGTCGTGCTGTCGGTCGCGCTGATGGTGGTCGATGCCCGTTTCACGCTGCTCAAGCCGGTGCGCAGCCAGATGTCGCTGGTGTTGATGCAGTCATACTGGATCACCGATCTTCCGCAACGGTTGTGGCAAGGTGTGGCCAGCCAGTTCGGCAGTCGTACCGAATTGGTCGCCGAGAATGAAAAACTCCAGACCGAGAACCTGCTGTTACAAGGGCGCTTGCAGAAACTCGCGGCCTTGACCGAGCAGAATGTGCGCCTGCGCGAATTGCTCAACTCCTCTGCGCTGGTCAACGAGAAGGTCGAAGTGGCCGAGCTGATCGGCATGGACCCCAACCCCTTCACCCATCGCATTATCATCAACAAGGGTGAACGCGACGGTGTGGTGCTCGGGCAACCGGTACTCGATGCCCGTGGCCTGATGGGCCAGGTGGTCGAGTTGATGCCGTACACTTCCCGGGTCTTGTTGCTGACCGATACCACCCACAGCATCCCGGTGCAGGTCAATCGCAACGGCCTGCGCGCGATTGCCAGCGGGACTGGCAACCCCGAACGTCTGGAACTGCGCCATGTCGCCGACACCGCCGACATCAAGGAAGGCGACCTGCTGGTGAGCTCCGGCCTGGGCCAGCGATTCCCGGCCGGTTATCCGGTGGCGACGGTCAAGGAGGTGATTCACGACTCTGGGCAGCCTTTCGCCATTGTTCGTGCAGTGCCGACTGCGGCCTTGAACCGCAGCCGTTATCTGTTGCTGGTGTTCAGCGACAGTCGCACCCCGGAGGAGCGTGCTAACGAAGCGGCCCAGGCCCAGGAAGCCGACAAGCAGGGTGACGGCGCCCCGATCATACCGGCTACCGTGCCCAAACCGGTGGCAGCCCCGGCAACCCCAGCAGCGATCGCGCCACCAGCAGCGCCGGCTGTGGCGGGCAAGCCGCCCGCTCATGGCGCCAGCACCAACCCCCATGCACCGACTCATGCGACACCGGCCTCCAAGCCCGTCATCGTCAAACCCGCGGCTACCCAGCCACCGGCCAGCCAGCCCTCCGCGGTTGCACCGGCCACCCAACGGCAGGAGGAATAATGGCGGGCGCTACTCTTTCGCGTAATGGCTGGATCGTCTGGCTGACATTTGCTGTCGGTCTGTTGCTCAGTGTCTCGCCGTTGCCGCAGTTCATGGAAATCCTGCGTCCGCTATGGTTAGCACTGTTGCTGGCCTTCTGGTCGCTCTACCTGCCGCACAAGATCGGCATGGTGACTGCCTTCCTGCTGGGGCTGGCCGAAGATGTGCTCTACGGCACCCTGCTCGGACAGAACGCCCTGATCCTGACATTGATCACCTTCCTGGTATTGTCGCTGCAACAGCGTCTGCGGATGTTTCCGATGTGGCAGCAGAGCCTGGTGATCCTGGTGATCTTCGGGCTGGCGCAACTGGTACAACTCTGGCTCAGTACCCTGACCGGCAACCGTCAGCCGACCCTGGCGCTGGTGTTGCCGGCCCTGGTCAGCGCCCTGCTGTGGCCGTGGGTCAGTTTCGGGCTGCGCGGGCTGTGTCGACGCTACAAAGTCAGCTGACTGAGTCGCGCCGATTTTCCGTGAGCTGGATGATGTTGATGAGCAGTCCCGATAAAGCACCCTGACACGGAGATGTCCTGATGAAACCGCTCTACCTGGCTTCCGGCTCACCGCGTCGGCGTGAACTGCTTACCCAGATCGGCGTGCCCTTCACCGTGATCAGCGCGGATATCGATGAAACTCCCCTGACGGATGAATCTGCGGCGGCCTATGTCGAGCGCCTGGCGCGTGGCAAGGCGGCAGCCGGTGGTAGCCTGCTGGTGAGTGCTCAGGTGTCGGCGCCGTTCTGTGTGCTGGGTGCCGATACCGCCGTGGTGCTGGACGGGAAGATCCTCGGCAAGCCGCTGGATGAGGCAGCCGCGGTGGCCACACTGCTGGCATTGTCCGACCGCGAACACGAAGTGCTCACCGCCATCGCGCTGTTGGAGGGCGATCGTTGCGAGTCGCGGGTGGTCCGTAGTCTAGTGAAATTTCGCACGATCAAAATAGAAGAAGCCTCCGCCTACTGGGCCAGTGGTGAGCCTTGTGACAAGGCCGGAAGCTATGCCATACAAGGCCTCGCCGCGGTTTTCGTGGAGAGTCTGCACGGCAGCTATTCGGGCGTAGTAGGCTTGCCGGTGTGCGAAACTGCGGAACTGCTTGGCCATTTCGACATACCCTGTTGGCAAAACCTTATCGTGCGCTGATTACCGCACGCCTGTGAACGGCAATTATTGTGAACACGCCTGAACGAGAGCCAGCCATGAGTGAAGAGATCCTGATCAACATCACGCCGATGGAATCGCGCGTGGCGGTGGTGGAAAACGGTGTGTTACAAGAAGTGCATGTCGAGCGTACACAAAAGCGCGGTATCGTCGGCAATATCTACAAGGGCAAGGTGGTGCGGGTCCTGCCGGGTATGCAAGCGGCGTTCGTCGATATCGGCCTGGATCGGGCTGCATTTATCCATGCCTCGGAAATTTCCATGCGCGAAGGTCCCGCACTGGAAAGTATCAGCGCGCTGGTTCACGAAGGGCAGAGCCTGGTGGTGCAAGTCACCAAGGACCCCATCGGTACCAAGGGCGCTCGCCTGACCACGCAACTGTCGATTCCCTCGCGTTACCTGGTGTATATGCCGCGTACCGCCCATTTGGGCATCTCGCTGAAGATCGAAGACGAAGCTGAGCGTGACCGGCTGAAGAAAGTCGTCAGTGACTGTGTGGCCGAGGAAGGCATCCAGGAAGCTGGCGGGTTTATCTTGCGCACCGCCGCCGAAGGGGCGGGGGCCGACGAAATCATGATGGATATCCGTTATCTGCGCCGACTCTGGGATCAGATCGGCGTGCAGATCAAGACCATCGGTGCTCCCAATGTCATCTACGAAGACCTTGGCCTGGCGCTGCGGACCTTGCGCGATCTGGTCAGCCCGAAGATCGAGAAGATCCGCATCGACTCCCGGGAAACCTTCCAGAAAACCACGCAGTTTGTCGCCGAGCTGATGCCGGAAATTGCCGACCGTCTCGAACATTATCCCGGTGAGCGACCGATCTTCGACCTCTACGGTGTCGAGGACGAGATCCAGAAAGCCCTGGAACGCAAGGTGCCGCTCAAGTCGGGTGGCTACCTGGTGGTCGACCCGGCTGAAGCCATGAGTACCATCGACGTTAACACCGGGGCCTTCGTCGGTCATCGCAACCTCGAAGAAACCATCTTCAAGACCAATCTCGAGGCCGCCACCGCAATCGCCCGCCAACTGCGCCTGCGTAACCTGGGCGGGATCATCATCATCGACTTCATCGACATGGAAGACGAAGAGCATCGGCGCCAGGTACTGCGAACCCTGGAAAAGCAGCTGGAGCGCGATCACGCCAAGACCAACATCATCGGTATCACCGAGCTGGGCTTGGTGCAGATGACCCGCAAACGCACCCGTGAAAGCCTCGAACAGGTGCTCTGCGAGCCGTGCAGCAGTTGCCAGGGACGCGGCAAGCAAAAAACCCCGGAGACGGTTTGTTACGAGATTTTCCGTGAAATCCTCCGGGAGGCCCGTGCCTATCAGGCCGAAGGTTATAGAGTGTTGGCTAACCAGAAAGTCGTCGACCGTCTGCTGGATGAAGAATCGGGCAATGTCGCTGAATTGGAGGGGTTTATCGGACGTACCATTCGTTTCCAGGTCGAAACCATGTATTCCCAGGAACAATACGACGTGGTGCTGCTCTGATTTCTTGCTCTGTATATACACTGTCCATGCTGGCTGGCGTTGGCCTGTTCATCGAACCTTGCCTTAGGGGCCACTGACATGGAGCGTCTGACACGCTTTGTTGCCGCGTTGACCCGCTGGGCTGTGGGGATCTGTGCGCTGTCGCTGGTATTGGTGGCCTTGTATGCCAGCCTGGGGCGACAGTTCGTGCCGCTGGTGGCCGAGTATCGGGCCGAGATCGAAAGCGAGGCGCAGGCCGCGCTGGGCATGCCGCTGTCCATCGGCAGCCTGGAAGGACGTTGGAGCGGTCTGGCGCCAGTGTTGTTGGCCCACGATGTGACGGTCGGTGCCGGTGTTTCGGTGTTGCGCTTGGATCATGTCCAACTGATCCCGGATCTCTGGGCCAGCCTGCTAGCCCGCGAAGTCCGCGTTGCCCGGCTGGAACTCAACGGCCTGCAACTCAACCTCCAACAGGACAAGGAGGGGCAGTGGGCGCTTGAAGGTTGGCCGCATGCGGACGATCAGCCGCTGGATCCCGAGGAACTGCTGAACCACCTGCAGAGGGTTGCGCAACTGTCGGTGCTGGACAGCCAGGTCACCCTGGAACCGTTCGGCGAATCGCCGCTGACCTTGACTTATGTCGGTCTGAACCTAAGCAGCGGCCAGTCTCGCCAGCGCCTGGATGTACGCCTGACCTTACCCGACGGCCAGCCCCTGGCCCTCAACCTGAGTAGTCGGTTGCGGGCCAGCGCCTGGCGCCAGGGTTCGGCGGATGTCTACCTGAGCCTGCCGCAGAGCGACTGGGCCCGCTGGTTGCCGGCTAGCTTGAAGCAGCAATGGAACATCGCCGAGCTCAAGGCCGGTGGCGAGTTCTGGTTGAAATGGGCCGATGGCACGGTGCAAAGCGCCGTGGCGCGACTCAACGCTCCACAGTTTCGCGGCGCCTATGCCGAGCGCAAGCCGGTGAAGATTGAAAACCTGGCCCTCAACGCCTATCTGCAACGCAATCAGCAGGGTTTCAGCCTGCTGCTCGACTCGCTGGCGATGAACCTGGGGAAGACCCGTTGGCAATCCCATCTGCAATTGCAGCAGACGGCGGCAACCGACAAGACCGCAGAGTTGTGGCACGTGCAGGCCGACCGCCTTGATCTGACGCCGATTACCCCGCTGCTTGATAGCCTGGCGCCTCTACCGGAAGGTTTGGCGACCGTGGTCGATCACCTGAAGGTCACCGGTGCCTTGCGCAATGTGTTGCTCGATTACCGCCCGCAGGAAACCGGCGACCGACGTCTGAGCTTCGAGGCCAACCTGGAGCAAGTCGGCTTCGATGCCTATCATGGCGCGCCAGCGGCGCGCAATGTCAGTGGCAGTATCAGCGGCGACCTGGGGCAAGGCGAGCTGCGGATGGACAGCAAGGACTTCTCGCTATTCCTGTATCCGATCTTCAACAAGCCCTGGCAGTACCTCCAGGCCAATGCCCGCTTGACCTGGAAACTCGACCAGCAGGGTTTCACTCTGATCGCCCCTTATATCAAGGTGCTGGGAGAGGAAGGCAAGATTGCTGCCGATTTCCTGATTCGCCTGCATTTTTCCCATGATCAGGAAGACTACATGGACTTGCGGGTCGGCCTGGTGGACGGTGACGGACGTTTCACCCCCAAATACCTGCCGGCGGTGCTGAGTCCCTCCCTCGACGAATGGTTGCGCACTTCCATCCTCCACGGAGCGGTGGAGCAGGGCTTCTTCCAGTATCAGGGCTCGCTGGATCACGATGCCAGCGAGGCCGCGCGCAATATCAGCCTGTTCTTCAAGGTTCACGACGCCGAGCTGGCCTTCCAGCCGGGCTGGCCGCATGTCAGCAAGGTCAGCGGCGATGTCTTCATCGAGGACAGCGGTGTGCGGATCAAGGCCAACAAAGGTCAGTTGCTCGACACCCAGGTCAAGGATGTCGTGGTCAACATCCCTCATTCCTCGGATGGCAAGGCGCCTCACCTGTTTCTCGACGGTGGTTTTGTCGGTGGCCTTGGCGATGGCCTGAAGATTCTCCAGCAAGCTCCGATCGGCACCGCTTCGACTTTTGCCGGCTGGCAGGGGGATGGTGATCTGCAGGGTAAGGTCAAGCTGGATATCCCGTTGGCGAAAGGTGAGGAGCCTGCGATCCAGGTGGATTTCGCGACTGACAAGGCGCGTCTGAAACTGGCCGATCCATCCCTGGAGCTGAGCCAACTCAAGGGCAATTTTCGTTTTGACAGTGCCAAAGGGCTGAGCGGCGATGGGATCACTGCCCAGGCTTTCGACCGGCCGATCACCGCGCAGATCGCCGCCTCCGGCCAGCCGGGTAATCTTGGCACCCGAGTGACCGCCGAAGGCCAGGTGGCGGTCAAAAAGCTCACTGACTGGCTGGGTCTCAATCAGCCGCTGCCGGTCTCCGGTGACTTGCCGTATCAGTTGCAACTGAACCTCGACGGTGCCGACAGTCAGTTGATGATCAACTCCAACCTCAAGGGAGTTGCCGTCGAGTTGCCGGCGCCCTTCGGCATACCAGCCAGCCAGGGTCGTGACAGCGTGTTCCGTATGACCCTGCAAGGTCCTGAGCGACGCTATTGGTTCGGTTATGGTGGGTTGGCGAACTTTACCTTTGCCGCGCCGAGCGGCAAGCTCGGCGAGGGGCGTGGCGAGCTGTTCCTGGGTGAGGGCGATGCCCTGTTGCCGACGATCAAGGGGGTGCGCGTCGCTGGTGTCCTCTCGGAACTGGACCTGGAGCCATGGAAAGCGGTAATTGATAAATATGCTGGCCAGGATCCCGGCGGCAATGCCAAACAGTTACTCAGCAGCGTCGACCTCAGGGTCGACAAGCTCACTGGCTTTGGCACCCGGTTCGATCAACTGAGCCTGCAGATGGTGCGC
Organism: Pseudomonas agarici; assembly: GCF_900109755.1. GTDB lineage: Bacteria > Pseudomonadota > Gammaproteobacteria > Pseudomonadales > Pseudomonadaceae > Aquipseudomonas > Aquipseudomonas agarici. The sequence goes on along the minus strand of NZ_FOAR01000001.1, from coordinate 294,423 downwards.
AGCGCCGCTGCCTGGGGCTTGATGATTGACAGCCAGCAGGCCAAAGGCAGCGTGACCTTGCCGGATGCCCAGGGCGCGCCGATCGGCGTCAATCTGGCGTATGTGCGGCTGCCCGCGCCGGATCCGAGCGTGGTGACCGATGAAAATGCCCCCGACCCGTTGGCCTCGGTGGACCCTCGGCAGATTCCGGCGCTGGATATCACCATCGATCAACTGTTCCAGGGCCAGGATCTGCTGGGGGCCTGGTCACTCAAAGCCCGACCGAACTCTAACGGGGTCCGGCTCAATGACCTCAACTTGGGCCTTAAGGGCATGCAACTCCAGGGTGACGGTGGTTGGGAGGGTCTGCCGGGCAGCGGCAACAGTTGGATCAACGGTCGGGTGGAAGGCAAAAACCTGGCGGACGTGCTGAAGGCCTGGAGCTTTGCGCCGACCGTGACCAGTGAGAATTTCCACCTCGATGTCGACGGTCGCTGGCCCGGTTCGCCGGCCTGGGTCGGGCTCAAGCGTTTCTCTGGCAACCTGGGGGCCACCCTGCGCAAGGGCCAGTTTGTCGAAGTCGAGGGGGGCGCTCGTGCGCTGCGAGTGTTTGGCCTGCTGAACTTCAACTCCATCGGTCGCCGCCTGCGCATGGACTTCTCCGACCTGCTCGGCAAAGGCTTGAGCTATGATCGGGTCAAGGGTCTGCTGGTCGCCAGCGACGGCGTCTATGTCACCCGTGACCCGATCACCCTGACCGGACCGTCGAGTAACCTTGAGCTCAATGGCACACTGGATATGGTGGCTGACCGGGTTGATGCGAAGCTGCTGGTGACATTGCCGGTGACCAACAACCTGCCGATCGCCGCCTTGATCGTCGGTGCTCCGGCCATCGGTGGTGCCCTGTTCCTGATCGACAAGCTGATCGGCGACCGGGTGGCCCGCTTTGCCAGCGTCAAGTACAGCGTCACTGGCCAGTGGAAAGAACCGAAAATCACCTTCGAAAAGCCGTTTGATAAATCGAAGTAAAAGTTGGGATCAATCAAATCCCGACGGGCTTTGGCATTAAGGTTGAAACCGCTCGACCCGTTGCTGAGTCAGTAGCGTATAGCAGGATACCGCCACGGTTCAGTCCCTTGCGCTAGATTTTTTTGCCTATGACCCGCGATGCCTTGACTACCGGGGCCCAGCGATTCGTCAATACGAACGAAGGCAAGAACAATGTCCATTGAATTTCCTTACTGCTTCTCCGAAGTTATGGAGCCGCGCCAGGCCCCGAGTGAGAGGGAGCGCTTACTGAAGATCACCCAAGCCGATCGCGAATGGCTCAGAGCGGTATTGCTTCCTGATCATCAAGCCCGTCAGGCCCTCGAGAAGCCCATGCTCGTAGAGAAGCTCTCTTTCACTATGCGCAACTCCAAGGTCGTGGACTTGGCGGGAAGTTTTCTGATGACTGCGCGAGCCCGCGACAGTGCCTTTCTCTATACGCCGGGCTTTGGTATCGAGCACTTTGACTCTCGCTCACAGGCCGTTGACCGCCTGACTGAGCGCCTGAACGACCCGGAGCTGCGCGACGAGCTGCTCCGTTTCGTTGCTCTGAGGGTCAAGGCATCACTCGATTTCACACATTCGGCAACCGTGTTGACCGAGGTGATCAGAGGAAGAGTGTTCCCTGATCGGCGCCGCTCAATTGACGCGAGTCTGGAAGATAACCAGGACTGTCTGCAGACAGAACTACTCAAACTCCCTACGTTGAGATCGCTGCTCATCAGAGCCCTGGCTGTTGAGGCAGGACAATGTTTTGCACAGGTCAGTCTAGAGTCCGTCACCGTGATCAGTTATGCCAGCGGAGTAGATGATGAGTGCCGACTGAAGCGATGCCAATTATCGATCTGTTCATTGACCGACGTACTGCTCAAACACTACAAGGAAAGCGCCTGGCCCCAGAACCAGACTCGAGAATTTATCGCCCCGGGATACAGTCCGGGCACTGGGGATACGCACCACTGGGAAGCGATCATAGAGAAAGTTTCAACCCGCTTGATCCACCATTTTCGACGTGAGCTTTCGAACTTTTGGAATGCTCCTCTGGACAACGGGCGAAGCCGTCGGAATTTTTTCGCCGAGGCCATGGGTACAACCTTTCGCTCAGAGCTGTTGAAACAACAGCTATCGGAAAACCTCAGCCCCCATGATCACTACTGGTTGAGCGGGCTTTATCCTCACGCACCTTCGCGACTGAAGCAGATTAGCGTTCGCTCAGTCAGTGGCAAAACTCAAAAGGCTTCGTATATAGAAGTCACCCATGCGTTCCAAGGCAGCAATCGCGCCGTGGCGCCAGATAAGTTCTTTCTCTATATAAGTGAGCGACTCAAGGTATTCGACAGCTCGGAGTCCCTGGATGAAAGTGTCCGGCGGCAATGGGTGAATCCGCACCAGGAAATCCTGTCGGCTCTGCCTTTGCAGGCCCGCGCCGATCTGATGCAGTTTCACGTCGTGCCCGAAGGAGAAAGAGCAGTCTCCCTCCCGCTGTTCCAGAACATCATAGAAACGATCCTCTCCAGCCAGTTGAGCAATATTCGTTACATCATTGAGCGTTATCGGCAGAGAGGGGGAGATCTGAATCTCGACGCCGCCTTCGATATTGCCTTGGATATTCGCGCAATGTTCGACAGGCGCCTGCTTTTATCCGATGCCCGAGGACGCTGGAGCACTCGGCTTGACCTGTTAAACACGGAATACTCTCACTCCGCCCCCCTTCAAGCAGCACCCGCCACAACGCTGGAAGAGGCCAAGCAGCGGTTGCTCGCACTCGAAACCCTCAAGACCGAGGTACTCAATGGCTTGGCAAACCGTCCTCAGCTAATGACCTACGCGGAAAAAGTACTGTCCGGTGAGCTGGTGGCCGCACACAGGTCAGACCTGACGCCAACGAACATCTACATCAACCGTGACACCGGCACTCATGCCCAACAAGGATCACATCAGGCACTGTCGTCGACCACGCTGATCGAACACCTGCTTGAACGTTCCGTGGGCCGGGTCGGGCCACTTTCCAATACAATCGGCCTTGGGCTGTTCAGCCAATCCCCGGAAGGTAGCTGGTTGCCCATCAACAATCTGGACATCGCGACCACCAACGAAATCGTCACCCTGGCCTTGAAGCACTTTCTTCCCAACTTCCTGCGCCAACACCGCTCAGTCTACGCCTCGATCCGCGAAAGGCTGATCGAGGCCGTGAGCCAGGGGTTGCGAAACGAGGTCAGCCAGCGAATGGTTGACAGCTCCCTGAAGCAAAACGCCCGGAAATTGCTCGACATTGTCCTCGACAGTCCCGACATTCAGCGTCGCAGAAGTCTGAACGGCTTCATTCCCGACGCATTTCGCCTGACCCTGAAACGCAGTCAATTGTCGCTACCGGAGCTGCTGTTCAACTGTTTCCTTATTACCGAACGGGGCGGCTTGGATCCTCACAATTCAGGGAATGCACTGCTGTGGACGCCAGAGTATGGTTTGGAGATCTTCGACTCGCCCTACAGCGTCGAAATTGAACTCAATCGCCGGTTGATCGACCCCGTCGAGCGTCTCCCCCTTCTGACAAATAGCGCGCGAATTCGTCGAGCCTCCGAGGCTCAGCCGGATAACCATCAGAGTGAGCCACGGATAGGCTTTGAACTGATTGAACAGGGTTTTCTGAGCAGTTGCTTCCAGTCATTGACCGACAAGGCTCTGGATGAGATTGCCTACACCGCTTCAATGGGGCTGTCGGCCAACAACCTGCACAATCGCGTTCAATCCTGCCTCGCCGAACACGCCAATGTCGAGCACCTGGACAAGTCCATCGACGCCACACGGAACAACGCCTTACGTTTGAGCTTGCCTGCATGGTTGGCAACGGCTGAGCATGACGGGCAGTTGGCCTTGGCGGCATTGCTTGACCAATACCGGCAACAGGCAGATGCCGCCAAGGACATTCACTATGATATTCCCGATCTCCACAGTTTCACCCGGGCTAAACTCAGCGCATTGCTGCACAGAGACTTTCCGGGAGAGGGGCTGGATCCGGATCAACTGACTGTTTCAACGCTGCTGCCTGACACGAAAGCCGTCTCATCCCTGAGTTTGGTGACTTATGCACTACAGCATGTCGATAACCTAAAGGTTCATGCGAACGTTGCCCGTGCTAACGGCTCCGATCCTCTCCCTGATGCGCTCACGGGCGGATACCTGAAATCCTTGATCAAGGAGACAGCTATCGGTTCGCAATACGCCTCTCTGCTCGATTCATTTCTTTCCCCCAGGGGCGGCTCGCGGGAGCGTCAGACTGTATTTAGTACACATCTGCTTTGGCAATGCCTGGAGCGGGGCCTTACGCAAGTCCTCCAGAAGCGCCTTTCGAACTCGGCCTACCACCTGATCAAGCAAGTGCTAGGCATGCCTGATGGCTTGGCTCGAACCGCCCTTGACGGCCTCTCGATTATCTTTCGACCGCTCGAGTTGGTGACCGCCGGTCGAGTCGCTCCGGATCTTGCGCGAGGTCTCTATCTCATAGGGTCATCCTTGATCGAACAAGGACCGCAGGTTCTTCTCTCTACCCATGGAGAAGGGGCGGTGTTCAGAGAGTATTCAAACGAAGCTGCGCTGCTCAGGGCACTCAGTCATACCGGCGAACTACAAAAAGAGGTACTGAACAAGCTGCCGCAAGCGGCTCGCCATTATTACGCCAACACAGTCTTTACCTCGTCGCAGCCCGCTGTACGCATTACCAACAACGCAATCCAAGGCAATCTGTTCGCTCGTTTGTACAACGACCACCTTCTATGGCTCAAAAAGAAACTGAACTTTCAGCATATGACGGGAGAACGTCATGCATGGGATTGGGTCGTCTCACTGCTCAAGACTGGTCTGTATCAGGGGGCGCAATTCATGCTCGGTCGGTTGCGATTACCACTGGTCATCTGGCAGACCTTTTCGCAGCTCAAGGACGCCTACGATAACGCCTGGAAAGGCCATTGGAAGACGGCCATGGGAGAATTTGTAAGTGTCTTGGCGCAGTTGGCATTGGCGCAAAAAGGGCAGGCCTCTGCGCTATCATCGGCAACCATCGCCGACACCTCCTCCGCGGAAGCCGAAACTGCGATCCATGCACCCTACCCGCGACTCGGTTGGGCACACCCCATACTGACCAAGGAGCAAATCGCGCGATTGCACAGCTATGAAGTCACAGATGTCGCTTTGAAGGACCTCAGCCATGAGGCTTCGCTGAATATCTATACCCATGCAGCCTCTAACCGACAGTACGCTGCGGTGGGTGGCAGCATTTTTCAGGTGGGCAAGGAAAATGAACGCTGGCGAATCCTCACAGAGGTCGAACAGGGCCCCTGGATCAAGAAAGATACGCAAGGCCAGTGGGCCCTTGACCTGCCTGGCCGACTACTGGGGGGCGGCTTGGTAACCCAATGGCGTGATCGCCTGGAGAATCAGCGCACGCTACGCCAAGAATTGGAAGTGCAGGCTGTTGGGATGCCAGCCATTAAACGACTCTTTCCAGACAAAGCCCGAAGAATCGGGCAGGCTCATGAGTTGGCCGTCACCTATTTGAAAAATGCCGAAGTGCGCTTGCAGTCACTCACGAATGACTCACGGCTGGATCGTCAACGGCATGCATACGTCAAAGACTTTTTTGGCGTTTCGAGCCTCAGTCGTGCTCTGCGTCAAGAAATAGAGGCCATGATCAATACGCTCCTGCAAACGGCGCTTGATCCAGCGCGCGCTCCCGCCACCTCGGACCTCTACGTCATCGGTGCCGGAAAGAAACTTGATGAGCCTTGCGTCGCGTTCGTGCTGACTTGCGAGGCAAAGAAGAGGATCTATTTGAGCGAGAAGTTTTTCGAGCCAAATCTTCAAGCCTATCAACCGATCAGACCCAGAACATTCAACATGTTACTCCATAGCATGGCGAGTACGCTGCTCCATGAATTTAGTCATATCGCGCTCGATGCTCTGGATATTTCCTACTTGAATGCGTTTTACCCCTTCCACGATCTGATCGATACCTCGACTCCAGATGGCGAGGAGCGGCAACGGTGGGTGAGGGAGATTCAAGAGGAATCGCTGTCCCACCGCACACCCGTTCTAAAGCTGTTCAGGACAGAGGATACGCTCAGCGGAGGTTGGACTGATGTGGAAGGAAAGGCATTTGAGCGCGTTCTAACGTTGACGGGGGCCAAGGAGCTCTATCAGGCAAGGAGCCACTTTTTGTCCGACCCTGTGAAAAGGGCGAACGTGATATTAGCCAATGCAGATTCGGTTGCATTGTTGATCAGTCACTTGGGCCGACCCATTGAGTCATATCCACTGTTCGCCGGCTTTGTACCTTGAACTGAGTCCAAAGCATGCTGAACCGGTCGCGGCATAGCCCTGCCCTGAATAGTAGGGGCTTAACCAACCAGGGAGTCGCCCATTGGCTTGACTTTCGTCATTGAATATTGAATAAGTCAACACCTCGCTTGTTACCGCAGCAGGGTTTCAGGAACGCTAGAGTATTTCTAAGTGTTTTGCTCTGCACCATAACTTGCGTATGTTTTTTACCCCTCTCTGAAGATGGAGTAGCATGGCGCCATGTCTTTGAAGGAGTGCGCCATGACTTTTTCCGTCATTCAAATGGTCAGCCAGAACGATGTCCTGGCCAACCTGGCCCAGGCACGTGCGTTGCTGGAGCGCGCGGTCGAAGGTGGCGCACGTCTGGCAGTGCTACCGGAAAACTTTGCGGTCATGGGCCGTCGGGATGTCGCGGCCATCGGTCGTGCCGAAGCGCTCGGCGAAGGACCGATCCTGCCTTGGTTGAAACAGACCGCACGTGACCTCAGGTTATGGATAGTAGCAGGCACTTTACCGCTACCACCGGTCGATCAGCCACAGGCGAAGGTCAATGCCTGCTCGTTGCTGGTGGACGAACAGGGCGAGACGGTGGCTCGCTACGACAAGCTGCATCTGTTCGACGTGGACGTGGCGGATAATCGCGGGCGTTATCGTGAATCCGATGACTATGCTCAGGGCAGCCGGGTGGTGGTGGCCGATACGCCAGTGGGACGGTTGGGTTTGAGCGTGTGCTATGACCTGCGTTTTCCCGAGTTGTATAGCGAACTGCGCCTGGCCGGAGCCGAACTGATTACCGCGCCTTCGGCATTTACCGCAGTGACCGGGGCGGCACATTGGCACATCCTGATCCGTGCGCGAGCCATCGAAACGCAATGTTATGTGCTGGCCGCCGCCCAGGGCGGCATACACCCAGGACCACGGGAAACCTTCGGTCATACGGCCATCGTCGACCCTTGGGGGCGTATCGTCGCTGAACAGGATCAGGGCGAGGCGATGTTGCTGGGCCAGCGCGACAGTACTGAACAGGCGTCCATCCGGGCGCGAATGCCGGTGGCGAGCCATCGGCTTTTTTTCTCGCAGGGCGCTCAGCGACCTGCATCGGAATGACGAAATTAAGGCGCAAAAACCCATGAGCGAGTTGTTGTCCTCAGTCAGTGAACATCTGTTGGCACCGGGTGGCGTGACAATCGAAAACCTTCAGTCGGTCCTCGGTGATCTGGCCGGACCGGGTATCGATGCCGCCGACCTGTATTTCCAGGGGCAGATTTCCGAGTCCTGGGCCCTTGAGGACGGCATCGTCAAGGAAGGCAGTTTCAACCTGGATCAGGGCGTGGGGGTCCGGGCGCAATCGGGCGAGAAAACCGGTTTCGCCTATAGCAATGCGATCACCCTCGAAGCCCTGGGGTCCGCCGTGCGCGCGGCCCGCTCGATTTCCCGTGCCGGACAGAACGGCACCGTGCAGGCGTTTACCTCCCGGGATGTGGCGCAGCTCTACGCACCGGACAATCCATTGGATGTCATGAGCCGCGCCGAAAAGGTTGAGCTGCTCAAGCGTGTGGATATCGCTACCCGTGCCTTGGACCCGCGTATCCAGCAGGTCTCGGTGAGCATGGCGGGGGTCTGGGAGCGGATTCTCGTGGCCTCCACCGACGGCGGTCTGGCGGCGGACGTCCGACCACTGGTGCGCTTCAATGTCAGCGTGATCGTCGAGCAGAACGGTCGACGCGAGCGTGGCGGGCACGGCGGCGGCGGTCGTACCGACTACCGTTATTTCCTCAGCGAAGACCGCGCCATGGGCTATGCCCGTGAAGCCTTGCGCCAGGCGCTGGTCAATCTGGAGGCGATTCCCGCTCCGGCTGGCACCTTGCCGGTCGTGCTGGGCTCCGGCTGGTCCGGGGTACTGCTGCACGAAGCGGTCGGCCATGGCCTGGAAGGCGACTTCAACCGCAAGGGCAGTTCGGCCTACAGCGGGCGCATGGGCGAGAGGGTTGCCTCCAAACTCTGTACCATCGTCGATGACGGCACCCTGGCCGGGCGTCGCGGCTCCCTCAGCGTCGATGACGAAGGCACGCCGACCGAGTGCACCACACTGATCGAAAACGGCGTGCTCAAAGGTTATATGCAGGACAAGCTGAATGCCCGATTGATGGGGGTGGCGCGGACCGGCAACGGTCGTCGCGAGTCTTACGCGCATCTGCCGATGCCCCGTATGACGAACACTTACATGCTGGGAGGCGAAAGTGATCCGGCGGAAATCATCGCTTCGGTGAAGAAGGGCATCTACTGCGCCAACCTCGGCGGTGGCCAGGTCGATATCACCAGCGGCAAGTTCGTGTTCTCCACCAGCGAGGCCTATCTGATCGAGGACGGCAAGATCACTGCGCCGGTCAAAGGCGCGACGCTGATCGGTAACGGTCCGGAGGCCATGAGCAAAGTGTCGATGGTCGGAAACGACCTGTCGCTGGACAGCGGCGTGGGCACGTGTGGCAAGGATGGGCAATCGGTGCCGGTGGGCGTCGGCCAACCAACCCTGAAAATCGATGCGATTACCGTGGGCGGCACGGGGTCGTAGAGGCAAGGAGCTTGGGTAAGCGCCGGCGGCACTCACCCGTAACGACGATCAGCGCAAGCCGCGTTGAGTGTCGTCCAGCTCCCGGATGTACTTGAAAATTTTACGGCTGGCAGACGGTGGCTTGCTCTGGGCAAGTTCGTGCTGGGCCTGGCGAATCAGGGAGCGCAGTTGCTGGCGGTCCGCATCGGGATAGTCGGCGACGAACTTTTCCAGGACATCGTCGGTGCCGGCGATCAATCGATCACGCCAGCGTTCGAGATTATGGAAGCGTTCGTTGTATTGGCGGGTAGAGGCGTCAAGCTGGTCCAGCAACACCAGGATGGCGTCAGTGTCCTGGTCGCGCATCAGCCGGCCGATAAACTGGATATGCCGTTTACGGGCGATATTGGCAGTGTGCTTCGGCGCTTCGGCCAGGGCACGGCGTAAACCGTCGGTCAGTGGCAATTTTGCCACCAGGTCAGGCTTGAGTGTGGTCAGGCGCTCGCCGAGATCAACCAGAGCGTGCAGCTCGCGCTTGACCTGGGTTTTGCTTTTCTCCCCATTGAGGGAGTCGTCGTAAGAATCAACCATGGTGGCAGTCCGTAAAGAAACGCCGCCATGATAACCAGTCGGGGGCCGCTTGTCCGGCCCGGTCGCTCGAAGGCCTTAACCGAAAGCTGCATTTGAGTGGAGAAAAGCTGAGTGGAAAAAACCATGAGTGCGGCACAAAGCGTCGGCCCGCAGGCTTTGCCGGCACTGCAAGAGCAGGTCGAGCAGATTCTCGCCGAAGCCAAGCGTCAAGGCGCCAGTGCTTGTGAAGTGGCGGTGTCCCTGGAGCAGGGCTTGTCGACCTCGGTACGCCAGCGAGAAGTGGAGACGGTCGAGTTCAACCGCGACCAGGGCTTTGGCATCACCCTGTATGTGGGGCAGCGCAAGGGCTCGGCCAGCACCTCGGCCAGCGGCGCGGAGGCGATTCGCGAAACCGTCGCGGCGGCGCTGGCGATTGCCAGGCATACCTCCGAAGACGAGAGCTCGGGGCTCGCGGATGCTGCCCTGATGGCAAAGGAGCTGAAGGATTTCGACCTGTTTCACCCGTGGGAGATCACTCCGGAACAGGCTATCGAGCGGGCGCTGGTCTGTGAGGCAGCGGCGTTCGATGCCGACCCACGGATCAAGAATGCCGATGGCACCACGCTGACGACGGGCCAGGGCTGCCGTGTCTATGGCAACAGCCATGGTTTTATCGGGGGCTCGGCGTCCACCCGCCACAGCCTGAGCTGCGTGATGATCGCCGAAGGCGATGGGCAGATGCAGCGCGATTACTGGTATGACGTGCATCGCCAGGGCGAGTTGCTGACCGATGCCGCGATCATCGGCCACAAAGCCGCACAGCGGGCGGCAAGCCGCTTGGGCGCGCGGCCGGTATCGACTTGCGAAGTGCCGGTGCTGTTTTCAGCCGAGTTGGCCGGTGGCCTGTTCGGTAGTTTTCTCTCGGCGATTTCCGGCAGCAACCTGTACCGCAAGTCCTCGTTCCTCGACGGTGCGCTGGGGCAGCGGTTATTCCCGCAGTGGCTGACCCTCGACGAGCGCCCACACCTGATGCGGGCCATGGGCAGTTCGGCATTTGACGGCGATGGCCTGGCGACTTACGCCAAGCCGTTCGTCGAGAATGGCACCCTGGTGTCCTATGTCCTGGGCACGTATTCGGGGCGCAAGCTGGGCATGCCGAGTACCGCCAACGCCGGTGGTGTACATAACCTGTTCGTCAGCCACGGCATCGAGGATCAGGATGCCCTGATTCGGCGCATGGGACGTGGCCTGCTGGTCACCGAACTGATGGGCCATGGTCTGAATATGGTCACCGGCGATTATTCCCGGGGCGCGGCGGGTTTCTGGGTCGAGAACGGCGAAATCCAATTCCCGGTCCAGGAGGTGACCATCGCTGGCAATATGCGCGACATGTTCAAGCAGATCATCGCCGTTGGCAGCGACCTTGAGCTGCGCAGCAATATTCGCACAGGCTCGGTGCTGATCGAGCGGATGACCGTAGCGGGTAGCTGATTGCGCTTGTTCGGCCGCACAAAAGCGTGTCATCCAGTGGATGGCGCGCTTTTTTTTCGCTGAACGCCCAACCCGTGGTGGTGCCGCTGTGGCGAGTTCGCCTGCCTCCTGATACAGCGCGTTCTTCGGCTTTAGGAGGGACCTTGCCCTTCAGCGAGACGGCGTGGCGTTCCGATAAGCCCACGCACCATAATTGTGTGCATTTATTTCCTTGTTTTGATTCTCAATATCATATAATAATAAATCTCATTATCTGGCGAGCTTGGATCATGAGTTCTGCCTTACATGAACAACCCCGCCAGGACAGCTTGTCGCTGCCGACCATCGCCCAGAACCTGCTGAGCAGCATCGAGTTGTTGGCGAAGGTCAGCCGCCTGTTGGCCGATCAGACCATCGCCAGTTTCAAGGTCAACATCAAGCAGGCGTTGTCGCGTCATCCGATCCTGCTCACTGCGCTCAACCCGATTATCGAGGTTGCGCTTGAACACACCGATCTGCCTCGCAGCCAACTGGAAACTCTGCCTCCTGAAAGGCTCACGGTTGGCGGCGTGTAACCTAACGCATTGCCTGGAGGTTCGTCATGGAACACTGGAAACGCATGATCGAAAGGGCCAACCGTTATTTCAACCTAGGCGAGCTGGTCGATGCCCGCGAACACTACTTGCAGGCTCTGGCCCTGGCACAGGTGCTGTTCGAGCGCTGGCCGGACGCGGAGGAGGCGGTGGTCGCCTGCGTGATTTCCCACCACAACCTGGCGGACCTGCACCTGCGGCTCAATCAGCCCGAAGAAAGTGTCGAGTACCTGTGTGCGATCCATCAGCGCCTGTTGCAGACGATGCAGGACAGTCGCCTGGCGCCGCAACTGCGCGAAGCGGCGCTGCGCCAGAGCAGCAAGACCTACGTCCAATTGCTTGCCTTTATCAGTGAGCACGGCGAATACCCTCGCACCAGCCGCCTGCTCTACAGCCAGGCGGCTTCCTCGGGATCGACCGCGTCGCGTTACCCACATGGAGTTCATTGAAATGACCTACGCCTTGCCTGCGCTGCCTTACCACTACGATGCCCTGGAGCCGCATATCGATGCCAAGACCATGGAAATCCATCATACCAAGCACCATCAGACCTACATCACCCACCTCAATGCGGCCGTAGAGGGCTCCGAGTGGGCCGACTGGCCGGTGGAAAAACTGGTGGCTGCGGTCCAGCAACTGCCAGAAAAAATCCGCCCGGCAGTGATCAATCACGGTGGTGGCCATGCCAACCATTCGCTGTTCTGGGCGGTCATGAGCCCGTTGGGTGGTGGTGAGCCGGAGGCGGCTCTAGGGCAGGCGATCAATGAGCAACTGGGCGGCTTCGAGGCGTTCAAGGAGGCGTTTACCAAAGCGGCACTGACGCGCTTTGGCAGCGGCTGGGCCTGGTTGAGCGTGACCCCGCAGAAAAATCTGGTGGTTGAAAGCAGTGGTAACCAGGACAGTCCGTTGATGAACGGCAATACCCCGATTCTCGGCCTGGATGTCTGGGAGCATGCCTATTACCTGCTGTACCAGAACCGTCGTCCAGAATACATCAACGCGTTCTACAACGTGATCAATTGGCCTGAGGTCGAACGGCGTTATCTTGCGGCATTGGCGTGAACCGCCTGGTTAACAAGATCCAAAGCCGATAAGGGAGGCTGAAACCGTGGCAATGAGCAGAGGGCGACTATTTCGCCTCGGAGTCGGCTGGCTGCTGCTGTTGGCAGGGGTGGTGCTGCTCGCCGCCCGGCTGCTGGGTTGGTTGGGTGAGATTGCCTAGGGAGCCAGGACGCTCGCCACGGTGATGGTCTTAGCCGGATGCTATCGCCGTGGTGAGCTTATCCGCCTTCGTCGAAGTAGTTGTTGATCAGCACTACCAGCGCATCCAATGCTGCCTGTTCTTGTTCACCTTCGGTACTGATATGGATCTTGCTGCCCTTGCCGGCAGCCAACATCATCATGGCCATGATGCTCTTGCCATCGACCATGCTCTCGGGCTTGGGCGTGCGACCTACCCGGATCTGACAGGGGTACTTGCCGGCCACGCCGACGAACTTGGCGGATGCGCGGGCATGCAAACCCAGTTTGTTGATAATTTCAATTTCCAGAGCGGGCATCGCGATGGTGATCCTTTCAGCTAAGGTCGCGGTGGCGGACCTGGACGTTCTTCAGGGATTGTTGCAGAACCCGGCCAAGGCGTTCGGTCAGGTAGACGGAGCGGTGATGCCCGCCGGTGCAGCCTATGGCAATAGTGACATAAGCCCGGTTGCTGGCAGCGAAGCGTGGCAACCATTTGAGCAGGTAGCTGGAAATGTCCTGGAACATTTCCTCCACATCCGGTTGCGCGGCGAGGTATTCAGCCACTGGTCCGTCGAGCCCGGACTGCTCGCGCAGTTCAGGTTTCCAATACGGATTGGGCAGGCACCGCACGTCAAACACCAGGTCGGCGTCTACCGGCATGCCGCGCTTGAAGCCGAACGACTCCACTAGGAACGCGGTGCCCGGCTCCGGCTGGTTCAGCAGGCGCAGTTTGATGGTGTCGCGTAGCTGGTACAGGTTGAGGTGGGTGGTGTTGACCTTGAGGTCGGCCAGGTCGGCAATCGGTCCCAGCAGACTGCTCTCGTCGCGGATAGCTTCGGCCAGCGAACGGTTGGCGCTGCTCAGGGGGTGGCGCCGGCGGGTCTCGGAGAAGCGCTTGAGCAGGGTTTCCTCGTCGGCGTCCAGATACAGCACGTCACACTGGATATGCCGACCGCGAACTTCGTCCAGCAGCTCGGGAAAGCGCGACAGGTGGCTGGGCAGGTTGCGCGCATCAATGGAGACGGCGACCAGCGGTTGCGCCAATTCGGTATGGATCAGCGCCCGTTCGGCCAGTTCCGGCAGCAGGCCGGCTGGCAGGTTATCGATGCAGTAATAACCGTGGTCCTCGAGGACATCGAGGGCAGTGCTTTTACCTGAGCCGGAGCGGCCACTGACGATGATCAAGCGCATGGTGACTAACCGTTCTGTATGTCCAGGACAACCTTATACAGGGCTTCGTTGCTCGGTGCGCCGCGCAGGCGGTCGCGCACCTCTTTGCGGTCCAGCATACTGGCGATCTGCCGGAGCAGTTCCAGGTGCGCATCGGTGGCGGCCTCCGGGACCAACAACACGAACAGCAGATCGACCGGCGCGCCGTCGATGGCGTCGAAATCGATGGGAGCATCCAGGTGCATCAGGGCACTGATGGGCAGCTCGCAGCCTTTGAGGCGGCAGTGGGGAATAGCGATGCCGTTGCCAAAACCGGTTGAGCCAAGTTTTTCACGGGCAATCAGGCTCTCGTAGACATCCTGCATTGCCAGATCGGGCACTTCGCGGGCGATCAGGTTGGCAATTTGTTCGAGGGCGCGTTTTTTACTGCCGCCCGGCACGTTCACCAGGGAACGGCCGGGGGTCAGGATGTTTTCAAGTCGAATCATGGGGGGCGAGTTAACGACCTGTACCTTGCAGCAGGTGCAGATTCTTTTCCTTGTGCTTTATGAGTTGGCGGTCGAGCTTGTCGTAGAGCGAGTCAATCGCCGCATACATGTCGTCATGTTCTGCATTGGCAACCACCTTGGCATTCGGTATATGCAGGGTGGCCTCGATTTTCTGCTTGAGCTTATCGACCTCCATGATGACCTGCACGTGAGTGATCTTGTCAAAATGCCCCGCCAGCTTGTGCAGCTTGCTTTCGGTGTACTCACGCAGGGGCTTGGTCACTTCCAGTTGGTGTCCACTGATGTTGACTTGCATACAGCTTCTCCTTCGTTGCCAGTGCATGAAGCGGCAGGCGTATGCCTGCCACTGGAACGCTGTGGCACGCCCGGCGGTTACATCAACCGCTTCCGTTCGCTGGAAGGTGCGATCCCGAGGGATTCACGGTACTTGGCGACGGTGCGACGGGCGACCTGAATGCCTTGTGCCTCCAGTAAACCAGCGATCTTGCTGTCACTCAACGGCTTTTTCTGATTTTCCGCCGCAACCAGTTTCTTGATGATCGCGCGGATCGCCGTGGACGAGCATTCACCGCCTTCGGAGGTGCTGACATGGCTGGAGAAAAAGTATTTCAACTCATAAATACCGCGAGGGGTATGCATGAATTTTTGGGTGGTGACCCGGGAAATCGTCGATTCGTGCATACCCACGGCTTCGGCGATGTCATGCAGGACCAGCGGTTTCATCGCTTCATCACCGTACTCCAGGAAGCCGCGCTGGTGTTCGACGATCTGGGTGGCGACCTTCATTAGGGTTTCGTTACGGCTCTGCAGGCTCTTGATGAACCAGCGGGCTTCCTGCAACTGATTACGCATGAAGGTGTTGTCGGCGCTGGTATCGGCGCGGCGGACAAACCCGGCGTATTGCGGATTGACCCGCAGGCGTGGCACCGACTCCTGGTTCAGTTCTACCAGCCAGCGCTCGCTGTCCTTACGCACGATGACGTCGGGCACCACATATTCGGCTTCGCTGGATTCGATCTGCGAGCCAGGGCGCGGGTTGAGGCTTTGCACCAGCTCGATGACCTGGCGCAGTTCGTCTTCCTTGAGCTTCATACGGCGCATCAACTGGCTGTAGTCGCGGCTGCCCAGCAGGTCGATATAGTCGTTGACCAGACGTTTCGCTTCGCTCAGCCATGGGGTCTCGCTCGGCAGTTGGCGCAGTTGCAGCAGCAGGCACTCGCCGAGGTTGCGGGCGCCGATGCCGGCCGGTTCGAACTGTTGGATGCGGTGCAGGACGGCTTCGATTTCGTCGAGCTCGATGTCCAGCTCCGGATCGAAGGCGTCGAGAATTTCCTCGAGGGTCTCGTCCAAGTAGCCCTGACTGTTGATGCAGTCGATCAGGGTCACCGCGATCAGCCGGTCGGTGTCGGACATCGGTGCCAGGTTCAACTGCCACAGTAGGTGGCTTTGCAGGCTTTCGCCGGCGGAGGTGCGGGTGGTGAAGTCCCACTCGTCGTCATCGCTGCTAGGCAGGCTGCTGGCGCTGGTCTGGTAAACGTCTTCCCAGGCGGTGTCGACCGGGAGTTCGTTGGGAATGCGTTCGTTCCAGTCGCCTTCCTCGAGGTTGTCGACCGTGGGCGCGGTTTCCTGGTAGGAGGTTTCCTGGACGTCGGTAGTGGGCTTTTGCTCGGTGCTGTCGGCCAGTGGATCGGCATTATCGAAGTCGTCGCCTTCTTCCTGGCGTTCGAGCATCGGGTTGGATTCCAGGGCCTCCTGGATTTCCTGCTGAAGGTCCAGGGTTGACAATTGGAGCAGGCGGATGGCCTGTTGCAGCTGCGGTGTCATCGTCAGCTGCTGGCCCATTCTTAGGACTAGCGATGGTTTCATGGCAGGGGCTTAACACCTTATTTGCCGGCGCACATGCGCCATCCACTACAGGGCGCCGGAGCGCCAAACATAAGCAAATTATATGCCTGAAATCCAAGCGTTTGCCTAGAGTGCCGTAACAATAAAAGCATAGGATGCTTTATCGAACATTCCGGCACTCAGGCGGGTAGCCAAACACCGTCGGGCTTACAGGCGGAACTCATGGCCCAGATAGACTTCCTTGACCAGCTCGTTGGCCAGGATGGTGGCCGAATCGCCTTCGGCGATCAGTTGTCCATCATTGACGATATAGGCGGTTTCGCAGATGTCCAGGGTCTCGCGAACGTTGTGGTCGGTGATCAGTACACCGATGCCCTTGGCCTTGAGGTGGTAAATGATCTGCTTGATATCGCCGACGGAAATCGGGTCGACACCGGCGAAGGGTTCATCCAGCAGGATGAATTTCGGTGCGGTGGCCAGGGCGCGGGCGATTTCCACTCGGCGGCGCTCGCCACCGGACAGGCTCATGCCGAGGTTGTCGCGAATGTGACTGATATGGAATTCCTGTAGCAGGCTTTCCAGTTCCTTGCGCCGGGCGGCCTTGTCGAGTTCCTTGCGGGTCTCGAGGATTGCCATGATGTTGTCGGCCACCGACAGCTTGCGAAAAATCGAGGCTTCCTGGGGCAAGTAACCGATGCCCGCACGGGCGCGGCCATGCATCGGCTGGTGACTGACGTCATGGTCGTCGATCAGCACGCGTCCCTGGTCGGCCTGAACCAAGCCGACGATCATGTAGAAACAGGTGGTCTTGCCGGCACCGTTGGGGCCGAGCAGGCCGACGATCTGTCCGCTTTCGATCGACAGGCTGACGTCACGCACCACCTGGCGAGTTTTGTAGGCTTTGGCCAGATGCTGGGCTTTCAAAATTGCCATTACTGGGCCTTTTGCTCGTCGGTTTTCTTTTTCGGTTGGATAACCATGTCGATACGCGGCCGTGGCGTGGCAATCGGCGTGCCATTGGCGCGACCGGCGGTGGCCACCTGCTTCACCGTGTCGTAGACGATCTTCTCGCCTTCGGTGGTGTTGCCTTCGTTGACCACTTTGGCCTGGTCGATCAGGACGATACGGTTCTGCTGGGCGAGGTATTGGATGGTTTTGCCATAACCCTTGACCGGTTGTGTGTCGGTGACCTTCTGTCGCTGTTCGAAGTACGCCAGGTTGCCCACGGAGGTCACCACGTCGATGTCTCCCGAGGCAGTACGGGTGAGCGTCACGGTATTGCCCCTGACGACCATCGAACCTTGAGTGATGACAACGTCGCCCTTGTAGGTGGCAATGCCTTGTTTGTCATCCAGTTGAGCATCGTCGGCTTGAATGCGGATGGGCTGATCTCTGTCGTTCGGCAGAGCCCAGGCATTCACGCTTCCCAGTACTGCGCCCAGGCTGAGCAAAATCGGGAGGGTTTTAACGAGACTCATACTGTCCTCTTACGTTCGATAGCAGGTGCATCCTGCTTTCTTCCAGATAGGCTTTCATGCCCGTACCCGTGGTGACGCCATTGGGACCGTCGATTCTAACGGCTTGCTCGGTCTGCGCATATTGCTTCTGTGGGAATACTGTCATTCGGCTACTGGTGATGAGTATATTGCGCTGTTTTTCGTCGGTGCGCGCGATGCGGACCGAGTCGATCAGTTCGACCTGGGTGCCGTCCGGGTTGACCTCGGCACGTTCGCTCTGGACGTGCCAGGGGAAGGCGGTGCCGCGATAGAGCTGCAGGTTGGGCTTGGTGACCAGGGTTGTGTCGGAGACCTTGAAGTGCTCGACCTTGTCGCCGGTCATGTCGTACTGCACCTTGCCGTCTGGCAGGTACTGGACACTGTGGGCGTTGATCGCATAGTAGTCGATCAGCGTGTTATCCACAGGCGCAGCCGTTTGCTCCAGGAAACGTTCCGGGTTGATGTTCCAGTAGCCCACGGCCGCGAAGAGGGCGGCAATACCGGCGAACAGCAAAATATTGCGAATTTTCTTGCTCAGCATAAATAGCTCTACAGGTAGGCGGCGTGGGCCGCTTCAAGGCTGTCTTGGGCGCACAGGATCAGCTCGCAAAATTCGCGGGCGGCACCTTCTCCACCGCGGGCCTGGGTAACGCCGTGAGCGTGTTGGCGAACGAAGCCTGCGGCATTGGCCACGGCCATGCCCAGTCCGACGCGACGGATCACTGGCAAGTCCGGCAGATCGTCGCCCAGATAAGCGACTTGTTCATAGCTTAGATTGAGTTCAGCCAGCAGGGCGTCCAGAACCACAAGTTTGTCTTCACGGCCCTGGAACACATGGGGGATGCCCAGGTTTTTCGCCCGACGCTCGACCAGCGAGGTCTTGCGACCGCTGATGATAGCGGTCTGTACGCCTGCGGCCATCAGCATCTTGATACCCTGGCCGTCGAGGGTGCTGAAGGACTTGAACTCGGTGCCGTCCTCGAGAAAATACAGGCGACCGTCGGTCAACACGCCATCGACGTCGAAGACCGCCAGCTTGATGGGTTTGGCGCGTTGCAGCAGATCGGTGTTCATTTACATCACTCCTGCGCGCAGCAAATCATGCATGTTCAAGGCGCCCACCGGGCGCTCCTCGTCATCGACTACCACCAGCGCGCTGATTTTATGGTCTTCCATGATCTTTAGGGCTTCAGCGGCGAGCATTTCGGCCTGCGCGGTCTTGCCGTGCGGGGTCATCACTTCTTCGATCAAGGCGCTGTGGATATCGATGCTGCGATCCAGCGTGCGGCGCAGGTCGCCATCGGTAAAGATCCCCGCGAGGCGGCCATCGGCCTCGACCACCACGGTCATACCCAGGCCCTTGCGAGTCATTTCCATGAGTGCGTGTTTCAACAATGTGCCGCGCAACACCTGCGGCAGTTCGTCGCCGCAATGCATGACATTTTCCACTTTGAGCAACAGGCGGCGGCCCAGGGCTCCTCCCGGATGGGAAAAGGCGAAATCTTCAGCAGTGAAACCACGGGCTTCCAGCAACGCCACGGCCAGGGCATCGCCCATCACCAGCGCGGCGGTGGTCGATGAGGTGGGCGCCAGGTTCAGTGGGCAGGCTTCATGCTCGACACGCACGTTCAGGTTGACCTCGGCGGCCTTGGCCAACGGCGAGTCCGGGTTGCCGGTCAAGCTGATCAACTGGATACCCAGACGCTTGATCAGCGGCAGCAGGGTAATGATTTCCACGGTCGAGCCGGAGTTCGACAGGGCCAGGATAATGTCATCCCGAGTGATCATGCCCATGTCGCCATGGCTGGCTTCCGCCGGGTGGACAAAAAAAGCCGTGGTGCCAGTGCTGGCCAGGGTCGCGGCAATTTTGTTGCCGACGTGCCCGGACTTGCCCATGCCGACCACGACCACGCGGCCCTTGCTGGCCAGAATCATCTCGCAAGCGCGTACAAAATCTGCGTCGATATGGGCCAACAAGCCTTCTACGGCCTCTACTTCGAGGCGGATGGTGCGTTGTGCTGATTGAATCAGGTCGCTGGATGGGCTCATGTCAGAAATCGTATAGCCTGATGAAAGGGCGCGATTATAACGGTAACTAACAATTCCCTCACGCTTGATCGTTGTGCTTTGCTCAATCAGTGTAGGACGTTGCCATGGGTTTTTGCTTTGCAGTCTGTCAAACCCGGCTGTATTTAGCACGAACAAGCAAAGCTTCGGTCTTGGGCGGCTCGTATCAGCAGTGATATAGTTCGCGACCAGTTCGGCCCGCTCAGGAAGTGCGCGTCTCTATAATGGAGGCCTGGTGTCCGAGTCAGAGGCTGCATCGCAAGGAGTTTAGATGAGCGCCGATAACGCCTACGCTGTCGAGCTGAAGGGTGTCACCTTCAAGCGCGGCGCGCGCAGCATCTTCAATAATGTCGATATTCGTATTCCACGAGGCAAGGTTACCGGCATCATGGGACCTTCCGGGTGCGGCAAAACCACTCTGTTGCGGTTGATGGGTGCCCAGTTGCGCCCCAGCCGCGGCGAGGTGTGGGTCAACGGTCAGAATCTTCCGGCGTTATCTCGCGGGGACTTGTTCGATGCCCGCAAGCACATGGGTGTTCTGTTCCAGAGCGGCGCGCTGTTCACCGATCTCGATGTCTTCGAAAACGTTGCCTTTCCGCTGCGGGTACACACCGAACTGCCGGAGGAGATGATTCGCGATATCGTCCTGCTCAAGTTGCAGGCGGTCGGTCTGCGCGGCGCGGTCGACCTGATGCCCGATGAGCTGTCCGGCGGCATGAAGCGTCGTGTGGCGCTGGCACGGGCGATTGCCCTCGATCCGGGAATTCTCATGTATGACGAGCCTTTCGTCGGCCAGGACCCGATCGCCATGGGCGTGCTGGTGCGCCTGATTCGCCTGCTCAACGACGCGTTGGGGATTACCAGTATCGTCGTCTCCCATGACCTGACGGAAACCGCGAGCATTGCCGACTACTTGTATGTGATGGGCGACGGACAGGTGCTGGGGCAAGGCACGCCCGAAGAATTGATGAACGCCGATAACCCGCGTATTCGCCAGTTCATGACCGGCGATCCAGACGGTCTCGTGCCGTTCCATTACCCGGCGCCGGACTACCGCGCAGATTTGTTGGGGAAGCGCTGATGCGCAAGAAATCATTAATCGAGAGAGTTCGTCTGTTCGGCCGTTCGAGCATCGATGTGCTCGCGGTGCTTGGGCGTTCGACGTTGTTTCTGTTTCATGTGCTGTTCGGTCGTGGCGGAATCGGCGGTGGCTTCGGCCTGCTGATCAGACAACTGTACTCGGTAGGGGTGATGTCCCTGGTAATCATCGTCGTGTCCGGGGTGTTCATCGGTATGGTGCTGGCGCTACAGGGGTTCAATATCCTTTCCAGCTACGGTTCCGAGCAGGCGGTGGGGCAGATGGTCGCCCTGACGTTGCTGCGCGAGCTGGGGCCGGTAGTCACCGCTTTGCTATTCGCCGGCCGCGCTGGTTCGGCGTTGACCGCGGAAATCGGCAACATGAAATCCACTGAGCAGCTTTCCAGCCTGGAGATGATCGGCGTCGATCCACTCAAGTATATTGTCGCGCCACGGCTATGGGCCGGCTTCATCTCCCTACCGTTGCTGACGATGATTTTCAGTGTGGTCGGGATTTGGGGTGGTTCGTGGGTGGCGGTGGACTGGTTGGGTGTCTACGATGGCTCGTACTGGGCCAATATGCAGAACAGCGTGACCTTCAACGGTGACGTGCTGAACGGGATTATAAAAAGTATCGTGTTCGCCTTCGTGGTGACCTGGATTGCCGTGTTTCAAGGCTACGACTGTGAACCCACTTCAGAAGGGATCAGTCGTGCCACGACCAAGACCGTGGTCTATGCCTCCCTGGCAGTCCTCGGCCTGGACTTTATTCTGACTGCCTTGATGTTTGGAGATTTCTGATGCAAAACCGCACCCTGGAAATCGGTGTCGGCCTTTTCCTGCTGGCTGGCATCCTGGCTTTGCTATTGCTGGCGTTGCGGGTCAGTGGGCTGTCCCCGACGGCAAATACCGAAACCTACAAACTTTATGCCTATTTTGACAATATCGCCGGATTGACTGTCAGGGCTAAGGTGACCATGGCCGGTGTCACCATCGGCAAGGTCACGGCAATCGATCTGGACCGCGACAGTTTCACCGGCAGAGTGACCATGCAAGTCGAAAAACGCGTGAACAACCTGCCGACTGACTCCACCGCGTCTATCCTCACCGCGGGCTTGCTCGGTGAGAAGTACATCGGTATCAGCGTGGGCGGGGAAGACACCTTGCTCAAGGATAGTGGAACTATTCATGACACCCAGTCGTCGTTGGTATTGGAAGACCTGATCGGTAAATTCCTGCTCAATACCGTTAACAAAGACGCCAAATGAGGAATTCTTCCATGATCTCTACCTTGCGCCGTAGTCTTTTGGTGCTGCTTGCGTCGCTGCCGCTGATGGGCAATGCCTCGGCGGCAGTTTCTGCCCACGACCTGATACAAGACACCACCAATCGGATGTTGGCCGACCTGTCGGCGAACAAGGAAAAGTACAAGCAGAACCCGTCGGACTTCTACAACTCGTTGAACACCATCGTCGGCCCGGTGGTGGATGCCGAAGGCATTTCCAAGAGCATCATGACGGTCAAATATTCGCGCAAGGCGACACCCGAGCAGATGCGTCGCTTCCAGGAAAACTTCAAGCGCGGGCTGTTCCAGTTCTACGGCAATGCCTTGTTGGAGTACAACAACCAGGGCATCACCGTCGATCCGCCGAAGGATGAGTCGGGTGACCGGACCAGCGTCGGCATGACCGTCAAAGACAACCACGGTACGGTCTACCCGGTGTCCTACACCCTTGAGAAGATCAACGGTGAATGGAAGCTGCGTAACGTGATCATCAACGGTATCAATATCGGTAAGCTGTTCCGCGACCAGTTCGCCGATGCCATGCAGCGCAACGGCAACAACCTGGACAAGACCATCGACGGCTGGGCCAGTGAAGTGGAGAAGGCCAAGGTCGAATCCGAGAAAAACCCACAGAAGAGTAGCGGCGGTGAGTGAGGCCAGCATTCGCCTCGGCGAACCGGGTGAAGTACACCTGGCGGGTGTGCTCGATTACACCACCGGCCCGGCTTTGCGCAAGCAGGGCCAGGCGCTGATCAAGGCTAGCGAAGCGCCGGCCCTGGTGGTCGACTGCTCGGCCGTGGAGAAGTCCAGCAGCGTCGGCCTGGCCCTGCTACTGGCGTTCATGCGGGACGCGGCGCAGGATGGCAAGTCGTTGAGCATTCGCGCGATGCCTCTGGACATGCGTGAAATCGCCGAAGTTTCCGAGCTGACGGAACTGTTGGCTGTCCATTAATTGCCACAAGCAGACAAGCCCCCCATCGGAGTCCTGCAATGCGGGGTTCGCAGGCGCGGGGCTTTTTTGTATGATGGCCGACCCGCGCGCGTTGGGCGCCGATTGAGGTTGAGCATGCAGGCCACCGAAGTAAAGAGTTTCCTTGAAGCAAAGCTGCCAGGAACTCAGGTTGAAGTTGAGGGCGAGGGCTGTAATTTTCAGCTGAATGTGATCAGCGACGAACTGGCGGCATTGAGCCCGGTCAAGCGTCAACAGCAGGTCTATGCCCATTTGAACCCGTGGATCACCGATGGCAGCATCCACGCGATCACTATGAAATTTTTCAGCAGCGCGGCCTGGGTCGAGCGCACCTGAGCCTGAATTGGCGTCGAGATTCCTATGGATAAACTGATTATTACCGGCGGTGTTCGTCTTGATGGCGAAATCCGCATTTCCGGGGCGAAAAACTCTGCCCTGCCTATCCTGGCCGCCACCCTGTTGTGCGATGGCCCGGTCACTGTCGCCAATCTGCCGCACCTGCACGACATCACCACCATGATCGAGCTGTTCGGGCGCATGGGCATTGAGCCGGTGATCGACGAAAAACTCTCCGTGGAAATCGATCCGCGCACCATCAAGACGCTGGTGGCACCTTACGAGCTGGTGAAAACCATGCGTGCCTCGATCCTGGTGCTAGGCCCGATGGTTGCCCGTTTCGGCGAAGCCGAAGTCGCCTTGCCTGGCGGTTGCGCCATCGGTTCGCGTCCGGTTGACTTGCACATCCGTGGCCTTGAAGCCATGGGCGCGATGATCGATGTGGAAGGCGGCTACATCAAGGCCAAGGCGCCGGAAGGCGGTCTGCGCGGAGCGAACTTTTTCTTCGATACCGTCTCCGTGACCGGTACCGAGAACATCATGATGGCTGCGTCCCTGGCCCGTGGTCGCAGCGTGCTGCAGAACGCCGCGCGCGAGCCGGAGGTGGTCGATCTGGCGAACTTCCTGATCGCCATGGGCGCGAAGATCTCTGGCGCCGGTTCCGACACGATCACCATCGATGGTGTGGAGCGCCTGCATTCGGCGACCTACAAGGTCATGCCGGACCGTATCGAAACCGGCACCTACCTGGTGGCCGCTGCTGTCACTGGCGGGCGGGTGAAGGTCAAGGATACCGATCCGACCATCCTCGAAGCCGTCCTGGAAAAGCTCAAGGAGTCCGGCGCGGTGATCACCACCGGCGAAGATTGGATCGAGCTGAACATGCATGGCAAGCGGCCCAAAGCGGTCAACGTGCGTACCGCGCCGTACCCGGCGTTCCCGACCGACATGCAGGCCCAGTTCATCTCCCTCAACGCCATTGCCGAAGGCACTGGTGCGGTGATTGAGACCATCTTCGAAAACCGTTTCATGCACGTGTATGAACTGCATCGCATGGGCGCCAAGATCCAGGTCGAAGGCAATACCGCGATCGTCACCGGCACCGAGATCCTCAAGGGCGCTCCGGTCATGGCTACCGACCTGCGGGCTTCGGCCAGCCTGGTGATTTCGGCGCTGGCCGCCGAAGGCGATACGCTGATCGATCGTATCTACCATATCGACCGTGGCTACGAGTGCATTGAAGAGAAGCTACAGATGCTCGGTGCCAAGATCCGCCGCGTTCCGGGCTAGTCCCACGTTCCACTGAAGGCGCGAGCTTGGCTCCTGCAGTGGAGCGGCGTAGGGATACGCCAACCATTGGTTTTACGCGTCGAGCCTGTATCATTGCAGGCTCGATCTATGTCCGGCGCCCGTTGTCGCCGGGCATGAGTATCCTGATTTAAGGACCTAGGTTTCCCCCATGCTGACCATTGCACTGTCGAAGGGCCGCATCCTCGACGATACCCTGCCGTTGCTCGCCGAAGCGGGTATTGTGCCGACCGAGAATCCGGACAAGAGTCGCAAGCTGATCATTCCCACGACCCAGGCCGACGTGCGCCTGCTGATCGTTCGCGCCACTGATGTGCCGACCTATGTCGAGCACGGTGCCGCCGACCTCGGCGTTGCCGGTAAGGATGTGTTGATGGAGTACGGTGGCCAGGGCTTGTACGAGCCACTGGACCTACAGATCGCCCAATGCAGACTGATGACCGCCGGGGCCGTCGGCGCGGTAGAGCCCAAGGGCCGCCTGCGGGTGGCGACTAAGTTCGTCAATGTCGCCAAGCGTTACTACGCGGAGCAGGGGCGTCAGGTCGATATCATCAAGCTGTATGGTTCGATGGAGCTGGCGCCGCTGATCGGTCTGGCCGACAAAATCATCGACGTCGTCGACACCGGCAACACCCTGCGGGCCAACGGCTTGGAGCCCCAGCAACTGATCGCGACCATCAGCTCGCGCCTGGTGGTGAACAAGGCCTCGATGAAAATACAACATGCCCGCATTCAGTCCCTGATCGACACCCTGCGCAAGGCAGTGGAGTCGCGACACCGCAGTTGATTCACATGCGCGGCCTTGAGTCGCGCCCATCTATCCGTGTCATAGCCAGAATTCTCAGGTGCCCGCGCGGATGGCTTGGTAGGCTGGGGCGCCTGAGATTTGCTGTTCCCAAGCATTCGCCAATTATTGAGGCCCTCGCTATGACCACGTCCACCGCTATTCGCCGACTCAACGCTGCGGACCCGGATTTCGCCCATCATCTGGATCATCTGCTGAGCTGGGAAAGTGTGTCCGATGACTCGGTCAACCAGCGGGTGCTGGATATCATCAAGGCGGTACGCGAGCGCGGCGATGCCGCCGTGGTCGAATTCACCCAGCGTTTCGACGGCCTGCAGGTTGCCTCGATGGCCGACCTGATCCTGCCACGCGCGCGCCTGGAACTGGCCTTGACCCGGATCAGTGCGCCTCAGCGCGAGGCGCTGGAAAAAGCCGCCGAGCGTGTGCGCAGCTACCACGAGAAGCAAAAGCAAGAGTCCTGGAGCTACACCGAAGCCGATGGCACCGTGTTGGGCCAGAAGGTCACGCCACTGGATCGCGCCGGCCTCTATGTCCCTGGCGGCAAGGCGTCTTACCCGTCATCGGTACTGATGAACGCGATCCCGGCCAAAGTGGCCGGTGTCACTGAGGTGGTGATGGTGGTCCCGACCCCACGCGGCGAGATCAACGAGCTGGTACTGGCGGCGGCTTGTGTCGCCGGCGTCGACCGCGTATTCACCATCGGTGGCGCGCAAGCGGTCGCCGCATTGGCCTATGGCACTGAAAGTGTGCCGAAAGTCGACAAGGTCGTCGGCCCGGGCAATATCTATGTGGCGACCGCCAAGCGCCATGTGTTCGGCCAGGTCGGCATCGACATGATCGCCGGCCCGTCGGAGATCCTGGTGGTCTGCGACGGCCAGACCGACCCGGACTGGATTGCCATGGACCTGTTCTCCCAGGCCGAACACGACGAAGACGCCCAGGCGATCCTGGTCAGCCCGGACGCCGCGTTCCTCGATCGGGTGGCGGCGAGTATCGCCAAGCTGCTGCCGACCATGGAGCGGGCCGCTATCATCGAAACCTCGATCAACGGTCGCGGTGCGCTGATCCAGGTACGCGACATGCAGCAGGCGATCGAAGTGGCCAATCGCATCGCGCCGGAACACCTGGAACTGTCGGTCGCCGACCCACAGGCCTGGTTGCCGCAGATCCGCCACGCCGGGGCGATCTTCATGGGACGTCACACCAGCGAGGCCCTGGGTGATTATTGCGCCGGTCCCAATCACGTCCTGCCGACGTCGGGTACCGCACGCTTCTCGTCGCCTTTGGGCGTGTATGACTTCCAGAAACGTTCATCGATCATCTTCTGCTCTGAACAGGGCGCCTCGGAACTGGGCAAGACCGCTTCGGTGCTGGCCCGTGGCGAATCCTTGACCGCCCACGCCCGTAGCGCGGAATACCGGATCGTCGCCGATGACAACGCACAGGGGAAACCAGCATGAGCAAGTTCTGGAGCAAGTTCGTCAAGGACCTGGTGCCCTATGTGCCAGGTGAGCAACCGAAGCTGAGCAAGCTGGTCAAGCTCAACACCAATGAAAATCCCTACGGCCCTTCACCCAAGGCCCTGGCGGCGATGCAGGCCGAGGTCAACGACAATCTGCGCTTGTATCCGGACCCCAACGGCGACCTGCTCAAGCACGCCGTAGCCGAGTACTACGGGGTGCAGACCAACCAGGTGTTTCTCGGCAACGGTTCCGACGAAGTCCTGGCGCACATTTTCCACGGTCTGTTCCAGCAGGATAAGCCGCTGCTGTTCCCGGATATCAGCTACAGCTTCTATCCGGTCTATTGCGGCCTGTACGGTATCGACTACGCCGCGCTGGCGTTGGATGAGCAGTTCCAGATCCGTGTCGCCGACTACGCCCGGCCTAATGGCGGGATCATCTTCCCTAACCCGAATGCGCCGACCGGCTGCCTGCTGGCGTTGGAGGCGGTCGAACAGATCCTCAAGGCCAGCCCCGATTCGGTCGTGGTGGTGGACGAGGCCTATATTGACTTTGGCGGTGAAACGGCCATCTGCCTGGTCGACCGTTTTCCGAACTTGTTGGTGACGCAGACCTTGTCCAAGTCACGTTCGCTGGCGGGCCTGCGGGTCGGGCTGGCGGTCGGGCATCCCGATTTGGTGGAAGCCCTGGAGCGGATCAAGAACAGCTTCAACTCCTACCCGCTGGACCGTATGGCGATTGCCGGCGCGGCGGCGGCGTTCGAGGACCGGGAATATTTCCGGCAGACTTGCAACAAAGTCATCGAAAGCCGCGAGTGGCTGGTGGCACAGTTGCAGACCAAAGGCTTCGAGGTATTACCGTCGGCGGCTAACTTCATCTTCGCCCAGCACCCGCGGCACGATGCGGCGGCGTTGGCGGCCAAGGTGCGTGAGCAGGGAGTGATTGTCCGTCACTTCAAGCAGGAGCGCATTGCCCAGTTCCTGCGGATCACCATTGGTGCGCCGGAGCAGAACCAGGCGTTGATCGACGCGCTGGGCGATCTCTGACGGATCGGGACGCTATCCGCCTGAAGCCCAACGCGATCTTGTGGCGAGCCCACTCGCCACAACTCTCGACCCGGCGTGAGATCGGCTCTGAACTGACTCAGTGAGCCAAACGCTGTTCTTGCGATGCTGTGTTATTCCTCTTCCTGCGGGGGCATCTGCTGCGGCGGACGCAAGCCGATTTCCGCGGTCAGCTTCAGTTCCTTGCCATTGCGCAGCACCTTAATCGCCACTTTGTCGGTCGGTTTGATCCGCGCCATCTGGTTCATCGAGCGACGACCGTCATTGGCGGGCTCGCCGTTGATGCTCAGGATCACATCACCCAGTTGCAGGCCGGCCTTCTGTGCCGGACCGTCACGGAAAATCCCCGCCACCACGATTCCCGGACGCCCGCTCAAGCCGAACGACTCGGCGAGTTCCTGGGTCAATGGCTGAACTTCGATACCCAGCCAGCCACGAATCACCTGGCCATGTTCGATGATTGCCTTCATTACCTCGACGGCTAGATTGATCGGAATCGCAAAACCGATACCTTGGGAACCGCCGGACTTGGAGAAGATCGCAGTGTTGATCCCGGTCAGGTTGCCATTGGCGTCCACCAGCGCGCCGCCGGAGTTACCGGGGTTGATGGCGGCGTCGGTCTGGATGAAGTCTTCGTAGTTATTCAGGCCCAGTTGGTTGCGCCCGGTAGCGCTGATGATGCCCATGGTGGTGGTCTGGCCGACCCCGAATGGGTTGCCAATGGCCAGGGCGATATCGCCGATGCGGATCTTGTCCGAGCGGCCGATGGTGATCGACGGCAGGTTCGGCAGATCGATCTTGAGTACCGCCAGATCGGTCTCCGGGTCGCTACCAATCACCCGGGCCAGCGTCTCGCGACCGTCCTTGAGCGCCACAACGATCTGATCGGCGCCGGCGGTCACGTGGTTGTTGGTCAACAGATAGCCCGTCGAACTCATGATCACCGCCGAGCCCAGGCTTGACTCCATGCGTTTCTGCTTGGGCAGGTTATCGCCAAAAAAACGCCGGAACTGCGGGTCATCGAACAATGGATGGCTGTTCTTGTTGACCATTTTCGTGGTGTACAGATTGGCGACCGCCGGGGCCGCGAGGTCCACTGCATCGGCATAGGACACTGGGCCCTGCTGGACCGTCGCGGTCTGCGGGGCTTGTTGCAGGTTCACATCCTTATCCGGCAGCCCGACCCACTGTGGGTAACGCTGAATAATCAACAAAGCAATCAGCACGCCGACCAGCAGCGGCCAGCCAAAAAAACGCAGAGCCTTGAGCATTGAGCAAGTCCTGGGAGGTTGCAGGCCATGTCGGACGGCCCATAATGTCGCGCATTATACGAGGCTGCGAGCGCCTCTGAACGGGATATTCAGGAGTTTTTATGGCTGTTGCACTCAGTACCCTGGTGGAAGAGGCGGACCGCTTCCTTGGCAGTTCGCGAATCAGTGATTATTGCCCCAATGGTTTGCAGGTCGAAGGCCGGCCACAGGTCACGCGGATCGTCAGCGGAGTCACCGCCAGCCAGGCGCTGCTCGATGCGGCGGTCGAGACCGGAGCTGACCTGATACTGGTGCATCACGGTTATTTCTGGAAGGGCGAAGACCCTTGTGTGGTGGGCATGAAACAGCGTCGACTCAAGACCCTGCTCAAGCACGATATCAGTCTCCTGGCCTATCATCTGCCGTTGGACCTGCATCCAGAGGTGGGCAACAACGTGCAACTGGCCCGCCAACTGGACATCACCGTTGAAGGTCCGTTGGATCCCGACAACCCGAAAGTCGTCGGTCTGGTGGGCTCTCTGAGCGAGCCGATGACACCGCGCGACTTTGCCCGCAAGGTCCAGGATGCCCTGGGGCGCGAACCGCTGCTGATCGAAGGCAGCGAGATGATCCGACGGGTCGGCTGGTGTACCGGTGGTGGCCAGGGTTATATCGATCAGGCGGTGCGGGCCGGGGTCGATCTGTACCTGAGCGGCGAGGCCTCCGAGCAGACGTTCCACAGCGCCCGGGAAAACCACATCAGCTTTATCGCCGCCGGTCATCATGCCACCGAGCGCTATGGTGTACAGGCTCTGGGCGACTACCTGACCCGGCGGTTTGCCCTGGAACACCTGTTTATCGATTGTCCGAATCCAATCTAGAGCGGGTTTGGTCTGGGTGGCATCCGACGAAGTGGGCGCCATGGCCGGATGGCTTGCGTAGTGCAAGTACGCGCTTTGGTGGGCATCGCCCCACAAGCCCTGCCTCTTCCAGGACAATGCGCCCAAACGCGGCGGTATATTATTATACCGTTTCGATCTAGTGGGCCCCCTCAATAGAATAGGTCGCTGTGCTAGCATGCCTCGCTCGAACACGGCCCGCTGGCCGTCCATAAGAACGCTTTTCGTGAGTAGCCATGGTCGACAAACTGACGCATCTGAAACAGCTGGAGGCGGAAAGCATCCATATCATCCGCGAGGTGGCCGCCGAGTTCGATAACCCGGTGATGCTGTATTCCATCGGTAAAGACTCCGCCGTGATGCTGCACTTGGCGCGCAAGGCGTTTTTTCCGGGCAAGCTGCCGTTTTCGGTGATGCATGTGGACACCCGCTGGAAATTTCGGGAAATGTACAGCTTTCGCGACAAGATGGTCGCCGAGCTTGGCCTGGACCTGATCACCCATGTAAATCCTGACGGCGTGGCGCAAGGCATCAACCCCTTCACTCACGGCAGCGCCAAGCACACCGATATCATGAAGACCGAGGGCCTCAAGCAGGCCCTGGACAAGTACGGCTTCGACGCGGCCTTCGGCGGCGCCCGGCGTGACGAGGAGAAATCCCGTGCCAAGGAGCGCGTGTACTCCTTTCGCGATGGCAAGCACCGCTGGGACCCGAAGAACCAGCGCCCGGAGCTGTGGAACGTCTACAACGGCAGGGTCAACAAGGGCGAGTCGATCCGCGTCTTCCCGCTGTCGAACTGGACCGAGCTAGACATCTGGCAGTACATCTATCTCGAAGGTATCCCGATCGTGCCGCTGTATTTCGCCGCCGAGCGTGAAGTCATCGAGAAGAACGGCACCCTGATCATGATCGACGATGAGCGGATCCTTGAGCATCTTTCCGATGAGGACAAGGCCCGCATCGTCAAGAAGAAGGTGCGTTTCCGTACCCTTGGCTGCTACCCGTTGACGGGCGCGGTGGAGTCCGAGGCTGAAACCCTCACGGACATCATTCAGGAAATGCTCCTGACGCGAACTTCCGAGCGCCAGGGCCGGGTCATCGATCACGATGGCGCCGGTTCCATGGAAGACAAGAAACGTCAGGGCTATTTCTAAACAGGGTCTAAGCATGTCGCATCAATCTGATTTGATCAGCGAGGACATCCTCGCCTACCTGGGCCAGCACGAGCGTAAAGAACTGCTGCGTTTCCTGACGTGCGGTAACGTCGACGACGGCAAGAGCACCCTGATCGGGCGCCTATTGCACGACTCCAAGATGATCTACGAAGATCATTTGGAGGCCGTCACCCGCGATTCGAAGAAGGTCGGCACCACCGGTGACGATATCGACCTGGCGTTGCTGGTCGACGGCCTGCAAGCCGAGCGCGAGCAGGGCATCACCATTGATGTCGCCTACCGTTACTTCTCTACCGCCAAGCGCAAGTTCATCATTGCCGACACCCCCGGTCATGAGCAGTACACTCGCAACATGGCTACCGGTGCCTCCACCTGCGACCTGGCGATCATCCTGGTGGACGCCCGCTACGGCGTGCAGACCCAGACCCGTCGCCACAGTTTTATCGCCTCCCTGCTGGGGATCAAACACATCGTGGTCGCCATCAACAAGATGGACCTCAAGGACTTCGATCAAGGTGTGTTCGAGTCGATCAAGGCCGACTACCTGAAATTCGCCGAAGGCCTGAAGATGAAGCCATCGAGCATGCACTTCGTGCCGATGTCAGCCTTGAAGGGCGACAACGTGGTGAACAAGAGCGAGCGTTCGCCGTGGTACACCGGCCAGTCGCTGATGGAAATCCTCGAAACCGTGGAAGTGGCGGGCGACCGCAATTTGACCGACCTGCGTTTCCCAGTGCAGTACGTCAATCGGCCGAATCTGAATTTCCGTGGTTTTGCCGGCACCCTGGCCAGCGGTGTCGTCAAGAAGGGCGACGACGTGGTTGTGCTGCCATCGGGCAAGACCAGTCGGGTCAAGTCGATCGTCACCTTCGACGGTGAGTTGGAACACGCAGGTCCAGGCCAGGCCGTGACCCTGACCATGGAAGACGAGATCGATATCTCCCGTGGCGATTTGTTGGTGCATGCCGACAACGTACCGCCGGTGACCGACAGCTTCGAGGCCATGTTGGTCTGGATGGCCGAGGAGCCGATGCTACCGGGCAAGAAGTACGACATCAAGCGCGCCACCAGCTACGTGCCGGGCTCGATTGCGAGCATCGTCAACAAGGTCGATGTGAACACCCTCGAGGAAGGCCCGGCCAGTGCCTTGCAACTGAACGAGATCGGCAAGGTCAAGATCGCCCTGGATGCCCCGATTGCCTTGGACGGTTACGACAGCAACCGCACCACTGGCGCGTTCATTATCATTGATCGCTTGACCAATGGCACCGTGGGCGCCGGTATGATCGTCGCTCAGCCGCTGGCCCATGGCAGCGCCACCCACCATGGCAAGCTCGCCCATGTAGCGACCGAAGAGCGCGCCCAGCGCTTTGGCCAGCAACCGGCGACCGTGCTGTTCACCGGCCTGTCGGGCGCGGGCAAGAGCACGCTGGCTTATGCGGTGGAGCGCAGGTTGTTCGATCTGGGCCGAGCGGTGTTCGTCCTGGACGGCCAGAACCTGCGCCATGACCTGAACAAAGGCTTACCGCAGGATCGTATCGGACGCACCGAGAACTGGCGACGTGCCGCCCATGTGGCGCGTCAGTTCAACGAAGCCGGCCTGCTGACCCTGGCCGCGTTTGTGGCGCCGGATGCCGAAGGCCGTGAACAGGCCAAGGCGCTGATCGGCGGTGGGCGCCTGCTCACGGTCTATGTCCAGGCATCGCCGCAGGCCTGCCAGGAGCGTGACCCCCAGGGCCTGTACGCAGCGGGTGGCGACAACATTCCGGGGCTATCTTTCCCCTACGACGTGCCGCTCAATGCCGAGCTGGTGATTGATACGCAATCGTTGTCGCTGGAAGACAGCGTGAAGAAGGTGCTGGAGTTGCTGCGCCAGAACGGCGCGATCTAAGCATTGCCGGCATTGAAAAAGCCCGCTGTCGAGTAATCGACAGCGGGCTTTTTGCTGGCGCCATAACCGCCTTTATGGCTCAAGAACTGGCTGGATATTCACGGTGCATCTGTGCCAGCAGTGCATCTTTGTTTTCCCATAGTTGGTTGATCCAGCCTTGGAACGCCAGGCGGTACTCGCCGTCCTGGTCATAGTTCCCTCCGATGAACTGCGGCGGGATCTGCAGCTCTTCGAAATGCACCACCACGTCCCGCACGTTGCCGCATAACAGGTCCCAATAGCCAGGTGTTCCCCCTGGATAATGTAGGGTCACATTGATGATGGACTCCAACTGCTCGCCCATGGCATCCAGCACAAAGGCGATCCCACCGGCCTTGGGTTTGAGCAGGTAACGGAATGGTGATTGCTGCTGCGCGTGTTTGCCTGGGGTAAAGCGTGTGCCTTCGGCAAAGTTGAAGATAGCCACCGGGTGGTTGCGAAACTTCGCGCAGGTCTTGCGGGTGGTTTCCAGGTCCTTACCCTTTTTTTCCGGGTGCTTGTGCAGATACGCTTTGGAGTAGCGCTTCATGAAAGGAAAACCGAGGGCCCACCAGGCCAGGCCGATCACCGGTACCCAGATCAGTTCCTGCTTGAGAAAGAACTTCAATGGACGGATCTTCCGGTTGAGAACGTACTGCAGGACCATGATATCGACCCAGCTCTGGTGGTTACTGGTCACCAGATAGGAGTGCTGGTAGTCCAGGCCTTCCAGGCCGCTGACATGCCAGCGAGTGTGCCGGACCCAGCGCATCCAGACCTTGTTGTGGCTGATCCAGACCTCATGGATATGGTTCATCAACCAGTCGCTGAAACGCCGCGTCAAGACAAAAGGCAGGGCCTTGAACAGCGCCACGCAGAACAAGAACGAGCACAGCAGGAGGGTATTGAACGCCAACAGTAGGGAGGCAATCACGCCTCGCAACGGGGCCGGGAGGAAGCTGATCATTTAGATATCCACAGGTCGGTTGGCGGCTTGGATCGCGGTCAGGGCGATGGTGTAGACGATATCGTCCACCTGGGCGCCCCGTGGCAGATCGTTGACCGGCTTGCGCAGGCCTTGCAGCATCGGTCCCAGGCTGACGCAGTCGGCGCTACGTTGCACGGCTTTGTGGGTGGTGTTGCCGGTGTTCAGATCGGGGAACACGAACACCGTGGCGCGACCGGCGACCTGACTGTTGGGAGCCAGTTGCCGGGCGACATTTTCGTTGGCGGCGGCGTCGTACTGCAACGGGCCGTCGATCAACAAGTCGCGCTGAGATTCGTGCGCCAACAAGGTGGCTTCGCGAACCTTCTCGACTTCCTCGCCGCTGGCCGATTCACCACTTGAATAGCTGATCATCGCCACCCGTGGGGTGATGCCGAACGCCTGTGCCGAGTCGGCACTCTGCAGGGCGATTTCCGCCAGCTCGGCAGCGGAGGGGTGCGGGTTCATCACGCAGTCGCCGTAGACCAGCACCTGCTCGGGGAACAGCATGAAGAACACCGACGAGACCAGGGAGCGGCCCGGCGCGGTCTTGATCAGTTGCAGGGCCGGGCGGATGGTGTTCGCGGTCGAGTGGATCACCCCGGACACCAGGCCATCGACCTCGTCCAGGGCGAGCATCATGGTGCCGATCACCACGGTGTCCTCCAACTGCTGCTCGGCCATGGGCGTATTGAGGCTCTTGCTCTTGCGTAGGGCGACCATGGGCTCGGCATAACGTCCGCGAATCTCGTCCGGGTCGAGAATCTCCAGGCCCGGTGGTAGTTCGAAACCGTGAGCCTGGGCAACCGCCGCGACATCCGCCGGTTTGGCCAACAGGACGCAACGGGCGATGCCCCGCGCCTGACAGATCGCCGCAGCCTGGACCGTCAACGGTTCGCTGCCCTCGGGCAGGACGATACGCTTGTTGGCTTGCTGGGCTCGCTGGATCAACTGATAACGGAATACCGCCGGTGTCAGGCGCATTTCCCGTGGAGTGCCGCAGCGTTGGTGCAGCCATTGAGCATCGAGGTGGCCGGCGACGAAGTCGGTGATGATTTCCGCCCGCTCACGGTCATCGATGGGAATTTCCTTGTTCAGGCTGTTGAGTCGATTGGCGGTGTCGTAGGAGCCGGTACTGACCGACAACACCGGCAGGCCGGCCTGCAAGGCGCCGCGACACAGCTCCATGAGGCGCGGGTCGGGCTTGGTGTCGCTGGTCAGCAGCAGGCCGGCCAGGGGCACGCCATTGAGCGCCGCCAGGCTGACGGCGAGGATGATGTCGTCGCGGTCGCCTGGCGTTACTACCAGCACGCCCGGCTTGAGCAATTGCAGGGTATTGAGCACGGTGCGGGCGCAGATGATGATGTTCGACATGCGTCGGGTTTCATAGTCGCCGGCGTTGAGCACCTGGGCTCCCAGCAGGTCGGCGACATCGCGGGTACGCGGGGCGTTGAGCTCCGGCTGGTACGGAATGCAGCCCAGTAGGCGGAAGTCCCCGCTGCGCAGCAACGGCGAGTGCTCCTTGAGGCGAGCGGCAAAGTCTTGCATGCTTTCCTCGGTACGCACCTTGTTGAGGATCACGCCGAGGACCTTCGGGTCCTTGGGACCGCCAAACAACTGCGCTTGTAACTCCACTCGGCCGGACAGTTCGGTCAGCACTTCGTTTTCCGGCGTCGAGACCAGGATCACCTCGGCATCCAGGCTTTTGGCCAGATGCAGGTTGACCCGCGCGGCATAGCTGGCGCTGCGGGTCGGGACCATGCCTTCGACCACCAGCACATCCTTGTCGACGGCGGCCCTCTGGTAGAGCGTAATGATTTCTTCCAGCAGTTCGTCGAGCTGGCCGTCGCCAAGCATCCGTTCGACATGAGCCAGACCCAGTGGCTGTGGGGGCTTGAGGCCATGGGTGCGGGCCACCAGTTCGGTCGAGCGCTCAGGTCCGGTATCACCCGGATGCGGCTGGGCAATGGGTTTGAAAAAGCCGACTTTCAGGCCGGCGCGTTCCAGTGTCCGTACCAGCCCGAGGCTGATCGAGGTCAGACCCACGCCAAAATCGGTGGGCGCGATAAAAAAAGTTTGCATGCCTAGTCTCTAAAGGAGCGAGTGCGAGGATCTATCACTGGCCCATCGCAGGATTCAGACGGCAAGGTTAGCGCTAACCTTGCCTTGTGCGCACCAACCACATGCAAAGGGCTGGCCGATTTTTGCCGCACGCCGGGCGGGATCCAGCACCCAGTCACGGGACTGCCACGGCGGCTGATGGCGCAGATGCTGAGTATGACCGCAGGACAGCTCGACCACCCAGTGTCCGTC
This sequence comes from Pseudomonas agarici, assembly GCF_900109755.1. Lineage (GTDB taxonomy): Bacteria > Pseudomonadota > Gammaproteobacteria > Pseudomonadales > Pseudomonadaceae > Aquipseudomonas > Aquipseudomonas agarici. Next base: position 257,711 of record NZ_FOAR01000001.1, on the reverse strand, counting down.
CTCATCCTGATGGAAGCCGCTGATGATCGACTGGTTCGTCATGACCCGCCCATCCGGGTTCCGTTCGCTTTCGGATGAATCCTTGTTTAAACTTGTACACTCTTCATTCTTATGCAAAAGGTCTCGCCCCATGCTGATCGCCGCTAATAAGGCTGTCTCCATTGACTATACCCTGACCAACGACGCTGGTGAGGTCATCGACAGCTCTGCCGGCGGCGCGCCGCTGGTCTACCTGCAAGGTGCGGGAAACATCATTCCGGGCCTGGAAAAGGCCCTGGAAGGCAAGGCGGTCGGCGACGAGCTGAGCGTAGCCGTTGAGCCTGAAGATGCCTACGGCGAATACGCCGCCGAGCTGGTCAGCACCCTCAGCCGCAGCATGTTCGAAGGCGTCGACGAACTGGAGGTGGGCATGCAGTTCCACGCGTCCGCGCCGGACGGCCAGATGCAGATCGTGACCATTCGTGATCTGGACGGCGACGACGTTACCGTTGACGGCAACCACCCGCTGGCTGGCCAGCGTTTGAATTTCCAGGTCAAGATCGTCGATATCCGTGACGCCAGCCAGGAAGAAATTGCTCATGGCCATGTCCATGGCGAAGGTGGTCATCACCACTGATTGGTGTTGCCAGGCTCTGCTAGCTGAAGGCGCCCACGGGCGCTTTTTTTAGTCCGACGCGGTTTTTATCTGGAAACCGCTCGGGGTGTCAGGCCACAATGTCGCGACGTCACACGGGAATATCGGGAGTTCGTCATGAGTGTTTTTCACGACCTTACGCTAGAAGCGCTGGATGGCCAGGACCTACCTCTGGCACCCTTCAAGGGGAATGTCGTGCTGGTGGTCAATGTTGCCTCCAAGTGTGGTTTGACGCCGCAGTACGCCGCGCTGGAAAACCTCTACCAGCAATACAAGGATCAAGGCTTGATGGTGCTGGGCCTGCCGTGCAATCAGTTTGCCGGGCAGGAGCCTGGGACCAAAGAGGAAATTCGCGAGTTCTGCAGCCTCAACTATGGCGTGAGCTTTCCGTTGAGCAGCAAGCTGGAGGTCAACGGTCCCGCCCGCCACCATCTGTATCAGTTGCTGGCGGGTGAAGGCGCCGAGTTTCCCGGAGACATCACTTGGAATTTTGAAAAATTCCTGTTGGGCAAGGATGGGCGTGTGCTTGCGCGTTTCTCGCCGCGTACCGCGCCGGACGATCCATCGGTGGTCCAGGCTATCGAGAAGGCCCTGGCCTGATACCCGCTTCCCGTCGGAGCAGGCTTGCTCACCACTGATTTACCTGGCGGCGGGTGTTGCATGGGGTTGCCCATGCTCCGCTTCACAGGCTCCCCGAAGTTGCTTCTCGAACTGTTCGACGATCGCCCGCCAGCCCTGCCGGCTGGCATGCTGGCGGGCATTCAGGCGCACATTGCGTAAGGTTTCCCGGCCCTCGAGCAACCAGCAAGCTGCCTCACAAAAAGCTTCTTCGTCCCCAGGCATTGCCAGCACGCCGTTGTAGCCATGCCGAATATGCTGGGCGGCGGCAGCCTCGTCGTAGGCGACCACCGCTAACCCCGAAGCCAATGCCTCAAGCACCACGTTGCCAAAGGTTTCGGTGAGGCTCGGAAACAGGAACAGATCCCCTGAGGCGTAGTGGGCCGCCAGCGCTTCGCCGCGCTGGGTCCCACAGAAGAGTGTCTCAGGCAGGTTTGCTGCCAGGGAGGTCCGCTGCGGGCCGTCACCGACTACGATCAGCTTCATCACTCGCTGCGGATAAGTCGTCTGCAAAGCCCGGAATGCGCGGACTAGCAGGCCAAGGTTTTTCTCGGTCGCCAGGCGCCCGACATACATCACTGCAATATCGTCCTGTGTCAGTCCCCAGCTTTCGCGCAAGTCGTTCAGCCGTTTGGCCGGGTGGAACAACTGGCTATCGACACCCCTGGATAGCAGCTCCAGTCGTTCGAAGTGTCTGCGCTCCAGCTCCAGACGTTGACTGACACTGGGCACCAGGGTCAACTTGGAACGATTGTGAAACCAGCGCAGGTAATGGGTCAGGGGCCGCGTGAGCATCCCCAGTCCGTACTGGTTGGAGTACTGCTGGAAATTAGTATGGAAACCGCTCACCACCGAAATCCCCAGGCGCCGGGCAGCACACAACGCAGAAAGGCCCAGCGGCCCCTCCGTAGCGATATACAGCACATTCGGACGCTGGTGCTTCCAGCGGCGCAACAACTTGTGCATCGACCACTGTCCCCATTGCAGGCCCGGATAACCGGGCAGTGGCCAGCCGCGGCAGAGCAGCAGTTCGGTGTCGCTGGGGCGGGTCTGGTCGGCGCTTTGGCGTGGACGCACCAGCTCGATGCGGTGACCACGAGCGCGTAGACCGTCACATAGGCGGCCAAGGGTATTGGCCACCCCGTTGATCTCGGGCGGGTAGGTTTCGGTGATCAGGGCGATATGCAGAGGTGTCATCATGCATGAAGTATCGTGCCATGCCGTTGCGACACCGTGGCAGTTGGGTGATGAATTTATGACGGGGCTGTTTTTGCCCTCTTGCGCCGAATTGAACGCCGGAGGCTTGATCGGCTCCGGCGCCATCTGCCTGGTGCTAAGGTTGCGCCAAGGCCTCGTTGCCGCGTTCACGCACCCAGAACAGGGTGGCGCCAGCCACAGCCGCCGGCATCATCAAAATGTTCACCACCGGAATCAGCAGCACCAGGTAAACGATGCCGCCGAAGCTCATGCTCTGCCAGCGCTTCTGGCGCAGCCAGGCGAGCATTTCGTTCCAGCCCAGTTTGTGGTTATCCGCCGGATAGTCGATGTATTGGATCGCCATCATCCACACCCCGAACAGCAGCCACAGCGGCGCGGCAATGATATTCACCACGGGGATGAAGGACAGCACGAACAAACCGAGGGCCCGTGGCAGGAAGTAGCCCAGCTTGCGCATTTCCCGCGCCAGCGTCCGTGGCACCATCGCCAGCAGTTCGGTCCAACTGAAGGCCGGGAAATCATCGGTTCCGCGTACCACCACTTCGACCTTTTCCGCGAGAAACCCATTGAAAGGGGAGGCAATGATGTTTGCCAGCAGGGTGAAGCTGAAGAACACCATCAGTATCACCAGCGCCACGAATAGCGGCCAGAGAATGTAGTTGAGAAAGCTCAGCCAATGGGGCAGGGTCGGCATCAGGTGATCGACCCAGAGGCTGAACTGATGCCCGGCGAAATAGATCAGTCCGACGAACAGCACCAGGTTGATCAGCAACGGCAGCAGGACAAACAGTCGTAGCCCAGGGCTTAGGACCAGCTTGAGGCCCTCGCGCAGGTATTGTGGGCCGGACATGACAGGTGCGGGCATAGCGGGCTCCGAAGCAGGGGAAAACGCGCAGACCTTACCGGCTTTGCACGGGCGGTGAAAGGGCTGATATTTGCGGTAACGGTTTCACTAATAAAGGTGTCGCGCAGGACCTGGTTCAGAATAGAGACCTGCTATGAGCTGGATTGTTATTGCGTACTTCCTTAATCTTCGCTCCCTCGATACGCTACGCATCATTATTTTTCGGGACTGTGTGCTACAAAGCCTTCCCCAAGCGCTTTCGCGGTTCTTTTTTATTCCAGCCGGTTTACCGGGGTTTCGACCCGGTGCCTTATGGGCGATCGATAGGAGTGAGTCATGTCTGAAGTACGCCATTCGCGAGTGATTATTCTCGGTTCCGGCCCTGCCGGTTACAGTGCTGCGGTCTATGCGGCTCGCGCCAACCTCAAGCCGCTGCTGATCACTGGCATGCAGGCTGGCGGTCAGTTGACCACCACCACCGAAGTCGACAACTGGCCCGGTGACGTACATGGCCTGACCGGCCCGGTGTTGATGGAGCGTATGCGTGAACACGCCGAGCGCTTCGAAACGGAAGTCATCTTCGACCACATCAATGCCGTGGACCTGGCGAAGAAGCCCTATACCCTGGTGGGCGACAGCGGCACTTTCACCTGCGATGCGCTGATCATCGCCACCGGCGCCAGCGCCCGTTATTTGGGCTTGCCTTCGGAAGAAGCCTTCATGGGCAAGGGCGTTTCCGCCTGCGCTACCTGCGACGGTTTCTTCTATCGCAACAAGCCGGTCGCCGTAGTCGGTGGCGGCAACACGGCGGTGGAAGAGGCGCTGTATCTGGCCAATATCGCCAGCACTGTGACCCTGATTCACCGCCGCGAGACTTTCCGCGCCGAAAAAATCCTGATCGACAAGCTGCACGCCCGCGTCGCCGAAGGCAAGATTGTGCTCAAGCTCAACGCGACTCTGGATGAAGTCCTGGGCGACAATATGGGCGTGACCGGTGCTCGTCTGAAAAACAATGACGGCAGCTTCGACGAGCTGAAAGTCGATGGTGTGTTCATCGCTATCGGCCACACGCCGAACACTTCGTTGTTCGAAGGCCAACTGGCTCTCAAAGACGGCTATCTGGTGGTGCAGAGCGGTCGTGATGGCAATGCGACCGCGACCAGCGTTGAGGGGGTGTTCGCTGCGGGCGACGTGGCTGACCACGTGTATCGTCAGGCAATTACCTCGGCCGGTGCCGGTTGCATGGCCGCGTTGGATACCGAGCGTTATCTGGACGGTCTGTAGATCGCTAAGTTCTGCCAGCCTATCGCACTCAGGCTGGCAGAACATAGCGCTGGTCGTCGAACCTCGACCAGCGTTCTAGAATCAGCGGCGCTTGAGCGGCTGCGCGGTGAATTCCACGCCCGCCAGGCCGTGCTTGATCAGCGCGCGGATATTGCCGTGGTCACTGCCCTCGGGAGTGGCCAGTACCGAGCGGTAGTGCTCGCCGAATGCCAGCAGCGCTTGCTGATCGCTCAGGCCTTCGAGCAATGCGAGGCCCAGGGTCTTGCACGAACCTTCGTTCTGCCCGGCGGCATTTTCCAGGCCGCCATTGTTGAAAGCCTGTGGCTGGTAGTCGTAGCCCGCGGCGATAAACGCCAAGGTGTCGGCAAAGAGATGCTCGCCACTGTCGAGGCTTGCGCGCAGGGTATTTATATCAGTCATGAATTTTCCTTTTTGGCGAATGTCGCCTGTTGTTCGGCACTGGCTTCTCGCTGGTATTGGGCTTTCCACGCAGCATAAGGCATGCCGTAGACCACTTCATGAGCCTCGTTGAGGCTCAGCGCGATCTGGCGTTCATCGGCTTCGGCCTTGTACCACTTGGACAGGCAGTTACGGCAGAAGCCGGCGAGGTTCATCAGGTCGATGTTCTGGACGTCCTTGCGGCTGTCCAAGTGGGCGACCAACCGACGAAAGGCGGCGGCTTCGACTTCGAGGCGTTCTTGCTCGGTCATGGTGGGCTCTGTGCTTGAAGGGGGAGTTAAACCTAGGCCGCGATGATAAGAGCCTGGCGCGTCGAATGCCAGGTCACTCAAGGGAGCAGTGGCTCAGCGGCTTGCCGCCAGGGTGATCGACACCGACTCGGCGAATCGCAGGGCATGGGGCTTGTCGACTTCGACTTCGGCGTAGAGCACCGGCTCGTTGCTCATGACCAAGTCCAGCAACTCCTGGGTCAAGCGTTCGAGCAGCGCAAAGCGGTTGCCTTCCACATGCTGAATGATCGCTTTGGTGATGGTGCGGTAGTTCAGCGCGTGGTCGATATCGTTGTCGCGCACGGCTTCCTGGGCGGCATACAGGATGGTGAGGTTGATCAGCACATCTTGCTTGTTGAGGATCTCCTCCTCGTTGATGCCGATAAACGTGCGCAGGTTCAGGTCCTTGACCCGGATCCGGGCCATTCCCGGTTGAAGTTGTGGCATCGTTACTTGCTCCGTCCGATCAGTTGCAGGAACTCCATGCGGGTGGTGTTCGAGTCGCGCAAGGCGCCGAGCATCACCGAGGTGTTCATGGTCGAATTCTGTTTTTCCACGCCGCGCATCATCATGCACATGTGCTGCGCTTCGATGACCACCGCGACACCGGCGGCGCTGGTCACTTGCTGGATGGCGTCGGCGATTTCCCGTGTCAGGTTCTCCTGGATCTGCAGGCGCCGGGCGAACATGTCGACGATCCGCACGATCTTCGACAGCCCCAGTACCTTGCCGGTCGGGATATAGGCCACATGAGCCCTACCGATGAAGGGCAACAGATGGTGTTCGCACAGCGAGTACAACTCGATGTCCTTGACGATCACCATTTCGTCGTTGTCGGAAGCGAACAGCGCGCCGTTGACCACTTCATCGAGGTTCACGGAATAGCCGTGACACAGGTACTGCATGGCTTTGGCTGCCCGTTTCGGGGTGTCCAGAAGCCCCTCGCGGTCGGGGTCTTCGCCCAGACCCAGGAGAATCTCGCGATAATGCTCAGGCAACGTAGCGCTCATTGCAATGTTTCCTCGCGGTGCGGCTTATTTAAGGTGCCGACCGCCATTGACGGTCAAGGTTGTGCCAGTGACGTAGGGGTTGTCCAGCAGGTAGCGCAGGCTCTGGTATAGCACCTCGGCGCCAGGCTCGATACCCAAGGCCGATTTGGCCAGAGCCTTGGCGCGGTACGCTGCCTCGTCGTCAGGGTTGAACATTAGCAGCGCTGGGGCGATGCCGTTGACCTTGATTTTTGGCGCGTATTTAGCAGCGAAGGACAATGTCAGGTTGTCCAGTCCAGCCTTGCTGGCGCAATAAGCGACGTGCTTGCTGCTGCCCTTGCGCGTCACGTCGTCGCTGATATGCACGATATCGGCGAGTGGCGATTGCCGCAGCAGGTCGGCGCAATGCAGGTTGATCAGGTACGGCGCCAACATATGGATGCTGAACATCCGGGTAAACGCTTCGGTTTCGTCTCCCGGTGTTTCGGCGAGCCAGGCCGAGGCGTTGTGAACGATCGCCCGCAGGCTGTCGGTGTGCTGCTTCAGGCTGTCGATAAAGGTTAGGATGCCGACTTCGCTGGCAAAGTCGGCGAATAGCGTGATCGCCCCCCGTTTGCGCAAGGCCTGCAGACCAGGCCGCTCACTGCGGTAACTGACAATCACTGGACAACCGTCCGCCAGCAGCCGCTCTGCACAGTACAGGCCGACGCGCTGGCTGGCGCCGGTGATCAGGATCGGGGCGGGGAACGATGGCATCGAGGGCTCGCGACAAGCAGTGAGGAGGTGTGGATTGACGTTGAAGTCAAACTATACCAGCGACACGCCTTCTACAACCCTGTGGCGAGTCCGCGCAAGGCCTGCGAACAGCTCGCTGCCACGTTCAGGTACAAGGTCGAGCGCTCCGGGGCATGCAAGGTGGCGTCGCTGAAACTCAAGAGCCTCTGGAAGTGGCTGTCGGCGAGAGGCGAGGCCAGCACACCGAAAGCCAAGTAGCCCTGCAGTCGGTAGCCGGTTGTTTCACCTTCCTGAAACAGGGCCAACATATCCTGATGACGGTCGGTGGCGACGCGATGTCCGATCATCGTGGTGATGAGTGAGGACGTTAGGTCTTGGCGCAAAACCGAGTAGGGCTCACTTAAAACGCTACGCTCAGTAGTGGGCTGTGTCCGAAAAACAGGCAAGAGTTATTCCCTGTTTTTTGGAAAAACTGTCCGAGATATCGAATACATTGTTCCATGTTTGAAGAAAGTCAGTCGATGTAAGCTAGAATATCTACAAAATTTTACACATTGATGTGGAAAATATGGCCGTCATTACCGAACTTGCACCATTATCGCTGTCTTTGCCGGCGTTGAAGCAGGACGAGTTGTTTCCCATTCGGGAGGTTTCGCGCCTGACGGGTGTGAATCCGGTCACCCTGCGCGCCTGGGAGCGCCGCTACGGCCTGATTCAGCCGACACGTACCGAAAGCGGTCATCGGCTCTACGCCATGAGCGATATCGAGACTGTACGCAGCATTCTCGGTTGGATCGAGCGTGGGGTGGCGGTCAGCAAAGTGGGCAAGATCCTGGCAAAGACGGCGGCGGCCCGTGCGCCGTCGACTGACCCCTTGGTGCCGCTGCCTGTGGATGATTGGCGCCAATGCCAGATTCAGTTGGGCGGCGCGATCAGTGCCTTTGATGAGCTGGCGCTGGAACGTGTGTACGGGCAGATTTTTTCCAGCTACCCGCTGACGGTGGTCTTCCAAAATATCCTGATGCCGCTCTGGCAGGATCTGCGCGCCCAGCGCGGTGCATTCGGGCAGGCCAGCGAATGGCTGTTCCTCGACAGTTTCCTGCGTGGTCGGGTGTTGCAGCGACTGCAATCGGCCAGAGGGGCCCCCCTGGAGCGGATTGTCCTCGCTGCATTGCCAGGGGACTGTCGCGAGCTGGAATTATTGGTGGCCGGCTTGTTGCTCGGCAACGGCGAGCGCCCGGTCAGTGTGCTGGCCATCGGGCAACCTTTCGATGAGTTGCCGCTGATTTGTGAAAAGGTCCGGCCGCGGGTGTTGGTGCTGTACTCCAACCGTTCGCCGGCCTCGGATTTGTCGCGCCGGCTGAATCGGCTGGCGCTGGCGGTGGAGTGCCCGGTGATGCTTGCCGGCGATGTGGCGGATCTGCTGCAAGACTCCCTTGAAGGCACCAGTATTGGTTGCCTGGGGCATGACGGGCAGCAGATGCGCCAACGCCTGCAGCAACTGCTGGCGGGCAAGCTGGATACCTAATGGGGCTCGCTGTGAAATTGCGGATGGGCCAGGCGATGCTGTTGCAGAATGTACTGGCGCAGCCGTTCGGTTTCGCTCTCATCGCTCTGGCTGAGCCGATAGGCATATAGGCCTTGCTCGGCTTCCCGCTCGAACCGCCCACGCAAGGCAATGCGCTCATACCCCGGAGGGCTGAACCACTGGGCGAACTGCCTGGGGGGCTTGATGCCGTTGCGACTTTCCACCAGCACACCCTGGAACGATACCGCACGTACCGCCAGGGCGCTGGATTGGCCTCGGGAGTTTTCCAAGGCCACTGGCTCGTCCAGAGTCAGCCGCCAGGGACGGGCTATCGGCCCGTCCTCGTAGATACTCGGCACTCCCACGTGCAAATGTTGGGCGTGGAATTCGTCTTCCACCAGGTGCAGGGGGAAGGTCATTTTCTGGTTTTCGAAGCGCGCCTGGATCGTCACTTGCTCATGGGTCGCCAGGCGCGTCAGCAGATCGCGGATTTGCGACACCCCATTGACCAGCAAGCTTGAAGAAGTATCGCGCTTGTTGAGCTGCGGGTTGTGTTGCAGGGTCCGTATGAAATCCAGCTCGTCCGGAGTCAGAAGGGCGTCGCGGTGCATGATCAAGCTCAAAAAGTGGGAAACGCGCCTGCAAAAAGCGCTGAATGTACCTTCAGACAACGGATTCCACTATTGGTTGGCACCGCCGGTCGCCTTGAGCGCTTCGAGTTCTGCCTTGACCTTGGCCAGTTGCTCTTCCAATTGGGCCACCCGCTGCTGAGCCTTGACCTGGACCGTCACATCTTTTTGGACTCCGACAAAATAGGTCAGTTGGTCGCTCTCGTTGAATACTGGAGAAATCGACAGCTCGTTCCAGAAGTGCGTGCCGTCCTTGCGATAGTTGCGCAGGATCTGGCGACAGGGCTTGCGGCTGCGTAACGCTTCGCGGATCAGCTCCAGGTTCGGCTGGTCGCGGTCGCCGGACTGCAGGAAGCGACAATCCTGGTAGAGAATTTCTTCGTTGCTGTAGCCGGTCAGGCGTTCGAACGCCGGATTGGCGTAGATCAGGATGTTGTCTTCGCCTTCCTGTTCGGCGACGACGATACCGTCGTTGGAGGCATCGATTACCAGTTGCAGCAGTTTTGGGTTGATCATCGTTGAAATAATCCGCAGTCCATTGGCAATCTCAGGAGTGTAAAAGAATGTCCTGGATGGTCAATGCCAAGTCAGTAGATACAAATGAATTTTCAGTGGGAATGTTTCTCACCTGTTAATATCCTACGCTTTTTACTCTGCTCCAGGATCAGATTGATGAAGGTCGCCATCCTTTCCGGCTCGGTCTACGGCACAGCCGAAGAAGTCGCCCGTCACGCCCAGCGGATTCTCGATAACGCCGGATTCGAAGCCTGGCACAACCCTCGCGCCAGCCTGGCCGATATTCTGGCCTTCGCCCCACAGGCCTTTCTGGTGGTGACCGCCACCACCGGCCTGGGTGAATTGCCGGATAATGTACAGCCGCTCTATTCGGCCATTCGTGACCAGTTACCGGCAGCCTGGCGTGGCCTGCCCGGTGCGGTGATCGCCTTGGGCGATGCGTCTTACGGCGACACCTTCTGTGGCGCTGGTGAGCAGTTTCGCGAGCTGTTTGCCGAACTCGGTGTGGCTGAAGTGCAGGAGATGCTGCGCTTGGATGCCAGCGAAAGTGTCACCCCCGAAACCGATGCCGAGCCTTGGCTGGCTTCGTTTATCAGTGTATTGCGGGGCTGATTGGGCGTTCACCTCGAACAAGATCAAGCCGACCGCGTTGCAACCGGGCAGCGGCTGGCTGATGGCGCAGATGCCGCTGTTCTATTGCGGCGTTGATGAGCCTGCTGAAGTTGTTTGCTGCGCCGTTGTTGCGGGCGCTGATTTGATGCGCAGTGGACTATTTCTTACGTCATCGAAGCTGACCCGCTGAGTCATCAAGCTGGCTGGCAATGCAACCCCATGGTGGCGACGGGCTGACTAGACTGTTGGACAATCGAGTAAGATCAAAACAGAACAATGCCGAGGTCAGTACTGTGAGCGTAGCCCCTGTTGCAACCCCAGCGAGCATAAAGGATCAAGTCAGCGCCGCCGAATGGCAGACTCGCGTCGATCTGGCAGCCTGTTACCGTCTGGTGGCGATGCATGGCTGGGATGACCTGATCTTCACGCATATCTCGGCCAAGGTGCCGGGTACCGAAGATTTTCTGATCAACCCTTATGGGTTGATGTTCCATGAAATCAGCGCCTCGAGCTTGGTGAAAGTCGACCTGGCCGGGCACAAGCTGATGGACAGCCCCTATGAGATCAACCCCGCCGGCTACACCATCCACAGCGCCGTCCACGAAGTCCGCCATGATGTGAGCTGCGTGTTGCATACTCACACCGCCGCAGGCGTGGCGGTTTCGGCGCAGCGCCAAGGGGTATTGCCCATCAGCCAGCAGTCGCTGTTCGTCCTGTCGAGCCTGGCCTATCACGCTTATGAAGGTGTAGCCCTCAACCATGAGGAAAAGGCCCGCCTGCAGGCCGATCTGGGGTCGAACAATTTCTTGATGCTGCATAACCATGGTCTGTTGACCTGTGGTGCCAGTATCGCCGATACCTTCCTGATGATGTTCGTCTTCCAGCGCGCCTGCGATATCCAGGTCCTTGCGCAAAATGGCGGTGCACAGCTGATTGCCATCGAACCGCAGGTTCTCGCCGGCGCCAAGGCGATGATTGCCGGAGTGACCCGCAGTGCCCAGGGCATGGGTGGGGCACTGGCCTGGCCGGCCTTGTTGCGCAAGCTCGACCAGCAAGACCCTGGGTTCAGAGTGTAATGCCGCGGGTCGAGATGCCCTTAGGCGTCTGGTCGACATCGCCAACTGCGTTGGCCTCGGATCTGTCTGTGCTCCAGCCTTTTCTCAGATCGCGGAGGCAGGGAAGTATTTTTTCACCAGCGCCGCGAGGCGAGCGGCCGTCTCGATATCCAGGCGACCGTCATAGTTGCTGGCCCTGAAATGCAATTGAAAGGCGCGGATCAATTGCCACAAACCCTGCTCCGAGGTCGCTTTCGACGTCTCGTAGCCGTAGGTCTTGAACAGCGTCAGCAAGCTGGCTTGCTGGGGCAGGCCCCGCTCAGTGAAACGATTGACGTAATGATCTTTTGTCGTCTCGTCGTACCAGGCGCCGATGCCGGCTTGATGCAACTGCTGCCATGGGAAGGCCGCGCCCGGATCACTTTTTCGTCCTATTGAAATATCACTGTGGCCGACCACGTTGACCGGGCTGATGGTGGGGTAACGCGCCAGGATATTCAGCGCCAGCTCCTTGATCGCCTCGATCTGGGTGGGGGGATAGGGGGGGAAAGTGAACTGCCCATTGTCGTCGGTCGCCAGGTTGACGATTTCGATGCCGATGGAACTGTCGTTGAGATTGATCCGGTTACCCCAGGCGCTGGCTCCCGCGTGCCAGGCGCGGTCGTTCTCGTTGACCAGGTTGAAGATATTCTGTGCACTGTAGCCGGCAGCAATGTAGGACGCATCGTCTGGATCCGGCACCAAATAGTGGGCACTGACATGGGGGCCGGTCAAGCTGTTGATCGAAGACTGGAAGTTGGTCGCCGTATAATGCATCACCAGAAAACGGACTCGGCTGTCAAAACTTTTATCAGCACGGTAAGCGTTGTATTTTATTATGTTCATGAGGTGAACTCTTTTAGGTGTGAATGCATACAATAGTTGCTGCGGGGAAATATTTTTTTAAGAGTTTTCTTAAAAAGCAGTAGGAGGTTTTGAAGTTTGTTTTCTGAATTTTCAGGAAATATATTGACTCAGATCCACGGCTTGACGGTGTTTGTCTATTTTGTTTTTTTAAAGCCTGAGTGCTCAATGATACATCGCTTGTTTCGAGGCATGAAATGGCGGTTTGGGCCTGTCTATCGATAAAACAGGAACATTCAAATGAACACCGATATTATTCATGCGGATAAACATCATTTGCGCGCCAGTTGGATGGCGACGGTAGCCAACCTGGATTGGCCGTCACGGGCGTCATCAACGATCGGCGATGAGGCCGAACGGGTCAGAGTACAGAAAAACGAGCTGATCGAGCAGTTGGACGAACTGGTCAAGCTGAACATGAATGCCGTGTTCTTTCAGGTAAAGCCCTGTTCGGATGCATTTTTCCGGTCGGCCATCCTGCCCTGGTCGGCCTGGCTCACCGGTACGCTGGGCCAGGACCCCGGCTTCGATCCGCTGGCATTCGTCATCGAACAGGCCCATGCGAGAAACCTGGAGTTGCATGCCTGGTTCAACCCCTACCGTGTATCGATGGATACCCGGCAAAGCACCGTCGACTCATTGCGCAACACGTTACCGGGGGCCCCCTCCAGCGTGTATGTCGCGCACCCGGAATGGGTCGCAGTGGCCTATGATCGCTTCGTGCTGGATCCGGGCATCCCCGAGGCCGTTGACTGGGTCATTCAAGGCGTCTTGGAAGTGGCGCTCAACTATGATGTCGACGGTATTCATTTCGACGACTACTTCTATTACGAATCCGCCAGCTCAAGACTTGACGACGCGGCGACATTTTCCCGCTATGGGCAGGCGTTTGATAATAAAGGCGATTGGCGTCGTGATAATACCTACCGGTTGATTTCACAGTTGTCTCGCAAGTTGCGTGAACTCAAGCCTGCCTTGAAGTTCGGTGTCAGCCCCGCGGGTGTCTGGCGTAACCGCAAGGACGACCCCCGAGGGTCCGATACTTCGGCGGGTATTCCGAATTATGACGCCGGTTATGCCGATACCCGACTTTGGGTCACGGAGGAACTGATCGATTACATTGCGCCGCAAGTGTATTGGACTTTCGGTCTGAAGGCGGCGCAGTTCGATATCGTGACGCGCTGGTGGGCGGATACCGTGCGCGGAAAAAATGTTCACCTCTATATCGGTCAGGCACTCTACAAAGTGGGGGTGCCCAGCCAGCGGGAGCCGGAATGGAGCGAAGGCGAAGGGGGCGCCGAACTCGATCGGCAATTGCGATGGAATCTCGATATTCCCGAGATTCGCGGCAGCATCCTGTTTCGCCAGCGCTTCCTACGAGCGCCCCAGACTCAGGCCGCCATCGCGGCCATACGCGCGGATATCTGGCGTTATCCGGCGCTGATCCCCTCCATGCCCTGGAAAGCCGGGCAGCCGCCAGCGGCGCCGTCTTGTGTGCAGCAACAGCAGCATAACTGGGGAACACAGGTCAAATGGCATGAGAGCAGCGCCAATGCCGTGGACAAGACCCGGTACTACGCGATTTACCGCTTCCCCTCAGGAGTGGCTGTGGACATCGCCCGGGCCGATTGCCTGGTGGCAACCCTGCGTCGCGCCGGTTGCCTGCATATCTGGAACAGTCCGCCGCAAAGCGAGCCTGCGTGCGTCTATGCCGTCACCGCCCTGGACGAGAACCATCGGGAAAGCCGGATGACCCTCTCGGATTGATCGCCCGACCGAACGCGACCGGCGATTCAGGTCTTCTGATACCCCATCCGCCAACTGATGGCTTCGCTCGCCGCCAGCAGGCGCTTGGCCGCCGGGCCATCTTCATCGGCTTGGAACAGTGAGGTCGGGCCGACCACAGTCAATACTGCCGCCACCTTGCCCACGGCATCGAATATCGGTGCTGACAATGCGTCGACCCCCGGCATCAACAATCCGTGGACAAAATGCAGGCCGCGCCGGCGGATCTGTTCGCAGGTCATGGCGTAGGTCGGCGCATCGGCCAAGGGGTGAGGGTGGCCGGCCTTGAGCTCGGCCTCGCGCAAATCGCTGGTCTCCCGATCCGGGAGAAAGGCGTTGAACACCAGTCCGGTGGATGAGCTGAGCAACGGTAGTACTGAGCCTAACTGCGTCACTACTGTCACCGCACGCACGGCCGGTTCGATATGCACCACGGTCGCGCCGTGGTTGCCCCAGACCGCGAGGAAACAGCTTTCATTGAGGTCGTCGCGCAACTCCGCCAGGGGGAGCGCGGCCACCTGCAGCACATCCATGCCATTCAGCGCCGCCAAGCCGACCCGCAGTGCCTCGCGGCCGAGACCGTAGTGGTTGGTGGCCCCGTTCTGTTCGGCAAAGCCGCTGGCAATCAGCGCCTGCAGGTAACGATGGACCTTGCTCGCCGGCATCTGCACACGCTCGGCCAGGCGCGACAGCGAGGTGCTGGGCGACAGCTCGGCCAGGGCCTTGAGGATGTCGGTACCGACCTCGGCCGAGCGGACTTTCTGTTTAGCGTTGCTGTCGCGGGTACTGCGCGGCTTTTCCATGGAGGCAATGTGATCTCAAGACGAATGGGCGTCTTTATAGCTTGACGAGCATCGTCAATCAAATTACGTTTTTCATAATCAAATTACGTAATACATAATTTCGATCTAATAAAAACAAGCCGAGCTTGCTGTCTGTCGATGACCGAGGCAGGCAACGCTTTACTCCATCAGGAGGTTCCATGAATCTCGACGCCACGGCGCTGGCCTATCAGTCCGGCTTCGGCAACGAATTTAGCAGCGAGACGTTGTCCGGTGCTTTGCCGGTCGGCCAAAACTCGCCGCAAAAAGCGCCCTACGGGCTCTACACCGAACTGTTTTCCGGCACGGCCTTCACGATGGCCCGCGGCGAAACTCGACGGACCTGGATGTATCGTATCCAGCCGTCGGCCAAGCACCAGGCGTTCGCCCGGCTCGACCGGCAACTGGCCGGTGGTCCGCTAGGCGCCGTGACGCCCAACCGCCTGCGCTGGAGCCCGCTGGAGATCCCCGCCGAGCCGACTGATTTCATCGATGGGCTGGTGAGCATGGCGGCCAACTCAGACGCGGACAGGCCCACCGGGGTCAGCCTCTACAGCTACCGTGCCAACTGTTCGATGCAGCGGGTATTCTTCAATGCCGACGGCGAACTGTTGCTGGTGCCCGAACTGGGTCGCCTGCGTATCACCACGGAGCTCGGCGTTCTGGAACTGGAACCGCTGGAAATTGCCGTGCTGCCACGGGGGCTGAAATTTCGCGTCGAACTGCTCGACCCGCAGGCCCGCGGCTATATCGCCGAAAACCACGGCGCGCCGCTGCGCCTGCCGGAGCTCGGGCCCATCGGCAGCAATGGCCTGGCCAATTCCCGTGACTTCCTCACGCCGGTGGCCCATTACGAAGACCTCAGGCAAGCGACCACCCTGGTACAGAAATTCCTTGGAGAGCTGTGGGGTTGCCAGCTCGATCATTCGCCGCTGAACGTAGTCGCCTGGCACGGCAACAACGTGCCGTACAAATACGATCTAAGGCGCTTCAATACCCTGGGTACGGTCAGCTTCGATCATCCGGATCCGTCGATCTTCACCGTCCTGACCTCACCTTCCAGTGTCCACGGCCAGGCCAACCTCGACTTCGTGATCTTCCCGCCGCGCTGGATGGTAGCGGAGAACACTTTCCGACCGCCCTGGTTCCACCGTAACCTGATGAACGAGTTCATGGGCCTGATCCAGGGCACCTACGACGCCAAGGCCGAAGGCTTTCTACCAGGTGGCGCCTCGCTGCACAGCTGCATGAGTGCTCATGGCCCGGATGGCGAAACCTGCACCCGGGCGATTGCCGCCTACCTGGCGCCGAGCAAGATCGACCACACCATGGCCTTCATGTTCGAGACCAGCCAAGTGTTGCGCCCAAGCCGCTTCGCCCTTGGCTGCCCGCAGTTGCAGGACCATTACGACGCTTGCTGGGCAACCTTGCCCGTCACCTTCAATCCGGATCGGAGATAACCCATGACTCAACCGACCTTCACACGCAGTTGGGTTGCGTCCGCCAACGGGCACACCGACTTCCCATTGCAGAACCTGCCGCTGGGCGTTTTCAGCCGCCCAGGATCGGCACCGCGCAGCGGCGTGGCGATCGGCGAGCATATCTTCGACTTGCAGGCCGCCCTGGAAGCCGGCCTGTTCGACGGGGCCGCCAAGGCAGCGGTCGAGGCCTGCCAGGGTGGCCAGTTGAACGCCTTCTTTGCACTCGGTCGCGCTGCCCGTGTGGCCCTGCGTGAGCGTCTGATGGACCTGCTGGGCGAAGGCAGCAGCCTGCGCGGCCAGGTCGAAACCCTGGGCAAGAATGTGCTGGCGCTGGCAGCGGACTGCGTGATGCACCTGCCGGCAAAGATCAACGACTACACCGACTTCTACGTGGGCATTGAACACGCGCGGAACGTCGGCAAGCTGTTTCGCCCCGACAACCCACTATTGCCTAACTACAAGTACCTGCCGATCGGTTATCACGGCCGGGCCTCGACCATTCGCCCATCCGGCACCGACGTGCGGCGGCCATGGGGTCAAACTTTGCCGGCCGGACAGAGTGAGCCGGTATTCGGTCCCTGTGCGCGCCTGGATTATGAATTGGAACTGGGGATCTGGATCGGCCAGGGCAATGCCATGGGCGACTCGATCGCCATTGCTGACGCGGCGGATCACGTCGCCGGTTTCTGCTTGCTCAACGACTGGTCGGCGCGAGACGTGCAAGCTTGGGAATATCAGCCGCTGGGGCCATTCCTGTCGAAGAGCTTTATCACCAGTATTTCGCCCTGGGTGGTCACCGCCGAGGCCCTGGCACCTTTTCGCCAGGCCCAACCACCACGCCCGGTGGGCGATCCACCGTTGCTGTCGTACCTGTCCGATCCACTTGACCAGGCAACCGGCGCCTTCGATATCGAACTGGAAGCGCTGCTACTGACCGAATCGATGCGCGAGCAGCAGCTGCCGCCCCAGCGCCTGACCCTGAGCAACACTCGCCATATGTACTGGACCGTGGCCCAGATGATCGCGCACCACAGCGTCAACGGTTGCCAGTTGCAGGCTGGCGATCTGTTCGGCTCGGGTACCTTGTCGGGGCCCGAGGCCGGGCAGTTCGGCAGCTTGCTGGAGATCACCGAGGGCGGTAAGAAACCGCTGGAACTGGCGTCGGGCGAAATGCGCAGATTCCTCGAAGAGGGTGACGAAATCATCCTGCGGGCCCGTTGCCACCGTGAAGGCTTCGCCTCCATTGGCTTTGGCGAATGTCGCGGGAAGATTCTGCCGGCACGTTGAGAGGAGCGAACCATGGAGCTTTACACCTATTACCGTTCGACCTCCTCCTATCGCGTGCGGATCGCGCTGGCCCTCAAGGGGCTGGATTACCAGGCGCTGGCAGTCAACTTGATTGCCGCCGGCGGCGGCGAGCACCGGCAGGCGGCGTACCTGACGATCAACCCGCAAGGACGGGTGCCGGCGCTACGCATCGATGACGGTCACGTGTTGACTCAATCCTCGGCGATCATCGAATTCCTGGAGGAGTGTTATCCCCAGGTGCCGCTGCTGTCCCGCGACCTGTCGACCCGAGCCCGTGAACGGGCCGTGGCGGCCTTGATCGGCTGCGATATCCATCCGTTGCACAATGTCAGTGTCCTCAACCTGCTACGCCAATGGGGGCACGATGAGGAGCGGGTGCAGGCGTGGATCGGGCATTGGATCAGTCAGGGGTTGGCCGTCGTCGAGCAACTGATCGGCGACGTCGGTTATTGTTTTGGCGACGAGCCGGGCTTGGCCGACGTCTATCTGCTTCCTCAATTATATGCCGCCGAACGCTTCAAGATTTCCCTGGAGGTGTATCCGCGCATTTGTCGGGTTGCCGCGTTGGCGCACCAGCACGCTGCATTTATCCAAGCCCACCCGGCCAACCAGCCGGATACTCCGGCCTGATAAGCGACACTCTGGGCCTTTGCTGGAGCAGGCTTGCTCTAGGTAGTTCTGTTAGGCTCTGTAGGAAATGTATCTGTGCTCGCCCATATGGCGTTGAAAGCCGATTCGCAATGCTCATTGACCACCCGTCAACTGCGCTTGTTCGTTTGCTTTCGCCTTGCCTGGCCCCTTCGCTCGAAAACATTTCGTACAGAACCTAGTCAATTGCGGCGCCCCCAGTCTCTGACCGCATTGTTGGAAGAGCATTTTTTTCAGCAATAAATTTTTAATCGTCACACTTGATTTTTGGGTGCGTATTTTTTAAATAGTGACCTTGCGCCATAGGCAGGTAATATATTAAAAAAAGCGAAAAATATTTTTATGATTACCTGTACGTAAATCATGCTGACTATGTCGCTGTTTTGCATACTGCCGTAAAAAGCGATATAGCAAAAAAGAATGCTATCTATTATCACGGCAAACAAAGTGCTTAAAAATACTCGCAAAAACAAGAATCTTGAATTTGTCAGCTCCTTAATTTTACATAGCAGATACGAATTGACATATTCAGAAAATAGAAACGAGACAGAAGATGCCAAAAGCACAGAGGCACATGAGTAATGATTTCGTTATATGGAGAGTCAAGTTTCCAGCCGGGTAATCCCGGAAGATAGGTAG
Source organism: Pseudomonas agarici (assembly GCF_900109755.1). GTDB lineage: Bacteria > Pseudomonadota > Gammaproteobacteria > Pseudomonadales > Pseudomonadaceae > Aquipseudomonas > Aquipseudomonas agarici. Next base: position 238,736 of record NZ_FOAR01000001.1, on the reverse strand, counting down.
AGGCACTCAGCAAAAGTATGATAAGGGCATTACCTGCAAAAGCAAGTAATATAGCTCTTCTTGCGAGCTTAAGCCCGTATGACTCATTCAATAAATCAACAATTAAAAAAGTCAGGGGATAGAGAAAAATACCCGGAGTGACAATGATGTCGAGCCGCTCCACATAAATGGGCTTGGTCGCGGCAAGATTGGTAAAAATATAAAGCGTGAATAGCAGTAGATTCAGCGCGGTATAGATCATCCATGAGGTTTCATGGTGGTCATTCACCTCATATACTGTCGATATTTTTTCGCTGGAATAAAATCTCCTATATATGTTTTTTATCTCCGATTTACTTGGGTTGTCTATTGTTTCACTTTTAAGTAACTCGCTCATTTTTATTTTAATGACCTTTCCCGTGGAAATAATCATGATGACTGCAAAGCGCCTACAACTCTCAAATCCTAATAGTTTGTATTTGACGCTTTTGATACTTTCCACATCAGTGACCATTGAGTCTCTCGTCTATTAGATCGCCTATAACACAGAACCGCTCCAGATCAATATTTTTCTTGTTTGTCACAAATAATTTTTTAATTATTTTGTCGTACACCAATTTTTCAGCATGGACATTGGAAATCCCCCTTTTTACAATCAACAAATCTCCCGGCTCATTAAATCCCGTGATTTCATTTTCCAGCAATACACCGATCAAGTTGCATGACACGCCAAAATAATAAGTCAAGGGATGATTCGTTACCAACTCTCCAACTCTTTTATTCAGGCTCTGCAAAATAAAGGCTTCCTGAATGATAGGGACAGCTGCTGGATTCATGTTTCCGTCCAGGGAAACGCTGTTTTCTATGGTTTCTTTCACTTCGAAGTCAATAGTCTCTATTTCCTGATAAAAAACACCAAAAAAATCGGAGATTTTGCGAATTGTTGAATGCTGTACATTGATCACTCTGCCTTCCAGGATGTTATATATGGTAGTCCTGGTCAAGCCGCTGGCATTGCATAGAGATAGCTGCGTTTCCCCACGGCTTTTTATCAAATACTTGATGTTGCTTCTCAAATGTTCGGTTTTTTCCTTCTTGTGCATACAATACTTACCACCTGCCTATAACAGAGACTATATTTCTATGTGCTCCATGAATAAGCTTCAGCAATACGACGAAAATAATCAGGCTGGTTAACTATTCAGGAGAGCGTGTATGTTCAATATTTTAGCTACGCATCTGCAGTCAATCATGTGCGCTTGTCGAAGTGCCGGATGGAAATAGCTAGCAGTCCAGCATAAAAATTTATATAAAAATAATATAAAATGTACTTTGTTGTCCATGCTGATGGCTTCATCGAAGTGAGAGTTTTTAATTTATTTTGTAACGCGCCTTACTCTGCTGGCCGTCAAGATTTTTGTATGCGTTTGGAATGGCTCGTCTTTGTTCTGAGTCTCTTTGAGTATATCAAATTAGTACTTTTTACTATTCCCAGCACAATCATAAATTGTTGTCGGTGATTTTTTTTTGTCATGTAAAATTCCTACAGAAATTCGTGTGCACGCACTGCATGCACAGTGTGTTAAATTCCGATACTTTAAAAAATAAGCATTTAATTACAAAAGTGCTTAATTTTTTGATTGGTTTTATGGATACTGTCCCCGAAAATTCTATGGTCTATTTGAGGGCCGCCTCGCACACCGCATTCCCTACTGTCGAACGGGCGATTGTATTACATGCGAGCTATCTATGAGTGAGTGTCACATTTTTTGAGGGGAAATTTTTAGGCACTAATCACCATGTCGTTTCGACTGAGAACCGAAGGAGTCTTTCGGAAGGAACATCTGCGGCGGAGCGGCTCAAGGAGCTTGCTGATATGCTTTTGCATAGGAGCTAATGGAGTGAGCAACAACGTTAATCCAAATGACAGAAATTTTACCGATCACCTGCTGCTCATATTCGAGGCCGGTAGTCAAAAGGCACATCACGATCTGTTTCAAACCCATTTAGCGCACATCAATGATGGACACCCTTTTCATGATTGAGCGCTCATTGCTCTGCTGCCTGCCCGCGCACCTCCTGAACTCCAGCGAAGCGGTCGATCATTTGCGCAATATCGCCTGTCTCTTTCTCGACGGTGTCCACACGCTCACTTTTCAGGGCGATCAACAACAGGCGCTGGCCAATAAGCTGATCAAGGATGCCATCGCTCTATACGACATGGCGATCCTGCGACAACAGCATATCTTGTCGTGTGCCTGTGCGCCCTCCACCAGTGCCAACGGGAGTATCAATGATTCACCGCTTCCCCTCAGGGACGAACAATTTGCTCAGGAAATTGCCAGTGGCGCACGCTGCGCCAACCTCTGGCTGGATCGGCGAACCACCCATCCTTTATGGGGGCAGTTGGCCCAGGCTCGTCGCGACTACCCGGAAGGTGATCAACGCGATGCCTTCGAAATCGGCTTTCTACGGCATTTGCAGCAACATCTGATTAGAGCGCGGTACCAACAGTTGCGAAAATCAACTGCCTGACGGCGAGGCACAATTGTTCTCATTACCTGGACCTGGGCGGCTGATTGCATGGTGAATCAGGAGAGGTTTATAGGCGAGTCTTGGCGGCCAGCCAGCGAATGAATTTTTGTAGTCCGTATCAATAGCGCCGCAAGCCTGCTGTTTGCTTTTTTATAAAGACCGAAGCGAGTGTTGTTGTGCCAGTTTGTTCTGGATTGATTTTTGGAAAAAAGTTATAAGGATTTGCCCCCGGAAATAAAGACTCAAATAGTGCATGACTATGCCAACGGCGGGCACGAATGTGACGGGGGAGTCATCAGAGAACATTATCGCCGGGTGTCGCGGGAAACTGACGAGTCGATGAGCGATAAAGGACCTACGAGAAAAATGAACGTCCAGGTGCTACTGAGATCATGGTTGCTTCAAGCAGAAGGGGCTGGCGTAAGGTTTCATCTGAGCTAATGCACCACCGTATTGGGTGGCAACTGCCCCAGCCGCTCCGTCAGGCGTAGCTGCTGGAGGGGGTCGTCGCTAAGTAGCAGGGCCCGCTCCAGGTCGTAACGTTCGGCCCTCGGGCATTCCAGCTTCTGGTACAGGCTGGCGCGAGCCAAGTAGTCGCCGGCGTTGCCCTGGCCCAGTTCCAGGACCCGTTCGGCATCCCTCAGCCCGGCGAGGAAATCATCGTTGGCCAGATGCAATTGCCGCAGGTTACGCGACAGGCGCTGGAGCATCTGTATCGGCGTGGCGGTTTGCATATGCTCGGCGTGCAAAAGCATGCCTGGGCCGTATTGGCGGCTAAGCAGTTCGCGGCAATCGTTGGGGTAGAGGCGGCGACCGCCACACGGGTCGAGCAAGTGGTCGGCTCCCGGCACTCGCAGCAGGAAGTGTCCGGGGAAGTTCACCCCTTCCAGCGGGATTTCCAGGCCACGGGCCAACTCCAGGGCAATCAGCGCCAGTACCAGCGGCTGCCCACGCTTGCGTTGCAAGACCTTATCGAGCAGCGCCGCATGAGGGCGCAACGGGGTGAACTCATCCTGCTGGAAACCCAGGTCGTTGAGGTGGCACAGCAGCGGCTGCGCCAGTTCGCTGACCGGCAGCATCGGTAAGCCTGCGCTGACCCGCTGCTGCAAGTCCTTGAAGTCTCGCAACAGGCTGTCGGGTCGTGCATCCGGATCATGCTCGGCGGCCAGCCACAGCGCGGCTTCGAACATGGCGGGCGGAGTGCGGTCCAGGCAGGCAAAGAAGGCTTGACGGGGGGTCATCGAAATCTCCGGCAGATGCTCTGTTTTAGTCCTGTGGCGAGGTTTCGTCCAGTGCCTTCGGAGCCCGGATGAGTTATGTCATAAAGCTTGCAGCGGGCATCGGCTTATTCCTCAGTACTTGGGCATTCTCTGCGATGAAGCCTATAATCGCTGTACGAGACTTGCTGTACAAGAAGTGATCAGGGGGCTATTCGATGTTTGCTCTTATGCAAAGCACTCGCCTTGAATCGCTGCACCTCAGCGTCGACCCGGTGACTGGGTTGAAGGCGGTGATTGCCATCCATAACCGTCGCCTGGGACCTGCCCTGGGCGGTTGTCGTTACCTTGCCTATCCTGATGATGAAACGGCCATGATCGATGCCATTCGTCTGGCTCAGGGCATGAGCTACAAGGCCGCTCTCGCCGGGCTGCCGGTGGGCGGCGGCAAGGCGGTGATCATCCGGCCACCCCATGTCGAAAGCCGGGCGGCCTTGTTCGAGGCGTTCGGGCGCTGTATCGAACAGCTCGACGGTCGCTATATCACAGCGGTCGATAGCGGCACCTCGACGGCGGACATGGATTGCATCGCCCAGTGCACCCAGCATGTCACCAGCACCACCAGCGCCGGCGATCCGTCACCCCATGCGGCCATGGGCGTGTTCGCCGGCATTCGCGCCACTGCCATGGCGCGTCTGGGCAGCGACAATCTCGAAGGTCTGCGGGTGGCGGTCCAGGGACTGGGCAATGTAGGTTATGCCCTGGCCGAGCAGTTGCACGCGGCGGGGGCGGAACTGCTGGTCAGTGACAATGACCAGGGCAAAGTGCAACTGGCGATGGCGCAGTTCGGCGCACACCCGGTGATCAGCGAGGCGTTGATCAGTACGCCTTGCGACATCTTTGCCCCTTGCGGCCTGGGCAATGTCCTGACTAGCCAGAGCGTGATGCAACTGCGTTGCGCGGCGGTCGCGGGTTCCGCCAACACCCAGCTGACCAGCTTGAGCGTCGCCGATCAACTGGAAAAGCGTGGGATCCTCTATGCGCCGGACTATGTGATCAACTCCGGCGGCCTGATCTACGTGGCGCTCAAGCATCGGGGCGAGGAGCTGGCGAATATCACGGCGCACCTATCGCGGATCGGCATGCGCCTGACCGAAGTCTTTGCCCATGCACAGGCGGAAAAGCGCTCGCCGGCGCGGGTAGCGGACGCGCTCGCGGAGCGACTGCTGTACCGCTGAGGTATTCATGGCAAAGGCCCTGGATTTGAAGCCGGGGGCCTTCTTGTACAAGGCTTCACGCTTGGCTTTCGACCGGAGCCGAAAGCAGCTCGGCGAGGGCATCTGGCTGGCTCTTGAAGGCCTTGGCAAACACATCGCGGTTCTTCGCCATGTAGATACCGACTTCTTCCACCTGTTGCTCGCTCAGCGAGGGCACGGCTTTTTGCAGGACTTCAGCCAGCAACTCGGCCAGTTCGAGCATCTTGTCATGACGATCAGCTTCGGCTTTATCCATGAACAAGCGCTCCAGATCTCGGCTGCTGCGGTATACCACTTCGACGGCCATTTACCACCTCATATGCCTTCACGATAAATTGTCTTTGCGATTACTGTATTTATATACAGCATAAAGGATAAGCGAATCCCCAGGGTTTGGGTAGTGGCTTTTTAACGTAGCAGGGTTTCAGGGTTTGTCAGGGGCAGCGCTGGATTGGCTGCTTCGTGGGCGAGCTCCGCTCCCGTGGCACATCGACGTGCCTTGAAACACAGGCTGCCCCTTTCATCCTGGTTCCTGGTCTCTTTTTTGCTCATATTTGGATGCGGCCATAGACATTGAAACAGTCACCTTCTACCCGCATCATCCGATCGAGCTGAGGACCTGTACCGTGAAAACCAAGCGGACCGAGAGTCTGCGGCAAAACGTGCAGCCGTTGGTCGAATCCCAGGGCGACCTGTTGTCGCGTCATCATGGGGGCGGTGTGTGGGTGTCGTAGCCGGTTATGAACAATTTTCAGTCGATTCGACGGAGTAGGGGAGAATGCTATGAAATGGGTAGATCGTATGCGAGTAAGGCTTCACGGCGAAGCTAACAGCTTGGGCAACCTTGCCGTAGAAGGGTTTCACTACCTGGCTTTGTTTGGCATTGGGGCTATCACCGCCTTTGCAGCTATAAGAGCATTCATCGCAATGCTCGGGCAAGAATACATTGCCGTGGACGATATTTTGCTGTTGTTCATTTACCTTGAATTAGGCGCGATGGTCGGGATCTATTTTAAAACTAATCATATGCCTCTGCGTTTTTTGCTGTACATCGGCGTTACGGCATTGATTCGTTTGTTGATTAGTGATGTGTCACATCATAAGGCGCCTGATATGGGGATCGTCTATGTGTGTGGCGGAGTACTGTTGTTGGCATTCTCGATTCTCGTCGTAAGGTACTCTTCCTCAAAATATCCTTCTGTCAAAGAAAAACCAGAGTAAGAGCAGAACGCTCCCGCAACCAGCCACCGTGTTTATATTGCCCGGCAAATACCGTGGAGAAGAATATGCTCTAGGCTGTCCCGGCGCCCGACAATAGAGGGTTGCTGCCTTAGAGACCATTGCTCAGGTAGCCGCTGCGCGGTCCAGCGACGTTGGTTGGCCGGGCCAGCACCTTGAGGTTGTTGCTGTCGGTCATCGCGGTGAGGATATCCCGTGCGCTGTGACCCTGCTCGATGGCGATGCCGAACTGCACGCTCTGGATCAGACGCTGCAGGCGCCGCCGGTCGTTGCGTTGCTCGGCGCTGATCATCCGTTTGGCAACGACCCCGTCTGCGTTTGACAGGGTGAGCATGATGCTGCCATCCAGGCGTTGCAGGCTCAGATTGACCCGGTATTCGGGCTGGAAGGCGTCGTTGATCAACTGAAAGGGATTGTCCATGGTCTTCACCGCTCTGATCGAAACACGCAGTCATTGACTGCTCGGCACCCGGATTAGTTCGTCATTGCGGACCACCGGCAGGTTGACTGCCCTGTCCGCATGCAGGACAGGACCTCGACAATGTCGAGGTTGGCGTCGATCGATTCTGCTCGGAAAGAGTCCTTCCACTCGCTTTTTCAGTGAGCTTGTATCAAAAAATGACAACAAAGCACCCCGACCCAACTCCCGACCTTACCAGTGCTTTTGCGGCTTGTCCGGCTTTTTTCGTCGGAAAAAATTATCTTTCAAAAAGGCTTGAATTGTTTTTTCAGCTGCCCAACTCTGTCAGTGAGAGGTTACGTTTTTGCACCGCTTTCCAGCGGTGTAGCGAGCCTCTTGCGAGCTAGCTGAAATAAGGGAATAACTATGCAAATCCAAGTCAATAGTGATAACCATATTCAAGGCAGCCTTCGACTGAAGGAGTGGGTCCGCACAACGATTGAGAGCGCACTCGAACGTTATGAGCAAGATCTGACACGGGTCGAAATTCACCTGAAGGACGAGAACGGCGACAAGCCGGGTCCGCATGATATGCGCTGCCAGATAGAGGCGCGGCCAAAAAACCATCAACCGATTTCGGTCACCCATAAAGCCGATACGCTGGAGCAAGCGATCGATGGGGCGGCCATCAAGCTGGAACGTGCGCTGGAACATCTGTTTGGCAAGCTGCAAGCTAAACGCGCGACGCTAGTCAACGGCGAGCGTCGCGATCTGGAAGACGCTCTGCTGGAAGAGGAATTTGAAGAAAAGGAGCGCGTGCGCCTGGCCGCCAATGGCTGATCGTCGACGCTGAAGGAACCACGGGTCTGCATTGCAGGCCCGTTTCTTTTGCGCCCATCCACGAACAACCTGAACACCCACGGTCCCGTCTCAGAAAAGCGGGTCAATCCCCCGTGGATTCCCTGGATAGTGTTACCGCATAATTCAGCACGTTGACTCGATAAGTGCCTTGTCCTTACGTGCCTCCTGAGTGGTGGGCCGCGCTTTCGGTGCGGCTCTTCTGTGTGTCGATTGAAGTTGAGGCAGACGATGAAGTGGCTCCAAGGCTGCATCGGCAAGAGGGGAGCGACGGCTGTGCTGGTGCTGCTGAGTGCCTGCTCCAGTCACCCCCCGAAAGCGCCGGAGCCGAAACGCACGGTGATCCTGCAAGCGGCGCAGTTGCCTTTGCCGCTGCCCCGCTCGAACTTTTGCGCCAGTCTCGACAGCAGGTTGCGTAGCCCGGTCATGCAGGGAGCGCTGACCTCGCTGGTAGTACGCGAGGCGGACGGCGGCAAACTGGTCTGTGAATACAACGCGCAAACCCGGTTGGTTCCGGCCTCCAGCCTGAAGCTGGTGACTACTGCGGCGGCAATGGAGGTGCTCGGCGCCAACTACCGCTTCGCCACCAGCGTGCTGACCACCGGAACGCGCCAGGGTGGTCTGTTGGTCGGTGATCTGTATCTGCGCGGTACGGGCGATCCGACGATGCGTCAGGAAGACTACCAGGCCCTCGCAGCCGAGTTGGCACGCCAGGGCATTACGCGGGTTCGTGGTCGGCTGATCCTCGATGACACGGCTTTCGACCGTGAACGGCTCGGGCTCGATTGGGAGCGTGCCGATGAGCAGCAGTATTTTTCCGCGCAGATTTCCGCGCTGAGCGTATCGCCTAATGACGACTTCGATGCCGGTTCGATCCTGGTCAACGTGAGCTCCGCTGGTGTGCGCCAACCGCCGCGTGTCAGCTTCACGCCCGATAATCGCTACATGACGCTGATCAACCGCGCTACCACCGGGCGTGCCGGTCCACTGCTGGTCAGCCGCGGTTATGGTGGCAACCTATTGCGCATTGATGGGGCGCTGCCCAAGGGCGCCCGGCGCGTCGCCCAGGTCAGTGTCTGGGAACCGACCGGACTGGTCGCCGATCTGTTCCGTAGCGCTCTCGTTCGCGAAGGTATTGTGGTCGAAGGCGCCAGCGTGCTGGGGGTGGCCACGCCGGCCATGGCTCGGTCGCTGATCGAACATCAGTCGCCAGTGTTGGCGGACTTGATGGCGCCGTTGCTGAAGTTGTCGAACAATAATATGGCGGAAATCTTGCTCAAGTCGATGGGACGCAAGACCGCCAATGCCGGCACCGCGACGGCAGGTGCGGCGGCGGTGAACGGCTTCCTACGACGCCACGGTATATCGCCAACGGGTTTGCAACAGGTCGACGGCTCCGGTTTGTCGCGCAGTAACCAGATTTCCGCACAGACTCTCGGCGATCTGCTACTAGCGGTGCGAACCCAACCCTGGTTCCAGGCCTGGTACGCCGCGTTGCCGGTGGCTGGCAATCCGGAGCGGATGATCGGTGGCACCCTGCGCAAGCGTCTGCGCGGGACGGCGGCGGCCAACAACGTGCACGCCAAGACCGGCAGCCTGCGTGGCGTGTCGTCGCTGGCTGGCTACGTTACCGACCGCGACGGGCGGTTACTGGTGTTCGCCCTGCTGACGAACAACTATGAGGTGGCGGGGCGGCAGATCAAGGCGCTGGAGAACTCAATCGTCGAGTCCCTGGCCAACAAGGGCGATTGAGTCCGGTCATCGAGGAGCCTTACGCTCGGCGGAGCGTGGGGGACACATCGACAACAAAAAATAAAAAAGTTCCCAAGCACGGAAAAAGAACCCAAAATTACTCTGAATGAGCCGTGCGCTGCGCTCCAGCGACGCGGACTCCCGCGCAACAGACCCTTCGCGAGGTGAGCAATGGGTATGGTATCGGCAGTACGTCCTCCCCAAACCCTGTATGTCACGATCCGTCGTGATGAGCTGCGGCAATTGAAAGACGAACGCGAAGCCCTGCAACAACAGGTGGCTCAGTTGCGTGAAGCGCTTCGCACGCAATCGCTGGCGGCTCAAGTCCCGGTGCCACAGCTGAGCCAGTGATCGACTGACGCCCGTCGGCAGCGTGTCTGGCGCTGCGTATTCTGTATCGGGGTCGGGGGTGAATGCTTCCGACTCACGAACTTTTCACATGCATCTATCGATACTTCAACCCGTTTAGTCGTGCGTCAGTCGCACGACCGGTTTTCGCGAGCGCTTTTTTATCGGCGTCACGATTCAGATAGCGAGTGGTTGGGGTGTTCTATGGTGATGTTCAAACGCAGCCCAAAGTCTGCGCAAGGTTTTGATTGGGCTGGATTCGGCTGGCTGTTCCTGTTCTTCTGGTACTTCTCGGGTATCACCCAACTGCTCATCCAGTTGACCGGCACTTCCGGTTTTGCAGGGTTTCGCCAAGCGTTCTTCATGAGCGCCATCTGGTTGGCGCCGATGCTGCTGTTTCCAAAAAAGACCCGTCTGCTCAGTGCCGTGATCGGCCTGGTGCTATGGGCCTGTTCCATGGCGAGCCTGGGCTACTTCTTCATCTACCAGCAGGAGTTTTCGCAAAGCGTCATCTTCATCATGTTCGAGTCGAACATCTCTGAAGCCGGCGAGTACATGACCCAGTATTTCCGGTGGTGGATCGTGCTGGCGTTTATCGCTCATACCGCCGTGGCGATCTTCCTGTGGACCCGTTTGCGCCCGGTCCATCTGCCACGCCGGCAGGCCATGGTCGCGGCGACGGCGATTCTGGTCGCAGTGCTCGGTTATCCGCTGTTCACCCAGATCAACCGCAGTGCGACCCTGGCCGATGGCCTGGAGCGTTTCGAAGCTCGCGTCGAGCCGGCGGTGCCCTGGCAAATGCTAGTGGCCTACCGCCGCTATCGCGAACAACTGGACAATATGCAGGGCATGCTCGACGACGTCAGCAAGATCCCGCCGCTGCATAATCTCAAGGACAGCCAGGCCGGGCTGCCAGCCACCCTGGTGCTGGTCATCGGCGAGTCGACCAATCGCCAGCGCATGAGTCTCTATGGCTATCCTCGGGAAACCACGCCGAACTTGGACAAGCTCAAGGAGCAACTGGCGATCTTCGACAATGTCGTCACGCCCCGACCCTACACCATCGAAGCCTTGCAACAGGTCTTGACGTTCGCCGACGAAGAAAATCCCGATCTGTACCTCAAGACGCCATCGCTGGTCAGCGTGATGAAGCAGGCGGGCTACAAGACCTGGTGGATTACCAACCAACAGACCTTGACCAAACGCAACACCATGCTCACGACCTTCTCCGAGCAGGCCGACGAACGGGTGTACCTCAACAACAATCGCAATCAGAATGCCCGGCAATACGACGGCGATGTGCTGGAGCCGTTCAACCAGGCCCTGGCGGACAGCGCGCCACGTAAGCTGATTGTGATTCACCTGTTGGGCACGCACATGAGCTACCAGTACCGTTATCCATCGAGCTTCGACAAGTTCACCGACCGCACCGGTGTTCCCGCGGGCCTGAGCGATGATCAGGTACCCACCTACAACAGTTACGATAACGCCGTGCTGTACAACGACTTCGTGGTGTCCAGCCTGATCAAGGATTACGCTAAGACCGACCCCAACGGCTTTTTGCTGTACCTGTCGGATCACGGCGAAGACGTGTTTGACTCCGCCGGCCATGCCACCCTCGGGCGTAACGAGGGCAAGCCGACCGCGCCGATGTACACTATTCCGTTTATCGCCTGGGCATCGCCGAAATGGCGCGAAACCCATGACTGGAACTTCGCTTCGGACGTGAATCGGCCCTACAGCAGTTCCAACCTGATTCACACCTGGACCGACCTGGCCGGACTGAGTTTCGATGAGCAGGATCTGAGCAAGAGCGTGGTCAGCGATCAGTTCAAGGTCCGCCCATTGCTGATCGGTGATCCCTATGCCCGCCCACAGAAGGCCCTGATCGATTTCAGCCTGATCAAGCCCAAGACCGCCTCGGCACCTGCCGAGATCGCCAAGAAGTAATCCCTGGGCCGGTTCTCATGTCCACCATGAGAGCCGGCCCGCGAGAACTGTATGGAAAGCAATCCTGACATTAAAATTGTCGTTATTATTAACGCAGCATTATGTGTTGAAGGAAAATAGTTTAATTTAAATCTTCTGATTGTTTTCGTTGCATCATTTCTTCCTCCCTCCAAGAAAATCACACCGCCTGTCGCCTGCTTTCAGCCACTAATGGCGCCAGGAGCGGGCTCCAGCCTGCCGCTCTGAAAACACCTCATCAGCACTGCATGTTGTTAATCGCGACTTAATACAAGTGTTCGATAGTACTTCTAAATTATCAGCCCGCTGAGACGGCTCTCTTTTTTGCATACTTGGAGAACAAGTCCATGAAACTGTCTACATTGATTATTGCCGGTTTATTATCCGTTAGTTCATTCGCCGCACTGGCCGAAGGCGGTTCCGACCGCGTCATCGAGCGTTGGCAAAACTTCCAATTGAGCCAGCAGGCCGCTCGGGAAGAGGCTCAGCAGAAGACCCTGACGGCGCAGGCGCAAAAGATCGACGCTTCTTCAACTGAGTCGAAGGACGCCAAGCAGCGCCCCGAGACCTGAGTCGGACGGACATCGAGGTCCGGAGCGGACCGAAGCACCCAGCTACGGCTGGCGGCGGATCAGGACCGACCTTCGGATAGCCGATCCTGCCACACCTGTGGATTGACCAGATCGCGTGGCCGCTCGCCGAGCAGGGCACTGCGCAAATTGGACAAGGCCCGATTGGCCATGGCCTCACGGGTCTCATGGGTGGCCGAACCGATATGCGGCAGGGTCACGACGTTCTTCAGATGGAACAACGGCGATTCAGCCAGTGGTTCCTTCTCGTAGACGTCGAGCCCGGCACCGCGAAGTGTGCCCGCTTGCAGTGCCTGAGTCAGCGCCGGCTCGTCCACCACCGGGCCACGGGAAATGTTCACTAGAATTGCGCCGGGCTTCATCAGGCCCAGTTCGCGCTGGCCGATCAGGTGGTGGGTCTTATCGCTCAAGGGCACCACCAGCACCACGAAGTCGGCTTCGGCCAGCAGGGCCTCAAGGCTGCGAAACTGCGCGCCCAACTGCTGTTCGAGCTGCGGCTTGCGGCTGTTGCCGCTGTAGAGAACCGGCATGTCGAAGCCGAGGCGACCGCGGCGGGCGATGGCGGCGCCGATATTGCCCAGGCCGACGATGCCCAGGATCTTGCCATGCACATCGGTGCCAAACAGCTCCGGGCCGACCGTGGCTTTCCATTGGCCGGCCTTGGTCCAGGCATCCAGTTCGGCAGCCCGACGAGCGCAGCTCATGATCAGGGTGAAGGCCAGGTCGGCGGTACTTTCGGTCAGCACGTCAGGGGTATTGGTGAGCATGATCCGGCGCTCGCTGAGGTAGGCCACATCATAGTTGTCGTAGCCGACCGACACACTGGAGACCACTTCCAGCTTGCCGGCGTTTTCCAACTGGGCCGGCCCCAGTTTACGGCCCACACCGATCAGCCCGTGGCTGTGAGGCAGGGCTTCGGCGAACTGGGCATTGAGATCACCGAGCTTGGGATTGGGAACGATCACCTCGAAGTCCTGGCGCAGTTGCTCAACCATGGCTGGGGTGACGCGGCTGAAGGCGAGTACGGTTTTTTTCATCGTAAAGCTCATCGAACGACGGGAATAGCTAGCACGCTATCATTTTTTGCCGAATTTGTGCGGTGGACTCTGCGTCGAGAGCGATCTCAAGCTCGCTCGCCACAGTCAGGTCGCGAGGGGGACTTGTCCCATTTCATAGGCCGTCAACTCGGCCTGGTGGGCTGCGAGGATCTCCGGCAGAGAGCTATGTAAGTGTTCGACCCAGGTCTTGATCTTGGCATCCAGATACTGGCGCGACGGGTAGATCGCGTACAGGTTCAGTTCCTGGGAGCGGTAGCTGGGCATCATGCGCACCAGGCTGCCGTTGCGCAGGCCCTCGATGGCGGCGTACACCGGCAGCACACCTACCCCCATGCCGCTGGTGATCGCGGTTTTCATTGCGTCGGCCGAGTTGACCAGGAACGGCGAACTGGACAGAGTCACCGCTTCCTGACCATCGGGGCCGTTGAAGATCCAGTTGTCCAGGGCAGTCACCGGACTGACCAGGCGCAGGCAGGCGTGGTTGAGCAGCTCGCTGGGCTTGCGCGCGCAGCCATTGGCCTTCACATAGTCGGGCGAAGCACAGACGATGCTGTAGGTGATGCCCAACCGCTGGGAGACAAAGCCCGAATTCGGCAAGTCCTTGGCGAGCACGATGGACACATCGTAGCCTTCGTCCAGCAGGTCCGGCACACGGTTGGCCAGGGTCAGGTCAAAGGTTACGTCGGGGTGGGTCTTGCGATAACGGGCGATGGCGTCGATCACGAAATGCTGACCGAGCCCGGTCATGGTGTGTACTTTCAACAAGCCGGCGGGCCGTGCGTGGGCATCACTGGCTTCGGCTTCCGCTTCCTCGACATAGGCGAGGATTTGCTCGCAGCGCAGCAGATAACGTTTGCCGGCCTCGGTCAGGGCGATACGGCGGGTGGTGCGGTTGAGTAGACGGGTTTGCAGGTGAGCTTCCAGGCTGGAGACCGCGCGCGAGACATTGGCAGTTGTGGTATCCAGTTGAACGGCGGCGGCGGTGAAACTCCCGGCCTCGGCCACGCAACTGAAGGCGCGCATGTTTTGCAGAGTGTCCATGGGGTGTTCTCTGGGGCGATGGCAAATTGTGACATGAAGTAAGTGGGTGATGTCAGTTTGTCGTGGGCCGCGCCTGCGCCGCCTTTACGGCAGGCGGCTCATGAGGTCACGCGCCAGGCTGCCTTCACGTTGGCGTCATAGTAATCGTCGATGTAGGCGGTCAACACAGTTTTGAGGGCTTCCCGAGCCGTGCGCATGGTCGTGGTATCCGGCCGGTCGCGGGCTGCCTGGGCTGCACTGATCAGTTGGTCCACCACTTCTTTTCCGGAGGTTATTTTCTCCTTGATCGCCGCCAGTTCACGGCTGATCAGCGTAGCTTTGTCCGTCTCGGCAATATTGTTGAGCAAGGCGTCAAAAGCCTGCGCATGCTTTTCGACATAGCGGTCCCACCAGGAGGTATCTCCGCCCTTGGCCAGTTTGGACAGGGCAATCGGCAGGATCATGTCCAACGACTGGCTACCCAACTGTTCCTCGCGCAGCGTCTCAACCTCGCTGCCAAGGGTTACTTCAACCGCCACGGGACTGAGTGTCGGGAGGGTCTGGTTGAATGCATCCTTTTGGGTGAAGAATAGCTGGCTAAGCAAAAGCACCGGTTTACCCTCCTTGATCTTCAGCGAGAACCTCGCCGAGACGCCGTGGGATTGATAGAATATCGTGCCGATGATCTGGCCAATAATCGGAGCGGGGTCGAAATCGGTAATGCCTGCCTTGGACAGGCCATTGGAGATCAGGTACTGGAGGTTTTCCCGTGTATCGAACTGGGCGTTGAGCGTAATGTCCAGATAAGTGCCGGACAAGTGCGGATCATCGTCGATGACTGACGACCGGCTGACTTTGACGCCAGCTTGCGCGCTCAGGCCTGGGGCCAGTTTGAGCTTCGATTCGACAGTAATGGTCTGGGTCTTGGTGTGGGCCTTTATCGTATACGACTTCAGGATCTCGGGACGCAACAGGATCGCGTGAGCTTCGAGCAATTGGCGGATGATTTTATCTTCGTCCGAGCCATCGGCGATTGTTCCAAGGGTCTTGAAGTAGATGTATTCCCTGGTCAATTGCCGGGATCGGCTGTCAAGTTTCTCACCAATTTGATGTAGCGCCTGGGCGTTTTCTCTGTTCAATTGCGCACGGGTCAACTGCAGGCTGCTGTCGTTGATATGCTCGCGCAGGTTTTCGATCAGTTTGCCCGGTGTGAGAGCGGGGTCGTATTCGCGGGGACTACCGAGTTGCTCCTTGGCTCTGATGGGTGACCAGTCGTACAGTCCGATGATATCCAGTGCTTGGGTTTTCGTGGTTCGCAGCAGATCGCCTTTTGCATCCGCCGAAGCTGTGACGAGACCCAGGACGTCGAACCGCGAGCTTGCCGCGAGTGCCTCTCGCTGCCCGTATTCGATCTGGATAGGTTGGGTGGTGGGGATATGAGGCTCGAATCGCGGCGAAGCCAGGCCGCGCTCCGCCAACTTTGTTTCCAGGTACGGCAGACTCTGGGCGGCCAGCCGGGTATTTCTCTTATAGTGGTTGCAACTGGAGAACAAGGTCCTGCTCTGGGTGAGCATGTCCCGCTTGGAGCCATTCCACCAAGTCCATTTGGAGAGTGCCCTGGCATCGGTATAGCTGTCGATATTGCTGTACTTGCGGGTGGTGATCCACTCTGCGTTCACACCTGCCTCTGCCGATATGGTATGGGTCAGCGATAGTCGTGCCGCCACCCCGGCAGAGGTGCTGGACGTGTCCTTGAGGATGCGAGTCTGCGTGGTTTCCAATTTTGACGACAGCTCGATGCTGGGCACGATATTGGCTCCCAGCGGTGTGCCGGTACCGATCGGCAGCCCGAGCTTGATCCGGCTACTGTACAATCCACCCTCGGCGACCGTAGCGCGGCTTTTGGCCAAGGCCTGCGCGAGGACGGTCTTGATTCGTTTGTCCCGGCTTGCCCGAAATTGCCATTTGAGCATTCTGCACAGGTCGCGCAGGTCTTCGTACTCCTGTGGCTTTTGGGCATCAGTCTGGGAAGCCAGATTGTCGAAGGCTCCCTGGGCGGTTTTGAAGTACTGGTAGCAGGCCTGCAATTCTTTTTTGCCGAGGTTGTGCGGGTCGTTGAGGCCGGTGGTCAATAAAAGGACCTGCCGATGAAGCTTTTGCAACGGTTCGAGGGCCCGGTGTTGCTCGGGCGGGAGGCTGTCCTGCAGATGCTGCATGATGCGCTCGACCGCGGCCCCAAAGGGCTGAGCGCTATCTTCCGGTCGCTGCGCGATCGCTGCGTCGAGACCTTGCAAGTTATCGCCGAGGCAGGTGTCGTCCGGTCTCAAGTCGGGCGCTTGATGGAAGATCGAGTTTTTTTCCCTGTAGCTGATCAAGCACGGTTCTGAGGCCGGCTGATGAAACAATGAGGTGGGGCGGGCATGGACGGCATGAAGGGTGCTCATGGGCGATCACTCCTGCATCAGCGGTGCATGGCAGCGTTGCAGGAATAAATCACAGGTATCGAGGATGACCTTCCTGTCGGGAAACGCCAGCTTGAGAAAAAGGGCCTGGGCGGCCTGGTCCTGAAACCAGGTGTCGAACAGCAGGGCCAGAGAGCCACCGGGACCCTGGATAACAAAATCAGCGGTTGGGGAGCCGTCCATCGGCGGCGTAAGCATGATCAGCAGCCCTTGCTGGCCGTACTCCAGCCATAGCCTGCGATTATCGTGATCAAGCGCTATCTGGAAGTAATCGGCCTGGCTGTCGGGCATCAGGGTGTGTAACTGGCGAATCAGGTCGTTGCGGCTGGCTTCGGACATGATTGCAGGTCCTGTTCAGTGGGCGGTGTGTTTGGCGGCGTTGGAGAGGTTGAAAAAGGCGGCCAGGCTTTTCAGGGTCAGCTCCTGGGACGCTTCCTCGACGATCAGGCCGTTGATAACCGGGGTCTGGCCCTGGCACTCGATACTCATGTAGTGCCGACACAGGCTCAGGTTCAAGCTCAACCACTGTTGCACGCTGACGTCCTCGACGCCGTGCAGGGTCCGACGCACCAGATAGGCGCCGACATACTCAAGCGTGCAGGGGTCACCATCGAGGGTTCGAAAGTGCAAGCGGTCGTCCCGTTGCTCGACGGCGATCCCGAGGCTTTTCACCAGACATTCCCGCAGGGCGTTCAGGGGCGGCAGGGGGACGTGTACGAGGGGATTGTTGAAGCGATTGCGGCGTTTCTGCAGTTCTAGAGACAGGTTCATCGGGTGCCTCTGCCTTATGTTTTTGTTGTCAGGCTGGTGTCAGGTCGGTGTAGGACGAAGCCTCGCATGGCCGCGTCGCCGACCAATATCACATTGCGCTCATGCCGCCGCCGAGCCGCCGCTGGCTGTGACGGCTGTTGGAACAGGGACTAATGGCCATGGCCTATGAACACACAGATAACCAGACCGCTCCCACAAAAACCGACTCCCACGGCATTGCTATCAGGCGTCAGTGATCTGGTTGACGCTGGTGATTTTGTCGTGCCAGATCATTTCGTAATGAGCGGTTTGAACGATCGATAAAACCAGGCGTGGGGTCATCAGCGCCCAGCAGTGGTGACCGGGGTGGCGCACGGACCGGTAACGTAGCCCAGGGCACCTGTCCGCTTTGATCGCGCTGCCCAACACGCGGGAGTGGGTGTAATCATCGGGATCGTAAATGGGATCTGTCAGTGGCAGGCATGCGGCATCCTTCATAGCCGCCTCCGTGAAGTGGCAGGAAAGACCACGAAAAACAAACCGTTCGTAGTTGAGGCCGCGCACGTTCGACCAGTAGTTGTTCTGGTGATACCGCACTTCGGCCAGCGCCGTTTCCATGGTCTGGGCCAGGTACAGCACGCCAAAGCGGCCAGCACTGAACCGTGAACCTGCCGGATTGACGTGAGTGAAGGGCGCGGTCGCATAGGCGCAACCAGGAATACCGAAGGGGATCTCGTCACGCGGGATCAGTTCCAGTCGACCCAGTTCGTTCTGTAGCCGCGGATTGGTGAGGGCCTGAATCTGGTAAAGCACTTCGAACTCGTCAGCGTCCGCCACGTCATCGAACAAGGCAATTGGCGGGAACTTGGAGTTGACCAAACGATAGGCGTGCAAGCGATCACCGCACAACACGGGCAAATGGCCGGTGATCACCACTGCGCGCCCCGCAGAGCGTCAATCCGGCGGAACGTCTCGTACAGCGAGATCATGTCGCCCTGCGCCATGATGTCTAACGGGGTGCGCCCGTTGAAAAACGCGTTATCGTTCGCCATCGCCGCAAAACCATAGACGTTCTCGGGATTATCGAAAATAACCCGCAAGGTTGCGTGGATGTTCAGGACAAAGCTGATCCGTTGCATCTGGTCGGCATCCAGGGCAACGGACCAATCGGGGTCATGCTGTTTGGCACGGGTGTAAGTGCTGCGGGAAATACGCAAGATACGGCAGGCTTGATCACTCGATGCCAGCCACTTTTCGAGTATCCCTACGGCCGCTCTCAGGCCTGTCACGCCATGGGCTTTGGTCAGCCGTTGGGCTGCTGAAGTGATGGTCATGTTCACCTTCTTGAGGATTGATCTGTAGATTCAAAAGTAAATAAAATGAATCTGTAGATTCAAATCTTATACCTCATAGACCAACAGGGCTATCGGCGGCAGTGCGAGGGCTCCAAAAAACATCTGTTGGTTTTTCAGGCCTGAACCAAGGTCCTGCCAAATACCGCCACGACGCCTGTCCACTCGGTGGTTTTTCAAGCAGCCCTAACGAACTCACCAGGCAGGTCAATAGCTACAGGCGCGTAGCCAAGCCAAAGCGCTTCATCAGCACCTTTTCCAGCAGGCCTTTGGGCAGCAGGTTCGCCAGCAACGGCAACGCTCGGCAACCGTTGCCCAGGCGCAGCAAGCGTGGAGGTCGTGCTTTACGGGCAGCCTTGAGCAGGTCGGCGGCAAAGCGGGTCGCCGAAGTCGGATTGTTCTGTGAGGCATTGGCCCTGGCACGTATACCCTCGCGCAACGGCCACCAAGGCGATGTCTCGGCCATCAGTTGCTCGGCTTCATGGCTGGCATTCCTGGCGAACTGGGTATCGATGGCGCCAGGCTGGACCTCCATCACGCGGATGCCCAAGGGTGCCAATTCCATGCGTAGGGCATCGCTCAAGGCATGTACCGCTGCCTTGGAAGCGCAATAGGCGCCGGCGAAAGGCGTAACCAAGACACCCGAGACACTGCCGATGTTCACCACCAGGCCCCGGTTTCGGCGCAACCCCGGTAGCAGCGCACGGGTGACACCGACGATGGCGAAGACGTTGGTTTCGAACTGGCGCCGCATGGCTTCGACGCCACCGTCGAGCAGCGGTCCCATAGCGCCGTAACCGGCATTGTTGATCAGTACATCGAGACCGGCGTGCTGCTGCTCGATACGTTGTGCCAGTTGTTGCAGTGCCTGACCGTCGTTGACATCCAGTTGCATGGCGGTGAATCCGGTGGCGGCCAAGGTCGCCACGTCTTCAGGTCGGCGTGCCGTGGCCCAGACCTCATACCCCGCGTGTCTGAAAGTGTCCGCCAGGGCGCGACCGATGCCGCTGGAACATCCGGTGATCAAGGCTACGGGCATGGCACATCCTTATTGGGCCTGAAAGTCGAAGACTGCCGAGAATACCTTGTCCGTGACAAAAAAGAGCGAATCGAGTCCTTGTTTGATCTTTACCCGGTCGGTGCCATGCATACGGGTCTGGGCACCATGGCCGTCGAGAAAGAACAAAGTGGGTACGTACTGGATTTCGATACCGGGCTGCAGCAATTTGAAGATCGGGAAGCTGAGCTGAAAAAATGCCACGTGCTCTCGATAAGGACCTGACGCCAAGGCTTCAAGTAGCTGCTTGAGACGATCGCAAGGTGGACAGCTACGGCTGTAGACCAACACCACCGATGGCTTCGGACGAATCAGAGGAATCTCCAGGCTGCCCAGCGCGGCACGGAATGCCCTCCGGGTCTTGATCTCGGTGACGGTGGTCTTGCTCTTCATCCTAACTCCCGGTGCGGTAGCTTCACCTCCAAGGGGGCTATTCAACGTTAAATACAAAAGCTTGTAACCTGTCAGAAATGACAGGTGGCGATTTGATACTGCTGTCGCTATCGGCCCGAAAAACTGCTGTGCGGGTGCTCGGCCCGAAACTCCGTGGTGTGCGGGCGCTAGCTGGGGCGTAACGGTGGTATCGGCAGACAGTCTTCCCAGAGCGCCCGCGGCATGCAGTTCGCCAGGGCTGCGTAGCGTGGCGCGGTATAGCTGTTTTCGACCGGGTTGACGATATCTGCCGAAGCGTAGGCGGTGAGGCATCTGGACAGGTCGGTCAGGGGTATGTTGTTGTCGTTTTTCATCTTCGGTTACAAAGTGCAGCAGTCGGTCGACGGGACAGTGTTCGGGAGCATAGCCGATGCGCCTTTGCAAATGCCTCCGTCCCAATCCGGCCAATCACCCCCCGCTACCGGCAATAATGCGCTGCCCATGGACCTTTTTTTATTTCCAATGGGTCTAGAAGACTGTCATTTCTGACAGTGGGCACGCTATCGGCTCTGACCTT
The DNA here is from genome assembly GCF_900109755.1 of Pseudomonas agarici. Lineage (GTDB taxonomy): Bacteria > Pseudomonadota > Gammaproteobacteria > Pseudomonadales > Pseudomonadaceae > Aquipseudomonas > Aquipseudomonas agarici. The sequence goes on along the minus strand of NZ_FOAR01000001.1, from coordinate 217,946 downwards.
ATTGTTTTTCCCGGCGTGCGGAACTCATCCGCGCGGCTCCCGAGACAAGCGATAGGGAGAACTCGGATGGATAAGCTCGACCTCTTATTGCTCAACCTCGTCGAGGATATGCCTGCGCGGGGCCTGCGTGAAGGCAGAGTCGACTTTGCAACCGCCATGGAGCGACTCGATATTCAGTCGGTATTCGATATCGTCCGCCAACCCAAGGCGCTGTTCAGCCGGAAGTTGGCCAGTCTCAGCGATGTCGATGGCGAATTGGTCTATGACAATGCCTTGTCCTACGCGGTACAGATCGGTCGTGAATACCGCGAACAGCAGCTTAGCGATGGGCGGGCGCAGCACCTGAGTCGACGTACCGGCATACGCTCGCTGGTCGATATCGGACCGAGCTACAGCAACCTGTTCAAGGAAAACTGGGACGAATTCTGCAAGGTCGGCGCCATGGCCGCCGTCGATTCGCCGGTGGCTTACCTGCGTGATCTTTATCATCTGGTTACGACGCAGTTGGAAGACAACGTCACTGGCCCGGATCCGACACGCAAGATCCGCCTCGACATCCGGCGACCGGACCTGAAGGACCTGTTGATCGATGCCCAATCGACGTTTACGCCCATCCCGATGCTGATGATCGTCAATGAGGTGGTGAGCAAAGGCATCGAGCGATATCGGGCGGACAAGGCCGACAAAGACAAGCCGATTCACCAGTTGTTGGCCGAGCGACGCCACCCTTTTCTGTTTCCCTACAACTTCGCCTACCACCAGTGCCAGTTGGGGTTGTCGGGGAAAAAGCCGACGCTCGGGGAACTGAACTATCGGATCAGTCCGGCCCTGCCGATCAGCCAAGACGCGGATAACGCCTTCGGCCAGCGGCAGACCGATGCCTGTGTTGCGCAATGCCTATTGTCCGGTCTGGGGCCGGAGCAACAGCGGCTACTCACGGAGCCCAGTCTGTTCACGACGTTCTATTACCCGTGTAACGAAGAACTGAACAGCCGATGGACAGGCCCGAGCATCTGTTACCTGAGACCCTACATTGCCGGGGTCTATACCAGCTTCCTGGTGCCGGATGGGCAAGCGAACGTTGTGGAAACGGTACCATCGGCAGCCGTTGTGGGATTGGGGGGGCCAGTGACCCGCGCGACCCTCAAGCTGATCAGCGGTCCCTCGAGCTATTACATCAGCCTGGACATGATCTCCAGCCGTCTGCGCCATTCGGGCAGATACGCCATCAATCAAAAACATCCCTCGGGAGCCGCACCGGTTTTTCCCTACCTCCAGTACAACGGTCAAACGGTCATCGACCCGCCGCCGTTCAATTCCGGTCTGAGCGCCACCTTTGATTTCGTCACCGTCGATGCAACAGCCGCCACTGCGCTAAAGCTGGCGTGCCAGAGCCTGACGGTGGTGATGGCTGACGACTACCAGCTGTCCACGGAGGAGCGGGAATTTTTCCACAGGTGTTATGGCGCTCAGGTGTTAAGCGTCGGAGACCGCTCGCTGGCTGTCATGAAGACGTTCATGCAACAGACCGAACTCGATGCCGGGCAGGTTGAAGCGCTGCTCGCACGGCGCACCCGCCAGCCTCGTGCGTCGGTTAATTGCCCCAACAGCAACCTGCCCAGCGCAGGTTCCGTCTATGGCCTGCCTTTTCCCCATCCCTCCCACTATGGCGCCTGCTACGTCAACGGATTGGGTAGCGATCAACTGGATAGTTCCAGTGCTTTCGCGACCGAGCAGGACATCTTCGACAACGCCATGGACTTGGAGGAGGTGAAGGAGGGGGCGGTCAGCACCTGGTGGCTTACCAAGACCTCATTGAATCGCTTCGACCGCTTGCAACGCATGATCCGCCTGCAACGCTGGACGGACATTCCCTTCGCCGAGCTCGATACCCTGATCGCTGCCGCCGTGCGAGCCGAAGGCGAAGCCAACCTGACCCTGGAGCTCAATGCCAACACCCTACGGACCCTGGGCGTGTTTCGCTATTTCAACCGAAAAAGTGCGATCGGCGCCGAAGAGTTCGCCGCGTTTTTACATCATATTTGCCCCTATACCAGCGGGGACGAGCTGCCGTTGTTCGACCGTGTCTTCAACAGTCCCGCTTTGTTCGACACACCCTTCGTCCTGGATCAGAAAGCCTTTTCTGCGACCGGCGCGACCCCCGATAACTTGAAAACGCTTTACCAGCTCTGCGCCGGCCTCGGCCTGCAAGCGACCGAAGCCTCCCTGCTGCGCTTGTTGCAGAACACGCGGGATTGCGTAGGCCCCTTGCGGCGCTCGCTGGACACCGTGTCCTCCCTGTACCGCCAGGCGCGTATCGCTAGGATGCAGGGCTTGGCGGTCGAAGACAGTTGGGCCCTGGCCGACCTGCTCGGCGGCAACGATTATCACCGCGCCATGGCGACCGGCGCGCTGCGCACCTCGGGCGAGGCGCCGGATATCCTCGATGTGTTGATGCAGATGGATTGGGCATTGAACTGGCTCAAGGACAGTCAGCGAAGCATCGGCGAAGTGCGCCGCCTGCTGGCGCTCGATCCCCATGAGTTCCTTTCGCCCCAAGCGTTACTGGAACGTTTGAATCGGTTGGCCGAGGAGGTGAAGTCGGCGCTGGTGAGTCCGGAGGAAGTGGAGCGCCTGAACCTGCCCGCGATCGATACGGCGCAGCAACCGATTTTCTGGCGGGAGCATCTGCAAATCCAATTGCTCGACCTGGACGGGGTGGTATTCGACCTGCCGGAGTTATCTCTGGGTGACGAAACGGCGGCGCTGATCGCCAGGCGCCTGGACGAAATCTTCAAGGTCATCAAGCTCTCGGCGGAGGACAAGGCGCAGGCGCGTCAGCGGCTGGGCGAGCTTCTGCTGGTGGCCCATGACCGGCAGTCGCGGGTGATCGAAGGGTTTGTGCAGGAGAGCAGCGACCTGCCGATGGCCCAGGCCAAAGGTGTGACCCGATGGGCCGGGGATTCGGTCCAGGGGCTGTTCAACCTGATGCACGGCGACCCGGCGTATCGCTGGCCGCTCAGCGAACTTCCGGTGGAGCTGGCCAGCCGCTTGCAGCACCTGTTGCGCCACGCTGATGCGCTACGCCAGTTGGGTGTCAGTGCCCGCGCGTTGCGGCTTTTCCTGATCAAGCCCAAATGGCTCGGAGCCCCTGACGGTCGCTCCCACCTGTCTCTGGCCAGCTTCTACTTGCTGGAGCGCTACAGCCAGATGATCAAGACCTTGGGCAAACCGGAAGCCGAGCTGCTGGATTATTTCATGCTGACCCATCCGGATAGCAAAGGTCGGATCGGTAAGGCCCGTAAAGCCGATTGGGCCGATCAAGCGGCGGGCACCCTGGCGCAACTGTTGGACTGGAACAAGCACGAAATCCGCATCTTAAGCATGACCTTGCCCGAACAGCGTGCCACCTCCCTGGCCGAGGTCGATTGGCTGCGGCGTTGTCAACAGGCGTGCAAGGACAGCGGGCTGACCGCCGACACCGTGCTCCAGGCCACGGCCTTGAATATCGCCAGTCCCGCCGCCGACTGGCAGGCCGTCGGCCAAGCGGCCATGGCCGCCTGGCGCTGATCATCTATCGAGCCCATCCCACGGAGGACGAGTCATGTCTGCATCCATCGACAGTCAACTCAACGAGGCCCTGCGCGATGCACTCTGTGCCTACTACCTCGATGAAGTAGTGCCCAATGACCCGCAGTTGCAGGCGTTGGGAGTGTCCGACAAGCTCAAGACCCTCAACGACCTCTATGAATTCCTGCTGCTCGATGTCCAGGTCAGCCAGGATGTGCGCAGCAGTTGGGTGGCGTCGGCCATCGCCAGCCTGCAGCAATACGTCAATGGCGTGCTCATGGCCATGGAGCCGGGTTATGAGGACAAGACCCTGGAGCCCCACGAGATCGTCGAGTGGCGCGACCGGCAATGCCAGTACCCTTTATGGGCTGCCAATCAACAATTGGCCTATCACCCCTCGATCTATATCGACCCTAGCCTGCGTCTGAAAAAATCCAGTTATTTCCGGCAACTGGAAGACGACATTAATCAGAACAAGATCCACTTGGACACCACGCAGGAGGCGGTCAAGAGCTATCTTGCCCGTTTCGAAGAGGTAGCCAACCTGACCATTGTCAATGGCTATATCACCAGCACCGATTTTGCCAACGCTCATTATTACTTCATCGGTAAGTCGCGAGCCGAGCGCAAGTACTACTGGCGCTCGGTGGATATGTCCGAGCGCCCCTTCAAGGGCGACGCCGGACCTGGCAGGCCGAAAGTCGACTACCCGGCACCAGGTGCCTGGTCGGACTGGGTACACGCGGACCTGGGTATTTCCGAGGCCACGGTGGAAGGCTCGATCCGTCCGGTGTTTTTCAACAATCGGTTGTTCGTGATCTGGGTCGACGTGGTGGAACTCAACGGCGACCCGCAAGTCAGTCGAACCACGAACGATACGACGGTCACCCTAACGCCGCAGACGGCCATGCGCTGCAATCTTTCCTACAAGAAGTACGATGAGACCTGGAGTGTGCCGCTGACTTATATCGAACATATCAGCGAGGCTGACGTATTTCCCAATGCCGAGGCATTGGAGGGGGTATTGCAGACTATCGCGACGGTGGATGACTCGGGCTCGTTGTTCATCGCTCTGTATGCCGGTTATGTCCCCGGCCCGGCTGAGGACGGCGTGCTGGATAAATACGCCTTTATGAAAACCGCGCAGGTCGACAAGAGTTTCAATGTGACCCCGTTGTTTCCGAAGCTGGGGTATGTGAAAGGCACGCGCAGTAATCTTCCTGAGGTGAAAATGCCGTTCGTGTTGAAAATCGGCCGGTTATTTGCTTTGACCAATAGGCAGAACTTTCAATTTGCCATGCCTGGTCTCCGTATCGCAATGAAAGAGGTAGTGACGAGTTCTCCTCATGGGCAATCCAGCGAATGGAATTTCTCCGGTGGGCAAAAAAACATTGCAGATCCGAGTAGCGCAAGTGATGTTGTCTATAATCAGACTAGCAAAGCGCTGGAGGTGACGGTTAAGACGAGCAATGCCTTTCCCTCGTCGAGCACTCGTAATATGGCGAACTTTGATGTTGCCCACGCTCAAGGCGGACTGAGTGCAAGCTTTTGTTTTGTTATATCGTTGAGTACCTCATCCGAAGGTTTTTTCAGGCTTTTGGAAGGTTCTTATATGATTTGCTATGATGTGTTCTATTTCAGGGGTTCAAACTACAGATTTCATGTTAGGCAGTCGGATCAAGGGGAGCCTAATTGTGATTTTTATTTGAGGGATAACCAGGATTTACAGACGCTTTCACTTAAGGGTTTGCAATGGGGCGAAGAGGTCAGTCTTGCTGGAAAGTATATAAAAACTGAAGTTTTTGACCGCCTTGCGAGAAGTCCCGTGTCTCACGTAGGTAAAGACAATGCGAGTGAAACCAATGTTTCGAATATATTGAATGTAGCGCTTAAGAGCAACTACCTATTTCACCACTTCATGGCATGGCTTAAAAACACCCCGCTTACGCCTCCAGAAAGCTGGTACGGCTTGAACACAAACTTGGCGACTACTCCGGGTTTTCGCCCGATTGTCCAGCCACCGGATGCCCTGACGGCCACCATTGCGATCAACCAGGAAACCTTGCTTCCGGACTGGAACACAGCCTGGCCACAAGACTCGAAAGTTATTCCCATCGCTCATGGCATGTACATCTTTGAGCAAGTGACGCCGACGGCTTCCCGTTACGTGGGCAGTGCTCTCAAGTACACGTGCATAGAGCTTCAATTGGAACCCTCGCTGCCCGTCACCCGCCCCTTGAGAGCCCCCGGCATTGGCAAGCGGGGGAGTCCGACCCTGGGCATCGCTGAATTCATTGACTTTGCCGATTCCGATATCTACCTGTCGGACGGTTCTGCCACGGCGCCGCGGCAGCCGATCCGAATGAACACCCTGTTCGCCCGCACCCTGGTGGAAAAAGCCAATGTCGCGCTGGAGAGTCTTCTGTCTTGGGAAACCCAGCATCAATTGGAGCCGCCGCTACAGCCGCCCGCCGCCAACGACTTCATGGATTTCAACGGCGCCAACGGCCTGTATTTCTGGGAGCTATTTCTGCACTTGCCCTTTGCCGTGGCCCATCGACTGAACCTGGAAATGAATTTCAACGAGGCAGAGTTCTGGTTGAGTTTCATTTTCGATCCCAGCCATAAACCCGACAGCAGCGGACGCCTGCTTTACTGGAACGTGCGTGCGTTGCTCGACCCCGGCGACCCCGGTTTCGCGGCGCGCGCACCGGTGGATCCCGACGCGATCGCCAGCAGTAAACCGGTGCATTACCGCAAGGCGGTCTATGACTTCTACCTGAAAAACCTGATCGACCGGGGGGATCGTGCCTACCGTCAGCTCACACCTGACAGCCTGGGTGAAGCCAAGCTCTGGTATGTGCGGGTGCTCGATCTGTTGGGGCCACGCCCGGATGTCCGGCTGATCGACCACTGGACACCGATCACCCTGCATCAATTGGCCAACGACACCAGCGCGGCGCTGCGCGACTACGAGCGGCGGTTGGCCCGGCAGGAGCGCCTGCGCGAGGACAGTGCGCGAGCCGCCCACGGCGTCGCTACCTGGCAATTCGCCGAGTCGCCATTGCTGTTGCGCAGCCATGCTCCGGACCCGACGCTGTTCACCCTGGACTCGCCCCATCTGCGCATACCGATGAACGCTCACCTGATCGAGCATTGGAATACCTGTGAATCCCGATTGCACAATCTGCGCAACAATCTCAGCCTGGATGGCAAGGTATTGAGCCTGCCGCTGTTTGCCGCGCCGCTGAACCCCAGCGACCTGCTCGCCGCTTTCGGACAAGGTGCGACGGGCGGTGGTGCGGCGCGCCTGCTGGCCCCGGACGTGCCGCCTTACCGGTTTACCGCCATGGTCGGCATGGCCAAGGACGCGGTGGCCAATCTGGTAGTGTTCGGCAACACCCTACTGTCGATCATCGAGCGTAAGGAGCAGTCTGAAGGCTTTGAATTGCAGCAACGGCAACTCTGGGACATGGCGCCGTTTGCGAAACAGATGGTCGAACAGCAGCAAAAAATCGATTTGGAGCGGCGGCATGCGTTGGAGGCCGGCAAAGCCAGTGTCGAGCAACGCCGGGAGTTCTTCAGTCGGCGCAGTGACGAATATGTCAGCGCCGAGGAGGAGGGCGTCAGTTCCCTCAACAACACTGCGCGTGCCTTCACGGTTGCCCAGTTCATCGCGGAGGTCACGGCAAATGCCTTGAAGCCCGTTCCGTCAGGCTTCGAGGCGGAGGGCGGTGGCGGGGCGGTGGGTGGCGTGGCCAATGGTGCCGGCGCCAGCGCGGGGGCGGGAGTCACGGGCATCGAAGCCGAAGGTGTTGCTGGGGCCATGGCAAAAATTTCCCAGGGCGCCTCGTTGCTCGCCAAGTCGGTGGCGGATGGGATAGACCGTACTGCGTCCTTGCGTCGCCGCCACCAGGAATGGATGCAGGCGCGCGAGCAAGCCGAACTGGAAATCGCCCAGATCGATGCCCAGTTCATGGGTCTGAGCGAGCAAGAGGCATTGACCACCATTCAACTGAATCAGGCTCAGCTCACGCTGGACCAGGCCATCGTGACCCAAGACTTCCTGTCGAAACGCTTCACCAACGCGCAACTCTATCAATGGCTCAATGGCCAATACGCGCGTTTTTATTATCAGTTGTACGACAGCACCCTGTCCCTGTGCCTGGCCGCCCAAGAGTGCTGGCGCTATGAAAAGGGTGACTACGCCATCAACTTCATCCAGCCCGATGCCTGGAGCGACGTTCGTCGTGGTCTCACCGCCGGTGATTCGCTTCGGATGAACCTGCAGAAAATGGAAGTGGCCTATATGGATCGCAACGAACGCGGGTTGGAAATCACCAAGACCGTCTCACTGCGCCACCTGAAGGCCCTGGACCCGGAGTCGCCGATCAATCTGCACTGGGACACCCTCCATGAAAAACTCTGCCTGGAGGGCAGTATCGAGTTCGAACTGACACAGAAGATGTTCGAGGCCGATTACCCCGGCCATTATCGCCGGCGGATCAAACGTATCGGCCTGTCGCTGCCTATGGTGGTGGGGCCTTACGAGGATGTCCGGGCGATCCTCACCCAGACCTACAACGCCGTGGTGCTGATGCCCGGCGTGCCGCCCAGGGAAAACCTGCGGGCCAGCCAGCGGATAGCGGTGTCCTCCGGAATCGACGACGACGGTATGTTCAGGCTCAACTTCGACGATGCTCGCTACCTGCCGTTCGAGCTCACGGGCGCGGTTTCACGCTGGAGCCTGCGATTTGCCAATCACGCCACGCAAATGGCGGCGCTCGAATCCCTGACCGACATCATTGTGCATGTGCAATACAGCGCTAGTGGCCTGTACGGTGAGTTCGTTAGCTCAAGTTCGGATGCCATAAGTCCATGGCCAAGACGCTGTGACGAGTCATAGCCGGGCTATGGCGAGGAACAGCAACGCAGGCCAGGGATTTAGGGCGCCGAAATGGACTCATAGAACCCACCACACAGGCCACTAGAGCATGAGAGGGCATCGACATGGACCATCAGCAGCCCCTTACGATCACCCCGCCCAGCTTGCCCAAGGGCGGCGGGGCGATTCACAGCATCGGCAAGGGCTGGGGCAGCGTCGGCGCCTTGGGGGGCGCGTCGTTCGATATCGCTCTGCCAATCTCCGCCGGACGCGGTTTCGCCCCCTCGCTGGCACTGGTCTACAGCAGCCTGGCTGGCAACAGTGAGTTCGGCCTGGGTTGGTCCGTGCCCTTGGGGCACGTAGCCCGGCGAACCAGCAAGGGTGTGCCGCGCTACGACGAAGAGGATGCCATTGTCGGTCCCGGCGAGGTCGAATGGCTACCTGAACGCCACGCTGACGGTACAGTTAGGCGCGACCGCGTAAGCCACTACCAGGACCGGGATTTGGCACGGACCTATGAGGTGACTCGCCATTTTCCACGAGTCGAAGGCGCCTTCGACCTGATCGAGCATTGGCGCGTGGGTGTCACGGACCCGGGCTTCTGGCTGGTGCACGGTGCCGACGGCAGCCTGCATCTGTACGGCAAGCGCACACAGGCGCAGGTCGGCGCACCGCCGGGGGGTGTGGCGCAGTGGCTGCTGGAGGAGTCCGTGAGCGCCCATGGCGAACACATCCTCTATGAGTACCGAGCGGAAGACGCCAGTGGCCTGATGTCTGGGATACCGCCTGACCCCACTGCTTGGCGTTACTTGAGCCGGGTCCGTTATGGCAATCCGAGCGCGTATTCCGGCTTGTATCTCTGGGAGGAAAGCACGCTGCCGACCGACTGGCATTTCGATCTGCTGTTCGATTATGGCGAACGCCCCTACGGCTTGACCGACAAGCCGGGTTACGAGGCGGTACAGCCGTGGCCGTTGCGCGAAGATCCTTGTGCGAGTTTTGCCTTCGGCTTTGAGTTGAGCACCTTGCGTTTGTGCCGGCAGGTGCTGATGTTTCATCACTTTCCCGCGACCTTGGGCGATGCCCCTTGCCTGGTCCGGCGCCTGCTGTTGGAGCATCGCCCCACCGCTTTGGGTTACAGCCAACTGGTGGCCGCCCATGACCAGGCCTACGACGCCGCCGGGAGCCTGCGGGACTGGCCGCCACTGGAGTTCGACTACGCGGGTTTCGACCTTGGCGAGAGCCGATATCGCCCGTTTGACGCCCTGCCTGGCCTGAACGACGACCAAGGCTATCAATTGGTGGATCTGTACGGCGAGGGCCTGCCGGGTATGTTGTATCGCAGTGACAAGGCCTGGTACTACCGCGAACCGCTGCGTGCGCAACCGGCGGCGCATGCCGATGACGTGGCTTACGGCGAGTGGTGCGAAGTGCCGCAACTGCCGCTGGCCGACAGCGCTGCCTCGGTGCGCCAGTCACTCACCGACCTCACGGGAGACGGGCGTCTCGACTGGCTCGTCTGCGCGCCCGCAATGAGTGGGTTTTTTACCTTGAACCCGGACCGCAGTTGGTCGTCATTCGCCAGTTTCGCGGCGTTTCCCCAGGAGTTCTTTCATCCGCAGGGGCAAATGGCCGACTTGATCGGTGCCGGCCTGTCCGACCTGGCACTGATCGGCCCACGCAGCGTGCGTCTGTATGCCAACCGACGCGAACAGGGATTCGCCGGCGCCTGCGAAGTCGAACGCCTGGCGCCGGACGACGCCTTGCCCCTGCCAGGCGAGAGTGACACGGAGCTGGTGGCTTTCAGCGATGTGCTGGGCAGCGGCCAGCAGCACCTGGTGCGCATCCGCCACGACGAAGTCAAATGCTGGCCGAACCTTGGTCATGGGCGCTTCGGTAACGGTCGTCGCCTGGCGACGTTGCCCTATACCTATGAGGCGTTCGAGGCGGCGCGTATCCGCTTGGCCGATCTCGACGGCTCGGGAGCGACGGACATTTTGTACCTCACGTCCGAGCATATCGAAATCTTCATGAACCGTGGCGGCAATGCGTTCGAAACCACAGCGTACAAGCTGCCTTGGCCGCCGGGGGTGCGCTACGATCGGCTGTGCCAAGTGAGTGTCGCCGACCTACAGGGGCTGGGTTGCTCCAGCCTGGTCCTGACTGTGCCGCATATGTCGCCACGGCATTGGCGTTGTGATTTTGTTCACGCCAAGCCTTATTTGTTGACGACCACGAATAACAATATGGGCGCTGCCGGCACGGTGAGCTATCGGGCCTCGGCGCAAGAGTGGCTGGATGAAAAACAGGCGCTGCAAGCCGAGGCGCGGGCGGTCGAGTGCCTGCTGCCGTTGTCCATGCACCTGGTCAGCCGGCAGGAACAACGGGATGAAATCAGCGGCAATCGCCTGACGCAACACTTCAGCTACCGCCAGGGTTTTTACGATGGCCGGGCGCGCAAGTTCCGTGGCTTTGGCCTCCTGCTGCAAACCGATGCCGAAAGCACTGACGCCGAAGCCTTGACCGAGGGTTATACGGCGCCGGTCCTGAGTAAAACCTGGTTTCACACCGGGCGCTTCCCCGACATGCCGCAAGAGGGCTATGACCGCTCGGACACCGAGGCCCATCCGTTGGGCAAGACCTTGCTCAGTCATTTCGATGAGCCCATCGGACGTGACGTGATCGTCGAACCCGATACTCCTGATACCTTGTCGGAAATGGCCAATGCCTTGGTCGGGATGCCGCTGCGGATCGAGATATTCGGCTTGGATGACAGTCGCCTGGTCAGTTTGCCTTATTGCGTGCAGCAGTGGCGTTATCTGGTCCGGCAACTGCGGCCGGCTTGTGAGCAGCAGCCCATGGCGGTGATGCTCCCTCTGGAGTTGGAATCGATCAGTTATCAATACGAACGCCAGCCCGACGACCCAGTCTGTCAGCACCTGATTCATCTGGCCCGAGATGCCTACGGTGGATCGACCCGCGAACTGACCGTTCATTATGCGCGGCGCAAGCGTGCGAGTGATCCGCCGCCCTGTGCCGATCCTCACGAGGGCGACTGGTGGCGCGCGGCCCACGATGCCCAGCAAGCCTATTATTACCTCGATGAAATCCGCCGCCGCGCTATCCACCTGAGCGACCGACAAGGCTGGCGGCTGGGCTTGCCCTATCAGTCGCGGCACAATGTGTTGGTGCTCGAATCCCGGCGACTGACGCCCGCCGATCTCGGTTACGAACGCTGCCTGGACCCGGAAGGCCTCATAGATTCGGCGCCGGACTGGGCACTGGGCAGCCTGTCCTTACAGCGTTATCAAAAACCTTTGAGTGCGGGACTGGAGCCGGATGGTCAGGCGAATTTCCTGGCGCTACCTGGCGAACTGGAAGTCGCCGAGCTCGATGAGACGGCCTTGCAGGCTTACGAGCGGGTGCTGGAGCGGCCGGCTCTGGAAGCTGAATTAACGCACCTTGGCTACCGCCGCATGCCGGTGTTCCTGCCGGACGATCCGGTACCGGTGCTCTGGTCGGTGCGTAAGGGATTTGTTGCCTACGCCGGAGCAGAAGGCTTTTACAAAGTGCTGTCGGTCAAGGCAACGGCAGGGCAGAGCGTCACCCAGGTGATTTATGACCCCTACTATTGCCTGCCGATCAGTGTCACGCGGTCGGCGGATGGCTGCACCACCGAGGCGGTCAACGATTACCGATTCCTGCGGCCGGTTCGGGTTATCGATCCCAATCTCAATGTCCAGGAAGCAGTCTACGGTCCCTATGGCGAGCTCCAGGCCACCAGCTTTCAGGGCACCGAGCGCGGCGAACCGGTGGGCTTTGCCCCTCTTGACGATTACCGCCGGCCCTTCGAGAGTCCCGAACAGGCGCTGAATGATCCGCAGTCGGCACTCCAGGATGCTGCCAGTGCCTTGTTCCAGGACCCTTGCAGTTGGATGGGCCGTCTGGACCCGCACACGCATGAAGCGTTCGCTCGGCGTGTCAGCCAGGGCGACTTGTTGCCCAGTGGCCATATCCGTTGTTCGGCCCGCTGGCGTCTGGCCGCAGCGCCCTCGAACGAGGTCGTGGATTCGACCTGGGCGAGCGCCGTGCGCGAAGCGCGGCGGGAACCGGTGCATGCCCTGACCTTGCAAGCGGACCGTTATCCCGGTGATCTGCAACGGCAGATCCGCGTGTCCGGCACCAGCTGGGATGGTTTCGGGCGAGTGCTGCAAACCCGGCAAAAGGTCGAACCGGGCGATGCCTACCAGGTCGACGAGCAGGGCGCCCTGGTGCTGGAGGACGGGCGCCCGGTGATCGTCGAGGCTGCCGAGCGCTGGCGTGTCAGCGAGCGGGTCGAATACAACAACAAAGGGTTGGCGATCCGCACCTATCGTCCCTATTTCGTCGACCGGCAGCGCTACATCAATGATGCCTCGTTCCGCCAATTCGGTTATTGCGACCAACAATACTATGACCCCTTGGGGCGCCCGACCCTGACCGTTACCGCCAGGCAGCAGTGGCGCCGCCAACGCTACCTCGGCTGGTACGGCATCAGCGAGGATGAGAACGATCTGCATGAGGAGGCGATGGCGGCCAAGGTTCATCAGCCGGGCGGGGATGAACGATGACACTGTGGCGTTGCACAATCTCCATGACGTCGTCTGGCAGGTAAGGCTACAGGTTGACGGGATCTTTAGTCCATGTCGTGGACTAAGTTGGCTCCTCAAGCCATCCATTGAGGCAATACCATGCAGATTCACAACATCCCTGTTGCCAAGCTGGTTCCCATCACCGCTCCCAAGCGGCGCGGAATGCTGACCGGCGTCACCTCATCGTGACCCCTTCGGTCGCATCATGGTGGCCCAAGCGTTGGTCGAGGGTATCAGCCTGGTAACCCACCACGGCACCCTGCAGGCCTACCCGCATACGCTGGTCGTTTGATCTCAAATTCGGTCAAACGAAAGGGAATAGTCGTAAACAGCTCGATACCATTTGTCGGCCCTGTCATTTTTGACAGTAGTCGCGGCCTGGATTTAGGTGGTTACTAGGCTGGCGCCTCCCATGAAGAAGCTGAGCCATGTCGGGACTGATGGTGGATATTCACACTCACACACCGACCCTGACGGTCATTGATCCGCGCGGGCTGGCGGTGCGTTCGGTCGCCTATTGTCGTTCCGTCGAGATGACGCAGGCCGAGGAGCGGGTCAACCGTAATGCCTACGACGCGATGGGGCGTTTGGTCAGGCAATGGGACCCCAGGCTGTGGGCGCTTAGTGCCGATGATGCGGCGACACCGGCCAACCTGATCAATTGCCAGTCACTTTCCGGCAAGGTGTTAGGCTCCTCCAGCGTCGATGCCGGCGAGCGGATCAACCTGTTCGGCGAGGGCGATCAGTTGATGCGAACCTGGGACGGTCGGGGTACTGAACGGCGGATCGAGTATGACGATCTACGGCGACCGCTGGCCATCTCCGAGCAGGGCGCGGGCCAGGCGGCGCGCTGCACCGAACGTTATGAATACGCCGATGCCGGCACCGATTTCGCCGCTCACAATCAATGCGGGCAATTGATCCGGCACGATGATCCGGCGGGTACGCGGACATTGGACGAGTACGCCCTGACAGGCCAGGTACTTGAACAGACTCAGCGCTTTTTGAGTGTGCTGGACACACCGGATTGGCCCCCGGAGCTGTTGGCGCGAGACGCGCTGCTGGAGCCTTTGGAGCAGGCGGCCACCACTCGGTCGGGCTGCAACCCGCTGGGCGATGTGTTGGAGCAGGTTGATGCCAAGGGCAACCGACAACTGTTCGATTACACGGTTGCTGGCCAGTTGTTGGCGAGCCATCTGCAACTCAGCGGTCAGGCCACACCTCGAACGCTGGTCAGTGCCATTCGCTACAGTGCTGGCGGCCAGGTCGAACAGGAAACGGCCGGCAACGATGTGGTCAGTACGCTGACCTATCGTCCTGAAGATGGCCGCCTGATACGGCTTCAGGCCCGATATGGAAATGAAGTCACCCACCAGGACCTGCAGTATGCCTACGATGCGGTAGGCAACGTGCTGAGCATTGAAGATGCGGCCCTGCCGATCCGCTATTTTGCTAATCAGCGAGTGGAACCGGTCCAGCGATACGGCTATGACAGCCTTTATCGGTTGATCAGGGCCACCGGTTGGGAAGCCGGCGGCGCCAGCCGAGGGCCGGGACTCGATCGTTTCGAGGATCCGCGCGCGATAGCTAATTATCAGCAGACCTATCGCTATGATGCTGCTGACAACTTGTTGGAACTGATCCATGTCGGTCCACAAAGTCACAGTCGCAAACTGACGGCGGCCCGCTATAGCAACCGCTGCCTGCCCGAACGCAATGGCCGCCCGCCCACCGAAGACGAGATTGGCGCTGCTTTTGATGACAGCGGCAATTTGCAGGAGCTGCAACCGGGACAGACGATGACTTGGGACCTGCGCAATCAGTTGCGTGAGGTGCGACCGGTGCAACGGGACGGCGCCGAGGCTGATCGGGAACTCTATCTGTACGGTGGTGATGGGATGCGTCGGCGAAAGATCCGCTCGGCTCAGGCTCATGCACGTTCGTTGATTTCCGAGGTTCGCTACCTGCCGGGCCTGGAAGTTCGAAGCCATACAGGTACTGGCGAAGTGTTGCAGGTGATCAGCCTGCAAGCCGGACGCAACAGCGTGCGGGTACTGCACTGGGAAACAGCGCCGCCCTGTGCAATCACCAATGACCAATACCGCTACAACCTGGCCGACCATCTGGGTTCCAGCAACCTGGAGTTGGATGGCGAAGCCGAGGTGATCAGCCAGGAGACCTATCACCCTTACGGTGGCACCGCCTGGTTTGCCGGGCGCGGTGACGTTGAGGCGAGTTACAAGACCGTGCGTTATTCGGGTAAGGAGCGCGACGCGACGGGGCTTTATTATTATGGGTTCAGGTATTACATGCCATGGCGACAACGTTGGCTCAATCCTGATCCGGCCGGTAATATCGACGGATTTAATCGCTATCAATTCGTACAAAATAACCCTGTTATGCTCAGCGATGCTGCCGGGTTGGTCGGGAAACGCTGGAACAAGGCGATGGAAGGTGCGCGACTTAATCTTGCTAATGATGCCAACTTCAACGGCTTCGATGAAAACAAGTCGCCGCGCTATTCTTTTCCGACGAGTCAAATAATCACCCATCGAGGCCTGCTCTCTATCAATAGATCCAGCCCTCAGGCGGGTAAGACCATTGCCGCGGCAATCATGCGCGCCCATACGATGTTGGATAATGCGGTCGCTGCGCTTTCGGCAGAAAATCAAGAGTTTTACGAATACCCTGGCAGCGAGATATTGCACAACTTCACAGGGAGCGAGCAGCGACCGACAGCCGGTTTTGGCGGTGGCTTGCTTGAACATTTGAGAGATCAGGCGTACACCGTTAATCCTGCTCGAATAGTCGGCTTTGAGGCGAGCGGGCGTAGGGATAATGCCTATGTTTATAAGGGTGATGCGGATAAAACACTATATATTAATATGTCCTCCTCTGTGCTGGAAGACTCCGAAAGATTGGCTGTGACTCTTATTCATGAGTGGTCACATCAATATCTTAAAACGAAGGATTATTGGTATATGAATAAGGGGAATATATCCAGGCATGAAGACATATGGACCTATTTAGATCTTAAGATGCAAGCCTATGACATCGTTAAAAACGGCCCCTCTGAGGGGCAGGTAAAAAATCTCCCGGTCGGATTTTCGAACAAACAAACGTTTGTGAATGCCTTCAATCGTGATCCCGTGGTGCGGCAACTGGCTATGACCGATAATGCCGACAATATCGCCCTCCTGGTTTACGCACTAAACCATGAGTATGAGCGTGTGAACGCTCCGCCGCCAACGTTGTTCGGCCGCATCAGAAGTTGGCTTGGGGGTTAGTCCCTATAGCGCGCTGTAGGCCTGCGCGCCTGAGTTCTGAGAAGCCCACCTCCAGGAGAACGACACGGTCGGGAAACCTGGGTTGGGCCACTACGCTTTGATTCGCCAAAAAGAACACCCCCGGTCCCACTCGCTGCGGATAGGGGGCGCAGCCAGCGGGGCGGGGGTGGGTGGAACGCTGGGAGTTACTGGGCGATGGTTTTCACCGAGATACCACGCTCGACCGGCGTCGAACGCCCGTAGATATCTTCGAACCGCTCGATATCGTCTTCGCCCAGGTAGCTGCCCGATTGCACCTCGATGATTTCCAGCGGAATCTTGCCGGGGTTGCGCAAGCGGTGTACCGAGGCAATCGGGATGTAGGTGGATTGGTTTTCGCAGAGCAGGAACACGTTCTCGTCGCAGGTCACTTCGGCGGTGCCGCTGACCACGATCCAGTGTTCGGCGCGGTGATGGTGCATCTGCAACGACAGGCAGGCTCCGGGTTTGACCGAGATATGCTTGACTTGGAAGCGTCCGCCCATGTCCACCGAGTCATAGGAACCCCACGGACGATAGACTTCGCAGTGGTTCTGGGTTTCGCTACGGCCCCGCTCGTTGAGGGTGTTGACCATCTGTTTCACGCCCTGAACCTTGTCCTTGTGAGCGATCATCATGGCATCCTTGGTTTCGACGACCACGATGTTTTCCAGGCCGATCACCGACACCAGCTTGCCGTTGCCATGGATCATGCAGTTGCGGCTGTCCTGAATCACCACGTCGCCTTTGCTGACGTTGCCGTTCTCGTCTTTTTCATGCACGTTCCACAGCGACGACCAGCAACCTACATCGCTCCAGCCAGCGATCAGCGGCACCACGCAGGCGCGCTGGGTCTTTTCCATCACCGCGTAATCGATGGAGTTATCCGGGCACTGGGCGAAGGTGGCTTCGTCCAGGGTCACGGTGTCAGCCTCGTGGTGGCTGCGCTCCAGGGTCAGCAGACAAGTGTCATAGATATCCGGATCGTGCTTCTTCAATTCTTCGAGGAAACGGCTGGCGCGGAACAGGAACATGCCGCTGTTCCAGAAATAACCGCCGGCTTCGACGAACTCGATGGCGCGTTTTTCATCGGGCTTTTCGACGAAGTGCGAGACCCGGCTGACGCCTTCGGGCAGCAGTGCATCGTTGCTCGACTTGATGTAGCCATAACCGGTTTCCGGTTTGGTCGCCGGCACGCCGAACAACACCATCTCGCCGCGCTCGGCGGCCACGGTGGCCAGGGCCAGGGCGCGTTGCAGGGCTTTCTGGTCTTCCAGTACGTGGTCGGCGGGCAGCACCAACATCAACTCGTCGCGACCCTCGTTGAGCAGCAGCATCGCGGTCAGGGCCACGGCCGGTGCAGTGTTGCGGCCGAACGGCTCCATCAGGATGCGCTGGGCTTCGAGGCGGCGGCTATTGAGTTGCTCATTGACGATGAACCGATGGTCCTTATTGCAGACCACGATAGGCGCATCCATGCCTTCGAACACCAGGCGTTCGAGAGTCTGCTGGAATAACGTCTGTTCGCCGGTGAGGGCGAGGAACTGCTTGGGAAACTGTTTGCGCGAAAGTGGCCAAAGGCGTGAGCCGCTACCACCTGACAGAATAATCGGAATCATGGTGTTTCTCCTTTGAGCAATTTATCTATGGGCTATGGGGTAGAGCTGTGTGGCGAGGGGGCTTGCCCCCGTTCGACTGCGTAGCAGCCGGAAAACCAGAAACCTCGAATCAACGGGTCGACACCGGACGCTTGACCCAGACCGGCGACAAGCTGCTGCCGTTGCCGGTGACGTAGAGCACCGCCGCCTCACCGCGCTCCAGAGCCACCGGCTTGAGGTCGCTGAGCTTCTGGTTGCCGTCGTACAGGGCGAAGCTGACCTTCACCGGATTGATCTCGCGTTCGCCGCGACCCTTGGCGGCCACTGCTTGGACGACATCGGTCTTGCCATCGGCAGTCTTCAGGGTCAGGGCCTTGTCACTCAGGTTCTGCACCCGCACCAGGGATTTTTGCTTGTTCTTGAACGGCGGTTCCTCGATCAGTTGTGGCTGGCCGCTGGCATTGTTGACCAGAGTGTAATAGTGGTCGGCGGCGAGTTTCACCGACAGGCTTTGGCTGCCGACCTTGGCGCTGTAGTCGCCACCGGGCATAAAGCTGAAATCACTGCTGGCCAGGGGCGCGACATCATTGAGGGCGGTGGCGCCGACGGTGGCGCTGATTTCCTGGTTGCTGGCGTTGTACAGGCGCACGAAGCTCGATCCCTTCGGCGCGGTCGGGCCGTATAGCGCGGCGTCGCCACCCGCCCAGACCTGCAGTGAGAGTAGGCTCAGGCCGGCGGCAATGGCCACGGTCCTGACGGTATTTTTACGAGTAGTGTCGAAGGTCATGGTGTCTACCTCTCTTTCAGTTTTGCGCCTGTACAGGCGACTCGGATTGGGTTGTGTTCCGGACCAGGTTTTGTTGGCGGATCCCAGCGGCTTTCAATTGCGCGACCCACTGCGGATCAGCATCGCCGATGTCGTTGTTGGCCGGCAGGTAGCGTTCCGGGAACTCCCAGATCAGCACCTGCGGCGGGTTGTTCTTGAAGGCATCGCTTTTCAGGTAGGCGAGCATCGGCGAGATCGGGCCGTGACCCGCCTCGGCGTAATTGATCACGTCGCTGTGCAGGGCCTGCTTGAGGGCGCCGACGAAGTTCCAGTTCGGGTTGGCGCTGTAGCTGGTGCCGATCAGCGCCACCGGGACTTCGTTGTCGGCGAACAATGCGTCGCCGCCGGCCGACGGGTCTTCAGCGGCACGGGTGATGCGTTTTTCCAACGGCTCTTGCGCAGGCATCAGATTGTCGAATAGCGGGTCCAAGGGCAGGAACAGGGTCAGGTCGCCCTTGTGCGGCTCAGTCTTCTCGGTTTCAGTGACAAAGCGCTGTGGCGTACCGCTGAGCGGCGTCTGTGCGGCGATGGCACTGGCCAATTGGGTCGCGGCGACCTGCGCGCCGTCTGGGGTCCAGTGGGTGTCGGTACGTAGGAACACTTGCCGGCCTTGCTGCTTGGCCTGTTGCAGCGGACCGAGCAGGTCGGGAGCGAGGATCCGGTCGGCGGCGACGCGGGCATGGAAGTCCTGATAGAGGTGGCTATGGATGCCCGACGGGCGGGCTGTGCCGAGGTGTTCAGGGTACAGGCGGGCCTTGGCTGGAAGGATTGCCATCACCAGGTTTACACCTTTGGCCTTGAGGGTCTGGCGCACGCCTTCGACCAACGCATAGTTGCCTTGCAGGTTCTGTTGCCCGTTGGCGATGGGGTTGAATTCCTCGTCGCTGTAGAGCCAATGGTCACGGCCCAGTACCACGCCCGGACGGCCTTCGTTGAACAGCTTGAAGTCCAGCGCGGCCCAAAGGTTGGTGCCCAGGCGCTTGATTGGGAACTCGCCGTCGTAACGAGTCTCGATAGCCTTGGTCCAGCGCCCGTTGAGCACGGTCGCGTCGGCGTTGGTGCTGAAACCGATGAAGCTGCGCAGAGACCATAGTCCCAGCGCCAGCAAAATGAAGAGAAACAGGCCAGCGTAGAGGATGCGTAATGAGCGGGTCATGGTCGGCTCCCTCAGAATTGGAAGTAAAGGAACGGCGAGAAGCTTTGCGCCGAAAGTTTGAGAATCGAGGCGATAAACAGCAGCAACACCAGGGCACGCATCAGGTAGCGCGGCCAGTCTGCCACCCAGTAAGCCGGTTGCACCTGGGCTTCGATCCCGACGCTGTAGCCGGGCTCGTGGATGCTGCCAGCTGCCTCGCCGGGGGCGGCCTTGATCAGGCCGGGTTGCGCCGTGGCCGGGCCGTCGGCGGGCTTGGCTTTTGGCGCGGGCGGGTTGCTGTAGAAGTCGCGCAGGCCAAAGAACGCCAGGGTCGCGTAGGCCACCACCAGAGTCGCTATTTGCAGGCCGGTGAGGCTGGCGCGGTTGAGTTCCGACAGCGACCAGCCATTGAAGCCGAACATGGCGCCGTACATGCGACCGGCCACGTGCAGGTTTTCGGCCCGGAAGATGACCCAACCCATGATCACCAGCAGGAAGGTCAGGACCCAGCGGATCGGGTTGAAGCTGCGCGGGGTGGTGTTGATGCCCAGGGCTTTTTCAATCGCCAGCCAGATGCCGTGCCAAGCGCCCCAGACGATGTAGGTGATGTTCGCGCCGTGCCACAGGCCGCCGAGCAACATGGTCAGGAACAGGTTGCGGTAGGTGGTCAGCGTGCCTTTGCGGTTGCCGCCCAGGGTGATGTACAGGTAGTCGCGCAGCCAGGTCGACAGGCTGATGTGCCAGCGTCGCCAGAACTCGGTGATCGATTGACTGATGTAGGGCTGCTTGAAGTTCTCCATGAAGCGAAAGCCCATCATCAGGCCCAGGCCGATGGCCATGTCGCTGTAGCCGGAGAAGTCGAAGTACAACTGCGCGGTGTAGGCCAGCGCGCCGAGCCAGGCATCGCCGGTGGTGGGGGCCTGCAGGGCGAAGCAATGATCGGCGACCACCGCCAGGGTGTCGGCGATAAAGACCTTCTTGATGAAGCCCTGCATGAACCGCGTGGCGCCTTCGGAGAATTTGTCCAAGGTGTGGGTGCGGTTGTTGAATTGGTCGGCGAGGTCGCGAAAGCGCAGCACGGGACCGGCGATCAGGTGCGGGAAGATCGCCACGAAGGCGGCGAAGTCGATCAGGTTGCGGGTCGCCGGAGTATCGCCGCGGTAGACGTCGATGATGTAGCTGATGGACTCGAAGATGTAGAACGAGATACCGATCGGCAGCAGCACATGAGTCAAGATAAACGGTTCGAGACCCAACGAGGTCATGATCGCATTGAGGTTGTCGACCCCGAAGTTGGCGTACTTGAAGTAGCCAAGAATGCTCAGGTCGACGGCCACGCCCATCAGCAGCCAGCGCTGGGCTGACTGGGTGCGCACACCGGCGGCGCCGACCTTGAGGCCGATCCAGTAGTTCCACAGGGTGACGCCGACGAACAGCGCCAGGAAGTCCACCCGCCACCACGCATAGAACACGTAGCTGGCGATCAGCAGCAACAGGTTGCGATAGCGTTGCCCGCTCAAGTAATACAAGCCGAGAAAGATCGGCAGAAACAGAAACAGGAACACATTGGATGAAAATACCATTCCGATCTCTCCTTGTTTTATCAATGTTCGGGAGCCGCAGCCCCCCCAAACCCCCCGTGCAACCGGAGAGTCATTACCTACATCCGTGGCGAGGGGCTTGGCCTCTCGCCACAACAGCCGTACCAGCGCGTTTTAATCGCCTTTCTGGGTGCCCTTGTCATGGGTCGGGTCGTAGACCTTGGTCAGGTCGCCACCGAGGCGGAAGGTCTTGAACGGTTGCAACTTATGCTTGTGTTCGAGTACATCCGTCGGGCAGGTGTAGAGCGTGCAGTACGGTTCCAGCCAGGCGAATTTCGAGTCGATCTTGAGGTCGGTCATGTCCTGTTCCTTGCCGTTTTTCGCCTGGAATTCCTCGGGGTCTTTGATCCCGGCCAGCACCCGGTCGCCCAGGCGCTTGAGCGCATTGTTGTTTTCCTGGCGCAGGTCGACGCCGTTGACCAAGGCGAAGCTGGCGATCATCGCCAACGGCGGCAGCGCGTAGTTGTGGTAGGCCAGGGCGCGTTGCTGGCGCTTGAGTTCGTTGGGTAGGAAACCCTGTGGGTCGACCTGACTGGCACCGACCTTGTATTCCTTCACGGCCCAGTCGAACAGGTCGCGACGGTCGGTGGCGACGGCGGTCGCCATCACCGACCAGGCGGCCCAGTACGAGTGGTTATTGGTTTTCTCCAACGGCAGGTTGTCCCAGTCGCTGACCACCTGGTCGGCCATTTTGCTGAACCAGGCCTCGATCTGTTGCGCTTCTTGCAGGTGGGTCGCCAACGGACGAGAGTCGGAGAACTTCAGCCGCAGGTAGGCCGAGGCCATGCTACCCAAGGCCCATTTACGCATGGACTTGCCGGTGTGGTTGAAATCCTTGGACATCAGTGCATCGGCTTGGGCCCAGGCGGTGAGCCAGCTCAGGGTGCAGCTCAATTGCTCTGCACGACCGTCGCGCATGAACTGCATCACGCGCTTGCTGGTACCGCGCTCCATCTTGGTGATGTCGGCAGTGGTGTCGCGAAAGGCTTTTTCCGACTGCTCGTTGAGGGTTGCGCGGGCCTTGTCGGAGCCCTCGTATTTACTGCGAAACTGCAACTGGCCGGTATAGGGTGTGGGCATGGCTTCACAGCCTTCGCTGCTGTCGCTGGCTTTGAACTTGTCGACGGCAGCAAAGTATCCCTGGGGCGGGCGCAACGGCGCGGCGGCCTGGGCCGAATTGGCCAGGATTGCCAGGCCAAGCAGTGAAGGAGCAAGCAGTGTCCGGAGTTTCATTGGCGCATACCTCATAACCCGGCTTGAGCCGCATGGGGCTCGGCGCTGGGGAATACATTGCGTTTGCAAATCTTCGCTTCGACTTTCTGCGCTGCGGCGCCCGCTTCCGGACCCTCGACTTCGACGGCCAGCAGGTTCTGGTTGGCCCAGTCTTCGTCAGTGCGCAGTTCGAAGGCGAAGCGTCCGTCGGTGTCGGAGGTTTCTGGCTTCTCGATCTTGATGTCCTCATGGCGTCCGTTCATGTACCAGAGGGTGGCGTGCAGGATTTTCACCGAGGTATCGGCGAAGCGGATGTCGACCTGGTGCCCGCTGTTGCGCAGGTCGCGGTTGCTGCTGTTGACCAGCAGTTCGTTCTTGCCCGGCTTGACTGTGGTGCTGGCGCTCATGTCGGCACTCTTGCCTTCGCAACCGTTGTCGAGCAGCGCCATCATCTGCCGGTAGATAGTTTCCTGGTCGAGACGGTACAGCGGCGAGAATTCCCAGATGAGGATCTTCGGCGGGGTCTTCTGGAATTCGTCACTGCCCAGGTACTGCAGCATCGAACCTTCCAGGCCACCGCCGGGGAAGGCGACGTTGAGGATGTCGGCGCCGATGTACTGTTGCAGGAAACCGGCAAAATTGTAGTTCTTGCCACTGTGACTGGTGCCCACCAGGGTGATCTGCGGGTTGCCGGCGTCACCGAACAGGTCGCCATCCGCCGCCTCGCCCTTGGGCTCGGTGCTGAACTGCTCCATGTACTGGATCGAGTAGCTGGTGCCACATAGCTGGCCGGCCATGTTGTGCAGGGTGCCGGTTTTGCCCATACGCCCGGAGACTTTGGTTTCGTATTCGCGATGGGGGATGTCGGCGAAGCCGGGGATCTGTTTCACCGTCTCGGCGACGATCTTGGCGGTGCGCTCGGCGCCGTATGGGGTCCAGTGCTGGTCGCCACGGAAGTAGAAATCGTGGGCTTGCTGTTCGTTAGTCAGGGGCGACAGGTCCGGGACGTGATAACCCATTTTTGCGAAGCGCGTGAGCATGGCCTGGTAGTTGTACAGGGCCTTCTCGTAGTCGAATTTGGCGCGTTCGGCTGGGAATAGCTTATTGCGGTCCACCAGGCCGCGGGTCGGCTGATAGACCACCACCAGCTCCACGCCTTTGCTCTTGAAGGCGTCATGCAGCTGTTGCATGCGCCTGTAGCCGGCGGGGGTGGTATCGAATTCGGTGCGCAGGTCTTCCTGGGTACGAAACAGCCAGTCGCCCTGGGCCTGCACCAGCGTCGTGAAGTTCTGCTGGTAGCGGGTGACGTAGTTCTTTGCGTCATGGGCCGCCGGGCACAGGCTGCAGCAAGGCTCAGCGGTAAAGTTCGGCGCCTGGATTTCCTCGGCGCGCAGGCTGGCGCTGGCCGCGTAGATCGCCACGGCGAAGCCGGACAGGCCGAGCAGTTTGATCAGGTGTGGGTTCATAAAGGTCATCCTCAATCACGCAATTGGGTCTGGCGTTCGACCGGGTCGATCAGCACGGCTTTCTGCTGGCGCACCAGCAGGTCGAGAATCTGGTCCTGGTGATCGCCGAGAATCCCATTGAAACTGATACCGCTGTTCTTCGCCGGGGCGAGCATGAACACCCGGTACAGCTCGACACTCAAGGGCGAGTCGATGGACAGCGGGCCGCTGCCGTTGCCGGCCAGTTCGCCACCGACCACGATCAGCGACACCTCGGCGTCGAACGGATCGAGCTTGATGTCGCGGTCGGTGTCGCTCAGGTCCTTGATGTGGCCGTAGACGCCGGTCAGGCCGTTGGCCAGGGCGAGGTTCTCGTACAGGCGGATGTTCACGCTGTTGCGGATACGGATACCGTGGCGTTTGTTGCTGATCACTTTGTTGCCGTAGATCAGGTTGTCGGCACTCTCGTAGAGGGTGATGCCGTCGGTGTGATTCTTATAGATCTCGTTGTAGGCGATCAGGTTGTTGATGCTGTTACGGTCGATCACCAGGCCCGAGAGGTGGTTGTCATAGCTGCGGTTGTTGAAGATGAAGCTGTCGTTCACTTCTCGGGAAATGATGATGCCGTGCTTCTTCTTAGTCCCGTGGACGGTGTTGTCGGCGATGATCAGCCGGTGCGAACGGTCGTGGGGGTCGATGCCGTAGACGATGTTGTCGCGGTAGGTATTGCCCTTGATCACGAAGTCGCGGGTCTCGTAACAGTAGAAGCCGTACCACATGTCCGAAAACTGTGAGCCGATGATCCAACCGGTCGGTTCGGGCCGCTTGAGGACCTTGGCCATGTTTGGCGTGTATTGGGAAATACTCACGCCGTAGGATTTACTGTTGGCGTAGCCGAAGCTGGCCATCTGGCTGTCGACGATATAGGTCTCGGTGCCGCCCCAGGCGAGCAGAAACGGACGGAACTCGTTGGGCGAGCGGAAGGTGGCGGGAGCGTTGTCCGCTTCGCGCCAGCCTGTGATCTTGGTATCGCGAATGAACAATTGCCCGTCGTTGACCAGAAACGAGCCGCGTTCCTGGGACAGCCGCAGTTCTTTGGTTTGCCGGTCGATTTCGAGAATACCCTTGCGCCCGACGACGATCGGCAGCCTGGCGAGGAACACCCCTGGCGAGGTTTCGCTGATGTAGTTCTTCGGCAGCTTCTTGCTCAGGTCCTTGAGGTTGATATAACCGTCGTCGACGAAGATCGCCTGGGGAATGCCGTGTTGACGGACCACCCATTCGGCCATCTTGTTGTCGCCGCCGATAAAGTCTTTCAGGGCGTCTTCCTGCATCATCCGACGCACACTGATCTTGCCCGGCTTGCTGCGCACGATCTTCGCCGCCGCTGCCTCGGCGGTGTAGCCACTGAGGTCCGGCAGTTTCGGTTTCTCCAGGTGCAGCGGTGCGGTCGGCGCGCTGCTGACGGTATAGGTCTTGGCCTGTTGCAGTTCCTTGGCAAGGATCGGCGGGCGCTCCGTCTTGGCGAGCGGCGGCTCGACATTGCCGAAGGCAGCGCTGCTGGCCAGCAGCAGGGCTACGGCCAAGACACTGAGCGGCCCTTGCGTGGCGATATGGTTCATCTCGGACACTCCCTTCGCGAGCTGCATCAGAAGCGCCAGATCACGTCAATGAACGCGCGGTGCATATAGGAATCGACATTGTTGCCGTAGGCATCGCCCGGCTTGAACACGCCGCCGCGAAAGCGCACCAGCGCCGAGGGTTCATCGATGGATTGGCTGAGCGCTGCCGGCAGCAGGCCCTGCTTGAAGTATTTGGTGACCACCAGATCAATCTCCTGGCCCATGTCCTTCTCGCCGTCGCGCAGTGGCAGCGAGGCACTGGAAAGCAGGGCACCGGTGGCGTCGTCGTAGTTGTTCTGTACGGCGTTGATACCGTTGCTGCCGACGTCCTTGTTACCGTCGACGCGCCAGAACTTGTGGTAGACCAGGCTGGCGTCGTAGTCCTCGCGTAACTGCCAGGAACCGAACAGGGTGGCGGTCTGCAGGTTGTTCAGTTCGCCACGGAAGGCTTCTCCGAAGCGGTGGGTGCGCGAGCGGGTGCCGGTGAAATTCGAACGGTTGCTTTCCAGGCCATTCTGCTCGTAGTCCTCACTGGCACGGGCATAGGCGGCGCCGACCTGCCAGTTGGGATCGAGGCGCAGGCGCACACCGAGGTCGGTGGCCCAGCCGTTGATGTTGTCGCTGTGCTTGGCGTCGACCGGGCGCGTGTTGTCGGCGTTGAGCGCATTAACGCTGTCGCGATTGCCGCTCATGCCGGTCAGGCTGGCCCAGTAGTTGACGGTATTGGTATTGCGCCAGTTATAGGCGTCGCTGTTGGCCTCCAGGCCGAGCCAGGTCAGGTCGCCGTTTTCCTTCTTGTCCAGCGGATCGGCGGCCTCACCTGGGGTCGGGTAGTCGAGCTTGCCGTCGTCGTGGGTGTGGTGAGCGCGCACGCCGACCCATTGTCCTGGGGTCCACTGGTAGGCGACGTCGCCATAGACATGCAGGCGGTCCTTGTCCTTGGGCGCCAGTTCCGTGAGGTCGGTGCGGTAGTCGCTGAAGCGCTCGGCGGTGCCCAGGTTGGCGCGCAGCAGGGTGGTGTCGAAGGTCCAGTTCAGCGCTTCGATATTGGTGTCGCGCCATTGCCCGTCATCGTTACGCAGGCGTTGACGACCGAACTTGAGAATCTCGCCCGGATAGGGCGTCAGACCTTTGTAGCCGACCCAGAATTCACGCAGGGCCAGGTAGCTCTTGTCCGGCTTGCGCGCATCGTTGCTCGAGGTTTCCTGGCTGCCATCGGACTGCTGCAGGGTGTCGGTCTCAATGATATCGGTGGCGGTCACGGCCTGGCCCATGACGTAGGCGCTCCAGTTGCCGCGTTCACCGTAGGCCCATGGGCGCAGGTCGAGGCCGACGCCATTGGCATCACCGCCCTTGAGGGTCCCGAGGTCGCGGTCGTTTTCCGATTGACCGGTGATTTTCACTTCGAGGCCGAAGTTCTGGGTATCGGTGATCGCGGCCAGGCTCGCGGTAGACCAGATCAGGGTGAAGCCGACCAGGGCAAAGCGCTGGCCGATACCGGCCTTCACGAAAGGGTTGAATGTCATAGGGTCTTTTCCTCGCTGTCGCCTTCTTGCAGGGCTTGTTGCAGGTCCAGCGTGCGGGGGCTCAGGGTCCCGCGCAGGCGCTGTTCCTGTTGCAGCAGGCGCTGGGCATCGGCGCGCTGTGCGGGCGGCAGTTGTTCGTCGAGTTGTTGGGCCAACTCATTGGCTTGCGGTGTGTCCTGGAGCTTGGCCAGTTGGCTGAAAACGTAGGCGTTGAGCGGATCGGGCTTGGTCCCACGGCCCTGGGAAAACATCTGGGCGAGGGCGAAGTCGGCGCTGTTCTGGCCGTTGCGGGCCGCCTTGAGCAGGTGGTCCAGGGCCTTTTTCGGATAGACCTGGTCGAGGTAGCCTCGACGATAGATCTGCCCCAGGTAGTAATCGGCGGCGACTTCCTTGCCGAGGGCTTTCTGAAAGTGCGCCTCGGCCTGCCTGGCATCCGCCGGTACCCACTTGCCTTCGTAGTAGAGTTTGCCCAGCAGCAGTTCGGCGCGGGGCTGGTCGGCCGCACGGCCGTTGTTCAGATACTCCATCATCCGGTCGACATCGCCCAGGTCGGGGAAGTCGTAGAGCAGTTGCGCCAGGCTGACCCAGGATGCCGGGTAGCCGGGGGCGATCTGTTCGAGCATCGCCTGCGCGGTTTTCGTATCCGGTTGGCCGAGACTCGAGTCGCTGAGTACGCGGGCTACGCTGTCCATCCGCTGGGCGCCGACAGTACCTCGGCTGTACGCCGCCTGCAGTTGCTTGAGCAATTCGGCCTGCTGGTCTGGCTGGGCGCGTTTCTGATACACGGTCGCCAGTTCGACGTAGCAGATATCCGTGCTGTTGAGCGCGGCCTTGCAGATCCTTTCCACTTCATCGAGGTGCTGGTCGTAGGTGTTCTGGGTACGGTAGAGCAGGACTTGGGCCAGGCCCGCTTCCGGATAGCCGGCGCTGTGCCATTGGTTGATCTGGCGCTGAGCATCGACGTTGGGAAAGCTCTGCGGGAATTGCAGGTAGAGCATTGCCAGCGGGATCAGGGTGTTGCCTTCACCGTTGGCGAAGGCCTTTTTCAGCAGGCCTTCGGCTTCGTGGTGTTCGGCTTCGCTCGCGCCGGGCTTGGCCACCAACAGTCGACCCAGGCGCGCCTGGGCACGGGGCGAGGTGTCGGCGACGGCGCGGTAGGTTGCCTCTGCCTGTTTGATCTGGGCCGGATCGCGGCTTTCTACCTGAATATCGGCCAGGCCGACCTGTGCGTCGCTGTAGCCCAGGTCCGCCAACTTGCGATAATTCTGTTCGGCCAGGGCGGTATCGCCGCGCTTGAGCGCTTCATTGGCCAGGCGCTGGTCGGGCAGGCCGGCGCAACCGGCCAGGCTGATCGCCATGGCCAATGTCAGCGGCAAGGTTCGTAAGGTCGTCACGGGCATGTCCTCTACTTACAGACCAGCCGCCATGGCTTTGTCGATCAACCAGTTCATGTTCGGTCCACGGTCGCTGTTGACTTCCACCGGGCGGCCGGCAAGGGTACTGTCGAGGTGTTCGTCAGGCTTGATCAAGACGCGGATATCCGAGGACAGGTCGTCGCTTTTCAGGCTGGTGCTGCTGACGATCTTGCCCTGGCGGACCTGATCTTCGCCGGCGACCTGGAAGCTCACGCGGGTGCCCGGACGCACCTCGCCGAACTGGCGATAGGAGAACCGCGCCTCGACGTTAGCGACGCTGTTGCGGGGCACCAGTTGGAAGATCACGTCGCCCTTGTTAGCGTATTGACCGTTAGCGACCAGTTGCTGGGCAACGGTGCAGTCGCAAGGCGACGTCAGGGTGCCGGTCATCTGCTTGCCGAACAGCTCCTCGACCTTCGCAGGCTGTAATTGATCTTCGTCCAGGTGCCCCTTGAGCACATCGAGCATGCTGGTGCTGAAGGTCGCCAGCGGGGCACCCTTGGCGGCAATGCCATCATTTTTGATCAGGCTCTGCACGGTGCCGTCGCGGGGCATGGTGACGTTCATCCCTTGTACGCTGACCAGGCCGGCCTGGGCGTGGCTGACGAAGTACATGCCATAGACCGACTTCAGGACAAAGCCGAAGGCCGCGAGGCCGACGACGAAGACGCCGAGGCTGAAGGTCACGGCGCGCAGTCGGCCGAGCGCGCTCATGCCGCTGCCGTCATCCTTTTTCTTGCGCGCCTTGGTGAAGTTGTCGCGCTGCAGCGTGGCGAGCACGTCGCCCATGCTGACGATGTCGCCGGCCAGATGTGAGGTGATCAGGTGACGTAGGGTGGCGATATCCTGTTGTTCCAGGTTCTGGAACTGGCAACCGACACG
Organism: Pseudomonas agarici; assembly: GCF_900109755.1. Classification (GTDB taxonomy): domain Bacteria; phylum Pseudomonadota; class Gammaproteobacteria; order Pseudomonadales; family Pseudomonadaceae; genus Aquipseudomonas; species Aquipseudomonas agarici. The sequence continues at coordinate 188,293 of NZ_FOAR01000001.1, read as the reverse complement.
ACCGTTCTGGCGATCATAGGAGCGAACCTGCAACTCCACGTCCATGGCCAGGCCGAGGTTGTCGATGACAAATTGCAGGCGCCCTTTGCACACCTCGCCGAGAGCCAGAGTCTGTTGCTGCGGCAAGTTGAAACTCAGGCCGCCGGCGGACAGGTCGTGGACCCGGGCTTCCAGCGGCTTGCCCTCGGTGCCGAAGAATCGCAGCTTGGCGGGAATTTTCACCCGGGCATGCTGGCGCTGGGCTTCGGATTCGTGGACGACATTGGCGTTGACTTTCGAGTTCATGGGTAAAGCTCCGTTAGCTAATTCAGGCGAGTCGGGTCAGACCATTGTCATCAGCACGGCAACGAAGATGCTGCCGGCGGAGAAGGTCATGGTCCGAGACGACCAGGTGTTGAACCAACCTTGAAAGCTGGCGAGGTCGCGGCTCAATTTGGTGTCCTGGCGAGTCCAGGATTGACGGTCGAGGCGGAAGAACACGTAGATCTTCATCAGCGCTCCGACGATTTGGTTGTAATAAAGAATCGCCGGGTAGGCCGGACCGATGCTGTGTCCCGAACAGACCAGGAGGATCGTCAGGATCAGGCGGGTGATGCCGATCCATAGGAGGTAGGCGAGGATGAAGGCGATGCCGTACTTAAAGCTGGCGATCAGTGCCACGGTCAGTCCCAACAAGGAGGTCCACATCGAGACGCGCTGGTCGAACAGCACGACGCTGGTGAACAGGCCGAGGCGGCGGATCCCCAGGCCCAGCGCCCGAGAGTTCTGTCGCAGGTTGTTGCCGTACCAACGGTACATCAACTTGCGACTGGATTTGATAAAGCTCTTTTCCGGCGGGTGTTCCACGGTGTGGATCGCGGCGTCGGGCACGTAGAAGGTGTCGTAGCCCAGACGCATCAGGCTGAACCAACTGGACTTGTCGTCGCCGGTGAGGAACTTGAAGCGGCCCAGGCGCCAGTGTTGCAGCGAGTCGCTTTCGACGTCGGCGATAAAGCCCGGATCGGTGACTACGCTGGCACGAAATACCGACATGCGCCCGGTCATGGTCAGTACGCGCTGGGATAGGGCCATGGAGCACATGTTGATATGGCGCTGGGCGAAGCGCAGCTTGTGCCATTCGCTCATGATGTAACCGCCACGTACTTCGCAGAATTCGTTGGTGGTCAAGCCGCCGACATTGCCGAACAACTGGAACCAGGGCACGGTTTTGCGCACAACGCCTTCGCTGAGTACGGTGTCGCCGTCGATAACCGCGACCACCGCTCGCTGGTCCGGCAGGTGTCGGGAGATCGCCCGAAACCCGAAGGCCAGGCCATCGCGCTTACCGGTGCCGGCGATACGGACGAAGTCGAGCTTGACTCGTCCAGGGGGGTTCATTTTTTTCCAGAGACTCTTGACCAGCAATTCATCGGACATTTCCACCAGGGAACAGACCACGGTGGTCGGGAAGCCGCAGTCGATGGCCTCGCGAATTACTGAGCTGTAGACCTGGGCGGTGGTCAGAGCGTCGATGCGAAAGCTGGTGACCATCAGGAACACCTGGGACGGGTCCGTGGCCTTGCCCAACTTGCGCAGTTTGCGCCGCAGGTGCGGGTAAACGATGTAGAGGAAGATCATCCCGCGCACGAAGTGGGTCGCGCCCATGGAGTAGCGCCAAATGCCCACTGCGCCGATCAGGAAGATGAAGTCCTTGGATTCGGCGTCGAAGGTCGAGGGGGGCAGCAACGTAGCCAGGCCCAACAGCAAACTCAAGTAGAACAGCCAACCGGCGGCCTGAAGGAGGCCGTGCTTTAGCCTGTGCATAATCTGCGTCCGTCTCTATCTCGGGCGAGCCTGGCAGGCAGCCCGGTGGGGTTAAGGCAGGCGTAAGGTCCGCCCCCGGAGCGATCCAGGGGCGAACGGCTGATTTACCAGCAGATACCTTCGGTCCGGCCACTGGCACTGGTGGCCTGAGACATGAAGCCGACCAAGTCGATGACCTGTTTGCCGTGCGGGGCGTTCTCCGCCAGGGCGCGGAACTTCTCATCACGGTTGCCGAGAATGATCACGTCACTGTTATCGATTACCGAGTCGAAGTCGGCGTTGAGCAGGGACGACACGTGGGGAATCTTCGATTCGATGTAGTCCTTGTTCGCGCCGTGGACACGGGCGTACTCGACGTTCTTGTCGTAGATGCTCAAGTCGAAGCCCTTGCCGATGAGCATTTCCGCCAATTCCACCAGTGGGCTTTCGCGCAAGTCGTCGGTGCCGGCCTTGAAGCTCAGGCCGAGCAGCGCGACCTTGCGCTTGTCATGGCTGGCGACGATGTCGAAGGCGTTCTGCACCTGGCTCTCGTTGCTGCGCATCAGCGAGTTGAGCAGGGGCGATTCGACGTCCAGGGCGCCGGCGCGGTAGGTCAGGGCGCGGACATCCTTGGGCAGGCAGGAACCGCCGAAGGCGAAGCCCGGACGCATGTAGTACTGAGACAGATTGAGGGTTTTGTCCTGGCAGACCACATCCATCACCACGCGCCCGTCGACGCCGACGGCTTTGGCAATGTTGCCGATTTCGTTGGCGAAGGTGACCTTGGTGGCGTGCCAGACGTTGCAGGTGTATTTGATCATCTCGGCCACTTCGATGTCCTTGCGGATGATCGGCGCGTCGAGTTCTTCGTAGAGGGCCTGGAGGACGTCGCCCGAAGCGCTGTCGAATTCGCCTATGACGGTCATCGGCGGGAAGTCGTAGTCCTTGATCGCGGTGCTTTCGCGCAGGAACTCAGGGTTGACCGCGACCCCGAAGTCGACGCCGGCCTTTTTGCCCGAGCAGTCTTCGAGGATCGGGATCACCACGTTCTTCACCGTGCCCGGCAGTACGGTGCTGCGCACAACGATGGTGTGGCGGGTGGTCTTGTCACGCAGGACAAAACCGATTTCGCGGCATACCGATTCGATGTAGTTAAGTTCCAAGTCACCGTTCTTCTTGCTGGGAGTGCCCACGCACAGCATTGACAAGTCGGTGGCGCGAATTGCCTCGGCAAAGTCAGTGGTGCCCCGCAGCCGACCGCTGGAAATACCTTGCGCCAACAAGGCTTCAAGTCCCGGCTCGACAATCGGCGATTTGCCGTTGTTGATCAGGTCGATCTTGTCTTTGGAAATATCAACGCCAACGACATCATGGCCTCGTGCAGACAGGCAACCGGCACACACTGCACCGACGTAGCCCAAACCAAATATGCTAATGCGCATCGCATTTACCTCTATCTTAATCATGCCATTAAATGGCCGGAGTTAATTTCGCCAATGATCGTACTGCGCTCGAAGTGTGACAAAGTGAAGTCAGTCTCCAAGTTTGTGCATATAAATATCGAGTGGCTAAATAATTGCACTCAAATTGTGCGTAACTCGGTCTTGTTATGGGGACATGCCCTTTAATGTCGCCGGCCTTCATTGAAAAAGCCCCCTGCCAGTGTGCTTGCAATCTTGTTGCGCCTGCGCTGGGGCCTTGTTAATCAACAAGTTATAAGTCACTTGCACGTGCTTTGTCTGAGGGCCGACCTTGGCCTGCACAGGGGATATTGTTGCTGTGTATCTCCTGTCCTTTTGATTGAGTTCAAACGATGGAGTGCAATTGTAAGCCGGTGATTGCGGCTTAAACGTCCAATCCTGCTCCGCGTAAGTCATCTCTTACAAAATCGCCAAGAATCGTTACGGGTGGTATGAGCAATACTTTGGAACATAAGTTCCTGTCCGCTCATCTTATTTTCGAAATTTTTTGAAATATTGTGAAAGATGGCACTGCTTTCATATTGATAGCACTTTCCGTTTCGCCCTTTAGTTACGGGGATGAAAAGTACCTGGATGGTTGTATGCCATTATGGGAAAAATTTTTAGGTGCCACTACGCAAAAAAAATCGGAATGTCGAATGAAAGAATTTTCATGGCTGTTGCAGTCGATTTGTTGGCGTCAAGTAATTGTTTTTTTGGTGCGGCGGGAGAAATGATCCGGTGGGATTATCGGTGATTACACATCGCGTATAGTGCCCCGAATAGGTGCGCAGTAACAAACATGTTGAGTGGTGAGCGGGCAAGCCGCTCGCCACGAGTGGCCGGTACGGTTAGTTGGTTGGCTCAAATTCGGCTGCCGCAGGTTCATGGCCGAGGCGCCGTAAGCAGTCATCGCCCGCTATGGCGAGCAGAACGCAGGCCAGGGGCCCGTGTTGCCGAAATAGACTGGCAGAGTTCGCCACCCAAGCCCCTGGGTGGTGTTATTCGGACGCGTGATCGCGCAGGAACACCAGGTTGTCGGGCCTGGAGAGCTCCGTGCTAAATCGGTAGCCTCCTTCGTCGAATGTCTTCAGTTGGTCGGGGTTCTTGATGCGTTCTTGGATCACGAAGCGGGCCATCATGCCGCGGGCTTTTTTCGCATAAAAACTGATGATCTTGTATTGGCCGTTCTTTTGATCGCGAAATTCGCTGTTGATGATCCGCGCATTGAGGGCCGAGCGCTTCACCGCCGAGAAGTACTCGTTCGAGGCCAGGTTCAGTAGCACATCGTCGCCTTGTTCGGCCAGGGCTTCATTGAGCCATTCGCTGATGCGCGTGCCCCAGAAGGCATAGAGATCCTTGCCCCGGGCATTGGCCAGCTGGGTGCCCATTTCCAGGCGATAGGGCTGCATCAGATCCAGCGGGCGCAGCAGACCGTAGAGACCGGAAAGCATGCGCAAGTGAGTCTGAGCGAAGTCAAAGTCGGCGGCACTGAAGTCTTCGGCATGCAGGCCGGTGTAGACGTCGCCCTTGAAGGCCAGCAGCGCCTGCTTGGCGTTGTCTGGGGTAAAGAGCGGATTCCAGCTACCGAAGCGCGCGGCGTTGAGGCCGCCGATCTTGTCGGAAACGTGCATCAGCTCGCTGATCTGTGCCGGACTGAGGGTGCGCAGTTGTTCGATCAACTCCTGGGAGTGATCAAGGTACCGCGGCTGAGTGAACTGTTTGGTCACCGGCGGTGTTTCGAAATCGAGGGTCTTGGCGGGGGAAATCACCATCAGCATGAAGTCGTCTCCTGTAATCGTTTGGGGATTCTAGGGGCTTGAGCGGTTTTACTCCACCTATGAGGGCGATAGCCTCGGCGTTGCTATCCCCTTCGTGGCGAGCGAGCATCGAAGGGGCTCAGGTCGGCAGATCGGCTATAGTGCGGCGGGTTCTGAAATGGAGTCACCTCTGTGCGTATCGCTCTTTTCCTCTGGGCCCTGCTGGCCTGTTTCGGTGCCGTCGCCGCGCCGAACGACGCAGTGACCCTGGATCGCAGCACCTGGCCCGAATCGTTGAGTAGCCCAGCGTTGTTCGATGTCGCCTCGCGGGCGGAAATTCTCTCTTTCGCCCACGCTCTGCTGATCAGCGAAATGACCGACGAGTCGGCACTCAAGCAGCGCCTGGGCCTTAAGCAGATCAATCTGACGTCGATCAATCGTGTACGAGAACGCCTCTGGCGGCGCTTGCTGGAAAACTACAACTTCGCCCGGCAAAGCTGCGATCAGGATGCCTCGTTCTGTTATTACGTCGAGGACATGGACAGTCTGAAGGAACAGGCCGGCAAGTTCCGGGTGGCCGAGGATTCCTTTTATGCGCGCTGGGCCGAACCGAGCCGGGCGTTTCACCAACGTTACCTGGACGAGTTGCTGCGCCTGGCTGCGCTGTTTCCCCAAAGCAGCAGCGAGATCGCCCTGTTCGGTGAGCCGGAGCGCAACGGCGAGGCGTTCAATGACCGGCTGTTCCTGCTGACCTTCGACGGTGGTCCGGGGGCTTTGGCAGGCCATACCGAGCAACTGACCGGCTACCTGCGTCGGCAGAAAATGCATGGCCTGTTCTTTGTCCTGGGTAGCGCCTTGCAGGCGCGGGTGGACAAGGCGTCGATCATGGCCGCGCGCGATCTCTATAACGGGCAATGCGTGGGCATCCTGGGTTGGCAGTATCGTTCCCACGGCCATTGGCAGGATTGGCAGGACTCGGTCAAGCGTAGCGCTGTGCTGGCGCAAAGCGTGTTGCCGGAGAACTACCTGCCACTGTTCCGCCCGCCCTACGGACAGCGTCAGGCGGACAGCGGGGCGTTCTTCACATCCCTGGGCTTGCAGGTGGTGTTGTGGGATATCGACTCGCTCGACGCCACCGGCAAGCTCACCGCCGAACAATCGGCCCAACGGGTGATGACCCTGATGCTGTTGTGGCGCCGTGGCGTAATCGTCTTCCATGACACTCAGGACAAAGCTCTCGGCGCATTATCCTGGCTACTCCAACAGACCGCACAAAGCGGACTGGGCTGGAAAGGCTGTAATGAGGCGTTTCGATAGGGAACCCAAGAGGCCCGTATTTGCGGGGCTTGTAGGAAATTTCTTGTAAAATTCGATGCAGGCGGACTTATGACTTTAACGGTGTCGGGCCGGCTCGCCAAGGGCTATTCGTCACTCTGAAAAATAAACTTCAAAAAAGCGTCAAAGTGCTTTTTCCTGTCACGGGTTTTGCGGTATTACGGAGTCAGACCGCCGAAACCTGCGACACAGGTGGCGTCTCCCAAGGTCCTACCTTGTGCACAGAGCGCCTGTCCCCTCCAGGCGAATTCGGCGGTCACTTCGAGGCGCGATACCGTCAAGGTCTCGCGTCGACTGGCTCCCACAAAGGTGACCGAGTATGGATGATCACGGACGCATTCCTTCTTCCAACCAGCCAATCCTTTACGTGCTCGATACCAACGTACTGATCCACGATCCAAACGCGCTGCTCAATTTCGAAGAACACCACGTCGCCATCCCAATGACCGTCCTGGAGGAACTCGACAAACTCAAGAGCGGCCATCACAGCGTGGCCTCCGAATGTCGCCAGGCCATTCGCCTGATCGACAAGACCCTGGGTGACGCCAGCCCCGAGGATGTCGAACTGGGTGTGCCGATCCAGCGCGGCAAGAGTGGGCCCAAGGGGTTGCTGTCGATTTTGATGAGCAAGCGCAGCGAACCCAATGTGCTGCTGCCGGAAAACCTCAACGACAACATCATCATCAACCAACTGGTCGACATGCACGCGCGCGACAAGGGCCTGCGCCTGGTGCTGGTGACCAAAGACATCAACATGCGCCTCAAGGCGCGCGCCTGCGGTATCGCTTCCGAGGACTACAGCACTGACCAGTTGGTCGATGACGTGGATCTGTTGCCCAAGGGCTTCCACAATGTGGTTGGCTCCTTCTGGGACCGTGTCAGCAAGGTCGAGACGCGCCAGGACCATGGTCGAACCTGGCACCAGGTGCAGATGACTGACAACCTGCCGGCCGTGCATGTCAATGAGTTCATCATCGATGAGCAAGGATTTGTCGGTTGGGTCAAGGAGATTCGGGCCGATGTGCTGTTGATCCTCGATTTACATCAGGAACCCTTGTTGCACCAGGAGGCCTGGGGCCTGAAACCGCGTGACATCTACCAGAGCCTGGCGCTGTTCGCGTTGCTCGATCCGGATATCCACCTGGTCAACCTGACCGGCGCCGCCGGTTCCGGGAAAACCATCCTGGCCCTGGCGGCGGCCATCGAGCAGACCATGGTCAGCAAGCGCTACCGGCGAATCATCGCAACCCGTAGCGTGCAGGGCCTGGATCAGGAAATCGGCTTCCTGCCCGGCACCGAGGCGGAGAAGATGGAGCCGTGGCTGGGGGCCATTACCGACAACCTCGAAGCCTTGCACATGGATGACGAAAACACCCATGGCAGCGTCGACTACATCCTCAGCAAGGTGCCTTTGCAGTTCAAATCCCTCAACTACATTCGAGGCCGCAGCTTCCAGCAAAGCCTGATCCTGATCGATGAATGCCAGAACCTCACGCCGCACCAGATGAAGACCATCATCACCCGTGCCGGCGCCGGTTCCAAAGTGGTGTGCCTGGGCAACCTGGCACAGATCGACACCCCTTATCTGTCCGCGACCAGTTCCGGGCTGACCTACCTGACCGAACGTTTCAAGGATTTCCCGAACGGTGTGCACATCACCCTGCAGGGCGTGCCGCGCTCGATCCTGGCCGAATACGCCGAATCCCACCTGTAATCCTGATCCGGGCGGCTGATACCGCCCGGTTTTTTGTCCGTCAGGAACTACCTTGAGGGGCGGCCGACAGGCCACTTGATCAGGCGTGGGCAAAGCTGACCCGCAGGTTTACAATCGACGCTCCTGATCAGGAGTATCGCTGTGCTGACTCATCTCGATTCCCAAGGTCGCGCCAACATGGTCGACGTCACCGACAAGGCCGTGACCTTCCGCGAGGCGGTGGCTCAGGCCCGCGTGCGGATGTTGCCCGAGACCCTGCAAATGATCGTCAACGGCGGCCACCCCAAGGGCGATGTGTTCGCGGTGGCGCGAATTGCCGGTATCCAGGCGGCGAAGAAAACCTCCGAGCTAATTCCCTTGTGTCATCCGCTGATGCTCACCAGTGTCAAGGTCGAGCTGAGCGCCGACGGTGCGGATGCCGTGCGTATTGTCGCGCGCTGCAAGTTGTCCGGGCAGACCGGGGTGGAAATGGAGGCGCTGACGGCAGCGAGTGTGGCGGCGTTGACGATTTACGATATGTGCAAGGCGGTGGATCGTGGCATGACCATCGACAGTGTGCGGCTCTTGGAAAAGCTCGGCGGCAAGAGCGGACACTACCTGGCGGATAAGGCATGAAGATTGTCGTGAAGTTCTTTGCCCGCTACCGCGAAGCGCTCGGAGTAGAGGAGCTGTCGCTGGAGGGAGAGTTCGCCACCGTCGATGATGTTCGCAGGCTGCTGCTCGCACGCGAGGGCGCACAGGTTTTGGGCGAACAGAACCTGATGTGCGCGCGCAATGAGGACCTTTGCCAGCTCGATGAAGCGCTGTTCGATGGCGATGAAGTGGCGTTTTTCCCTACCGTGACCGGAGGCTGAGATGGCGATTCGAGTGCAGACAGAGGCGTTCGATCCGGGGTTGGAGGTCAATGCCTTGCACGCCGCCAATCTGGGGATCGGTGCGGTGGTGAGCTTTGTCGGCTATGTCCGCGATTTCAACGACGGGCGTGAAGTGGCGCAGATGTTTCTGGAGCATTATCCGGGGATGACCGAAAGGGCCCTGAACAAGATTGTCGTGCAGGCCCAGGAGCGTTGGCCGTTGCTTGGATTGGAAGTGGTGCACCGGGTCGGCAGCCTGGAGCCGGGTGAACCCATCGTGTTCGTCGGGGTGACCAGTGCCCATCGCCAGGCCGCGTTCGATGCCTGCAATTTCGTCATGGACTACCTGAAAACCCAGGCACCGTTCTGGAAAAAGGAAACCACCGCCGATGGCTCGCGCTGGGTCGAAGGTCGCGCCAGCGACCAGACGGCGGCGGGTCGTTGGAAATAAACGGACCGCCGAGCGCGTCGTTTCAAGGGCGTTGGCGAATCACCGGGCGCAACAGTTCGGCCGGTGGGGTTTCGCAACTGATCTTGCGCCCCAGTAAGGCCTCGATCGAGGGCAACTGGTAGGAATCATCTTCCCCGGCGAAGCTGATGGACACCCCGTCGGCTCCGGCACGACCGGTCCGACCGATGCGGTGCACATAATCATCCGGCACCTCCGGCAGCGTGAAGTTGATCACGTGGCTGATACCATCGATATGGATTCCGCGCCCGGCAACATCGGTGGCAACCAGGACGCGGATCTTGCCTTCACGGAAACCTTCCAGGGTCTTGATGCGCTTGTGCTGCGGCACATCGCCGGACAGTTGCGCAGCATTGACGCCATCACGTACCAGGCGTTCTTCGATACGGCGTACTTCGTCCTTGCGATTGGCGAAGACCATGACCCGTTCCCAACCGTTGTCGGTGACCAGGTTGTACAGCAGCTTGTACTTGTCGGCGCCGGCGACGGCATAGATGTGCTGTTCGACATTCTGGCTGGCGACGTTCTGCGATTCGATCTCGACGATCGCCGGATCGGTAGTCCACTGCTTGGCGAGGTTCATCACGTCTTCGGTGAAGGTTGCGGAGAACAGCAGGGTCTGGCGTTCGCTTTTCGGTGGGGTCTGGCGAATGATCTGCCGGACCTGCGGGATGAAACCCATGTCGAGCATCCGATCGGCTTCATCCAACACCATCACCTCGACCATGTCCAGGTGCACTTCGCCACGCTGGTTGAAATCCAGCAGCCGGCCTGGGGTGGCAACGAGGATGTCGCAATGGCGGGCTTCGAGGTGTTTGAGCTGCTTGTCGAAGTCCATGCCGCCGACGAACTGCATGACGTTGAGGCCGGTGTACTTGGTCAGGTCGGCGGCGTCCTTGGCGATCTGTACCACCAGCTCACGGGTGGGCGCGATGATCAGCGCTCGCGGCTCGCCCATGTAGCGCTCTTTCGGCGGAGGAGTCTGCAACAGTTGGGTGATGATCGAGATCAGGAAGGCAGCGGTCTTGCCGGTACCGGTCTGGGCACGCCCGATAGCGTCCTTGCCAGCCAGGGTGTAGCCCAGCACTTGTGCCTGGATCGGCGTGCAATAAGGAAAGCCCAAGTCCTGGATAGCGTGCATCAGTTCCAGCGACAGCTTGAAGTCGTGGAAGCGGGTCTTGCCTTCCTGGGGCTCGACGACGAAGTCTTCGAGTTTCCATGGCAAAGGCTTCGGTTTCGGCGCTCGCTCACGGCGCGGTTGCTCGGCTTTGGGCTTTTCGTTACGTGGCTTTTCAGCTTGCTCGGGTGCAACGCGAGGGGTTGCCGGTTGGGCTTTCGGCTGGGTGGCAGGTTCGGAGCGCCTCGACGGTTGGCCGGCGGTACGGCTGTCTGGGCTGGGGGTGGGAGCGCTAGGACCTGGTGCGAGCTGCTCAGCCTCGCTTTTACCGAATATTTTTTTGAGTGCTTTGAGCACGGTCATCTCATCAATGGGTTAAGGAATGTACGCCGGCCAGTGTAATGCAAGAATCGGGCGCGGCGTAGTGCGTTACAACGATCAGTGCAAACGATCGGCCAGCCAGGTGCCGATGTCGTTGATTTCCTCAGGTAACACTTCGTGCCCCATTGGGTACTCCTGCCATCTCACGGTGACATCGAGGCGTTTCAGGTGTTCATACGCCGTGCGACCCATGGCGTTCTGCACCACCTCGTCATAACAACCGTGCAGGCAGTACACCGCAATCCGCTGCTGGCTGGCCGAAAGCTGCAGGGTGTCGCTGAAGGTCGGGGCGTAGGTCGACAGGGCGAGTACGCCACCCAAGGCACCTTTCCACCTCAGAAACGCGGTATGCAGGACCACGGCGCCCCCCTGGGAAAAGCCGGCCAGGAAAATCCGCGTCGGGTCGATCCCCGCCTTTTGCTGGTCTTCGATCAATTTGATGACCGTGTCGGCGGAAGCTTCGAGCTCTTCGTGGCTGATGGCGCGGGCTGGGCTCATAGCCCGGATGTCGTACCAACTGGGCATCGCGTAGCCGCCGTTGATCGTCACCGCACGCGTCGGCGCCTGGGGTAGCACGAAACGGGTACTCAGCAGGCGCTCTTGCAGGGCCTCGGCCACCGGCATGAAGTCATAGCGGTCCGCGCCCAGGCCGTGAAGCCAGATAACACAGGCGTCGGCAGGCTTGGCGGGGTGGATGATCAAGGGCTCGGTCATGTCTGCTCCATGGGTGTGCGTGCGCTCCGATTGGGTGCGTTATTGTGGTGCGCGATGGCTGATCTATTAACAATATGTCGTAACTTTGAAAGTTTTTCGGTTGACCAATGGCAGAGTCGCGATAAGCGCCACTGTGGTACGGGCTTTGCTACGGCAGGCACGAGTGTGTGCTTTCTCGCCTGGCGGTAACACTATCAGGCTAACGCCCGCTGTGGGATAGCACAAATCCGGGTAACGGATTCAGATTGACGTTCGCCAATGGCCGGGAAGGCTTCGCGAACACGCAGGGCGCAAGCCCGCTCGACCGATTGGTGGGCAATGAGTGCCCCGGGGGATTTTCCCCCTCTAGACTCATAGCTCAAGTTCTTTGCCACTTGACCCAAAAAATAAGCCAACGCGGGTCAACAGCGCCTCATAAGGGTGCGGTAAGACTCTAGCTCCGACACAACAAGAGCAAACTGGAGGTTTGAATGAAGATGTTGAAATCCACCCTGGCAATCGTGACCGCAGCAGTCGTTCTCGGTGTCAGCGGTTTTGCCCAAGCGGGCGCCACCCTCGATGCCGTACAAAAGAAGGGGTTCGTACAGTGCGGCGTGAGTGACGGATTGCCAGGTTTCTCGGTGCCTGATGGCACCGGTAAAATCCTCGGTATCGATGCTGACGTCTGCCGTGCGGTTGCTGCTGCGGTATTCGGTGACGCGACCAAGGTCAAATTCAGCCAGTTGAACGCCAAGGAGCGTTTCACCGCGCTACAGTCCGGCGAAATCGACATCCTGTCGCGTAACACCACGATGACCAGCTCCCGTGACGCGGGCATGGGCCTGAAGTTTCCTGGCTTTGTCACTTACTACGATGGCGTGGGCTTTCTGGCCAACAACAAACTGGGCGTGAAAAGTGCCAAGGAACTGGATGGCGCGACCATCTGTATCCAGGCCGGTACTACTACCGAGCTGAACGTTTCCGACTACTTCCGCGCCAATGGCCTGAAGTACACCCCGATTACCTTCGACACCTCCGACGAAAGCGCCAAGTCGCTCGAGTCCGGTCGTTGCGACGTCCTGACCTCCGACAAATCCCAGTTGTTCGCCCAGCGCAGTAAGCTGGCTTCGCCGAAGGACTACGTGGTTCTGCCGGAAACCATTTCCAAGGAGCCTCTGGGTCCGGTCGTGCGTAACGGCGACGACGAGTGGCTGGCCATCGTTCGTTGGGTCGGCTATGCGCTGCTCAATACCGAAGAAGCCGGTATCACGTCGAAAAACGTCGAGGCTGAAGCCAAGTCCACCAAGAACCCGGATGTTGCCCGGCTGCTGGGGGCCGACGGTGAATACGGCAAAGACCTGAAGCTGCGCAAGGATTGGGTCGTGCAGATCGTCAAGCAAGTCGGTAACTACGGCGAAATCTTCGAGAAGAACCTCGGCAAGAGCACCCCGCTGGAAATCGACCGTGGCTTGAACGCCCTGTGGAACAACGGCGGCATTCAATACGCACCACCGGTGCGCTGATTGATCTATCGCCCGGCGGACTAACCGTCGGGCGATGTTTCTGTTCCGTTTTTTCTGGGGCACTACATGCAAAATCAAATCGGCGCACCAAAGCAGAGGTTTACCCTCAGCGATCCGCGAGTGCGTGCGTGGTTATTTCAGATCATCACGGTTGTCGCGGTGATCGCCTTGGGCTGGTACCTGTTCCACAACACCCAGACCAACTTGCAGCACCGAGGCATTACCTCGGGTTTCGGTTTTCTCGAGCGCAGTGCCGGTTTCGGTATCGCTCAACACCTGATCGACTACACCGAGGCGGACAGTTATTCGCGGGTCTTTGTCATCGGCCTGCTCAATACCCTCCTTGTGACCTTTATCGGTGTGATCCTGGCGACGCTGCTGGGCTTTATCATCGGTATCGCGCGACTGTCTTCGAACTGGATCATCAACAAGCTGGCGACAATCTATGTGGAGGTGTTCCGTAATATCCCACCTTTGCTGCAGATCCTGTTCTGGTACTTCGCGGTATTTCTGACCATGCCGGGGCCGCGCAATAGCCATAACTTCGGCGATACCTTCTTCGTCAGTAGCCGTGGCCTGAACATGCCGGCGGCACTGGCCTCCGAAGGTTTCTGGCCGTTCGTGGCCAGTGTGGTGCTGGCCATCATCGCGATCGTGTTCATGTCCCGTTGGGCCACCCGACGCTTCGAAGAAACCGGCGTACCCTTTCATAAGTTCTGGGCCGGGCTGGCGCTGTTCATCGTGATCCCATCGCTCTGTGCGCTGATTTTCGGTGCTCCGCTGCACTGGGAAATGCCTAAGCTTCAAGGCTTCAATTTCGTCGGCGGCTGGGTATTGATCCCTGAACTGCTGGCCCTGACCCTGGCTCTGACGGTGTACACCGCCGCGTTCATCGCCGAGATCGTGCGCTCCGGGATCAGGTCGGTCAGCCATGGCCAGACCGAAGCTGCGCACTCCCTGGGCCTGCGCAATGGTCCGACGCTGCGCAAAGTGATTATCCCGCAAGCCCTGCGCGTGATCATTCCACCGCTGACCAGCCAATACCTGAACCTGGCGAAGAACTCGTCACTGGCCGCCGGTATCGGCTACCCGGAAATGGTCTCGCTATTCGCCGGTACGGTGCTGAACCAGACTGGGCAGGCCATCGAAGTCATTGCCATCACCATGAGTGTGTACCTGGCGATCAGTATCAGCATTTCCCTGCTGATGAACTGGTACAACAAGCGCATTGCGCTGATCGAGCGGTGAGGAAACGCCCATGAGTTCCCATACTTTCAAACCCGACATGCCGCCGCCAGCCAAAGTCTTTGGCCCGATGGCCTGGATACGGGCCAATATGTTCTCTAGCTGGATCAACACGTTGTTGACCCTGTTTGCTTTCTACCTGATCTACCTGGTGGTGCCGCCGATCCTGCATTGGGCGATTTTGGACGCCAACTGGGTCGGTACCAGCCGTGCCGACTGCACCAAGGAAGGCGCCTGCTGGGTGTTCATCCAGCAGCGTTTCGGCCAGTTCATGTACGGCTACTACCCGCAGCAACTGCGCTGGCGCGTGGATTCGACCGTGTGGCTGGCGATCATCGGTGCGGCGCCGTTGTTTATCTCGCGCTTCCCGCACAAGGCACTCTACGGCCTGGGCTTCCTGGTGGCGTTCCCGATTGCTGCCTACTTTTTGCTGCACGGCGGTTTCGGCCTGGAAAACGTAGCCACCAGCCAATGGGGTGGATTGATGCTGACCCTGGTGATCGCCACCGTCGGTATCGCCGGTGCCTTGCCGCTGGGGATTCTGCTAGCGCTGGGGCGTCGTTCGAACCTGCCGGCGATCCGGGTGGTCTGCGTGACCTTCATCGAGTTCTGGCGCGGCGTACCGTTGATCACCGTGCTGTTCATGTCCTCGGTAATGTTGCCGTTGTTCCTGCCTGAAGGCATGAACTTCGACAAGCTGCTGCGGGCGTTGATTGGGGTGATCCTGTTCCAGTCGGCCTATGTCGCCGAGGTGGTCCGTGGTGGGCTGCAAGCGATCCCCAAAGGCCAGTACGAGGCCGCCGCCGCGATGGGGCTGGGCTATTGGCGCAGCATGGGCCTGGTGGTGCTGCCGCAAGCCCTGAAGCTGGTGATTCCCGGCATCGTCAACACGCTGATTGCGCTGTTCAAGGACACCAGCCTGGTGATCATCATCGGTCTGTTCGACCTGCTCAACAGCGTCAAGCAAGCTGCCGCCGACCCGAAATGGCTGGGCATGGCCACTGAAGGCTACGTGTTTGCCGCCTTGGTGTTCTGGATTTTCTGTTTTGGTATGTCCCGCTATTCCATGCATTTGGAACGTAAGCTGGACACAGGCCACAAGCGTTAGGAGTTTTTTCATGAGTGAAGCGATCAAACAGCCTGTGAGCCCTGAAGGCATTATCCAGATGCAGGGCGTGAACAAATGGTACGGCCAGTTCCATGTGCTCAAGGACATCAACCTGAACGTCAAGCCGGGTGAGCGTATCGTTCTGTGTGGCCCATCGGGCTCGGGCAAGTCCACTACCATCCGCTGCCTCAACCGTCTGGAAGAACACCAGCAGGGCCGCATTGTGGTCGATGGCGTGGAACTGACCAACGATCTCAAGCAGATCGAAGCGATTCGCCGCGAAGTCGGCATGGTGTTCCAGCACTTCAACCTGTTCCCGCACCTGACCATCCTACAAAACTGCACCCTGGCGCCGATGTGGGTACGCAAGCTGCCCAAGCGCAAGGCGGAAGAGATCGCCATGCACTATCTGGAGCGGGTGCGTATCCCGGAGCAGGCCCACAAGTTTCCGGGGCAGTTGTCCGGCGGTCAGCAGCAGCGCGTGGCGATTGCTCGTGCGCTGTGTATGAAACCGAAGATCATGCTGTTCGATGAACCGACCTCGGCTCTCGACCCGGAAATGGTCAAGGAGGTACTCGATACCATGATCGGCCTGGCCGAAGACGGTATGACCATGCTCTGCGTCACCCATGAAATGGGTTTTGCCCGTACCGTGGCGAACCGTGTGATCTTCATGGACAAAGGCGAGATCGTCGAGCAGGCGGTGCCGAACGAGTTCTTCGACAATCCGCAGAACGAGCGGACCCGGTTGTTCCTGAGCCAGATCTTGCATTAATCGATAGGCGCTGTATGAAAAACCCGGACTTGTTCCGGGTTTTTTTGCATTGGGGTTCGCGCTATGTGACCAGTTATGGCGAAGAACAACAGCGAGGTCAGGGGCTTATGGTGCCGAAATTGGCTAACGGAACTAACCACACAGGCCAATGGGTCTGCACGAAATGTTTTCGAGCGCAGGCAAGGCGAAAGCAGGCGAGCAGACGCAATTGACGGGTGGCCAATGAGCATTGAAGGGTAATTTTTAGATAGATGGCATCTTCTGCGTGGGTTGTAGGAATCGTTAACCCTTGAGCTCATTACGGGATCTGGGATAGGCTATTTGTAAACTCATCCGATGATTGGATGTTAAGGCCAATTCCATGTCTTCCAGCATTCCCCTGATCAAGCGTTCCCTGGTTGACCAGGCTCTGGAGCAATTGCGTGAACGTATTACCCTTGGCACCTGGGTCGTGGGCGAGCGTTTGCCGACCGAGCCGGAGCTGGCTGCCGAGCTGGGTATCAGCCGCAATACCGTGCGCGAGGCGATGCGCGTGCTGGCGTTTTCCGGGTTGATCGAGATCCGTCAGGGTGACGGCAGCTACCTGCGCGCTAGCACCGATCCGTTAGCCACCATGCAAGCGCTGTCGCGCTGTTCCTTGGATCAGGCCCGTGAGACGCGGCACAGTTTTGAAGTCGAGGCTGTTGGCCTGGCGGCCCTGCGCCGCACCGACGAGGACCTCAGAGGCCTGCGCGAGGCCCTGGCGATCAGTGGTGATCACTATCACGGCGACCTCGACAACTATATCGCCTGCGACCTGGTGTTTCACCAACGCCTCATCGACGCTGCACACAACCCGATGCTCAGCGAGCTGTATCGTTATTTTTCCAGTGTGATTGCCGGTGCGCTGCACCAGACGCTGGATATCACGCCCCGTCGCCAATCGGTGTTCGATCTGCATGTCGCCTTGCTCGAGGCGGTCGAGCAGCGCGACCCGGAACGTGCCAAGGCCCTGTGCCGGACTTTGATCAATGAACCTTGAATCCGAGAGCACTATGCCCCGTTCTTTTTCAGCTACCGATACACCCACGCCCGTCCAGTCGTCGGAGCTCGACAAGCTGCTGATCGATGCCGAAGCCGATGACGCCAGCGTCCAGCAGGGGCAACCGTTGCTGCGCCGTCCCTGGTTGTTATTGTTGGGGCTGATCCTGGTGGCCCTTAATCTGCGTCCCGCGCTGTCGAGCATGGCACCGATGCTCAGCGAGGTGTCCCGCAGCCTGGGTCTGTCGTCGGCCAGAGCCGGCTTGCTGACTACCTTGCCGGTGCTTTGCCTGGGGCTGTTTGCACCCTTGGCGCCAGTGTTGGCACGACGCTTTGGCAGTGAGCGGGTCGTGCTGGGGATTCTGTTGACCCTGGCGGCTGGCCTGATCGTGCGCAGTTCTTTCGGCGAGTTCGGTTTGTTTGCTGGCAGCATCATGGCGGGCGCGAGTATCGGGGTGATCGGTGTCCTGTTGCCGGGAATCGTCAAGCGCGACTTTGCCAAACAGGCCGGGACCATGACCGGGGTCTACACCATGGCCCTGTGCTTGGGCGCCGCGATGGCGGCGGGGGCGACGGTACCACTGAGCCAGCACCTGGGTAACAGTTGGTCGCTGGGCCTGGGCTTCTGGGTGATCCCCGCGTTGGTGGCGGCGCTACTGTGGTTGCCACAGGTCGGCAGCAAGCACGGCGCCCATCGGGCGGGGTATCGCGTGCGCGGTCTGTTGCGCGATCCCCTGGCCTGGCAGGTGACGTTGTACATGGGACTGCAATCGTCCTTGGCCTATATTGTCTTTGGTTGGCTGCCTTCGGTGCTGATCGGTCGCGGCCTGACGGCGACCCAGGCGGGGATCGTGCTGTCCGGTTCGATCCTCCTGCAATTGGCCAGCTCATTGGTCGCGCCCTGGCTGGCGACCCGTGGCAAAGACCAGCGTCTGGCGATCCTGGTGGTCATGCTGCTGACCCTGGGCGGTCTGTTCGGTTGCCTGTATGCGCCGCTCGATGGGCTGTGGGGCTGGGCGATCCTGCTGGGACTGGGGCAGGGTGGCACTTTCAGCCTGGCGCTGACCCTGATCGTGCTGCGCTCACGGGATGCCCATGTGGCGGCAAACCTGTCGAGCATGGCCCAGGGTGTCGGTTACACCCTGGCTTCCATGGGGCCGTTCGCGGTGGGGTTGGTGCATGATTTCACGGGTAGCTGGCAGACACTGGGCTGGATCTTCGGCGTGATCGGTCTAGGTGCCATCATTGCCGGCCTTGGCGCCGGTCGGGCGCGCTATGTGCAGGTCAGCAGCGAAAAACTCTGAAGTACCTCGCGCTATACGGTTTGAAGGGATTCCAGGCGAGCCGCTAAGGTCTGCTAAAATGCCGGCCCCGCTGCCACCGAGTTCTGTTGTCACGTGAACACCTGCCAAGCGCCGATTGCCGTCACTGAAGTTGCCAAGCCCTGGTTTGTCTATCTGGTCCGGGCAGCCAACGGCTCGCTGTATTGCGGCATCAGCGATGATCCCCAAAGGCGCTTTGCTTCGCACCAGAGCGGTAAGGGCGCGCGCTTCTTCCAGTCGAGCCCAGCAGTGGCGCTGGTGTATGTCGAGGCATGCGGGGACAAGGGCGAGGCCTTGCGCCAGGAACGCCTGATCAAGAAATTGCGAAAAAGTGCCAAGGAACACTTGGCGGCGAGTTTCAGCCTGAAGGACTTTTCGGCTAGCCAAAAATGACAAAGGGCGTCTTTCGGCGCCCATCACAAACAGGCTGGCCTGTCATTGATACCAGTGCTAAGGCGACATCAGGCCACCCAGGTAGGCTGCCTGCGACTTGCGGGCTAAGCTGCGAGTTCCTATCTGTCCGAGGGACGCCAGCATGTCTGAGTTGATTCTTCACCACTATGCCACTTCTCCTTTCGCCGAAAAGGCCCGGCTGCTGCTGGGGTTCAAGGGTCTGTCCTGGCGTTCGGTGACTATTTCGCCGGTGATGCCCAAGCCGGATCTGACGGCATTGACCGGTGGCTATCGCAAGACGCCGGTGTTACAGGTGGGCGCGGATATCTATTGCGATACCGAGCTGATCGCTCGGCGTCTCGAACAACAAAAGGCTTCGCCGACGCTGTTCCCCGAAGGGCGGGAAATGGTCGTGGCGACTTTCGCCGCTTGGGCCGACTCGGTACTGTTCAGGCACGCGGCGAGCCTGGTCTTCCAGCCGGAGTCGGCGGCGGTGCGTTTTGCCCGATTGTCCGCGGAGCAGCTCGAGGTCTTCAAGGCTGATCGCGCCGGCCTTTTCAGTGGTGGTTCGGCCACGCGGGTGCGCCTGGAAGAGGCCAAACATCAGTGGCCGACCTTTATGGCGCGCCTGGAACAGCAGTTGCAGCGTGAAGGGGGTGACTTCCTGTTTGGCGAACCATCCATTGCCGATATTGCAGTGGCCCATTCGCTGTGGTTCCTCAAGGCCACGCCTGTCACGTCGCCGCTGGTTGACGAGTATCCGGCTGTCTCTGCCTGGTTCGCTCGGGTGATGAGGTTCGGGCATGGCGCTTCGAATGTCATGAGCGCGGACGAAGCGTTGCAGGTCGCTCGGGAGGCCACGCCAACCGATCTCCCCGATGAAGTCTTCAATGACCCGAACGGCTTCAAGGCCGGTCAGGAGGTGGTAATTGCCGCAACCGATTACGGTGTTGATCCGGTGGTCGGCGAGTTGCTGTTTGCGGGGTGCGAGGAACTGATCCTGCGACGTGAAGATGAACGCGCGGGTGTTGTGCATGTGCATTTTCCACGCCTTGGGTTCAAGATCGAGGCTCGTTAGGGGGGGGATTTCAGGGCGGCGATGATCGCCTCCGGCTGATAACCGCGGATCAAGGTGCCGTTGACATCCAGCATGGGAATGCCCGCGCCGCCCAGGGCAGTATAGGCCTTGCGCGCCTCGGCGTTTTTCTCGATATCGAATTCCTTATAGGGAATCCCTTGTTGGTCGAGAAAACGTCGGGTCGGCTTGCAGTAGCCGCACCAGTCGGTGGCATAGAGGGTCACTCGGGCCTTGGCCAGGGTTTGTTCGGGGACCGCCGAACCGAGATTGAGCAGCCGCTCGATCTTGCCCCAGTTCTGATGGACCACGACCACCAGCAGGATTAGCAGGAATTTCTTCAACATGCCATGGAGCACGATTCAGTCCTTGCGGCGCTTGAGCTGATCGGTGAGCTGGGTCGGCAGGCCCTTGATGATCAGGGTCCCGGCTTCCTCGTCATATTCGATCTTCGAGCCCAGCAGATGCGCTTCAAAACTGATGGACAGACCTTCGGCGCGACCGGTGAAACGACGGAACTGGTTCAGGGTGCGTTTGTCGGCTGGGATTTCCGGCGACAAGCCATAATCCTTGTTACGGATATGTTCGTAGAACGCCCGCGGGCGGTCTTCGTCGATCAGCCCCGAGAGCTCTTCCAGGCCCATGGGTTCGCCCATCTTGGCCTGGCTGCTGGCGTAGTCCACCAGAGTCTTGGTTTTCTCGCGGGCATCGTCTTCGGGCAGGTCTTCGCTTTCGACGAAGTCACTGAAGGCCTTGAGCAGTGTCCGAGTCTCACCCGGACCGTCGACACCTTCCTGACAGCCGATGAAGTCGCGGAAGTACTCCGAGACCTTCTTGCCGTTCTTGCCCTTGATAAAGGAAATGTATTGCTTGGATTGCTGGTTGTTCTGCCACTCGGAAATGTTGATGCGCGCAGCCAGGTGCAACTGGGCCAGGTCCAGGTGACGGGAAGGGGTGACGTCCAGCTCGGCATTCACTGCCACGCCTTCACTGTGGTGCAACAGGGCAATCGCCAGGTAATCAGTCATGCCTTGCTGATAGTGGGCGAACAGGACATGGCCGCCGACCGAGAGGTTGGACTCTTCCATCAGCTTCTGCAGGTGCTCCACGGCGACCCGACTGAACGCGGTAAAGTCCCTGCCGCCATCCAGGTACTCTTTCAGCCAGCCGCTGAAAGGGTGGGCGCCGGACTCGGCGTGAAAAAAACCCCAGGCCTTGCCCTGCTTGGCGTTATAGCTTTCGTTGAGGTCGGCCAGCATGTGTTCGATGGCCTGGGACTCGCTCAATTCGGAGTCGCGGGCGTGGAGTACGGCAGGTGTGCCATCGGGTTTCTTGTCGATCAGGTGGACGATACAATGACGGATCGGCATGGGCTTCTCGGCTGATTGTCAGGGGGAGCAGCAGCTCCCCGGAAAAGCTATCAGTGTACCGTAGACGCGGACGGAATCAGCGTTCGCGAGGCCAAACGGGGTCGAGCGGCGGTTTCTGGCAGTTTTTTTCGAAAACCGGAGCAAAAGCTGGCCAAATGGCTAGGTAGAAGCGGATATTTCCCCGTCTCTGTGCTAGTTTTGCCCCGTCTTGCGCCCAGTAAGGGCGCAAAGCGCGCATTCAGCAGCTATCAGGTCGAACCAAACCCCGCTTTTGTTATCTACATCCGCGATCCGTGGTGGTTTATCAGCGGGGTGTCAGGTCCACAAGACTTGGCTCGACGGCTGACACTGCACTCTGCAATCCAAATGAATTTGATAGGGAAGGAACATCTCAATGGCTATTACTAAAGACCAACTGATCGCTGATATCGCCGAAGCTACCGCTCTGCAGAAGACTGAAGTGCGTAAGGTTCTCGAGCAACTGACCGATATCGTTGCTGATCAATTGGAAAATGGCGGCGAAATCACTCTGCCAGGCGTTGGCAAGCTGAAAGTGACCGAGCGTCCTGCCCGTACTGGCCGTAACCCTTCGACTGGCGCCGCCATCGAAATCGCTGCCAAGAAAGTTATCAAGCTCGTCGTGGCTAAGGCTCTGACTGACGCGGTTAACAAGTAAGACGCAGCGCAACCGTGCTTCGGAGCGATCCGGGCGCGGTTTTTTTTCGCCTGGTGAAAGACTCAGGCGCGAGCCGCGCTCCAGTGCTGCCGTGCCCAGGCTTGTTGCTGGGCCTTGTTGTGGAAGGTCCAGGCAATGAAACGGCTCTGCTTCTGGCCCTGAGACATTTCCACCACCTTGCTCTCCACGGCGCCGACCTTCTTCAGTGCCACGTCGATGGCCGGCAGGTTTGAGGCCTTGGATACCAAGGTGCTGAACCACAGCACCTGGTTCGCCAACGGCGGGCTTTCGCTGATCAGTTGGGTGACGAAGCGGGCTTCGCCACCTTCACACCATAATTCCGCCGATTGGCCGCCAAAATTCAGCACCGGCAGCTTGCGCTTGGGATCAGCCTTGCCCAGGGCGCGCCATTTGCGCCGGCTGCCGCTCCGGGCCTCGTCCAGGGAGGCGTGAAATGGCGGGTTACACATTGTCAGCTCAAAACGCTCGGTGCTTTCCAGCAGGCCACTGAGGATGTGCTTTGGATTGCCTTGCTGGCGCAGGCTGATGGCCTTGTTCAAGCCGTTGGACTGGACGACTGCCTTGGCGGCCGCCAGCGCGGTGGTATCGATGTCCGAGCCGAGGAACTGCCAGCGATAGTCGCTGTGGCCGATCAATGGGTAGATGCAGTTGGCGCCGACGCCGATATCCAACACGCGCACGGCGGCGCCACGAGGAATGTTGCCTTCATTGCTTTCGGCCAGCAGGTCGGCGAGAAAGTGCACATAATCGGCACGTCCCGGCACCGGTGGGCAGAGGAAGTCGGTGGGAATATCCCAGTGCTGGATACCGTAGAAGGCCTTGAGCAGCGCCCGGTTGAACACGCGCACGGCGGCCGGGTCGGCAAAGTCGATGCTTTGCTTGCCATGGGGGTTGAGGATGACGAACTTGCCCAGTTCGGGGCAACCCTTGATCAGTTGCGGGAAGTCATAGCGGCCCTGGTGACGGTTGCGTGGGTGCAGGCTGGCTTTCTCGCGTGGCTCGACGGCCTTGACCGAGGCGACGGGCTTGGGCTTCTTGCGCGGGGCTTTGGGGTGGCTCGGGGCGTTCATGGGCAGGATCGATTCGGGTAGGACTTGAAGGGCAGGCATTGTCCCATATTCACCGGTAGTGCCCATGAAAAAGGACTCCGCAGAGTCCTTTTTCAGTCAAACATCAGCCTTACAGGCTGGCAATCCGCGCATGTTGCTCGGCCAGCTTGCCCAGGGCCTGTTCGGCCTCGGCCAGTTTGGCGCGCTCTTTGTCGATGACTTCGGCGGGCGCCTTGTCGACGAACGCGGCATTCGACAGCTTGCCGCCCACCCGTTGCACTTCACCTTGCAGGCGCAGGATTTCCTTGTCCAGGCGGGCCAATTCGGCGCTCTTGTCGATCAACCCGGCCATCGGCACCAGCACTTCCATCTCGCCCACCAGGGCGGTAGCGGACAGCGGGGCCTCGTCGCCAGCAGCCAGCACGGTGATCGATTCGAGCTTGGCGAGCTTTTTCAGCAGTTGCTCGTTCTCGTTCAGGCGACGCAGGTCTTGCTCGTTGAGGTTCTTCAGGAACAACGCCAATGGTTTGCCCGGGCCGATATTCATCTCGGCGCGGATGTTGCGCACGCCGAGCATCAAGCCCTTGAGCCATTCGATATCGTCTTCGGCAACCGGGTCGATACGCGCTTCGCTGGCCACCGGCCACGGTTGCAGCATGATGGTCGGGCCGACAGCGCCGACCAGCGGCGCCAGGCGCTGCCAGATTTCCTCGGTGATGAACGGCATGAACGGATGTGCCAGGCGCAGGGCCACTTCCAGCACGCGCACCAGCGTGCGACGGGTGCCGCGATGGCGCTCGATCGGTGCGTTCTCGTCCCACAGGACCGGCTTGGACAGCTCCAGATACCAGTCGCAGTACTGGTTCCAGATGAACTCGTAGAGGGCCTGAGCCGCGAGGTCGAAGCGGAACTGGTCGAGCTGGCGGGTCACTTCGGCTTCGGTGCGCTGCAACTGCGAGATGATCCAGCGATCCGCCAGGGACAGCTCGTAGGCTTCACCGTTCTGGCCGCAGTCTTCGCCTTTGTCCAACACATAGCGAGCGGCGTTCCAGATCTTGTTACAGAAGTTGCGATAGCCTTCGACGCGGCCCATGTCGAACTTGATGTCGCGACCGGTGGAAGCCAGTGAGCAGAAGGTGAAGCGCAGGGCATCGGTGCCATAGCTGGCGATACCTTCGGCGAACTCGGCGCGGGTCTGCTTCTCGATGGTCTTCTGCAACTTAGGCTGCATCAGGCCGGTGGTGCGTTTGTGCACCAGCGCTTCGAGTTCGATACCGTCGATGATGTCCAGCGGGTCGAGGACATTACCCTTGGACTTGGACATCTTCTGGCCCTGGCCATCACGCACCAGGCCATGGACGTACACGGTCTTGAACGGAACCTGCGGCGTGCCGTCCGCGTTCTTCACCAGATGCATGGTCAGCATGATCATCCGGGCGACCCAGAAGAAAATGATGTCGAAGCCGGTCACCAGCACATCGGTGGAGTGGAAGGTTTTGAGGGCGTCGGTCTGCTGCGGCCAGCCCAGGGTGGAGAAGGTCCACAGGCCCGAACTGAACCAGGTGTCGAGAACGTCGTTGTCCTGTTGCAGGACAACATCCGGACCGAGGTTGTGCTTGGCACGGACTTCGGCCTCATCGCGACCGACATAGACCTTGCCCGACTCGTCGTACCAGGCCGGAATCCGGTGGCCCCACCACAGTTGGCGGCTGATGCACCAATCCTGGATATCGCGCATCCAGGAGAAGTACATGTTCTCATACTGTTTGGGCACGAAGGCGATGCGGCCGTCTTCCACGGCGGCGATGGCCGGTTCGGCCAAAGGTTTGGTCGACACATACCATTGGTCGGTCAGCCATGGTTCGATGATGGTGCCGGAGCGATCGCCCTTCGGCACTTTCAAATTGTGGTCGTCAACGCTGACCAGCAGGCCGGCGGCGTCGAAAGCGGCGACGATCTGCCGACGCGCTTCGAACCGATCGAGGCCGGCGTATTGCGCCGGGATCTTGCCGTCGATGCTGTCATTGAGCGTGCCGTCGAGGTTGAACACCTGGCAGGCGGACAGGACGCGGGCGTTCTTGTCGAAGATGTTCAGCAATGGCAGCGCGTGGCGCTTGCCGACTTCATAGTCGTTGAAGTCGTGGGCGGGGGTGATCTTCACGCAGCCGGTGCCGAATTCAGGGTCGCAGTAATCGTCGGCAATGATCGGGATACGGCGGCCGACCAGCGGCAGTTCGACGAACTTACCGATCAGCGCCTTGTAGCGTCCGTCCTGTGGGTTGACCGCGACGGCGGCGTCGCCAAGCATGGTTTCCGGACGAGTGGTTGCCACGATCAGGTAATCCAGGCCTTCAGCGGTCTTGGCGCCATCGGCCAGCGGGTAGCGCAGGTTCCACAGGAAACCCTTCTCGTCGTGGTTTTCCACTTCAAGGTCGGAAATCGCCGTGTGCAGTTGGGTGTCCCAGTTGACCAGGCGCTTGCCGCGATAGATCAGACCGTCTTCGTGCAGGCGCACGAACGCTTCCTTGACGGCTTCCGAAAGACCGTCGTCCATGGTGAAGCGCTCGCGGCTCCAGTCCACCGAAGAGCCCAGGCGACGGATCTGCCGGCTGATATTGCCGCCGGATTGATCCTTCCATTGCCATACCTTCTCGAGAAACTTCTCGCGTCCCAGGTCGTGACGGCTCTGGCCCTGGGCTTCGAGCTGGCGCTCCACCAGCATCTGTGTGGCGATCCCCGCGTGGTCGGTGCCTGGCTGCCACAAGGTGTTGCGCCCCTGCATGCGGCGGAAACGGATCAGGGCGTCCATGATCGCGTTGTTGAAGCCGTGACCCATATGCAGGCTGCCGGTGACGTTCGGCGGCGGGATCATGATGGTGTAGGAGTCGCCCGCGCCTTGCGGGGCGAAGTAATTCTCGGACTCCCAAGTCTGGTACCAGGAAGTTTCAATGGCGTGCGGTTGGTAGGTCTTATCCATGCGCGGCGGGACCCTTAGGCATTAATTCAGGAAAGCCGACAAGTATAACGGGGATATTGCGCGGGGCGTAGAGTGAGGCGAGGGCTGGCGGTACAAATATGCGCGCTGGCTTTTCAGTCTCGGTCAGCTCAGAGAGTTTGCAATCGAGCGCGCTCACCACGAGGTCGCGCTCGGCGTCGATTTTTTTGCCAACGGGTATTGGAACAGGCCCTGCTTCCACAAGGTGGGCGAGATGCGTCAGGAAGGATACTGGCTCAGCAGGCGCTCCATCCGGGCTTCCAGGCGGCGTTTGATCTCGGTTTCGATGTGCGGGGCGAAGTCGTCGATCACATCCTGCATGATCAGTTGCGCGGCGGCGCGCAATTCGCTGTCCAGGTGCAACAGGGCGTCTTGGCCACTGGTTTTCAGCGGTTGCGCTGCCACGACGCCGACGGGCGCCGGTTGCGCTTCTACGGTGGGGGCGATCTCAGGGAGCGCGTCGGCTTCGGCTTTTTTGCTCACCCTGTCGAATAACAGCGGAATCTGCCCTTCGTTGGTCACCGCTTCGGTCAGCAGCGGTGGCTGCAGGGTGTCATCGCCCAGCAACTTGCGGATCGATTCGAGCTCATCAAGTAGCGGTGCAGCTTTTTGTGGTTGTTTTGGCGTGTCCATCGGGGTGCTCAAAATCGCTGTAGACGGTGATCTTGCAGAGGATATCCCTGTTCGCGGTAGAAGCGGAAACTCTCTCGCGCCGCCTGGCGGATCGCTGGGTCCTCCACCACCACTTCCGCCACGCGGGCAAAGCGCGAGGCAAAGGTCGGTACTTTCATGTCGAGGTTCACCAGCAGGTCCTGATGAGTGCCGGGGTCTTCGCCCAATCCCAGGACCACGCTGCCCTCGGGCTCGCTTTCCGCCGGGCCGTGGGGGATAAAACACTCGCCTTTGAAACGCCACAGACGGGCATCCAGCTCATCGCGCTGGCTGGCATCGCTGCAGTGCAGGTAAACCTTGTGTCCCAGGCGCCAGGCTTTTTCGGTCAGTTTGCAGGCAAAGTCCAGCCGCGCTGAAGGATCGGGGCTGGGCAGGATATAGAAGTCGACTTGGGTCATAGAGGCTCCTGAGCCATGGCGCCATCCTCCGCCGAGGAGGACGCCGTGGTCGGCAATGTCAGGCCTTGGCGCGATCCAGCAGGTACTGGGTCAGCAGGGGAACCGGACGACCGGTGGCGCCCTTGTCCTTGCCGCCGCTGGTCCAGGCCGTGCCGGCGATGTCCAGGTGAGCCCAGTTCAGGTTCTTGGTAAAGCGCGAAAGGAAGCAGGCGGCGGTGATGGTGCCGGCTTTCGGACCGCCGATGTTGGCGATGTCGGCGAACGGGCTGTCCAGTTGCTCCTGATACTCATCGAACAGTGGTAGTTGCCAGGCGCGGTCGTCGGCCTGGCGACCGGCGTTCAGCAATTGTTCGATCAGTTCGTCGTTGTTGCCCAGCAGGCCCGAAGTGTGGGCGCCGAGGGCAACGATGCAGGCGCCGGTCAGGGTGGCGATATCGATCACTGCCTGGGGCTTGAAACGCTCGACGTAGGTCAAGGCATCACACAACACCAGGCGGCCTTCGGCGTCGGTGTTGAGAATTTCCACGGTTTGGCCGCTGAGGGTGGTGACGATGTCGCCCGGACGGCTCGCACCACCGCTTGGCATGTTTTCGGCGCAGGCCAGGATGCACACCAGGTTGATCGCCAGCTTCAGTTCCAGCACGGCTTGCAGGGTACCGAAGACGCTGGCGGCACCGCCCATGTCGTACTTCATTTCATCCATTGCGGCGCCTGGCTTGAGGCTGATGCCGCCGGTGTCGAAGGTAATACCTTTACCGACCAGGGCGAACGGCTTCTCGGATTTCTTGCCGCCGTGGTACTGCATGACGATCAGGCGTGGTGGTTGGTCGCTGCCCTGGCCTACCGCGTAGAACGAGCCCATGCCCAGTTCCTTGATCTTCTTCTCGTCGAAGATCTCGACCTTCAGGTCCTTGTAGGTCTTGCCCAGATGCTTGGCCTGCTCGGCGAGGTAGATGGGGTGGCAGATGTTCGGCGGGGTATTGCCCAGGTCGCGAGTAAAAGCCATGCCGTTGGCGATTGCCTTGGCATGGGTCACGGCGCGCTCGACTTCGGCTTGGGCGGCCTTGATGGTGACCAGGGTGATTTTCTTCAGGGCCTGCGGATCGGTTTTCTGGCTCTTATAGGCATCGAAACTGTATTCGCCATCCAGTAGGCTTTGTGCCAGGAGACGGGTTTTGCCGTAGCTGTCGCGGCCCTTGACCACCAGTTCGTCGAAGGCCAGCACGGCATCGCTGCCACCCAGGCCCTTGAGGGTGCCGAGGATGCCGGCGACGGTCTTGCGAAATGGCCGGTCGCCCAGCTCGGCGTCTTTGCCCACGCCCACCAGCAACACACGCTCGGCTTTCAGATTCGGCAGGCTCTGTAATAGCAGGCTTTGGCCGACCTTGCCGGCCAGGTCGCCGCGCTTGAGGATCGCACTGATGGCGCCGCCAGTCAGTTCATCGACTTTCTGCGCGACAGTACCCAGTTTGCGGCCTTCGCCGACAGCGAGTACCAGGGTGGCGGTTTTCAACGTTTCCGGGCTAACGCTCTTTACAACCAGTTCCATGTCTGGGTCCCTGAATAAAGGTTCAGTGGGCGCCGAGCGTGCGCTCCGCGTTGGGTGGCTTGGCAGCGCGGTAGCGTGCAAGCGACAAAGGCCGCAGTTTGAACCTCGCCGCCCGCCGCTGACAACCCTGCATTGCAGCTTTGCGTGCGCGGTTGAGCGTGCGCAGTGACAGGGGCGGTCAATCACAGGATAATGTGCCATCTTTTTAGGCGGTCCACCGTGTGGGCCGATGTTGATTGCCTGCTTGTTCGGCCGCCTTAGCCTGACAACCCTGGAGTGTCTGGTTTGATCGTCTTTCGTTATCTGTCTCGCGAAGTCCTGGTTACATTGACTGCCGTCAGCGCCGTGCTGCTGGTGATCACCATGAGCGGGCGCTTCGTCAAGTTCCTCGCCCAGGCCGCTTCGGGCGCGCTAGATCCGGGAGCATTGTTCCTGATCATGGGCTTTCGCCTGCCTGGTTTCCTACAACTGATTCTGCCGTTGGGGTTGTTTCTCGGGATTTTGCTGGCCTATGGCCGGTTGTACCTGGAAAGCGAAATGACCGTGTTGTCCGCCACCGGCATGAGCCAGCGGCGGCTGCTCGGCATGACCATGGCGCCGGCCCTGCTGGTGGCTCTGTTGGTGGCCTGGTTGAGCCTGAGCCTGGCGCCCCAAGGGGCGTACCAGTTCCAACTGGTGCTCAACAAGCAGGATGCCCTGACTGAATTCGACACCTTGGAGCCAGGGCGCTTCCAGGCACTGAACGATGGTTCGCGGATCACCTACACGGAGAAGCTGTCGGATGACCGCACCCGCCTGGGCGGCGTGTTCATTTCGGAAAAGCGTCTCGGCCAGGACAAGAAAGACCGTGGCATCTCGGTGCTGGTCGCCGATCACGGGCGCCTGGAGGTCAAGCCTGACGGTAATCGTTACCTGATTCTCGAGAACGGCTACCGCTATGACGGCAGTCCGGGGCAGGCAGATTATCGCTCGATCAAATATGACACCTATGGCGTGCAGATGGAAAAACCGGAAATCAGCAACGAGGTGACCGACCGCGACGCCCTCGCGACCCGCGACCTGTGGGGTAGCAGCGAACGTAAGGCGATTGCCGAGCTGCAATGGCGTCTGTCGTTGCCGCTGCTGGTGTTTATCGTGACCCTCATGGCGGTGCCGCTGTCGCGGGTCAATCCGCGCCAGGGTCGCTTTCTCAAGCTGTTGCCGGCGATCTTGCTGTACATGGCGTACCTGACCATGCTGATTTCCGCCCGTGGTTCGCTGGAGAAAGGCCACCTGTCGCCACTGCTCGGCTTGTGGTGGGTGCATGGGTTGTTCTTGGTGATCGGCCTGGGGCTGCTGTATTGGGAACCGTTGCGTTTGAAGCTGGCGAGTCGCCGCCACCTGAAGGAGATGGCTCGTGGTTAAGCTCGACCGCTACATTGGCAGCACGGTATTCCTGGCGATCCTGGCGGTGCTCGGGATTATTCTGGGCCTGGCCTCGTTGTTTGCCTTTATCGACGAGATGGGCAATGTCAGCGACACCTACACATGGGGCGATATCCTCGGTTTTGTCGCGTTGACGGCGCCTCGTCGGGTCTACGACATGTTGCCGATGGCCGGCCTGATCGGTTGCCTGATTGGCCTGGGCAGCCTGGCAAGCAACAGCGAGCTGACCATCATGCGTGCAGCGGGTGTGTCCGTCGGGCGTATCGTCTGGGCGGTGATGAAGCCGATGTTGGTGCTGATGATCGTTGGCGTGTTGGTGGGCGAGTATGTGGCACCGGTCACCGAGAGCAAGGCCCAGGCCAATCGTGCACTGGCCCAGGGTTCGGGTGATGCCCAGAGCTCCAAGCATGGCCTGTGGCATCGCCAGGGCGATGAGTTCATCCATATCAACGCCGTGCAACCCCAAGGGCTGCTCTATGGGGTGACTCGCTATCATTTTGACGAGCAGCGGCATCTGCTGTCGTCGAGCTTCGCCAGGCAGGCCCGCTTCGACAAAGATCACTGGAACCTGACGGATGTCACCACCACCTATTTCCGGGGTGACCACACCGAGGTCATCAATACAGCGGAGGAGGTCTGGGGTGTATCCCTTAGCCCGAATCTGCTGAGTACCGTGGTGATGGTGCCCGAAGCACTGTCGATCAGCGGCCTGTGGGGTTACATCCATTACCTGTCGGAGCAGGGGCTGGCCAACGGCCGTTACTGGTTGGCGTTCTGGGTCAAGATCCTGCAGCCACTGGTCACGGGCGCGCTGGTGCTGATGGCGATCTCGTTCATCTTCGGTCCTTTGCGTTCGGTGACCTTGGGCCAGCGGGTGTTTACCGGCGTGCTGGTGGGCTTCACCTTCCGTATCGCCCAGGATCTGCTGGGGCCGTCGAGCCTGGTATTCGGCTTTTCGCCGCTGTTGGCGGTGCTGGTTCCGGCGGGAATCTGTGCCGTCGCCGGGCTCTGGCTGTTGCGTCGTGCCGGATAAGGCTGCCAACCACGTCAGGCTGGCCGAAAAAAAGCCTCTGCCGGTTGGCAGGGTTTTTTTGTGCCAGTCGCCTTGCCTGTGAGCGTGACGCCTAGGTCGCGCATCAGGTACAATTCCCGGCTATTTTTCGGCGGGCAGTCTGCCTGCAACCTTTTTGAGTGTTGACCCGTGAGTGATTTGAGTCATATCCGCAATTTCTCCATCATCGCCCACATTGACCATGGCAAGTCGACTCTGGCCGATCGCTTCATCCAGATGTGCGGCGGCCTTGCCGAGCGCGAAATGGAAGCGCAGGTGCTGGACTCCATGGACCTTGAGCGCGAGCGCGGGATCACCATCAAGGCCCACAGCGTTACCCTGTACTACAAAGCCAAAGACGGCATCACCTACCAGTTGAACTTCATCGATACCCCAGGCCACGTCGACTTCACCTACGAAGTCAGCCGTTCCTTGGCTGCCTGTGAAGGTGCATTGCTGGTGGTCGACGCCGGTCAGGGCGTCGAGGCCCAATCCGTCGCCAACTGCTATACGGCGATCGAGCAAGGCCTGGAAGTCATGCCGGTGCTGAACAAGATCGACCTGCCACAGGCCGAGCCCGAGCGGGTGAAGGAAGAAATCGAAAAAATCATCGGCATCGATGCCACCGACGCCGTCACCTGCAGCGCCAAGACCGGCCTGGGTGTCGATGAGGTACTTGAGCGCCTGGTCGCCACGATCCCCGCACCGACCGGCAATATCGAAGATCCGCTGCAAGCGTTGATCATCGACTCCTGGTTCGACAACTACCTGGGCGTGGTATCCCTGGTGCGCGTGCGCCACGGTCGCGTGAAGAAGGGCGACAAGATCCTGGTCAAGTCCACCGGCAAGATGCACTTGGTCGACAGCGTTGGCGTGTTCAATCCCAAGCACACCGCCACCGTCGACCTGAAGGCTGGCGAAGTGGGCTTTATCATCGCCGGTATCAAGGACATTCATGGTGCGCCGGTGGGGGATACCCTGACCCTGAGCACCACTCCCGATGTCGACGTGCTGCCGGGCTTCAAACGCATCCAGCCACAGGTTTACGCCGGCCTGTTCCCGGTCAGCTCCGACGATTTCGAAGACTTTCGCGAAGCCCTGCAAAAGCTCACGTTGAACGATTCCTCGCTGCAGTACACGCCGGAAAGCTCCGACGCCCTGGGCTTCGGCTTTCGTTGCGGGTTCCTCGGCATGCTGCACATGGAGATCATCCAGGAGCGCCTGGAGCGCGAGTACGACCTGGACCTGATCACCACCGCGCCGACGGTCATCTTCGAGCTCAAGCTCAAGAACGGCGAAACTATCTACGTTGACAACCCGTCCAAGCTGCCGGACCTGTCCGCCATCGAAGACATGCGCGAACCGATCGTGCGGGCCAATATCCTGGTACCGCAGGAACATCTGGGCAACGTCATTACACTGTGTGTCGAAAAACGCGGGCTCCAGCATGACATGCTGTTCCTCGGCTCGCAGGTGCAAGTCACCTATGATCTGCCGATGAACGAAGTGGTCCTGGACTTTTTCGATCGCCTCAAATCCACCAGTCGCGGCTATGCCTCGCTGGATTATCACTTCGATCGCTACCAATCAGCTAATCTGGTCAAGCTGGATGTGCTGATCAACGGTGAGAGGGTCGACGCCTTGGCGTTGATCGTGCATCGTGACAACGCGCACTACAAAGGGCGTGCGTTGACCGAAAAGATGAAAGAACTGATTCCTCGTCAGATGTTCGATGTTGCCATCCAGGCCGCCATTGGCGGGCAGATCGTGGCGCGCACAACTGTCAAGGCGCTCAGAAAGAACGTACTGGCCAAATGCTATGGTGGTGACGTTAGCCGCAAGCGCAAGCTGTTGGAAAAGCAGAAGGCCGGTAAAAAACGCATGAAGCAAGTAGGCAACGTGGAAATTCCACAGGAAGCCTTCCTTGCGGTGCTCAAGTTGGATAGTTAGGTCCTATGTCACTCAATTTCCCGCTGTTGCTGGTTATCGCCGTCGCCGTCTGCGGTTTGTTGGCGTTGCTCGATCTGGTCTTTCTGGCGCCACGTCGGCGTGCTGCGATCTCCACCTACCAGGGCAGCGTCTCGCAGCCCGAGGCCGAGGTGGTCGAGAAGCTGAACAAGGAGCCTTTGCTGGTTGAGTACGGCAAATCCTTCTTCCCGGTGCTATTCATCGTGCTGGTGTTGCGCTCGTTTCTGGTCGAACCGTTCCAGATTCCATCCGGCTCGATGAAACCGACCCTGGATGTCGGTGACTTCATCCTGGTGAACAAGTTCTCCTATGGGATCCGCTTGCCGGTGATCGACAAGAAAGTGATCCAGATGGGTGATCCCAAGCGCGGCGATGTGATGGTGTTTCGCTACCCCAGCGATCCGAATGTCAATTACATCAAGCGTGTAGTCGGGCTGCCGGGTGACGTGGTGCGTTACACCAGCGACAAGAAGTTGTTCGTCAACGGCGAGTCCGTGGCCCAGCAACTGGTGGGCAGCGAGCCCGGCATGCTCGGCAGTGCCGAAATCTACAAAGAGAAGCTGGGCGCCGCCGAACACCTGATCCGTCAAGAGATGGGCCGTTATCGCGCGCCGCCTGACCATGAGTGGAAAGTGCCTGCCGGGCACTATTTCATGATGGGCGACAACCGCGACAACTCCAACGACAGTCGCTATTGGGATGATCCCAATATTCCCAAGGAGGAACAGGGCATGGTTCCCGACGAGAATATCGTCGGCAAGGCCTTCGCGGTCTGGATGAGCTGGCCTGATCCGAAGTTCAGCCACCTGCCGAATTTCTCGCGGGTCGGCCTGATCAAGTAACCCAAGCGGCGCTGTGAATACGGCGCCGAATGCTTTTCAGGTGCTTGAACAATATGAGAGCAACGATGAAATCCGCCGCTTCCCAGAAAGGTCTGTCGTTTTTTGGCTGGTTGTTGGCGCTGGCGCTGGTTGCCTTTGTCGCCAGCACGGCATTCAAGTTGGTCCCACATTACCTCGACTACCTGTCGATGAAGAAAATCATCATGTCGGTGGAAACCGACAAGGTAGCGGGCGTCATCACCGTCAGCGACTTTTACACTCATGTTGCCCGCGGTATGCAGGTCAACAGTATTCAGGATGTGGATTTGAACAAAGCGTTAAGCGTGACGGTGGAGAACAATCGGTTCCTCGCCCATTTGAAATACGAGCAGCGTGATCCACTGATCCAAAACATCGATCTGGTGGTCAAGTTCGACCACGAATTCAGCGTGGGTAAACCGTGACCGTGTCCTTGAGCCGTCTCGAGCGTCAGCTCGGCTATACCTTCAAGGATCAGGAGCTGATGGTCCTGGCCCTGACTCATCGCAGTTTTGCCGGGCGCAACAACGAGCGCCTGGAGTTTCTCGGTGACGCAATTCTCAACTTCGTGGCCGGTGAGGCGCTGTTCGATCGCTTTCCACAGGCCCGTGAAGGCCAGTTATCGCGTTTGCGCGCACGCCTGGTAAAAGGTGAAACACTGGCGGTACTGGCCCGTGGTTTCGAATTGGGCGATTACCTGCGTCTGGGCTCCGGTGAGTTGAAGAGTGGTGGTTTTCGCCGTGAGTCGATCCTGGCCGATGCCCTGGAAGCGCTGATCGGTGCGATCTATCTCGACGCGGGCATGGACATGGCCCGCGAGCGTGTGCTCGCCTGGTTGACCTCGGAGTTCGACAGCCTGACGCTGGTGGACACCAACAAAGACCCCAAGACCCGTTTGCAGGAATTCCTGCAGTCGCGTGCCTGTGAACTGCCGCGCTACGAAGTGGTGGATATCCAAGGTGAACCGCATTGCCGGATGTTCTTCGTCGAATGCGAAATCACTCTATTGAATGAAAAAAGCCGAGGACAAGGCGTGAGCCGTCGTATTGCCGAACAGGTAGCGGCCGCTGCTGCATTGATCGCCCTGGGCGTGGAGAATGGTAATGACTGATTCAACTGCAACACGCTGCGGCTACGTCGCCATCGTTGGCCGGCCGAACGTGGGCAAATCCACGCTGCTGAACCATATTCTTGGACAAAAGCTGGCGATCACTTCGCGCAAGCCTCAAACCACCCGCCACAACATGCTCGGGATCAAGACCGAGGGCACCATCCAGGCGGTCTACGTCGACACACCAGGCATGCACAAAGGTGGCGAGAAGGCGCTGAACCGTTACATGAACAAGACAGCCTCGGCGGCGTTGAAAGACGTCGATGTGGTGATCTTTGTCGTCGACCGCACCCGCTGGACCGAAGAGGACCAGATGGTCCTGGAGCGGATCCAGTACGTCGAAGGTCCGGTGATTGTCGCGTTGAACAAGACGGACCGAATCGAAGACAAAGCCGAGTTGATGCCGCATCTGACCTGGTTGCAGGAGCAGTTGCCGAACGCGCAGATCGTGCCGATCTCCGCCCAGCAAGGGCATAACCTCGATGCCCTGGAAGGCCTGATTGCCCAGCATCTGCCGGAAAATCAGCATTTCTTCCCGGAAGACCAGATCACCGACCGTAGCAGCCGTTTCCTCGCCGCTGAGTTGGTGCGCGAGAAAATCATGCGCCAGCTAGGCGCGGAACTGCCTTACCAGATCACCGTGGAAATCGAAGAGTTCAAGCAGCAAGGCAAGACCTTGCATATCCATGCGCTGATCCTCGTCGAACGTGACGGTCAGAAGAAGATCATCATTGGTGACAAGGGCGAGCGCATCAAGCGCATCGGCACCGAGGCACGCAAGGACATGGAACTGCTGTTCGACGCCAAGATCATGCTTAACCTGTGGGTCAAGGTGAAGGGCGGCTGGTCCGACGACGAGCGAGCGCTGCGCTCGTTGGGTTATGGCGATCTGTAACACGGCACCCTGTGGCTAAGCACGCGCTCTGGTGGCGAGCGGGCAAGCATGCTCGCCACCATCAGTTTGCCCGCCACACGTAGTATCCTTTCAGAGACATTCATACGCCGATGTCCACCCAGCCCCCTCCCGGCCAACCGGCCTACGTCCTGCACTCCCGTGCTTACCGCGAAAGCAGTGCGCTGGTGGATTTCATCACCCCACAAGGCCGGCTTCGTGCGGTACTACGCGGTGCGCGGGGCAAAGCCGGGACTCTGGCGCGACCCTTCGTGCCCCTTGAAGTCGAGTTTCGCGGTCGCGGCGAATTGAAGAACGTTGGTCGCATGGAAAGCGCAGGCGTCTCCACCTGGCTCAACGGCGAAGCACTGTTCAGCGGCCTCTACCTCAATGAACTACTGATCCGCCTGCTGCCCGCCGAAGATCCGCACCCGGCGGTCTTCGACCATTATGCCGCGACCTTACTCGCCCTTGCCGAAGGGCGTGCGCTGGAACCGCTGTTGCGCTCGTTTGAATGGCGACTGCTGGACGATCTCGGCTACGGCTTTGCCCTGGACGTGGATATCCATGGCGAACCACTGGCGGCGGACGGTTTGTATCGCCTGCAAGTCGATGCCGGTCTTGAGCGGGTCTACCTGCTGCAACCCGGATTGTTCCAGGGCACCGAGCTGTTGGCGATGGCCGAAGCCGACTGGAGCGCGGTCGGAGCTCTGCCGGCGGCCAAGCGCCTGATGCGCCAGGCGCTGGCGGTGCATTTGGGGGGCAAGCCGCTGATTAGTCGCGAGTTGTTTCGAAAGCCCTGAGATCCCCGTGTATGCTGTGGGGCGAATCCTCAACTGTTCAGGAGCCTTCCAGTGACCACCCGCACCCGCATTCTTCTTGGCGTTAATATCGACCACGTAGCGACTTTGCGTCAGGCCCGGGGCACGCGTTACCCCGATCCGGTCAAGGCCGCGCTGGATGCCGAAGAGGCGGGGGCCGATGGGATCACCGTACACCTGCGTGAAGATCGCCGGCATATCCAGGAGCGTGATGTGCTGCTGCTCAAGGATGTGCTGCAAACCCGCATGAACTTTGAAATGGGCGTGACCGAAGAAATGATGGTGTTTGCCGAACGTATTCGTCCGGCGCATATCTGTCTGGTCCCGGAAACCCGTCAGGAACTGACGACCGAAGGCGGCCTGGATGTGGCCGGGCAGGAGGCGCGGATCAAGGCGGCGGTGGAGCGCTTGAGCAGGATTGGCAGTGAAGTCTCCTTGTTCATCGATGCCGACGAGCAGCAGATTGCCGCGTCCAAGCGGGTCGGGGCTCCGGCGATCGAATTGCATACCGGGCGTTATGCCGATGCCCAAACCCCAAGCGAGGTGGCCGAGGAGCTGAAGCGAATCGCCGATGGAGTGGCCTTTGGCGTGTCCCAGGGGTTGATCGTGAACGCCGGGCACGGCCTGCATTATCACAACGTCGAGGCAGTGGCGGCGATCCCTGGAATCAATGAATTGAACATCGGCCACGCGCTGGTGGCCCATGCGTTGTTTGTCGGTTTCAAGGGCGCGGTATCGGAAATGAAGGCGCTGATCCTGGCGGCTGCGGCCAAGGCCTGAGATCATTCCTGGCTTCTTGCCGCATGATCATGGCGAGCTTATAGCTGCGGCGATTGCTCGGTTGGTTTGGTCTTGTCGACGCCTGGCACATGCAGGGCACTTTCCGTCACCTGGCTGCCTTCCAACTGCGGTTGGGTCACCCAGGTCAGGATGTCGTAATAGCGACGGATGTTGGCGACGAAATGCACCGGCTCGCCGCCGCGGGCGTAGCCGTAGCGAGTCTTGCTGTACCACTGCTTTTGCGCCAGGCGTGGCAGCATTTTCTTCACATCCAGCCATTTGTTCGGGTTCAGACCTTCGTTTTCGGCCAGTTTGCGGGCATCGTCCAGATGACCGCCGCCGACGTTGTAGGCGGCCAAGGCAAACCAGGTGCGATCCGGCTCCTCGATTTTCTCATCGAGCAGGTCCTTCACGTAGGCCAGGTACTTGGCGCCGCCACTGATGCTTTGTTTGGCGTCCAGGCGGTTAGATACACCCATGGCCTGGGCGGTGCTCTGGGTCAGCATCATCAGGCCGCGCACGCCGGTCTTGGAAGTGACGCCCGGTTGCCATAGCGACTCCTGATAGCCGATGGCTGCGAGCAGGCGCCAGTCGATCTTTTCTTCCTTGGCCGAGGCCTGGAAGTATTTCTCGTATTTGGGCAGCCGTTGCTGCAGGTGCTGAGCGAAGGTATAGGCGCCGACATAGCCGAGGACGTCGACGTGCCCGTAATAACGGTCTTTCAAGCGTTGCAGAGTATCGTTCTTCTGTACCTTGTCGAGGTAGGCGTTGATCTCGTTGAGCAGGCTATTGTCTTCTCCCGGGGCGACCGCCCAGCGTTGGTTGCGGACGTCGCCGAGGTCGAAGGCGACCCGCACGTTGGGGAAGTAGACCTGGTTCATCGCCACTTCGTTGGAGTCCACCAGGGTCAGGTCGATCTGGCCCTCATCAACCATGCGCAATAGGTCGATCACTTCGACGGCGTCGGATTCTTCGTATTCTATTGCGGGATTTTGCTTCTTCAGTTCGGCCAACTGTTCCGCGTGGGGGCTGCCTTTCAATACTGTGATGCGTTTGCCCACCAGATTCGCGGGGGTGGTGGGGCGGGATTGGCCGTTACGGTAGATGACTTGCGGGGTGACTTCCAGATAAGGGTGGGAAAAGCGCGCCTGTTGCTTGCGTTGATCGCTGCCTACCAGGCCGGCGGCTGCCAGGACCGGGCCGTTGGGTTGGCCCAGTTGCTTGAACAGATCGTCAAAATTGTCGGCGGTTTCGATCTGGAGCTTGACCCCCAGGTCATCGGCGAAGCGCTTGACCAGCTCGTATTCGAAGCCGGTTTCGCCGTTGCGATCCTGGAAGTAGGTCGCCGGGCTGTTGCGGGTGATCACGCGCAGTACGCCATCCTCCTTTATGCGCTCAAGCGTGCTGGGTTTTTCAACACAGGCACCGAGCATCAGGAAGAGTCCGGTTGCGATGAGCCACTTGGCGCAACGCGGGCGGAAAGTCGTTTGGGAAAACATGTGCGCAGTATACGCAAAGGACCCCGGCCGCCATATCTCGACAGATGGGTGTCGGTCTGCTAGCGCAACCCGGATAGTGCTGAAGACCTCGGAAATGGGGCGTGGCGCCGGGGGAAACGGAGCAAAAATAACCGCTCCGGATGTCCTTGATGCCTATTAATAATAAGCAGGCCCACCCGGACCGACGTCTGGCGCACGGC
Source organism: Pseudomonas agarici (assembly GCF_900109755.1). Taxonomy (GTDB): domain Bacteria; phylum Pseudomonadota; class Gammaproteobacteria; order Pseudomonadales; family Pseudomonadaceae; genus Aquipseudomonas; species Aquipseudomonas agarici. The sequence continues at coordinate 148,930 of NZ_FOAR01000001.1, read as the reverse complement.
AAACGTGCCGTTTCGGGTGTCGTGGCGGGCGGTTTAGGCTAGAATGCACGGCCTCAAAGCACACCCCCTTCCCGAGGCTGTCCCGAAGATGTTGATCCTGCGCGGTGCTCCTGCCCTTTCCGCCTTTCGCCACGGCAAACTTCTTGAGCAACTTAGCCGATGCGTTCCGGCTGTCAGTGGCTTGTATGCCGAGTTCGCCCATTTCGCCGAAGTCACCGGTGTTCTGACGGACGACGAACAGCAAGTGCTGGCCCGTCTTCTGAAATACGGCCCGAGCGTGCCGGTTCAGGAGCCTGACGGCCGTTTGTTCCTGGTGTTGCCGCGTTTTGGCACTATTTCGCCATGGTCAAGCAAGGCCAGCGACATTGCTCGCAACTGCGGCCTGGGGAAAATTCAGCGTCTGGAGCGCGGTATTGCCTTCTACGTCGCCGGCCAGTTCAGCGACGCCGAAGCCGAGCTGATCAGCGCCAACCTGCATGACCGCATGACCCAACTGGTGCTGACCAATCTGGAGCAGGCCGCCGGCCTGTTCAGCCATGCCGAGCCCAAGCCGCTGACGGCCGTGGATGTCCTCGGTGGGGGGCGTGCCGCGCTGGAAAAGGCCAACCTCGAGTTGGGCCTGGCCTTGGCCGAAGACGAAATCGATTACCTGGTGAATGCGTTCATTGGTCTCAAGCGCAATCCGCATGATATCGAACTGATGATGTTCGCCCAGGCTAACTCCGAGCACTGTCGTCATAAAATTTTCAACGCCAGTTGGGATATTGATGGCCAAAGCCAGGAAAAAAGCCTGTTTGGCATGATCAAGAACACCTACGTGATGCACAGCGAAGGTGTTCTGTCGGCCTACAAGGACAACGCCTCGGTGATCGTTGGCCATGTCGCCGGTCGCTTCTTCCCGGACCCCGAGACCCGCCAGTACGGCGCGGTGCAGGAGCCGGTGCACATCCTGATGAAAGTCGAGACCCACAACCACCCGACTGCGATTGCCCCGTTTCCGGGCGCCTCCACCGGCTCCGGTGGCGAGATTCGCGACGAAGGTGCCACCGGACGCGGCGCCAAGCCGAAAGCCGGCCTCACCGGTTTCAGCGTATCCAACCTGCGCATTCCCGGCTTTGAGCAACCTTGGGAAGTGTCTTATGGCAAGCCCGAGCGTATCGTCACCGCGCTGGACATCATGATCGAAGGCCCGCTGGGTGGCGCGGCGTTCAACAACGAGTTCGGTCGTCCGGCCCTGACCGGTTACTTCCGTACCTTCGAACAATCCATCACCACCCCGCGTGGCGAGGAAGTGCGCGGCTATCACAAGCCGATCATGCTCGCTGGCGGCATGGGTAACATCCGCGCCGAGCACGTGCAGAAAGGCGAAATCAGCGTCGGCTCCAAACTGATCGTACTCGGTGGCCCGGCGATGCTGATCGGCCTGGGCGGCGGCGCGGCGTCCTCAATGGCCACCGGCACCAGCTCGGCGGACCTGGACTTTGCTTCGGTACAACGGGAAAACCCGGAAATGGAGCGCCGTTGCCAGGAAGTGATCGACCGTTGCTGGCAGTTGGGCGACAAGAACCCCATCAGCTTTATCCATGACGTCGGCGCGGGCGGCCTGTCCAATGCCTTCCCGGAGCTGGTCAATGACGGCAACCGTGGTGGCCGTTTTGAACTGCGCAATATTCCCAACGACGAGCCGGGCATGGCCCCGCACGAAATCTGGAGCAACGAATCCCAGGAGCGTTACGTCCTGGCGGTCGATGCCGCCGATTTCGAGCGCTTCAAGGCGATCTGCGAACGCGAGCGCTGCCCGTTCGCGGTCGTCGGTGAGGCCACCGCCGAACCGCAACTGACAGTCACCGATAGCCACTTCGGCAACAGCCCGGTGGACATGCCCCTCGAAGTGCTGCTGGGCAAGGCTCCGCGCATGCACCGTTCGGCGGTTCGCGAAACCGAGCTGGGCGACGATTTCGATCCGAGCAGCCTGGCGATTGCCGACTGCATCGAGCGCGTCCTGCACCATCCAGCCGTGGCGAGCAAGAGCTTCCTGATCACCATCGGCGACCGCACCATCACCGGCCTGGTTGCCCGCGACCAGATGGTTGGGCCATGGCAGGTCCCGGTGGCTGACGTCGCCGTCACCGCCACCAGTTTCGACGTCTACACCGGTGAAGCCATGGCCATGGGCGAGCGTACCCCGCTGGCCTTGCTCAATGCCCCGGCGTCCGGTCGCATGGCGATCGGCGAGACCCTGACCAACCTATCGGCCTCGCGCATCGGCAAGATTTCCGATATCAAGCTCTCGGCCAACTGGATGTCGGCGGCCGGTCATCCGGGTGAAGATGCTCGCCTGTATGACACGGTAAAAGCGGTGGGGATGGAACTGTGCCCTGAGCTGGGCATCACCATTCCAGTGGGCAAGGACTCGATGTCCATGGCCACTCGCTGGAACGACGAAGGGGTCGACAAGAGCGTCACCTCGCCGTTGTCGCTGATCGTGACCGGCTTTGCGCCGGTGCTCGATATCCGCCAGACCCTGACGCCTGAACTGCGCATGGATAAGGGCGTTACCGACCTGATCCTGATCGACTTGGGGCGCGGCCAGAACCGCATGGGGGCATCGATTCTCGCCCAAGTGCATGGCCAGCTCGGCAAACAGGCGCCGGACGTCGATGATGCGGAAGACCTCAAGGCTTTCTTCGCTGTGATCCAGGGGCTCAACGCCGACGGTCACTTGTTGGCCTACCATGACCGTTCCGACGGTGGCCTGCTGGTTAGTGCAGTGGAAATGGCCTTCGCCGGCCACTGCGGCCTGAACCTGAACCTCGATGGCGTGGCGGAAAGTGCCGCCGAGATCGCGGCCATCCTGTTCAACGAGGAGCTGGGTGCGGTGATCCAGGTTCGCCAGGATGCGACTGCGGACGTGCTGGCGCAGTTCAGCGCCGCTGGCCTGGGCGATTGCGTGGCGGTGATCGGCCAGCCATTGAACAACGGCGAAGTCAGCATCACCTTCAACGGCGACACGGTGTTCGCCGGCGAGCGTCGTCTGCTGCAACGCCAGTGGGCGCAAACCAGTTACCGGATCCAGCGCCTGCGTGACAACGCCCACTGCGCCGACCAGGAATTCGACCTGCTGCTCGACGAGAGCAACCCTGGGCTGAGCTACAAGACGCGCTTCGACGTCAACCAGGACATCGCCGCGCCCTACATCAAGAAGGGCCTTCGCCCGCAGGTGGCGATACTGCGCGAGCAGGGTGTCAACGGCCAGGTGGAAATGGCGGCGGCGTTCGATCGTGCCGGCTTCAATGCCATTGACGTGCACATGAGCGATATCCTCGCCGGTCGTGTCGACCTGAACGCCTTCAAGGGCCTGGTCGCCTGTGGCGGCTTCTCCTACGGCGACGTCCTGGGTGCCGGTGAAGGCTGGGCTAAGTCGGCGCTGTTCAACGCCCGTGCCCGTGATGCCTTCCAGGGCTTCTTCGAGCGCAGCGACAGCTTCACCCTTGGCGTGTGCAACGGTTGCCAGATGCTGTCCAACCTGCACGAATTGATTCCGGGCAGCGAGTTCTGGCCGCACTTCGTGCGCAACCGTTCCGAGCAATTCGAGGCGCGGGTGGCGATGGTGCAGATCCAGGAGTCGAACTCGATCTTTCTGCAGGGTATGGCCGGTTCGCGCATGCCGATTGCCATCGCCCATGGCGAGGGTTATGCCGAATTCGACAGCGAAGAAGCCCTGCTGCAAGCCGACTTGTCGGGTTGCGTGGCCATGCGCTTTGTCGACAACTATGGCAAGGTCACCGAAACTTACCCGGCCAACCCGAACGGTTCGCCGCGTGGGATCACCGGACTGACCAGCCGTGACGGTCGCGTCATGATCATGATGCCGCACCCTGAGCGGGTGTTCCGCGCTGTGCAGAACTCCTGGCGTTCGCAAGACTGGAGCGAAGACGCACCCTGGTTGCGTATGTTCCGTAGCGCTCGCGTCTGGGTCGACTGAGTCGCGTCATGTACAAGCTCAGCTTTTTTGTTCCGCCAAGCCATGTGGAGCAGGTCAAGAGCGCCGTATTCGCCGCCGGTGGCGGACGGATCGGCGCCTATGACCACTGCGCCTGGCAGGTGTTGGGTCAGGGCCAATTTCGCCCGTTGGACGCCAGCCAGCCGTTTCTCGGGCAAACCGGGGTGGTCGAGCAGGTGGCGGAATGGAAGGTTGAGCTGGTCGTGGAGGATGCGCTGATCGAAACCGTGGTCACGGCCCTCAAGCACAGTCACCCTTACGAGACGCCGGCCTATGAGGTCTGTCGTCTCGCCGATTTTTGATAGCCGGATCGTTCCTTCGATCAGGGCTACGCCTTAACGGCTGCTGCACCCCCGCCTCGGAATGGAGGCGGGGAGCGTTGGCCGGACCAGCGCTCACTCACGCAAAAGTCTTCGGGAAATCGGGACGGCTGTACGACATCAGGACGATAGTGCCGAAGGTCTCTTGAGATTCAGTGCGGGGGCCAGCGCTTCGCTCATCCCGCCAGCGCGATTGCCCACCAACAGATGCCAGACGCCTTTGTCCAGTTGGCTGACACCCTGGCAGCCTAATGTCTTCAACGCCTTTTCCGACAAGCGCTGATCTTCCTCCAGCCTGACCCGTAGGCGGGTCATCGCCACGCATTCCAATTGCAGCACATTGGCCTTGCCGCCCAGTGCGGCGAGCCATTGTCGTACCTGCTGCGCGGTCAGCGGTTCCTGGGCGCTCGCCTGGTCGGCAACGGCGCGTACTGGCGACGCCGCGGTGGGCAGTGCCAGGCGAATCTCATCGGCGATACTGTCCGCCAACGGTCCGACCACCACCTGCAAGCTGCCAGCATGGCCGGGGCGCACCACAGCCATAGCGCCGAGTGCCTTGAGATCGACATCCACAGCCTTATTGCGATCCAGCAGCTCTACCCGCAACCGTGTGGTGCAGGCGCCCACCGTCACCAGGTTATCGGCCCCGCCCAGCGCCTGGATGTAAGCTAAGGCGCGCTGGTTTTCGCTGAGTGCCTTGGCCGTTACCGTGTTGCCGATGGGTTCGCGCCCTGGGGTCTTCAGGTCGAAACGACGGATGCAGAAATCGAACACGAAATAGTAGACCAGCGCATAGGCCAGCCCTACCGGCAGCACCCGCCAGCCGTTGGTGGACTTGCCCCAACCCAGTGCTATGTCAATGGCGCCACCGGAAAAGGTGAACCCCAGGTGGATGTTGAGCAGGTTGGTGATGGCCATCGAGAGTCCGGTGAGCAGCGCATGCAGCACATAGAGCAGCGGCGCGAGGAACATGAAGGCGAACTCGATGGGTTCGGTCACCCCGGTCAGGAACGAGGTCAAGGCCATCGACAGCAGGATTCCGCCCATCAGCTTGCGGCGCTCGGGTAAGGCGTTGCGATACATCGCCAGGCAGGCGGCGGGCAGGCCGAAGATCATCACCGGGAACATGCCGGTCATGAACTGGCCGGCTTTCGGGTCGCCGGCGAAGTAGCGCGCCAGGTCGCCAGTGATTATGCGACCGGTCTCCAGATCGGTGAAGCTGCCGAAGACAAACCACATCATGTTGTTGAGGATATGGTGCAATCCGGTGACGATCAGCAGGCGGTTGAAAACGCCGAAAATAAACGCGCCAATGCTGCCGCTTTCGACCAGCAACAAGCCCAGGCTGTTGATGGCGCTTTGGATCGGCGGCCAGATCAGCCCGAAGATCACCCCCAGGCCCACCGCCGAAAAGCCGGTGACGATCGGCACGAATCGCCGTCCGCCGAAGAAGGCCAGGTATTCCGGCAGCTTGATATCCTTGAAGCGGTTATACAGTGCGCCGCCGAGCAGGCCACTGATGATCCCCGCGAGCATGCCCATGTTGATGCTACTGTCGAGCACCTGGAGCGTGGAGCTCATCACCAGGTAGCCGATGGCGCCCGCCAGCCCGGCGGTGCCGCTGTTGTCGCGGGCAAAACCTACGGCGATGCCGATGGCGAAGATCAGCGCCAGATGGGTGAAAATGGTGTTGCCGGCATCGTGGATGATCGCAATATTTAGCAGGTCGGTATCACCCAGGCGCAGCAACAGGCCGGCAATCGGCAGGATGGCGATGGGCAGCATCAGTGCGCGGCCCAGGCGTTGCAGACCCTCGATAAACAACTGGTACATGGCGTGTCTCCTTATTGTTGTTATCAGCTCAGCGGCCAGTGTCGGCGGCAGCTCTCGCGGACGCTGGCGGCACTGCCGAGCTGGAGCAGCGACTGGCTGATCCGGCGACATTCGGCGGCGTCGAGACTGCGTACCCGTTCCTTGATCTCGCCGATCTGCGGCGGGCTCACGGACAGTTCACTGACGCCCAGACCGATCAGCAGTGGCGTCGCCAACGGGTCCGAGGCCAGGGCACCACAGACGCCGACGCAGCGTTGATGGCGAGCGGCGCCCGCGCAGGTCTGGGCAATCAGGCGCAGCACCGCCGGGTGCAGGGCGTCCACCCTGGCGGCCAGGCCCGCATGGTCGCGGTCCATGGCCAGGGTGTATTGCGACAGGTCGTTGGTGCCGATGGAGAGGAAGTCGGCGTGCTCTGCCAACTGTTCGGCCAGCAGGGCGGCGGATGGGACCTCGATCATCACCCCCAGCTCGGGACGCTGGCTGATGCCCAGCTCGGCGGCCAGTTCGTCGAGGCGCTGGCGGATTTGCAACAGTTCATCGACCTCGCTGATCATCGGCAGTAGGATCCGACAGCGTTGCAGCGGGCTGACTTGCAGTAGGGCACGCAGTTGCTGATCCAGCAGTTCTGGCCGGGCCTGGGCCAGGCGGATGCCACGTAGGCCGAGCACAGGGTTGGCTTCGGCGGGGAGTGGCAGGTAGTCGAGATGCTTATCGCCACCGACATCGATGGTGCGGATGATGACGGGCTTGTTGCCCATGGCATCGATCACGCCCTGGTAGGCGTTGCGCTGTTCTTGTTCATCGGGCGCGTGCTGGCGGTCGACAAACAGAAACTCGGTGCGCAGCAGGCCGACACCGTCGGCGCCGCCTTGATTGGCCTCCCTGGCTTCATGGGCCGAGGCGACATTGACCAGCACCTCGATGGACAGGCCGTCACGGGTCCGTGCCGGTGAGTGGCTGTGCACCTGTTGCTGCTGGCGCCGCAACTGATGTTGCCAGTGGGCCAGGGCGACTTCTTCGAGGCGTGTGGTATCGGGGGTCAGTTCGAGGCGTCCGTGATCGGCATCGAGTACCAGCTGCTGACCGGGAGCGATTTCCAGCAGTCGCGGGCCGAGGGCTACCAGGCAGGGCAAACCCTTGCCCCGAGCGAGGATCGCCACATGGGAAGTGGCGCCGCCTTCGGCCATGCACAGCCCGGCGATTTTCTGCTGGCTGATCAGCAGGAGGTCGGAAGGGGTCAGCTCTTGGGCGACGACAATCGAGCCTTGCGCCACTTCAGGGTGCCAGGCCTTGCCGAGCAGGGCACGCAATACCCGTTGGCGCAGGTCGCGCAAATCGTTGGCGCGTTCGGCGAGCAACGGGTTGCCCAAGTTCAACAGCACCTGGCATTGGGTTTCGATGGCCTGGCTCCAGGCATGGGTCGCCGCGCTGCCCTGTTCGATGGCCTGGCTGGCGGCATCAAGCAGGGCCGGGTCTTCGAGCAGGGCCAGGTGAGCGTTGAAGATCGCTTGTTCTTCGTGATCCTGGCGCCCGTGGGCCTGTTGCAAGGTATCGTAGATCTCGGCGCGGACCTTCTCCAGGGCGATATCCAGGGCCTGCAGTTGTTCGTCGGCGATATGCCCACGGGTATCGGGCGCCAGCTCGATGGCTTGCAGGTGTGCGAGCGGGCCGCTGACCAGTCCGGGAGCGGCGCACACGCCATGCAGCACGCCGGACTCGGCCGGTTGGCTGGAGGTGGTTGGGTGGGACGGGGCTGCGTGATGTTTGCCTTCGGCCAGCGGTGTTTGCAAGACCTGCAGCAGTGCCCGCAGGGCCGCTTCGCGATCGGTGCCACGGCAGGTGATTTCCACCTGGGCCTGTTCGGTGACGCCCAAGCCCATGATGCCGATCAGGCTGGTGAGGGAGGCAGATTTGTCTCCCAGGCACAGCCGCGCTTCACAGTTGAAACCTTGTGCGGTCTGGCGCAGCAAGGCCGCCGGACGCGCGTGGAGGCCGCCGCGATGGGCGACCCGGGCACTGCCACGGACTTCTTCGGGCATCGTGTCGGTAACCGTTGCCGGTGGAGGGGCAGTCTGGCGCGACAGGATCTGCAGTAACGGCTCACCGACCTTTACCGAGTCGAGGGGCAGGAGCCGTAGTTGATAGTGTTCGCCGTTAGTCAGCACCAGCGGGCTCACCAGGCTTGTGCAGCGTCGGGCGACCCGGTCGAGATCGAAGCGCAGCAGGGCCTGGCCGGCAGTGACCTGGGCGCCTTCCTCGATCAACAGAGTAAAACCTTCGCCTTGCAGTTCGACCGTATCCAGGCCCAGGTGCAGCAGCAGTTCGGCGCCGTTGTCGGCACGCAGGGTCAAGGCGTGCAGCGTTCGCGCGATATGCACGATCACTCCGGCACAGGGCGCATGCAGCGTGTCGTTGAGCGGATCGATGGCGATGCCTTCGCCCATGGCCCCGCTGGCGAAGACCGCATCCTCGACGCGGGTGAGGGGAAGTACGGGGCCGCTCAGCGGAGCGCCGAGGGTGATCTCATTATTGTTATGCATGGCGCTGTACTCGTCAGTGGGTACGGGTGACTTTGCTCAGGTGACGCGGTTGATCAGGATCCATGCCGCGGGCCTCGGCCAGTTGAGCGGCCATCACATAGAAGCTCTGGATCGCCAGGATCGGGTCGAGGGCCGGATGTTCGGCGCGGTCCAGGTCCAGGTCGCGTTCGGCGATATCGGACGGCGCGGCGAGCAGCACGCGGGCACCGAGTTCGCGCATGTCGGTGGCCAGCTTGAGCAGTCCGGCCTGTTCCGCGCCCCGTGGGGCGAAGACCAGCAATGGGTAACCGGTGCCGATCAGGGCCATCGGGCCGTGGCGAACTTCTGCGCTACTGAAGGCCTCGGCCTGGATCGCCGAGGTTTCCTTCAACTTCAATGCGGCTTCCTGGGCAATGGCAAAGCCGGCGCCGCGACCGATCACCATCAGCCGCTCGCTGCCGCGCAGCACCTCGATGGCCTTGCTCCAGTCCAGGGCAGCAGCCTGTCGCAGGCCGGCGGGCAAGGCCTGGCCGGCGTCGAGCAGGGCGCGATCCTGTTGCCAATGACCGAGCAGCCGGGCGCTGGCGCTGAGGGTGGCAATAAAGCTCTTGGTGGCGGCGACGCTTTGCTCGGCCCCGGCCAGCAGCGGTACGGTGTATTCACAGGCGGCCTCCAGCGGCGAGTCGAGCGCGTTGACCATGGCCACGCTCAGGGCGCCGCGCTCGCGCAGTAGGTGCAGGCTGTCGACCAGGTCGGGGCTTTGGCCTGATTGGGAAAAGGCCCATACGGCCTGCCCGCTGACCCGCAGGGGCGAATGTCGCAGGGTGACCACCGACATCGGCAGCGACGCCACCGGCACGCCAGTCTTCTGCATGGTCAGGTAGGCGAAATAACTGGCGGCGTGGTCGGAGCTACCACGGGCGACGGTCATTGCCACATGCGGCGGCTGCTGGCGCAGGCGGGCGGCGATCTCGCTCAGACCGTCGTCGAGTTGGCGCAGCTGGCGGCTGACCGCTTCATGGGAGGACAACGCCTCTTCAAGCATTCTGGAAGTCAACGGCTTCTCCTTCGACCCTTACCGAGGTCAGTGTCAGTGAGCGATCCAGGCGTACACAGTCGGCCCAGGCTCCAGGCTCCAGGCGTCCGCGTTGTGCCAGGCCGAGGTAGTCGGCGGGGAACTGCGAGAGGCGTTGCGAGGCTTCGGCGATGGACAGGCCGATCTTCACCAAGTTGCGCAAGGCCTGATCCATGGTCAGGGTGCTGCCGGCCAGGGTGCCATCGGCTAAGCGCACGCCGCCCAGGCATTTGGTTACGGTATGGCTGCCCAACCGGTACTCGCCATCCGGCATGCCGGCGGCAGCGGTCGAATCGGTCACGCAGTAGAGGCAGGGGATCGAGCGCAGGGCCACGCGCATGGCGCCTGGATGCACATGCAGCAGATCGGGGATCAGTTCGGCGTAGCGGGCATGGGCCAGGGCGGCACCGACGATGCCCGGCTCGCGGTGATGCAGCGGGCTCATGGCGTTGTACAAGTGGGTGAAACTGGTGGCTCCGGCGTCGAGGGCGGCGACGCCTTCTTCGTAGCTACCCAGGGTGTGCCCGATCTGCATGCGTATGCCACGCTGGCTGAGGGCACGGATCAACTGGGCGTGACCGGCAATTTCCGGAGCGATGGTGATCACCCTGATCGGTGCGCGGCGCAGGTATTCATCGATCTCGGCGGCGATTGCCGTGTGGGCGAAATTCGGTTGGGCGCCCAGTTTGCCGGGGTTGATGAACGGGCCTTCGAGGTGGACGCCGAGGACACGGGCGGTGCCGGGCAGGCGCTGTTCGCAGTAATGGCCGAGCTGGGTGAGGATTTCGCCGATTTCCTCGGGCGGTGCGGTCATGGTCGTGGCCAGCAACGAGGTGGTGCCGAAGCGTAGGTGGGTGCGGGCGATGGTTTCGAAAGCCTCGTCACCCTGCATGACGTCCTTGCCGCCACCGCCGTGGACATGTAAGTCGATAAAACCGGGCAGCAGGTAGGGCAGGTCGTTGTCGGCCGGATCGCAGAGGGTGCCTTCTATACGTTGCACTTTGCCCGCCTGATGGACCAGGCGGCCGCGAATCCAGCCTTGCGGGGTAAGGATATTGTCTTCGGACATGGCAGGTTCCCCTGGGCAGGCTAACGTCGCAGCTCGGCGACGAAATCGTAATAATCGTTACGGCAATAGGTGTCGGTCAGTTCGATGGGGGTGTTGTCCTCGAGGTAGCCGATACGGGTCATCAATAGCATCGCGGTGCCGGGCTCGATGCTCACCAGGGCGGCGAAGTCCGGTGAGGCATTGATCGCGCGGATATGTTGCAGGGCGCGGACCACGGGTCGACCGATGCTGTCCAGGTATTCATAGAGCGAGTCGCCGACCTGTTCCGGCTCGGGGATCAGCGCGGCGGGCAAGGTGCTCATCTCGATGGCCATGACCGTGTCGTCGGCCTTGCGCAGCCGTTTGAGGCGCGCGACCTTGTCACTGGGGGACAGGCCCAGGCGGATCAGTTCTTCGTGGCTGGGCAGGGCGATATGGCGCTCCAGCCATTGCGAGCTGGGCGCAAAACCCTTGGAGCGGAGCATTTCGCTGAAGCTCGACAGGCGTGACAGCGGTTGCTCCAGGCGCGGGGTGATAAAGGTTCCCGAACCCTGGTTACGGCGCACCAGGCCTTGTTCGAAGAGGATCTCCAGGGCCTTGCGGGCCGTTACTCGGGAGATCCCCAACTGTTCGCTCAAGTTACGTTCCGAGGGCAATGCCTGCTCGGCTTTCCATTGGCCGGCATGAATGGCGGCTTCCAGGTTGCGCGCCAGTTGCAGGTACAACGGCGTAGGCTGGGACTCGTCGGGACGCAGGGCGAGCATATTGTTCATGTAGGATTTCCGATGCGGTTGTTGGAGGTTTTTCGCTCGGGTAGTGGCACCAAACTAATACCACTTGAATACCATGTCAATGCCACTGGTGATCTTCGAGCGCAATAAAATGCCCGGTATGACGAGCATGCCGGGCATTCTGGGTTTTGCTGGTATCAGGGTGGAGGGCGCTTCAGGGGCGAATTTCCACCAAGGTGCCGTCCTTGACCAGGCTCCACACTTCGCGCATGTCGACGTTGCGCATGCCGACGCAACCGTCGGTCCAGTCAAGGGTATGCAGCCACTGCTCCGGGTAGTCCTCGGAGTCCGGTGTGCCGTGGATCATGATCATGCTGCCGGGGTTGAGGCCTTCGCGGCGGGCGCGTGCGGCATCGCTGATATTGGGATAGGAAATGTGCATCGATAGATTGAATTTGTCGCTGGTCTTACGCCAGTCGATCCAGTAGAACCCCTCCGGTGTACGGCGATCGCCTTCAACCTGTTTCTGTCCCTTGGGGTTCCTGCCCAGAGAAATCCGGTAGGTTTTCAGTGGCTTACCGTCGCTGACCAGTTGCAACTGGTGGGCGGACTTGAGGACCAGGACCTTTTCAATCATCCGACCTTGCAGCGGGTCGGCGGAAGCCTGGGTCAGCGCGGCGAAGGACAGGCAGAAAACGGCAAGCAACCAACGCATTGAAACGGTATCCCTGAAAAATGGTGGAGTGGATTATTGGGGGTAGGCTGCTTTGGGCATCATGGGCGACACGGCTTCGTTGCGCACCGGAAACCGTTGCGTGGGGCGGTCGGCGAAAAAACATTCCAAGGTACGCCTGACAGTCTTGAACGCCAGTTCGGACCAGGGGATCTGGTGTTCTTCGAACAGTCGTACTTCCAGGCTTTCGGTGCCGGCACGGAAATCCAGGTCGGCCAATTCAGCGCGGTAGAACACATGGACCTGATTGATATGCGGCACATCGATGAGCGTGTAGATGTTCAAGTTACGTACCCGCGCATAAGCTTCCTCGAAGGTTTCCCGACGCGCGGCGTCCTCGACGGTCTCGCCGTTCTCCATGAAACCGGCCGGCAGGGTCCAATAGCCCAGGCGCGGCTCGATGGCGCGTTTGCAGAGCAGCACCTGGCTGCCCCACACCGGCAGGCAGCCGGCGACGATATTGGGGTTCTGATAATGAATGGTCTGACAATGATCGCAGACAAAACGCAGGCGCGTGTCGCCCTCGGGGATGCGTTGACTGACCGGTTTACCGCACTGGCTGCAAAACTTCATGCTGGACTCTCTGGATGGCCCGTCTATCTTCGCGTGGTCGGTCGCCTGTCGGCAAGTTGTGCTTTCGCGATATGCATCGGTTGAGGGGTTGGGCGACCTGTCGGTTTGGTGCATGATGCAGGGTAAGTCAGAAATTGAGATTAGCCATGCTGGATGAGCTACTTCGACGTATAAGCGAGCATACTCCGCGCACCCTGGAAACGGATCGACGTTTTCCCGAAGCGGCGGTATTGGTGCCGATCACGCGCAGCGAAGAGCCCGAACTGGTGCTGACCCTGCGGGCCAGCGGTCTTTCGACCCATGGTGGCGAAGTCGCGTTTCCCGGTGGTCGCCGCGATCCCGAAGATCCCGATCTGGTCTTCACCGCGCTGCGTGAAGCCGAGGAGGAGATCGGTCTGGCGCCGGGCTTGGTGGAAATCGTTGGTCCGCTCAGTCCGCTGATCTCGCTGCATGGGATCAGAGTAACGCCGTATGTCGGGGTGGTTCCGGATTTTGTCGAATACCGGGCCAACGATGCCGAGATCGCCGCCGTGTTCAATGTGCCGCTGGCGTTCTTTCGCCAGGACCCACGTGAACACACCCACCGCATCGACTATCAGGGCCAGAGCTGGTACGTCCCCAGCTATCGCTATGGTGAATACAAGATTTGGGGGCTCACGGCGATCATGATCGTCGAGTTGATCAATCTGCTGTATGACGCCAAGATCAGCCTGCACAAGCCGCCCGAGCGGTTTATCAATCTATAGCGAAGCGTACAGGCCATCATCTGCATGGCGTCGTAGCCGATCCGTGAGGACTACCGTATGAAATACCGTTTGGGCGACTTTCGCGTCGAAGCCCACCCGCGGAGCTGGGTGGCCCCCAATGCCGTGCTGGTGGGCAAGGTCAAGCTGCAAGAGGGTGCCAACGTCTGGTTCAACGCGGTGTTGCGCGGTGATAACGAGTTGATCCTGATCGGTCGTAACAGTAACGTCCAGGACGGTACGGTGATGCACACCGACATGGGGTATCCGCTGACCATCGGCACTGGCGTGACCATCGGTCATAACGCCATGCTGCATGGCTGTACCGTGGGCGACTACAGCCTGATCGGCATCAACGCGGTGATTCTCAATGGTGCGAAGATCGGCAAGAACTGCATTATCGGCGCCAATTCGTTGATCGGCGAAGGCAAGGAAATTCCCGATGGTTCGCTGGTGATGGGATCGCCGGGCAAGGTGGTGCGTGAGCTGACCGAGCCGCAGAAGAAGATGCTCGAAGCCAGTGCCGCGCACTATGTGCATAATTCGCAGCGATACGCTCGCGAGCTGCGGGAAGACCTCGAATGACGCCGCTGGAGCGCCCTGTGCCCTCGCCCTGCGTCAGTATCTGTGCGTTGGATGAGCAGGATGTCTGCACCGGCTGCCAACGCACGGTCGAGGAAATCACCGGTTGGAGTCGGATGGATAACGTCGAGCGTCGCGAAGTGCTCGGGCGTTGCCACGAGCGGGCCAAGTCTAGCGGCTTGCTGTGGATGGCGAACGCCAGGGCCTGACTATCGGCACGGTGTGAAAGTGGCCCCTTGCAGCGAGCGGACTTGCCCGAATGCAGCGACCGACGGCTCTTCAGCGGCACTCGACGCCCGCTGCTCCGGCGCCCATGGAATCCGGCCTGAAACGATTGGCTCCAGTTCATGTAAAATGCCCGCCTTTAATTCCCAATAGGTGGCCGGTGATGGGGCACCTTCGATGATCTGCTTCCTTGAGGACCTGAAATGACCCGTATCGGAACTCCACTGTCGCCGACCGCGACGCGCGTATTGCTCTGTGGCTGTGGTGAGTTGGGCAAGGAAGTCGTCATCGAGTTGCAACGCCTGGGCGTCGAAGTGATCGCGGTTGACCGTTATGCCGATGCGCCGGCCATGCAGGTGGCGCATCGCAGCCATGTGATCAACATGCTTGACGGAGCGGCTCTGCGAGCGGTGATCGAAGCCGAGCAGCCGCACTTTATCGTCCCTGAAATTGAGGCCATTGCCACTGCCACCCTGGTGGAGCTGGAGGCCGAGGGCTTCACCGTGGTGCCGACCGCCCGCGCCGCGCAGTTGACCATGAACCGTGAAGGTATCCGGCGCCTGGCCGCTGAAGAACTGAAACTGCCGACCTCGCCTTACCACTTCGCCGACACCTTCGAGGCCTACAGCCAGGCCGTTGAGGATCTGGGCTTTCCGTGCGTGGTCAAGCCGGTGATGAGCTCCTCGGGCAAGGGCCAGAGCCTGCTACGTGGCGTCGATGATGTGCGCAAGGCCTGGGATTATGCCCAGGAAGGCGGGCGCGCCGGTAAAGGCCGGGTGATCGTCGAGGGCTTTATCGACTTTGACTACGAAATCACCTTGTTGACTGTGCGCCACGTCGGCGGCACCACGTTCTGTGCGCCGGTCGGCCACCGTCAGGAGCAGGGCGACTACCAGGAGTCCTGGCAGCCACAGGCGATGAGCCCGGTGGCCCTGGCCGAGTCGGAGCGAGTCGCCAAGGCGGTGACCGAAGCCTTGGGCGGGCGTGGCATGTTTGGCGTCGAGTTGTTCATCAAGGGCGACCAGGTCTGGTTCAGCGAAGTGTCGCCGCGTCCCCATGACACCGGGATGGTCACCATGATTTCCCAGGATCTGTCGCAGTTCGCGTTGCATGCTCGGGCCATTCTCGGCTTGCCGATCCCGTTGATCCGTCAGTTCGGCCCATCGGCCTCGGCGGTGATCCTGGTGCAAGGGCAGTCGAGCCGGACTGCTTTCGCCAACCTTGGCGCGGCGTTGAGCGAGCCAGATACCGCCCTGCGCCTGTTCGGCAAGCCAGAAGTCAACGGCCAGCGTCGCATGGGTGTAGCGCTGGCGCGTGATGAGTCGATCGAAGCCGCGCGGGCCAAGGCGACCCGTGCGGCGCAGGCTGTTGTGGTAGAGCTGTAGCCGTAGCGCTCTTCGCGGGCTTGCCCGCGAAGAGGCCGTCAAGACCTCACCGTCCGATCAGGCTACTTTGTTCAGATCGCTGTAGCGCGTTTCCTTCAAGCAGAAAATCGCTATCAGGCTCAACGCCGCCGCTCCCGATACATACCCGCCGACCCAGCTCAGACCGCCCATTGTCACCAGTTTCTGGGCAAAGAACGGCGCAGCCGAGGCCCCGACGATACCACCCAGGTTATAGGCCGCCGAGGCGCCGGTGTAACGCACGTGGGTAGGAAACAGCTCCGGCAGCAACGCGCCCATCGGCGCGAAGGTAATCCCCATCAGGAACAGTTCCAGGCACAGGAACAGTGCGACACCGGTGGTCGAGCCATGCCCCAGCAGTGGTTCCATGGTGAAACCGGACAGCAGTGCCAGCACACCGCCAAGAATCAGCACTGGCTTGCGTCCGAAGCGGTCGCTGGCCCAGGCCGCCAGTGGTGTGGCCGCGGCCATGAACAGCACGGCAAAACACAGCAGCCCGAGGAAGGTCTCGCGGCTATAGCCAAGGTTGGCCACGCCATAGCTCAGGGAAAATACCGCCGAAATATAGAACAGCGCGTAACACACCACCATGGCCGCCGAGCCCAGCAACACTGGCACCCAGTAGCGGCTGAACAGCTCGACCAGCGGTATCTTCACCCGCTCCTGGCGTGCCACGGCATGGGCGAAGACCGGACTTTCCTCAAGCTTGAGACGAACGTACAGGCCGACGATCACCAGCGCGGCACTGAGCAGGAACGGAATGCGCCAGCCCCAGGAGCGGAACTGCTCGTCGCTCAAGGTCATGGCGAGGATCAGGAACAGGCCGTTGGCGGCGAGAAAGCCGATCGAAGGCCCCAGTTGCGGAAACATGCCGAACCAGGCGCGCTTGCCTTCGGGGGCGTTCTCGGTTGCCAGTAGCGCGGCCCCACCCCATTCACCGCCCAGTCCCAGGCCCTGGCCGAAGCGCAGCAGGCACAGCAGAATCGGTGCCCAGGCACCGAGGGTCGCGTAACCGGGCAGCACGCCGATCAGCGTGGTGCAGATGCCCATCAGCAGCAACGAGGCGACCAGCGTCGATTTGCGCCCGATGCGATCGCCGAAGTGGCCGAACAGGATCGAGCCCAGCGGGCGGGCGAGGAACGCGATGCCGAAGGTGAGGAATGCCGAGAGCATCTGCGCGGTGCTATCGGTCTGTGGAAAAAACACCGGGCCGATCACCAGCGCTGCAGCGGTGGCATACACATAGAAATCGTAGAATTCGATGGCGGTGCCGATAAAGCTGGCGGTTGCCACTCGCGAGGTGGAGTTCAGCGGTTTGTTCGGCGTGGCATCGTCAAAGGTGCTGCTGGAGGTCATTGCGAGCTTCCCTGAAAGTCTTGCACGTAGGCATTATTAGTATGGGTACAAGACTCTATACCAGGTCGGCCTCACCGTTCACGCACTGGCGTGTTCTCGGGATACAGCAGGCCGCCTTTCGCGCCCATGCGGAGGTTGCGGGGTAGCGGTGCAGTCCGCTCCCCGTGATCGCAAGCTCGCTGGGCAATCCAACGCCAGATGGCTATCAAACTAGCTTGCTGCGATTAGAAACTCATCTGCCATTGGCCGATCAGCCCGTGATTGCGGCTGTTGCTGCCGATTTCGCCGGTATAGCCGATGCCCAGGCTGTGCCGCGCCGACAGGCCCACATCCAGCCCGGCCTCCAGCAGCAGGCTGTCGTGGTCCAGCGCGCTGCCTTCGACGTTGAATGCGCTACCGCCCATCAAGAAGGCCTGGCGAGTGTTGCTGTCGACATCGCCGTAGGTGTGTTTCCAGCCGGCGCTGAGCCGTGGCGTCAGGCTGATACCGTTCTCCAATTGGCTCAGGTGCGCCAGGCGCAGACCGAAGGTGCTGGTGAAGTTGTCCTGGGTTTGTCCGTCGACGTGCAGCGCCGCGGCACCGCCTTTTTCGTTGTAGCTGTCGCGCTGGTAGCGCTGGTAACCGAGGGTGGCGAACGGCTCGGCACTCAGGCGCCCGCTGCCCATGGCGTAACCCAGTTCGGCGAAAGCCTGCTGGCTGTTGGCATCATAGTCACCCTTGGGGCGGTCGCTAAAGCCATTGAAGGACACGGTACGTTTGCTGTCGCCCTGATGCCCGCTGTAGGCGGCGCCCAGGCGCAACGCAAGGGCGCCGCTCTGGTGCATGGCATAGAGGCCGGCGTGCCAGCTATCGACGTCGCCGTCGACGCCGGTGGTGTCCAGGTCGGTCTTCGAGTAGCCGCCCAGTACACCCACGCGCCAGTCGGAATCCAGCGCCCAATCGACACCGATCACCGTGCCCTTGGTGCGTTGGGTCAAGCCGTTGCTGCCGTGTTCGCCGTCGAGCTTGCCGTAGCTGCCGATGCCTTGCAGCCACAGGCGCCCACGGGCGTTGGGGTCATTCAGGTTGCGTGCTTGGGCAGGCACGCCAGTGGCGGCAAGTACCGGCGTGTCGGTTTGATCCAGCCCGACCAGCAGCCCCGCGCCGCCGCCCAATTGATGCATGGCCGCGAGCATGCTGCTGCCCACCTGGGCGCTGGCGCCGAGGGTGGCGCTGGTGAGGTTGGCGGTGCTGCTGCCGGCCAATTGTTCGATGGCCGCGCCAGCGGTGCCGGTGGTGGTGCTGAGCAGGGCGTTATACAGCGCATTGTTGTTGCCCAGGGTGGCCAGACTATTGGCGGCACTGGCGGCGTTGCCGGTACTGGCGAACTGGTTGAAGGCGATATCGTTGCGGGTGTAGGTCAGGCCGACCTGGTTGGCACTGTAATCGAGGGTAGGCGCGAGGAAGGCGTAGTCACTGGTGACCCTGCCAAAGGTGCCGTTGATGCTGGCGGCCTGCAGCACGGTGTAATGATTCTGCCCAGGGTAGGTATCGGAGGTGAGCGCCAGGGTCGCGCCATTCAGGTAGGCGGTGCCACCGACCTGCACGGGCGCGCTGCCGCCGTTGGCATTCACGCCATAGGCCAGGGTCGAGCCGCTGGTCATGGTCAAGTCGCGGGTAATGCTGGCGGTGCCCAGCGCGGTATTGGTTTGCAAGGTGCCTTTGACCAACAGGCTGCCGACGCTGTCACCGCCAGCATAAGTCCCGCCTTCATCGACGCTCAGGTTGCCGGCAATGCCGCCTTGGTTGATCAACTTGGCGCCGCTGAAAATCTCGCCGCCGTCGCTGAAATCACCGCTACCTGTGAGGGTCCAGGCGCCTTGTTTGACGTCCAGCCATTCGAAGTTGCGGCTTTCGCCAAAACTGCCGCCGGCCGAGTCGTCCATGCTCAGGCGGTCGTTGCCGCTGCCGCCGTCGACCAGGCCGATAAAGCGGCTGGCGTTGCGCAGGATCAGCTTGTCATCGCCGCCACCCAGGTCCAAGGCCAGGCCATTGCTGCCGCTGATGGTGCCGGCGTTGATCACCGTGTCGGCAAACTCACCGACGAACTTCACCCCAAAGCCGCCCAGGCCCTGGATGGTGCCGTGGTTTTCCAGGGTCGTGGCCGCCACACCGGGACCGTCGCTACCATCGTCTACCAGGACCGCGTTGTTGGCACCGCTGACCAGCGCGCCAATGCCATTGAATACATAGCCGCCGCCGAGGGCAATACCTTCACTGCCGTTGGCAAACCCGTTTTTGTCGACGCCGCCAGCGCCTACGCCCTGAATGATTCCGTAGTTTTCGATATGGGCGATCTTGTCGATGTCCACGCCGTCACCATCACCATCCGGTTGCAGCCCCGAGAAGGCGCCGGTGATGGTGCCATGGTTGATCACCGTGCCGTCGCCGTCGGAGCCGAAGCCTGAGCCATTGCGACCGATCACTGTGCCGTAGTTGGTCAGGGTCGCGCCCAAGTCAGTGGTGATGCCGTGGCGGCCGCCGGAAATCAGGCCGTAGTTGGTCACCGTCACACCAGTGGCCGAGTCGATATCCACACCGTCGTACTTTTCGTCGGAGGAGTGAGTGTCGCCGGTGGAAATCTCGCCATAGTTGGTGATGGTCGCGTTGCCGCCGGTTTTCATGCCGTCGCTGGCATCACCGCGAATCAGCCCGCCCGCACGGTTGATGAGGGTGGTGGTGACGTTGGCGCTGCGTATCGCATCCAGGTCCAGCGCCTGACCGGTAGCCGAGCGAATGGTGCCGCTATTGTCGATCAACAGACTGCCGCTGGCGAAATTGCTGTCGATGCGCAAGGCATCGTTGGCGCCCTGGATCACGCCGCCGACACGGTTGTAGATCGAATAATTGCGCGCAGCATTGAGGTCACCCGAACTGTCGATAGCCCGTCCGCCCGTGGAGGCGATGGTGCCGGCGTTATCGATCACCACACCCTTGGTACTGGTGCCATCTTTCAACGTCACCGCGACTTTCGTCGTGCTCAGACTGCCTGGCGCCGAAACCGTCAGTGAGTCGCTGCTGCTCAAGGTTTGTGCGGTGGCGGTCGATGTATCGATTTGCACCGTCTGGGCTTGAGCCAGTTCAACCATCCCACTGCTGGCGAGCAGGGCGAGGGTGAGCGTCAGGCGACGAGGTGAAGAGGGCATGCTGGGCGACCTTATATTAATAAGCGGGCCGACCTATATAGCAAAAGGCGATTACAAGATTATGTCGGAGAGGTTACGGAAAGGGCGCCGAAATTGACTAACGGAACTCACCCCACAAGCCACTTGAGCCTGTTGCTGTCTCGCGCCAACCCGGTGGATGGCGGCGAGTGCGCTGCTTATGGCGTGATAGGTAGGGAACTGGTATGCCAGACCAGGACGCGGCTGACGCGGTTGTCCTCGGTTTCGAGGATTTCCAGGCGATAACGACCGATCTTCAGGCAGACCGAGCTTTCCGGAATGGTCTCCAGGGCTTCGGTCACCAGGCCGTTGAGGGTCTTTGGGCCATCGCAGGGCAGGTGCCAGCCCAGGCTCTTGTTCAGTTCACGGATCGATGCGGCGCCTTCGATCACCAGGCGGCCGTCGGCTTGTGGGTGAATATGCGGGTTAGCCAGGCTGTGCTCGCTTTCGAATTCGCCGACGATCTCTTCGAGGATATCTTCCAGGGTGACAATGCCAAGGACTTCGCCGTACTCGTCGACGACCATGGCCAGGCGCCGTTGCTGTTTGTGGAAGTTCAGCAATTGCAACTGCAGCGGTGTGCTCTCGGGGACGAAATACGGTTCGTGACAGGCGCCGAGCAGGGCTTCCAGGGTCAGGCTGGCATCCGCCAGCAAATGGCCTAGCTGGCGGGTGTTGAGCACCGCCTCGACTTGGTTGATATCGCTGTGGAACACCGGCAGGCGCGTGCGCTTGTTGTTTCGCAGTTGGGTGATGATCTCGTCGATCGAGTCGTCGAGGTTGATCCCATCGACTTCACTGCGTGGTACCAGGATGTCGTTGACGGTGATGTTGTCCAGCGCGTGAATCCCGGACAGCGACGTCGACCGCTTCGAATGATCCTGCCCTGGCTCGGTGTCGAGGTCGACCGGCGGCAGGTCCTCGTCGCTCTGCCTGACCGCGCCGGTCTTGCTGATAAAGGGTCGCAACAGAAGACGGGCGGCGCCGTTGAGCAGCCAGGCCACGGGATAGAGAATTTTCAGCGGGACACCGAGCAGGGCATTACCGATGGCCAGGATGGCTTCGGGGTAGCGAGCGGCGAGGAGGCGCGGCAGGTAATCGGCCAATACCAGCAACGCTACCGTGCTGGCGAGGCAGGCCAGCCAAGGGCCGTGTTCGCCCCAGAGCAACAGCGAGAGCAGGGTGGCGATGATCACCGCGACGATACGGCACAGGGTGTTGCAGAGGATCAGGCTGTTGTGCGGGAAGCTCAGGTGCGCGGCGGACCTGTCGCCCGAGCGCGAGGCCGGACGCCGTGCCGTGAGCAACTGCTGGGCGACTTCGATAGCGGTGAACAGCGCCGACCAGAGGATCAGCAGGCCCCATAGGGCGAGCAGCGGCCCGGCGGGTAGATTGTCCATAATCTCGGCCCGTCAGATGTGGAGGATGTATTCGCGGACCAGCTTGCTGCCGAAATAGGCCAGCATCAGCAGGCAGAAGCCGGCCAGGGTCCAACGGATTGCCTTGTGTCCGCGCCAGCCGAGGTGGTTGCGGCCCCATAGCAACACGCTGAACACGACCCAGGCCAGACAGGCCAGCAGGGTCTTGTGCACCAGGTGCTGGGCGAACAGGTTTTCGACGAATAGCCAGCCGGAGATCAGCGACAGCGAAAGCAGTGTCCAGCCGCCCCAAAGGAAACCGAACAGCAGGCTTTCCATGGTTTGCAGCGGCGGGAAGTTCCTGATCAGGCCGGAAGGATGTTTGTGCTTGAGCTGGTGGTCCTGCAACAGCAGCAGCAGGGCTTGAAACACTGCGATGGTAAACATGCCATAGGCAAGGATCGACAGCAGGATATGCGCAAGAATGCCCAGTTCTTCATCAATGACCTGCACCGTGCCCGACGGCGCGAACTGTGCCAGCAGCACCGTCAGCCCGCCCAGCGGGAACAGCAGGATCAGCAGGTTCTCCACGGGGATCCGCGAGCAGGCGATCAGCGTCAGGCCGATCACGGCGACGGCGATCAGGCTGGCGGCATTGAAGAAGTCCAGGCCCAGTCCGACCGGAGTCGCCAAGTGGGTGAACAGGGCAATCGCATGGGCCAGCACGGCGAAGACGCCGAGCCCGACCAGCAGGCGCTTGTCGGCCTTGGCAGACTGGCGCAGGCGAGTGCCTTGATAGAGAGTCGCAGCGGCATATAAACAGGCGGCGGCGAGGCTGGTCAGCAAACTGGGTGACAAAGAAAGCATAAGTCCTGTGAAGCAAGCCCGAAAGGCGCTGAGTTTGGCACACAACCGCCAGTCCACGAAAGACCGTGGCGCTAGTGCCGCGCCCACAGTCTCGCTATAATCCGCGACCGGCCCACGCCGTAGGCTCGCCAGGCACGCTTTTGAACACGCCGGCTGCCTATTACCTCGGTTCTATTATTAGGGGCCTCAAAGGATCGCGCATGTTTGAAAACCTGACCGACCGTCTCTCGCAGACGCTGCGCCATGTCACTGGCAAGGCCAAGCTGACCGAAGACAATATCAAAGACACCCTGCGTGAAGTACGCATGGCGTTGCTCGAAGCCGATGTCGCCTTGCCGGTGGTGAAGGACTTCGTCAATTCGGTCAGGGAACGCGCTGTCGGCACTGAAGTGTCGCGCAGCCTGACGCCGGGTCAGGCGTTCGTGAAGATCGTCCAGGCCGAGCTCGAAAGCCTGATGGGCGCCGCCAACGAAGACCTGAACCTCAGCGCCGTGCCGCCGGCGGTCATCCTGATGGCCGGCCTGCAGGGCGCGGGCAAGACCACCACGGCGGGCAAGCTGGCGCGCTTCCTTAAGGAGCGCAAGAAGAAAAGCGTGATGGTGGTGTCGGCGGACGTATACCGCCCGGCGGCGATCAAGCAGTTGGAAACCCTGGCCAACGACATCGGCGTGACGTTCTTCCCGTCCGATATCAGCCAGAAACCGGTGGATATTGCCGAAGCGGCTATCAAGGAAGCTCGTCTCAAGTTCATTGACGTGGTTATCGTCGACACCGCCGGTCGTCTGCATATCGACGCCGAAATGATGGGCGAGATCCAGCAACTGCACGCGGCGATCAAACCGGTGGAAACCCTGTTCGTGGTCGACGCCATGACCGGCCAGGACGCCGCCAACACCGCCAAGGCCTTTGGCGATGCACTGCCGCTGACCGGCGTGATCCTGACCAAGGTCGATGGCGATGCCCGTGGCGGCGCTGCGTTGTCGGTCCGCGCCATCACCGGCAAACCGATCAAGTTCCTCGGCATGGGAGAAAAGAGCGAAGCGCTCGACCCCTTCCACCCGGACCGGATCGCCTCGCGCATCCTCGGCATGGGCGACGTGCTCAGCCTGATCGAACAGGCCGAGCAGACCCTCGACAAGGACAAGGCCGACAAACTGGCCAAGAAGCTGAAGAAGGGCAAGGGCTTCGACCTTGAAGACTTTCGCGACCAGCTACAGCAGATGAAGAACATGGGCGGTCTCGGTGGCCTGATGGACAAGCTGCCGAGCATCGGCGGCGTCAATCTCGCGCAGATGGGCAATGCCCAGGGGGCGGCGGAGAAGCAGTTCAAGCAGATGGAAGCGATCATCAACTCCATGACCCCGGCCGAACGTCGCGACCCCGAGTTGATCAGCGGTTCGCGCAAGCGGCGGATTGCCATGGGTTCCGGCACCCAGGTACAGGACATCGGTCGCTTGATCAAGCAGCATAAGCAGATGCAAAAGATGATGAAGAAATTCTCGGCCAAGGGCGGTATGGCCAAGATGATGCGCGGCATGGGCGGTATGCTGCCCGGCGGCGGCATGCCGAAAATGTAAATAATCTGCGCCGGCTGTCATGTCGGCGTTGCCTCGCACGGACGCGGGGATCTCCAGCAAACCTGCGCTATGCAGGAGCTGATCTGCCGTTTTTACTGCGGCTCTATGGCAAATCTTGATTGCATGGCGCCAGGCGCCGGAAAAAGTCATTTGCAAAAGGCCGGATATTCCTTAGAATATGCGGCCTTTCGGGCACCTATGCCCGCTGTGCATTTAGATTTGCAGCACCGACTACAGGAACGATGTTCACATGCTAACAATCCGTCTTGCCCTTGGCGGCTCCAAAAAGCGCCCGTTTTACCACCTGACCGTAACCGACAGCCGCAACGCTCGTGACGGTTCGCACAAAGAACAAGTGGGTTTCTTCAACCCGGTTGCTCGTGGTCAGGAAGTTCGTCTGTCCGTGAACCAAGAGCGCGTAGCCTACTGGCTGAGCGTTGGTGCACAACCTTCTGAGCGCGTTGCTCAGTTGCTGAAGGAATCTGCTAAGGCTGCGGCCTGAGCAATATGAACGCGGCGCCTGCTTCTACCGATGATTTGATCGTTATCGGCAAGATCTATTCTGTTCATGGCGTTCGCGGCGAAGTGAAGGTTTATTCCTTCACGGATCCGATCAAAAACCTGTTGGACTACAAAACCTGGACGCTCAAGCGCGAAGGTAGCGTGAAACAGGTAGAGCTGGTGAGTGGGCGTGGGAACGACAAGTTCTTGGTCGCGAAGCTCAAGGGTCTTGATGATCGTGAAGAAGCGCGTCTTCTGGCCGGTTATGAGATTTGCGTGCCGCGCAACCTATTCCCTGAACTGACCGACGGCGAGTACTACTGGTACCAACTGGAAGGTCTCAAGGTCATCGACACCCTCGGACAACTGTTCGGGAAGATCGATCATCTGCTCGAGACTGGCTCGAACGATGTCATGGTGGTCAAGCCTTGTCCGGGCAGCCTGGATGATCGCGAACGCCTGTTGCCCTATACGGAGCAATGCGTGTTGGCTGTCGACCTTGGCGCTGGCGAGATGAAGGTGGATTGGGATGCGGACTTCTAAGCGATGGCTGGCCTGCGCGTAGAAGTGATCAGTTTGTTTCCCGAAATGTTTTCCGCCATCAGCGACTACGGTATCACCAGTCGTGCGGTGAAACAGGGGCTCTTGCAGTTGACCTGTTGGAATCCGCGGGACTACACGACCGATCGACATCACACTGTGGATGATCGCCCATTTGGCGGTGGTCCGGGCATGGTGATGAAGATCAAACCCCTTGAAGACGCCCTGGTTCAGGCTAAGGCGGCGGCAGGGGAGGCGGCGAAGGTGATTTACCTGTCGCCCCAGGGCCGGCAACTGAATCAGTTGGCGGTGCGCGATCTGGCGAACGAGGAGGCCTTGATCCTCATTGCGGGTCGTTACGAAGGCATTGACGAGCGCTTTATAGAGGCTTATGTCGATGAAGAGTGGTCGATTGGGGACTATGTTCTTTCCGGTGGCGAGCTGCCGGCGATGGTTCTGATAGATGCGGTTACACGACTGCTGCCTGGAGCTTTAGGGCATGCGGACTCCGCGGAGGAAGATTCCTTCACGGATGGTTTGCTGGATTGCCCGCACTACACCCGTCCGGAGGTGTATGCGGATCAGCGTGTTCCCGACGTGTTGCTCAGTGGCAACCACGCACATATCCGGCGTTGGCGTCTGAAGCAGTCCCTTGGCAGGACCTCGGAACGACGCGCCGATCTTCTGGAAAGCCGCTCGCTTTCTGGAGAAGAGAAGAAGCTGCTCGAGGAATACATCCGCGAGCGGGACGATAGTTAACAACGTATCGATGGTAGATCAGACGATTTGCCTTAGGAGCACAACATGACCAACAAAATCATCCTTGCACTCGAAGCAGAGCAGATGACCAAAGAGATCCCTACCTTTGCCCCGGGCGACACCATCGTCGTTCAGGTGAAAGTGAAGGAAGGTGACCGTTCGCGTCTGCAAGCGTTCGAAGGCGTGGTAATTGCCAAGCGTAACCGTGGTGTAAACAGCGCGTTCACCGTGCGTAAAATCTCCAACGGTGTTGGCGTAGAACGTACTTTCCAGACCTACAGCCCGCAAATCGACAGCATGGCTGTCAAGCGTCGCGGTGATGTACGTAAGGCCAAGCTGTACTACCTGCGCGATCTGTCGGGTAAAGCCGCTCGCATCAAGGAAAAACTGGCTTAAGTCCAGCTTCCGATGCAGAAAAAAGCAGCCTACGGGCTGCTTTTTTGCATTCCGGGTTTTGAAAAGATCGTGACGCGCTGTCACAGTTGACCTGCTTATCGCCTTTTGCTTTTCGAGCGCTTATGCCCGCCATCGATCACCCGCTTATCGACCAGTTTCTCGACGCCCTGTGGCTGGAAAAGGGTCTGTCCGACAATACCCGGAACGCTTATCGCAGCGACCTGGCGCTGTTCAACGGCTGGTTACAGGAAAAAGGCCTGGAACTGGCGCATGCCGGTCGCGAGCTGATTCTCGACCACCTGGCCTGGCGTCTGGAGCAGGCCTACAAACCACGCTCCACGGCCCGCTTTCTTTCCGGCTTACGTGGATTTTACCGTTACCTGTTGCGCGAGAGGCTGATTGCTGTCGATCCGACCCTGCAGGTGGAAATGCCGCAGTTGGGTCGACCATTGCCCAAGTCGTTGTCGGAAGCCGACGTCGAGGCCTTGCTGAAAGCGCCGGACCTGAGCGAAGCCATCGGCCAGCGCGACCGTGCGATGCTGGAAGTGCTCTACGCCTGTGGGCTGCGGGTGACGGAGTTGATCAGCCTCACCCTGGAGCAGGTCAACCTGCGCCAGGGCGTGTTGCGGGTCATGGGCAAGGGCAGCAAGGAGCGCCTGGTGCCAATGGGCGAGGAAGCGATTGTCTGGGTTGAACGCTACATGCGCGATGCCCGTGGCGAACTGCTCGGCGGGCGGCCGAGCGACGTGCTGTTTCCCAGTCTGCGTGGCGAGCAGATGACCCGCCAGACCTTCTGGCACCGGATCAAGCACCAGGCCAAGGTCGCCGGGATCGGCAAGTCGCTGTCCCCGCACACCCTGCGCCATGCCTTTGCGACCCATCTGCTCAACCACGGCGCGGACCTGCGGGTGGTGCAGATGCTGCTGGGGCATAGCGACCTGTCGACCACGCAGATCTATACTCATGTCGCCCGTGCCCGCCTGCAGGACATGCACGCTAAACATCACCCGCGTGGCTGAAGCGGTTGCACAAGCATTGCGTGAATGGGAGCGATCATATGCTCTCAGTCGGATGGGTGGGTGATGAGGTCGACGATTTGCCTGATTGTGGTAATGGCGTTCCGGTCTTCCTGGGATGAATGCAATTTGAACTGCCATTCCACCTGCATCACGAAGCAGGTAAGGTCATCGTCAATGATCTTGAAGTCGCGAATGAAGTCGGTTTGCTCCGTCACCTGCTCTCGTTCGAGAAAACCGATGGTGTCGACAAACAGTTGGATAACCTTTTCGGTGATTTCATCTCGATTCAGTCTATTTTCCATGCCTTGCCTCGTAGGCGCACAGGCCGGGTCTGATCCGGTCGAAGACAACCAGGCCAGGCTCTAGCGTGCGCTTCCCCCTCCGGTTGGGGTGGTTTCTAGTGTTACCTGATGGGTGAAAAGCTCAATGCCATCGACTCGGCCTTGTAGTGGATATGCTGCGGTTGGCTCGCTCACAATCTAAATCCCTGTAGCGCCAATCGCTTGTAGGCAATGTCTGTAAGTGAGTCGGAATCTTCTTCAAGGCGATTCAGGGGCTGGAAATAAGCACATGAGATCGCTCATTGTCGCGAGGAAGCAGCCAGCAGCCAGCAGCCAGCAGCCACCGCCGCCACTAACGCCCTATCCGCGAGATTGACGCGCGGCTCGACAGGTCTGGCGATGAAATCGGTGATTGGGCTGATGTTTCTCAAGGCATTAGCCGGGAAACGACGGTCATGTTCATTTGAATCGAGTCGCTTGCTTCGCGAGTCAGGGTGCCCACAAAAAACATCAAACTTCACCACGCCTCGCATCGCTGGGAGTCGGTCATGCCGGCCTTATGTGATAGGCTTGACGCGTTTGCACGATGGGCGCCCGGAACTCGAAACTACACTCAGTGTTTCCCCCCTCCCATTAGTTGCCCGCCTTCAGGAGTACCCATGCGCTTGACTCATATTTTCGCCGCCGCCGCCCTGGCGTTGGTCAGCAACTTCGCCCTGGCCGATGGCGCCGCCGAACAGGCGATTCGCAAGAGCCTCGACAGCCTGCAGATGGACACTCCCGTAGAGAGCATTACCGCCAGTCCCCTGGCCGGCCTTTACGAAGTCAAGCTCAAGGGCAGCCGCGTGCTGTATGCTAGCGCCGACGGTCAGTTCGTCATGCAGGGCTACCTGTTCCAGCTCCAGGACGGCAAGCCGGTCAACCTCACCGAAAAGACCGAGCGCCTGGGCATCTCCAAGCTGATCAACGGTATTCCGGTGGCCGAGACCGTGGTCTATCCGGCCATCGGCGAGACCAAGTCGCATATCACCGTGTTCACCGACACCACCTGCCCGTACTGCCACAAGCTGCACGCTGAAGTGCCTGCGTTGAACAAGATGGGGATTGAGGTGCGTTATGTCGCCTTCCCGCGTCAGGGCCTGGGTTCGCCGGGTGACGAGCAGTTGCAGGCGGTGTGGTGTTCGAGCGACAAGAAAACCGCCATGGACCAAATGGTCGATGGCAAGGAAATCAAGGCCGCCCAGTGCGTCAACCCGGTTTCCAAACAATTCGCCCTCGGTCAGTCGATCGGGGTCAACGGTACACCGGCCATCGTCCTGGCTGATGGCAAGGTGATACCAGGCTACCAGCCGGCGGCACAAGTTGCCAAGCTGGCGCTGGCTGCCAAGTAATCCAGGCTCGTCGCGGTCGTCTTTGACGAGCATGATCCCGGGCATCCGTCCCGTGGGTCCTAAATAGCCAGCCGCTGGTGGTCCAGCGGCTGTTTTCCACGGCCGACCTCGCGTCGGCCGTTTCATGGGGAGTTCAGAGTGAAACCGGTCAAAGTAGGCATCTGTGGGTTAGGTACCGTCGGTGGTGGCACCTTCAACGTACTTCAGCGTAACGCCGAGGAAATTGCTCGTCGTGCCGGGCGTGGAATCGAAGTGGCACAAATCGCCACTCGCACGCCAAAGCCTCAGTTCCAAACGACCGGTATTGCGATTACCAACGATGTCTTCGAAGTGGTCACGAACCCTGAGATCGACATCGTCATAGAGCTGATGGGCGGCTATACCGTGGCCCGTGAGCTGGTACTCAAAGCGATCGAGAACGGCAAGCACGTGGTCACCGCGAACAAAGCGTTGATCGCGGTGTACGGCAATGAAATCTTCGCCAAGGCCCGCGAGAAAGGCGTGATCGTGGCGTTCGAAGCGGCGGTGGCCGGCGGTATCCCGGTGATCAAGGCAATCCGCGAAGGCCTGTCGGCCAATCGCATCAACTGGGTTGCCGGCATCATCAACGGCACCGGCAACTTTATCCTCACCGAAATGCGCGAGAAGGGTCGTACCTTCGAGGACGTGCTGGTCGAGGCCCAGGCTTTGGGTTATGCCGAAGCCGATCCGACCTTCGACGTTGAAGGCATCGATGCCGCGCACAAGCTGACCATCCTGGCGTCCATCGCGTTCGGTATTCCGCTGCAGTTCGACAAGGCCTACACCGAAGGCATCACTAAGCTGACCACCGCCGACGTCAACTATGCCGAGGCCCTGGGCTATCGCATCAAGCACCTGGGTGTGGCGCGCAGCACCGCCGCCGGTATCGAGTTGCGGGTCCACCCGACCCTGATCCCGGCTGATCGCCTGATCGCCAACGTCAACGGCGTGATGAACGCCGTCATGGTCAATGGCGACGCAGCCGGTTCGACTCTGTTCTACGGGGCCGGTGCCGGCATGGAACCCACCGCGTCGTCGGTCATCGCCGATCTGGTGGACGTGGTGCGGGCGATGACCTCCGACCCGGAGAATCGGGTACCGCACCTGGCTTTCCAGCCAGACTCGCTGTCGGCCCATCCGATTTTGCCCATCGAAGCCTGCGAAAGTTCCTATTATCTGCGTATCCAGGCCAAGGACCATCCAGGCGTCCTGGCCCAAGTGGCAAGCATTCTGTCGGAGCGTGGGATCAACATCGAATCGATCATGCAGAAGGAGGTCGAAGAGCATGATGGCCTGGTGCCGATGATCCTACTGACCCACCGCGTGCTGGAACAGCATATTAACGACGCTATCGCCGCGCTGGAGGCCCTGCAAGGTGTGGTTGGCCCTGTCGTGCGGATCCGCGTCGAGCACTTGAACTAAGCCGGCGCTGCCGATTGGAGAGGAATTGTTCATGCGTTACATCAGTACCCGTGGCCAGGCACCGGCCCTGAATTTCGAAGACGTGCTGCTGGCTGGCCTAGCCAGTGACGGTGGCCTGTACGTGCCGGAAAACCTGCCCCGTTTCACCCAAGAAGAAATCGCTTCCTGGGCTGGCCTGCCGTACCACGAGCTGGCGTTTCGAGTCATGCGCCCGTTCGTCACCGGGAGCATCCCGGACGCCGACTTCAAGAAAATCCTTGAGGAAACCTACAGCGTCTTTGCCCATAACGCGGTCGCGCCGCTGCGCCAGCTCAATGGCAACGAATGGGTGCTCGAGCTGTTCCACGGCCCGACCCTGGCCTTCAAGGACTTCGCTCTGCAACTGCTCGGTCGCCTGCTCGACTATGTGCTGAAAAAGCGCGGCGAGCGCGTGGTGATCGTCGGCGCCACCTCCGGCGATACCGGCTCGGCTGCCATCGAAGGCTGCAAGCACTGCGAGAATGTCGACATCTTCATCCTTCATCCGCACAACCGGGTGTCCGAGGTGCAGCGGCGGCAGATGACCACCCTGTTCGGCGACAACATTCACAACATCGCTATCGAAGGCAACTTCGATGACTGCCAGGAAATGGTCAAGAACAGCTTCGCCGACCAGAGCTTCCTCAAGGGCACGCGCCTGGTCGCAGTGAATTCGATCAACTGGGCGCGGATCATGGCCCAGATCGTCTACTACTTCCACGCGTCCCTGCAATTGGGTGGCCCAGCCCGTTCGGTGGCGTTCTCGGTGCCGACCGGTAACTTTGGCGACATTTTCGCCGGCTACCTGGCGCGCAACATGGGGCTGCCGATCAGCCAACTGATTGTCGCTACCAACCGCAACGATATCTTGCACCGTTTCATGAGCGGCAATCAGTACGTCAAGGAAACCCTGCACGCTACCTTGTCGCCGTCCATGGACATCATGGTCTCGTCGAACTTCGAACGCCTGCTGTTTGACCTGCACGGTCGCAATGGCGCGGCTATCGCAGGCCTGATGGAGACCTTCAAGCAAGGCAGCGGTTTCAGCGTCGACCAGGATCGCTGGAGCGAGGCGCGCAAGCTGTTCGACTCCCTGGCCGTGGATGACACGCAGACTTGCGAGACCATCGCCCAAGTCTTCGCCCAGACCGGCGAGGTGCTCGATCCGCATACCGCCATCGGTGTCAAGGCCGCCCGTGAGTGCCGCCGTAGCCTGGATATTCCGATGGTGATCCTGGGCACGGCGCATCCGGTCAAATTCCCTGAAGCAGTGGAGAAAGCTGGTGTAGGAAAAGATCTTGAGCTGCCGGCACATCTTTCCGATTTGTTTGAAAGAGATGAGCGTTGCACGGTCCTGGCCAACGACCTGAAAGCTGTCCAGGCCTTTGTCAGCCAGCATGGCAACCGCGGCAAGCCGCTCTGACCGACTAGAAAGGTCACACTTTAGAGCCCGCCCCTTGGCGGGCTTTATCGTTTTTGCGTGCCAAACTTGCGCCTGGTTTTTTCATGTTCCAAAAAAGGGAGCAGGTACTTCGTCATGGTGTTTCAGGGGAGATCGCTACATTCCACTCTGGTGTGGCTGCTATTGGCGCTGTTTGCAAGCCTGCCGGGCCGGTCGATGGCGGCCCAGGGCCTGCTATTTAGCCTGCCTGCATCGTTTGTCGAACTCGACCGGTTGCCCCTGAGTGCGGACGAACAACGTTGGCTGGGAGCCGATCGCACGTTGCGGGTGGGTATTTCTGTGGCCGACTACGAGCCGGTGGATATTACCAACGATCGCAATCGCTACCAGGGTATCAGCGCCGACTATGTGGGACTGATCCGGGATCGGCTCGGGGTGGCGGTGGAGGTCATCGGCTTTGCCGAGCGCGACCAGGCGGTGGAAGCGCTGCGTGACGGGCAGATCGATTTCCTCACCAGTGCCAACGGATTCGAGCGAGGAGTGCCCGAACTGGTGTTCTCCAGCGACTACATGCCCGACCGGTCGGTGATCGTCAGTCGCGATGAAACCCTCGACCTGGATGACCTCAAGGACCGTAAGGTGGTCTTGCTGGAAGGTTATGCCGACGCGCAGGTGGTGCATGCCACCTATCCCGAGAGCAAGATCATCCTCGCGCCCACCCTCTACAGTGCATTGGAGGCATTGGCCCAGGGGGAGGTCGACGCCTTTATCGGCAATGAAGTGATTGTCCGGGCCCACAAGACCATACGGCCTTACATGGGTTTGCAGATCCGTGGACAGAGTGCGCTGCCTCCCATCGGATTCGCCTTCGCCTCGCGCAAGTCGCAGCCGCTGCTCAGCGGCTTGATCCAGCGCGCGCTGGACAGTATCGACGAAGCTACCCGGCGGGAGATCCTGGCGCGCTGGACCACCGGCTTTGGCTCGGATATCACCCAGCCACGGGTGAACCTGACCCCCACGGAGCTTGCCTGGATCGACAAGCATCCACGGGTGGTGGTCGCCTCTCAGCAGTATCCGCCACATATCTACAAGGATGGCCATAACCGCTGGGTGGGTTTCAATGTCGACCTGCTGGCGCGTATCTCGCGCATGACCGGACTGCAGTTCGCCTTCGAGGAAAGTTTCTCCACGATGCAGACCATTGGCATGCTCAAGGCAGGCAAGGCCTTGATGAACGGCTCGCTGGCGGAGAGTCCCGAGCGCAAGACGTTTCTGAATTTTACCTATGCCTTCGGCGGCAGTTCCTGGGTGTTTGTCGTACCGGTCCACGACTCCCCGCTCGGCTCGTTCAAGCAACTGTCCGGGCGTGTTCTAGCGTTACCCGAAGGGCATGCGCTGCAAGCGATGATTCGCCGTGAGCACCCGGATATCGTGGTGCGCAGCGTCGGGACTCCCGAGGAAGCCAGGGCCATGGTGGAGAATGGCGAGGCCGCCGCGACCATCCAGAGTGACGCCCGGGCTTACTTGTATCCACCTGGTAGGCTGAAGGTCGGACGTAGCGTGGAAGGGCTTTGGTCGGCCGACAGTTTCTCGGTGGTCAAGACTTCTCCCGAGTTGCTCAGCATTCTTAACAAGTCGTTGGAGGCATTTCCCGTCGCGGAGCTGCGGGCGTTGCGGATCAAATGGCTCGGCGCGGTGCCCGTGGCGCCGCCGCCGTCGGTGTGGAAGCGGGTGCCACGCTGGGTCTACGGACTGACCGGAGCCCTGTTGCTGCTAGGGGGCGTCTCCCTCGCCTGGAACCGTCGCCTGAATATCCAAATTCGCCAGCGACGCCAGGCCGAGCGGGAACTCAATGATCGATTGGCCTTCCAGCGGGCGCTGCTGGACGGCATCCCCAATCCCATTTTCGTGCGTGACCTGCAGGGACGGCTGATCACCTGCAATCGCAGTTACGAGCAGAGCCTGTCGACAACACTGGAGCAGGTGCAAGGGCGGCGCGTTACCGAAACCGGCCTGCTGTCGCAGGAGATCGCCCGGCAACTGCATGATGAGTTCATGCAGTTGCTGGAGGAGCAGCAACCCGTCTTCAAGGATCTGCGGCTTGAGTTTCTCAATGGCAGTATCGATGTCTATCAATGGATGGTGCCCTTCTACTCGGCCGGAGCACAGTTGCAGGGGCTGTTGGGCGGATGGATCGATATTACCGAAAGAAAACGACTCGAGGCACAACTGACGGAGGCCCGTCGGCAGGCCGAGCAGGCCAGCCAGGCCAAGAGTGCCTTCCTGGCAACCATGAGTCATGAAATTCGCACGCCCATGGGCGCAATCATCGGCTTGCTCGAAGTGGAGCGTGAGCAGGCGCGGGCCAGGGGAGAGGCATTCTCGCCGGGTTTACAGGTAGCCTATCAATCGGCGCGGGATCTGACGGTGCTGATCGGAGACAGCCTCGACCTGGCAAAAATAGAGGCCGGACGCATGTGTCTGGACCTGCAACCCACCGATTTGAAGCATTTCCTCGAAGGCGTCGTGCGCTTGTTCGAGGCCCAGGCGAGAGAAAAGGGGATCGAGCTGAGCCTGGAGATCGACGCCTTGTTCGTGGACGACCATCGGCTCGACCCGCTGCGCTTGCGCCAAGTACTGCACAACCTGATCGGTAATGCCCTGAAGTTTACGCACGAGGGGTTCGTTCGCGTTCGAGTTGTCCAGCTTTCGCAGTTGGCGGAAATCGACCGTCTCTGTATCGCTATCGAAGACAGTGGCAAGGGTATCGGCCCGGAGCAACAGGAGAGGCTGTTCACACCCTTCGCGCAGGTCCGCGACGAAACCGCTGAGCAATATCGCGGAACGGGCCTGGGCTTGAGTATCTGCAAGCAACTGGTGG
Source organism: Pseudomonas agarici (assembly GCF_900109755.1). Lineage (GTDB taxonomy): Bacteria > Pseudomonadota > Gammaproteobacteria > Pseudomonadales > Pseudomonadaceae > Aquipseudomonas > Aquipseudomonas agarici. Next base: position 114,150 of record NZ_FOAR01000001.1, on the reverse strand, counting down.
AGCTGATGGGCGGTAGCATCGAGCTGCAAAGTCATGTGGGACAAGGTACCCAGGTGCGCCTGGAGCTGCCGCTCAGGCGCGAGGCCCGCTGCTCGGCACCGGTATCGATACCGCTGAACAATGGCGGAGCCGAGCTGCCGTCCTTGAACGTCATGATCGTCGATGACCTTTCCGCCAATCGCCTAGTGTTGCATCAGCAGCTCGGCGTACTCGGTCAGCGTGTCGAATCGTTCCAGACGGCGCAAGCAGCGCTGCAGGCGTGGCAGAGTGGGCACTTCGACCTGGTGATCAGCGACTGCAATATGCCCGGCATGACAGGCTATGAATTGGCTGAGGCGCTGCGCCGGATGGAGACCGAGGAGCAGCGCCCGGCGTGCCTGATTGTCGGGTGCACGGCCAACGCCATGAGCGATGAACGTCGACGCTGCCTGCAGGCCGGCATGAACGACCTGTTGGTCAAGCCCGTTGTCCTCGCGGACCTGGCTCGCCTGCTGGCGGATATTGCGCCGAGGGAAAAATCCTTCAATATCCAGACGCTGCGCAACATGACGCTTGCCGATACCGAAGTGCTTCAGCGCATGCTGCTGGAGCTCTGGAAGAACCTGCGGGAGGAGCGTAGCGAGCTGGAAACCACGGTAAGTCGCACTGATTGGGAAGGCGTGGCGATGTCCGTGCATCGCCTCAAGGGTATTGCCTCCCTTGTCGATGCAATTGCCCTGGCACGGGCCTGTGTCGATATGGAAAGTTGCCTGCGCCTGCAGGCGACCGAGCGACTGCAACCTGATTGGCGGGTACTCAAGGCGGCGATCGATCAAGTCATCGGCGACATTGAACCGAGTCTGCAGCAAGGAGCGATATTTTAGGACTTGTCCTATGGGTAACGCTGTCTTCCCTGGTTAAGGTGGACAGCCCCATGCGGATAACGATCGCTTCAACCTGCGGAGATCATCGATGCGCGCGCTCAAGATCCTGGTTCTTGAAGACAACCCCTTTCAACTGATGGCGTTGCACCAGATGCTCAATGCCAACGGTGTCTTCGATGTGCTGACGGCTGAAAACGTCGAGAGTGCCCGTCAGTCCCTGGCCAATCGCGGACCGGTCGATATTGCCCTCTGCGATCTCTCCCTGGAGGACGGTGACGGCCTGCAACTGATCCGGCACCTGGCGCAAGCGCGCGAGGCCCAGGCTCTGATTATCCTCAGCAGTCTCGACCAGGAGGTGCGCGAGGGTGCGGTATGCGTTGCTCGGCAGCAGGGGTTGCATGTACTGGGTTGCCTGCTGAAGCCGGCATCGGCAGCGATCCTGGGTGAGTTGCTGGCGACCTACCAGCAACGCTTCGGCCGACGGCGCCCTGAGTTGCCGTTGGCTCAGGTCCATGAATTACTCTCGTTGCATGACCTTCAAGCGGGAGCCGGGTCCCAGGCCATCCGGCATTACTGCCGCGCCTACTTTCAACCCAAGGTGACGTGTGACGGCCTGGTGCACGGCGTCGAGGCGCTGGCTCGCTGGCAGCATCCAGAACAGGGCATATTGTTGCCTGCTGCCTTTATGCCAGTGCTCGAGTATGCGGGGCTCTGGCAGACCTTGGTTTGGCAGATGCTCGAACAGGCCGTCCGGTTATCGGTCGAAGTGCACCTGGGCACGGGCGAGTATTTGCCGGTGGCGGTGAATATTCCAGGGCTGATGGTCCAACAAGCGGACTTCGCCGAGCGCTTGAACGAACTATTGGGAGGTTTTCACCTGCCCGCTCAATGGCTGACGCTGGAGGTGGTCGACAACGGGGAACGCCACACCGAAGCGGCCCAGCTTGAAGGCATGTTGCGCCTACGGATGCTAGGTTGCCAACTGTCGATCGGCAATTTTGGCGTTGCCGGCGCCGGCTTGCAGAGACTGCTCGAACTGCCTTTTTCGGAGTTGAAGATCGCCCCGCAGTTAGTCACCGGCATGGCCGAGGATTCGCGCAAGCGCTCGATTGTCGCGGGAATCCTGAGCATGGCCAAGGGCATGAACCTGCGGGTGGTGATCACTGGGATCGAAACCGATCAGGAGTATCGATTGATTCAAGAATTGGGCGATCTGCTTGTCCAAGGGCGATTCATTGCCGCGCCCATGAGCCGTGTCGAGCTGCTGCCGTGGTTGAGCATCGCCGGTCGCGTGAGTGTCGCGGAGCATGAACAACAACCTGGCTGACGATGATCAGGACAGCCCGTGTTCCTGCAGGTAGAGAAACAAGGCGGCATCATTGGACAGGCCGAGCTTGCGCATGGCACTGACTTTTTGGGCGCTGACGGTCTGTTTGCTGCGACACAGCCGGGCCGCAATCTCGCCCACCGTTCGACCTGCCGCCAGCAGGCGGGTGACTTCCAGTTCCCGCGGTGAAAGCTGCTCCTGATCGCCCAGTCGAAGCGTGGCGGTTTCCCCAGCCTGCGCCAGGGTCTGACGTACCGATTGGGCGAGGAACGTCTTGCGTTGTCGCACATGACCGATCGCCAAAGGCAACTCGGCCGCCAGGCTGGCCTTGCTCAACAACCCCAGGACCCCCAGGTCCAGGATGTAGCGGAACAGACCGGCATTGTTGAGCATGGTGACTACCAGGATCAGTGGGGCCGGGTAGTGCCGGACCAGAGTCTCGATCATTCGCAGACCGTCGTTCTGATCCGCCGTCGGCATCATGAAGTCGGTGATCAGCATGTCGCACGGGCACTGGTCCAGCAGGTCGAAGAGTGCCTGCGGGGTGCTGGCTTCACCGACCACGCTCAAGCCTGGATCGCGCTCCAGTACGGCCCGCATGCCAATCAGGAAAATCGGGTGATCATCCGCCAGGACAATCCGTAGCGGCGTGCGTGCGGATGAATTCAAGATGGGTCTCCAGTAAGCGCGATGATGATGCGCACGAAAGCAGAGCAACAAACCAGATGCCTGGGCTCATGTCTGTGAGCGAAGTCGACGCAACCTGTAGTAAAAGACTGAAAGGTTAGTGGCCTGAGAGCTTGAGCTAACCAACTAACCGTACAGGCCACTTGTGAGCTGATTCTAGCCAGTGGCGGCCCTGGCCGTTTTTTTTCTGTCATCTTTCTCGTTCATCCTCGATAGACGTCGATTAGCTCGTAAGGCCCTGCCGGGGCCAACGAACTTTCCTCTCTGACTGGCGGTCATTGACTCCAGGCACCTTTGTTTTCGACTTTGCGGTTTTTGACTACTGAGTGATGATCGAGATGGAAAGTATCAGCTTGTTGCTCAATGAGGCATTGAGTCCGTATGCCGTTACCCTAACGCCATCAGGTGGACATGGGGAGTGCGTGGTGAGTGTGAAAGGCGTCACTGGCCTGATTCTGCTGGAGCGTAGGGTCAATCAGGCGCAACTGACGGACAAGCGTCTGCTGACGGACGTGGTCGATGGTTTGCATCGTGATCTGCGAATCGTCGAGGGGCGCCTGGAGCCCTGTATGCTTGCCGCCTGGCGCAACGCCACCGAACACCGAATGTTCCGAGCCGCCAGCCGATAGAGATTTTTTTGAACCTTCCCTTCCAGGGGCGTGTCATATCCAGAACGGCAAGAGCAGGCATTGTGCTCCGATACTTGTGGCTTGCCGTACTGGTCTTTGTAGGCCACGTTTAACCCCGAGTCGTCTCCCCACTTCTCGGGGTTTCTTTTTGCCTGGAATTTGTCACTGTTCATCGGGGGCGAGGAAAAATTCCTTGGCGTTTTCCCGGTATTTGTCCTGCTTAGGCCCGGGGGGTTAAATGGCACCACTTTCGCGTAGTCGGGCAATTTGTGCCTTGTCATAACCGAGGCTGCCAAGCACCTCGCCGTTGTGTTCGCCCAACTGTGGGCCGACCCATTCGCTGGAGCCCGGTGTTTCTGAGAGTTTTGGCACGATGCCGGGCATTTTGAAGTCCTTGCCGTCAGGCAGCTTGGCTTGCAAGAACATCTCGCGAGCGAGGAATTGCGGATCGCTGAACATGTCTTCGGCGCTGTAGATGCGACTGGCGGGAACCTCGGCTTCATTCAGGGTGGCGATCACCGTATCCAGGGGCAATGAGTTGACCCAGCGCTCGATCACTCCATAGATCTCGTCACGCCGGCTGTCGCGTCCGTCGTTACTGGCCAACAGCGGGTCGTTCGCCAGGTCCTCATGGCCGATGGCCCGCATCAAGCGCTTGAAGATCGCATCGCCATTGGCGCCGATCTGCACGTGTCGACCATCGGCTGTGGTGTGGATCGACGAAGGGGTGATGCCGGGCATGATATTGCCGGTGCGTTCGCGGATGAAACCGAACACATCGAACTCCGGCACCATGCTTTCCATCATCGCGAAGATGGCTTCATATAGCGCGACATCCACCACCTGCCCCTGACCGCCATTGACCTCGCGATGACGCAGTGCCATCAGGGCGCCAATCACGCCCCACAGTGCGGCAATCGAATCGCCGATGGAAATCCCGGTACGCACTGGCGGACGGTCTTCGAAACCGGTGATATAGCGCAACCCGCCCATGGACTCGCCCACCGCGCCAAACCCCGGCTGGTCCTTCATCGGTCCGCTCTGGCCGAATCCGGACAGGCGCACCATGACCAGCTTTGGGTTCAGCGCCTGCAGGGTTTCCCAGCCCAGTCCGAGTTTTTCCAGGACGCCGGGGCGAAAGTTCTCGATGAGGATGTCGGCGTCGCCGAGCAACTGCTTGAGAATCGCCAGGCCGTCCGGGTTTTTCAGGTTCAGCGTCAGGGATTTCTTGTTACGGGCTTGGACAAACCACCACAGCGATGTGCCTTCGTACAGCTTGCGCCATTTGCGCAGCGGGTCGCCGCCGTCCGGCGATTCGACCTTGATCACCTCGGCCCCGAATTCGGCGCAGATCCGCGAGGCGAAAGGGCCGGCGATCAGGGTTCCGAGTTCGATGACTTTCAGGCCGGAGAGGGGTTTGGCGGTGAGCGGCATGGGCGATCCTGTAGGACAAGGCGAGGGCGGTAGAGCTTTTTAACATGACGCGAACCATCTTCATAACCATCGGCAGTCGTGGATTGGCCTGCGTATCGGTTAGACTTGGCGCCTTTCCTCGTCTCTAGAAGTCCCGTTCATGGCCCAGCCGTCCACGACCTACAAGTTCGAACTCAACCTCACCGACCTGGATCGCAGCGTCTACGAAAGCGTCAAGCAGACCATTGCCCGCCATCCTTCGGAAACCGAAGAGCGAATGACCGTGCGTTTGCTGGCTTATGCACTCTGGTACAACGAACTGCTGGCTTTTGGTCGTGGCCTGTCGGAAGTAGACGAACCGGCGCTATGGGAAAAAAGCCTGGATGATCGCGTCCTGCACTGGATCGAAGTGGGTCAGCCAGATGCCGACCGCCTGACCTGGTGCTCGCGTCGTACCGAGCGCACTAGCCTGCTGGCCTACGGCAGCCTGCGGGTCTGGGAAACCAAGGTGATCCCGGCGGTCAAGAACCTGAAAAACGTCAATATCGCCGCGGTTCCGCAGGAAGTCCTGGAGACCCTCGCCAAGGACATGCCACGCGTTATCAAGTGGGACGTGATGATCAGCGAAGGCACGATCTTCGTCACCGACGATCGTGGTCAGCATGAAGTCCAGCTCGAATGGCTGATGGGCGAGCGCGGTTAACCACGGTTCCGCCGTTTCAACTCCTGTGTATTGAAGAGAAAACCCACCAACGCCATGCGTATCGAACCCCGTCCACTGCCCGCCACCTTGCCTTTTCTCGGCGACCTGCCGCCGCTGCTGACCCGCTTGTACGCGGCGCGGGGGGTCGAATCGGCTGCAGAGCTGGATAAAAGCCTGGCGCGCTTGATTCCCTTCCAGCAACTCAAGGGGATCGACGCTGCGGTGGACCTGTTGGTGGTGGCGCTGGAGCAGCGCCAGCGGATCCTGATTGTCGGCGACTTCGACGCCGATGGTGCGACCGCCAGTACCGTGGGGCTGTTGGGTCTGCGCCTGCTGGGGGCGGCGCATGTCGATTACCTGGTGCCGAATCGTTTCGAGTACGGCTACGGCCTGACCCCGGAAATCGTTGCTGTGGCGTTGCAGCGTGAGCCGCAATTGCTGATCACCGTCGACAACGGCATCTCCAGTATCGAAGGTGTACTGGCGGCCAAGGCGGCTGGCCTGAAGGTGTTGGTTACCGATCACCACTTGCCGGGTAACGAACTGCCGGTGGCCGATGCCATCGTCAACCCGAATCAGCCGGGCTGCGAGTTTCCGAGCAAGGCGCTGGCCGGGGTCGGCGTGATCTTTTATGTGTTGATGGCCCTGCGTGCGCGCTTGCGCGGCCTGGGCCGGTATGAACATCAGCCGCAACCGAATATCGGCGAACTGCTCGACCTGGTGGCGTTGGGCAGCGTGGCCGATGTGGTGCCGCTGGATGCCAACAATCGAATTCTGGTACATCAGGGCCTGGAGCGCATCCGCGCCGGGCGCGCCCGACCGGGGCTGAAGGCAATTCTCGAAGTGGCCAAACGCGATCACTCGCGGCTGACCTCAAGCGACCTGGGGTTTATCCTCGGGCCGCGCCTGAACGCGGCGGGTCGCCTGGACGACATGAGCCTGGGCATTGAATGCCTGCTCTGCGAAGACCCGGCATTGGCCCAGGAAATGGCCACCCAGCTGGATGAAATGAACAAGGACCGTAAGTCCATCGAGCAGGGCATGCAACGCGAAGCCCTGGCCCAGCTCAAGGATTTGCCGGTGGAGTCAATGCCGTTCGGCCTGTGTCTGTTCGATCCGGACTGGCACCAAGGGGTGATCGGTATTCTTGCCTCACGGATGAAAGAGCGTTATCACCGCCCGACCATCGCCTTCGCCGATGCTGGCGACGGCATGCTCAAGGGCTCCGGTCGTTCGGTCGCCGGGTTCCATATTCGCGATGCCTTGAGCGTGGTCGCGGCGCGGCACCCGGACTTGATGGGCAAGTACGGTGGCCATGCCATGGCCGCCGGCCTGAGTCTGCCCCAGGAAAATTTTCCGTTGTTTGCCCAAGCCTTCGATGCCGAAGTACGCCGTCAGCTCAATGAAGATGACCTGACCGGACGCTTGCAGACCGACGGCACCCTGGCCCTGGAAGAGTTCAACCTGGAATTGGCCCGGGCACTACGCAACGCCGGCCCCTGGGGCCAGCACTTCCCCGAGCCGTTGTTCCACGGGGTGTTTCAACTGGTGGAAAAGCGCATCGTCGGCGAGCGGCATCTGAAAGTGGTGCTCAAAAGCGAGTGTGGCTCGGTGAAGCTCGATGGCATTGCCTTTGGCATCGACCCGCAAATCTGGGCAAACGCACGGGTCGATTGGGTCGAGCTGGCCTACAAGCTCGATCTCAACGAGTTCCGCGGCAAAGAAAGCGTGCAACTGATGATTGCCCACATCGAACCGCGCTGAGCTTTATATCGGCTGAACCCTTCGGCGTCCTTCATTGTCGACTAGGCTCTAAGCACTGTCTGAATGGTCTTGTGACGTTATCTTCCTTATTCATCCGCCGGGGGGCGGACGGCCTATTTTTCCTGTCACGCGTCGACGTTCTCACAGAACCCTGGAGCCAGCCCACTTGATTTGAGAGGTGCCCCATGAGTCTGCTGCTTGAACCCTATACCCTTCGTCAATTGACCCTGCTCAATCGCATCGCGGTCTCGCCAATGTGCCAGTACTCCAGCGTCGATGGCCTGGCCAATGACTGGCATCTGGTCCACCTTGGTAGCCGTGCGGTAGGCGGTGCCGGACTGATTTTTACCGAAGCCACGGCAGTGACCGCCGATGGCCGTATCACCGCCCAGGATCTGGGCCTGTGGAATGACGAACAGATCGAACCCCTGCAACGCATCACCCGGTTTATCGCGGCCCAGGGTGCCGTCGCCGGGATCCAACTGGCCCATGCCGGACGCAAAGCCAGCACCCATCGACCCTGGCTGGGCAAGCCTGGCAGCGTCAAGCCGGAGGAGGGCGGCTGGATCCCGGTCGGGCCCTCGCCCATTGCCTTCGACCCGCAGCACACGGCCCCGGCACAGCTGGATGAAGGGCAGATCGCCGAGGTGATCGAGGCGTTTGTCGCGGCCGCCCGACGCGCCCTGGTCGCCGGTTTCAAGGTAGTCGAGGTGCATGCCGCCCACGGTTATCTGCTGCACCAGTTTCTCTCACCCTTGAGCAATCAGCGCCGTGACCAGTACGGCGGCTCGTTCGATAACCGTATTCGCCTGGTCCTGCAGGTCACAGAAGCGGTGCGGGCGGTCTGGCCCGAGGAGTTGCCGTTGTTCGTGCGTGTCTCGGCCACCGACTGGGTGGAAGACGGCTGGAACCCGGACGAAACCGTGGAGCTGGCACGGCGTCTGAAAGACCTTGGCGTCGACCTGATCGACGTGTCTTCGGGCGGTACCGCCGCCAACGCGGAAATCCCCACGGGGCCCGGTTACCAGACTCGTTTCGCCGAGCGCGTGCGTAAGGAGTCCGGGATTGCCACCGGCACCGTCGGGCTGATCACCGAGCCGGCCCAGGCCGAGCATATCCTGCGCACCTGCCAGGCCGACATCATCCTGCTCGCCCGTGAGTTGCTACGCGATCCGTATTGGCCGCTGCATGCCGACGATGACTTGGGTGGGCACAAGGCCACCTGGCCGGCGCAGTACCAGCGCGCTACCCATCGCGACCAACCGATCCATGAGGCGGATCTGCGCGAGTGAGCGATTGACCTGACTTGTGTGAAAACACCGAGACCCGTCGACCAGGCGGGTTTTCTGTATGTTGAGTGATTTCCTTCTGTAAATTCCGAAATGATCTTAGCTTAATGCAGATTCTTCCTACCCTTATGCTAAGTCTGAGACGACCTGTCCAGGCGTTCCTGTGCAGTCACAGAAGGAAGTCACCCATGTCAAAGGAACGAGGCATTCTTGGGTTCATGCTGTTTCTCTGGACATTCAGGGCGCCACCCCCGCATCGGGTGTGCAAGCTCAGCGATGAAGAGCGGCAATTGGTGGAGCATTACCGGAGTTTGTCGGCGGAAGATCGTAATGCCCTGCGCTGCCTCTTGAATGCGATGGAGAGTGTTTCGCGGTTTTGAGCCGTTTGATCTTGATTGACGAATCAGTGGCGCTTGTTCTTCCATCGGCCGGACCGGGCCATGACGGCCCGGTCCGGTAGTTTTGTGAGGGATCCGTCATCAGTGCTTGAACATCACATGGCGCACGGTGGTGTAGTCCTCCAGGCCGTACATGGACATGTCCTTGCCATAGCCGGACAGCTTCTGACCGCCATGGGGCATCTCGTTGACCAGCATAAAGTGAGTGTTGACCCAGGTGCAGCCGTACTGCAAGCGAGCCGCCAGGCGGTGGGCGCGACCGACATCGGCGGTCCACACCGAGGATGCCAGGCCATAGTCCGAGTCATTGGCCCAGCCCAGTACCTGGGCTTCGTCGTTGAAGCGGGTGACCGAGACCACCGGGCCGAACACTTCGCGCCGCACGATCTCGTCGTCCTGTTGGGCGTCCGCCAGCACCGTGGGTTCGAAGAAGAAACCGTTGCCGTCCACGGCCTTGCCACCGGTCACCAGGCGGATATGCGACTGTGCCACGGCACGCTCGACAAAACCGGCGACACGATCACGGTGCTTGGCGGTGATTAGCGGGCCGAGTTCGGTGGTCTGATCGTCCTGCAGGCCGTACTTGATGGTACTCACCGCGGCGCCCAGTTGCTCGACGAACTGCTCGTAGATACCGGCCTGTGCGTACACGCGGCAGGCGGCGGTGCAGTCCTGGCCTGCGTTGTAGAACCCGAAGGTGCGGATACCTGCCACGGCGGCGTCGATATCGGCGTCGTCGAAGATGATCACCGGGGCCTTGCCGCCTAATTCCATATGCATGCGCTTGACGCTGTCGGCAGTACTGGAAATGATGATCGAGCCGGTGGCAATGGCGCCGGTCAGTGACACCATGCGCACTTTTGGATGGCTCACCAGCGGGCTGCCGACGGTCGGGCCGCGACCGAACACCAGGTTGAGCACGCCCGCCGGGAAGATTTGCGCCGCTAGTTCGGCCAGGCGCAACGCGGTCAGCGGGGTCTGCTCCGAAGGTTTGAGCACCACGGTGTTGCCGGCGGCCAGAGCCGGTGCAATTTTCCAGGCGGCCATCATCAGCGGGTAGTTCCACGGGGCGATGGAGGCAATTACGCCCACCGGGTCGCGGCGGATCATCGAGGTATGGCCCGGCAGGTATTCGCCGCCGGCCAAGCCGTTCATGCAGCGGCTGGCGCCGGCGAAGAAACGGAACACATCGGCAATGGCCGGGATTTCGTCGTTGAGCGCGGCGCTCAGGGGTTTGCCGCAGTTGTCCGACTCCAGCTTGGCCAGTTCCGCGCCGTGGGCCTCGATGGCATCGGCGAGCTTGAGTAGCAACAACGAGCGGTCTTTCGGCGCGGTCTGCGACCAACTGTCGAAGGCAGCATCGGCGGCGCGCACGGCGGCGTCCACCTGGGCTTCGCTGGCTTCGTTGATTTCCACCAGCACACGGCCCAGCGCGGGATTGAAGACGGCTTGGGCAGGGCCTTCGCCAGCAACGAGTTGACCATTGATCAGCAGTTTGGTTTGCATGGTTATGTCCTCATGGAGCGATCAGGTGATTCTGTGGGCAGCGAGTTTTCAGGTGTTTGAGGAAACCTTCTTATGGCAGCGAAGCTTGCCCCGAAGAGGCCCTCAAGAGCGTTAAAAGCGTTGTCGGAGCATAGGCCGGGATTCGCCATTTACCTCAGGTAGTCGGTTATGGGCCGCCGCTGCCGGCCACACTTTCACCGCCACGGGTCAAGTAGTAGGCGCCGAGAATCGGCAACATGGTAATCATCATCACCAGCAAGGCGATCACGTTGGTGACGGGTACATCTCGTGGTCGACCGAGCTGGTTGAGCAGCCAGATCGGCAAGGTGCGTTCATGCCCCGCGGTAAAGGTGGTGACAATGATCTCGTCGAACGATAGGGCGAACGCCAGCATGCCACCGGCCAGCAGCGCCGAGACCAGATTGGGCAGGACGATGTAGCGCAAGGTTTGCCAGCCATCGGCACCGAGATCCATTGAGGCTTCGATCAGGCTGTGGGAGATACGCCGCAGCCGGGCAATGACGTTGTTGTAGACAATCACTACGCAGAAGGTTGCGTGGCCGACGATGATGGTGAACATCCCTGGCTCGATCCCCAGCGTCTTGAAGGTCGCCAGCAGGGCGATCCCGGTGATGATCCCCGGCAAGGCAATCGGCAGGATCAGCATCAGCGAGATACCCTGCTTGCCGAAGAACTCCCGGCGATACAACGCGGCCGAGGCGAGGGTGCCGAGCAGCATGGCGATCAGAGTGGCGATGGCGGCGATCTTCAGCGACAGCTTGATCGCTTCCAGCACGTCTGGACGTGCGAAGGCCACGCTGAACCATTTCAAGGTGAAGCCCTGGGGCGGAAAGCTGAACGCTGCGTCCTCGGTGTTGAAGGCGTATATGAAGATGATCATGATCGGGATGTGCAGGAACAGCAACCCGCCCCACGCGGCGATACGCAGCCCCAGGGAAGCGCTCTCCCCGTGCTCTTGCGACTTAGAGTGCATCGAAGGCCCCCAGGCGTTTGACGATGGACAGGTACACGGCAATCAGCACGATCGGCGCCAGGGTGAAGGCGGCCGCCATCGGCATATTGCCGATAGCCCCCTGCTGGGCGTAGACCATGCCGCCCACGAAGTAGCCGGGTGGGCCGATCAGTCGCGGCACGATAAAGTCGCCCAGGGTCAGCGAGAAGGTGAAGATGGAGCCGGCGGCAATGCCTGGGATCGAGAGCGGCAGGATCACCTGCATAAAGGTCTGGCGTGGCTTCGCCCCGAGGTCGGCGGAGGCTTGCAGCAGAGAGGGCGGCAGGCGTTCCAAGGCCGCCTGGATTGGCAGGATCATAAACGGTAGCCAGATATAGACGAACACCATGAACCGGCCCAGGTGCGAGGTCGACAGCGTGCTGCCGCCGATCCCGGGGATGCCCAGAACCCCTTGCAGCAGCGGTTCCAGCCCAAGGTGCTGGACAAACCACTGGACCACGCCGCCCTTGGCCAGCAACAGGGTCCAGGCATAGGCCTTGACGATGTAGCTGGCCCACATCGGCAGCATCACCGCGATGTAGAAGAACGCTTTGGTCTTGCCGCTGGTGTGGCGCGCCATGTAGTAGGCGATGGGAAAGGCGATGATCGCGGCGGCGATCGAGACCGTCACCGCCATAGTCAGGGTCCGCAGGATGATGTCGAAGTTAGCCGGATTGAACAGCGCGGCGAAGTTTACCAGGGTCGGGTCCGCAGTGACCGCCATGGTGAAATCGTCGAAGGTGTAGAACCCTTGCCAGAGCAGGGTCAGCAGCGAGCCGAGATAGATCGCGCCAAACCAGATCAGTGGCGGCACCAGCAGCAGCGTCAGGTAGAAGTTGGGGCGGCGGTAGAGCAGGTTGCAGAGCCGCCGCATCAGCGATGGGCTGGCCGTCGTGGGTGTCAGAGCCAGAGTGCTCATGTCACACCTCACTTGCCAGCACGGTCATGGCCTCCTGCGCCCAGCGCGCGGTGATGCGCTGGCCAGTCTGGTGTTGGAAGCGGGTATCCGGCCACTGGGTGTTGGCCTGGCTGATATTCAGGGTCTGGCCGTTTTCCAGTTTCAGCTCATAGCGGGTGGCGCTGCCCTGGTACTGGATATCGTGGAGTAGGCCGCTGACCTCGACTTCATGAGCCTGTGCCGGGCCTTCGGCGAAGCGCACGTGTTCCGGGCGGATCGAGAAGGGCAGGTCGCTGCCGCTCAACTGCCTGGCCAACTCGCCGCGAATCACGTTGGAGGTGCCGACGAATTCGGCGACGAAGGCGGTGGCCGGTTTCATGTAGAGATCGCGCGGTGTGTCGACCTGTTCGATGCGACCCTTATTGAACACCGCTACGCGGTCGGACATCGACAGCGCTTCGGTCTGGTCGTGGGTAACGAAGATAAACGTGATGCCCAACTGTCGTTGCAGTTTTTTCAGTTCGCCCTGCATCTGCTCGCGCAGCTTGAGATCCAGCGCGCCCAGGGGTTCATCGAGCAGCAGCACCCGTGGGCGATTGACCAGGGCTCGGGCCAGAGCCACGCGTTGGCGCTGGCCGCCGGACAGTTGCACCGGTTTGCGATCGCCGTAGCCTGCGAGGGCGACCATGTCCAGGGATTCCTCGGCGCGCTTCAGGCGTTCGCGCTTGCCGACGCCTTTGACTTTCAGGCCGTAGGCGACGTTGTCGCGCACGTTCATGTGAGGGAACAGCGCATAATCCTGGAACACGGTGTTCACGTCACGCTGGTACGGAGGCTGCCCGGCGGCTTCTTCGCCGTGGAGGCGAATCGAGCCGGCGCTGGGTTGTTCGAAGCCGGCAATCAGGCGCAGGCAGGTGGTCTTGCCCGAGCCGGAGGGGCCGAGCATGGAAAAGAATTCGCCGTCCTGAATGTCGATGGAAACCCGGTCAACGGCTTTTACTTCGCCGAATTGACGGGAAACATCAGTGAATTGGACTGCTGGCGTCATCATGCGGTGCTCCAAAAAAGTCTGTGTGGCGAGGGGACCTGTCCTGGACTTCTGGAAAGTCTGAATTGAATAACGATAGGGCGTATGTGGCGGGGGCGCCCCGCGCCCTGTCCGGCACAGCGCAATCTCTGATTTCAGCGCCGCCGCGCAGCCCGGCGCGAACCCGCCTGCTCGCCACGGGCGCGAGCGGCGTCACCGGCCTTAGCGACCGCCCATGATCGCAATATAGTCCTGGGTCCAGCGGCTGTAGGGGACAAACTGGCCACCCTGGGCCTGCGGGGTTTTCCAGAAGGCAATCTTGTCGAAGGAGTCGAAGCCGTTGGTCTTGCAGCCTTCGGCGCCGAGTAGTTCGCTTCCCTTGCACGCCGCCGGAACGGCCGGCAGCGAACCGAACCATGCCGCTACGTCACCCTGGACCTTGGGCTGCAGCGACCAGTCCATCCATTTGTAGGCGCAGTTGGGGTGTTTGGCATCGGCGTGCAACATGGTGGTGTCGGCCCAACCGGTGACGCCCTCCTTTGGAATGGTCGAGGCCACGGGTTGTTTGTCGGCTTGCAGGCCATTGACCATGTAGCCCCAGGAGCTGGAGGCGGCGAGGCCTTCGTTCTTGAAGTCACTCATTTGCACGGTCGCATCGTGCCAATAGCGGTGCACCAGCGGTTGTTGGGCGCGCAACAATTCGAGGACCGCCTGGTATTGGGTCTCGGTTAATTCATAGGGGCTCTGGATTCCCAGCTCCGGCTTGGCGGACTTGAGATACAGCGCCGCGTCGGCGATATAGATCGGGCCGTCATAGGCTTGCACGCGCCCCTTGTTCGGCTTGCCGTCCGGCAGGTTCTGCGCGTCGAAGATCACCGCCCAACTGGTTGGCGCCTGCTTGAACACGTGAGTGTTGTACATCAGCACATTCGGGCCCCACTGGTAAGGGGTGCCGTAGGTCTGTTTGTCGACCACGTACCACGGGGCATTCTTGAGGCGCGAATCGAGGTTCTTCCAGTTCGGGATCAACTCGGGGTTGATCGGCTGCACCCGTTTGCCGGCGATCAAGCGCAACGAGGCGTCGCCTGAAGCGGTGACCAGGTCATAGCCGCCTTTGGCCATCAGACTGACCATCTCATCGGAGGTGGCGGCGGTCTTCACGCTGACCTTGCAGCCGGTTTCCTTCTCGAAACCGGTGACCCAGTCATAAGCCTTGTCACTTTCACCACGTTCGATATAACCCGGCCAGGCGACGATATCGAGTTGGCCTTCAGCGGCGCCGACAGCTTTCAGCGGTTCGGCGGCCTGGAGGCTGACGCTGGCCAGCACGGCGGTGGTGAGTGCGCTGAGTAGCGCGGTCTTGTGCGCGAACATGGGGTTTCCCTCTCTTTTAATTAGGGCCGGGACAGTAGTCGAACAGGTGATACATGTCGGTTGTGGCTGCTTGTTTAGGCTCGGCAGGTTCATGGGTGAAATACCTTGCCGTTTTTTCCGACACGCGGTTTTTATGGATGTACGCCAGTGTAGATCTTTTTAATCGATGGCTTGATTGACGAGTCAGGATTCAGGCAACAAGCCGCGCAACATTTGGAAGCACTCTTGCCGACAACCATCTGACCGGTCGTTTTACTCTGTGGGTCCATTCGCCGTTTGCGCAGGCTACCGATGAATACCCGTGGGTTGCTCGATCAATTACTCAAGTCCGGCCAGGATCTGCTGCAGAACCGGACCGGCGACAGACAGGACAAATCCGCTGATAAAGGCGCGCTTGGCGGTCTACTCGGTGGCGGCTCAAGTGGTTTGGGCAGCCTGCTTTCCGGGGCGGGTGGCGGTGCGTTGGCGGCGGGAGCCATGGGCGTGCTGCTCGGCAACAAGAAGGCCCGCAAGTTCGGTGGCAAGGCGCTGACCTACGGTGGCCTGGCGGCGCTGGGGGTGTTGGCCTACAAGGCCTATGGCACCTGGCAGGCGCAACAGGCGAGTGCGCCTCAGGGCGAACCGCAAACTCTCGACCGCCTGCCGCCGGCGCAGGTCGAGCAGCACAGCCAGGCGATTCTCCAGGCACTGGTGGCTGCGGCCAAGGCCGATGGGCATGTCGATGCCCGCGAGCGGGAGTTGATCGAAGCCGAGTTCAGCAAGCTGGGCTGCGACCGAGAGCTGCAACAGTGGTTGCATGACGAATTGAACAAACCCCTGGACCCCGCCGATGTGGCCCAGGCTGCGGCAACGCCGGAGATAGCCGCGCAAATGTATATCGCCAGCGTGCTGCTGGTGGACCAAGAAAACTTCATGGAGAAGGCGTATCTGGACGAGTTGTCGCGACAACTGCGACTGGAACCAGGATTGAAGCTGGAGCTGGAACGGCAGGTGCGGCAGGCGTCGCTGTAAGCGGCGTTTGTAAAAATGCTGTCGGCCAGGTCTGATGCCGAAGCAGACTTTGCTCTCCACCCCGCCAAGCGGGCTGCCGGGATGGTGACAGTTGGGGTATACTCGCCGGCTTTCAAAAGTTCACCGACGAGTGCTGCCCGCCATGGAAATCAACCCGATCCTTAACAGTATCAAGGACCTGTCCGAGCGCTCCGAAACTATTCGGGGGTATCTTTGACTACGATCAAAAGCATGAGCGCCTGACCGAAGTCAATCGCGAGCTTGAAGATCCGGCTGTCTGGAACAACCCCGAATACGCCCAGAACCTGGGCCGCGAGCGCTCTGCGCTGGCCCAGATCGTCGAAACCCTGGATGAAATGTCCGCTGGCCTGGCCGATGCCCGGGACTTGCTGGAAATGGCTGCCGCGGAAGAAGACCAGGGGGCCGTCGATGACGTAGCCGCTGAAGTGGAACGTCTGCGCGAAGCCTTGGAAAAGCTGGAGTTTCGTCGCATGTTCAGCGGCGAAATGGACCAGAATCACGCCTACCTGGATATCCAGGCCGGTTCCGGCGGCACCGAAGCCCAGGACTGGGCCAACATCCTGCTGCGCATGTACCTGCGTTGGGCTGACAAGCGCGGTTTCGATGCGACCATCATGGAACTGTCCGCCGGCGAAGTGGCCGGAATCAAGGGCGCAACCGTGCATATCAAGGGCGAGTATGCCTTTGGTTGGCTGCGCACCGAGATCGGCGTACACCGTCTGGTGCGCAAGAGTCCGTTCGACTCCGGCAACCGTCGTCACACCTCGTTCTCGGCGGTATTCGTGTCGCCGGAAATCGATGACAACATCGAAATCGACATCAATCCGGCCGACCTGCGGATCGATACCTATCGTTCCTCCGGTGCCGGTGGTCAGCACGTGAACACCACTGACTCGGCGGTGCGTATCACCCACGTACCGACCAACACCGTGGTCAGTTGCCAGAACGAACGTTCCCAGCACGCGAACAAAGACACCGCGATGAAGATGTTGCGGGCACGCTTGTATGAACAAGAAGTGCAGAAGCGCAACGCCGCTTCCCAGGCCCTGGAAGACACCAAGTCGGACATCGGCTGGGGTCACCAGATCCGCTCCTACGTACTCGATGCCTCGCGGATCAAGGATCTGCGGACCAACATCGAGCGTAGCGATTGCGACAAGGTGCTGGACGGCGACATCGACGAATACCTGGTGGCCAGCCTCAAGCAAGGGCTGTAAGCCGGACCACCGGCCTGGCGGGAGGTCGCGCTGGTGCAGCGTGACCCGCCCGCGAACCCCGGCGAATGCCCGGGGCAACGAACCTGTGATGGAAAATCTGAAGACATGAGCGACCAACAACTCGACCCGCAAGCCCTGCAACAGGAAGAAAACGCCCTGATCGCCCTGCGCAAGGAAAAGCTTGTCGCCGAGCGTGCCAAGGGCAACGCCTTCCCGAACGACTTCCGCCGCGACGCCTACTGTGAAGACTTGCAGAAACAGTACGCGGACAAGACCAAGGAAGAGCTGGCAGAGGCGGCGATCCCGGTCAAGGTTGCCGGTCGCATCATGCTCAACCGTGGCTCCTTCATGGTGATCCAGGACATGTCCGGGCGCATCCAGGTCTACGTCAACCGCAAGACCTTGTCGGAAGAAACCCTGGCGGCGGTGAAAACCTGGGACCTCGGTGACATCATTGCAGCCGTTGGCACCCTGGCTCGTTCCGGCAAGGGCGACCTGTACGTTGAAATGAGCGATGTGCGCCTGTTGACCAAATCGCTGCGCCCGCTGCCGGACAAACACCATGGCCTGACCGATACCGAAACCCGCTATCGCCAGCGCTACGTCGACCTGATCGTCAACGAAGAGGTCCGCCAGACCTTCCGCGTGCGTTCGCAAGTCATCGCCCATATCCGTCACTTCATGATCAAGCGCGACTTCATGGAAGTGGAAACGCCGATGCTGCAGACCATTCCTGGCGGCGCTGCGGCCAAGCCGTTCGAAACCCACCACAACGCACTGGACATGGGCATGTACCTGCGCATCGCACCGGAGCTGTACCTCAAGCGTCTGGTGGTCGGAGGCTTCGAGCGTGTGTTCGAGATCAACCGCAACTTCCGCAACGAAGGCGTGTCGACCCGGCACAACCCTGAATTCACCATGTTGGAGTTCTACCAGGCCTACGCCGACTACGAAGACAACATGGACCTGACCGAAGAGCTGTTCCGTGAATTGGCCCAGGCTGTCTTGGGCAGCACCGATGTGCCATACGGCGATAAGGTGTTCCACTTCGGCGAGCCCTTCGCGCGTCTGTCGGTGTTCGACTCGATTCTCAAGTACAACCCGCAACTCACCGCCGAAGACCTGCTGGACATCGACAAGGCGCGCTCGATCGCCAAGCAAGCGGGTGCCAAAGTGCTCGGCTTCGAAGGCCTGGGCAAGCTGCAGGTGATGATTTTCGAAGAATTGGTCGAGCACAAACTGGAGCAGCCGCACTTCATTACCCAATACCCGTTCGAAGTCTCGCCACTGGCTCGGCGCAACGACCAAAACCCGAATGTCACCGATCGTTTCGAGCTGTTTATCGGTGGTCGTGAAATCGCCAACGCCTATTCTGAGTTGAACGACGCGCAAGACCAGGCTGAGCGCTTCCAGGCCCAGGTGGCTGAGAAAGATGCGGGTGACGACGAAGCCATGCACTACGACGCCGACTTCGTGCGCGCCCTGGAGTATGGCATGCCGCCCACGGCCGGCGAAGGGATCGGCATCGACCGTCTGGTGATGTTGCTCACCAACGCCCCGTCGATCCGCGACGTTATCCTGTTCCCGCATATGCGGCCTCAAGCCTGATTGTGCCGAACAGAAAGCCGCCTTGACCAGGCGGCTTTTTATTAGTGGTAGGATGCTACTGATTCTTATTTCATCTTTCTTTGATCGCTGAGGGAGACCTGTCGTGAACCGCGCAATAGCTCAAAAGGGCGCCGCTGGCATCGCCACTGCGGTAGCTGAAAGCGTCCAATACCAAGGGCGCAAGGCCAGCCGACATGGCAGTGAGCAACGGCGACAGGATATTCTCGATGCGGCCATGCGCATTGTCGTGCGTGAGGGCGTGCGGGGTGTGCGCCATCGTGCGGTGGCTGCCGAGGCGTGTGTGCCGTTGTCCGCTACCACCTATTACTTCAAGGATATCGATGACCTGCTGACCGATACCTTCGCCCAATATGTCGAACGCAGCGCGGCTTTCATGGCCAAGCTGTGGGAAAACACCGAAGGAGTGCTGCGCCAGCTGCTGGCCCGCGGTGATGGCAGTCTGGCTTCGCGGGGCCAATTGGCCGATGATATTGCCCAGATGACCGCCGATTATATCCAGCGCCAATTGCACAACCGTCGGGAGCACCTGATGGCCGAGCAGGCGTTTCGCCAGGAGGCCTTGCTCAATCCGCGCCTGGCGATGCTGGTGCGTTCCCATCAGCAGATTCTGCTGCAGGGTACTTGCCAGTTTTTCCAGGTCCTGGGCTCCAGGGAGCCAGAACAGGATGCCAAGGTGTTGACGGCGATTATCGGACGGATGGAATATCAAGGCCTTCTCAGCGAAGCGCAGCCCGAGGCGGAACAAGACAGGCTCGGGATCCTCACACGTTATCTGCATCTGGTGTTGGCGTCCGTCTAGTGGCAGTCACCGAAGCAACGATCAGGAGTTTTCCTTGGACGATTACCAACTGACGATACGCAGCCTGTCCGACCGCATTGTGCTGGCACAGACACCGATTCGTGTGCTCGATGCGGTGAAGTGGGACGAGAACATTCGCCAGGGCTTTCTCAAGGCCAAGGGCAAGGAAATGCCGGCGGTGGACCACGAGTACTACACCTCGCGGCCGTTGTCGTTCGACGCCAGCGCGGTGAAGCTGGAATTCCAGAATATCGAACGGGACATCACCCGTCAGCTCGGGCAGTTCAACCCGGTCGGGCAAATCATGCGGCGCATGTGCAAGGAATATCGCATGGTCGTGCGCATGCTCGAAGCGCGGGGCACCGCGGACTTCGGGCTGATCTCCCAGGAACTCTACGGCGCCGCCTCCGATGCGTTCCATGCCGGGGATCCGACCCTGGCCGACCTGGGGCTGATGCTTTCCGACTACTTGAACAATATCGATGGCCGTGGCGACCTCAAGGACGAACCCAAGACGCTGACCGCCAAGGATGCCGTCGAACTGCTGCAGAGCCGCTTGAACAAGGTGTTCGGCGAGGCCGAGGAAACCATCCGCGTGTTCGAGTCCGACGGGATCGTCGCTGATGCGGCAGCCGGTGCCGACTACATCAAGATTCGCGCCGATGCGCTGTTCAACTCTCGGGATGTACGCGCACTGGAGGTCCACGAAGGTCTGGTGCATGTCGGTACCACGCTGAATGGCTTGAACCAGCCGATCTGCACCTTCCTGTCCAAGGGCCCGCCGTCCTCGACCGTCACCCAGGAAGGCCTGGCGATCCTGATGGAGATCATCACCTTCGCTTCCTACCCGAGCCGCTTGCGCAAGCTGACCAACCGGACCAGAGCCATCGACATGGTGGAGCAGGGCGCGGACTTCCTGCAGGTGTTCGAGTTCTTCCGCGGGCAGGGTTTTGATCTGGCGCAAAGCTACGGTAACGCCAGCCGGATCTTTCGTGGGTCGACGCCTACGGGGCTGCCGTTTACCAAGGACTTGTCTTACCTCAAGGGCTTTATCATGGTGTACAACTACATTCAGTTGGCCGTGCGTAAGGGTAAGCTGGAGCAGGTGCCGTTGTTGTTCTGTGGCAAGACTACATTGGAGGACATGCGCACCCTGCGCCAGTTGGTGGATGAAGGCTTGGTGGTCCCGCCCAAGTACCTGCCGGAACAGTTTCGCGATATGAATGCGCTGTCGGCCTGGATGTGTTTCAGCAACTTCCTGAATCACTTGAGCCTGGATCGGATCGAGGCGGATTACTCCAATATTCTGTGAGAGGCTCCCACAGTGGGTTGTCCTTGTTTCCAATAACTATCGCGAGGTTTCGAACGGATGAGAATCCTCGGCATCCTGTGCCTGCTGCTGACCCTCAACGGCTGCAGTTCCCTACTGTTCTATCCCGAGCCGGGCCTGCCGTTCACTCCGGATAACGCTCATCTCCAATACCGCGATATCACCCTGACAACCGCTGACGGTAAGCGCTT
This sequence comes from Pseudomonas agarici, assembly GCF_900109755.1. Lineage (GTDB taxonomy): Bacteria > Pseudomonadota > Gammaproteobacteria > Pseudomonadales > Pseudomonadaceae > Aquipseudomonas > Aquipseudomonas agarici. The sequence goes on along the minus strand of NZ_FOAR01000001.1, from coordinate 93,062 downwards.
GCGTGCCTGGTGGCTGCCGGCCAGGGCCGGGGTGCCGGTCAAGGGCACGGTGCTGCACCTGCATGGCAATGGCGGCAATCTGTCCGCGCACTTGGGCGGTAGCGGGTGGTTGCCGGAGCACGGCTATCAGGTGCTGATGCTCGACTATCGTGGCTACGGCGTATCCGAAGGCGAGCCGAGCCTGCCGGCGGTTTACCAGGATATCGATGCGGCGTTCGACTGGCTGCAACAAGCCCCCGAAGTGCAAAACAAGCCCCTGGTGGTGCTGGGCCAGAGTCTGGGCGGAGCCTTGGTGGTTCACTACCTGGTGGAACGCCACCCCGACTATCAGTCGCGCCTCAAGGCCCTGGTATTGGATGGTGTGCCAGCCAGCTATCGCTCCGTCGGACGCTTCGCCCTGGCGGGTTCCTGGCTGACCTGGCCCATACAGGTGCCGTTGTCCTGGCTGGTGCCGGACCGCGATAGTGCGTTGGACGCCATGCCGCGCTTGACCGGTGTGCCAAAGCTGATCTTCCAGAGTATCGACGACCCACTGGTGCCGATGTCCAACGGGATTGTCCTGTATCAGTCGGCGCCACCGCCACGGGTGCTGCAACTGACCCGTGGCGGTCATGTGCAGACCTTCGCCGACCCGACCTGGCGCCAGGTGATGCTGCGCTACCTGGAAGATCCGCAACACTTCAACGGCCTGCGCCGATTGGGCGAGATCCCCAATTACCCCGCCGTGCCGAATTCGCAAGTTGAACCAGAGAGTGTGCAATGACTGAAGAACGCAACGCCATTCCCCTGATTATCACGGGTATCGTCAGCATCATCGGTACGGTGGGATGCCTGTGGTACTACGGCTACCTGCATTTCGCCAAGCCGGAGGATGCGCTGCTGCTCAAGCAGTTCACCCTGCTCAAGACCGTGCCGGGCGAGGACTACAAGGTGTCCCTGACCCCGGCCAACGAAGTCGCGCAGTGCATCGATGGTGTGCTGGTATTGTTCGACACCGAACAGAAAGGCCTGAGCGGTGTACTGATCAACGACCAGAAGCAGGCGGTGCGTTGCATGGGCCAAGAGACGCCGAAACTGGTGCAGTGACGTTACCGGATCGTCCGATTGCTCCTCTGCTTCGTGTGGCAACGATCAACGGATCAACAATTGAAAAGTCCCCGTCTGATCGGATCAGACGGGGACTTTTCATGGAAGGGGCAACCGATCAGTAAGCGCTTGTGACCGACGAACGTGGCGCCACAGGTTGGTTGTCGTTGGAAATGGTCACCTCCACGCGACGGTTCATGGCTCGTCCCGAGACACTGCTGTTATCCGCCACCGGATACTCCTTGCCATAACCTTGGGTGACGATGCGGGCAGGGTCCACGCCCATCTTGATCAGGGCAACCTGGACCGAGGTCGCGCGCCGCTCGGACAGGCTTTGGTTGTACGCCGCCGCGCCGGTGCTATCGGTATAGCCTTCGACAATCACCTTGCGGTCCGGGTTTTCCTGGAGGAATTGCGCCAGCTTGTTGATGTTGACCAGGCCGCTAGACTTCAAGTCGGCCTTGTTGGTGGCGAACAGCACGTCACCGAAGGTCACCAGTGTGCCGCGCTCGGTCTGTCTGGCGTTCAGGCTGTTCTGCAACTGCTTGATCTGCGCGTCACGGGCATCCAGGCGAGCTTGTGCCCGTTGTGCCGCCGCATTTTTCAGGTTGGCTTCGGCGGTGCGCAGGGCGATGGTCTGCTTGGCCACTTCCACCCGCTGGTTGGTCAGGTAGGCCAGTTGGTCGACGGTCTGCTCTTTTTCACCGTTCTGGTAGGCCTTGTCGGCCTTGTCCAAGTAATCACTGGCGTCCTTGGTTTCCAGGGCCGCGACCTTGCTCGCCTGTGGATTGCTCTGTAGGCCGGAGAAGTTGGTCCGGGCCTGCTCCAGGCTGGCGTTGGGCTTCGATGAGCAGGCTGCAAGCGCTACGCTCAGAGCCAGAAGGGCAGGGATCATCAATTGTTTAGGCATAGTGGTTCGTCCTTATCTATCCATTGAAACTTCAGGGTGCGGGAGGCGATGCACAGGCTTATTGCGCGGGCTGCACGGAGCGTTGGCTTTCCTGGCGCAGTTCCTGAACGCCTTTCTGGGAGTCCTTCAACGCCAGTTCGGCCTTGGTGGCCTGGGCCTTGCGCTCGGCGACGCGGGCATCCCATTCGGCTTGTTCGGCCAAGCGCCGGGCGTCGTCGTATTTCTTGTCATGCATGGCCAGCTCGGCTTGTTTGAGCTTGTCCTGGGCCGACTTCATTTCGACGGCGGCGTATTCGGTACCTCCGGCGCTGACCGCGCTGTTGACGGCAGATTGTGTCACCGCGTACTGCTCGCTCGGCGGGTTCCCGGCGCAACCGGCCAGGATGAAGCTGGTGCCGAGGGCCAGCGCGGCCAGTTTCAGCCCATGCAGGTGGTTAAACGAGGATTTGGCGGTGCTGGTCTTCATGGTCTTCAACTCCATTGGATAACTCCTGAAAAACATCAATACCCATCACCGTCCCGAGGGCCTTCGGCATCGATCCCGCCCTGCCGGTCGGGGGCGTCTTACGGCGCCTGTTTCGATGATGGCTGTTGGCTGTGACCTGCGGCTTTTTTGAATAGTTCAGGAAAAGATGGCTAATTGCCCGAAAAAATATTGATCGATCGGTCAATGCAAAAAAACTGAACTTTGGCGACGCGCGGCGGTATCCCGGAATCGGAGTGGAGCCAGGGATACCGGGGCTTTGAGGAGAGAGTCCGTTAAGGTTTCAGTGCTTTGGCTCATCGGCCTGGGAGGCCAAATCGTGCAAGTAACGACGTGACAGCATGAGAAAACGTGGCGTTGCGCCAATGTCCTCATAAAGCGGGTCACCCTCTTCGTCGGTGGTGACCACATGCGGTCCCTGGACATAGGGAAAGCTCGCTTCGAGTTCTTCCAGGGCCGCTCCGATCAACTCGCCCAACAGCTCCTGTGGGCTGCGTTTGGGGTACATTTCGGTAATCGCGGCGAGACGAGCAGCGGCTTCCAGGTCCAGATGAATGGTATACCCGGTATCGGTCAGGCGACCCTTGGCATGTTCTTCCCAGTGCTGGGCTAGCTCGCGGATTTTCATATCGACCTCAATTCGCATCCGCCGATGGCGGCTATTGATGAGTGGCCGGACTGGCATTTAGAGCCGGTGGGGCGAGTTCCGTTAGTCAATTTCGGCGCCACAGGCCCCAAGCCCGTGTCGCTGTGGCTCACCATGGCGAACTATGACGTGTCACCTGGCCATGGCGGTATGGCGTTCGAACGTGAGCCAACGCAACCCCACAGAGCCCAGGCAGGGCTGGCGACCCGCTCTTGTAGGGCCTCATCATCAGACTAGCTGCTGGAGACGAGGTTCAGCGGAGAATATTTGCCGGCCAGCAATTGCTCGGTCGGCTTGTAAGCTTTCGTCGCTGTGGTGCACTCTTGGGTTCGGGAACCGCCTCAGAGTCCACCGGAGAGCCTGTCGATGTCCGATATTGATGTGCGTTTGCGTGAAGACGTTCACCTGTTGGGTGAGCTGTTGGGCAATACCATCCGAGACCAGCATGGCGATGAGTTTCTCGACAAGATCGAGCGGATTCGCAAAAGCGCCAAGGCGGATCGCAGCAACTGCGCGAGTGCGCAGTTGAGCGCCAGCCTCGATGATCTGGGTGACGACGAGTTGCTGCCGGTCGCTCGGGCCTTCAACCAGTTTCTCAACCTGGCCAATATCGCCGAGCAATATCAACTGATCCATCGGCGCGACGAGTCCCAGCCGGCGCCGTTCGAGTCGCGAGTGTTACCGGAACTGCTCGCCCGCCTGCGGGCGGAAGGCCATGGCGCTGAGTTCCTGGCGCGACAACTGGGCCGCCTGGACATCGAGTTGGTGCTCACCGCGCATCCTACCGAGGTGGCGCGTCGCACGCTGATCCAGAAATACGACGCCATCGCCGCGCAACTGGCGCTGCAGGATCACCGTGACCTGACCGGGGCCGAGCGCGAACAGATCCGCCAACGTTTGCAGCGGCTGATCGCCGAGGCCTGGCACACCGAGGAAATCCGTCGTACCCGACCGACCCCGGTGGATGAGGCCAAGTGGGGCTTTGCGGTGATCGAGCATTCCCTCTGGCAGGCGATCCCGAATTATCTACGCAAGGCCGACCAGGCCCTGCATGCCGCCACCGGCCTACGCCTGCCGCTGGAGGCCGCGCCGATTCGCTTTGCCTCCTGGATGGGCGGCGACCGCGACGGCAACCCGAATGTCACGGCCAAGGTTACCCGCGAAGTGCTGCTGTTGGCACGCTGGATGGCCGCCGATCTGTATCTGCGCGATGTCGATCACCTGGCCGCCGATCTGTCGATGCAGCAAGCCAGCGAGGCCTTGCGTGCCCAGGCGGGTGACAGCGCCGAACCTTATCGCGCGGTGCTCAAGCAATTGCGCGAACGGCTGCGCACCACCCGCCAGTGGGCTCATGCTTCGCTGGCGGTGACCCAGCCGGCTTCGGAGGCGGTGCTGCAGAACAATAGCGAGTTGCTGGAGCCGTTGCAGCTCTGCTATCAGTCCCTGCACGAATGCGGTATGGGCGTGATCGCCGATGGACCGTTGCTCGACTGTCTGCGGCGGGCGGTGACCTTCGGGCTGTTTCTGGTCCGCCTGGACGTGCGCCAGGACGCGTCGCGACATGCTGGCGCCCTGAGTGAAATCACTGACTATTTAGGGCTGGGGCGCTATGAAGACTGGAATGAAGAGGCGCGCCTGACATTCCTCACGAGTGAGTTGGCCAACCGTCGACCGCTGCTGCCGGCGTACTTCGAGCCCTCGGTGGACACCGCCGAAGTGCTGGCGACCTGCAAGGAGATCGCGGCGGCACCGGCGGCATCGCTGGGCTCCTATGTGATCTCCATGGCGGGCGCGGCCTCCGATGTGCTTGCGGTGCAACTGTTGCTCAAGGAGTCCGGGGTCTTGCGGTCGATGCGCGTGGTGCCGCTGTTCGAGACCCTGGCCGACCTGGATAACGCCGGCCCGGTCATGGAGCGCTTGTTGCTGTTGCCCGGTTATCGCGCGCGTCTGCAAGGCCCGCAGGAGGTGATGATCGGCTACTCCGACTCGGCCAAGGACGCCGGTACCACGGCGGCGGCCTGGGCGCAGTATCGGGCTCAGGAGCGGCTGGTGGAAATCTGTCGGGAACAACAGGTCGAACTGTTGTTGTTCCACGGTCGCGGCGGTACTGTCGGGCGTGGCGGCGGTCCGGCCCATGCGGCGATCCTGTCGCAGCCGCCAGGCTCGGTGGCAGGGCGTTTGCGTACCACCGAACAGGGCGAGATGATCCGTTTCAAGTTCGGTCTGCCGGACATCGCCGAGCAGAATCTCAACCTTTATCTGGCTGCCGTGCTCGAAGCCACCTTGCTGCCGCCACCACCTCCACAGCCGGCCTGGCGCAGCCTGATGGACCAATTGGCGGCGGACGGCCTCAGTGCCTATCGCGCCGAGGTGCGGGACAATCCGCAGTTCGTCGAGTATTTTCGCCAGTCGACCCCGGAGCAGGAACTGGGGCGCTTGCCGCTGGGCAGTCGTCCGGCGAAGCGCCGGGCCGGTGGCATCGAGAGCCTGCGGGCCATCCCGTGGATCTTCGGCTGGACCCAGACGCGCCTGATGCTGCCGGCCTGGCTGGGCTGGGAAACGGCCTTGCGCAAGGCGCTGGAGCGCGGTGACGGCGAACTGTTGGAGCAGATGCGCGAGCAGTGGCCATTTTTCCGCACACGCATCGACATGCTGGAAATGGTCCTGGCCAAGGCCGACGGCGACATTGCACGGTCCTACGACGAGCGTCTGGTGCAAGCTGAACTGCTGCCGCTGGGGGTGCATTTACGCGACCTATTGTCGCAGGCATGTGCGGTGGTTCTGGGCTTGACCGGCCAATCGCAACTGCTTGCCCGTAGCCCCGAGACCCTTGAGTTCATTCGCGTGCGCAATACCTATCTGGACCCGTTGCACCTGTTGCAGGCCGAGCTGCTCGCCCGTTCGCGTCGCCAGGAAGCTGCCCAGGACAGCCCGCTGGAACAGGCTTTACTGGTGTCTGTGGCGGGGATTGCCGCCGGACTGCGCAATACCGGCTAACGTGCCCGGAGATCGCGGACGCAGGTCGCCACACAAAAAGACACGGCTCCTGACTGCGCGGTGGTTTTTTGTGTGGCGACACTTTGTGGTTGGGTTGCGAGGTGCGATAGCGCGTTTGCGCTGCCATGGTGGCACTGATTATTGCGACTTTCGGCGGCTTGTGTGGGGTCGGTCGGCTGTGTATCTTGATCAACCTTTGGCCGTTTGGGCGGCCATCACCCTATTGTTGAGATTGGCCCCACGAGGCGAATCCGAGCGTTTCTAAATAAAAAATTGAGGAGCACATCGATGCGCGTCATTCTGCTGGGAGCTCCCGGTGCCGGTAAAGGTACTCAGGCTAAGTTCATCACCGAAAAATTCGGCATCCCGCAAATCTCCACGGGTGACATGCTGCGTGCGGCGGTCAAGGCCGGCACCGAGCTAGGCATCAAGGCCAAGGGCATCATGGATGCCGGCGGCCTGGTTTCCGATGACCTGATCATCGCGCTGGTCAAGGACCGTATTGCCCAGCCCGATTGTGCCAAGGGCTTTCTGTTCGACGGTTTCCCACGCACCATTCCCCAGGCTGAAGCGCTGGTGCACGCCGGTGTCGAACTGGACAACGTGGTCGAGATCGCCGTCGACGACGAAGAGATCGTCCAGCGCATCGCCGGTCGCCGTGTCCACGAAGCTTCCGGTCGCGTCTATCACATCGTCTACAACCCACCCAAGGTCGGAGGCAGGGATGACCTGACTGGCGACGAGTTGATCCAGCGCAAGGACGATACCGAGGAAACCGTGCGCCATCGCCTGTCGGTCTATCATTCCCAGACCAAGCCGCTGGTGGATTTCTACCAGAAGCTGGCGGCCGCCTACGGCAAGCCCAAATACAGCCACATCGCTGGCGTCGGTTCGGTCGAAGTCATCACCAACAAGGTGCTCGATGCCCTGAGCTGATGATTGCCAGCCTCTACAACAGCCCGCTTGCGGGCTGTTGTTGTTTATACTGTCGCACTTTTTTCACTCTGACCTGACGGAAACATCGATGAGCACCTTGCTGGCCCTGGACACCGCGACTGAAGCCTGCTCCGTTGCCTTGCTGCATAACGGCAAGGTCACGAGCCACTACGAGGTGATCCCGCGCCTGCATGCGCAGAAGCTGCTGCCAATGATCCAGCAATTGCTGGCCGACGCCGGCATCGCGCTGTCGGCGCTGGACGCCATTGCCTTTGGTCGCGGACCGGGCGCTTTCACTGGCGTGCGGATCGCCATCGGCGTGGTCCAGGGCCTGGCGTTCGCCCTGGAGCGACCTGTGTTGCCGCTGTCCAACCTGGCGGTGCTGGCGCAGCGGGCGTTTCGCGAGCATGGCGTCAGCCAGGTCGCGGCGGCTATCGATGCGCGGATGGATGAGGTGTACTGGGGCTGCTACCGCGAAGCAGCCGGGGAAATGCGCCTGGTCGGTGCCGAGGCGGTGCTGCCGCCGGAAGTCGCCGCCCTGCCGGAGGGGGCCAATGGCCCATGGTTCGGTGCGGGGACCGGCTGGGGTTATGGCGAACGGATTAACGTCGTCCTCGCCGGTCAGGATGCTGGCATGCTGCCCCATGCCGAAGACCTGCTGACCCTGGCGCGATTCGCCTGGACGCGTGGCGAAGCCGTGGTTGCCGACGACGCGCAGCCGGTTTATCTGCGCGACAAGGTCGCGACCCCGAAGGCCCGTTGAGATTGCCAGGTTGATAGAGAGGCGTCTCATCGCGTAAGACCCATTGGCTTCTCACCGGCAAGCCGGCTCCCATAGGGATCTGCGCTGCTCGATAAATTCCAAGCTAAACTGAACCTTGACCCCAACGGATAGAAAACCCAGCCGGGTCAGTCAAAAATGTGCCGTCCGTCATGTTTTGCAGCGATGGATGTACTGGTGTGAAAACCTTTTCCAGGTTCTGTGGTCTGGTTATCACTCGGGCAATAGCTATGTGCGGTGCGTGCTGCTAAATTGCCATCATCTACACCGGGCCTGCCTCAATGCGTATAGACGGTGCTTCATCACAGTCCTACCCCATCAAGCGCAAACCCCGCAAAGTTGGCGTGGTGCTCGATGGCGATGAGGAAGTGCTGGACAGCGAAACTGACGATCTGTCGGACATCGCCGCTCGCGCTCAAGCCGCTGGCGGTCGCCTGGCCAATTTGCCCGCCCGCCCGCAGGATATGATCTTCCCGCGCTCGATGAGCAAAAGTGTCGCGACCGCCTTGGCCAGCTACCTGACCACTGCCGGTTTTGTCGAATGGGATATGGAAGTACTGGGGCTCGACCTGCATATCTGATCTAATCAGTGTCATGACCGGTCCCGTTCTGCCTTACTACCTTGGTTGCCCTTCCTGGAGTGAAAACGCCTGGCGCGAATTTCTGTACCCGGAAAACGCCCGTCCGACCGATTTCCTCGATCTCTATTCTCAGGTCTTCAACGCGGTTGAGGGCAACACCACCTTCTATGCGCGGCCGGCGCCGGCTACCGTCGAACGCTGGGCGCAGGTCATGCCCGGACATTTTCGCTTCACCGCCAAGTTCCCCCGCGATATCAGTCATGGCGGCGATTTGCGTGAGCAAGCGCCGGCAGCCGAGGGCTTCCTGCAACTGCTTGCACCGCTGGGGGAGCGCGTGTCGCCGCTATGGTTGCAATTGCCGGCGAGTTTCGCCCCCCATCGCCTGAGTGAACTGGTCGGTTTCATCGACGATTTGCAGCGACCGCTGGCCATTGAGGTCCGCCACCCGGAATTCTTCGCCAGAGGCGATGCCGAGCGGATGCTCAATCGCCTTCTGCTCGACCGTGGCGTGGAGCGCATCTGCCTCGATCCCCGGGCACTGTTCAGCTGTACTTCGACCGAACCTTCGGTGGTGCACGCCCAGTCGAAAAAACCCAAGGTACCGCCACGTCCGGCGGCCTTTACCCAGTGCCCTCAGGTGCGTTTTATCGGCCATCCGGAACTGGCGGCCAATGACATCTTTCTCACGCCCTGGATCGAGAAAGTCGCCGTCTGGATCGAGGAGGGGCGCACGCCGTATATCTTCCTGCACACTTCGGACAACCGCCTGGCGCCGGAGCTGGCTCGACGTTTTCATCAGCGCCTGATGGCACGTTTGCCTGGCTTGCCGGCACTGCCTGAGCTATACAGAGAGCCCGCTGTGGAGCAACTCGGGTTGCTCTGAGGGCGATACGGTTCGGCAGGATCAAGCCGATGTTCAACGCGTGAGACAGGGGTTGAGACAGGGAGTGGCGGCTCAGGCCGCCAGGCGCAGGTTGTGGGCCACCAGCGGGCGAGCCCAGAGCAGGTCGTAGTCCATTGCTTGCTGTTGCCGGGCCAGTGTCTGCTCGTCGAATGGCACAGGTGGTTTTTCCAGCAGGTCGAGTTCGAATTCGGCGATTGGCAAGTGCAGCGGGCGCGGTCGTGGCGCTACGCCGGGATTGGGCAGCGGCTGACCGGCACTGAGTACGAGCGGGCGAACCCAGCCGTTATCGAAATCCTGTTGGTGCTGTTGCGCGACGATTTCGTCGTCCGGATAGGGCGGTGCGGGTTTTTTCAGCAGGTCCAGTTCAAACTCGGCGATGGGCAGGAACAGCGGCTCCGGCGGACGAATCGGCGTTTCGGTGACATCGCAGTGCCGCTGGTCAACGATCTGCGCGAGCATTTTCGCCCCTGCGGTCGGCTCGACCGGACCATCGACCGGCAGATCGACAGCGGCTTGCTCGGGCGCATCACCCACTTGCTCGGCCATGGCCCGGACAAAGAAATCCTGCCACAGATGGCTGACGCCGCTCAGTGCTTGGGAATTTCGCAAGCCGTAATCGCCGACCGGCGATAGATAACCTATGGATGTGCGTTGAAAGTCTGACATAGCTCTCGATCGACGCCCGGCTCTGGCAATATGGTGGATACTTCTGTTATCGGCAGTGTTTGCCGATCATTAAATTTTTGAGCGTGTTTTTCATGAGTGAGCAGCAAGCGGCCATACGAATCAGGGTCGAGGCTTTGGCCGTAGAGTTTCAGCCTCAGGCCGAGCAATGGGCTGCACGGCTGGGGCTGCCCCTGCAGGAGCCGGGGGCTGAGTTTGCCTTGCAGGTGGGCGAGTGGGGGTTGCAACTGCAGCAGCTCGGGCCGGATGCGCCGGGCCCGGTACGGGTGGATTTCGTCGAAGGCGGCGCTGCGCATCGTCGCCTGTACGGTGGTGGCAGCGGCCAGATGATCGCCAAGGCGGTCGGGATCCAGCAAGGAGTGCGTCCGCGGGTACTCGATGCCACGGCTGGGCTGGGCAAGGATGCGTTTGTGCTGGCCAGCCTGGGTTGTGAGATGAGCCTGATCGAACGTCAGCCGCTGATCGGCGCGTTGTTGGAAGATGGCCTGCTCCGTGGTCAGAATGATTTCGATGTGGCGCCAATTGTTGCGCGCATGCGCCTGCTCAAGGGCAACTCGATCGAAATGATGCGCCACTGGGAAGGTGAGCCGCCACAAGTGATCTACCTGGATCCGATGTTCCCGCACCGGGAGAAAACCGCCTTGGTGAAGAAGGAAATGCGCCTGTTTCGGCCATTGGTCGGCGATGATCCTGATGCCCCGGCATTGCTTGAGGCCGCGTTGGCGCTGGCCACTCACCGAGTGGTGGTCAAGCGCCCGCGCAAAGCGCCGTGCGTTGCCGGGCTCAAGCCCAGCCATGCCCTGGATGGCAAGTCGAGCCGCTACGATATCTATCCGAAGAAAGCGCTAAAGCCCTGAAGTCAGCGGCTGGCCCTGAATGATTCAGGGTCTGGCCTCACCACCTCGAGCACATACGCCTGGTCTTTCTCGGCATTCCGGGGTTCGCCGCAGCCATCGCTCTGGCGCACCTTGCGCAGCAGTCGTTCCCTCTCTGTGAGAGGGAAGTGCCTACAGCGCGCCGAACACCTTTTTCGCCAAGCTGGTCGCCGCTTGCGCCGGGTTGGCGCGGATGCCTTCTTCCTTTTGCGCGATCATCTTGAAGAGGCCATCCAGAGCCCTTTCCGTCACGTAGTTTTCGATGTTGGCACTCTTGGCATCGAGCACGCCGAGGGTCGCGGCTTGTCCGGCGAACGAGTTGTACTGCTTGGCCAGGCCGACCTGGTCGGTGGCCTGTTTGACGATCGGCAGGAACTTGGCGCGGATTTGCTCGCGGCTACTCTTGTCCAGGTACTGGGTGGCCGAGTCCTTGCCACCGCTGAGAATGCCCTTGGCATCGGTTACGGTCATCTTTTTCACCGCGTCCACCAGCAGCGCCTGGGCCTGTGGTATGGCTGCCTCCGCGGCCTTGTTCATACCGGTTTCCAACTGTTTGACCTGTTCGCCCATGCCGAACTGTTTCATCTTGCTGGCGACTTTGCCTAGCTTGCCCGGCAGTTCGATCTTCACTTCAGGGTTATTGCTGAAGCCGCCCGGTTTGCCGAGCGTCGTCACAGCCGCCACGGCACCCTGGGCCAGGGCATCCTTGAGGCCGCCCGAGGCTTCGCTTTGGGAAAGGCTGTCCAGAGACAGGGCCAGGGCGTTGGTGCAAATCAGCAAACCGGCACAGAGGCCAAGCAGATGTAGGGAAGGGCGGCGCATGGAAAGCTTCCTTATTCGAGAGGTGAGAAATGACCGGGCAGACGACACGGGTCCGCCAGGGTTGCGGAGAAGCAACCTGGCACCCACGAGAATCTAACGGATTTGCCGCCGAACGTCAGCGCTCGACGGCTACTGGCCTGGACGGTGGGTGCGTTAGCTCAAGTTCGGATGCCAGCAGTTCATGGTCAAGGCGCTGTGACTCGTCTAGCCGGGCTATGACGAGGAACGACAACGCCGCTCAGAGACCTGTGGCGCCGAAATTGACTCATGGAACTCACCACACAGGCCGCTAGTCTCAGGCGCTCAGGGTAAGGTTTTGCGGTTTTTCCTTCTGCAGCACCACGGTCCTGGGGATAGGTTTCATAGTGAATTTGCGACGGCCGCCGAAGGTGCCTTGGGTCTCGTAGGCCTGGCCGGGTTTGACCTTGAGCGGATCATAACGCAGGTAGCGGGGAATCGAACCCTTGAGCAAGGTGATTTCCTCGCTGAGAACATACGGCGGAATGCCGGGTTCGGTGAGGGCGACGAGTTTCAGGGTGGCCAGGGTGTTTTCTTCCGTACCGATCAACGGCACCAGGGCGGCGCTCAGGTAGAGATAGCCGGGTGGGCTCAGGTGAAAATTTTCTTGCTGATTGTCTTTACGCCAGCGGAAGCTGTACTTGAGGTCGGCCAGCAGCGAGACACCGGCGACGCTCAGGTCGAACTCGATCTCGATTTTGCAGTTGTACCTGAGATCCTGCGGGAGTTCGAAAGTGAAGCGCCACGGCGCTTGGGCGGGAAGTCGGGCAGCGGTCCAAGTACCCAGGACCGTACCGGTACAGCGGTTACGCAGGATGATCCGGGTCTCGGCCATGGTTGGGATCGAGTAATCCGGCGGGAAGTGGAAAATAGCGGTCACGGCATTTTTTGCAGTCATCTCGATATCCTTATCGAACGCGTCAAAAGCAACGCAGGGTTCAGTCTATACGACTGTGCGTGGGTAAAAATCAATAAGGAAACATCCGTGTTTCTTTGCTGAATTGTCTGACGTGAGGTCTGCTTATTCTCCGAGATTGGCCGGTTGGTCGGCTGCATCTTCGCTACGGTGCAGTGCCACCTGGCGGATCGATAAGCGGATCTCTGCGGGTAACACGCGCTTGGCGGCGCCTTCCGCCAGCTCGCCGAGCAGTTCGTGATAACTCAGTTTGCCGGCCTCGTCTCGGCGCAGGACGTCGAGGTTGAGCAGGGTCTGGATAAAGTGGCGGAACAGGCTCTTGTCGAAGAACTCCGGCGCGTTGAGCCCATGCAGGATCGACAGGCGCTGGGCCATGACCGTACACAGGTCCTCCAGCTCTTCGGCGCTGATGCTGCTCTGGCCGCTGTTGAGCAGCAGCGAGATGGCCATGTAAAAACGCTGTAGGGTCTGGGCAATGCTTTTCGACAGTAGGGTCAGCAGTACGAAATGCCGCGAACTGGGTGCCGGGCGCAGGTAAACTTCGTTCTCGAAGCGCAGCAGACCCTGTTCGACAAAGGCTTCGAGCCACTGATCGATCACTGCGTCGAGTTCGTCGAGGGACCAGCGAATGAACAGTTCCGATTGCAGGTACGGGTACAACGCCCGGGTATAGCGCAGGATCAGTTCACGGCTCATGCGTGACGAGCTCTGGAAGAAACTCGCCAGCAATGCCGGCAGGGCGAAGATATGCAGGACGTTGTTGCGATAGTAGGTCATCAGGACGGCATTCTGCTCGTCCAGGTAGAGGATTTTGCCCAGAGCATCGCTTTGCTCGGAGAGCAGGTCCATCTCCTTGACGTGCCGGATCAGCGCCTGGCCGTCGCCTTGCGGCAGGGTGGTGTGCGGCGAGTAGGGCACACGGCGCAGCAAGGCCAGGTAAAGATCGAGGACCCTGGCCATGGCGCGGTCGTCCAGGGCCAGGCGGCTGGTGGACAGTAGGGCCAGGGCCACCAGGTTCACCGGGTTGATCGCGGCGGCTTCGTTCAGGTGCCGGGCCACACGCTCGCCGAGGCGGTGGGTGGTTGCATTTAACCACGCCGGTTTGAACTGCGGCCCCAGCGCCTGAGTACGCCAGTCGGGCTGCTCCTGGTCGAGGAATTCGGCGAGCTTGATCGGCTCGCCGAAGTTGACGGCCACTTGGCCGAAGCGCTGCTTGAGGGCACCGATGACTTTGAAGATGTCGAAGATCGATTCCTTTTTCTTGCTTGCTCCGCGCAGTTCACCGAGATAGGTGCGACCTTCCAGTACCCGCTCGTAGCCGATGTAGACCGGAACGAAGACAATCGGTGTGTGCGAGGAGCGCAGGAAGCTGCGCAGGGTGATGGCCAGCATCCCGGTCTTCGGTTGTAGCATGCGCCCGGTGCGCGAGCGCCCGCCCTCGACGAAGTACTCCACCGGAAAACCCTTGGTGAACAGGGTATGCAGGTATTCATTGAACACCGAGGTGTAAAGCGGATTGCCCTTGAACGTGCGGCGCATGAAGAACGCACCGCCACGACGCAGCAGGCTGCCGATCACCGGCATGTTGAGATTGATCCCGGCAGCGATGTGCGGCGGGGTCAGGCCGTTGCGAAACAGCAGGTAGGACAGCAACAGATAGTCGATGTGGCTGCGATGGCAGGGCACATAGATCACCTCGTGACCAGGGGCCACGGCTTGTACGCCTTCGATGTGGTTGACCTTGATGCCGTCATAGATCTTGTTCCAGAACCAGCTCAGCACCACTTCGAGGAAGCGGATCGCGGTGTAGGTGTAGTCCGAGGCGATCTCGTTGCCGTAACGCAGGGCCTGGGCCTTGGCCTTTTGCGTGGAGATGTTCTCACGCTGGGCCTGTTCGAGGATCGCCTGGCGTACCAACGGCTCGTTGACCAGGCCTTTGACCAGATTGCGTCGGTGGGACAGGTCGGGACCGATGACGGCGGTCTTGAGGTGGCGAAAGTGCACCCGCAGGATGCGCTGGGCCATGCGCACCGTGCGCTCCAAACCCTTGTTGTGTTCCACCAGGTCGCGCAGGTGGATCGGCGCGGAGAACTGCACGCGGGTCTTGCGCCCGAGAATCAGGATGCTCAGCAGCCGGCGCAGGCGCCCGGTGACTGCCCAGCTATCGGCGAACAGCAGTTTCCACGGGCTCGATTCGCTGTCTGGCGACTGTCCCCAGAACACGCTGACTGGGATGATCAGGGTATCTTCGGCGGCGTGTTGGCTCAAGGCATCGACCAGGCGGGTCAGGGTCGGCGGTGCGCCGCGCTTGTCCTGGCGGCCCAGCCAGTCCGGATCCGGGGTCAGGTAGAAAAATGCCGCCGGCTCCATCAACGACCCTACCGATACCGGCAGCACCGGGCGTGGCAGGCTGGCCCGGGTGCATTCGTGGTCGACCACGGCCAGATCGCTCAGCGACGGCGATTGCAGAACGTAGAACACTGGGCGACTACGGTCGAGGTTGAGCGTCAGGGCCGACTGATTGATCGTCTCCGAGCGCACCCACAGATACAGCAGGCGGCGCAAGGTGCCAAACGCAAGACGGCGGAGCGGGGAGCGGGTCATACGGCTTCTGCTTAAGGTGGCTGCTTCAGGAGAAATAGACCGAGTGTTCGCTCGGGGTTGGTAGTGTGCCGTATCTGCCGAAAATCGGCAAAAAGGCGACGAAGTAATATTGATTGAGAGTTTTTCGAGCTGTCTTATACTCCCAGGTTCGCCATGAGCGGTATGACCCATGCGCGTCACGTGAAGCTCTGGCGATCAGGCTTGGAGAACCCTACGAGCGGGGTTCATTCGATAATAAAAAGACGGAGTACGGATTCATGGCAACTCGCGAGACAGGCAGTGTGAAGTGGTTCAACGATGCCAAGGGCTACGGCTTCATCCAACGCGAAGACGGCACGGACGTGTTTGTGCATTACCGCGCGATTCGTGGTGAAGGTCATCGTTCCCTCGCCGATGGGCAGCAGGTCGAGTACGCGCTGGTGGAAGGCCACAAGGGCTGGCAGGCTGAGGACGTGGTCGGGCTGTAATACCGTGTGACGTTGCTGACAGGAGATATTGTGGCGAGGGCTGGCCGCTCGCCACAGAGGATCCATGCAAGCCCGGCTTGCGGCGGTTACACGGTACGCCAGGTGATCTCTTCTTCGCCATCGGTGCTGACGCGGATCCAGCGATCGGCGCTTTCCTCGCCTTCTTCCTCGACCCAGCTCCCCGGCGCGCAGCGCACTTCGATGTTCAGCGCGGCAAAGGCGGCGCGGGCGCAGGCAATGTCGTCGTCCCACGGCGTCTGATCACTTTCCAGGTACAGGCTGTTCCACTTGCCCACGGCCTTGGGCAACCAGGTTACCGGCACGCCTCCTGCCTGGCACTTCCAGGTCTGACCCTTCTGGCTCCATTCGGTACATGGACCAAGGGCTTCGCCGAGCCAGATGGCAATGGCTTTGTGGTCGACGTCAGCGTCTTTCAGATAAATCTCGATATCGGGCTGGCGCATGGATATCCTCGTTGCGGCCACTGAAAAAATCCATTCGCGGATTCGGTCGATCGCCAACCGGAGCTGGCGAAGCAGGTTGTAGGGTTAGGGCACAACGAAGTAATCGTAGCGCATCGACACACTGACTTCGAATGGCTCGGCCTGTTCGATCACCAGGGCGCGCCGCTCGGCGCTGGCGCGCCAGCCGTGCGGAGTCATCGCCAGCAAGTTGGCGCGATCCTGGGTACTGGTCAGGCTCAGCTTGAACTCCAACACTTCGCTGTGTTGCAGCGTCATGCCTTCCGGTACCAGCGCCAGGTGCTTGTCGTCGGTGTATTCACGCACCTCCTCGTAGAGCCGTTCGCGCAGCTCCATCAGGTGACCACTGGTCGGTCCGACCTTCATCAGGCCGCCGCCGGGGCTGAGCAGGCGCCTGGCTTCCTGCCAGTCCAGGGGGCTGAAGACGCTGGCAAGAAACTGGCAACTGGCGGTGGCCAGCGGAATACGCGCCATGCTGGCGATCAACCAGGTCAATTGCCGATTGCGCCGGCAGGCGCGCTTCACCGCTTCACGGGAGATGTCCAGGGCATAACCGTCGGCGGCGGGCAGCGCCTCGGCGAGCTGCGCGGTGTAGTAACCCTCGCCACAGCCGATATCGACCCAGCGCCCTGGGTTGCGTTCGGCGGCCAGCTCGGCCAGGCGCCTGGCCACCGGGGCGTAATGCCCAGCATTGAGGAAGTCTCGCCGGGCCTCGACCATTGCTTGGTTGTCACCTGGCTCGCGGCTGTTCTTGTGCTGCACCGGCAGCAGGTTCAGGTAACCCTGGCGGGCGCGGTCGAAACGGTGTCCTGCCGGACAGGCGACACCGTTGTCGACTGCACTCAGCGGTGCGCCGCAGAGAGGGCAGGTGAGCATCAGGCGAGCAACTTGATCAGAGTCTGGTAGTAGATTTCGGTCAGTACATCGAGATCGCTGGCCAGGACCCGCTCGTTGACCTGATGAATGGTCGCGTTGACCGGGCCCAGTTCCACCACCTGGGTGCCGAGGGTGGCAATAAAGCGTCCATCAGAGGTGCCGCCGCTGGTGGAGGCCTGGGTCTCGCGGCCAGTGATCGCCTTGATGCTGGCCGACACCGCATCGAGCAGTGCGCCTGGTTCGGTGAGGAACGGCAGGCCGGACAGCGCCCAGTCCACGTGCCAGTCCAGTTGGTGCTTGTCGAGGATCGCCGCGACCCGCTGCTGCAGGCCCTCGACGGTCGACTCGGTGGAGAAGCGGAAGTTGAACAGCGCGGTCAGCTCGCCGGGGATCACGTTGGTCGCGCCGGTGCCCGAGTTGAGGTTGGAAATCTGGAAGCTGGTTGGCGGGAAAAACGCATTGCCTTCGTCCCAGTGCTCGGCGGCCAATTCGGCCAGAGCCGCGGCGGCCAGATGGATTGGGTTTTTCGCCAGGTGCGGGTAGGCCACGTGGCCTTGCACGCCCCGTACACTGAGCTTGGCGCCGAGAGAGCCACGGCGACCGTTCTTGACCACGTCGCCCACCAGCGAGGTGCTCGATGGCTCGCCGACGATGCACCAGTCCAGGCGCTCCTGGCGGGCGGCCAGACGTTCGATCACGGCTTTGGTGCCATGATGGGCCGGACCTTCTTCATCGCTGGTGATCAGGAAGGCCACCGAGCCCTTGTGGTCCGGGTAGTCGGCGACAAACCGCTCGGCCGCCACCAGCATCGCCGCCAGGCTGCCCTTCATGTCGGCGGCGCCGCGTCCGCAGAGCATACCGTGTTCGTCGATCACGGCATCGAAGGGATCGTTTTGCCAGGCCTGGAGCGGGCCGGTCGGGACCACGTCGGTATGACCGGCGAAGCACAGCACTGGACCTTCGTGGCGGCCATGGCTGGCCCAGAAGTTATCCACATCTTCAATTCGCATCGGCTCCAGCTTGAAACCGGCATCACCCAGGCGCTGCATCATCAGCTTCTGGCAGTCGGCGTCGACGGGGGTCACCGACGGGCGACGGATCAGATCACAGGCAAGTTGCAGGGTGGGCGAAAGGTCGGCGTGGGCCGTCATGGGAAACTCCGAAAACATGAAAGACAGGCTCAGTCCACGGTATGTTGGTTTGGCCGTGGAACCGTGCTCGACCAAGGCGTGGAAAATGGCGGATATCTTAAAGCAAAACGGCGACCAGAGGCCGCCGTTTAGTGCATTTGTGGGGCGCTGGCGTCGCCGCGACGCTTTTGCGCGCCAGCGCGCTACGCTACAGGCAGTTGTTCCGGCGCCCCGATTGGTTTGGGCCGCGAAGAAACAAAGGCCATGACCAGGGCGGCCAGATACGGCAGCGACTGCACCAGCAACATGGTCACCCAGAAACGTATGTCGTTGCTTGGCAGGCCTTGTACCAGGAAGATCCCCAGTGCCGCCCCCCATAGCAGCAGCATGATAAACAACTCTTCCCGAGCTTCCGAGATCGCCACCCACAGGCCGTGATTGTCGGCGTTCTTCGGCGTGCGGAAGAACGGAATGCTGCTGGTGAAGAAACCGTACAGCACGGCCTTGGCAATGGTGTGCGACAACGCCAGGCCGGCGAGTGCGGCGGCAAAGGCATCCTTCATGTTGACTCCGACCGCGCGGCGGTAGAGGAACAGGATTTTGGCGACCTTGAACACGAACAGCGCCAACGGTGGGATTGCGAAAATCAGTAGTGGCGGATCGACCCGCTGCGGCACGATGATCATCGCCGCCGACCAAAGCAGAGCACCGACGGTGAAGAAGATGTTCATACCATCGGCGACCCACGGCAACCAACCCGCGAGGAAGTGGTAGCGCTGGCCACGGGTCAGCTCGGTGTCCTTGCCGCGCAGCAGGCTGGCGGTGTGTCGCTTGATGATCTGGATCGCTCCGTAGGCCCAGCGGAAACGCTGTTTCTTGAAGTCGATAAAGGTATCCGGCATCAGCCCCTTGCCATAGCTTTCGTGATGATAGGCTGCCGACAGGCCTTTCTCGAATACCCGCAAGCCCAGTTCGGCATCTTCGCAGATGCACCAGTCGGCCCAACCCAGCTCTTCGAGCACCGAGCGCCGGGTCATGGTCATGGTGCCGTGTTGGATGATGGCGTCCCGGTCGTTGCGCGTGACCATGCCGATATGGAAGAAACCCTTGTACTCCGAGTAGCAGAGCTTTTTGAAGGTGCTTTCGCTCTGGTCGCGGTAGTCCTGTGGCGATTGCACGATGGCGATCTTCGGATCGGCGAAGTGCGGCACCATATGTTTGAGCCAGTTGCGGTCGACGCAGTAGTCCGAATCGATCACCGCGATCACCTTGGCATCTTTGGCGGTATGCGGGATCAGGTAGTTCAGCGCCCCCCCTTTGAAACCGGCCAGCGGTGCGACGTGGAAGAAGCGAAAGCGTGGGCCCAGGGTTTCGCAATAGGCCTGCACCGGCTCCCAGACCGCCGGATCCTTGGTGTTATTGTCGATGATCAGGACTTCGTAGTCCGGATAATCGAGGGCCGCCAGGGCGTCGAGGGTTTGCTTGACCATCTCTGGCGGCTCGTTGTAACACGGTACATGGATCGAGACTTTCGGGCGGTAGTGTGAATCACCCTCCACCGGTGGGAATTCGCGCCGACGCTTGCGGGTCCAGACCGTCTCAGCCAGTTCGTGAGCCTCGGTCAGTAGCACGATAAATACCCCCAGTGCGCCGAGAGCCAGCAGCAAACCTACCGTCAGGCTGAACCAGGTACTGTATTGCTGGCTGTAGTCATAGCCGATCCATACCAGCACCGAACCGCAGAGGAACGCGATGAAGGTCAGGAAAGTCCGGCCACGCTGGCGCAGGGCGGAGCCGTCGATCAGGAGCGTGGCCAGGGACAGCATCGCCAGCACCACCGAGCCAATAGCCAGTAGGCGCCATTGCGGGATGGCGACTACCGGGCCTTCGAAGTTGAATTTCTGCTGGCGGGCCGCGTTGTACACGCCCCAATAAGCGCCCACGGAGCCTTCGTCGCTGGCTTTCCAGGGCTGGTCGAAAGCCTCGATCACGAAGTAGTTGAAGCCCTGGCGGTTAAGTTTGTTCACCAGCGTGCGCAGGTAGATCGCTTGGTCGGCTTGGGTGGCATCGGCGCCGCCGCGCATCCGGCCGTTGCTCGGCCAGCCGACTTCCGACAGCAGCAAGGGCTTCTTCGGGAACAGGCGCTTGAGTTCGCGGGCGCGGTCCAGCACGTACTGGCCGGACTTCTCCATCGGGATGAATTCCCAGTACGGTAGGATATGCGCGGCGACCAGGTCGACATGCTTGACCAGTTCCGGATTGTGTTCCCAGATGTGCCATTGCTCGGAGGTGGTGACCGGCACTTTGACAGCTGCACGCACGCGGTCGAGCAGCACACCCAGTTCCTTGGCGGTAATTTCCTCGCGGAAAATCGCCTCGTTACCCACCACCACGCGAACCACGCTGCGCGAGGTATTGGCCAGTTCGATGGCACGGCTGATTTCCCGTTCGTTACGCTCCTGGTCCGGACTGATCCAGATACCCAGGGTCACTCGCAGGCCGAACTCCTCAGCCAGTTTGGGAATATCCTGCAGCGTGCCGTCGACCGAGTAGGTACGGATGTTGTCGGTCAGCTTGCTGATGATTTCCAGGTCGCGACGCATATCATCGTCGGTCGGAAACTGGTCTTTCTGCGGGAACTGGCCCTGCTGGAACGGTGAGTAGGAGAAGCCGGAAATGTGTTCAGGCCAGTTGGGGGCCGATACCGGACGGTTGATCAATGCCCAGAAGCCGGTGAACAGCGCGGCGATCGCCAGCACTACCACCAGATTGAGTCCAAATTTACGCGATGACATAGGTATTTCGGATTCCGAAAGCTAGAACGTTGAACGGCGCGGCGCGCATCCTACACCTGCAATTCGCTGAGCGCACAGCAAAGTGGTGGATGGTTGAGCTTTGGCAATGACAGCTTGCTTAAGTTCTTTCCTGGATCTTTGTAGCTTGTTTCTGGTGAAGATGGTGTCATTTTTACTCAAGCGACAGCCATTCGTAGCCTGAAGGTGCCTGCGGCCTTCGAACGGCCCTATAATGCGCGCCGATTTTTCGGGTTATTGGTCATGAGCGCAGAAGATCCACGGTTTGCCGGCGTTGCCCGGTTGTATGGCATTGAAGGGTTGGCGCGGTTGAAGGCTGCGCACGTGGCCATCGTCGGTGTGGGCGGGGTCGGCTCCTGGGCAGCGGAAGCGATTGCCCGCTGTGGCGTGGGGGCGATTTCCCTGTTCGACCTGGACGATGTCTGCGTCAGCAACAGCAATCGCCAGCTACACGCCCTTGACAGCACCGTGGGCCGCGCCAAGGTCGAGGTCATGGCCGAGCGCCTCAAAGGCATCAACCCGGAATGTCGCGTACAGGCGGTGACGGATTTCGTCACCCGCGACACCATGGCCGAGTACATCACGACGGATATCGATTGCGTGATCGACTGCATCGACAGCGTCAATGCCAAGGCGGCGCTGATTGCCTGGTGCAAGCGGCGCAAGATCCAGATCATCACCACGGGCGGCGCCGGTGGGCAGATCGATCCAACACTGATCCAGGTCTGCGACCTGAATCGCACCTTCAACGATCCGTTGGCGTCCAAGGTACGCTCGACCCTGCGTCGCGATTACGGCTTCTCCCGCACGGTGACTCGCCATTACAGCGTGCCCTGTGTGTTTTCCGCTGAGCAACTGCGTTATCCGAAGCCCGATGGCAGCATCTGCCTGCAGAAAAGTTTTGTCGGCGATGGTGTGAAATTGGACTGTGCCGGAGGATTCGGCGCGGTGATGATGGTCACCGCGACCTTCGGCATGGTGGCGGCCACCAAGGCGGTGGACAAGATCGTTGCAGGTGTGCGACGGCCATCGGAGCGGATAAAACCCGAGTAGCGGACGGACTCGTGGCGAGTGAGCTGGCCCGCTCGCCACGGGAGTCCGTTCAACCCCGCGTGCCGGTCAGCTCATGCATCCGCTGCAGCACGGCGTGCAGGCCGTTGCTACGGGAGGGCGACAACTGCCGGGCTAGCCCCAACTGGTTGAACCAGTCTGGCAGGTCGATCCCTTGCAGCTCTTCAGCGGTCAGGCCATTGACCCGTACCAGCAGCAACCCCAGCAGTCCGCGGATTATCCGTGCATCGCCGTGGGCCACAAACCGCCAGCGGTTGTCCTGCAATAAGCCGGTCAACCAGACTTGACTCTCACAGCCGTGTACCCGGTTAGCCTCGATCTTGTCGACATCGGCCAAGGGGGGCAGGCGTTCGCCCCATTGCATCAGCAACCGTGCTCGTTGCTCCCAGCTCGCTGCCATCTGGAAGCTCTCCAGGGCGCTCTGCGCTTGTTTGGGCAAACTCATCGCAACAGATCCATTGCCTGATCCAGCGCTTCGAAAAAACGCTCGAGATCATCGGAGTCGTTGTACAGCGCCAGCGATACGCGGATCGCGCCGTTCAGGCCGAGGCGTTTCATCAACGGCATCGCACAGTGATGGCCGGCCCGGACCGCGATGCCCTGTTCGGTCAGCAGGTGGGCAAGATCGGCATGATGCATGCCGTCGACGACAAAACTGGCCAATGCCGTTTGCGGCTCGCCGAGTAGCCGAATGCCCTTGCGCACTCTCAGGCCTTGCAGCAGGTGGGCGTGCAGCGCTGCTTCGTGGGCGAAGACGGCGGATTGGTCCAGGCCGGTGAGGTAGTCGAGGGTCGCCCCCAACCCGATCACGCTGGCAATGGCGGGTGTCCCGGCCTCGAAACCCAGCGGAGCGGGGCGAAAGCTGGCGTGTTGGTAATCGGCATCCTGGACCATCTCGCCGCCGAATTGCCAATGACGCAACTGATGCAGTGCCTCATCGCGACCATAGAGCACGCCGAGCCCTTCGGGACCGTACAGCTTGTGGCTGGAGAACACGTAGAAGTCGCTACCCAGCGCCTGCACGTTGTGGCGGCCGTGTACCACCCCCTGTGCGCCGTCGACGACCGTCAGGGCGCCCTGGTTCTTCGCCCATGCCAGCAGCTCCGGCAAGGGTTGCCAGGCGCCGAGCACATTGGATAGCTGGCTGACGGCCAGGAGGCGGGTGCGTTTACCGATCAGGCCACACGCAGCCTCAACATCGATCAGGCCAGCCGCATCGATGGGCAAGACGATCAGCTTGAGGCTTCGGCGTTGTGCCAGTTGCTGCCAGGGCAACAGATTGGCGTGGTGTTCCAAGGCACTGATAACCAGCTCATCGCCCGCTTGAAAAAGCGCTTCCAGGCCATAAGCCAGCAGGTTCAGCGCCGAGGTGGCGCCATGGGTGAAGATCACTTGCCCGCTGTCTGCGATGTTCAGCCATTGGCCGACCTTGATCCGGCTGTCTTCGAAGGCCTGGGTCGCATGGGCGCCGGGCAGGTGCTGGGCGCGATGGACGTTGGCCGCGCCATTGGCGTAATAATGCGCCAGGGCATCGAGCAGGGCTTGCGGTTTTTGCGTGGTGGCGGCGCTGTCCAGATAGATCTGGTCCTGTCGTTGCAGGGCGGCGATGGCCGGAAAGTCGGCACGCCAGGGAGAGGGAATCAACATAGTGTTCGGCCCTGGTTGCATGGACGGGGATGCGCAAACCCGGAGGCGCCGAGCTGGCTGGCGAAGGTGGCCTTGTGGGCACCCTCGCCGGCAAGCCGGCCTTACAACAGCGATCCTGCTCAGTTATGCGCGTGCAGGGCTTCGTTCAGCTCGATGGCCGACTTGTGGGTCTTGCATTCCACCGCGCCGGTTTCCGAATTGCGCCGAAACAGCAGGTCCGGCTGGCCGGCCAGATCGCGGGCCTTGATCACTTTAACCAACTGGTTGTTCTCGTCGAGCAGCGCGACCTTGGTGCCGGCAGTCACGTACAGGCCGGACTCCACGGTGTTGCGGTCGCCCAGCGGGATACCGATACCGGCGTTGGCACCGATCAGACAGCCTTCGCCGACCTTGATCACGATATTACCGCCACCGGACAGGGTGCCCATGGTCGAGCAGCCGCCGCCGAGGTCCGAGCCCTTGCCAACGAATACACCCGCCGACACACGGCCTTCGATCATGCCCGGGCCTTCGGTACCGGCGTTGAAGTTGACGAAGCCTTCGTGCATCACGGTCGTGCCTTCGCCGATATAGGCGCCCAGGCGAACCCGTGCGCTGTCGGCGATACGCACGCCGCTCGGCACCACGTAGTCGGTCATTTTCGGGAACTTGTCCACCGAGAATACCTCCAGCAGCTCGCCACGCAGGCGGGCTTCCAGTTGGTGCGCGGCCAGCTCGGAGAGGTCGATGGCACCCTGGCTGGTCCAGGCCACGTTCGGCAGCAACGGAAACACGCCGGCCAGGCTCAGGCCGTGGGGCTTGACCAGGCGGTGGGACAGCAGGTGCAGCTTAAGGTAGGCCTCGGGGGTGGAGCTCAGTTGGGTGTCTTCGGCCAACAGGGTGGCCACTAGCGGCTTATGGCTTTCGGCCAGGCGGGTCAGCAGCGCGGCCTGGGCGGCGTCGACCCCTTTGAGCGTTTCGGCCAATTGCGAGGCTTGAGCGGTGGTGAAACCGATCGCCTGGTTGCCGCCGGTGTAACCCAATATTGGCGCAATGGCTGCGACCAGTTCGGCGGACGGTTGGATCAGCGGTTGGGCGTAGAACACTTCCAGCCAGGCACCTTGACGATTCTGGGTACCAACGCCGAAGCCCAGGCTGAACAGAGTAGTGGACATGCAGTTACCTCTTGCAAAAATGAGTGGGGGCCTTGAGCGCTCTGGCTCAGTTGAGGGCCGCCGCGTAGCTATCTGGCTTGAAGCCAATCAGCGTTCGGTTACCGAGATCGAGCACCGGGCGCTTGATCATCGAGGGCTGAGCGAGCATCAGCTCGATCGCTTTCGCCTGGTCGAGATCGGCTTTATGTTCGTCGTCGAGTTTACGAAAGGTGGTTCCGGCGCGGTTCAGCACTACTTGCCAGCCGTGCTCGTCGCACCACCGGGTCAGGTGTTCGCGGTCGATGCCGGCGGTCTTGTAGTCGTGAAACTCATACGGCACGGCCTGCTCTTGGAGCCAGGTACGGGCCTTTTTCATGGTGTCGCATGCCTTGATTCCGAAAAGGTGCAACGTTTTGCTCGAAGCGGTCACAGCAATTGCCTCCCCTTTGGAGATGTGAGGGATGAAAGGTTGAAGATTATGCCATGACCCGGCGACTTGAGAGCGTTCCTGGCTGTAACTACTTGCGGCGTTGGATAAACGCGCGGATCCGCTCAGCGGCTTCAACGCATTCGGCGAGTGGCGCAACCAATGCCATGCGCACGCGCCCGGCCCCCGGATTGACGCCGGCCACTTCGCGGGACAGGTAGGAGCCGGGCACCACGGTTACATGCTCTTGGGCAAACAGATCACGGCAGAACGCCGCATCGTCGCCTTGCACATTCGGCCACAGATAGAAGCTGCCATCCGGCCGCTGTACATCCAGCACGGGTGCCAGGATCTCCAGCACCGCATCGAATTTCTCCCGGTACAGCGCACGGTTAGCGCGTACATGGACTTCGTCGTTCCAGGCAGCCACGCTAGCCAACTGGGTCTGCACTGGCATCGCGCAACCGTGATAGGTGCGATACAGCAGGAAAGCCTTGAGAATATCGGCGTCACCGGCAACAAAACCCGAACGCAGCCCCGGCAGGTTGGAACGTTTGGACAGGCTGTGGAACACCACGCAACGCTTGAAGTCCTTGCGGCCCAGCGCCACGCAGGCGCTGAGCAGGCCCGGCGGTGGTGTCTGCTCATCGAAGTACAGTTCGCTGTAGCACTCGTCGGCGGCGATCACGAAGTCGTGTTCGTCAGCCAGGGCAATCAGTTTTTTCAGGGTCTCTACTGGAATCAGTGCGCCGGTCGGGTTGCCCGGTGAGCAGAGAAACAGAATCTGGCAACGCTGCCAGGTCTCGGTCGATACGGTGTCGAAGTCTGGGTTGAAGCCGTTCTCATCCAGGCACGGCAGGTAGTGCGGCTTGGCCCCGGCAAGGAAGGCCGCGCCTTCGTAGATCTGATAGAACGGGTTGGGGCTGACCACCAGTGCATCGTCGTCACGGTTGACCACGGTCTGGGTGAAGGCGAACAGCGCCTCGCGGGTGCCATTGACCGGCAGGACATTGCGCGCCGGATCGATCCAGCCGCTCGGCACGCCGAAACGCCGCTCGCACCAGCCGGCGATGGCTTCACGCAGGGCCGATACGCCGAGGGTCGTCGGGTACACGGCCATCTGCTCCAGGTTGGCGCTCAGGGCCTCGGCGACAAACGCCGGCGAGCGGTGTTTCGGTTCACCGATGGACAGGGCAATCGGCCGCTTGTCCGCGTTCGGCGTCACGCTGGCGAGCAGGGCGCGCAGCTTCTCGAACGGGTAGGGCTGCAACTGGTTCAGGGCGTTGTTCATCGGTAACGGTGCTCGCTTCATTCAGGTGTCGGTGCGTCAGAGACTCAGGCGCGTCGTTTCAGGGGGCGGTTCGGCGTCGACACTCAACTGTTCGACGATAGCGTCTTGCAATCGGCTGCACAGTTGCGGGTCGGACAGCGGTTGGTTGTCGGCGTCGGTAATGAAGAACACATCCTCCACCCGTTCGCCGAGGGTGGCGATCTTGGCGTTCTGCAGCGACAGGTCGAACTCCAGGAAGATCTTGCCGATCCGTGCCAGCAGGCCGGGCCGGTCTGGAGCGCTGAGCTCAAGTACAGTCACCGGGCGCTGGGCGTCATTATGGATGGTTACCTGCGGGGCGAAGGCGAAGTGCTTGAGCTGGCGCGGTACTCGGCGTTGGATGATGGTGGGGTAGTCGTCGGGATTGCGCAGGGCCTCGGTCAGGCCATCGCGGATCTGCCGGACCCGCTTCGGGTTGTCGCCGATGGCGCCGCCGTCGTTGTCTAGCACGATATAGGTGTCGAGGGTGAACTGGCTGCTGGAGGTGATGACCCGGGCATCATGGATGTTCAGGTTGAGCTGGTCCATGGCGGCCACGGTCACGGCGAAAAAGTCATGTTGGTCCGGGGCGTAGATGAAGATCTGCGTGCCGCCTTCGAATTCGCGCTGTGTGGTTTCCTTGATCAACACCAACGGTCCGCCATCGGCCGGCTGCTGGAGGATTGCATCGCTGTGCCAGGCGACATCGCCGGCGGTGTGACGCAGAAAGTAGTCATCGCCCAGTTGCGACCAGAGTTGCTCGACATCGTCGGGGTCGGTGCCCGCGCGCACCAGGATATCCAGGGCGGCGCTTTGGGTCTGGCGAATCTGCTCTTCGCGGTCTACCGGGTTTTCCAGGCCGCGGCGCAGGGCGCGCTTGGTCTCGGTGTAGAGCTGGCGCAACAGGCTGGCGCGCCAGGAGTTCCACAGGCTCGGGTTGGTCGCGTTGATATCGGCGACGGTGAGCACGTACAGGTAATCCAGGTACACCTGGTCGCCGACGGTCTGGGCGAAGTCATGGATGACCTGTGGATCGGACAGGTCCTTGCGCTGGGCAGTGGTGGACATCACCAGGTGGTTTTGTACCAGCCAGACGATCAGGCGGCTGTCCCAGGCGGGCAACTGGTGGCGCTTACAGAAGGCGTCGGCGTCGATTGCGCCGAGCTCCGAGTGGTCGCCGTGGCGGCCCTTGCCGATGTCGTGGTAGAGCCCGGCCATGTAGACCAGTTCGGGCTTGGGCAGCTTGGCCATCAGCTTGGCGGCCAGTGGGAATTTCTCGGAAACCTGGGTGTACTGCAGCTTTCGCAGATGCTTGATCAGGTTCAGGGTGTGCGCATCGACCGTATAGATGTGGAACAGGTCGTGCTGCATCTGCCCGACGATGTCGCCGAACTCCGGCAGGTAACGCCCGAGGATGCCGTAGCGGTTCATCCGGCGCAGGTTGCGGTGGATACCGATCTTGCACTTGAACAACTCGATGAATAGGCTGGTGTTGCGGATGTCGTTGCGAAAGTCATCGTCGATCAGGTGACGGTGTTCGCGCAGCAGGCGGATGGTGTCGGCACGCACGCCCTTGATTTCCGGTTGCTGAGCCATCAGTACGAAAATTTCCAGCATGGCAAATGGCGTGCGTTTGAAGACGTTCGGCTTGCTTGCTTCGATATAACCGTCGTGCAGTTGGAAACGCGAGTTGAGCGGCTGCGGCGCCGCCTGGTCTGCCGGGGCGAGGATGACCTCTTCGAAGTGCTGGATGATCAGGTCGCTGAGCTGGGCAATGCTCATGACCACCCGGTAATACTGCTGCATGAAGTTCTCAACGGCCTGCTTGGCGTCGTCGCCCTGAAACCCCAGCAGCCCGGCGATGCTGCGTTGATGGTCGAACAGCAGGCGGTCCTCGGAGCGCCCGGCGAGCATGTGCAGGGCATAGCGGACCTTCCAGAGAAACTCCTGGGAGGAGGCCAGCAGTGCGTTTTCACTTTCCACCAGGAAGCCTTCGCCAGCCAGGGCGCGCAGGTTCAGGGTGCCGTACTGGCGACGGGCAACCCAGAGAATCGTCTGGATATCCCGCAGACCGCCGGGCGAGCCCTTGACGTTGGGTTCCAGGTTGTATTCGGTGTCGTTGTATTTGTGGTGGCGGGCCTTCTGCTCGGCGTGTTTGGCCAGGAAAAAGTTCTTGCTCGGCCACATGTGGGCGGTGCTGGTGACCGCGAGCATGTGCTGGCGCAGGTGCTCGGGGCCGGCGATGGTGCGACTTTCCATCAGGTTGGTGATAATGGTCAGGTCGGCGCGTGCCTCTTGGGCGCACTCGTCGATCGAGCGAACGCTCTGGCCGACTTCCAGGCCGATATCCCAGAGCAGGGTCAGGAAGCGCTCGATGGAGTCGCGAAAAATCTCGTGGTCGGCGCTGTCCAGCAGGATCAGCAAGTCAATGTCCGAGTAGGGGTGCAATTCACCCCGGCCATAGCCGCCGACTGCCACCAGGGCGATATCGGCATCTTCGTTCCAGTCGAATTGCTCCCAGGCTTTTTGCAGGATGTTATCGACGAACCAGGCGCGATCCTCGATCAGCCGACGGATATCGCGTCCGCTGCGAAAGCGTGCGTCGAGGACCTCACGAGCCTGGCGGATGGCTTTCTTGAATGCCGCTATCGGGCTGGCCTTCAAGGCCAGCTCCGCCTGGAACTGACCGCGGTCGAAGAGTTCGGGGTCCACCTGCGGCATCGATTGGTTTACCTTTGTGGATCAGGCTGAGACGCGGGGGATAGTGTCATCGCGGCGCAGGGTGAAGATCTCGTAGCCGGTTTCGGTGACCAGCAAGGTGTGCTCCCACTGGGCCGAGAGCTTGCGGTCCTTGGTGATAGCGGTCCAGCCGTCGCCCAGCACCTTGGTGTCGGCCTTGCCCTGGTTGATCATCGGCTCGATGGTGAAGGTCATGCCGGCTTTCAGTTCCATGCCGGTACCGGCGCGGCCATAGTGCAGAATCTGTGGCTCTTCGTGGAAGACTTTGCCGATGCCGTGGCCACAGAATTCGCGAACCACCGAGAAGCCATTCTTTTCAGCGTGTTTCTGGATGATTTCGCCGATATCGCCCAGGCGGCAGCCAGGCTTGACGATCTCGATCGCTTTGTACATGCATTCCTGGGTCACTTGGGACAGGCGCTCGGCCCAGACCGGCACGTTGCCGACATGGAACATCTTGCTGGTATCGCCGTGGTAGCCGTCCTTGATCACGGTCACGTCGATGTTCACGGTGTCACCATCCTTGAGCGGCTTGTCGCCGGGGATGCCATGACAGACCACGTGGTTGACCGAGGTGCAGATCGACTTAGGGAAACCCTTGTAATTGAGGGGCGCGGGAATGGCCTGTTGTACGTTGACGATATAGTCGTGGCAAAGGCGGTCCAGTTCCTCGGTGGTGACGCCAGGCTTGACGTATTCACCGATCATTTCCAGTACATCGGCGGCCAGCTTGCCGGCGACGCGCATTTTTGCGATGTCCTCGGGAGTTTTGAGGGTGACGGTCATACAGGCTCTCTATGCGCTCGTCGGCGCTGATAAACACGGGAAAAGGTCGAGCAGGGCAACATCCGGTCATGGAGTGTTGCGTTCTCAAAACCCTGAAAAATGCGATTCTAACAGACTGAGGAGGCAAATCATGAGGTCCGGATATCGCTTGTCTCCATAAAGAATGGGGGCTTCAGGTGCAAAACCAAGGGGCGCACCAAAGTCCTTGATAGGAAATACGAATCCAGGTTTCGTTTTTGTCCTCCCTGTGGTATAACATGCGCCGCTTTGCGGGGATGCCCCGAAAGGCTTAAATCCACACACGTGTCGACACGATGACCTGGGTGCCTTCAGCTTGATGCTGCCGGGTTGGTCATTGGGATGCGTGGAGGCCAAACCCGACTTAATTAAGGAACTATCATGTCCCAAGTCAACATGCGCGATATGCTGAAGGCCGGTGTGCACTTCGGTCACCAGACCCGTTACTGGAACCCGAAAATGGGCAAATACATTTTCGGCGCGCGTAACAAGATCCACATCATCAACCTCGAAAAAACCCTGCCAATGTTCAACGAAGCGCTGACTTTCGTAGAGCGTCTGGCCCAGGGTAAAAACAAGATTCTGTTCGTCGGTACCAAGCGTTCCGCTGGCAAGATCGTCGCTGAAGAAGCCGCGCGTTGCGGTTCGCCGTATGTCGATCACCGTTGGTTGGGCGGCATGCTGACCAACTTCAAAACCATCCGTGCTTCCATCAAGCGTCTGCGTGACCTTGAAGTGCAAGCCGAAGATGGCACGTTCGCCAAGCTGACCAAGAAAGAGGCGCTGATGCGCACTCGCGATCTGGAAAAGCTGGATCGTAGCCTGGGTGGTATCAAGGACATGGGCGGTCTGCCAGACGCACTGTTCGTGATCGACGTTGACCATGAGCGCATCGCGATCACCGAAGCCAACAAGCTGGGTATCCCGGTCATCGGCGTTGTCGATACCAACAGCAGCCCGGAAGGTGTTGACTACATCATCCCAGGCAACGATGACGCCATTCGCGCCATCCAGCTGTACATGGGTTCGATGGCTGACGCGGTGATCCGCGGTCGCACCAACGTTCCTGGCGGTACCGTTGAGTTCACCGAAGAAGCACCGGTTGCCGCCGCTGAGTAATCGACGCCCTGGCGTTGGCTCAGTAAGCAAAAAGGGGGCCTGGCCCCCTTTTTGCCCCCTTGAAAACCATTTGTCTGGCGCGCCGTTGCAATGTCTGTAACGTGTAGCTGCTAACGAAGGGTGGTTCGAGAAGAATTGAACGCCCGTTCGATCGGGTGGAATGGTTGATAACCTATCCAAGAGGAATTTTGAAATGGCAGAGATTACTGCAGCGTTGGTCAAAGAACTGCGCGAGCGTACCGGCGAAGGCATGATGGACTGCAAGAAGGCCTTGACCAAGGCCGGCGGCGACATCGAAAAAGCCATCGATGACATGCGCGCATCGGGCGCCATCAAAGCCGCGAAGAAAGCAGGCAACGTTGCTGCCGAGGGCGCTATCGCGATCAAGGACGACGGTAAGTCTGCCGTTATCCTGGAAGTGAATTCGCAGACCGACTTCCTGGCTCTGCAAGACGACTTCAAGAACTTCGTTGCTGCCAGCATTGAAAAAGCTTTCGCTGACAAACTGACCGATGCCGCTCCGCTGATCGCCGCTCAAGAAGTCGCTCGCGAAGCCCTGGTTGCCAAAGTGGGCGAGAACGTCAATATCCGTCGCCTGGCCCGTATCGAGGGTGACGTGATCGGTTCCTACCTGCACGGCAACAAGATTGGCGTGGTCGTGGCTCTGAACGGCGGTAACGTCGACCTGGCCAAGGACATTGCGATGCACGTAGCGGCCAGCAACCCTGAGTTCCTGCTGCCTTCGCAAGTCTCCGCTGAAGCTATCGAACGCGAAAAAGCCGTGTTTCTGCAGTTGAACGAAGAGAAGATCAAAGGCAAGCCGGAAAACATCGTTGAGAACATGGTCAAGGGCCGTATCAACAAGTTCCTGGCCGAAGCCAGCCTGGTTGAGCAGGCGTTCGTCAAGAACCCTGAAATCAAGGTCGGCGAGCTGGCCAAGAAAGGTGGCGCTGAAATCGTTTCCTTCACCTACTTCAAAGTAGGCGAAGGTATCGAGAAGCCAGTCGACAACTTCGCTGAAGAAGTGGCTGCACAGCTGGCTGCCGCCAAGCAATAAGACGGTTTTCGACTGTCGACCCAAGAGGCTGCCCGCTTACGCGCGCAGCCTCTTTTCAAATGGGAAGAGGGTTTCTCTTTTTCCTTTCGGAACCGGCTTACAAGGCTGTGTTCCGATGGCGCTGTAGCAGCGCCCAGCTAGTGTTAGCGCGAGTTGCAAACAGCTCGCAAGTTTTTTAAACGCCGCAGGAGAGATTCGCAATGGCTCAGCAGGGCAGTGGTTATCAAGCTCGCTATAAACGCATTCTACTCAAGCTGAGTGGCGAGGCCCTGATGGGCTCGGAAGAGTTCGGGATCGATCCGAAAGTCCTGGATCGCATGGCGCTGGAAGTGGGTCAGTTGGTCGGTATCGGTGTGCAGGTCGGCCTGGTGATCGGAGGGGGTAACCTGTTCCGTGGCGCCGCCCTGAGCGCTGCGGGGATGGATCGTGTCACCGGCGACCATATGGGTATGCTGGCTACCGTGATGAACGCGTTAGCGATGCGCGACGCGCTGGAACGTGCGAATATCTCTGCCATCGTGATGTCGGCCATTTCCATGGTCGGCGTGACCGATCATTACGATCGTCGCAAGGCAATGCGTCACCTCAATTCCAAGGAAGTGGTGATTTTCGCAGCGGGTACCGGCAATCCGTTCTTTACCACGGATTCGGCCGCTTGCCTGCGCGCAATCGAAATCGATGCCGACGTGGTGCTCAAGGCGACCAAGGTCGATGGTGTCTACACCGCCGATCCGTTCAAGGATCCGCATGCCGAGAAGTTCGATCATCTGACCTACGATGAAGTACTGGATCGCAAGCTCGGTGTCATGGACCTCACCGCTATCTGCCTGTGCCGTGATCACAAAATGCCGCTACGTGTATTTAACATGAACAAGCCCGGCGCCCTGCTGAACATCGTGCATGGCGGCGCTGAAGGAACCCTGATCGAGGAAGGCCAACAATGATCAACGAACTCAAGAAAGACGCTCAAGAGCGCATGCAGAAATCCCTGGAGTCCCTGGCTCACAACTTCGGTCGCATCCGTACCGGACAGGCTCACCCGAGCATTCTGGAAGGCGTGATGGTGCCTTACTATGGCGCCGATACCCCGATCAAACAGGTGGCTAACATCACCGTCAAGGATGCACGGACCCTGCAGGTGGTGGCATTCGAGCGCAACATGCTCGGCGCGGTGGACAAGGCCATCGGTAGCGCCGGCTTGAACCTGAACCCGACCAACCTGGGCGAGCTGCTGCTGATTTCCATGCCGGCCCTGACCGAAGAAACCCGTCGTGGTTTCACCAAGCAGGCCCGCGAAGAGGCAGAAAACGCCCGAGTTGCGGTGCGCAACATTCGCCGTGACGTGCTGGGCGACCTGAAGGACCTGGTCAAGGAAAAGGAAATCAGCGAAGACGAAGAACGTCGTGCTGCCGACGAGATCCAGAAGCTGACTGACAGCTTCGTGGCTAAAATCGAAGTGGCCGTGAAGCAAAAAGAAGCGGACCTGATGGCTGTATAAGGGTCAGGACGTTTTCATGGAAAAGACCAAGCAGGCAGGGCTGTCCTCGGTACCGCGCCACGTCGCGATCATCATGGATGGTAATAATCGCTGGGCGAAGAAGCGTTTCTTGCCCAGTGTCGCCGGCCATAAGGCCGGTGTCGATGCAGTGCGGGCGGTGATCGAGGTGTGTGCCGAGGCCAAGGTCGAGGTATTGACCTTGTTCGCCTTCTCCAGTGAGAACTGGCAGCGCCCCGCTGACGAGGTCAGCGCCTTGATGGATCTGTTTTTCAAGGCGTTGCGGCGCGAGGCCAAGCGCCTCAACGATAACAACATCAGCTTGCGGATCATTGGTGATCGCTCGCGATTCCATCCTGAACTCCAGGCAGCGATGCGCGAGGCGGAAGCCGTGACGGCGGGCAACAATCGTTTCATTCTGCAAATCGCCGCCAACTACGGTGGACAGTGGGATATCGCCCAAGCGGCGCAACGTCTGGCTTGCGAAGTGCAGGCCGGGCATCTGCGTCCGGACGACATCACCCCGCAGTTGCTGCAGACCTGTCTGGCAACTGGCGATCAGCCGCTGCCGGACTTGTGCATTCGTACCGGTGGCGAACATCGCATCAGTAACTTTTTGTTGTGGCAGTTGGCGTATGCCGAGCTGTATTTCTCCGACCTGTTCTGGCCGGACTTCAAACACGATGCCATGCGCAACGCGCTGGCTGATTTTGCTTCCCGCCAGCGTCGCTTCGGTAAAACGAGCGAGCAGGTCGAAGCGGGGGCCCGAGTTTAATGCTCAAGCAACGCATCGTCACGGCACTGATCCTTCTACCCATTGCCTTGTGCGGTTTTTTTCTGCTCTCAGGGTTCTGGTTTGCGCTGTTTATCGGCGTAGTCATCACTCTTGGTGCCTGGGAGTGGGCCCGCCTGGCAGGCTTTGAGGGGCAGCCGGCGCGTGTGGCGTATGCGGCGTCGGTCGCGGTTTTGCTGTTTTTCATGTACGTGCTGCCGAACCTGGCACCCTGGGTGCTGGGAGCGTCGGTGTTGTGGTGGGGGTTGGCGGTCTACCTGGTGCTGACCTATCCGCAGTCCAGTGCGCACTGGTCGAGCACGGCGAGCAAGCTGGTGATCGGTTTCCTGATCCTGTTGCCGGCCTGGCAGGGGCTGATCGAAATCAAGCAGCATGCTTCCGGCCACGGCAACCTGTTGATCATGGCGGTGATGATCCTGGTCTGGGGTGCCGATATCGGCGCCTATTTTTCCGGGAGGGCCTTTGGCAAACGCAAGCTGGCGCCGGCGGTCAGTCCGGGTAAGAGCTGGGAGGGTGTCTATGGCGGCCTGCTGTTGAGTCTGGTGATTACGGCAGTGGTTGGCCTGGTGTACGGCTGGGGCTTTGGCCAGATCCTGGCGAGCCTGTTGGGTGCGGCGGTCATCGTGTTCATTTCGGTCGTCGGCGACTTGACCGAAAGCATGTTCAAGCGTCAGTCCGGGATCAAGGACAGCAGTAACCTGTTGCCCGGTCATGGTGGCGTGCTCGACCGTATCGACAGCTTGACCGCGGCGATCCCGATGTTCGCGGTGTTGCTGTGGATCGCCGCATCGTGAGCCGCCCACAACAGATCACGGTATTGGGCGCTACCGGTTCCATCGGCATGAGCACCCTTGATGTCATTGCTCGGCACCCCGAGCGTTATCAAGTGTTTGCCTTGAGCGGCTTCAGCCGCTTGGCTGAGCTGTTCGCCTTGTGCGTGCGTCACAGGCCGCGTTTTGCAGTGGTGCCTGAGCGAGCCGATGCTCGTCGTCTGCAGGAGGATTTGCGCACCGCTGGCCTGTCTACCGAGGTAGTGGTAGGCGAAGAGGCGTTGTGCCAGATTTCGTCTGACCCCGAAGTCGACACCGTGATGGCGGCGATCGTAGGTGCGGCAGGCTTGCGTCCTACCCTGGCGGCGGTTGAGGCCGGCAAGAAAATCTTGTTGGCCAACAAGGAGGCGTTGGTGATGACCGGCGCCCTGTTCATGCAGGCAGTGCGCAAGAGCGGTTCGGTGCTGCTGCCAATCGACAGTGAGCACAATGCGATTTTCCAATGCCTGCCAGGCGATTTCGCCCGTGGACTGGGGGCAGTGGGAGTGCGACGCATTCTGCTGACCGCCTCCGGTGGCCCATTCCGGCAAACGCCGTTAACCGAGCTGGAGCATGTGACACCTGATCAGGCCTGTGCGCACCCCAACTGGTCAATGGGGCGCAAGATTTCCGTCGACTCCGCGAGCATGATGAATAAGGGGTTGGAGTTGATCGAGGCCTGCTGGCTGTTCGATGCTCTGCCGAGCCAGGTCGAGGTGGTGATTCACCCGCAGAGCGTGATCCATTCGCTGGTCGATTATGTCGATGGCTCGGTGCTCGCCCAATTGGGCAATCCGGACATGCGCACGCCGATTGCCAATGCGCTGGCGTGGCCGGAGCGCATCGATTCCGGTGTCGCTCCATTGGATTTGTTTTCTGTGGCACGGCTGGACTTCCAGGCGCCGGATGAGCAGCGTTTCCCTTGTTTGCGCCTGGCGCGGGCCGCCGCCGAAGCCGGCGGCAGCGCACCGGCGATGCTCAATGCGGCCAATGAGGTGGCCGTAGCCGCGTTTCTCGAACGGCGCATCCGTTATCCCGAGATCGCGAGTATCATCGAGGCAGTGTTGAATCTGGAACCTGTTGTTGCGGTCGATGAACTCGGCGCGGTATTCGCAGCAGATGCCAAGGCACGGGCATTGACCGAACAGTGGCTGAGTCGCAACGGGCGTTGAGCCCGGTGTAGCGTAAGCGCGATGCGACACTTGATAGGATTGCGGAGAAAGTAGATGAGCGCGCTCTATATGATTGTCGGCACCCTGGTGGCATTGGGTGTGCTGGTTACTTTTCATGAATTCGGTCACTTCTGGGTGGCGCGCCGCTGCGGCGTCAAGGTGTTGCGCTTTTCCGTGGGGTTCGGTACGCCGCTGCTGCGTTGGCATGACCGTCATGGCACCGAGTTCGTGTTGGCGGCGATTCCGCTCGGCGGCTACGTGAAGATGCTCGACGAGCGTGAAGCGGCGGTTGCGCCGGGCGAGCTCGATCAGGCCTTCAATCGCAAGACCGTGCGTCAGCGCATCGCTATTGTCGCTGCCGGCCCAATCGCCAACTTCCTGTTGGCAATCGTGTTTTTTTGGGTGCTGGCGATGCTCGGCAGCCAGCAGGTACGTCCGATCATCGGCGGGGTGGAGAGCGGCAGTATCGCAGCCAAGGCGGGTTTGAACGTCGGTCAGGAAATTGTCGCCATAGATGGCGAGCCGACCACCGGTTGGTCCGCCGTCAACCTGCAGTTGGTCCGTCGGCTGGGAGAAAGTGGCACGTTGCACTTGCAGGTGCGTGAGCCGGGTTCGACCAGCGACTCTCCCCGTGAGCTGATCCTTGACCACTGGCTGCATGGCGCTGACGAGCCCGACCCGATCAAGTCCTTGGGGATTCGTCCGTGGCGCCCGGCGCTACCGCCATTGTTAGCCGAACTCGACCCCAAAGGCCCGGCTCAGGCCGCTGGCCTGAAGACCGGCGATCGCCTGCTGTCGTTGAATGGCGATGCCGTCGATGACTGGCAGCAAGTGGTGGATTGGGTCCGTGTACGGCCGGATACCAAAATTGTGCTGCATGTGGAGCGCGATGGTGCTCAAATCGATGTCCCGCTGACCTTGGCTTCCCGGGGTGAGGGTAAGTCTGCCAGCGGTTACCTGGGGGCAGGCGTCAAGGCCGTGGATTGGCCGCCGGAGATGGTCCGAGAGGTCAGCTTCGGGCCTTTGGCGGCGATCGGCGAGGGGGCCAGGCGTACCTGGAACATGAGCGTTCTGACCCTGGATTCGCTAAAGAAAATGTTGTTCGGCGAGCTCTCGGTAAAAAACTTGAGTGGACCGATAACCATTGCTAAAGTGGCGGGCGCTTCGGCCCAGTCGGGTGTCGCTGATTTCCTGAATTTCCTGGCTTATTTGAGCATCAGCCTGGGCGTTCTGAATTTGTTGCCTATCCCGGTACTGGATGGGGGGCATTTGCTGTTTTATCTGATCGAGTGGGCCCGTGGTCGCCCGTTGTCGGAGCGAGTACAGGGTTGGGGGATACAAATCGGCATCAGTTTGGTGGTTGGGGTGATGCTACTTGCCCTGGTCAACGATCTGGGTCGACTGTAACGCGCCGAAGAAATTGCGAGTTCGCCGCATTTTTTTGCGGCAATTTGTTTATTGCCAGTTGGAATAAGAAAGGACTTCATGAAACGTCTGCTGCTAACTGCGGTTCTCACCGTATTGATGATCGCCGAAGTTCACGCCGAGTCCTTCACTATCTCCGATATTCGTGTCAATGGCCTTCAGCGGGTATCCGCTGGTAGTGTGTTTGGCGCGTTACCATTGAACGTTGGGGAGCAAGCGGATGATCGGCGCCTGGTGGAATCCACTCGCGCGTTGTTCAAAACCGGGTTTTTCCAGGATATCCAGCTGGGGCGCGACGGTAACGTTCTGGTTATCACGGTGGTCGAGCGGCCTTCGGTGGCCAGTATCGATATAGAAGGCAACAAGGCCATTTCGACTGACGACCTGATAAAGGGTCTGAAGCAGTCCGGTCTGGCCGAAGGTGAGATCTTCCAACGCGCAACCCTCGAAGGTGTTCGTAACGAACTCCAGCGTCAGTACGTGGCCCAAGGCCGCTACTCCGCCGAGGTCGAGACCGAAGTGGTGCCACAGCCGCGCAATCGCGTAGGCTTGAAAATCAAGATCAACGAAGGCACCGTTGCCGCCATCCAGCACATCAACGTGGTGGGCAACACGGTATTCCCCGACGAAGACCTGATCGATTTGTTCGAACTCAAGACCACCAACTGGTTGTCGTTCTTCAAGAACGACGACAAGTATGCTCGTGAAAAACTTTCCGGTGACCTGGAGCGCCTGCGTTCCTATTACCTGGACCGTGGCTATATCAACATGGATATCGCCTCGACCCAGGTTTCGATCACGCCGGACAAGAAAAACGTCTATATCACCGTCAACGTCACCGAAGGTCAGAAATACAAGGTTCGCGAGGTGAAGCTCAGCGGTGACCTGAAAGTGCCTGAAGACCAGGTCAAGTCCCTGCTGCTGGTCGAGAAGGGCCAGGTATTCTCGCGTAAGCTGATGACCACTACTTCGGAGCTGATCACCCGTCGCTTGGGTAACGATGGTTATACCTTTGCCAACGTCAACGGCGTACCGACGCCGAACGACGAGGATCACACCGTCGATATCACCTTTGTGGTCGATCCGGGCAAGCGTGCCTACGTCAACCGGATCAACTTCCGTGGCAACACCAAGTCCGCCGACGAAGTGTTGCGTCGTGAAATGCGCCAGATGGAAGGCGGTTGGGCTTCCACCTACCTGATCGACCAGTCCAAGACCCGTCTCGAACGCCTGGGCTTCTTTAAGGAAGTCAACGTCGAGACCCCGGCGGTTCCAGGTGTCGACGACCAGGTCGACGTGAATTACGCGGTGGAAGAGCAGGCTTCGGGTTCGATCACCGCCAGCGTCGGTTTTGCCCAGAGTGCCGGTCTGATCCTCGGTGGTTCGATTACCCAGAACAACTTCCTCGGTACGGGTAACAAAGTCAGCATCGGCCTGACCCGCAGTGAATACCAGAGCCGTTACAACTTCGGCTACGTCGATCCCTATTGGACCACCGACGGTGTCAGCCTGGGTTACAACGTGTTCTATCGCACCACCGACTACAAAGACCTCGATGTCGATGTTGCCAGCTATGCGGTAGATAGCCTGGGTGCCGGTGTGAGCGTGGGTTACCCGATCAGCGAGACCTCGCGTCTGACCTTCGGTCTGACTGCGCAGCAGGACAAGATCAAGACCGGCCTGTATACCGTGGACGAGATCTTCGACTTCGTGAACCGCGAGGGCGACAGCTACCTGAACTTCAAGGCCTCGGTCGGCTGGTCGGAATCGACCCTGAACAAGGGCGTCCTGGCCACCCGTGGTCATTCCCAGAGCGTGACCCTGGAAGCCACCACGCCAGGCAGCGACCTGTCATTCTTCAAGCTCGACTACCGCGGCCAAGTGTTCGCGCCGCTGACTGATACCTACACCATGCGTTTCCATACCGAACTGGGTTACGGCGACGGCTATGGCTCGACCGAGGGCTTGCCGTTCTACGAGAACTACTATGCCGGTGGTTTCAACTCGGTCCGTGGCTTCAAGGACAGCACCTTGGGTCCTCGTGGTACGCCAAGCCGCGGTGTGGGCGTGACGGGTAACGTCGGTACCATTGCCGACTCAGACAATGATCCGCTGCCGTTCGGTGGTAACGTGCTGATCCAGGGCGGCGCGGAGGTGCTGTTCCCGCTGCCGTTCGTCAAGGATCAACGCTCCCTGCGCACCTCGGTATTCTGGGATGTGGGTAACGTGTTCGACTCCAAGTGCGATCAGGTCAAGAACACCAACGGTTCAGCTTCCAATACACAGTGCAACGATATCAGTTTGAGCAACCTCGCCAGCTCCGTCGGTGTGGGCGTGACCTGGGTCACTGCCCTGGGCCCGTTGAGCTTTGCCCTGGCGATGCCAGTCAAGAAACCGGATAACGCTGAAACTCAGATATTCCAATTCTCCCTCGGTCAGACGTTCTGATAGTCTGACCCAAGATAACGACAATGAATTTGTAGGAGTTTATCGTGCGTAAGTTGACTCAACTGGTGCTGCTGGCGACCGTCCTGGTGGCTACCCCGGCGTTTGCCGAAATGAAGATCGCTGTCCTGAACTACCAGATGGCGTTGCTGGAATCCGACGCGGCCAAGAAATACGCCGTGGATGCCGAGAAGAAGTTCGGCCCGCAACTGACTAAGCTGAAAGCCCTGGAAAGCAGCGCCAAGGGCATCCAGGACCGCCTTGTCAGCGGTGGCGACAAGATGCAACAGGGCGAACGTGAGCGCCTTGAGCTGGAATTCAAGCAAAAGGCCCGTGACTTCCAGTTCCAGTCCAAGGAATTGAACGAAGCCAAGGCCGTAGCCGACCGTGAAATGCTCAAGCAATTGAAGCCCAAACTGGACAGCGCGGTAGAAGAAGTCATCAAGAAAGGTGCTTTTGACCTGGTGTTCGAGCGTGGTGCAGTGATCGATGTCAAACCTCAGTACGACATCACTCGCCAGGTTATCGAGCGCATGAATCAGCTGAAGTAATCCATGACTGCAACTATCAAGCTCGGCCAATTGGCCGAGATCCTCGGCGCCACCCTGCGTGGTGACCCGGAGAAGGAAATCACCGGGCTGGCCACCTTGCAGGAGGCTGGCCCAGCTCAATTGAGTTTTCTGGCAAATCCCCAATACCGTAAATACCTCGCGGACTGCCAGGCCGGCGCTGTGTTGCTCAAGGCCGCCGAGGCCGAGGCTTATGCTGGGAATGCCTTGGTAGTGGCCGATCCCTACCTAGCCTATGCAGGTATTTCGCACCTGTTCGACCCGAAACCCAAGGCGGCGCCAGGTATTCACCCGAGTGCTGTCGTGGCGGCGGATGCGCTGATCGACCCGGCGGCGAGTATCGGCGCTTTCGCGGTGATTGAGAGCGGTGCGCGCATTGGCGCGGGCGTGACCATTGGCGCCCAGTGCTTTGTCGGCGCTCGTTGTGAAATCGGCGATGGCGGCTGGCTGGCGCCACGGGTCACCCTGTACCACGACGTGCGTATCGGCAAGCGTGTAGTGATCCAGTCCGGCGCGGTGCTCGGTGGTGAAGGCTTCGGTTTCGCCAACAAAAAGGGCGTTTGGCACAAGATCGCCCAAATCGGCGGCGTGGTGATCGGTGATGACGTGGAAATCGGTGTGAATACCGCCATCGATCGCGGCGCATTGGCCGATACGATCATCGGTAACGGCGTCAAGCTCGACAACCAAATCCAGATCGCCCA
Source organism: Pseudomonas agarici (assembly GCF_900109755.1). GTDB lineage: Bacteria > Pseudomonadota > Gammaproteobacteria > Pseudomonadales > Pseudomonadaceae > Aquipseudomonas > Aquipseudomonas agarici. The sequence continues at coordinate 51,332 of NZ_FOAR01000001.1, read as the reverse complement.
TAACGTCCAGGTGGGTGATCACACCGCAATGGCGGCCTGCTGCGGCATTTCCGGCAGTACCAAAATCGGTAAGCATTGCATGCTCGCCGGTGGCGTCGGCCTCGTAGGGCACATCGAAATTTGCGATAACGTGTTCCTGACCGGGATGACCATGGTGACCCACTCGATCACTGAGCCGGGCTCCTATTCTTCCGGTACGGCCATGCAGCCGGCCGCCGAGTGGCGCAAGAGCGCGGCGCGTATTCGCCAACTCGATGACATTGCGCGGCGACTGCGACAGCTGGAAAAACGTGTCGGGGACGTGACCCCGGACGCGAACGCTTCATCTGAAGGCTGATACCATTTCCATATCAAGTAGTCGCCTGAGTCTGTACGAAAGCTAACTTCTTGATTTGCTAGAGGCGCATGCCCGTGGCGTGCTCCCCATCTTTACTACAGGCTTCCCCACGAAATGATGGACATCAACGAGATTCGCGAATACCTGCCTCACCGTTATCCGTTCCTGCTGGTTGACCGGGTGGTGGAACTGGATGTCGAGGCCAAGCGCATTCGTGCTTACAAGAATGTCAGCATCAACGAGCCTTTCTTCAATGGCCATTTTCCGGCGCATCCGATCATGCCGGGCGTATTGATCATTGAAGCCATGGCCCAGGCTGCCGGCATCCTTGGTTTCAAGATCCTGGACGTGAAGCCTGCCGATGGCACCCTTTACTATTTCGTCGGCTCCGACAAGCTGCGCTTCCGCCAGCCGGTCAAGCCGGGCGATCAATTGATCCTCGAAGCCACCTTCATCAGTTGCAAGCGCAAGATCTGGAAATTCGAGTGCCAGGCCTCGGTTGACGGCAAACCGGTGTGTTCGGCCGAGATCATCTGCGCGGAACAGGCGGTATGAGTTTGATTGACCCTCGCGCAATCATCGATCCGGCGGCCGTGCTGGCCGACGGCGTCGAGGTCGGCCCTTGGTCGATCATCGGCGCAGGTGTGGAAATCGGCGAGGGAACAGTGATCGGGCCGCATGTGGTCCTCAAGGGCTCGACCCGGATTGGCAAACACAACCGCATCTACCAGTTTTCCTCGGTGGGTGAGGATACCCCTGATCTTAAGTACAAGGGCGAGGACACTCGTCTGTGGATCGGTGACCACAATATCATCCGCGAAGGCGTGACGATTCATCGCGGCACGGTCCAGGATCGCTCGGAAACCACACTGGGTGATCACAACCTGATCATGGCTTATGCCCATATCGGCCATGACAGCGTGATCGGCAACCATTGCATCCTGGTCAACAACACGGCGCTGGCCGGTCACGTGCATGTCGATGACTGGGCGATCCTTTCCGGCTACACGCTGGTGCATCAGTTCTGCCATATTGGCGCCCACAGTTTTTCCGGCATGGGCACCGCCATTGGCAAGGACGTCCCGGCCTATGTCACGGTGTTCGGCAACCCGGCCGAAGCCCGCAGCATGAACTTTGAAGGCATGCGCCGTCGGGGCTTCAGCGAAGAAGTGATCCATGCGCTGCGCCGGGCCTACAAGGTGGTGTATCGCCAGGGCCTGACGGTGGATCAGGCGATTGTCGAACTGGCCGAGCCTGCCGCGCAGTACCCGGAAGTGGCGGTGTTTCTCGAATCCATCCAGTCCTCGACCCGCGGCATCACCCGCTGATCATGGCCAGCCTGCGTATTGCACTGGTTGCCGGTGAAGCGTCCGGCGATATTCTCGGTGCCGGTCTGATGCGGGCGCTCAAGGCGCGGCATCCCGCTGTCGAGTTTATCGGTGTGGGCGGTCCCTTGATGGAGGCGCAAGGGTTGGTCTCCTATTTCCCCATGGAGCGCCTGTCGGTCATGGGCCTGGTCGAGGTGCTCGGGCGTTTGCCTGAGTTGCTCAAGCGGCGCAAGACGTTGATCCAGACGCTGATTGCCGAAAAGCCGGATGCCTTTATCGGCATCGACGCCCCCGACTTCACCCTCAACATCGAACTCAAGCTGCGTCGAGCCGGGATCAAGACCGTGCACTACGTCAGTCCATCTGTCTGGGCCTGGCGCCAGAAGCGGGTGCTGAAGATCCGCGAAGGCTGTGATCTGATGTTGACGCTGTTGCCGTTTGAAGCGCGTTTCTACGAAGAGCAGGGTGTGCCGGTGCGATTTGTCGGGCACACCCTGGCCGACACCATTGCGCTGCAGACCGATCGCTCGGCAGCGCGTGCCGAACTCGGTTTGCCGGACGGCCCGTTGGTGGCGTTGATGCCCGGCAGCCGTGGCGGCGAAGTGGCACGCCTGGGTGGGTTGTTCCTGGATACGGCGCAACGGTTGCAAGCGATGCATCCGGGCATTCGTTTTGTCATGCCGTGCGCCAGTGCGCAGCGTCGTAGCCAGATCGAGGCGTTGCTGGCGGAGCACGACCTGCCGTTGACGCTGCTGGATGGCCAGTCCCATAAGGCACTGGAGGCCTGCGATGCGGTGTTGATCGCTTCCGGCACGGCTACCCTCGAGGCATTGCTCTACAAACGCCCGATGGTGGTCGCCTACCGCCTGGCGCCGCTGACCTTCTGGATTCTCAAGCGCCTGGTGAAAAGCCCCTACGTCTCCTTGCCCAATCTGCTGGCCCAGCGTCTGCTGGTGCCCGAACTGTTGCAGGACGATGCCACGCCTGAAGCGCTGGCCAACGCCCTGTCGCCGCTGATCGAGGATGGTCGGGAACAAACCCGCGATTTCGAGGCGATCCACCGGACCCTGCGCCTGGATGCCTCGAACCAGGCCGCCGATGCGGTCCTGACGTTGATCGGTAAGCCGGTATGAGTAACGTGAAGATGCAGATGGGACTGGACTTCAGCCTGGTGGCCGACGCCGAGGATCTGGTCGCCGGCGTCGATGAAGTTGGTCGCGGTCCGCTCTGCGGTGCGGTGGTCACGGCAGCGGTGATCCTTGATCCCAAGCGACCGATTCTCGGGTTGAACGACTCGAAGAAACTGACCGAGGCCCGGCGCGAAAAACTGTATGACGAAATCTGCGAAAAAGCCCTGAGTTGGTGCGTCGCCCGAGCCGAGGTCGAGGAAATCGATGCGCTGAATATCCTCCATGCCACCCTGCTTGCAATGCAGCGGGCGGTCGCGGGCCTGCATATCCAGCCCAGGTTGGCAATGATCGACGGCAACCGCTGCCCGCAACTACCGATGCCGGCGCAGGCTGTGGTCAAGGGCGATAGCAAGGTACCGGCGATTGCGGCGGCGTCGATTCTGGCCAAAGTCAGCCGTGATCGTGAAATGGCGGCTGTTGAATTGATCTATCCCGGTTATGGGATCGGCGGGCACAAGGGTTATCCGACTCCGGTACACCTGGAAGCCTTGAGTCGTCTGGGGCCGACGCCGATTCACCGGCGCTCGTTCGCGCCCGTGCGGCTGGCCTGGGAGGCCCGTGAAAGCCTTGTCGAGCTTTAGTCTGCTGATGTTTTAGCCCAGGCCCGGTACAATCCGGGCCTTGTCGTTTTTCATGCTTCTACAGGATCACTATGCCGGCTTCATTCGTTCACCTGCGCCTGCACACTGAATATTCCCTGGTCGACGGTCTGGTGCGGATCAAGCCGCTGGTCAAGGCCCTGGCCGGCTTGAATATGCCCGCCGTGGCGGTGACCGATCAGAACAACATGTGTTCCCTGGTCAAGTTCTACAAGACCGCCATGGGCGCCGGAATCAAGCCGATCTGCGGTGCCGACCTGTGGCTGTCGAACAAAGACTCCGATGCGCCGTTGAGCCGGATCAGCCTGCTGGCGATGAACCCCCTGGGTTATCGCAACCTGACCGAGCTGATTTCCCGTGGCTTCATCGAGGGTCAGCGCAACGGCATGATCATCGTCGAGCGTGAGTGGGTCGCCGAGGCCAATGCGGGCCTGATCATGCTGTCGGCGGCAAAGGAGGGCGAGATCGGCATGGCTCTGCTCGGCGATAACGCCGCCGAAGCCGAAGCCCTGGCACGTGAGTGGATGGCGGTGTTCCCGGAGCGTTTCTACCTGGAGATCCAGCGCACCCATCGCCCGAACGACGAAGAACAGCTACACGGCGCCGTGGCCCTGGCCGAGAAGCTGGGGGCGCCGCTGGTGGCGACCAACGATGTGCGGTTTATCAAGCAGGAAGATTTCGAGGCTCACGAAACCCGCGTCTGCATCGGTGAAGGCCGGGCGCTCGATGACCCGCGTCGCTCGAAGAACTACAGCGACCAGCAGTACCTCAAAAGCGCCGAGGAAATGGCCGAGCTGTTCAGCGACCTGCCCGATGCCCTGGAAAACACCGTCGAGATCGCCAAGCGCTGCAATATCGAGGTGAAACTGGGCACGCACTTCCTGCCTAACTTTCCGATTCCCGATGGCATGACCATCGACGAGTATTTCCGCAAGGTGTCGTTCGATGGTCTCGAAGAGCGTCTGGCGGTCCTGCTACCCAGGGACACCACTGAAGACTACGAGGCCAAACGCCAGGTCTATGTCGACCGCTTGAATTTCGAGCTGGACATCATTATCCAGATGGGCTTCCCCGGTTACTTCCTGATCGTCATGGACTTTATCCAGTGGGCCAAGAGCAACGGCGTGCCGGTCGGCCCTGGCCGGGGGTCGGGTGCCGGTTCGCTGGTGGCCTATGTACAGAAGATCACCGACCTCGACCCGCTGGAATATGACCTGCTGTTCGAACGCTTCCTCAACCCGGAACGGGTTTCCATGCCCGACTTCGACGTCGACTTCTGCATGGACGGTCGTGATCGGGTGATCGACTACGTGGCCGAAAAATATGGCCGCAACGCGGTAAGCCAGATCATCACCTTCGGCTCCATGGCCGCCAAGGCCGTGGTACGCGACGTGGCGCGGGTGCAGGGCAAGTCCTACGGCCTGGCGGATCGCCTGTCGAAGATGATTCCTTTCGAAGTCGGCATGACCCTGGAAAAAGCCTACGAGCAGGAAGAGATCCTGCGTGACTTCATCAAGGTCGATGAAGAAGCGGCGGAAATCTGGGAGATGGCCCGCAAGCTTGAAGGTGTGGTGCGCAACGTCGGTAAGCACGCCGGCGGGGTGGTGATCGCGCCGACCAAGCTGACTGACTTCTCGCCGATCTATTGCGATGAAGAAGGCGAAGGCCTGGTGACCCAGTTCGACAAGGATGACGTTGAGGCGGCCGGCTTGGTGAAGTTCGACTTCCTGGGCCTGCGGACCCTGACGATCATCGATTGGGCGCTGAAGACCATCAACCGTGACCGGGCCAAGGTCAACGAACCGCCGCTGGATATTGCCTTTATCCCGCTGGACGACAAACCGACCTACAGCCTGTTGCAGAAGGCCGAGACCACGGCGGTGTTCCAGTTGGAATCGCGTGGCATGAAAGAGCTGATCAAGAAGCTCAAGCCCGACTGCCTGGAAGACCTCATCGCCCTGGTGGCGCTGTTCCGTCCGGGCCCGCTGCAGTCCGGCATGGTGGATGACTTCATCAACCGCAAGCATGGTCGTGCCGAGCTGGCGTACCCGCACTCCGATTACCAGTACGAGGGCCTCAAACCCGTATTGGCGCCGACCTACGGCATCATCCTGTACCAGGAACAGGTGATGCAGATTGCCCAGGTCATGGCCGGCTACACCCTTGGCGGCGCGGATATGCTGCGTCGGGCCATGGGTAAGAAAAAGCCCGAGGAAATGGCCAAGCAGCGCGGTGGATTTATCGAGGGCTGCAAGACCAACAACATCGACCCGGACCTGGCCGGTAACATCTTCGATCTGGTAGAGAAGTTCGCCGGTTACGGTTTCAACAAATCCCACTCCGCCGCCTACGGCCTGGTGTCGTACCAGACTGCCTGGCTGAAGACCCATTATCCGGCGCCGTTCATGGCCGCAGTGCTCTCGGCCGATATGCACAACACCGACAAGATCGTGACCTTGATCGAAGAAGTGCGCACCATGAAGCTGCGTCTTGACGCGCCGGACGTGAATGCTTCGGAGTTCAAGTTCACGGTGAACGACGAAGGCCGGATCATCTACGGCCTCGGCGCCATCAAGGGCGTCGGCGAAGGCCCGGTGGAGGCGATTACCGAAGCGCGCCAGGACGGTCCCTTCAAGGACCTGTTCGATTTCTGCGCACGGGTCGATCTCAAGCGCATCAACAAACGCACCCTCGACGGCCTGATCCGCAGTGGCGCGTTGGATCGGCTCGGTCCGTATTTCCACGACGAGCCCAAGCCTTACCAGGCCAATATCGACCGTAACCGCGGGGTCCTGCTGGCGGCGATGGAAGAAGCGATCAAGGCCGCCGAACAGACCGCGCGCACCCATGACAGCGGCCACGCCGACCTGTTTGGCGGATTGTTCGTCGAGGCAGACGCGGATGTCTATGGCAATCACCGCAAGGCCAAGGAACTGACCCTCAAGGAGCGCCTGAAAGGCGAGAAGGACACTCTCGGTCTTTACCTGACCGGTCATCCGATCGATGAGTACGAGGGCGAGATTCGTCGTTTCGCCCGCCAGCGCATCATCGACCTGAAGCCGGCCCGGGATACCCAGACCGTGGCGGGGATGATCATCAACCTGCGGGTGATGAAAAACAAAAAAGGCGACAAGATGGGCTTTATCACCCTCGACGACCGCTCGGCGCGAATCGAGGCGTCATTGTTCGCCGATGCTTTTATGTCGGCCCAATCGTTGTTGCAGACCGATGCAATGGTGGTGGTCGAGGGCGAGGTCAGTAACGATGATTTCTCCGGTGGTCTGCGCCTGCGGGTCAAGCGTGTGATGAGCATGGAGGATGCCCGTACCCAACTGGCCGAGAGCCTGCGCCTGAAGGTGCAAAGTGCCAGGCTCCAGGGCGATGAGCTGCGCTGGCTGGGCGAGTTGTTCAAGAAGCACCGAGGCGCCTGTCCCATCACCATGGAGTACACCGGTCCGGATGCCAAGGCGCTGTTGCAGCTCGGCGACAGTTGGAAGATCGACCCCGCTGACAGTCTGATTCAGGCATTGCGTGACCAGTTCGGGCGAGACAACGTCTTTCTCCAATACCGTTGAGGTGGTGGTGCTATCAATGCGTCCCGACCTGGAACTTACTTTTAATCTCGACCTGAGCGCGCCATATCCCTTAAGGTAGGGCGCGATATAGATCAATCGGCCGGCCAGGCTGTGTAAAAACTACTGTGCTCGACCCAAGACGGATGCTTATGAACCCGAATTTTCTTGATTTCGAACAGCCGATCGCTGACCTGCAAGCCAAGATCGAAGAACTGCGCTTGGTCGGTAATGACAATTCGCTGAACATCGGCGATGAAATCGCTCGCCTGCAGGACAAGAGCAGCACGCTGACCGAAGACATTTTCGGCAAACTGACCAGTTGGCAGATCGCGCGCCTGGCGCGTCATCCACGTCGCCCCTACACCTTGGACTACATCGAGCACATCTTCACCGAGTTCGATGAACTGCACGGCGACCGCCATTTCTCCGACGATGCCGCGATCGTCGGCGGTATCGCCCGCCTGGAAGACCAGCCAGTGATGGTCATCGGTCACCAGAAAGGCCGTGAAGTGCGCGAGAAGGTGCGTCGCAACTTCGGCATGCCGCGCCCGGAAGGTTATCGCAAGGCCTGCCGCCTGATGGAAATGGCCGAGCGCTTCAAAATGCCGATCCTGACCTTTATCGACACGCCGGGCGCTTACCCGGGCATCGATGCCGAGGAGCGCAACCAGAGCGAAGCCATCGCCTGGAACCTGCGGGTCATGGCGCGCCTGAAAACCCCCATCATCGCCACGGTTATCGGTGAAGGTGGTTCCGGCGGTGCGCTGGCGATCGGTGTCTGCGACCAACTGAACATGTTGCAGTACTCGACCTACGCGGTGATTTCTCCGGAAGGCTGTGCCTCGATCCTCTGGAAGACCGCCGAGAAGGCCCCGGATGCCGCGGAAGCCATGGGTATTACCGCCGAGCGTCTGAAAGGCCTGGGCATCGTCGACAAAGTGATCGCCGAGCCGCTGGGCGGCGCTCACCGTGATCCGGTGGCCGCAGCCGGGCTGATCCGTGCTGAACTGAGCGCGCAGCTAGCGATGTTGCAGAAATTCGACAACGATGCGTTGCTGGCCCGTCGCTATGAGCGGTTGATGAGCTACGGTCTCTGATAGAACCCCCATTGGCGTTCCTCGCGAGCACGCTCGCCCCTGCATGGACTGTAGGCGCCGGGCTTGCTTGCGAACCGCTACAGGCGACCATTCGGTGAATTTCATCACCTAGGTGAAATCGCTTTTGTGAGCAGGCTCGGCTCCTACAGGATCGGGGGCGTCAAGTGATGCGTCAGTCAGATATCGATTTACCTTCCAGGCTTCTCCACGCCCTGGCCCCTTGGCGCACTGCCTCGACCTGGCGCCTGGCCTTCTCCGGTGGCCTCGACTCCACCGTCCTTCTGCATCTGCTGGTCCGACTGGGCAAGAGCCAATCCCTGCCTGAGCTTTCGGCCCTGCATATCCATCATGGCTTGCAGGTCGCCGCCGACAGTTGGCCCGAACACTGCCAGGCGTTCTGCGACACGCTGGGCGTGCCCTTGCAGGTGGTACGAGTGAGCGTCCAGCTCGGTGCCAGTCTTGAGCGTTCCGCCCGTGATGCGCGCTACCTGGCATTCGCCGGGGTGACTCGGTTGAACGAAGTCCTGCTGACAGCCCAGCATCGCGACGACCAGGCCGAGACGCTGTTGTTCCGACTGTTGCGCGGCGCCGGGGTTAGGGGGCTGGCGGCCATGCCGAGCGAGCGTGAAGTGGGCGGTGGGTATCTGGTCCGGCCGCTGCTTGATGTTTCGCGTGCGGAGCTGGAACAGTACGCCCGCGATCAGGGTTTGCATTGGATCGAGGACCCGTCCAACGCCGATCAGCAGTTTTCCCGCAATTACCTGCGCCACCGGGTTTTCCCCGACCTCAGCGAGCGTTGGCCGCAGGCGGTCAGCAGCATGGTGCGCAGCGCCGCACACCTGCGCGAGGCCCAGGAGTTGCTGGATGAGCTGGCTGACGTCGATCTTGACGGCGCTCAGGCCCATTCCCGCTACGACTGGCTGGGCATGCCGTCGCTGGCGCTGGACGCGGTGATCGAGCTGTCGCCGGCGCGCCAGCGCAATTTGTTGCGTCACTGGCTGGCGCCGTTGACCCGCCTGCCGGACAGCGATCACTGGGCTGGTTGGGATGATTTGCGCGATGCCGGGCACGATGCGAGACCGAAGTGGCGCCTGGCCGAAGGCGAATTGCACCGCGCCGACGAGCACTTGTGGTGGTTGAGCGGTTCCTGGCTGCGCCAGCCGGTGGCGGATATCGAGTGGACCCACCCAGGGCCTTCCCTGGAGTTACCGGACAACGGCGAATTGCTGATCATCGGCGATGCGCCGCCCGGCCCGTTGCGAGTGCGCTATCGTCAGGGCGGCGAGGTGCTGCATCTGCCAGACCGCGGGCATCGTGATCTCAAGCGCCTGCTTAACGAAAGCGGGGTGCCCTGGTTTGTCCGCGGCCGATTGCCGCTGGTCTATCGGGGCGAGCAATTGCTGGCTGTGGCCAACCTGGCGGGACTCGATGGTAGTTCGTTCGGAGACTGGCATTTGCGCTGGCACCCACCTTCGAGCGATCAAGGTTTGAGCTGAAAGCTGCTTTCCGGTAGACTACGCTCCCTTCTTGATACAACTTCTGTGGATTCGCCTGAATGGCAGGAGTTGCCGATTACCAAGCAGTCTTTGCTGGGCGATTCCAAAAAATGTGTAGCGAGCAACGTACCGGTGTTATCACTTGCGGTCCGTCCCAACGCGGCGGTTTTTTTGAAAGATGCACTGTGATTAATGCAGGTGATCGGGGGCTTTGGCCTTCCTTCGCTTTCCCCGGCGGCTCGGACCGCTTTAACGCAGACTTCTAGGGTTTTTCATGACGCGCTACATATTCGTCACGGGCGGTGTTGTTTCTTCATTGGGGAAAGGCATTGCCTCGGCTTCATTGGCGGCCATCCTGGAGGCGCGGGGACTGAAAGTCACCATGCTCAAACTGGACCCGTACATCAACGTCGACCCGGGCACCATGAGCCCGTTCCAGCACGGTGAAGTGTTCGTCACCCACGACGGCGCCGAGACCGACCTGGACCTGGGCCACTACGAGCGGTTCATTCGCACGACGATGACCCAGAACAACAACTTCACCACTGGCCGTGTCTACGAGCACGTGCTGCGCAAGGAGCGCCGTGGTGATTACCTGGGCGCGACCATCCAGGTGATTCCGCACATCACCGACGAAATCAAGCGGCGCATCATCAAGGGCGCCGGCGATGCCGACGTAGCCCTGGTGGAAATCGGCGGTACCGTGGGCGACATCGAATCGCAACCGTTCCTCGAAGCCATCCGCCAGTTGCGCGTCGAAGTCGGCTCCAAGCGCGCGATGCTGATGCACCTGACCCTGGTCCCGTACATCGCCACCGCTGGCGAGACCAAGACCAAACCGACCCAGCACTCGGTCAAGGAGCTGCGCTCCATCGGCTTGCAGCCTGACGTGCTGATCTGCCGCTCCGACCACCCGGTGGATGTGTCCTCGCGTCGCAAGATCGCGTTGTTCACCAACGTCGAAGAGCGTGCGGTGATCTCCCTGGAAGACGTCGACACCATCTACAAGATCCCGGCGGTCCTGCACGCCCAGGGTCTGGATGATTTCGTCGTCGAGCGTTTCGGCTTGCAATGCAACGGTGCCGACCTGTCCGAGTGGGAGCAGGTGGTCGACGCCAAGCTCAACCCCGAGCACGAAGTCACCATCGCCATGGTCGGCAAGTACATGGAACTGCTGGACGCCTACAAGTCGTTGATCGAGGCGATGAGTCACGCCGGCATCACCAACCGCACCAAGGTCAACCTGCGCTATATCGATTCCGAAGACATCGAGAACCAGGGCACCGGCTTGCTCGAAGGCGTCGATGCGATCCTCGTGCCGGGCGGTTTCGGCCTGCGTGGCGTGGAAGGCAAGATCACCGCTGTGCAATACGCCCGTGAAAACAAAGTGCCCTACCTGGGTATCTGCCTGGGCATGCAGGTGGCCGTGATTGAATTCGCCCGTAACGTGCTGGGCTGGAAAGATGCCAACTCCACCGAATTCGATCGCACCAGCGCTCACCCGGTCGTCGGCCTGATCACCGAGTGGGAAGATGCCACCGGCGCGGTCGAAACCCGCACCGAGGCCTCTGATTTGGGTGGCACCATGCGCCTGGGTGCCCAAGACTGTCTGCTGGAGCCGGGTTCGCTGGTTCACGGTTGCTACGCCAAGGACGTGATCGTCGAGCGTCACCGTCATCGCTACGAAGTGAACAACAACTTGCTGCCGCAGATCATGGAAGCTGGCCTGAGGATTTCCGGTCGTTCCGGTGACGGTGCGCTGGTCGAAGTGGTTGAGTCCCCGGATCATCCATGGTTCGTCGCCTGCCAGTTTCACCCAGAGTTCACTTCGACCCCGCGTGATGGCCACCCGTTGTTCAGCGGTTTCGTCAAAGCGGCCTTGGCCCAACACCAGAAGAAGGCGTAACGCTGATGGCCCAGAAGATCATTCGCGTTGGCGGCATCGAGATCGCCAACGACAAGCCGATGGTGCTGTTCGGTGGCATGAACGTGCTGGAAAGCCGTGACATGGCGATGCAGGTCTGCGAAGAGTACGTCAAAGTCACCGAAAAGCTCGGTATCCCCTACGTGTTCAAGGCCAGCTTCGACAAGGCCAACCGTTCCTCCGTGACCTCCTACCGTGGCCCTGGCTTGGAAGAGGGCATGCGCATCTTCCAGGACATCAAGCAAGCGTTCGGCGTGCCGATCATTACCGACGTCCACGAGCCGGCCCAGGCCACCGTGGTCGCCGAGGTCTGCGATATCATCCAGTTGCCAGCCTTCCTGTCGCGCCAGACCGACCTGGTGGTTGCCATGGCCAAGACCGGCGCGGTGATCAACATCAAGAAGGCCCAGTTCCTCGCGCCCCAGGAAATGAAACACATCTTGGGCAAGTGCGTGGAAGCCGGCAATGATCAGTTGATTCTCTGCGAGCGTGGTTCGAGCTTCGGCTACAACAACCTGGTGGTGGACATGCTCGGCTTCGGCATCATGAAGCAGTTTGAATACCCGGTGTTCTTCGACGTGACCCACGCCCTGCAGATGCCGGGCGGCCGCGCGGATTCCGCCGGTGGTCGTCGGGCCCAGGTCACCGACCTGGCCAAGGCCGGCATGAGCCAGAGCCTGGCGGGGCTGTTCCTCGAGGCACATCCTGACCCGGACAACGCCAAGTGCGACGGTCCTTGCGCTCTGCGCTTGGACAGGCTGGAGCCGTTCCTGGCACAACTCAAGGCGTTGGATGAACTGGTGAAGAGTTTTCCGACGATAGAAACCGCGTAATCCTCAAATCTCCGGTAAAGTACCGCACGATTTAAGGCTCTGGCCCCAGCTCCAGAGCCTTTTCGTCTGCAAGACTGCCCGCATTCATTGACTTGCCGACGATAAAGAATTTCCTTCAGCTGCGTCGTTTTCGTCAACTTTGGAGTGTTTACAACAATGGCAAAAATCGTCGACATCAAAGGTCGTGAGGTTCTCGACTCCCGTGGCAACCCCACCGTGGAAGCGGACGTCCTTTTGGACAACGGCATCATCGGCAGTGCCTGCGCTCCGTCCGGTGCTTCTACCGGCTCGCGTGAGGCACTTGAGCTGCGTGATGGCGACAAGAGCCGTTACCTGGGCAAGGGCGTGCTGAAGGCTGTCGGCAACATCAACGGGCCGATCCGCGAGCTGTTGCTGGGCAAGGACCCTTCCGATCAGAAGGCCCTGGACCACGCCATGATCGCGCTGGACGGCACCGAGAACAAGGCGACCCTGGGCGCCAACGCCATCCTCGCCGTGTCCCTGGCCGCCGCCAAGGCCGCTGCCCAGGACCAGGATCTGCCGCTGTACGCGCATATTGCCAACCTCAACGGTACCCCCGGTGTCTACTCCATGCCGGTGCCGATGATGAACATCATCAACGGCGGCGAGCATGCCGACAACAACGTCGACATCCAGGAATTCATGGTCCAGCCGGTGGGTGCCAAGACCTTCTCCGAAGGCCTGCGCATGGGCACCGAGATTTTCCATCACCTCAAGGCGGTGCTGAAGGCGCGTGGTTTGAGCACCGCGGTGGGTGACGAGGGTGGTTTCGCGCCGAACCTGGCGTCCAACGAAGATGCCCTGAAAGTCATCTCCGAGGCTGTCGCCAACGCCGGTTACAAGCTGGGCACCGACGTGACACTGGCCTTGGACTGCGCCGCCAGCGAATTCTTCGAAGACGGCAAGTACAACCTGTCCGGCGAAGGCCAAGTGTTCACCGCCGAAGGTTTTGCCGACTACCTCAAAGGCCTGACCGAGCGCTATCCGATCATCTCCATCGAAGACGGCCTGGACGAGTCCGATTGGGCTGGCTGGAAGGTTCTTACCGACAAGATCGGCGAAAAGACCCAACTGGTGGGCGACGACCTGTTCGTGACCAACACCAAGATCCTCAAGGAAGGCATCGATAAGCGGATCGCTAACTCCATCCTGATCAAGTTCAACCAGATCGGCACCCTGACCGAAACCCTGGAAGCCATCCAGATGGCCAAGGCCGCCGGCTATACGGCAGTGATCTCGCACCGTTCCGGTGAAACCGAGGATTCGACCATTGCCGACCTGGCCGTGGGCACCGCCGCCGGCCAGATCAAGACCGGTTCGCTGTGTCGTTCCGACCGCGTTTCCAAGTACAACCAACTGCTGCGTATCGAAGAGCAATTGGGCGCCAAGGCGAAGTACAACGGTCGTTCCGAGTTTCGCGGTTAAGCGCTAGATGGTAAAAAGGCACCAGGTTGTGTCGGAAAAGTCGCTGCGGCGACCTTTTCGCAACTAATCTGATGACTGACAAGCACAAGCCTGGTCCTTCCAGGTTTGTGCTGTTGGGTATATCGAAGTGGGCTTGGTTGTCTTTTTCACTGGGTAAACGAAATTCGATGCGCAGTCCCAATTGGTTGTTCCTTGTCTTGCTCTTGCTGCTGGCTGGCCTGCAGTACCGCCTCTGGGTGGGTAATGGGAGTCTGGCGCAAGTCGCCGACCTGACACAGCAAATTGCCGACCAGCACGCCGAGAACGCGCGTTTGCTGGAGCGTAACCGTGTCCTCGATGCGGAAGTTCTTGAACTGAAGAAAGGCATGGAAACCGTTGAAGAACGGGCTCGCCATGAACTGGGCATGGTCAAGGACGGCGAAACCCTTTATCAGTTGGCACAATGACTGACTTATCGCTACCGGCCTTCTGGGCCGTGATTCCTGCCGCGGGCGTGGGGGCTCGTATGGCGGCCGACCGTCCCAAGCAATACCTGCAACTGGGCGGACGAACCATTCTCGAACACAGCCTCGGCTGTTTTCTCGATCATCCGGGGCTCAAGGGACTGCTGCTCTGCCTGGCGCCGGCTGATCCCTATTGGCCTGGCCTGGCTTGTGCCAGTGACCGGCGTATCCAACGCGTCGACGGTGGCGCCGAGCGCGCCGACTCGGTACTCAATGCCCTGCTGCATCTACATGCCCAGGGCGCGGCGGATGAGGACTGGGTACTGGTCCATGATGCGGCCCGACCGAACCTGTCCCGTGACGATCTCGACAAGTTGCTGGGCGAACTCGCCGACGATCCGGTGGGTGGCTTGCTGTCCGTGCCGGCTCGGGACACCCTCAAGCGTGTCGACCCGCACGGTAGGGTGGTTGAAACCGTTGATCGCAGCTTGATCTGGCACGCCTACACACCGCAGATGTTCCGTCTCGGCGCCTTGCATCGGGCGCTGGCCGACAGCCTGGTGGCGGAGGTCACCGTCACCGACGAAGCCTCGGCGATGGAGTGGGCGGGCCAGGCACCGCGCCTGGTGGAAGGGCGTGCGGACAATATCAAAGTCACCCGCCCCGAAGACCTGGAGTGGCTGCGCCTGCGTTGGGCCAATCGGCGCTGAGGTTCTTGAGCCTGACCTCGGTTACACGAGCACCATCGTCGGCACGCTGGTCAGCACATCACCTACTCGAATCGTTTGGCCCTCCTTGAGATTTTTCGGTTATTACCGATTTTTCCGGCGCAGGTGGCAAGCTCGCGGCGTTATCGTTGAAACCTGTTACCTACTTTTCAGATCGCTGCCACGCAAGACCACGGGAGGCGGCTGCGAAGCGGTGCGCAAGCGGGTGATTTCCTTGGCTCTGAATCTTGATGTCCTACAGGTATATCAGATCAGCCCTATTTTTAATGTTCCCTGGTTCTTGTAGCGTTTAGTCCCTGCTGCTGCAAAAAATCCAGTAGGACTTATCGGCTGTCGAGGAAACCCATATGAGTATTGAGCGATATCGCTATCAGGGAAACTGGGGCATTGTTTTTCATGTCAACCGTTTTATCGTTCAGCCTGCTGATCGCGGAAATTTGTACAATTCCTTATATTTTTGCGAAGCGCGTGCCGCCCAGTACAAAGTGACGCAGTTGATCGTCCAGCTATATGACAAGATGCTGGCTCAAGAGCGCCCCTGTTTGATGATGGTCGCCTTTTCGCAACCGTTGACCCGGGAGCAAGGGGATCTTTTGAATAATCAGCGTACTCTTGTCTCAAATCTTACATCATCAGCCTTTGGCGCCATGGGGGCGGCTATTCCCAGTGGGTTGGCGCAGCGCATTGCCAGAGGCGTTATTTGGGCATCGACGAGCAAGTTTGTAGGTGGAAAATTGCCGACCTATCACGCGAGCGATGTTATCGTAAGTCTTGTCGCCGTCGTTGATGGCGGGATTGGTCCGCAGCAGTCGTCTTCTTCCATGATTTTGAAGTCCGGAGAATACGGCTATTAAAAATTAGTTTGCTCAATATTAGATTATATTTTTCATGTTAATGGTTGTTGGGTCTAATTCTTCGGAGGCTACGGCACAAGTTAGCGTCTAGCGTGCTCTGTGTATTCAGGCCTTCATGATTTTTGGTTTTTTATGGAAATTTATAAATCCAGATACCAAGAGTGCGATAATGTATTTAATAGACTTGCTGATTTCTCTTTTAATATTCGGTTTTATCCAGCTCCTGCTTTATATGTCATTGCGCTATAAGTTGCGGCACAGATACAGGGTCTGCTTCGGTTTGCTCCTGTGTGTCCTGACCATTCGCGTGCCTTGGTATTCCCTGCTTTCTCCTTATCAGATCGATGCTGCAATCGCCATGTCCACACTGATGCTGGGTGGTATCTGGTTTATAATAACTATGGATAAGGATACCTAAGGAGACTATGAGAAACTTGTCGTCACTTTTCCTGAGGTCAGAGTCTTGATGTCTTACAGATATATAGGATCAGCCCTACTTTTAATGGTTTTTAACTCCATGCGATGAGGGTGTGAGGATGTATTTAGTAGAGCTGATGATTTCTCTTTCTATATTCGGCTTCCTCGAGTTTCTGCTTTATATGTCACTGCGCTATAAGTTGCGGCACAGATACAGAGCCTGTTTCGGTTTGCTCCTGTGTATCCTGGCCATTCGCGTGCCTTGGTATTTCCTGCTTTCTCCCTATGAGATCGATGCGGCAATCGCTATGCCTACACTGATGCTGGGTGGTATCTGGTTTATAATAACTATGGATTAGGTGGTCATTATGTGGGTAATGGATCAAGCGGCGTACTCGGGGCGTTTCGCCAACTTCTCCTTGAGATAATCCACCAGCTTGCGCACCTTCGGTGACAGGTGTCGCTGTTGCGGGTACAACGCCCACACTGCCGTATTCGGCGGCTGGTGGGTTTCCAACAGCGAAACCAACTGGCCGTTGTGCAGGTGTTCCAGCACGTAATAATCCGGTAACTGGCACAAACCCACCCCTTGCAACACCGCATCGAGTACCGCCTGGCCACTGTTGCAGCGCCAGTTACCCTGCACCCGCTGGGAAAATTCGCGCCCGTCCTGGGCCAGTTGCCAGATATCTGAACTACCGATCAAACAATTGTGTCGGCTCAGTTCCGAGAGACTGTGAGGACGACCATAACGTTCCAGATAGGAGGGCGACGCGCACAGATACATCCGTCGCGGTGCCAGCCGCGTCGCCACCAGTCGCGAGTCCTGCAGGCGACCTAAGCGGATCGCCAGGTCCAACCCTTCATGCACCAGGTCCAGGGTGCGATTGCTCAGCTCGATATCCACGCGCAGTTGTGGATACAGGCCCATGAAGCGGGTCAACAGTGGCACGATAAAACGCTCGCCGTAGGCCACGGCACAGGTCATGCGTAACAAGCCTTTGGGCTCGCTGTGCAGGTCACCCACCGCCCGCAGGGCTTCGTCGCGGCCATCCTGCAAGCGCTGGCAATGTTGCAGGAAGGTCTGGCCGGCTTCGGTCAGCGTGACGCGCCGGGTACTGCGATACAGCAGGCGCGTTTGCAGCCGCTCTTCCAGCCGGGCGATCTGCCGGCTGATATGCGAAGAAGATACCCCCAGCCGTTGCGCGGCGGCGGTGAACTGGCTGCACTCGGCCACGGCGACAAATTCGTCGATGCCTTCCCAGCGGTTCTCGTTCATCTGATTATCCCTGTACAGCAATAATGTTTTGCTTTTGGCTGGATTATTCATCAACAAACGATGATTTACACTGCAATCTTTCGCGTTCACTTTTCAGGAGTTGCTGGATGATCAAGTCACGTGCCGCCGTTGCCTTCGAGGCAAACAAACCTCTGGAAATCATCGAAGTCGATGTCACTTTGCCCAAGGCTGGTGAAGTGCTATTGCGTGTCGTAGCCTCCGGCGTCTGCCACACCGACGCCTACACCTTGTCCGGCGCTGACCCGGAAGGCATTTTCCCGGCGATCCTGGGTCATGAAGGCGGGGCGATTGTCGAGGCCATCGGCGAAGGAGTGACATCGGTGGCGGTCGGTGATCACGTGATCCCGCTGTACACCCCGGAATGCGGCCAGTGCAAATTCTGCCGGTCGGGCAAGACCAATCTCTGCCAGGCAATCCGTGCTACCCAGGGCAAGGGCCTGATGCCGGACGGCACTTCGCGTTTCTCTTATAAGGGCGAGACGATTTTCCACTACATGGGCACCTCGACCTTCTCCGAGTACACCGTATTGCCGGAAATCTCCGTGGCCAAGATCGCCAAGGACGCACCGTTGGAGAAGGTCTGCTTGCTGGGCTGCGGCGTCACCACCGGCATCGGCGCGGTGATCAATACCGCCAAGGTCAAGCCGGGTGACACCGTGGCGATCTTCGGTCTCGGCGGCATCGGCCTGTCGGCGGTGATCGGCGCGGTCCAGGCCAAGGCGGCGCGGATCATTGCCATCGATATCAACCCGGCCAAGTTCGAGATTGCCAGGCAACTGGGGGCCACCGATTGTGTGAACCCGAAGGACTTTGATCGACCGATTCAGGAAGTTATCGTCGACATGACCGAGGGTGGTGTGGATTTCTCCTTCGAGTGCATCGGCAATGTGCAATTGATGCGTGCAGCGCTGGAATGTTGCCACAAGGGCTGGGGCGAATCGGTGATCATCGGCGTGGCCGGTGCGGGGCAGGAGATCGCCACGCGTCCGTTCCAACTGGTGACGGGTCGCGTTTGGCGCGGTTCGGCCTTTGGCGGCGTGCGCGGGCGCAGTGAACTGCCGAGCTATGTGGAGATGGCGCAGAAGGGCGAAATCCCATTGGACACCTTTATCACCCACACCATGGGCCTGGAAGAGATCAACAAGGCCTTCGACCTGATGCATGAAGGCAAGAGCATCCGCAGCGTCATTCATTTCTGAGGTCGGTCATGAGCCTGGAAAACCTTTCCTGCCAGAAAAGCTTCGGCGGCTGGCATAAACGCTATAAACATCATTCCGACGTACTCAATTGTGACATGGTGTTTGCCGTCTATCTGCCGCCGCAGGCGGAACAGGGCGTCAAGCTGCCGGTGCTGTATTGGTTGTCGGGGTTGACCTGCACCGATGAAAACTTCATGCACAAGGCCGGCGCCCTGCGTATGGCCGCGCAACTGGGGCTGATCATCGTCGCGCCGGACACCAGTCCGCGTGGCGCGGGCGTCCCCGGCGATCCCGAGAACGCCTGGGATTTCGGTCACGGGGCTGGCTTCTACCTGAATGCCACGCAGGAGCCCTGGGCACACCATTACCGGATGCACGATTATGTGGTGCAGGAGCTGCCGGCCCTGATCGAGGCGCATTTTCCCGCGTCCGACAAACGTGGCATCAGCGGTCACTCCATGGGCGGGCATGGTGCGCTGATCTGTGCCCTGCGCCATCCTGGGCGTTACCAATCGCTGTCGGCTTTTGCTCCGATCAGCCACCCAATGGATTGCCCGTGGGGACAGAAGGCCTTCTCGCGTTATCTGGGAGAAGAGCGCTCACGCTGGCGCGAATGGGATGCCTGCGCGCTAATCGGCGAAGCGAAGGAAAAGCTGCCGATCCTGGTGGATCAGGGCGACCGGGACGACTTCCTGACCAACCAGCTCAAGCCTGAAGCCCTGCGGCAGGCGGCCAGGCTGGCGCAGCATCCGTTGATCCTGCGGATGCAGCCAGGCTACGACCACAGCTATTTCTTCATCGCCAGCTTTATTGAGGACCACTTGATCCATCACAGCGAAGCGCTTGGCGCAGGCTAGTGGCCTGTACGGTGAGTTCGTTAGCTCAAGTTCGGATGCCATAAGTTCATGGCTAAGGCGCTGTGACGAGTCATAGCCGGGCTATGGCGAGGAACAGCAACGCAAGCCAGGGATTTATGGCATCCGAAATTGACTCATAGAACTAACCACACAGGCCACTAGTGCTCGTACTAGAACCTAATGTCGGACAAAATAGGTAGAATCACGCCCTGACTAACTCGGGGCGTTTTTTTATGCGTATTGGCCACGGCTATGATGTGCACCGTTTCGCCGAAGGCGACTTCATCACTCTGGGCGGCGTGCGCATTGCACACCATCACGGATTGCTGGCTCACTCCGATGGCGACGTGTTGCTGCACGCCCTGAGTGACGCGCTGTTGGGGGCGGCGGCACTTGGGGACATCGGCAAACATTTCCCGGACACCGATCCCACCTATAAAGGCGCCGACAGCCGCGTGCTGTTGCGCCATGTGGTGTCTCTGATCAAGGCCGAGGGTTGGAAGGTCGGTAATGTCGACAACACCATCGTTGCCCAGGCGCCGAAAATGGCTCCGCATATCGAATCGATGCGTGCGCTGATTGCCATGGATCTTGAAGTTGAGTTGGATCAAGTGAATGTAAAAGCCACCACCACTGAAAAGCTCGGCTTTACCGGGCGCGAAGAAGGCATCGCGGTGCATTGCGTTGCCTTGTTGTTGCGCGCATGACGGAACGCGAACTGCTGGGCCCCCGTGCCTATGGCGACGCCTTGGGCCGTGCGGTGCTCAAGGCCAGCGCGGAAGACTTCCAGGTCGATGAAGTGCTCGACATCCCCTTGTCCGGCGACGGCGAGCATCTATGGCTGTGGGTCGAAAAACGCGGCCTGAACACCGAAGAGGCCGCCCGGCGCCTGGCCAGGGCTGCCGGCGTACCTTTGCGCACGGTCAGCTATGCGGGTCTGAAGGATCGCCAGGCCCTCACCCGGCAATGGTTCAGCATCCAACTGCCGGGCAAGGCCGACCCGGACATGGGCGCGGCGCAGAACGACACCTTGCGAATTCTCAAGCGTACCCGGCACAAGCGCAAGTTACAGCGCGGGGCCCATGCGGCCAACGGCTTCACCTTGCGCCTGAGCCAACTGGCAGCGGACAAGGATGGCCTGCAGCAACGTCTCGAACAGATCAGCCGGCAGGGGATTCCCAACTATTTTGGTGCCCAGCGCTTCGGCCATCTGGGCGGCAACCTCGGCGAGGCGCGCGACTACGCCGCACGCCAGGCCCTGCCCGAGCAGCGCAACCTGCGTTCGCGACTGCTGTCCAGCGCCCGCAGCTACCTGTTCAACCAGGTACTGGCGGCGCGGGTCGCCGACGGCAGTTGGAATCGCGCCCAGGTCGGCGACTTGCTGGCTTTTACCGACAGCCGCAGTTTTTTCCCGGCGGGTGAGGCCGAGTGCAGCGATCCGCGTCTGGCGATTCTCGACCTGCACCCGACCGGTCCGCAATGGGGCGCGGGGCCGTCGCCGACGACAGGGGTGACCTTCGAACTGGAGCAAGCCGTCGCCGAGCGTGAAGCCGAGCTGTGCCAATGGCTGGTCAAGGCGGGAATGGAGCACGAACGTCGCATCCTGCGGCTGCCCATTGGCGGGCTGACGTGGCATTATCCCTCGCTGGACATTCTGCAATTGGAATTCGTCCTGCCGGCCGGATGCTTCGCCACTGTTCTGGTGCGCGAGCTGGTTGATCTTGTGTCGGTAGGGCAGACGGACAGCTCATGCGTATTTTGATTTCCAACGACGATGGGGTTTTTGCTCCCGGTCTCGCCGCGCTTCATGCTGCGCTGGCGGATTATGCCGAGTGCCGGGTGATTGCCCCGGACCAGGATAAAAGTGGTGCCAGCAGCTCGCTGACGCTCGATCGTCCGCTGCATCCACATACCTTGCCCAATGGCTTTATCAGTCTTAACGGGACGCCTACCGACTGCGTGCACCTGGGGCTCAACGGCTTACTGGAGCAGGAGCCGGACATGGTGGTATCGGGTATCAACCTGGGCGCCAACCTGGGCGATGACGTGCTCTATTCCGGCACGGTCGCTGCCGCGCTCGAAGGGCGCTTCCTTGAGCGAACCTCGTTTGCCTTCTCGTTGGCCTCGCGCCAGCTCGATAACCTGGCGACTGCCGGGCACTTTGCGCGGTTGTTGGTAGAGGCCCATGCAGGGCTCCGCTTGCCGCCGCGCACGGTCCTCAACGTCAATGTGCCGAACCTGCCGCTGGAGCATATCCGTGGTATCCGACTGACCCGTCTGGGCCATCGGGCACGGGCGGCGAAGCCGATCGTCGAGGTCAATCCGCGAGGCAAGGCCGGTTACTGGATCGCTGCGGCCGGCGATGTGGAAGACGGTGGTCCGGGGACGGATTTCCATGCACTGATGCAAGGTTTCGTTTCTGTGACACCGCTGCAACTGGACCGCACTTTTAACGATGCCTTTAGTAGCCTCGACGGTTGGCTGGAGGGGCTTGCTTGATGGCGCGTGAAAACGATTTGCTGCGCGGCGGAATCGGCATGACTTCGCAGAGAACCCGTGAACGCCTGATCCAGCGGCTTTATGACGAGGGCCTGTGCAACGCCAGGGTGTTGGAAGTGATCCGTCGAACCCCGCGCCATCTGTTCGTCGACGAAGCACTGGCTCACCGTGCCTATGAAGACACCGCGCTACCGATCGGCCACAACCAGACCATTTCCCAGCCCTATATGGTGGCACGCATGAGCGAGCTGCTGCTGGAAGCCGGCCCGCTGGACAAAGTGTTGGAGATCGGTACCGGCTCCGGCTACCAGACCGCTGTGCTGTCACAGTTAGTCGAGCGGGTGTTTTCGGTCGAGCGGATCAAGATCCTGCAGGATCGCGCCAAGGAGCGCCTGGTCGAGCTCAACCTGCGCAACGTGGTATTCCGCTGGGGCGACGGCTGGGAAGGCTGGCCGGCTCTTGCACCGTATAACGGCATTATCGTCACTGCGGTGGCCACCGATGTGCCACAGGCGTTACTCGACCAGTTGGCCCCTGGCGGGCGCCTGGTCATCCCGGTAGGGGCGGGTGAAGTCCAGCAACTGATGCTGATTGTGCGCGAGGAACATGGATTTTCCCGGCATGTACTCGGTGCGGTGCGCTTCGTTCCGCTGCTCAATGGGCCACTGGCCTGAGCATTTGTTGCATTTGTTTAAGCGATGCGCTGAATTCTGTTGAACGTTGTCGGTCATAGGGCCGGATCTTGCAGATAATAGGTGTTTAAAAGTGTGTCCAGTGTCACTGTCCAACCGTGCCAGGGGGACGCTTGTCGAGCTTTGCTGTCCGTAAAACTTCAACGGCCAGTTATACTTGCGCACACTAAGGCCTATACGGGCACTCTATAGTTATTTCAGCCAACACAAAGGGAGCGGCGGGTGAGTCTCACAGTCATTTGGCAGCGTATGGGTAAAACAAGCGTTCAACGTCTGATGATCGGTCTTGCCCTCAGTGCTTTACTGGCTGGTTGTTCCAGTGCCCCGAAGAACGGCGTGCGCGTGGTGGATCGCAATGGCAATGCGAGCAGTGTCGGTGGCGCACCGCAACGACCGATGACCACCACGGGCCAGCACGTGGTGGTTCGAGGCGATACATTGTTCTCGATTGCCTTTCGCTATGGTTGGGACTGGAAAGCCCTGGCCGCACGCAACAATATTCCGGCGCCCTACACTATTCAGGTCGGTCAGGCGATTCGCTTCGACGGTCGTGCAAATTCAACACCGGCAGTGGCGACGGTGACGAGCACGTCGTCGAGTTCATCCTCCAGCAAAACCACCATTACCCGGCGTCCAGTGACGGCTGCCGGAACGGCACCGACTGCAATGGCGACGCCGACGCCTGTACCTGGACCCGCCCCGAAAGGCTGGGCATGGCCTGCAAACGGCATTCTGATTGGAAAGTTCTCTTCAAACGGTAGTTTGAATAAAGGTATTGATATCGCCGGAGATTTGGGACAGCCTGTTTTAGCTGCATCTGATGGGTCAGTGGTTTACGCCGGGAGTGGATTGCGGGGCTACGGTGAACTGGTCATCATCAAACACAGCGATACCTACGTCAGTGCTTACGGCCACAACCGTAGGCTGTTGGTTCGGGAGGGGCAGCTGGTCAAAGTCGGACAGACAATTGCCGAGATGGGATCAACTGGTACAGACCGGGTGAAACTGCACTTTGAGATTCGCCGCCAGGGCAAGCCCGTAGACCCATTGCAATTCCTGCCTCGTCGTTGATCCGTTTGCCAGCCTGTTCTCATGACGTAGAGGGAACAGGCTCTAGCGTTGCCAAGGATAAAGGTGCCGCTTGAGCTTGAGGTCGAACTCACCAAAGGATTATAACAATGGCTCTCAGTAAAGAAGCGCGGGGGTTTGACATCGACGATGAGGTGCTCCTTGCGGACTCCGACATTGTCATGGACATGATGCCGGAGGACGACAGTTCTTCACCCCCAGTTCGTGCTAAGACCAAAAACGCTGCTGCGCTCAAGCAGCACAAGTACATTGACTACACCCGGGCTCTGGATGCGACCCAGTTGTACCTCAATGAAATCGGTTTCTCCCCTTTGTTGTCCTCCGAAGAAGAAGTCCATTTTGCGCGTCTGTCGCAAAGCGGCGATCCGGCGGGACGCAAGCGCATGATCGAAAGCAACCTGCGTCTGGTGGTGAAAATCGCCCGGCGGTATGTCAATCGTGGGCTTTCCCTGTTGGACTTGATCGAAGAGGGCAACCTCGGATTGATCCGGGCGGTCGAGAAGTTCGACCCGGAACGCGGCTTTCGCTTTTCAACCTACGCTACCTGGTGGATCCGACAGACCATTGAACGGGCGATCATGAATCAGACCCGGACCATTCGCCTGCCGATTCATGTGGTCAAGGAACTCAACGTCTATCTGCGGGCGGCTCGCGAGCTGACCCAGAAGCTCGACCATGAGCCGTCCCCCGAAGAGATCGCCAACCTGCTGGAAAAACCGGTCGGAGAGGTCAAGCGCATGCTTGGCCTGAACGAACGGGTATCCTCGGTGGACGTCTCGCTCGGCCCGGATTCGGACAAGACCCTGCTCGATACGCTGACGGATGACCGGCCAACCGATCCTTGCGAGCTATTGCAGGACGACGACCTGTCCCAGAGCATCGACCAGTGGCTGTCCGAGTTGACCGACAAGCAGCGCGAGGTGGTGGTGCGCCGCTTCGGCCTGCGCGGTCACGAGAGTAGCACGCTGGAGGACGTTGGCCTGGAGATCGGTCTGACCCGTGAGCGGGTGCGGCAGATCCAGGTCGAAGGCCTCAAGCGCCTGCGTGAGATCCTCGAAAAGAACGGCTTGTCCAGTGAGTCGTTGTTCCAGTGACGCAACACAGGCTTTTCTAGAAAGCTGCTTGCCGGTGATGACGGTCGATCAAACGACCTCATCGCTGGCAAGCCACTCTTGTGGCCCATGATAAGCGTTCTGCAGGCCTTGCTGTGCGCCTGAGTCGTGCGGCGTCGGCTCCAACGGCATTACACCAGATGCAGATGATTGTCCCAGAGCCCGGCGGGTAGATCCAGTGGTTGGGCGGTCAGTTCTTTCTGGCGGCAGTCATAGAAACGGCAGCGGCCCTGTCCAGATGTGACGACGAAACCATCGGCAACCGCGCCGACCCCTGCACAATCAGGTAGCGGTGCATCCAACCGTAACGCGCCGCTGTCCAGGTCCCAGATGAAGAATCGATTGCCTCGCGGCGCGGTCAACGCCACCAGGCGCAACTCGCTGTGTACTGCGACGCTGGCGGTATAGTGTCCCATGGCCTGCAATTGCTGTTCGGCCACCGTAAAGGCGACAAAGGGCTGGCCGGGGCGCTTGATCGCCAACAGTTCCGACGACTCGTGAGCCGGCCCCATGAACTGCTGGCCGGAGACGATGGTGCCGTCGTCGGCCACGCCAAGGTGGCGCACGCTGTTCATCTGTTGAGCCAGGGTTTCCTTGCTCAGCAGGGTGCCGTCGCGCCGCATCAGCACCAGGCTTGGCTCCATAGCGTCGAGGTTCATCTCTACCCGACTTTCGGCCTCGGTACGAATGCCGCCGTTGGCGACGATCAGGGTCTCGCCATCGGGCATCCACGACACCTGGTGCGGACCGATGCCATGGGTGGAAATTTCCCCGCTGTGAACCAGCCGTTCACCTTCGAACTTGTAGACCCCGAGCAGGCCGCGACCCGGATCGCGGGTGTCATTCTCAGTGGCGTATACCCAATCGCCGCTCTTGTGGATCACCGCATGGCCGTAGAAGTGCCGGTTCGGTTGCGAGGCGATCGTTTGCAGCAGGCGCCCGTCACGCAGATCGATCAAGTAGCTCTCGGTACCGGGGCGACGTGCGACGAACAGCGCTTGCGCTAGTGTCGGGTGATTGATGATGTCGTGGCAACGCTGGCCAACCTGGGTTGCGAAGACCTGTTGGCCGTCTAGCCGATAGCCCACGGCATAGTGCCTGCCATTGCTATCGTCGCGGGCGGAAAGCAGCAGTGGGCTTTGGCCTTTTTGCCGCAACAGCGTCCAACCGCCCAGGGTGATCGCGCTGAGCAGGAGGCTACCGAAGGTCAAGGCCTGGCGTCGTAACATTATCAATCACCGTCGTTGGCATTGAAGCCCAATTGGATGCCCAGCGCCTTGGCCAACTCGCCTTCGTGCAGGCGATGGACAACGTTGAGGCTGTCATACAGATCATTGAGCTGCTGGCGACCGCTATCGTCGTCGAGCATGTCGGTCAGCGAGCGCTGGTTGCTGGCGAACAGTTTCAGAGAGGCGGCATAAGCAGCGTCGATCTTCTCGGCGAGCGGCTTCTGCTCGGCGGTCAGCAGGCCGCGCAGACCTTTGTTGTCGACCCCGACCCAGACAGTGCGGGCGGCGGCCAGGCTGGCCTCCAGGCCCTGTAGCGAAGACTGGCTGCGCCAGGCGTCGGCCTGGAACGGCTGTGGGATACCTTTGGTCTGGCGACCCATCGGTGTGCCGAGCTTCTTCTTCAGGGTATCCAGCGCGGTCACCTGCACGCGCAGCAAATCGGCGATGGCTTCGCGGGAATCGGCATAGCGCTGGTTCGGAAACTTGCTCATCTGCGCGAGCATGCCGTCGTTGCTGTTCCATCTCGACAGGATTTCCTCGGCGAGGGTTTTCTGGCGTTCGCCAATGGCGGTCAACAGTGGGCAGTAGCGGGCTTTCTGTGTGCTGTCGGCCATGTCGATCTTGCTGTCGAACAGGATGTATTCATAGGCCGACAAGCCCTGGACCACCACGCTGGATTTGGCCAGGGTAGCAGCATCCACCTGCGGCTGGGTGCTGACCAGTTGCTCGACCTGGCGTCCCACCAGGTTTTTCTTGTCAGGCCAGAACTGCACTTGCCAGGAACGGTTACCCTCGGCCAGCGGGCCGATCAGCAAGGGTTGCAGCTCGGCCCAGGCTTTCTGCGCATGGAGGAAATCGGCACGGGCGGTGCTCAGGCTCTCCTGGTCTTGGCAGAAGGCCAGGGCGCTGATTGCCAACTGGCGGTCGGCCTCGACCCAGCGGCTGTAGGTCGGCAGGATCACCTGCTTGGCGATGGCGGCCGAGGTCAGGGCCTGTGGATCCTGTGGCGAACAGGCGCCGAGGGCAAGGGCGGCAAGGCTGGTGAACAACAGTTTGGGGCGGAACATGTCCGTGTCCTCTTTTTAGAGAAGTCTTATAAGGAATTCAGGAAGGCCAGTAGCGCGGCACGCTGCTTGGCGTTGAACGACAGCACCTGTTGCTGTGCCGGCAAGGCTTCGCCGCCGTGCCAGAGTATGGCTTCGAGCAGATTACGCGCACGGCCATCGTGTAGAAACTGGGTGTGACCGCTGACGGTCCCGGTCAGACCGATCCCCCATAGCGGCGGGGTACGCCAATCGCTGCCGCCGGCCTGGAATTCGCTGCGCTGGTCCGCCAGCCCTGGACCCATGTCATGCAGCAGCAGATCGCTGTAGGGACGGATCACCTGGCCCGCCAGCTCAGGCTCGGCAGCCGTGGTCGACGTGGTGAACCGTGGCGTGTGGCAATTCTGGCAGCCGGCCTGATGGAACAGGCTCTTGCCGGCCAGTACCTGCGGCGCGTCGACATCCCGTCGTGCCGGGACCGCTAAGTGGCGGGTGTAGAACAGCATCAGGCGCAGAATGTTATCGCTGACTTCCGGTTCGCCGTTGGCGCCGTTGCCATTGGGGGCATTGCGACAGGCGGTCTGGATCAAGGTGCAGTCATCGGCAGGTCTCAGGGTTGTGGTGAGGCCCATATCACCAGAAAGTGCGTGAACATTTTGTTGATTGAGGTTCGGCTGCCCGGCTTTCCAGCCAAAACGGCCAAGTACGGTCTTTTGCAGGGCATCGTCCCAGACCCGGTTAGGCCGGCCGGCGATACCATTGCGTTGCTGCTCTTTCGCATTGGCGAGAATGGCTTCCTCGGGAATGGCTTCTAACAAGCCGAGGCCGATCATCGGCGGGGCGATACGAGCGGAAAAACGTGTGTCCGGGTGCATCGGACCGTAGCCTAATTGGCTGATCAGCAGTCGCGGTTTGCGCAGTTCGATTTCAGTACCATCCTGGAAATGTACCGGTACGGTATCGTATTCGACCCGTACCTTGCCCTCCGGGGCAACGCCCGGAATCGCCATATCCTGCAACTGGCTGCCATAGACCGGTTCGGGGACCACGCCCTGTTGCTCGATAAGGCGTGCGTAGGCAGGCGCGTTGGGGATCGACAGGCGTATCAGCATCGACACGGCGTTGTCGGCATCAGGCCCTGGAGGGTGCCCGCGTCCGTCCCGGATATGGCAATTTTGGCAGGCGTTGGTGTTGAACAACGGGCCCAAGCCGTCGCGTGCGGTGGTGGTCGAGGGAGCGATCACCCACGGGCTACGAAAGAAACTGTTGCCGACACTGAATTCCAGGCGGCGGGTGGGCGACAGGTTGGCTGCTGGCAGGGAAAAGGCATTGCGATCGGTAGCGCGCACGGTGGTGGTGCCAGCGGAGCGTTCCTCGCCGGGTTCGGGCTTGGTAAAGCGTAGCGCGTCATCACAGGCGCTCAGGCCCAGGGCCAGGAGTAGCGACGACAGGCGAAGGGGCAGCGAGGGCATCGGCATCCAGAACAGGCTTCAAGACAGGGCGCGAAGTTTATCAGGCCGGGGTGTATGGAATCAGCGCAATCGACGTTTGCTTGATCTGCGGCAAAAGCTCTGCCGTTGCCTGTGCTGAACCTCTTGTGGCGAGTGGACTTGCCCGCGCTCGGCTGCGAAGCAGCCGCAAAACCGACTATCTCGTTTGATCTGGCAAGCCCAGATCAGCGGTTTCAGGACCGCTTCGCGGTCCTGTGGAGCAAGCATCCCTCGCCCACACGGGCAGGGCGTCGATCAGAACTCGTGATCGGCGTTATCCGGGTTCAGGTCGCTGATGCCCAACTTGCCGGCGGCCTGTTCGATCGAACCCGTCTGTTTGACCAGCGCGGCGATGGCATCACGCACGATCTTGTTGCCCGCGTCGTTGCCGGCAGCGATCAATTGATCGTAATGCTCACCTTGGTTGGCGTGGTCGACCATGATCTGGATCTTCGCCTCGGTCGCTTCCAGGTCGCCCTTGAGCGCGCTGTCGGCAGCCGGATCCACCTTCGCTACCAGCGACGACAGGCTCGGGCCGGTCAGCTTGGTGCCGTCCAGACGAGTGTATTCGCCCAGGTAGACGTTACGAATGCCTTTGGCATCGTAGAAGTGTGAGTTGTGAGTGTTGTCACTGAAGCAATCCTGCTCGTCTTCCGGCGAGTTGGCTTCCAGGGAGACCTTCATCCGTTCGCCCGCTAGTTCACCGAGGGACAGGCTACCCATGCCAAACAGCATCTTGCGCAGACCGCTTTGCGCAGGCTCCGCTTCCAAACTGGCGCGGTAGTTGTCGGCTACGTTCGGCTGCCAGTTGCCGACCATCTCTTCCAGATCGTCGACCAGCAACTGGGTCACGGCCTTGAGGTAGGCGCGGCGGCGATCGTTATGGCCGCCCGTGGCACCGGGCCCTTGCAAGTAGTCCGAAGCCGGACGGTTGCCGGCGCCTGGGCCGGCACCGTTCAGGTCCTGACCCCAGAGCAGGAATTCGATGGCGTGGTAGCCGGTCGCCACGTTGGCCTCGGAGCCGCCCAGTTCGTTCAGACTCGCGAGTTTTTCCGGAGTGATCTCGGTCACATCGACCTTGTCTTCGCCGATCTGGATTTGTTTGTTGGCGATGATATTGGCGCTAGCTCCCGGATTACCCAGTGCGTGCTCATAGGAAGCATCGACGTAGTCGATCAGACCTTCGTCCAGGGGCCAGGAGTTCACCTGGCCCTCCCAGTCGTCGATGATGGTGTTACCGAAGCGGAACACTTCGCTCTGCAGGTACGGTACGCGAGCAGCGACCCAGGCTGCCTTGGCGGCCTTCAGGGTATCGGCGTCTGGCTTGGCGAGGAAGGCGTCGACAGCGCTCTGCAAGGTTTTCGCGGTGGATTGGGCATCGCTGTAGACGGCGAACACCATCTCGGCGTAATGCGCGACCACGGCCTTGCCGGCTGCTTCGTCAACTTTGCCGGCACTGTCGCTGGCTGGCGTGGCGATGACTGTGGCAGCGGGTGTTGGTGAGACGGTCGCGTTTTTTTCTTTGTCCTTGTCGCCACAACCGGCGAGAGCGATGGCGATGGCCAACAGACTGGCGGTGGCCAGAGGCATACGAATCATGACGGATATCCTGCTTCGAGAGGTTGGGCGGGAGCGCGGGGGCACGCAGAACCGGCACATAATGCGAAAGAGTTGCATTTGAGTAAAGATTTAGTTATTAAAATATTTGGTATTAATTATTTAAAATGTTCCACCGCACTCTGCGGGGCTATTTGTCGTCTCACAGGATTGCCGCATTAGTGCGCTGAGCTTGCTTGAGGTAAGCGCCCAGTTCGCGGGCCGGCAGCGGCTTGCTGTAGTGATAGCCCTGGCCTTCATGGCAGCCCTCGGCAATGATATAGGCCTCCTGCTCGACGGTTTCCACGCCTTCGGCGATGACCTGCATGCCCAGGCTTTTACCCAGTTGGATGATCGCTCGCACGATGGTGGCGTCGTCGTCATCGTCCAGCAGATCCTGGACAAAGCTTTTGTCGATCTTGATCTTGTCCAGCGGCAGGCTCTTGAGATAGCTCAGGGACGAGTATCCGGTGCCGAAGTCGTCGATGGCGATCAGCGCGCCGGAGCGGCGCAGGCTCAGCAGATGCTGGGCAGCCGTGCTGATGTCTTCCATCAGGCCGGTCTCGGTGACTTCCAGCTCCAGGCTGTGCAGCGGCAAGCGGTACATTTGCAGTAGATTGTTGACCACTCGCGGCAGCTCGGCGTGGTGCAGTTGCACGGTGGACAGGTTGACCGCCATGCGCAGGTCAATGAAGCCTTGGTCGTGCCACTCGCGCAATTGCCTGCAGGCCTGGTCCAGCACCCATTCGCCGATGGCGATGATGGTGCCGTTTTGCTCGGCCAACGGAATGAACTGATCGGGTGGCACCAGGCCATGCTCCGGATGTTGCCAGCGGATCAAGGCTTCGACACCCACCACGCGATGATCGCGGTAGCTGATTTGCGGCTGGTAGAGCAGGTGGAACTGGTTGCGGTTAAGGGCGTCGCGCAGGTCCTTTTCCAGCTCGCGGCGGCGGCGTATTTCGCTGTCGACGCTGGCGATATAGAACTGGTAACGGTTGCGTGAGCGGGTCTTGGCCAGGGTCATGGTCTGTTCGGCTTTCTGCAGCAGCTTTTCGGTGCTGGCGCCATCTTCCGGGAACAGGGTGATGCCGATGGTGGCGCGCAAGCGGATTTCCTGATGATCGAGGGCGAACGGTGCTTCCAGGTCATCGAGGATGCTTTGCGCCAATTCGGCGGCCTCATAGGGCTGTTCGATATCTGCCTGGATCAGGGCGAACTGATCGCCCCCCAAGCGCGCCAGGGCGCCGAGGCGGCCGCTGTGGGTACGCAGGCGATCGGCGAGGGCCAGCAACAATTGATCGCCGGTCTGGTAGCTGAACTGTTCGTTGATACCCTTGAAGTCGTCGAGGCCGACCACCAGCACCGCGACCCGGCGTTGCGGGCGCAGGCAATCGGACAGGATCTTGTCCAGTTGCTGTTGCAACTGCTGGCGGTTCGGCAGGCCCGTCAGAAAGTCGTATTGAGCCATGCGCAGCAGGCTGTTTTCCGCCTCATGGCGCAAATGGGTATTGCGCTCGATCGAGGCCAGCAACTGGTTGGCAGTGTTGATCCAGATCCCCAACTCGTTCTGTTCATGGCCCTTGAGTAAGGGCAACTGATGCGCGGCCGGACGATCCGGGTTGATATTAGTCAGGTGCTCGATGATCCGCGACAGTGGCTTGGTGAGTAGCCAATGATAGACCAGGTACAACACCAGTCCCATGAGCAAGGCCCGCAGCACGCCGGAAATGAAGATGATCACTGAACTGACGATAAAGCCCTGGCCGTAGGTCGCGGTGTCGAGGGTGATGCTCAGGTCGCCGTAATACTCGCTGTAAGGGCCGCGCCCGACCAGTTGCGTGGTAAAAGTGCGTTCCTGGCCGAGGATCAGGTCGGTGAGCCAGCGGCTGGAGGAGGTCTGCAGGTCGCGGAGCTTTTCGGCAAGCATGGGTTCGTTGGGGTGGCCGATGGAGGCCATGCGCACGGACTTGTCCTGGAACAGACCTTCGATCACCTGCATGCCCATCTCCCGGTCGAGGCTGTAGACGGCCTGGGTCGAGGGGTCGCGGAACATATCGAGAATTCGCTGGGCGTCGGCGGCAACCGCCTGGCGGGTCTTGTAGGCGTCGAAGACGATCTGCGCACAGCTCAGTACCACGCCGACAATCAGTGCCGACACCAGCACCACCCGGAGCAACTTCACCGACAAGCTGTTCTTGAGTTCCAGCTTCAAAGGGTTATTCCTTGTTCCATGCGGGTAGCATCAAGTCGCTATGAGTATTGGCAATCCAGCCCCGGCAGTCAAAGAGGCAATGCGACCGGGGACGATCCGTGCCTGAGCCTGGGTAAAATGTGCCTGTCGAACCTTTTCAGACCATAGGTACTGTGTCGTAGGGAGGCTGCATAACTTGAGGATCTGCCATTCAATTTAGCGGATTATTCAGCGTAGCCCCGGACGAAGTGGGAGCAAGGGACTATCGGTCATGGGGGGCACGGTGCGGACATAAAAAACCCGGCCTGGCCGGGTTTTTTCTCAAACGATTGAGTCTCAAGCGGTGAAGGTTTTGCCTTCGAACTGCTCGGCGACGAATTTCCAGTTCACCAGGTTCCAGAACGCTTCGACATACTTTGGACGCACGTTGCGGTAGTCGATGTAGTAGGCATGTTCCCAGACGTCGCAGGTCAGCAGCGGAGTGTCGCCGCTGGTCAGCGGGTTGCCGGCGCCAATGGTGCTGGCCAGGGCCAGGGAGCCATCAGCCTTCTTCACCAGCCAGCCCCAACCGGAACCGAAGGTGCCGACGGAAGTCTTGGTGAACTCTTCCTTGAACTTGTCGAACGAGCCGAACGCAGCGTTGATCGCTTCGGCCAATGCGCCAGTAGGTTGGCCGCCAGCGTTTGGCGCCAGGCAGTTCCAGTAGAACGTGTGGTTCCAGACTTGAGCGGCGTTGTTGAAGATGCCACCCGAGGAAGACTTGACGATTTCTTCCAGGGTCTTGCCTTCGAACTCAGTGCCTGGCACCAGGTTGTTCAGGTTCACGACATAGGTGTTGTGGTGCTTGTCGTGGTGGAACTCCAGGGTTTCCTTGGAGATGTGCGGCTGCAGGGCATCGTGTGCATAGGGCAGCGGTGGCAATTCGAAAGCCATGGTTATTCTCCTAATCAGGTCAGTTGCGGTGAGCGCAAGGCCGATCACGGGCGGCCGAACTATGCGCCGGGGAGTCTGTACTCTTTACGGCGCAGGTTCGCGATCATAGCACCGGGGTTGCGGCATAACCACGCAACAACTGTGTGGAATAGAGGTTCCAGAGCTTTTTGGAATATCACGCGGCACCGATCAGTTGTACCGCCACACTGAACATCATGACCGCCACCAGCAGATCGAGAACCCGCCAGGTTGCCGGGCGTGCCAGCCATGGCGCCAGCTTGGCCGCACCCAGGGCCAGGGTGAAAAACCACAGCAGCGAAGCACTGGCGGCACCGACCACGTAGGCGCCAGGCTCGGTCTGCTGAGCGCCGAGGGAACCGATCAGCAGCACGGTGTCGAGGTAGACGTGGGGATTGAGCAAGGTCACCGCCAGGGCGCTGAGCAGCACGGCACGCAGTGAGCGCACCGTCTGGGCCTGCCCCTGGTGCAGGCTTTGCCGCGAGCAGGCGCGGCGCAGGGCCAGGCTGGCGTACCAGAGCAGGAAGGCGACACCGCCCCAGCGAGCAATCGCCAGCAACGTCGGGTTGTGTGCCAGCATCGTGGCGAGGCCGAAGACGCCCGCCGCCACCAGGATCGCGTCGCAGACCACGCACAAGGCCGCGACCGGCACGTGGTGTTCACGGCGCAGGCTCTGGGCCAGGACAAAAGCGTTCTGCGTACCGATGGCCATGATCAGTCCGGCGGCAACCAGTAGGCCATTGACATAACTTTGCCACATGAAGCTTACGCTCCTGATTGTTGACGGATTTGCCGCTCGCTCTGGTGGGCCAGGTCCCGCAATACGGACATGGCGCGTTCGGCGTCGTCGCGGGCGACGAACAGATGGTCGTGGTAGTAACCGGCGATCACGTTGCAACTGATACCGGCCTGGCTTAATGCGCCAGCGAAGGTGGCGGTGAGGCCGACGGCTTCCAGGGCCGAATGCACGTTCAGAGTGATCCAGGCCGCGAGGTAGTCGAAGGGCAGGCCCAGCGCCGCTGCGTCTTCACGCTGGAGAATCACCGTCAGGCCCTCACGCTCGCGAAAGCTGCCGATGGCTTCGCGGCCCTTGAGCAAGGCGGCATCGGCGATGCTGCAGAACACATAGTCGCCATCATTGAGGTGGGGGCTCATGCTGCGCAACAGGATTGCCAGGGAGGTTTCGCCAGCCATGTCACTGTCCTTCATTCAAAGAGTACCGGTGGGCATTCTCCAGAGGGATCCTGTATAAGAGAAATCAATATTAGTGATCGCTCATTAGGAAAACTGATGTTCGACTATAAATTGCTCTCGGCCCTCGCCGCCGTGGTCGAACAGGCCGGTTTCGAGCGGGCGGCGCAGGTGCTGGGCTTGTCCCAGTCGGCGATATCCCAGCGGATCAAGTTGCTGGAGGCGCGGGTTGGCCAGCCGGTTTTGGTGCGGGCCACGCCGCCGACGCCGACCGAGATCGGCCGGCGCCTGCTCAACCATGTGCAACAGGTGCGCTTGCTCGAACGCGACCTGCAAGGCCAGGTCCCGGCGTTGGACGAAGAAGGGCTGCCGGATCGCCTGCGCATTGCCCTGAATGCCGACAGCCTGGCGACCTGGTGGGCCCAGGCGGTGAGCGATTTCTGTGTTCGCCATCATGTGTTGTTGGATCTGGTAGTTGAGGACCAGACCGTCGGCCTCAAGCGCATGCGTGCCGGTGAAGTAGCGGCTTGCGTCTGTGCCAGCGAGCGCCCGATTGCTGGCGCTCGCAGCCTGCTGCTCGGGGCCATGCGCTATCGGGCACTGGCGACGCCGGCATTTATCGCCCGGCATTTCCCTGACGGAGTCGATGCCCGTTCGCTGGCGCAGTCACCGGCACTGGTGTTCGGTCCGGACGACCTGCTGCAACATCGCTACCTCGCCGCGTTGGGCGTGGAGGGTGGTTTCGAGCACCATCTGTGTCCCTCCGCCGAAGGTTTTCTGCGGCTGAACGAAGCCGGGCTGGGCTGGGGCCTGGTTCCCGAATTGCAGGTGCGCGAGCAGTCGGCGCGGCGCCAATTGGTGGAGTTGATTCCAGATAAGCCGGTCGACGTGCCGTTGTACTGGCATCATTGGCGCAACGGCGGTCAATTGCTGGCGCGGTTGACCGAGCATCTGGCGCGCTCGGCGGCGCAATGGCTGGTGCCTCTGGCGTGACGGGCAGCGTTTAAGTAACAGGCAAGACGAATCAAGGTATTTGGAGCACGACATGAAAATTTTGGTCACCGGCGCGAGCGGCTTTATTGGCGGGCGCTTTGCGCGTTGCGCCCTGGAGCAGGGCTATGACGTGCGGGTCAATGGCCGTCGGGCCGAAAGCGTCGAGCATCTGGTACGCCGTGGTGCCGAGTTTGTCCAGGGCGACCTGACGGACCCGCAGCTTGTGCGCAATCTGTGCCGCGATGTCGAAGCCGTGGTGCATTGCGCCGGTGCCGTCGGCCTGTGGGGCCGCTACCAGGACTTTCACCGGGGCAATGTGCTGGTTACCGAAAACGTCGTCGAAGCCTGCCTTAAGGAGCGGGTGCGGCGCCTGGTCCACTTGTCCTCGCCCTCGGTCTACTTCGATGGTCGCTCGCACTTGGAGTTGACCGAGGAACAGGTGCCCAAGCGCTTCAGTCACCCCTACGCCGCCACCAAGTTTCTCGCCGAGCAGAAGGTCTTCGGCGCTCAGGAGTTCGGCTTGGAGGTTCTTGCCCTGCGTCCGCGTCTGGTCACCGGGGCTGGCGACATGAGCGTCTTCCCGCGCCTGCTGAGGATACAGCGCAAGGGGCGCCTGGCGATTGTCGGCAATGGCTTGAACAGGGTCGATTTCACCAGTGTGCAGAACCTCAACGAAGCATTGCTGAGTTGCCTGCAAGTAGGGGGCTCGGCCCTGGGCAAGGTCTATAACATCAGCAACGGCGCGCCGGTGCCGTTTTGGGACGTGGTGAACTACGTGATGCGGCAGATGCAGGTGCCGCAAGTCATGCGTTACCGCTCCTTTGGCTTGGCCTACAGCGTCGCGGCGTTGAACGAGGCTGTTTGCGGGTTGTGGCCC
Source organism: Pseudomonas agarici (assembly GCF_900109755.1). GTDB lineage: Bacteria > Pseudomonadota > Gammaproteobacteria > Pseudomonadales > Pseudomonadaceae > Aquipseudomonas > Aquipseudomonas agarici. The sequence goes on along the minus strand of NZ_FOAR01000001.1, from coordinate 14,753 downwards.
GGGCGCCCGGAGCCGACCCTGTCACGACTCGGGATGCAGGTCATGAACAAAGATTTCACCTTGGACATCAGTCGCGCACGGCATTATCTAGGGTATGAGCCCAAGGTCAGCCTGTGGGCGGCGCTGGATGAGTTCTGCCATTGGTGGCAGGCCCAGGAACCGGCGACCCGGTGAAACATTCAGTGACCAGGGTTGAACCCTGCGCCGGGTTCAGAGTCGATCAGCGCGGTGGGTAACGGGTTTATACTCGGTATATTTCGCCATCAATGTGGTCCGCAAAGGTTCTTTCATGCGTAACGATGCCAACGACGATTTCGACGATGTACCGAGCCTGCGCGCCGACGTGGGCGATGAGGATGATTTTCCGGTGACGCCGGCTGCCCGTGAGCGCACGAGAGTCGCTTCGCGCAGCGCCCCGGTGGCCAAGATCAAGGGACCGGGCACCGGTCCGTTGTGGGCGCTGGTGGGGGCGCTGTTCTTCGCCTTTGCCGGGCTGGCCTGGTGGAGCTTCCAGCAGATCTCGCTGATGGAGCAGCAGCTGGTTGCCACCCAGGAGAGTTTTGCGCGGATCAGCGAGGACGCGGCGGGGCGCCTGCAGGCAATTTCCGGCAAGGTGGTGGCCACTGAATCCAACGTCAATAGCGACAGCGAAGCGTTGAAGCTGCAGGTCAAACAACTGGAAGGCAAGTTGCTGGAACAGGGCAAGCAACAGCAAGGTGTCGCCGGTCAGCAGACCGGACTGGAGCAGCGCCTGCAACAGATGAGCGCGCAAACCAGTGAGCTGCAGAGTGCCAATGGCCAGTTGCAGGCCCAGGTCAAGAGCCTGACGAGCGACCTGGCGACGCTGAAGGCCGCTCAGGCGGATGCCGGCAAGCTCGATGCCGAGCTCAAGGGCCATGCCGCCGATATTGCCGCGTTGAAGAAACAGGGCAACCCGAGCGTCGCCCTGGAGCGTCTGGAGCAGGATATGATCGTGCTCAAGAGCGAACAGGACAGCCGCCGGAGCGCGGGCGGTCAGAGCGCCAGCACCGCGGAGTTCGACGCCTTCCGTGGTCAGGTCACGCGCAATATCAACACCCTGCAAAGCCAGATCCAGAACCTGCAACAGCAACTCAATGCACGGCCCTGAGTCCCGGCCCTGATCGTTCCCACGCGCCAGCCTGGGAGCGATCCGTCAACCCTGCTCTCTCTTAAAAAGCATGTTTCAAAATATTGCTTAAACGGCACTTCATGCCGATTTCAAAGTCTTAAATGACGTGCGTGGATGGGTTTGTCGACGCATGCTTACCAGCGTCGCTGGTGTAGCTTCTTCGCGGTCCAGGAGGCCGCCATGTACCCTCGACTTCTGCTCACGGCAAGCTTGGCTTTGACTCTTTGCGCGTGTGTGCCTTATTACGATGGCGGTGCGAACTACTACCGTTCCGAGGTCTACACAGTGCCCGCCCCGGTTTACTACGGCGGCGGTTCCTACTACCGTCGAGACTACTACTACGCGCCACAACCGCGCTATTACTCGCCGCGGCCTCGCTATTACGCCGCACCGCGTTATTACACACCGGCGCCACGGGGCTATTCGAACGGCTATCCGAACCATGGCTGGGGCCAGCCTTACCGATACGGCGGGGGCGATCATGGTGGCAACGGCAGATACGGACACGGCGCGGGCCGTGGGCACTAGTATTGTGGCGAGGCAGAACTTCAGCATACAACTTCACTCCATCACCTCGACCATCCTTCAGTAATCCGACAGGTCCGCCAACGGATGCCGCCCCTCCCAGACCTTGTGGAAATGTGCCTCGACCACCGTCCGTGGCACCGCCGTCACATCCGGCCAATGCCAACGCGGTCGTTGATCCTTGTCGATCAAGCGGGCCCGCACGCCCTCACTGAATTCCGGGTGGCGGCAGCAGTTCAGGCTCAGGGTGTATTCCATCTGGAACACCTGAGCCAATGACAGGTGCCGTGCCCGAGCGATCTGTTCCCACACCAGGTGAGCCGTCAACGGGCAGCCGCCCTTCAGGTTTTTCGCCGCCATGGCCATGAGTTCGTCGGCATCCTCGCTGTGCTGGACCAGCGTTCGCCAGGCACAGGCCACATCGCTGACATCCAGCAGCGCATCGATCCGCTCCCGGCGTGGCAGCCACTGTGCCGCCGGGCTCTGCTCGCGAGCCTGATGTTCCAGCGCCTTGAGCAGGCTGTTGAGCTGCCTGGCCGTCTGTTCCTGCCAGTTGAGCCGGAGCAGGCCATTGATCAAGTCTTCTTGCTGATCGTCGCGCAGCAGGCGGTCGGCCAACCCGAGGTCCACTGCATCGCGTGCATTCATTCGCGCCCCGGTCAGGCCGAGGAACAACCCCAACTTGCCCGGAAGGCGAGAGAGGAACCAACTGCCGCCGACATCCGGGTACAGGCCGATGCCGATTTCCGGCATCGCCAGTTGGCTGCTGGGTGTCACGATGCGGATACTGGCACCTTGTAACAAGCCCAGGCCACCACCGAGCACATAGCCATGACCCCAACAGATCAGCGGCTTAGGATAGGTGTGCAGGCGATAGTCAAGGCGGTATTCCGCAGCAAAAAACGCCGCCGCCAGCGCTGGCACCTCGCCCGGTCGGGCGCGGCATTCCTGCGCCAGGCTACGGACCTCACCACCGGCGCAAAAGGCCTTGGCGCCGTTGCCGCGCAACAGCACGCCGGCGATCTGTAGATCCTTGGCCCAGGCATCGAGCCGTTCATCAAGGGCCGCGATCATCGGCAGCGAGAGGGCGTTGAGCGTGTGTGGGGCATTCAGGCTGGCGACGCCGATCCGCGCGCCATCGGTGCCGATGAGTTCTTCGAAGTGCAGATTCATTGCGACCTCAAACTGCGGGTTGAATGCTCAGTATGATCCTTGTGTGGGAAACTGCCGGTAATGCGTCGGATCAATTGACAAGCGTGATCGGCTTTCCTAGTGTCCGCCCCATGGCTCACTCAGGACAGGACCTCATGACCGACGACGACCGCATCAAACTCGAACCGAGCTGGAAACGCGCCTTGCGTGATGAGTTCGACAAGCCCTACATGGCCGAGTTGCGTGAGTTCCTGCGCCTGGAACATGCTGCCGGCAAGCAGATCTATCCGCCGGGGCCGCTGATCTTCAATGCGCTGAACGCCACCCCGCTGGACCAGGTGAAAGTGGTGATCCTCGGCCAGGACCCGTATCACGGTCCCGGTCAGGCTCATGGCCTGTGCTTCTCGGTGCAACCCGGGGTGCCGGCGCCGCCGTCGCTGGTCAATATCTACAAGGAATTGCAACGCGACCTGAACATCGATATCGCCAACCACGGCTACCTGCAAAGCTGGGCCGAGCAGGGCGTGCTGCTGCTCAACACCACCATGACCGTGGAACGCGGCAATGCCGCCTCGCATGCTAACCGGGGCTGGCAATTCTTCACCGATCGCATCATCGAAGTGGTCAGCGAGCGCCAGGACAAACTGGTATTCCTGCTATGGGGTGCCCATGCCCAGGGCAAGCAGAAGCTGATCGACGCCACCAAGCATCTGGTGCTCAAGTCGGTGCATCCCTCGCCGCTGTCGGCGTATCGTGGGTTTATCGGTTGCGGGCATTTCAGCCGGACCAACAAGTTCCTCGAGCAGAATGGCCTGGCGCCGATCGAGTGGGCGTTGCCGCCGCTCTGACAACTGCCTCGATCCTTGTGTACAAGGGGGTTGCCAGCGATGAGAACCTCAAAAACGCCAAAAACCTTCGCAGACAAACCGTAGATCCGCAGGCCTGTATTTCAGAGGTAAGCACTGACCCATCATTCTTAACAGTATCCGCCCCAGGGCTTTACGCATTAGATGTTTGCCACGGCCTTGTCGGTTGATCATGTCAGAAATGACAGTAGCGCCGAGCGTAGCCACGATCTGCGATAAACAACCGAGAAGGAGTGGGAAGTTCGGCCTGTCCCGCCGCTCCGGTTAACTTGTGACCCGGTTTTCGACAATCAAGCCATTGCCGCGCGGGAATTAGTTTGCATTGTTCGTCACCACTGCCACCACCAGCCCGGCGCTTCTGGCGTGCGTGGCGATATGCAAGTCATTCACGCCAATGGTAATGCCTTTTTTCCTCAAATCGCAGCGAATGGAGCCCTAGTGACAGGGGCTTTTTTGTCGTAATGCAGCACATCAAGCCAAAAAACTGCCAGGCAATCCCCGATCAACGGCATCTGGCGGCTTCGCTTTTCAGACGTAAGGCCCCGCGACCTGTCATTTCTGACAGTATCCGCTCCAGGGCTTTGCGCATTAAATGTTCTCCACGGCCTTGTCGGTTGGTCATGCCCCAACCCGGTGGTCAGCGGCCGCTTCGTTGGTCAACCTCGCAAGGAGAACAGACATGCCTGAAGCCAAGTCAGCAGCCACTGGGTTTCCCTCTCGAAACGAAGAAACCCCGAAGGCGCTCAAGGAACCTCATGTCCCCGATGCACTGCCGCTGCTAGCGGACGAGAGCGCCTACGTGATCCCCCGTTCAGCTCAATCCCAGGACTTACGGGTAGAAGTCGTTGAGCTGTGGGGTGGATCGGGGACGCTGGACCCCGGAGAAATTACAACGGTCGAGTTTTATTGGGACGATGAGGCCAAGCCGGTTGACACGCGCACCGTGATGGCCCCTTATGGAAGCGAAATCATTCCCTTTTTCGGATTTATCCCCGCTCTCAAACTGGGCGTTTCAGGCCCACATCAGGTGCGCTATGTGGTCGAACTGGTATCGGGAAACCCGACGGAGCTTTCGCATCCGATCAGTGTGAATATCGATAAGGAAGGGCCCAATCAGGCGCAACCGTGGGTGAAACTGAAGTTCCCGGCGGAGGTGGAGAGAGATGGGGTCACCGATGCCTATCTGGCGGTCAATGGTGATCGCGTGGTCGCCACCGTGGAGCACTGGTCCGACATACGTCTTGAGGATGTGGTCGAAGCCTATTGGGAGCGTTTACCCTTTCGAGATCTCGATCCGGTGGCTAGCGTTGAAATCGAGCAAATGCACAAGGACGGCGCGCCTGTCGAGCTGATCTTCGAGGGTGAGGATATTCGTCGCAACGGCAACGGTGAATTCACAGCCTACTACCATCTGATCGACAGGGCTGGAAATACCGGCTTGCGCTCTGATCGTGCCTTGGTTCGGGTCAACCTGACGGCTTCTCCCATAACATTGCCCGCTCCCCGGGTGCCACAAGCAGACGACGGGCTGGTTGACTTGGAGGACGCCCGTTCCCCAGGTGGCGTTTATATGCTCATCGACCGAGTCCTCGATCTCGAGGATGGAGATGTCATCAGCCCGTTCTGGAATATGATTCCTCTGCCCGTGATCGTGTTCGACGCCTCCCTGACCTGGCCGCAAAGGGTCGCTATCGATTGGAGCATTTTGTCCGCTGGAGGCTTCGAAGTCACGCCGGGTACCGTTCTGGCCCGTTATACCTGGCGCCGGGGTATCGGCACCGCAAGGCCTTCCGATCCACGCTTCGTACCGGTTGACCTGACCGTCGCTGGTCCGGTCAATCCGGGCAACCCTGATCCGATCAATAATCGGCTCGAACAGGTGACGATCAAGGGGGTAACCGGCGATAACATCATTACCGGCGCCGATGCCGGCAGGCCCGTTCGAGCTGTCGTGCCCTTGTATGCAGATCCCCGTCCGGGTCAGGAACTCGAATTGATGTGGGCCGCGCATCCTACGCCGGTGGATACCCACACCGTACAGACCGGCGAGAGAGAAGGAGATGAAGTGGAGTTTTTCATCCCCTGGGCTATCGTCGAACCTGTCGGCAACGCCGTGGTGCAGGCCTACTACTGGACATTCAATGGGGTGAACCGGCAACGCGCGCCTGACACACCGATCAACGTCAATGTGATCCCCATCATCGGATTGGCGCGCCCTGAGTTTCCGGATGTTACTTATGACGGGGGACCTAGCTCGGGGTTTATCAACTGTTCGCATCTGCCCTGGCTTGGGGTTCGGGTGAGAATACCGGGTGACCCCGTGCGGTTGGCGATGGGCGATAAAATAGAACTGTCCTGGGTCGGCCATGCCGGTGCCACCAACAACGCACCGGTCATCCCGGAAACGGTGGAGGTGTTCCCGCATACATTGACAGCGGAAGAGGCCCTCAATGGTTATATTTTCGTAGTGCCGTTCGATCCTTACGTCAAACTTCCCGGGTTGATCAAGCCTGCGGAAGGGTCGGACAGCCCGAGGAATGGCTGTGCGGTTGTAGGTTACAGGTTGATCAAGGCGCAGGGTGGGGTGGGCAAATCGGGGGAGAGATTGCTACCTATCAGTCTGATTCGCGTCAACCAGCCTCCGTGCCTTGGCGAAGACTGAATCGTCCGGCTTGTGGCGATCTGTCTATCAGAAGGGCCATGGCCCTTCTGATCCTTTTGTTGCACTCAATAAATGAACCCCTTCATATAGGTCTGATAGCTTCAATTCAACATACCCGACGTTCGGTTGAACTCTTTCTTGAGACTGCTGAATACCTCCAAATTCTTTAGAGTGATTTGGAGCAGGGCGGTGGTTGTTTGCTACCCAGTGTTATGACACAAGGTGTTTTTTCTAGCAGGTTGAAAAAAATATACAACATTTGGCTGATGCACATTTTCGGCTTTTTGGCACCTGTCAACACTGACAGTTTCGCCAACAACCGGATGTTTGTTTAATGGTTTTGACTTCAACGCAAGCCGACCGATTTCTTTCCCGATTCGTCTACGGCGCGTTGTTGGGTGGAAGTACCTTTCTTTCATCACGACATCCTTTGGGCGTTCGCCCATGGTTTTGTTCAGCCCGGGATTTGTCCGCTTTTGTAAGGAGCTTGCAAACATGTCAACGCAAAAGATTACTTCTATTAATAATGGTCTGTTAGACAACGATCCTCCCGCAGCGGCGCCGATTCCGACCAATACTCTGGAGGACATCGTCGGCGACAGTCAGACTAACGTAGTCCCCGTTGAGGCCCAAGTGAATGGGGTTGATTTTGATATTCCGTTGTGGATGCATGCGTCGGACCAACTTGGGGAGGTGGACACGGTCATCGCCTACATCGGAACTCGACCGGTTGGTATTTTCGACTTTCCAGGCCCTATCACGGACGACCCTGTGTCAATCACCGTCCAATCTTCTTTGCTCCAGCAGCATGGAGAAAAAGAAATCAGGTATATCGTTACGCTGAACGGTGAAAACCCTGCGGAATCTGATCCTGTTACTATTTTTGTAGACACTGTGGACCCCAATCTCAACAATCAGCCGAGGGCGATCGAACTGCCTGCGGATTTGCCAGGAAATACCCTCACGCCCGAGTACCTGAGTAGTCATGGCAACGGTATTACGCTAACTATCCCGCGTCCTGTAGACAGCAGGCCCGGCGACACCTGGCAAATACGTTGGGGCACAAGCCCTACAGCGACCCTGGATGGCCTCGTCCCTGATATTGGACCGATTAACGTCTTCGTATCGTCCCTGATCATCACGAACCGTGGAGAAGGTGACAAGGCGATTACCTATGAGATCGCGGACCGGGCCGGCAACTTTACCCAGACCTCGTTTCCGACGACAGTCAATGTTCAACTCAGTAACCCGCCTACTGGGCTGCAGCCTCCGGTTGTCGTAGGGGCACCGTTGATCAATAAGGAAATGGCACGCAATGGCGTGGTGGTGGAAGTGCCGACCTTCACCGATTACCTGCAAAATGATGTGGTCTACTGCTACTGGCACGGTACATACATCGGTGATCAACGACTTGGACTGGCACCTTTATTTCCCTTGTCATTCATCGCCGATTACAACGTGGTGGCGGCACCGGGTAATGAGTACGACGCAAACGTGACGTACATTGTCAGGCGTGGTGATGGCGATTACGGCGCTCCACCAGCTTCAGTGGAAGTCAATTTGACAGAGCCGGGTGTGGTCAACCCTGGACCGGGTCCAGAGGACCCAATCCTTGAGCTCCCTCTGGTAAAAGGCACTTCGCAAATGGATAACGTCCTGATCCCGAGCGATCGGGGGGACGACGCCCACGCGACTTTTACCATCTATCCAGGCTCTCTGGCGGGCGAGACCATTGAGCTGTATTACGGTACGGCGCCGGGCGTATTGACAGATAGCTACACGGTACAGGGAGACGAGGATCCCGACTTTGAAGTGAGGTTGACTATTCCGTGGAGCACTATTGACTTGTATGGCAATGGCCAGATTCCTGTCTATTACAAGATTAGTAATGCAAACAACTACAAACATTCTCCGTCAGAAACTGTCAGTGTCCGTGTTTTTGTTTTGGAAGGATTGCAGGATCCTGTTTTCGAAAAAGTAAATGCCAACGACACTATTCTGTGTGCCCATGAACCATGGCTGGGAGTTCCCATCAGAATTTTCGACAGCAGCACGTTGGAACCTGGTGATATTGTCGTTGTTCATGCGGTCAGATATACCTTCAACCCCATTGCATTGGTACCCGGAAGCCAAGTGGACTCTTCTGAATATGAGGTGAGGCTCAATGACGTCCAGGATGGTTTTACTCGTGAGCTGAATTTGCCCTATTTCGGCATGTATACCGAGACGGGAGGTCGGGGTTATGTCGGTATTACCTGGAGCCTTTTCAGGCCATCGAGCGAGGATCGGGGGACTTCCGATGAGGTGCGTGCCAGGTGGGATGTGCGCAGCGGCGCCGTGTCTGGGACTTGTGTGCCGGGTGCCACACGAGGCCACTAGCGGGTTTGAAATACGTTGACTCAGCATCCGGGTAGCGTGCTACCTGGATGTTTTTTTATATTGCACGTCGACATCTTCCGATTGAACCTGTAAGTCAACGTAGCGGTTACGCAGAGAATGTGTGTTTTGATTATTTTTTATAATACTTTTACTACTTATAATGGAGAAAAATCCTACATAGGTAAGTTAAGTCGGTATGTAGTCTGAACGGCCTTGAAAACGGAGACCTATTCGATACGGGGATCCGGGTTCTAACTGGAACTTTTCTGAGAGCCGCATGACATGAGTAATATCAAAACACCACGTTTTCATCACACACGATTATTTACAGCTATCAAATTGATGGCTATCGCACCTTTGTACTTTCTTGGCGGACAAGCTTTCGCTGCCACTGAAATCGATGGCAAAACCTTTAATGTCACCTCCTCTACTCTGTCGGACAGCTATATCCTGAGGAACGGTGCGACCTTGAATGTTCATGCCGGTGGCCGGACCAATGATATTCGGGCAATGGCAGGCTCCACCCTGAACATGGACGGTGGCCGGGTACGCTCTACTGCTGCAACGGTAGCCGTAAGTCTGGCCAACAGCCATGGCACGATTTCCAACTCTAATATCAGCAGCACCATGGCCGGTGGCCTGGACGTGGTACGTAACCCTGCGACCACTACTGGCTCCGAAGCCGTGGTCAACAACAGTACGATCACCGGTGCGACCTACGGTGCGAACGTTACACAATTCAGTACCTTGTTGCTGAACAACTCCGCCGTGACCGGTGAGAGCCGTGAAGGCCTGATCTTGCGTGGCGGTGAAGCCACGGCTGTTGGCAGCCTGATCACCGGTGCCACCAACGGTGTGCTCATGACCCGTGACAGTAATTCTCCGAGCGGTACGCAGCCTGAGCTGACCCTGGATAACAGTCATGTAATCGGCCAGGCCGGACCGGCGATTCTGCTCGACACCCTGATCACTGGCGAAATTGACGTGCGCAACGGCTCGACCCTGGTGGGCAGTAACGGCAACATGGTGGAATTGGCCAACGGTGCCAACGCCAATATGCGCGTCAGCAACAGCGCCCTGACCGGCAATATCCAGGTCGGCAACGCCAGCACCCTGGACCTGAGCCTGGACGGCGCTTCCATGACCGGCGATGTGGTCAAGGATGCCGGTGGCACCGCCCACGTGGCCTTGAACAACGGTTCGGTCCTCACCGGTCGCCTGGACAATGTCGATACCCTGGCGCTCAACAGTGATGCCACCTGGGTGATGACCGACCACCAGAGCATCGGTGACCTGAACATGGCCGGCGGTAACGTCAAGTTCGGCGACCCCGGTGCGTTCTATCAACTGGACGTGGAAAACCTGGCGGGCAACGGTACCTTTATCATGACCGCCGACTTCGCCCACCTGCAGAGTGATTTCCTCAACGTTACCGGCACCTCCGAGGGCGAGCACAAACTGTTGATCAGCAGCAGCGGTGCCGATCCGCTGTCCGAGGACCGCTTGCATGTCGTGCGCACCGCCGATGGCGGCGCGACCTTCAGCCTGTTGGGCGACCGCGTGGACGTCGGGACCTACTCCTACAGCCTGATCGCCGATGACGATGGCAAGGACTGGCACCTGGACCCGTCCACCAAAGTCATCAGCCCCGGCACCCGTTCGGTGCTGGCCCTGGCCAATGTCGCGCCGACCGTGATGTACGGCGAGCTGACCTCCCTGCGTTCGCGCATGGGTGAACTGCGCTTCAACGGCGGCCAGAGCGGTGGCTGGATGCGCACCTATGGCAACAAGCACAAGGTCGATGCTGGCAAGGGCGGCGCCTATGACCAGGTTCAGCAGGGCCTTTCCCTCGGTGCGGACGGGCGTCTGCCGGTGGGTGACGGGCAATGGCTGGCCGGTGTAATGGCAGGCTACAGCAAATCCGACTTGAGCCTGGGCCGTGGTACCCATGGCACGGTGCACAGTACCTACATCGGTGGATATACCACTTGGCTGGATGAGCAGAGCGGTTACTACTTCGACGGTGTGGCCAAGCTCAACAGCTTCCACAACAAGGCCTCGGTGGCGCTCAGCGACGGCCAGAAGGCCAAGGGCAACTACAAGGATCTGGGTGCCAGTGTTTCCGGAGAGTTCGGCAAGCACATCAAGCTGGACAACGACTACTTCGTCGAGCCGGCGGTACAGGTCACGGCGATGGCGATAGGAGCCAAGGACTACAAGCTGGACAACGGCCTGAAGGCGGAAAACGGTCGCACCTTGTCGTTGCTCGGTAAGGTTGGGGTGACGGGCGGGCGCAACTTCGACATGGGTGAAGGTCGCGTGGCTCAGCCTTACCTGCGCACGGCGTTCGTGCAGGAGTTCGCCAAGAACAACAAGGTGCAGGTCAACGACAACACGTTCCACAACGACCTGTCGGGTTCGCGGGTGGAGATCGGTACTGGTGTGGCGATGTCGTTGAGCGAGAAATGGCAAGTGCATGCAGACCTGGACTTCAGCAAGGGCGAGAAGATTGACCAGCCCTGGGGTGCCAATGTCGGGATCCGCTATAGCTGGTAAGCGATCCGTGTAAACCAAAAGAGGAAGCCTTGGCTTCCTCTTTTGGTTTTCTGTGTCCCGTCCTGAATAAGACAAAGAACTATGGCGCACTAAAGGTAATGCTGTTGGTTAATACGAAGCTGTTATACAAAAGTCTGTTTGTCCCCATAAAAGATTCGAGGAGTGTTCCAGCCGAAATTGTACCTGTGGTCACAGTTCCTACTTTTACAAACTCCAACGTTGCCATGTTGCCAATGACGTTGTAAAAAGTAGAGCCTGCGGCAAGAAGTCTTGGGCCTACGATCTGCGCGGGCCTATCACTTAGAGTGTATCGATACCAGATTCCAGGTACGTTGGTCGGATTTAAATTTGATGAGGGGGCAGGTTCGCTTCCGATTCGATTGATAAAATAGTGATGCATCGCTTTTGAGTCGGCTTCACGTATTCTGGTGACTCTATCCGTGCTATTCGCATGGGTGGTTAGCAGCACCGTATAGTCTGGGGTAGCGGGGAGTGTAATGATGAGCGTTAAGGGAGCCGTCAGCCGATAGCTATGAGGGGATGTGCCGTCAAGATAGGTGGCACGACCGGTCAGTGCGGTATTAACAATGGAAATGCTCCGCGTCGGCGATGGTGGCATTTCCTCGATTGCGCCCTTCGGTAGCACACGGTAGTAGATCCTTACCGTTCGATTATGGTTGGGCGTAATGACGGTACTGCTGACCGAGAATGTCTGGCGCCCCAGTGTCGTGACTGTTTTGGTTTGTGTTGTGGAGCCTGCTCCAACCGTACCTTCCCAGACCATTGTGATCTGGTCCTGTAGTTGCATACCCAGGTAATCAACTTCGATGGTGACGCTCGTGACGGGTTTTACCAGGTTGAGAGTGTCATTAAGTAAGTCCGACTCTCGCATGGCCGGCGCCGTCAGGGTGCGCGGGTTGTTTTCCACCCTCAATCCGTGCGCCGGGAACGTCAGCGCATTGGCCTCGACGCTGCTGCGATCAAACGTCGCCTTGAACGTCGCCGACAGGGAAGTTCCATGGCCCAATCCACTCAGGTAGCTGGCCGGTACCGATATCTCCGCATGGCCGTCGCTGACCCACGTCGATGAAACCGTGGCGGCTTCCCACAGGGTGTGATTGTGCGGCGCGTTGTTGGCGTTCAGTCCCTCCAGCCGCAGCCAGACTTTTTGTCCTGCGGCAATCAACGGCCAGGAGAGCAGGCGCATTTTTATGGTCTTGCTGACATCAAGCGTATCGCCGGTCACCTCGACATTGTCTGCGTAGAATTTGGGCATTGGCAGACTGGTCTGCGGGATTTCCTGCACCCAGAGGTTCAGTTCATCCGAAGGTTGGGTCGCCCCGGCTTGGGTCACCTCATAGCTGACTTCCACCATTTTACCGATATTGGTCCCTACGGCGGTGGCGCCCGACAGAGTGAAGTCGACGTATCCGAGGGTTGCATTTCCCGGTTTGGAGCCGATGGCCGGGCTGCCGATACCGGCGACGCCTTTCCAATAAGGTTGGATATTGTCCGAATTGCTCATGCCCTCGTAACGCACCCTGACCGTGACGGCGGTCTGCGCGTTGATCGGGTTGAGCTGATTGCCGCCCGGTTCGGTGGTTTCCAGTACTTCGGGTTTTTCCAGGACCAGGTTGGCTCCTACCCTGATGGGGTAGACATGAGAGTAACGCACCGGCTCGCGCCCGCGTTCGACGATATAAAAGGCCTTGACCGAGCCGCCTTTGTTGGCATCGACATATTCGCGTTCGATCGGAAACGGAATATCGCTGTTGAGCCAGGCGCTGGTGACCTCGAATTTGTGGTGAATGAAGCTGCCACCGGGTTTGCTGCCTTGCCAGTACACGCTGAGCAGATCGCCTTCCTCCAGATCAGCGGCCCTGGGTACTACCACCGTGGCGCCACGAATCGAGGCCTCCGGGTCCAGCACGCCACCAGGGGCCTCGGGGACGTTCGGGGCCGGCAGGGTCGCGGCGGCTTCACCGACACTGAGCAGGGTATGAAAGGATTCGCGCTCGCCTTCGGCATTGGTTATCAGATAGTGCAGTTCCAGCTTGCCGCCGTTGAGTCCGGCAATATCCAGGTCCAGGTCATGCTGCAAATAGAAGAGCACCGGAGCGTTGCTGCTGCCGGCCATCTTGAAGAAGTGCCAGAACTCCAGATCGCCGTTAGCTCGCGTGCCGAGTAGGTACAGGTCGACGCGATCACTGGATTGCTGGCCCAGATAGGGGCTGATTTCCACGGTGGCTACTGGAGACGCGGGATCGAGGAAGTCGCCGACTGCTTCGAGCAGCAGGGGTCGGGCCAGGCGGCTGAGGGTACTGCCGATGATGACGAGACGAGTCACTTCCGAGGGTTGCGGCTCGCTGCCAGCACGAATCCGTTCGTAGCTGAGGACCGCCGTGCCGCCGACCAATTCGCGCAGGATCTCGTTGCGCAGGGGCAGTTCGATATTTCTGCGGGTGTCGGCGTCGTTGAGCGAATAGTCAATGGTTTCACGGATGATGGCGCCTTGCGCAGTACGTCCCTCCAGAACGACATGCACGGCATCTCCGTTCAGATAGCCCTGGTGGATGGTGGTGATGACGAGGGTGGCATCGTCGTCCTCGCCGATGAGGTCGTAATCCACGGTATCGAATTCTGCACCGAACTCCGCTGATTCCTCGATATAGGCGTAAGCCAGACGAGGTCGGCTGTCATTGCCGATATTGACCTTGAGCACCACCTGTGGCGACCACTTCACCGAGTAGTTGCCGCACTGGTCGATGACCTCGTATTCGAGCACCTTCTGGCCGTCGCCGACCTTGAGCCAGGTTTCGTAGTAGATGGTGATGGTCAGCGGTAATCGGTTGTTGGCCTCGTCCCAGGTGACAGTGTGCACCGGTGTGACCAAGACGCCGCCGATAAACAGGCGGATCTTGTCGTACTCGGCCATTCGCCAGCTATGGGGCGTGGAGTCATCCAGTGGGTAGGGTTTGATGGTGATCGGCACGCCGTGTTCGGCGGTGTCTTTGTCGACCCCGAAGTCGATGACGAATGGCGGCGGTTCCGGTGGGGCCAGTTCTTCGTGCCAGGGCGTGCTGGGGATGGGATCGTAGGGCCCGGCGGGCGGGATGGTATCGACCAGCAGGCTTTTGTGCAGGGTTTCTTCGCTGTTGCCGCCGGTATAGCGGGTGAGGCGAAAGAACACCGGCTGGATCACGCCGTCGGGCAGGCGGGCACGAGGGATGAACAGGGGAATTTTCTCGTCTTTGTCCGCTTGGTCCTGGGTCACGGAGGTGACGGCCACTGGATCGTCGGCATTGCCGCAGAACAATTCGACAAAGTCGCCCTCCGCCTGCGACAGATAGGGGTGCAGGTAACACAGCAGGCCGTCGAGATAGTAGGTGTCGAGGGCGGCCTTGTTGACACCGATATCGGCGCCGATCACTGGGCGCTGGCCATAGACCTCGATCACCAGGTC
>NZ_FOAR01000016.1 GCF_900109755.1 Pseudomonas agarici | reverse complement strand
CTCACGCCACCTGCACGAAAAGGCTTTCGAGCGGATGGAACAGCGAATGCAGGCGCACCCCGAAATGATGGTCAGCCGAAGATCCATCGTCGAGCATCCCTTCGGCAACCTTAAACAGTGGTTATTTGGCAACGCTCGCTTCTTACTGCGACAGCTTGAGGGCACGAGGGCTGAAATGGCCCTGGCGGTGAACGCCTACAACCTGAAAAGAGCGATTAACGTGCTTGGCGCACGTCAGTTGATGGCGTTGATGGGCTGAAAAGCCTTTTTTCGTCTGCTGTGAGCACAAAAGCAAACGCCCCGAACAAGTCGGGGCGTTTGCTGGAACCACCATTAGTGTGTTTTCACACAGTCTGATTCATGGCCGGGTTTTTATTCCTGCCTGAAATCACGCGGCTTGCACATAAAAATCCAGCAGACTCACGCCGGTCGTCAGGTCGGTTTCGGGCAGATCGGCGTGCTGATGGCCGCCAAGAGCACAATAGACCAGCCAATGACGGTCCTGGACGTTGAACGACAGGGCGTCCACCAGGGCTTCCTGCTCATCGCTGGGGGCGATCAGGTAAAGCCGATCCTGGTTCTCTGCGTGCAACATGACTAGCTCCGTGACGGTATCGAGGGGCGACAGACTGGCCTGTTAAGGTGACGTTCAGGTGACAGTGTCAATTACCCCGTAAATTGTAGGGAGACGGACACGAGAAATTGTCATGCACGCGTGATTTGATACTTGTGCGTGTCGCGAACGGCTATTTATCGGAGGGCTCATGATGTCGCTGCACTTGATCTGGAGCGCGTTGGCGGGCCATCCGGGCAAATGGCTCAATCTGTTTGCATTGTTGCTGGCCTGTCCGGGGGCCAGGTTGTTGCAGATTACCCGCCGCCGTGAGCAGCGGGCGCTGGAAAACCTGGAGATGCAGAGCGAAGGGCGGTCGATTGAGCTGCCGCTGTTATTGCTCGATTCCCGCGTGCTGCGGGCGAACCGATTTTTCTATCGATTCGGGTTTGCCTGCCTCGGCATCGCACTGCTGCTGTCCTGGCTCAGTACCAGGCTCTGAGCGGAAGGCTGCCAGGCCGGGCGTTACGGTTGATCAGAGCGGCCATCCCGCCTTGATCCGGTACTGATTGCGTACCGGCGTCGCATACTGTTGCACCAGGTACGGTCGATGTTCTGCCGGGCAGGCATCCAGGCGGCGTTGCCATTCTGCCTGGGCCTGGGCCAGTTCCTGGGCGGGAAACAGCTCTGTGGCGGCAGGTACCTGCAACTGCGGGTCGGCATCGCCCCATTGGGCATATGCCAGATAGTGCACCGGGAACAATCGATAGCCACCGAGGATCCGTCGGTCCATTTCCTGGGCCAGCACTTTGGTGTCCTCGAACGCCCCGCTCAGCGGTGCGGCAAAGTTCACATGCACCCGCCCCTTATAGCCGGTGATGCCCTTGGCAATGCTCGCGTCATCCTCGCCCGGCACCTTGTTATAGGTGCCGGTAGTGGCGCGGATGTATAGCTCGCGGGCCTTGGCCTGATCGCAAGGATCGTATTCGTAGCTGATCGAGACCGGTGTCAGGTTCAGCGAACGGATGACTTCGGCGAATGGCTCGTCCTTGCGACTCATATGGAACATTTTCAGGATGGCTGATTCGGTGCGGTCGTCACCGTCCTTGGCGCGACCTTCGGCCTGGGCGATCCAGATCGACTGGCAGTCGTTGCGGATCGAATGGTTGATATAGGCCGACAGCAGTTGATAGGCCGCCATCTTCTCGCGTCGTCCGGTGATCGAGCGGTGCACGATAAAACTTTTGTTCAAGCGCATCAGATCGCTGACGAACGGCTTTTGCAGCAAATTGTCGCCGATGGCGATACGCGGTGTCGGCAGGCCGGCATGGTACACGGCATAATTGACGAAGGCCGGATCCATCACGATGTCGCGGTGGTTGGCCAGGAACAGGTAGGCGCTG
This sequence comes from Pseudomonas agarici, assembly GCF_900109755.1. Classification (GTDB taxonomy): domain Bacteria; phylum Pseudomonadota; class Gammaproteobacteria; order Pseudomonadales; family Pseudomonadaceae; genus Aquipseudomonas; species Aquipseudomonas agarici. The sequence goes on along the minus strand of NZ_FOAR01000016.1, from coordinate 136,963 downwards.
CCGGACTTGAACTGCTCGACTCCGGTGTAGGTCACCCCGTCAGTGGCCCGTTCGATAGTGTTATCGACATAGACCTCGATCTTGTCTTGCAGTGACGCCACGCATTTCACTCCGGCGAACTCACGGCGCAGTCGATAGGCGATCAAGGGCCTGAGTAGCCAACCGAAAGCATCGGCCAGGCGCGGGAAGCGGAAATGCGTGAGGATATCTAGAAACGCCTTGTCGCCGAGCAACCGGGCCAGCACGGCTGGCACCTCGGAGTCGTTGTAAGGTCGGATGGCATCGAATTCGCCCATCATGCTCTCTTGTTAGAAACGGCTAGGGTAAGTAGTAGGCTTTGCACGTAAAGTGACTGCGCATCGGTAATGCTGCGTTGCTCATGTACAACACGTAAAGTCGGGCGCGACTCTGGCCGGTCCTTGCCTGTTTTTGTCTTGCCTGACCTTCGCTTCGCGAGTTTTCGCACAAAAGCCTGGGTTTGAGTGATAAATAGCAAAGCCTGATCTGAAAAATAAAGCCCAGATAAAAAATTAGCCCTGCAAATAGACCGGCGATTATACGCACAAGTCACTTCGGAGGCCGCGATGCTGGAAACTGAACGCTACTGCTGTCCCTACTGTGGTGAAGAGGTCGAGGCCGTGCTGGATTTGTCCGGCGGGGACCAGACCTATATCGAGGATTGCCCGGTGTGCTGCCGGCCGATTGTTTTTACCCTGCAGACCGATGGTCATGAGTGGATGCTCAATGTTCACAGTGAGAACGAGTGATGAGGGCGCCCGGATGCAACGAATCTACGAACCGGAAAACCTGATGGAAGGTGAGCTGCTGCAAGGCATGCTCGCCAGCGAAGGCGTGCAGGCGCATCTGGTGGGGCGCGATCTGCTGGGCGGGACGGGAGAGTTGCCGGTGTTCGGTTTGCTGGCCCTGGCGGTAGAGAATGATCGGGCGCAATACGCACGTGAGCTGATCGCCGCGTACAATGCCGCGCTACCGCTGCCCGGCGATGAACCGGAGAGTTTCCCCGACGTGCTGCTCTGTTAGCCGCGTCTTTGCATAAAAGAGTCGTTTTGCCTCATGTGTGGACGTTTTGCCCTGTTTCGTTGGAATCCCACCTTTGCAGCCTTGCCCGGCTTTCCTGCCGACCAGCAGGCGCAGTGGAACATCTCGCCCAACGATTGGGTGTTGATCCTGCGGGCTGCGACGGGCCAGCGCGAATTGGCGCGCGCGCGTTGGGGGCTGACACCGCCGTGGCTGACCGACCTGTCGCGTACACCGGCGCATGCACGGGCGGAAACCGTGGCCGAGCAGCCGATGTTTCGTCAGGCGTTTCGTGAGCGGCGTTGCCTGTTGCCGGCCAATGGTTTTTACGAGTGGCGCGGAACGCAGCGCAAGCGCCCGTATTGGCTGACCCCGGCGCAAGGTTCAAGCTTGTTTTTCGCGGCGATTTGGGAGGCCTATCCGGTGCAGGAGCAAGTTTGGCTGAGCACCGCGGTAGTGACACAGCCGGCGGCGAATCAGCGCCGACCGCTGATTCTCGATGCGGCGGGGCAGGCGGCATGGCTAGCGCAGGATACACCACTGCATGAGTTGCAGGCCTTGGTGGCCAGTTCCCAGGCGCCATTGCGCGAGCGCCTGCTGGCCAACCTGGTAAATGATCCCAAGCTCAATGCGCCGGAGTGCCTGACGCCGGGCTAAGGCGCGGTGATGCGTTCAACTGAGGCTGTGCGGCGACGATTTCTCCTGAAGCGCTGCAGGATGACGCCTGCCAGGCGGTGGATGAATAGGTCGTTGGACTCGGCAGGTGGTGGCTTGGTGTCGATCTGTGTTTTTTCCTACAAATATTTGAGGTTTGTCTGAAATCCCGGACTGCAGATTGTTTGTATCTGGCGTTGATACAAATCAGCGCCTAGGATAGCCGGCAGTTTTTAGGGAGAGTGGCTTATGGCTAAACGATTGGTTTTGTGTGCGCTGGCGGCGGGCCTGCTAGTTGCCGGGTGCCAAACGGTCAATACCACCAACGGCGGTGCCGTAGGCGTTGAGCGCAAGCAATATATGTTCAGCATGCTGTCGAGCCAGGAAGTCGATCAGATGTATGCCCAGTCGTATCAGAAGACGCTGGGAGAAGCGAAGGGCCAGGGCATACTGGATAAAACCAGCGCTAATGCCAAGCGGGTCCAGGCAATTGCCAACCGACTGATTGTTCAGGCGCCGACATTCCGCCCGGACTCCGCGCAATGGCGATGGGAGGTCAATCTGATTAAAAGCGACGAACTCAACGCTAACTGCGGTCCCGGCGGCAAGATCATCTTCTATAGCGGACTGATCGATCAGCTCAAACTGAGCGACGATGAGATCGCCGCGGTGATGGGCCATGAAATCGCCCATGCCCTACGTGAGCATGGCCGCGAAGCGATGTCCAAGGCCTACGGCATAGAGATGGCGAAGCAAGGCGTTGGCGTCTTGTTCGGCCTCAGCCAGGACAGTCTGGCGCTGGCCGATACGGTGGCGAACTACGGCATGACCTTGCCCAATAGCCGCACCAATGAAAACGAAGCGGACCTGATTGGCCTGGAACTTGCTGCGCGTGCCGGTTACAACCCGAACGCGGCGATTAGCCTGTGGAATAAGATGAGCAAGGCGGCGGAAGGTGCCCCGCCGGAATTCATGAGTACTCACCCGGCGTCCACCAGCCGGATTGCTTCGCTGGAAGCGGTCATTCCGAAAGTGATGCCGTTGTATCAGCAGGCCCGCAAGTCTTGAAGGCCTGCAGGTCTCCTGGACCCAGGAGACCGCTCGCCACGAGAGCCTCACAGGCCACTAGATCCAGCCGCTGCTTTGCATGGCCTTGTACACCGCAACGATCGCCAGGATGAAGAACGCCGAGGCGGCCAGGCGACGAATCAGGGTCAGTGGCAGTTTTTCCGCGGCGAAGTTGCCGGCCAGCACCACGGGCACGTTGGCGATCAGCATGCCCACGGTGGTACCGATAATCACCAGCCACAGGTGTGGATACTGTGCCGCCAGCATCACCGTGGCTATTTGTGTCTTGTCACCGATTTCCGCGAGGAAGAACGCGATCAGCGTGGTCAGGAACGGACCGAACTTGCGTGAGCTGCTGGCTGGGTCATCGTCCATCTTGTCCGGCACCAGGGTCCACAGCGCGGTGGCGGTGAAGCTCGCGGCGAGGACCCAGTGCAGCAGTGCATCCGAGAAGAAGCTGCCGAACCAGGCACCCACGGCACCCGCAGCCGCGTGGTTGGCGAGGGTGGCGGCAATGATGCCAGCGATGATCGGCCAGGGCTTGCGAAAACGGGCTGCCAAGAGGAGCGCGAGCAGTTGCGTCTTGTCGCCGATTTCGGCCAAGGCAACGATTGCGGTCGGAACGAGGAGAGAATCCAGCATCAGGTTTTCCTAGGGGGCGGGTCGACACGGCTATGACACGTACAGCCTTCCCGCCCCGGGTAAGGTGTTCGTGTCATAGGTCTTGTCAAACCCTGGGTTCGTCTGTGCGAACCGTGGGTCGCATGCGCCATGGTCTGAGGACCAAGTATGTTGACGCATGCCGGACGAGCGTGAGGCTCGTGGGAGACTACTCCCCTAGGACGGAGCGGATTTTGCCTAGGCAAAATCCATTGCGCAAGCGTTTATTTTTCAGCCGCGCCTGGCGCTATAGATTCGAAAACCCTGTCCCTCGGCCTTGGTGACACAGGTCCCGAGATGCTCTTCGATCAGTGGTTGATAGCGCAGGAAGCTATTGGCAACAAGCCGAAGTTCGCCGCCATTTTTCAGATGTTTGGCTGCTTTTCGCAGCAGATTTTCTGTGGCCAGGTAGTCGGTATGGACCCCGACATGAAACGGTGGATTGCTCAAGATCGCACTCAGACCCATCGGCGCGGCATCGATTCCATCGCCGGTCAGCACCTCGGCTTCCAGACCATTGGCAGCCAGAGTCAGCCGACTGCTGGCGGTGGCGAAGGCATCGACATCGAGCAGGATCACAGTGTTGTGCGGGTAACGACGCTTCACCGCCGCGCCGAGCACCCCGGCGCCGCAACCAAAGTCCAGCAACGGGCCGCTCGGCAGTTTGTCCAGGTGTTCAAGGAGCAGGGCGCTGCCCCGATCCAGTCGGCCATGGCTGAACACTCCGGGCAGGCTGACCACGTTCAACGAACCTTCCGTCAGGTCCAGTTGGTAGTGTCGGGCCAGGCTTTCCAGCGGCTTGGCTGCCGGCGCCTCAGCGACCGTGACCTGCCACAGCTGGCAATGCCGGGCGCTGTCGAGCTTGCGCGGCTTGCCCAAGGGCGCCAGTTGCTTGGCCGCGCCTTCGACCCCGCTGCGTTTCTCGCCGACCAGGAATACCTCGCCACCAGGCAGCCGCGAGGCGACGGCGTTGAGCAGGTAGTCGGTCAGGTCCTTGGACTTGGGCAGGAACACCACGGCGGCGTCGAACGCCAGCTCCGGCGGGTTCACGCCGAAGTGGCTGCGTCCGGCGAAACGGGCATCCAGCGCCGCCTGGTCGCCGGCGTGCCAGCACCAGCCGTGGGCATTGGGCAGGCGACCGAGCAGGTCGTCGGCAGGCAATCCCGCCAGCAGCAGCTTGCCTTGAAAATATTCAGCCTGACGAAGCAGTACTTCACTGCGCGGATCCATGGTCTGCTCCCTGAAAAAAAGTGCCGCAGTTTATCAACTGACCACCCGCAGCGCTGCTCCGCTGAAGAAGCCCCGGGCATTTTCCGTCAGTTGGCCGACGATGCGTTGACGAGCCTCGCGACTGCCCCAGGCGTTGTGCGGCGTGACGATCAGGCGCGGGATGTCGCCGGCCAGCAGGGGATTGCCGGCGCTCGGTGGCTCGACGCTCAGCACATCGGTCGCGGCACCGCCGAGATGCCCGCTGCGCAGGGCATTGGCCAGGGCCTGTTCGTCGATCAGCCCACCGCGAGCGGTGTTGACGATAAATGCCCCAGGCTTGAGCTGGCTCAGTTCGGCGGCGCCGATGAAGTGACGGGTGTGTTCGTTCAATGGGCAGTGCAGGGTCAAGGCATCGACTTGTGGCAGCAGTTCCGCCAGCGGGACACGATCGGCACGGGCCGGGCGACCGGGAATCTGCCCCAGCAGCACACGCATGCCGAAGGCCTCGGCCAGCCGCGCCACGGCGCCGCCCAGTTCGCCATGGCCGAGCAGGCCGAGGGTCTTGCCCTCCAGTTCGACAATGGGGAAATCCAGCAGGCAGAACTGTTGTGCCTGTTGCCAACGACCTTCGCCCACGGCTTTCTGGTAGTCGCTCAAGCGGGTCGCCAGAGCCAGCAGCAACATCAGCGTATGCTGAGCCACCGAGGGCGTGCCGTAACCCTGGCAATTGCTCACCGTGATGCCCAGGGCCCGTGCCGCTATCAGGTCGACATTGTTGGTGCCGGTGGCGCAAATCAGGATCAGCTTCAGGTCGGGGCAGGCCCCCAGGGTCTCGGCGTTCAGCACGATCTTGTTGCTGATGGCCACGGTAGCGCCGGCCAGGCGTTCCAGCAGGTTCTGTGGGGAGCTGCGATCACACAGCCGTAGCTCGTCGAAGCAGGCCCGCAGCGGTTCGAGGTCGAGATCGCCGAGGTCCAGGGAAGGATGATCGAGAAATACCGCACGGCGAGGATGGCTCATCAACTGTACCTTTTGTGCTGTCCAATGAAGGCGTAAGGTAACCAGCCTATCAGATGACCTGTTTAGTTACCGAGGAGCCTGCGGACGTGTCCATGTACCTGACTGAATTCTTGACGGTTGCGCTGATCCACCTGCTGGCGGTGGCCAGTCCCGGCCCGGACTTCGCCGTGGTGGTGCGCGAGAGCGTGACCCATGGCCGTCGCGCCGGCACCTGGACCGCGCTGGGGGTTGGTAGCGCGATCTTCCTGCATGTGGGTTATTCGCTGCTGGGCATCGGCCTGATCGTGTCGCAGTCGATCGTGCTGTTCAACACCCTGAAATGGCTGGCGGCGGCGTATCTGCTGTACATCGGCTTCAAGGCCATCCGTGCCAGGCCGGCCAAGCCGGCGGCGGATGAGCTGGCCTTGCCGCTGGGCCAACGCACAGTGCGCGGTGCTTTTACCTCGGGCTTCGTGACCAATGGGCTGAATCCTAAGGCAACTTTGTTTTTCCTGTCGCTGTTCACTGTGGTGATCAACCCACATACCCCGCTGATGATCCAGGCCGGCTACGGTGTTTACCTGGCGGTGGCGACCGCACTGTGGTTCTGTCTGGTGGCGATGCTGTTCAGCCAGCAGCGGGTGCGCGCCGGTTTCGCCCGCATGGGCCACTGGTTCGACCGGACGATGGGTGCCGTGTTGATCGCCATCGGCGTGAAGCTGGCTTTTACCGAGACGCACTGATCTCGCTGAATCGGCTCAGATTGACGACATAGTGCCGCGGGCTTTCCCCGAGCAGGCGGTGAAATATCGAACTGAACGTCCGGACCCTACCCCCTGCCGGTACAGCGCCTGGTGGGCGCCGTCGGCATGGTCGGGCGGGTAGGCACTGACGCAAGCGTGCAGGAAGTGGCTGATCAACATGTGCGGCTCTTCCAGTCTGTCTGGTTTGATGAGTGACATGGCACAAATGCACTTTACGGCCAGCTTAGCATGAGGTACCGATAACCCTTCTCAAGCGTGCCGTGATGAATCAACCCAGAAACGTAATCCGCTACATCAATGCCGCCCATGTGATCGATCACCTGTTGATGCTGATCTTCCCAGCCGCCGTGCTCGGCATGGGCCAGTCCTTCGGCCTGGATTTCGCCGCAATGATTGGTCTGTCCCTCGGCGGTTTCATTGCCTTCGGCGCGTGTTCCCTGCCAGCGGGCTGGTTGGGTGATCGCTGGAGTCGTCGCAGTATGATGTTGCTGTTCTTTTTCGGCCTCGGCGCAGCCTCGGTGTTTACCGGGTTGAGCGGGACAGTACCGATGTTGGCCCTGGGCCTGACCCTGATGGGTATCTTTGCCGCGATCTATCATCCGATCGGCACCGCGATGCTGGTCAGTTACGCCGATAACCGCGGCCGTGAGATCGGTATCAATGGCATGTGGGGCAACCTTGGAGTGGCGTTTTCCGCCTTGATCACCGGACTGTTGGTGTCACATTTCGGCTGGCGCGCGGCGTTTATCCTGCCGGGGGCAGTCTCGCTCCTGCTGGGTGCGCTGTTTGCCTTGCAGGTGCGTGAAGAGCCGATTCCCGTACGTGCCCATGTGCAGCTCAAGGGCGCCGATGGCCAGCAGATTTCCATGGTCATGGTATTTACCGTGCTGGCGCTGGTGACTGCCACAAGCGGGGTGGTCTTCAGCGCCACCACCATGACGTACCCGAAACTGTTCCAGCAGCGTCTGCATGAGTTGTTCGCTTCGCCGCAAACCCTGGGTCTGATCGTCAGCCTGGCTTATGCCTTTGGAGCTGTCGCGCAGTTGAGTATCGGCCGGGTGATCGATCATGTCAGCCTGAAGTGGCCGTTCGTGCTGTTGACGCTATGTCAGGCCCCGTTGCTGTTCGGTCTGGCCCATGTCGATGGCCTGTCGGTGACGGTCCTGGGAGCGGCGTTGATGTTCGTGGTGTTCGGCCAGGTGACGGTGAATGACGCGATGGTCGCCAACTTCGTTGCCCCACAATGGCAATCGCGGGTGTTTGCCCTGCGTTACTGCCTGTCGTTCGGCGCCAGCGCCACGGCGATTCCGCTGATCGCCTATGTCGAGCCACGCCAGGGTTTTACCGGGCTGTACTTGATTTTGGCGGGGGTCGGCGCCTTGACCCTTATCGCCGCGCTGGTGTTTCCAAGAACCCCGGCCCAGGTGGCGGTCGGGCAGGTGGCCTGAAAAGATGAGCGTTTTGCCGTGAATGATGTCTCAAGGCCGTTACTCACTTGCGCCTGTAAATCATTCCTTTGGGTGATTTAGCGCGTGCGCGAGGGCTCTGGAGTGCTTATCTTTAAGCACGATTGTGCAATCAGACAAAGGGACGTTCATGTTGCAGACCCGTATAATTCCATCCGCCGAAGGTGCCTATCAATATCCCCTGTTGATCAAGCGGTTGTTGATGTCCGGTAGCCGTTACGAGAAGACCCGCGAAATCATCTATCGCGACCAGGTGCGCTACAGCTATCCGACCCTCGGCGAGCGTGTCGCCCGACTGGCCGGCGTGCTGACAGCGGTCGGCGTCAAGGCCGGCGATACGGTGGCGGTGATGGATTGGGACAGTCATCGTTACCTGGAGTGCATGTTCGCCATTCCGATGATTGGCGCGGTGATCCACACCGTCAATGTGCGCTTGTCGCCCGAGCAGATCCTCTACACCATGAACCATGCGGCCGACCGCTTCGTGCTGGTTAACAGCGACTTCGTCGGGTTGTACCAGGCGATTGCCGGACAACTGACCACAGTGGAGAAAACCCTGCTGCTCACCGATACCGAGGCCACGACCTGCGACCTGCCGAACCTGGTTGGCGAGTACGAGCAACTGCTGGCGGCGGCGAGCCCGGTCTATGATTTTCAGGATTTCGACGAGAATTCGGTCGCCACCCTGTTCTACACCACCGGTACCACCGGCAACCCGAAAGGCGTGTACTTCAGCCATCGGCAATTGGTGCTACACACCATGGGCGTGGCGACGATCATGGGCAGTCTCGACAGCGTGCGCCTGCTGGGCACTAACGATGTGTACATGCCCATCACGCCGATGTTCCACGTACATGCCTGGGGCCTGCCTTACGTGGCGACCATGCTCGGGCTCAAGCAAGTCTATCCCGGTCGCTATGACCCGGAGTTTCTGGTGGCGTTGTGGCGCAAGGAGCAAGTCACGTTCTCCCACTGTGTACCGACCATCCTGCAAATGGTGCTCAATGCCAAGGCGGCCCAGGGCATCGATTTCAAAGGCTGGAAGATGGTGATCGGCGGCAGCGCGCTGAACCGCTCGCTGTACGACGCCGCCAAGAGTCGGGGTATCCAATTGACGGCGGCCTACGGGCTGTCGGAAACCGGTCCGCTGGTGTCCTGCGCGCACCTCAATGATGAATTGATGGCTGCCAGCGAGGACGAGCGTACTACCTATCGGATCAAGGCCGGCGTACCGGTTCCGTTGGTGGATGCGGCGATCATGGATGCTCAGGGGCGTTTCCTGCCGGCTGACGGTGAAAGTCAGGGCGAACTGGTGCTGCGTGCGCCCTGGCTGAGCGAGGGGTATTTCAACGAGCCGGGCAAGGGCGCGGAACTCTGGGCCGGTGGCTGGCAACATACGGGCGATGTCGCGACACTGAACAGCATGGGCGTGATCGATATCCGCGATCGGATCAAGGACGTGATCAAGACCGGCGGGGAGTGGATATCCTCCCTAGCCCTGGAAGACCTGATCAGCCGTCATCCGGCGGTACGTGAAGTCGCCGTGGTGGGGGTCGCCGATCCGCAATGGGGTGAGCGCCCGTTTGCCCTGCTCGTATTGCGCGAGGGCTATGAAATCGGCGCTCGGGAACTCAAGGAGCACCTTAAACCGCTCGTTGAGCAGGGCCATCTGAGCAAGTGGGCGATCCCCAATCAGATTGCCCTCGTTACTGAAATTCCCAAGACCAGCGTCGGCAAACTCGACAAGAAACGTATCCGCCTCGACATCGTCGAATGGCAAGCGAGCAACAGCACCTTCCTTTCGACCCTCTAAGATGTCTCCGTCACGCCCGAAAGGGCGTGGCAACCCCACACCCGACAAGCGCTCGCCTTGCCAAATTATTTTTTTCAGCCATTCTTGCCGAGCCGGTATCGGTGAGCCTGGCGAAAGGGCCATGCCCGTTTAGAGAGATCAAGCAGTACTAGCAGCTGGCTATAGTCGTCCGCCCAGGAGCTTTTTAGAGCGGAGCAAGTACGCGACACAACGATGCCGCCTTGGGTGATTTAGGGAATGATGGCTCCCGTTTGTCCCAGGCGTTTTTAGAAGTGCTCACTGACATAACAATAAAGCACATGGAGTAGCGTCGATGATCTCAGTAACCCAGTTCTGGCACCGGGCGAAGCTGCCCTTGGCCGTCAGTCTCGCCTCAACGCTCGCCGGCCCTGCATTCGGCGTCAGTTTCAATATCGGTGAAATCGAGGGCAGTTTCGACTCGTCCCTGTCCTTGGGGGCGAGTTGGTCGACGCAAAACCCCAACAAGGATCTGATAGGTGTCAACAACGGCGGCAAGGGCTTGTCGCAGACCTCCGACGACGGGCACCTGAACTTCAAGGCCGGACACACCTTCTCGAAGATTTTCAAGGGCATCCATGATCTTGAATTGAAATACGGCGACACCGGCGTATTCGTGCGCGGCAAGTACTGGTACGACTTCAAGTTGCAGGATGAAGACCTGGATTTCAAGAACGTCAGCGACGACAACCGCAAGGAAGGCGCCAAGTCGTCCGGCGGGCAGATTCTCGACGCCTTCGTCTATCACAACTACGCCATCGCCGACCAACCGGGCTCCGTGCGCTTTGGTAAGCAAGTAGTGAGCTGGGGTGAAAGTACCTTTATTGGCGGTGGTATCAACTCCATCAACCCCATCGATGTATCGGCATTTCGCCGTCCGGGTGCCGAGATCAAGGAAGGCTTGATCCCGGTCAATATGTTCTATGTGTCCCAGACGCTGACCGACAACCTGTCCGCCGAGGCGTTCTATCAGCTGGAGTGGGATCAAACCGTGGTGGATAACTGCGGCACGTTCTTCTCGCAGCCGGATGTTGTCGCCGACGGCTGCTCGGATAATCTGCGCCTGCTATCCAAGCGCTCGACCCTTGCGGCGACTCCTGGTGCCCTGGCGGGATTGGACCGATTTGGTCTCGATATCAATGAGGAAGGGGTGCTGGTCGAGCGCGGCGCGGATCGCGATGCCCGAGACAGCGGTCAGTTTGGCGTTGCCTTTCACTATAACTTCGAGCCGCTGGACACCGAGTTTGGTGCCTATTTCATGAATTACCACAGCCGGGCGCCGATTTTCAGTGCCACGGGCGCTCCGGCTTCCGTTTATGCGGATGCCGTGACATTTCTGCCTGGGGCGGCGGCGACCTTACGTCCGCTCGCCATTGCGGGGAACTCCAAATACTTTATTGAATACCCTGAGGACATACGCCTGTACGGATTGAGCTTTTCCACCACCTTATCTACCGGTACGGCCTGGAGTGGCGAGATCAGCTACCGTCCGAATGCACCTGTGCAACTCAATACCACCGATATTCTCTATGCCGGTGTCACCCCGCTGCCTAACCTCAATGGGGCCTCACCGCTTAAAGCCGTAGCGGATCAGGACCTGCATGGTTATCGTCGCAAGGAAGTTAGCCAGTTTCAGACCACATTGACGCATTTCTTCGATCAGGTCATGGGCGCCAGCCGCCTCACCCTGGTAGGCGAGTTGGGTATAACCCACGTGGGTGGCCTGGAAAGCGGCGACGAAGCCCGTTATGGCCGTGATCCCGTATTCGGTCCGGGTCGAGGCTCTTTATGCACGACCCTCAATGGCGGCACCGTTCTGGGGGCCGGGCCAGGGGCTTCGTCGAAAAATGTTTCGCGCAACTGTAACAACGACGGTTTCACTACGGCGACCTCCTGGGGTTATCGCGGCCGTGCCATCTGGGAATACCCGGATGTCTTCGCCGGAGTAAACCTCAAGCCGAATGTGGCCTGGTCCCACGATGTGAACGGTTACTCGCCAGGTCCTGGCGGCAACTTCGAGGAAGGTCGCAAAGCCGTCAGCCTGGGCCTCGACGCCGAATACCAGAACACCTACACCGCGAGCCTGGCGTACACCAACTTCTTCGGCGGCGCCTACAGCACGGTGGATGACCGTGATTTCGTGGCGCTGAGCGTCGGTGTGAACTTCTAAGTACGCTGAACTTCAGGAAGAACAAGAACATGAAGATAACCAAGAATCTGTTGCAGGTCGGCGTACTCGGATTGTCGTTGTTGGCGAGTGGGGTGATGGCGGCAGTGTCTGCCGATGAAGCGGCGAAACTGGGTACCACCCTGACCCCGATGGGCGCGGAAATGGCCGCCAATGCGGCGGGCACCATCCCGGCCTGGAAACCGATGCCGAAGAACATCGGCAGCGTGGACAGCAAGGGTTTCCTGTCCGATCCGTATGCGAGTGACAAACCACTGTTCACCATCACCGCGCAGAATGTCGAGCAATACAAGAACCAACTGGCTCCCGGCCAATACGCGATGTTCAAACGTTACCCGGACACCTTCAAAATGCCGGTCTACCCGTCCCGTCGCGGTGCCACCGTGCCGGAAGAGGTGTTCGCCGCCATCAAGGAAAACGCCACCAAGACCCACCTGATCAGCGGCGGCAACGGCCTGGAGAATTTCAGGACCGCCGTGCCGTTCCCCATCCCGAAAAGCGGCGTGGAAGTGATCTGGAACCACATCACCCGCTATCGCGGCGGCACGGTGACCCGCCTGCTGACCCAGGCTACGCCGCAGGCCAACGGTTCGTTCAGCCTGGTGTACTTCCAGGATCAGTTCGTCTTCCGCGAAAAAATGAAGGACTACGATCCGGCCAATCCGGGCAACATCCTGTTCTACTTCAAGCAGAAAGTGACCGCGCCAGCGCGCCTGGCCGGTGGCGTGCTGCTGGTCCACGAAACCCTCGACCAAGTCAAGGAGCCGCGTTCGGCGTGGGTCTACAATGCCGGCCAACGTCGCGTGCGCCGCGCTCCACAAGTCTCTTATGACGGCCCAGGTACCGCGGCCGATGGCCTGCGCACTTCCGACAACCTGGACATGTACAACGGTGCGCCGGATCGCTACGACTGGAAGCTCGAAGGCAAGAAGGAAATGTACATCGCCTCCGACAGCCACAAACTCGACGACCCGAAGCTCAAGTACGCCGACATCATCAAGGCCGGCCATATCAACCAGGACCTGGCTCGCTACGAGTTGCGCCGTGTCTGGCATGTGGTCGCGACCCTGAAGGAGGGCCAGCGCCACATCTACGCCAAGCGTGACTTCTACATCGACGAAGACACTTGGCAAGCAGCGGTGATCGATCATTATGACGGTCGCGGCCAACTGTGGCGGGTGGCCGAGGCTCATGCCGAGAACTACTACGACAAGCAAGTGCCGTGGTACGCCCTGGAAACCCTCTATGACCTGCAGTCCGGCCGCTATCTGGCGCTGGGCATGAAGAACGAAGAGAAGCGAGCGTATGACTTCGGCTTCACCCCCAACACCAGCGACTTCACGCCAGCGGCCTTGCGCCAGGACGGCGTTCGCTGACACTCGGCTGTAAAGCAGGCGTGGATCCCCCGTGAGCTGGCCGGTCGGCCAGCGAAGAATCCTTCCCTGCCGGAGTGGCTATCTGCCTTGATTGCGCTATAACCAATACACGCCTGAGTGCCCTTATTGTGCCTTAAGTGCGCTGCACGTCCTGCGTCTGCTTGAGGTCGGGTGGCCTGTACGGTGAGTGAGCTCAAGCCCGGTTGCTACAAGCTCATGGCCAGGAGCAGCAACCCAGGCCAGGGGCTGATGGTGCGGAAATTGACTGACAGAAGCAGCCACACAGACCACAAGGGAACTTCTCAGCGCTCTTTGGTCGTGAATCACGAGAGAATTGCCTGGGAGCCAGGAATGCGCGAGATCACCTTCAGTCCCGCTCCGGTCGTCCTGATTGTCGATGACCAGAAGACCGATGCGCTCATTCTCAGCGAGTCGGTTCGGGATCTGGCACAGGTGTATGTCGCCAGCAGTGGCGAGGAAGCCTTGCGTGTGGCTCGCCAGTGTCGCCCGGATGTGGTCCTGCTCGATATCGAGATGCCGGGAATGAACGGCTTCGAGGTCTGCAAGGAACTCAAGGCCGACCCCAAGCTGTCCGAGGCCGCAGTGATTTTCGTCACCTCCCATGCCCAGGCTGACTATGAACTCCAGGCCTTGGGTTATGGCGGCATCGATTTTATCCAGAAACCCCTGAACTTGCCGGTGGCCCGGGCCCATATCAATGCCCATATCACCCTGCGCAACGAAGCCAAGCGCCTGGCCAATCATGACGCACTGACCGGCTTGCCCAACCGCATGCTGCTGCAGGACCGGGCGGAACAGGCCCTGAAAATGGCCCGGCGCAATCATGGGCGGCTGGCAATGCTGTTGCTGGATCTGGACAATTTCAAGGCCATCAACGATTCCATGGGGCATTCGGTCGGCGACCAGATACTCAAGTATGTCGCCACGCGCTTGTCGATGATCTTGCGCGGCATGGATACGCTGAGTCGCCAAGGTGGTGACGAGTTCATCATCCTGCTGTCGGAGGTGGAGGGTTTCGAGGCCGTGGGCGATTTTGCCGAACAGGTGCTGACCACCATTTCCAACCCGTTTTCGCTGCAGGGTAATCGCTACGACCTGAGTGCCAGCATCGGTATCGGGGTCTTCCCGGAGGACAGCGACGACCTGGAGTCACTGTACCGTCACGCCGATGCCGCGATGTACCAGGCCAAGCAGGCCGGGCGCAACGGCTACCAGTTCTTTTCAGCCGCCATCGAAAACGGCATGCGTGCCCGCCACCTGCTTGAACGGCATATGCGCGCGGCCATTGAAGAGGGGGTGTTCGAGGTCTTCTACCAGGCCAAGGTCGATGCCCGGGAGCATCGCGTGGTCGGCATGGAGGCGCTGATCCGCTGGCACGACGGCAATGGCTGCCTGGTGCCCCCGGCGGACTTCATTCCCCTGGCCGAGGAAACCGGGCTGATCATTCCCATCGGTAAATACGTGCTGCTCCAGGCCTGCAAGGACACCCGCAAGCTCCATAAGCTGGGTTATTCGATTTGCGTCAGCGTCAACATCAGTGCCGTGCAGTTTCGCGAAGAGTCTTTCCTCGCAATGGTCAAGGACATCCTGCTCGACTCCGGCCTGGCGCCGCAATGGTTGGAACTGGAGATCACTGAAGGAGTATTGGCCCGGGATATCGACAACGCCCGCGAAACCCTGGTGGCGCTCAGGGCTTTGGGGGTGCGCGTGGCTATCGACGATTTCGGCACGGGTTATTCGAGCCTGGCCTATCTCAAGCGCTTTCCCATCGATGTCTTGAAAATCGACCAGAGCTTCGTGCGTGACATGCTCGCCGACAAGAGCGACCTGGCTATCGTCGAGGCAATCATCAAGCTGGGGCAGGCGCTTGGGCTGGAACTCGTCGCCGAAGGTGTGGAGACACAGCGCCAGGCTGATCTGCTGTTGGAGCGCGGTTGCCGGATCATGCAAGGTTATCTCTACTGCAGACCGCTTCCTTTCACCCGGATCTGCGGTGTGCTGTCTGCCTGGCCGCAAATGCCATGAGGGCACTGCTAACCGTTGTCGATGAGCGCCATCCTGGCTTTCGGGACAGTCGTAGTAGCCGAGGAAACCCGCGTTGAAACGAGCCAGCCTGTATGCCCTGAATGGACGTGTCGTGCTGCTCCTGGCCCTCGGGCTGCTGGCGACCATCGTCGGATGCGTGACCCTGCAACACAGCAACGAGCAACGCACTCGTGAGGCACTGGGTGCCGCCACTGAAAGTGCGGTGCGCTCGGTCGATAGCCGACTCCAGTCGTATCAGTACGGTCTGCGAGGTACACGTGGCGCGGTTGTCACCGCTGGCGAGGACGGCATTACGCGGGAGGCTTTCCATCGCTACAGTCAGATGCGCGATGTGCCGAGGGAGTTTCCCGGTGCCCGTGGATTTGGTTTTATCCGTCGAGTGCCCGTGCAGGAGCTGGAGGCATTCTTGCAGCGTGCCCGGGCCGATGGCGCGCCCGACTTCAGTATTCGCCAGTTTGCGCCCCATGCGGGTGATCTTTATGTCATCCAGTACCTTGAGCCCGGCACCGGACAAGCGCCGGCGTTCGGCCTGGATATCGCCTCACAGCCTGATCGGGCCGAGGCGGCACGGATGGCCGCTCGTACAGGAGAAGTACGCCTGACCTCGCCAATCACGCTGGTGCAGGAAGTCGGCAAGCCACAACAGTCGGTCCTGATTCTGCTGCCGATCTACAAAAGCGGTGTCGTTCCGCAAACCGAGGCGCAGCGGGCGAGCGCGTTGGTCGGCTGGAGTTATGCACCCTTGTTGATCGAGAGCGTCCTGACTGGGCTGGTGCCGGAAAGCGAGGCGGTGAACCTGCGGCTCAAGGACATCACCGGGCCGGGACCGGCAGTGCAGTTCTACCAGACGATTCATGAGGCGCAGGTGCAACTGCCGGGGTCGCTCACTCACACCGTGGAATGGGAGGTCTATGGGCGGCGCTGGCAGATCGAACTGCAGGCCTTGCCTTTATTCGTGCAGCGCCTGCATCTGTTATCACCGACGATGGTGTTTGCCCTCGGCGTGCTGGCCAGCTTGCTGGTGGCAGCGCTGGCCGCCATCGCGGGGGTCAGTTCCCAGCGCCGTTTGCAGGTGATCGCCGAACAGGCCCGTTTGGCTTCGATCGTCGAGAGCTCGGCGGATGCAATTATCGGCACGACCCTGCAGGGCGTGGTGACCAGCTGGAACCGGGGTGCGCAGATGCTGTTGGGGTATTGCGCCGAGGAAGCTGTCGGTCAGCCGCTGGTTAAATTGATCGTTCCGCCTGAGTTGGCCTCGGAAGAGATCGAGATCCTGGCACGTATCGCCCTCGGCGAGAAGATCACCCACTTCGATACCGTGCGGCGCTGCAACGATGATCGCCGTCTCAATGTCTCGGTGAATGTTTCACCTATCTACGACGCCGGCGGCCGGGTGAGTGGGGTTTCGAAGATCCTGCGCGATATTACTGCCCAGAAGGCTGCCGAGGCGCGAATTCTCGAACTCAACTCCAGCCTTGAAGAACAGGTGGCGACGCGGACTGCGGAGTTGCGGCGGATCAACTTGCTGTTCAGTAGCGTGCTGCGTTCGGCCTCCGAAGTGTCGATCATCGCCACCGATCTGGATGGCGTGTTCAGCGTGTTCAACGAGGGTGCCGAGCATATGCTCGGCTATCGCGCCGAAGAAATGCTGGGCAAGGCCACCCCGATGGTCCTGCACCTGGCCCAGGAAGTCATGGACCGAGGGGTCGAGCTCAGCGCGGAGTATGCCCAGGTCATCGAGGGTTTCCGGGTATTTGCCCACAAGCCGGAATGCGAGCAGTCGGAAACTCGGGAGTGGACCTATGTGCGCAAGGACGGCTCCCATGTGCCAGTCACCTTGGTGGTGACGTCCCTGCGCGACGATGAGGGGCAACTGACCGGCTACCTGGGCATCGCCGTCGATATCACCCAGCGCAAGGCGGCCGAGCGTCAGTTGGAACTGAGCCTGCAGGCGACCCGGGTGATCCGTGACCAGTTGCTGATGGCCGCCGATGTCGCCGAACTGGGCATCTGGACCTGGACGCTGGCGGACAATGCGTTGCAGTGGAACGATCGGATGTTCGAGTTTTACAGCCAGCCGTTGAGCCTGCGTGACAACGGGTTGAACTACGCCCACTGGTACGAGCGGGTCCATCCGGCGGACGTCGAGGCCGTGGCTGCGCAGTTGGCGGCGGCGGTGGCCGGGGAAGGCGTCTATGACCCGATCTTCCGGCTGTTGGCGCCCGATGGGCGCATCCGCTATATCCAGGCCGGCGCGCAGATTGATCGCGATGAGCAGGGACAGGCATTGCGGGTAACGGGGATCAACCGGGATATCACCACCCAGCGCGAGTTGGAGTCGCACCTGCTGCGGGCTAAGGACCGCGCCGACAGCGCCAGCGCGGCCAAGTCGTTCTTCCTGGCCAATATGAGCCACGAGATCCGCACACCGATGAACGCGGTGCTGGGGATGTTGCAACTGATGCAGCACACCGAGCTCAATGCTCGCCAGTGTGACTATGTGATCAAGGCCCAAACGGCGGCCAAATCATTGCTGGGCCTGCTCAATGATATCCTCGACTATTCCAAGATCGAGGCCGGCAAACTGCGCCTGGATCCGCACCCCTTTGAACTGGAATCGCTGATGCGCGACCTCGCGGTGGTGCTGGCGGGTAATCAGGGCAACAAGGAGGTCGAGGTCATGTTCGATCTCGACTCCGACTTGCCCGCCAGTCTGGTGGGCGACAGCCTGCGCCTGCAACAAGTGTTGATCAATCTGGCCGGCAATGCCTTGAAGTTCACCCAGCATGGCCAGGTGGTGGTCAGTGTCCGCCAACTGAAACGGTTCGAGAGTAGGGTGAAGCTTCAGGTCGAGGTGTGCGACACCGGCATCGGTATCAGTGCCGAGCAGTTGCAACGCATCTTCGACGGTTTTACCCAGGCCGAAGCCTCGACCACCCGCCGTTTCGGCGGCACCGGGTTGGGCCTGGTGATCTGCAAGCGACTGGTGGGCCTGATGGGGGGCGAGTTGCTGGTCGAGAGTGAAGTGGGCGTCGGCAGTCGGTTCTGGTTCGATATCAGCCTGGAGGTGGCCCGCGAGGAGCCGCTGCGCCTGTCGTGCCCCGGTGTCGATTCGGCGATGCGCCTGCTCGTGGCCGACGACAACTCCATGGCCTGTGAACTGTTACTGCGTATCGTGCGCTCCCTGGGCTGGACGGCGGACACGGTGAGCGGTGGCACCCTGGCGGTCGAAGGCGTGCGCAATGCGCAATTGCGCGGCGAACCCTACGACGTCGTGCTGATGGACTGGCGCATGCCAGACATGGACGGCCTCAGTGCTGCCCGGATGATCAGTCTGCAGGAGCAGGCCGTACCGCCGCCGATGGTGATCATGATCACCGCTTATGGGCGTGAAGTCCTGGCGGATGTATACCATGAGGGGGATGCACCCTTCGTCGGGTTTCTCACCAAACCGGTGACGCCCCGGCAGTTGGCCGATGCGGTCCAGCGCGCCTTCCGCGTAGCTGAGCCGACCCCCTCGACCTTGCCCGCGACCCGCTCCCGGCGCCTGGCCGGTTTGCGCCTGCTGGTGGTGGAAGACAATGCCCTCAATCGCCAGGTCGCCGATGAGCTGCTGACGGGCGAGGGCGCCCAGGTCAGCCTGGCGGAAGGTGGTCTGGAAGGGGTCAGTCAGGTCCTGTTGGCCTCGACGCCGTTCGATGCGGTGCTGATGGATATCCAGATGCCGGATATCGATGGGATGGAAGCCACGCGACATATTCGTCGGCACTCGCAGTTTGCCCTGTTGCCGATTCTGGCGATGACCGCCAACGCCTCCAACAGCGACCGCGAAGCCTGTCTGGCGGCGGGGATGAACGACCATGTGAGCAAACCCATCGATCTGGAAGAGCTGGTGCTGGCCCTGCGTATCCAGACTGGGCGCGAGACACCGCGGTCGCTGACGATGAGCGAGACGCCGCAGACTCCGGCGCAGACAATGATCGAAGCGCGTCATTCGATCATGAGCCGCTTCGGTGGCAATTTCGAACTGATCTGCACCGTCTTGTCCGGTTTTGGTACGGAACTGGAAAAACAACTGGTGTTGCTCACCGCGCACCTGCAAGACCGAGACGGACCGGCCCTGGCGGCGGTGTTGCATGCGATCAAGGGCAGCTCCGGAACCATGGGCGCGCAGGTGCTATCGGCCCGTGCCGGTGCCTTGGAACGCGAGCTGTTGTATGGCGATGCCGCTGCCGTTGGCCGCGTACTCGACGATCCGCAGTGGCTGCCCGAACTCAAGGAGGTGTTGAAGCGTAGCGTCGAACAGTTGCAGGCGGCGTTTGGCGCGGGAGGAGGGGGAAATTCGTCACAGGATATTGGATAAGCAGGCTCGATGAGTGTGTATCGTGCGCGAAGCTTTTCATCTTCCGGTAGTGCGAGACAATCAAGAGAACGGACGAAGCGCCAGTTCGAGACCCAGGATGATGAGGAACAGGAGAAAGCAACGACGGAAGGTTTTTGGGCTGATTTTATGCCGCACAATCGAGCCCAGCCACATTCCAATCAACGCCGGAATGATCGCCAGCAGCGACAAGCCCAGTTGGTCGAGTCGAAAGGCGTCCTGGGCCAACAGTCCTCCTGCCAGAGCAACCGTGGAGACGGTGAACGAAAGGCCGAGGGCCTGCACGAGCTCGTCTTTCTGAAGGCCCAGCGACTGTACATAAGGCACGGCGGGAAGCGTGAAGATGCCGGTGACGCCAGTCAACAACCCGGTAACCATGCCGACGATGGGCGACAGTCTGGATTCGAGCCGTTGCGGGACCGAGAGTGTCGGCAAGAACAACCCATAGACCGCATAGCCGATCAGGGCAAATCCCAGCGCACGTCCCGACCAGACAGGGTCAACGACTGCCAGCAGTCGCGTTCCCAGAAGAGTGCCGATCACGATGCAGAGCATCATCGCCCACAGTCGTCGCATGAGGCTGAGTACGTTTCGCCCAGCCAACATTTGCCACACGTTGGTCACGAACGACGGAATGATCAGGATCGCCGCTGCCGTAAGCGGTGACATGATAGCCCCCAGCACCCCCATGGCAACCGTGGGTAAGCCCATTCCGGTCACGCCTTTAACGACACCGGCACCGAGAAACGTGGCAAAGAGCAAGCAGATCAATTCAATAGTCGGAGCATTCATAGTCGGCATCGGTCAGAGTATTCGTGGTCAACATTACATATCCAGGCAGAGGCTGGCACAATGCGGTTTTTCCGATACCGCCTTCGGATTTGCCGAAGGAAGTCTGTCTGGGAGGGTGTATGCGCTTCGATCTTGCGGATCTGCGCTTGTTTCTTTGCGTGGTCGATGCCGGCAGCATTACCGCCGGAGCCAGACAAGCCAACCTGGCATTGGCGTCGGCCAGCGAGCGTATCAGTAATATCGAGTCGGACGCCGGAGTGGTTCTGCTTGAAAGAAGCCGCAAAGGGGTCGTGAGCACCGAGGCGGGAGAGGCGCTGGCGCATCATGCGCGTCTGATTCTGCGCCAACACAGTCTGTTGCAAGGGGAGCTACGCGACTTTAGCGCCGGTGCCCGAGGTACGTTGCTGCTGTACGCCAATACAGCGGCGCTGACTGGCCTCTTGCCGCAAAAGCTTGCCCCGTGGCTTGCGCAGCGCCCGCGCCTGGACATTGACCTGCGGGAGCGTACCAGTGCCGAGATTGTGAAGATGATCGGCGCGGGGCTGGCCGAAGCGGGTGTGGTATCGGATGCCGTCAACGCCACGGGTCTCATCGTCCAGCCGGTCGCCAGCGACCCTCTGGCGCTGATCGTTCCGGTGGCGCACAGGCTCGCGGAGTCGAAGGCGGTTTGCTTTGCCGATGTGACCAGTGAGCCGTTCGTTGGCTTGGAAGCCGGGAGCGCGCTTCAAGATCATATCGACGAACACGCGGCCGAGCTGCGCAAGACGTTAGCCCTGCGTATTCGCATGAAAAACTTCGAGGGATCGTGCCAAATGGTATCGCAGGGGATAGGGGTCGCGATTATTCCATTGACGGCTGCACAGCGCTTTCGACGTCGATACCCATTCAAGATCCTGAGGATCAGCGATAGTTGGGCGCGTAGGCAGCTCTGTCTGTGCTTTGAGCAATGGCACATGCTCTCTACGCCAATGCAAAGTCTGCTGGCGCATCTCGGTGGTGGGCCGCAGACCGTGTAGCTGGCCACGGGCGAGTGCCCATGTTCGATTACCACTTTGTGCCGCCGTCGGTTATCGAAAAGCCGCCAACAAAAACACAGTCTCCAGGGTGGGTCGCCAGCACCCGGAGCAATGCCGACCTCCATCCAGTCGCCGAACGGCAAACTACGCCTTGCCCCGGCCTGTACGGGCCTGCCAGTCGCGCCACCCGTTCAAACCTTCACTGGTGTCGCCACGCGGACGGTATTCGCAACCGACCCAGCCGTTGTAGCCCAATTGATCGATCAGCTCGAACAGATAAGGGTAATTCAATTCGTTGCTCAAGTCCGGTTCGTGGCGATCCGGTACTCCGGCGATTTGAATATGCCCGATGCCGTGCAAATCCCGACGCAGTTTCGTCGCCACGTCACCCTCGACGATCTGACAATGGTAGATGTCGAATTGGACCTTGAGATTGGCTTTGCCGACCGCTGTGCAGATGGCCTGCGCCTGATCCTGACGGTTGAGGAAAAACCCTGGAATGTCGCGGGTGTTGATCGGTTCGATCAACACAGTAATGCCCAGTTTTGCCGCTGCTGTCGCCGCGTGGCTGAGGTTTTCCAGGTAGGTGTCGTGGTGGCGGGCGCGATCTGTTTCGTGCGCGAGCAAACCAGCCATGACGTGGATGCGGTCATTGCCCAGCACCGCGGCATACTCCAGGGCCTGGTCGAAACCGGCACGAAACTCCAACTCACGGCCTGGCAAGGATGCGGTGCCTTTTTCGCCAGCGGCGATGCTGCCTGGCGGTGCATTGAACAGAGCCTGGACCAGGCCGTTGTCGTCGAGTCGCTGTTTCAATTGTTGCGCGCTGTAGTCGTAGGGAAACAGGTATTCCACTGCTTCAAACCCATCGGCGGCGGCGGCGGCGAAACGCTCGAGAAAGTCGTATTGCGGGTAGAGCATGCTGAGGTTGGCGGCGAAACGGGGCATGGCGGCTCCTGAAATCAGAAAAACAAGTGTACGGTCGATGGGCTACCAGTGAACACCAAAAGCCTCGTGCAATTCATCCAGTGCCGCGCTGTCCAGAGGGGCCGGCCTGGGGTTGCTCATCAGCCAAAGTCGTGCGGTCTCTTCCAGTTCTTCCAGGGCATAGCTGGCCCTGGATACCGAGCTTTCCCACATCACTGGCCCCAACCGTTCCAACATGACCCCGCGCACGCTGTTGGCCAGTTGCGCGACACGTTCGGCCACCTTCGGTGAGCCGGGACGTGCATAGGCGATCAACGGGATATGGCCGACCTTCATCACTTGATAGGGGGTCAGCGGCGGCAGGATGTCATCCTCGTGCCAGACCCCGGCCAAGGTCAGCGCCACCAGGTGCGTCGAGTGAGTGTGTACCACGCCACCGACGCCCGGATTGCGATCATAGACCTGGCGGTGCAAGGCCAGGGTTTTTGATGGCCGGTCACCGTTGATCCATTCCCCGGCCAGGTTGACCTTGGAGATTGAGGTCGGGTCCAGCCGGCCCAGGCAGGCATCCGTGGGCGTGATCAGCCAGCCGTCATCCAGCCGGGCGCTGATATTGCCGGCACTGCCTACCGTGTAGCCACGGCGGTACAAGGACGCGCCGACCTCACAGATCTCCTCGCGCAAGGCGTTTTCGTTGCTCATGCCGCCACTCCCGCCAGTTGCTTGAGGGCCTTGGCGAAGAAGTCCGGGCCGCCGAAGTTGCCCGACTTGAGCGCCAGGGCCAAGGGGTCTCCGGGGGTACTGACGCAGGCAGGCACCCCTGGATCGATCTGCGCGCCGATCTGCAACAAGCGGATATTCAGGGCCTGAACCACGGCCCCCGAGGTTTCCCCGCCGGCGATGACAAAGCGACGCACACCTGAGGCGTGCAACCCGCTGGCGATCTTGCCCATGGCCTGTTCGATCATGTTGCCAGCCCGTTCGGTGCCTAGCTTACGTTGTACGGTCTTGACCTCGTCCGGCGGGCTGGTGGCGTAGATCAATACCGTCTCGGTACGGGCGGCGGTGAAGACCAGTGCCTGTTCGATGACCGGTTCCCCCGCAGCCAGGGCCAGTGGGTCGACACGGAAAGACGGGCGACCGGCTTGCAGCCAGGTCGCCACTTGTCCATTGGTGGCGTGCGAAGCGCTACCGGCGAGCACCACTTCGCCGCCTTCGACCGCTGGCAATCGCGCGGCGTCTACGGCGCGTAGTTTACCGGCGCGCCGAAAGTTATCCGGCAAGCCCAGTGCCAACCCGGAACCGCCCGTCAGCAGAGGGAGGTCGGCGCAGGCTTGGCCCAACGCATAGAGATCGGCATCGGACAAGGCATCGGCAATTGCCAGGCGCACACCCTCGGCGCGTAGTTGCGCCATGCGCTGGCGGATGCTTTCCACCCCCTTGGAGACAGTGTCATAGCGCAGCAGGCCGACCTTGTGCTGGCTCTGCGATTGCAGCACGCGCACCAGGTTGGCATCGGTCATCGGTGTCAGCGGATGGTGTTGCATCCCCGACTCGCTGAGCAATTGGTCGTGTACGAACAGATGCCCGCGAAAGACCGTGCGACCGTTTTCCGGGAAGGCTGGACAGGCGAGGGCGAAATCACTGTCCAGGGCCTCCAGCAGGGCTTCGCTGACCGGGCCGATATTGCCGGCGGCGGTCGAGTCGAAGGTCGAGCAGTATTTGAAGAAAATCTGTTCGCAGCCGCGCTCGCGCAGCCAGCGCAGCGCTTCGAGCGCCTCCCTCACCGCGTCGGCGGCTGGCAGGGTCCGGGATTTCAGGGCAATGACCAGCGCGTCGGCGTCGAGTTGGCCGGCGACATCGGCATCGGGTATGCCAATGCTTTGCACGGTGCGCATGCCGCCACGCACTAACATGTTGGCCAGGTCCGTGGCGCCGGTGAAATCGTCGGCGATGCAACCCAGCAGAGGGCGGGTGGGGGCATTTGACATACTGTGTTCCTTCATCTGGTTTATCCGCGCACATACTCAGTCATGAACTGCTTGATCACGTCGGTGAAGTCCTCGTCCGCGATGAAGCCCAGGTCTCGGGAGTAGGTGGCGCAAAAGGAACCGGGCCAGGAACCGACGATGCGCTCGATCGCCGGATTGCGCTCCAGGCGAATCCGTCCGGCGACTTCGGCGCCGGCGGTCTGGCGCAGGGCGTCAATCATCCGTTCGACGCTGATGGACAGGCCCGGCATGTTGATCACGCGCCCCTGGGTCAACTGTCTGCCGGGCAGTTCATGCCCATGGATCAGGTTTTCAATCGCCAGCGCCGGCGACATCAGCCAGAGGCGGGTATCGAGTGCTACCGGGCACACGCTGTCCTGGCCATTGAGCGGCTCGCGGATGATGCCACTGGCAAAGCTGGAAGCGGCCAGGTTGGGTTTCCCCGGACGCACCACGATAGTCGGCATGCGCAGGCTGCGGCCATCGACGAACTCGCGTCGACTGTAATCGGCGAGCAGCAGGTCGTTCATGGCTTTTTGCGTGCCGTAGGAGCTCTGCGGCGCCCAGACGTGATCATCGCGGACACGCTCCGGCAACTGCCCGCCGAACACCGCCACGGAACTGGTCATCACCCATTTTGGGCACGTGCCAAGCAGGCGAATGCGTTCGAGTAGACTCTGCGTCGCGCTGAAATTGATGCGCATACCCAGTTCGAAATGGCTTTCCGCCTGGCTGGACACCACCGCCGCCAAGTGAAAGATACTGTCGGTGCTGGCATCGATCAGGCCATCCAGCACGTGCGGGGCGGCGATATCGCCACACACCACCTTGACCCGAGGATCGTCGATTCCCTCCAGGGCAACCTGATCGAAAGCGATAATTTGCTGGATGGCCTGGGGCTGGCCTGCTCGGTTAGTGAGCGAGCCACGTCGCAGCAAGGCTTCGATCAGACGGCGGCCGAGGAAGCCGGCGGCGCCGGTGACGAGAATGTTCATAAGTGACTCCAAACGTCAGCGGTTGACGAGTTTTCCGGGAATTCTGAAGACCAGCAGGGCGCCGAGAAGCAATGCGCTGGCCATGACATACATACCGATCGTGGTGCTGTGGGTCGCGTCCTTGAGAAAACCCATCAGGTACGGAGAGACGAAACCGGCCAGGTTGCCCCAGGAATTGATCAGGGCAATGCCGGCGGCGGCTGCCGTGCCACCGAGAAAGGCGGTGGGCAGGCTCCAGAACAGTGGCAGGGTGCTCATCGCGCCCATCGAGCCCAGGGTCAGGCCGATCATGGAAACGGTGAAGTTGTCGCTCCAGGTGGCGGAGATGAACAGGCCGATGCCCCCGAGCACGGCGGTCAACGCCAGGTGCCAGCGCCGCTCGCGCAGTCGGTCGGCGCTGCGCGAAACCAGGATCATGGTGAGCGCCGCCGCGGCATAAGGGATGGCGGTGAGCATGCCGACCTGCAACACATCGCTGACCCCGGCTTGGCGGATCAGCGTCGGTAACCAGAAACCCACGGTGTAGAAACCGGCGATCATGCAGAAGTAGATGGCCGTCAGCAGCCAGATGCGCGGCTGCAGGAACACTTCTTTGAGGTTGTGCTGCTGATGGCCGGCGGCTTCGGCATCGATGCGGGTTTGCAACAGGGTTTTTTCTTCGCGGGTGAGCCAGCCTGCCTTGGCGATCCGGTCGCTGAGACAGAAGATCACCAGGATGCCGACGGCAATCGAGGGCAGCCCTTCGAGAAAGAACAACCACTGCCAGCCGGCAAACCCGTGGGTTCCGTTCAGGGCGCTCATGATCCAGCCGGACAACGGCGCGCCAATCAGACCGGACAGCGGCACTGCCGTGGCGAACAGGGCGTACATCTTGCCGCGGCGATGGGTCGGGAACCAATAGGACAGATAGAGGATGACACCTGGGTAAAACCCGGCCTCGGCGATCCCTAACAGAAAACGCATGATGTAGAAGGACATCGGCGTACTGACCAGGGCCATGGCCGAGGAAATGATGCCCCAGCTAATCATGATGCGCGCGATCCACAACCGCGCTCCGACGCGATGCAGGATCAGGTTGCTGGGAATTTCCACCAGAAAGTAGGCAATGAAGAAGATCCCCGCGCCGAGACCATAGACCGCTTCGGAAAATTGCAGATCGTCGGACATCTGCAATTTGGCAAAACCCACGTTCACCCGATCCAGATAAGCGACCAGATAGCACAGCAACAACAGCGGCAGGATACGCCAGGCAACTTTGCGATACGCCTGATCCTCGAAGCGATCGGCCGGCGCGATGGCGCCGGTTTGAATCACTGATTCCGTCATGTGTTTCCCCCATCCTTATTTTTGTAGTGGGTGATTTTGTTTTTGTCGGATTAGATAAAGTGGTTTTTATCATAATACATCATACAAATTCAATCATGGAATCCAGAGAGGACGACGGGGCTAAAATGCAGTACCGTTCACCGATTTGAGCCCGGAGATGTCTATGCTCACACCTGATAAATCTTCGTGCTCCGCCGATACGCTGGCAGCGCTGAAGGACTCCGCCAAGGGCACGTTGTCCGATCAGGTCACGGCGGCCCTCAAGGCCTATATCGCTAATGGTGAAGTGCTGCCGGGCGCTCGCCTGCCGACTGAGTCCGTGCTGGCGGAGCGTTTTGGGGTCAGCCGGACGGTTATCCGCGAGGCGATATCGCGCCTGAAGTCAGTCGGCCTGGTGGAGGTCCGCCAAGGCAGCGGTACGGTGGTCAGCGAAAACGCGCCTCTCAAAGCGTTCACAATCGATTTGGATGTCATTGGCTCGATCGAGGTGGTGCTGCGGGTCACCGAGCTGCGTCGTGGCATCGAAGGGGAGGCAGCCGCACTGGCGGCGCAACGGCATTCGCCAGCGCAACTGGAGGCCATCCACCAGGCGCTGAAAGCGATCGACACCGCCGAGCAGGCGGGCCGCGATGGCGTTGAGGAAGACCTGGCGTTCCATCACTCCATTTCCCGGGCCACGGGCAATCCGCTGTACCCGTCATTGCACGAATTTATCGCTCAATACATCAAAGAGGCGATTCGCATCACGCGTTCCAACGAGGAGCGTCGCCGCGATCTGGCCAGTACGGTGCGGGTCGAACACTGCGCTCTCTACGCGGCCATTGCCGCACGTGACCCGGAAGGCGCGCGCCATGCCGCGCTTAACCACATCAATAATGCGGTGGAACGGCTCAAGAGTGCCGACCCTTCGTTTTGGTCGAAGCCAGGGGGGCAGACGCCATAGACTCAGGCGAGCCAAACCCTCGGCGTCGTGCTGCCAGGCCTGCGCAACATCCGTTCCAGGCTCACGGGAGGGCGACCAGATAGGTGGAAATCTGTTCGTTCGCGCAAAAAATTTTTATGGAATTTTTTTCATCGATTGTGTTCTAAGGCCGACGCAGATCCGTCGCCAACGACCTGTGCACCCCAAATGAGTAGGAGCTAGACCCATGTTCACCTCGCGTCGTTTGATTATCGCCGCCACCGCCGTTGCCGTGCTGTCTGGCTGCGCGTCGCAAAACCCGTATGACAACCAGGGGCAGGCGGAACAAGGCTCCTCGGGTATGAGTAAAACCGCCAAGTACGGTGGTCTTGGCGCCTTGGCCGGTGCGGTGGCGGGCGCCGCGATCGATCACAACAACCGTGGCAAGGGTGCGCTGATTGGTGCCCTGGTGGCTGGTGCGGGTGCGGCCGGTTACGGTTACTACGCTGACCAGCAGGAAGCCAAGCTGCGTGCGAGCATGGCCAACACCGGCGTCCAGGTGCAGCGCCAGGGCGACCAGATCAAGCTGATCATGCCCGGCAACATCACCTTCGCCACCAACTCCGACGCCATTGCCAGCAGTTTCTATCAGCCATTGAATAACCTGGCCAACTCCCTCAAGGAGTTCAACCAGAACCAGATCGAGATCGTCGGTTACACCGACAGCACCGGTAGCCGCCAACTGAACATGGACTTGTCCCAGCGCCGTGCCCAGAGCGTCGCCAACTACCTGACCTCGCAGGGCGTGAGCGGAGCCAACCTGTCGGCCCGTGGCGCCGGTCCCGATAATCCGGTCGCGAGCAACGCCGATGTCAATGGTCGGGCGCAGAACCGTCGCGTGGAAGTCAACCTGCGGGCCATTCCTGGCCAGCAGTACGGCCAGACACAAGGTCAGCCTTCGCCACAGGGCCAGCCGCAATACCAGCAGGGTCAGCAGTATGGTCAGCCGGTTCAGCAGTACCCATGACACCTGGCTGAATCTACACGTGTAAAAAAAAGCCCGCCCGATCAATGATCGAGCGGGCTTTCTCAAGGTGCCTGAAGGCGGGTTACTTCTTCAGGCCGTAATGCTCGTCGAGCATGCCGGGGGCGTTTGGCGCCTTGGGGGCGTAGTCGCGAGGTGGCTCCTGGTTGCCGCGAGGCGGTGTCAGGCGTTCCCGTGGTGTCTGCGTTGCATCGGTGTGTAGGGCGGCGAGCAGGCGCTGGCGAGTCAGCTCGTCCAGGGCCAGGCGGTTAGCACCCTCGGCGAGGTGGTCTTGCACTTCCTGGTAGCTCTGGGTGAGTTTCTTGACCAGCGCGGCGGTGCTATTGAAGTGGGTGACCACCTCGTTCTGGTAACTGTCAAAACGTTCCTGGATATCGTCCAACTGACGCTGTGTGCTGCTGGGCGCGGCACTCGGCACCAGACGGGCGATCAGGAAACCAATAGCGACACCGGCAACCAGGGCAAGAGTCGGCAACAACCAAACTAAGAGCGAGTGTTCCACGAGTCCTTCCTCTATAAACGGCTTTGCTTTACGTTAACGGCTCGGACCTGCGCTGTATACCGCGATCTTAAGGTCGCAATGATGTCAGGCAGAGACTTTTAGCTAGACGAGTCGACCCCTTGAGAGGTCACGGAGTTCATTCCTTGCTTATGCGCGAAACCCCTTTGTTTATCGATGGCCCGGTCGGCCCACTGGAAGCCTTGTACCTGGATACCCCCGAGCCCCGTGGGCTGGCGCTGATCTGCCACCCCAACCCGGTACAGGGCGGGACGATGCTCAATAAAGTCGTTTCAACCCTGCAACGCACCGCCCGCGATGGCGGATTGATCACTCTGCGTTTCAACTATCGGGGTGTCGGCGCCAGTGCCGGGAGCCATGACATGGGCACCGGTGAAGTCGACGACGCGCAAGCCGCCGCGCAATGGTTACTGTCCAAACACCCGGACCTGCCGTTGACACTGTTCGGTTTCTCCTTCGGTGGTTTTGTCGCAGCGGCCCTCTGCGGCCGACTGGAAGCTGGCGGACAGACGCTCAAGCACCTGTTCCTGGTGGCTGCGGCAGTCATGCGCTTGCGTGCCGTGGACCACCTGCCGGAGGACTGTCCGCTGACCCTGATCCAACCGGAAAGCGACGAAGTGATCGATCCGCAGCGGGTCTACGATTGGTCCGCTGCCCTTGAGCGTCCCCATGAGCTGCTGAAAGTGGCAGAATGCGGGCACTTTTTTCATGGCAAGCTGACCGATCTGAAGGATCTGATCCTGCCGCGCCTTTTGAATTGATAGCAGTCTGACTAAGCGATTACCCATGACGACTCGTACACGTATCCTCACCGGCATCACCACCACGGGCACCCCGCACCTGGGTAACTACGCTGGGGCCATCCGTCCGGCGATCCTCGCCAGCCGTGACAGCAATGCCGACTCCTTCTACTTCCTGGCCGACTATCACGCGCTGATCAAATGTGACGATCCGTTGCGCATCCAGCGCTCGCGCCTGGAAATCGCCGCGACCTGGCTGGCTGGTGGCCTGGATGTGGAGCGTGTGACCTTCTATCGCCAGTCGGACATCCCGGAAATTCCCGAGCTGACCTGGTTGCTGACCTGTGTCGCGGCCAAGGGCCTGCTCAACCGTGCGCACGCCTACAAGGCCTCGGTGGACAAGAACCTCGAGGGCGGTGAAGACGCGGATGCCGGGATCACCATGGGGCTCTACAGCTACCCGGTGCTGATGGCGGCGGACATTCTGATGTTCAACGCCCACCAGGTGCCGGTCGGCCGCGACCAGATCCAGCACGTGGAAATGGCCCGCGATATCGGCCAGCGTTTCAACCACCTGTTCGGCCAGGGCAAGGAGTTCTTTGTCATGCCCGAAGCACTGATCGAAGAAAGCGTCGCGACGCTGCCAGGCCTCGACGGTCGGAAAATGTCCAAGAGCTATGACAACACCATTGCGTTGTTCACCAGCGCCAAGGACATGAAGGACGCGATTTCGCGGATCGTCACCGACTCCCGTGCGCCGGGCGAAGCCAAGGACCCGGACAACTCGCACCTGTTCACCCTGTTCCAGGCGTTCTCCACGACCGCGCAAGCCGCCGAGTTCCGCGATCAATTGCTGGGCGGGCTGGGTTGGGGCGAGGCCAAGAGCCGCCTGTTCCAGTTGCTGGACAGTGAGCTGGCCGAGAAGCGCGAGCGTTATCATGAACTGATGTCCCGACCATCGGACCTGGAGGATATTCTCCAGGCCGGGGCGAAGAAGGCCCGCAGCGTCGCGACGCCGTTCCTCGCCCAGTTGCGTGAGGCGGTCGGCCTGCGTTCGTTCGTCAACCCGGCTCAGGTGGCCGCGACCACCCAGAAGAAAACCGCCAAGGCGGCGCGTTTTGTCAGCTTCCGCGAGGGCGACAGCTTTCGTTTCCGTCTGTTGGCCGCTGGTGGTGAACAACTGTTGCTGTCGCGTGACTTTGCCGATGGCAAGGCCGCCGGTGGCGTGACCAGGCAACTGCAATCGGGCCGGGCCCTGGACATCCGCGCCGAGGCGCAACGCTTCAGTGTCTGGTTGGAAGGTGAACCTGTGGCCGACAGTCCTGAGTTCACCGACGAAACGGCCCGTGACGCCGCCATCGAGGTGTTGCGAGTCACCTTGACCCCCGTTCAAGACTAGTCGACCGTCGGCCCGATCAAGGGCCGATTGCCATTCCCATGGACCATCGCTAAAGTGACCGCCCGCTTTTGTTACCTTGCTAACGAAATTATGACGCCCCTAGAACGATATCAAGCTGATCTGAAACGCCCCGAGTTCTTTCACGACGCAGCCCAGGAAACGGCAGTACGCCATTTGCAACGCCTGTACGACGACCTGGTCGCGGCTTCGCAGAACAAGCCGGGCCTGTTCGGCAAACTGTTCGGCAAGAAAGACGTGGCGCCGGTCAAGGGCCTGTATTTCTGGGGCGGTGTCGGCCGTGGCAAGACCTACCTGGTCGATACCTTCTTCGAAGCGCTGCCGTTCAAGGAAAAGACCCGCACGCACTTCCACCGCTTCATGAAGCGGGTACACGAGGAAATGAAGACCCTGCATGGCGAGAAAAACCCGCTGACCCTCATCGCCAAGCGTTTTGCCGCCGAGACCCGAGTGATCTGTTTCGACGAATTCTTCGTCTCCGACATTACCGATGCAATGATTCTCGGCACCCTGATGGAAGAACTGTTCAAGAACGGCGTGACCCTGGTGGCGACCTCGAACATCGTGCCGGACGGCCTGTACAAGGATGGCCTGCAGCGGGCGCGTTTCCTCCCGGCGATTGCGCTGATCAAGCAGAACACCGAGATCGTCAACGTCGACAGCGGAGTCGATTACCGCCTGCGTCATCTGGAACAGGCCGAGCTATTCCATTTTCCGCTGGACGAAGCCGCTCAGGAGAGTCTGCGTAAAAGCTTTCGGGCGTTGACGCCGGAATGCACCCAGGCTGTCGAGAACGATGTACTGATGATCGAGAATCGCGAAATTCGGGCGATCCGCACCTGTGATGATGTGGCCTGGTTCGACTTTCGCGAACTGTGCGACGGTCCGCGCAGCCAGAACGACTACATCGAACTGGGCAAGATCTTCCACGCTGTGTTGCTCAGTGGTGTCGAGCAGATGAGTGTCACCACCGATGATATCGCCCGACGCTTTATCAACATGGTCGACGAATTCTATGATCGCAACGTCAAGCTGATTATTTCGGCGGAGGTGGAGCTCAAGGACCTGTACACGGGCGGTCGCTTGAACTTTGAGTTCCAACGCACCCTTAGCCGCCTGCTGGAAATGCAATCCCACGAATTTTTGTCCCGGGCGCACAAGCCATAAGCGTTTCAGAAAAGTAGGGTCATTGGGAAAGCAAGAAAGGCCTGCAACCGCAGGCTTTTTTATGCGCCGAGGAAATCTTGGGTACGTACTGATGACCTGATTCATTCGCTCTCACAGGGTTTGATTTCAATCGTCCATCAGATAGCTCGCCAGCTCATCCTGTCGCTGACAACCGATAAGCAGCCACAGCAGCACCCGAGCTTTACGCGGACAAAGAAACCCGGCCATCGATGCGCCTTTTTGGATCAAATCGATCTCCCCACCCTTAAACCCATATGAGCACTGCGCGGTAGGCCCCGAGCCAGTACGGGTCGCAATGATGACGGGGATTTTTCGTGTGATGCCTTCGATTACCTCGGCCCACTGCTCAGAAACATGTCCAGCACCGAAGCCTGCGATTACCAGACCGTCGTAGCCCAGTTCGACAATGTTCTCGAGTAAAAGCGTGTCGGCGCAGAGCGACGCCTCCAGCAGGGCGACCTTTGCGCACTGGTGCGGTATAGGCAAAACCCTGCGCTGAGCCGGTGGGCGCAAATAGCGAACGGCGTTTTCCACGAGCATACCCACGGGGCCAAAGACCGGAGAGGTAAATGCCTGCAATGCCAACGAATCGGTTTTACGAACCGTACTCGCAGCATGAATCTGACCGTTCATCACTACTTGAACGCCTCGATGACGGCTGTTTTCGGCCAATGCGATCCGGCAGGCATCGAGCAGGTTCGCCGGCCCATCGGCCCCTGCCTGTGCGGCTGAGCGCATGGCACCGGTCAATACCAAGGGCTCGTCGTGGTCCCACAAATAGTCGAAGAACGTCGCGGTTTCTTCGAGAGTGTCCGTGCCTTGAGTGATGACCACACCCACCGCACCTTGACTGATTTGCCCATGTGCCCAGGAAAGGACGCTCAGTAAGAACTCGAAATCCAACGAGGCACTAGGTAACAGCCCGAGCGTTTCTACGCTAACCCGTGCCAGAGTCGACAACTCTGGTATCGATTCCAGCAAGGTTTCGCCGCTGACGGTCGGGATCACCCCTTCATCGGCATTCCTGGCCTGCATGCTCACGGTGCCGCCGAGCGCCGCAATGGCCAGTTTGGGCAGGTCCATGGGACACCTCCTTTGTTTGTGATGAGAAGTGGCTGTATCCGGATTGGCGTCGTGATACGGCCCAAAAAGTGATGCGCGTCAGTTAGCGATCAATAGCCCGATAAACGGAACGATCAGCAGCGTGCTGATGGCCATGGACAGCACATTGCCGATAAAACCATGCATGTCAGGCGGCAAGCGCTTGGCGATCGCGCATGCCAGTGGAGGTGCAATCAGGGCTCCCAATAACGCGCTCGAGACAATGACCGCCCAGCTACTCCCGTGCGTCAGAATGGCCGCCGGCACGACTGACACCAACGGCACGTAGGTAGGATACCAGCCACACAATATCCATTGTCGACGCCAGATCAGCACGCCTAACGCCGAGGTCAGCCCTGCGCGGCGAGCAGTTGTGGCAGCAGGCCCGTGCCATACACCGGGCTGGTCGGGTTTAAGGTGTAAGCCAGCAAGGCGCCCGCGATCAAACCGAGACTGGCCCATTCATTGCCAAAGAACGGCGCTTCGGAAAAGTCCGCCAACACCCGGCGCAGCGTCCACACGGCGCCGTAGTCAGGCGTTTTGGCGACGGCGGGCGAAGGTGGAGGGGCGCAGGGTTCTTCGGTTCGGTCGGATTTCATCAGGCTCGGCAGGCAACGGCAGAGCACAAAAGCGCCGACGCTGGCGACCGCCATGCCGGTGACGTTGCCGATCACGGCGGGCAATCCCAAGGGATTGCAGATGTAATTGACGATCAGCAGACACAGAGGCGTGACGAACAGCGCGCCCATGATTGCGCCATTGATCGCAACCTTCCAACCGCCACCAAACATCAACACCATCGCCGCCGGTAGCGAAACAAATGCGGCAAACGTCGGTTGCCAACGAGTGGCTGTGACCGTCCAGCCCCACAGCAGGTTGCTCAGCAACAGTCCAAGCAATGAACTGGTTACAAGCCATGGCCATAAACCGCTGCCGTAGCAAATGGTGAAGCCTTGCCAGGCTCTGCCCGTTCGATTCGCCCAGTAGGCCAGATAGGCGCCTGCCAGCAGCCCGATCGAAGCGAACTCATGTTTGTAGAACGCCACCTCGCTGATGTCTCCCAGGACCCAGCGCAACCAGGCGCTCGGCTCCGAAAGGCTCGATACCATGTGGCTGTAGTCCGGCCAATGAGCTGACCAGGAGGAGCGGTAGGTGAATGAAAGCCAGATGACCAACAGTGCCATGCCGAGCATCAGCCAGATGATCGCCGTATCCAGCGCCGACCTGGCGGCAAGTCGGTTTTGCGGTTTTTTGTTTGCGGTTTCCATCAGTCATACCCCCCCTTATCAGCGCGGCAGACAAGGGTGCTGGGTGTAACCGAGCATTTGATCGTAAAGATCGGCTCGACGATCGCGATGCAAATCGTTCAAATTGTTCCAGATGGGCGCGCTGCGCGAGCTGGTCAGATCGATGTCGGCAAACAGGATTTGCTGCTGGTCCGCTGACGCCACCTTGCCAATCGGCCAGCCATTGGTGCCGGCGATCAATGAGCAACCCAGGTAACGTGCGCCTCGCTCTTCACCTATCCGGCTCGCCGCCGCAATAAACACGTTGTTGACGTGAGCCGCCGTCATCGTCAGGTACGACGCCATGCACTTGCCAGCGTCATCGAACAGGGGCGGCGGAGTCCAGACCCAATTGTTCAGGCTGCAAATGATGTCAGCGCCTTGCTGGCTCAAAATGCGCGGGACTTCCGGGAACCAGATATCCCAGCAGATCAACAACCCTATGCGACCGATTGGGGTGTCAAAAACCGGGAAGCCCAGGTTGCCCGGCGTGAACCACAGTTTTTCCAGATTCCATAAATGTGCTTTTCGATACTTGCCGATGAAGCCGTCAGGTCCGACAAGAACGCCGGTATTGAACAACTGCATGCCGTCGCGCTCGGTCAAACCGGCGACCAGATAAACCTTGTGCTGGCGGGCAAAGTCCATCCAGCTTTGTACGCTCGTTCCGCCGGGGACGGCCTGCGAATGCTCGAACGCATCCTGCCGTGTTTTGAAGAAATAGCCTGTGCTCGAAAGCTCGGGCAGGACGATGAGAGTCGCCCCGTCATTTACCGCTTCCAGCGCTAACTCCAGGCTGTTTCGCAGATTTGTTTCGTGATTTTGCACGCCAACTTGTGGATCGAACTGCACGACTGCTACACGAACAGGAGTGGTTGGATCGTTCATTGCCGATGACCTCTTTATTATTGTTATTCACGCCGTTTTAGCTGCGTGCTTATGAAAGTCGAATCGACGAGAGTATGTAAGTCAGCCACTTCCGTTTAGGGTGTAGTCCGTATCACAAGATGTCTGCGCGAGGCGCTTGGCAGGAGGGGCTGCGAAGTTGAGCCAATGCACATCGTGCATGGCTCGAGGCAAGAAAGGTGATCAGGTTCTGACGTTATAGTGCGGATAGTCGCTCATGGAAAAGCCGCCATTGAAGACCGCGCCGGTTTTGTTGCAGATATGAATGACCGCATCGACGGCGCCCCGAAAGCATGGCTCGGTCCAGCCGGCGTCAACTGAAAATGATTCCCCGGAAAAATACAGGCCTGAAACATGTGCGAAGTCCCGGTTGTACTTCAGCAGGCTGACGGCGTCGTAGTAGGTGCCAGGTCGGTATAACTTTGCACAACCCAGCGCATTTTTATCGCTCATCCAACGTTGGACCACGGCTTGATCAAGGCTAATGTAGGGAGAGATTTTCTCCTGGATATTGGCGGAGTTCATGAGGATGCGATCCAGCTCTTTGGCGCACTTGTTCACCAGTTCTTTGTCGGTGAATGTGGCCAGTTTGGTAGCGTCGTCCTCCCATGTGTAACTTAAAAGGATGCAGTCATAACTGTAGTTATCGTTGTACCGGTAGGTGTAGACGTCGTGTATGAAGCTGTCGGTGACGATGACTTGCGGAATTTTGCTGTTTTTCGAGAGGAACGACTTTTTTAATGGCGCGAACACTTTGCAGCTGGTTTCCCAGTGTGCGGTTTTATAGGCATTGATGGTTTCGAAAGGCAGCATCTGTGGCGTGAAGCTTTCAAGCTTGATACGAGTTTCGATTAACCAGGAGGGGAGGGTCATGATGACTGAATCAAAGTCATCGTAGTGTTCCTGGGTTTGCGCGGATTGGCTATGTTTCGAGTTGTAGTGGACGCGTATTTTCTGGTTCGTCAGTTTTTTAAGTTTTGTAACAGATGAATCAATGAGCAAGCCGTTGTTTCTTTCCCTGCAGTGTTCATAGAAGGATTTTGCGGTTTCGTCGGTCTTTATGAACAGCAGACATTCGTCCAAAGCACAGAGTCCGATATAGCGGGGCCTGTCAAAACTCAGTCCCATCGAGTCGTAAACGGCTGCACTGTGCAGATGGGGCGAGTCAAGTGGATCGCCATTTGAGTCCACCCGACCATGGATCAGTTGCAACTGGCTGCTGAATCCAAAAATGGCCGTGCGTAGGGGATAGAGGCAACAGACATCGTAAAAGGCCCCCCAGCTACCGTCGCCGATGCCAATGGCGTAGAAGATCGCAGATTCCTCTGGGGACATTCCCATTCCACCAAAGTCCCCCGGTGAGCGTTCATCTCAGGCTTGCAGAGCAGGCATGCTGACCAAGTCTCGAAACGAAACGCCTTCGTATTTTTCGACGATAGCAGTCCACATGGCTTCCCATGCCTGACTGGCATAAACCTCTGCGACGTGGCGGGTCATGCGATCGGCAAAGGCTTTCCACTTGGCATAAACCTTTTGCAGTTCTGCGCCGGGAGGTGGTGTCTGGCCATCTCTATTTTTCCAGATCAGCATCTGCGGAGCCGGCCCACCGCCGATGCTGCCCTCCCGCAGATAGATCCCGGTCGAGGTGACCCACTGGCTTCCGGGGTTGGCAAAATCCGAAAACGACAAGTCAAATGCCTCGGTGTAATAAGCCATCAGTGACCGGCCCGCTGTCGGTGGCTCGTCTGCCCGGTTGAAGAACGGCATGCGCATGGCTCCCATTTCAAACGGTGTATGGTTCTCTGTCGAATGCCGGCTGCCAGGAATCGTCAGGTGCCTGCCACCGATACGTCTGGATTGTTCGATCAGGGTGATTTGGGTGAACCCGCAGCGATAAAGTTCTCTGGCGGCAGTCAGTCCGGTGACACCAGCGCCGATGATGCAAATCTTATGTTGCGGGTTAGTTGCCCTGGCGATACCGTTTTCCTGTTCAACCAGTGCTCGATAGTCGAAGCACAAATCAGGCGGGTTGGGGAAGCGGGGCGCCCATTTGCTATGGGTCGAACGCTTGGTTCGAGCGGTATTGGCGACGAATGATGGGTAGTTGTAGCTTGATCCAATGGTCACTGTTGATCTTCCCTGGTGATATTTGTAGGGAGGATGTTGAGGTACGGATCTATCGGGGCGGTATCAGTAAATTGGGATGCCGGGATGCTCTAGTTTCCGTTTGTCGCGCGGAAAACAGACTTTGGTGATAGACCCTTTTGGGAGGTGTCGAAGAACTGCTGTGGGAGCGAGCAGGCGCGCTCCCACATTGGACTTGTGGCAGGTTTGAGTATCAAGCCGCCTGCTGGAACTGTTGTCGATATTGGTTCGGCGACAATTCGGTGTGCTGACGGAACAGGCGGGCGAAGAAGCTTGCATCGTCATAGCCGACTTCGTAGCTAATGGTCTTGATGCTTTTGCGGCTGCCGGACAGTA
Source organism: Pseudomonas agarici (assembly GCF_900109755.1). Taxonomy (GTDB): domain Bacteria; phylum Pseudomonadota; class Gammaproteobacteria; order Pseudomonadales; family Pseudomonadaceae; genus Aquipseudomonas; species Aquipseudomonas agarici. The sequence goes on along the minus strand of NZ_FOAR01000016.1, from coordinate 98,630 downwards.
GGCCCTTGGCGGTCTCGATACGCAGACGTTGCAGGTAGTGCAGCGGCTTATCGCCGGTGGCGGTCTGGAAGCGGCGCATGAAGTTGCGGATGCTCATGCCGTGCTCGCGAGCAACGTCTTCGAAGCGGAATTTGTCGGCGAAGTGCTCCTCCAGCCAATGTTGGATCTGCAAGATGATCACGTCCTGGTGCAGCTTCTGGCCGCCGAACCCGATGCGCCCTGGCGCGTAGCTGCGCTGTACTTCATAGAGGATGTCACGTGCCACGGCTTGGGCGACGTTGGCCCCGCAGAAGCGCTCGATCAGGTAGATGTAGAGGTCGCAGGCCGAAGTAGTGCCTGCTGCGCAGTACAGGTTGTCGGCGTCGGTCAGGTGTTTGTCCTGGTTCAGGTAGACGTTAGGGAAGCGCTCGCTGAAGGCGTTGAAGAACCGCCAGTAAGTGGTGGCTTCCTTGCCGTCGAGCAGGCCCGCTTCGGCGAGCCAGAAGACGCCGGTCGCCTCGCCGCAGAGCACAGCGCCACGGGCGTGCTGTTCGCGCAGCCAGGGCAGAACCTGCGGGTAGCGCTGGCAGAGTGTGTCGAAGTCGTCCCAGAAGGCCGGCAGGATAATCACATCGGCGTTTTCCAGGCCACCGTCCACGGGCAGGATGACGTCGCTGAAGCTGCACACGCAATGGCCGTCGGGGCTGACCAGGCGTGTCTCGAAAGCCGGGATGAGTCCGTGGCCGAGCTGCTTGGCGTAGCGCAGGCTGGCGAGATGGAAAAAATCCTTGGCTTGCATGAGGGTAGAGGCGAATACCCGGTCGATAGCCAGGATGCTGACGCGCCGTAGGGGCGTCGAGAGAGCGTTAGCCATAATTCAATTATTCTTATAGGGGAAAGTGGTCAACAGACGGCTGGATCGTCTTATTTTTTGTCGCATGTGTCCAGTGGTTCAACGTAAAACACTGGCATAGGCGCGGTGAACCCATCCCGGCTTCAGCGTGTTTGCAAGGTGTGCGCATGGTCGTCGAACCCTGCTCAGTTCCGGGCACGAGCTTTTTTGCAGCGGCGTGCGCCGGTTTCTCGAGCGGGAGGGGGGCCTTTCCTTGTTCAGTTGGGGGAAGTGCGGTTATCGATCTGCATTACGGCGCTTGTGGTGAGCGGCATTTCGACAAGCCCGCTCGCCACAAATTTCGGCCCGGCCCGGGAGCGTGCTTACGGTGCGGGGTTCGGATGATCCTTGTGGATCGCCTCGATTCCGGCCAGAACTTCGTCAGACAACTTCAACGCGGCGCTGGCGATGTTGCTGTCCAGTTGTTCGAGAGTGGTCGCGCCAATGATGTTGCTGGTTACGAACGGTTGTTGGGTCACGAACGCCAGGGCCATCTGCGCCGGGTCCAGGCCGTGTTCGCGGGCCAGGGCGACATAGCGACTGCACGCGGCTTGCGACTGCGGGTTGAAATAGCGGCTGAAGCGGCTGTAGAGCGTCAGGCGAGCCTTGTCCGGACGTGCGCCGCTTTCGTATTTGCCCGACAGGAAACCGAACGCCATCGGCGAATAGGCCAGCAGGCCGCACTGTTCTCGTAGGGCGATTTCCGCCAGGCCGATTTCGAAGCTGCGATTGAGCAAGTTGTAGGGGTTTTGGATCGACATTGCCCGCGGCCAGCCGCGACGCTCGGCCTCAAGCAGGCATTTCATGGTGCCCCAAGGCGTTTCGTTGGACAGGCCGATATGACGGATCTTGCCGGCCTTGACCTGCTCGTCCAGCGCCTCGAGGGTTTCCTCGAACGGTGTAAAGTCCTCGTCGGTCTTGTGTTTGTAGCCCAGTTGCCCGAAGAAGTTGGTGCTGCGCTCCGGCCAGTGCAACTGGTAAAGATCGATCCAGTCGGTTTGCAGGCGCTTGAGGCTGGCGTCGAGGGCTTGGACGATATGCTGGCGGTTGTGTTTGAGGCTGGCGTCGCGAATGTAGTTGATGCCGTTGCCCGGCCCGGCGATCTTGCTCGCCAGGATCCAGTCGGCGCGGTCGCCGCGCTGCTTGAACCAGTTGCCGATCATGCGTTCGGTGTTGGCGTAGGTTTCGGCCTTGGGCGGCACCGGGTACATCTCGGCGGTGTCGATGAAATTGATGCCAGCGGCCTTGGCCCGCTCGATCTGGGCGAAAGCCTCGGACTCGGTGTTCTGCTCGCCCCAGGTCATGGTCCCCAGGCAAATTGCACTCACATTCAGATCGGTCTGACCCAGCTGTCGATAATCCATTGGAGGCTCCTGTAGGAAAACAAGCATAAAAGCAGGTTGAAAAATTTTTCGCAATCTGCATAATTGCGCACCTCTTTATGCAGTGGAAGTGATGCGCCGCCGCCAAAGAATCTTGCCGTTGAACGGACGCGCCGACCCGAGCCCCCGAAAGCGTCTGTATCCGGCTGCCTTTGACCTTGTCAAAGTACGCACTATTCAGTAAGATCCGCCGTCTTATTTACAGGCGGCCCCTGAGGCTATAAAGAATGAAAACTTTTACTGCTAAACCGGAAACAGTTAAGCGCGACTGGTTTATCGTCGACGCTGCTGGTCAGACCCTGGGTCGTCTGGCCACCGAAATCGCGAGCCGCCTGCGTGGCAAGCACAAAGCTGAATACACTCCGCACGTTGACACCGGTGACTACATCGTTGTCATCAATGCCGAGCAGGTTCGTGTTACCGGTGCTAAAACCACCGATAAAATGTACTACTCCCACTCCGGTTTCCCGGGTGGCATCAAGTCGATCAACTTCGAAAAGCTGATCGCCAAGGCGCCAGAGCGCGTGATCGAGACCGCGGTCAAAGGCATGCTGCCGAAGAACCCGCTGGGTCGCGACATGTACCGTAAGCTGAAAGTCTATGCGGGCGCTGTACACCCTCATACCGCTCAGCAGCCTCAAGAACTGAAGATTTAACGGAGTAGTTCAATATGTCGGCGACTCAAAATTACGGTACTGGCCGTCGCAAGACCGCGACCGCGCGCGTCTTCCTGCGCCCAGGTACTGGTAACATCTCCATCAACAACCGCACCCTGGACACGTTCTTCGGTCGCGAAACTGCCCGCATGGTAGTTCGCCAGCCGCTGGAACTGACCGAGACCGTCGAAAAATTCGACATTTACGTCACCGTCATCGGTGGTGGTGTGAGCGGTCAGGCTGGTGCAATCCGCCACGGCATCACCCGTGCCCTGATGGACTACGATGAGACTCTGCGCAGCGCCCTGCGTAAGGCTGGTTTCGTCACTCGCGATGCCCGTGAAGTTGAACGTAAGAAAGTCGGTCTGCGTAAAGCGCGTAAGCGTCCGCAGTACTCGAAGCGTTAATTCGCTTTCTGCGTCGGAAGAAGCCCGGCTCCTTTGTGGAGCCGGGCTTTTTTTATGGGCGAAATATTTGCTGTGACAACTTGCCACATCCGTAGACCCCCTATACTCCAAGGCTCAGGGCAGTGTGGGTCCGGTAATTACCTTGTCAGAGGTGGGGCTTTTCATTACCATTCTGCAAAATTTTTATAAGTACAAGATTTTTACTTAGTAGACGCCTGATTTAACAGGCCACAAAGCTGATGGGAGAGGACTGAATGAGCAATGACGGCGTGAATGCAGGCCGACGTCGCTTCCTCGTAGCAGCCACGTCCGTGGTAGGGGCTGCAGGAGCGGTAGGGGCTGCGGTCCCGTTCGTGGGGTCATGGTTTCCCAGTGCCAAGGCGAAAGCCGCGGGCGCACCGGTGAAAGTGAATGTCAGCAAGATCGAGCCAGGTCAGCAGATGATTGCTGAATGGCGCGGCCAGCCGGTCTTCATTGTTCGCCGAACCCCGGAAATCATGGGTAATCTGAAGAAGATCGAAGATCAACTTTCCGATCCCCAGTCCAAGAACTCGACACAACCAACCTATGTTGATCCAGAAACGCGTTCGATCAAGCCGGAAATCCTCCTGCTGATCGGTATCTGTACGCACCTGGGTTGTTCGCCGACATTCCGTCCGGAAGTGGCACCTGCCGATCTGGGGCCCAAGTGGGTAGGTGGCTATTTCTGCCCTTGCCATGGCTCCCACTACGATCTGGCGGGGCGCGTCTACAAGTCCCAGCCCGCGCCTTTGAATCTGCCGGTTCCGCCGCATTCCTATGAGTCCGATGAACTGATCGTCATCGGCGTCGACAAGGAGAACGCGCAATGAGCAAGTTCATGGATTGGGTTGATGCGCGTTTCCCCGCGACCAAGATGTGGGAAGACCATCTGAGCAAATACTACGCGCCGAAGAACTTCAACTTCTTCTATTTCTTCGGCTCCCTGGCCCTGCTTGTACTGGTCAACCAGATCGTTACCGGTGTCTGGCTGACCATGAGCTACACCCCTTCGGCGGAAGAGGCGTTCGCCTCTGTCGAATACATCATGCGGGATGTCGAGTACGGTGCGATCCTGCGCGTGTTGCACTCTACAGGCGCCTCGGCGTTCTTTATCGTGGTCTACCTGCATATGTTCCGTGGCCTGCTCTACGGTTCGTACCAAAAGCCACGCGAGCTGGTGTGGTTGTTCGGCATGCTGATCTATCTGGCGCTGATGGCCGAGGCTTTCATGGGCTACTTGCTGCCGTGGGGCCAGATGTCTTACTGGGGCGCGCAGGTGATCATTTCGCTGTTCGGTGCAATCCCAGTCATCGGTAATGACCTGACCCAGTGGATTCGAGGTGACTACCTGATTTCCGGGATCACCCTGAACCGCTTCTTCGCCCTGCACGTGGTGGCCCTGCCGATCGTGATCCTCGGCCTGGTGGTGCTGCACGTGCTGGCCTTGCACGAAGTCGGTTCGAACAACCCGGATGGCGTCGACATCAAGAAACACAAGGACGAAAACGGCGTACCGCTGGATGGCATTGCCTTCCATCCGTACTACACCGTGAAGGATATCGTCGGCGTGGTGGTGTTCCTGTTCATCTTCTGTTCCATCGTGTTCTTCTTCCCGGAAATGGGCGGATATTTCCTCGAAAAACCGAACTTCGAACAAGCCAACGCCTTCAAGACGCCGGAGCATATCGCTCCTGTCTGGTACTTTACGCCGTTCTACGCGATCCTGCGTGCGGTTCCCGACAAGCTCATGGGGGTGATCGCCATGGGCGCCGCGATTGCCTTGTTGTTCGTCTTGCCATGGCTTGACCGTAGCCCGGTCAAGTCCATGCGCTACAAAGGCTGGATGAGCAAGATCTGGCTGCTGGTGTTCTGCATTTCCTTCGTGATCCTGGGGGTGCTGGGCGTTCTCGCGCCAAACCCCGAGCGTACATTGCTGTCGCAGGTCTGCACCTTCCTGTACTTCGCCTACTTCATTCTGATGCCGTTCTACACCCGGCTCGAAAAGACCAAACCGGTTCCGGAAAGGGTGACTAGCTGATGAAAAAACTATTCGCTGTTTTGATCCTCGCGGCTCTGCCGGCGCTGTCTTTTGCCGCCGAACATGGCGGTCCGCCACTTGAAAAGGTCGATATCGACGTTTCCGACAAGGCTGCCATGCAGGATGGCGCACGGACCTTTGCCAACTATTGCATGGGTTGTCACAGTGCCAAGTTCCAGCGCTATGAGCGCGTGGCCGATGACCTGGGGATTCCTCATGACCTGATGCTCAAGAATCTGGTGTTCACCGGTGCCAAGATTGGCGACCACATGAACATCGGCATGCAGCCGGCGGACGCCAAGGCCTGGTTCGGTGCGACTCCGCCCGACCTGACTCTGGTGGCGCGGGTGCGTGGCACCGACTGGCTCTATGGCTACCTGCGGTCCTTCTACGAGGATCCGGCACGTCCGTGGGGCGTGAACAACAAGGTCTTGCCGAATGTCGGTATGCCCAACGTGCTGGTGGGCCTGCAAGGCCGTCAGGTTGTCGGTTGCAAGCAGGTGCAGATCATCGAGGACGGCAAGAAGCAGTATGATCCGTTGACCGGTACGCCACTGACCCATGAGGCGTGCGATCAGCTCACCATTGTGCCCAAAAGCGGTAGTCTGACTGACGAGCAGTTCGATGAGAAGGTCAAGAATCTGGTAACCTTCCTGGCTTATTCGGCCAACCCGGTGAAGCTGGAACATCAGCGCATCGGTACCTACGTCTTGCTGTACCTGGCCTTCTTCTTCGTGTTCGCTTATCTGCTCAAGCGCGAATACTGGAAGGATGTGCACTGATAACGTTGTAATATAACTGTCAATCGTGCGCGCCCAAGGGTGCCTCTGAAGATGTAGCAAGTGGGACCAGCAAGATGAAGCCGGCAACGGTTTCATCTACCGCCTGTTCTGCCGCTACGGGAGGCCCTCCTTGGGCGCGCGCTTTTTTCGTTTCCGATAATTTCAACAAGCGAGGAGGACCGCCATGGGCGTGACCAACCGGTTGGCCTGTTACTCCGACCCCGCCGATCACTATTCCCATCGAGTGCGTATCGTGCTGGCGGAGAAGGGTGTCAGCGTCGAGATCATCAGCGTCGAGGCGGGGCGTCAGCCGCCGAAGTTGATCGAAGTGAACCCTTACGCCAGTCTGCCAACCCTGGTCGACCGTGACCTGGCGTTATGGGAGTCGACGGTGGTGATGGAATATCTGGATGAGCGCTACCCGCATCCGCCATTGCTGCCGGTGTATCCTGTGGCGCGGGCCAATAGCCGGCTGCTGATACACCGCATCCAGCGCGACTGGTGTGGGCTGGTGGACCTGATCTTGGATCCGCGGACCAAGGAGCCGGCACGCGTGCAGGCTCGCAAGGAGTTGCGCGAGAGCCTCGTCGGGGTTTCTGCGTTGTTCGCCGACAAGCCATTTTTCCTCAGCGAGGAGCAAAGTCTGGTGGATTGCTGTCTATTGCCGATACTCTGGCGTTTACCGATTCTGGGTATTGAATTGCCGCGGCCGGCCAAGCCGCTGCTCGATTATATGGAGCGCCAGTTTGCGCGTGAGGCCTTCCAGGCAAGTCTGTCTGGTGTCGAACGCGATATGCGCTAAGGAGCAGTTTAATGAACTCCAGTCGTCCTTATTTGGTTCGTGCTCTGTACGAATGGATAGTGGATAACGATTGCACCCCGCACATACTGGTCAATTCCGAGTACCCCTCGGTCCAGGTGCCGCAGGGTTTTGCCAGCGCGGGACAGATCGTGTTGAATGTTTCGCCCAGTGCCGTGCGTCACTTGCACATGGATAACGAAGCGGTCAGTTTCGAAGGGCGTTTCGGTGGTGTGCCGCATACGCTGTACGTGCCTATCGGTGCCATTCTCGGGATCTACGCCCGAGAGAATGGCCAGGGCATGGTGTTCGACCTGGAGTCCTCCCCGGAGGAGGTTGAAGAGGTCGAGCCCGATGATGACGGTCCACCGTCGGGGTCGGAGCCGCCGCGCCCAAGTGGTAGGCCGAGCCTGAAGGTGGTGAAGTAATAGGAGGGTAGCGAAGGAATAAAAAGGCGCCTGCGATGAGGCGCCTTTTTTACGCCGGGATGTCGGATCAGTCGATGTACTCGAAGAGTTTGACGATTTTCTGTACGCCGCCAACACCTTGCACCAGGTTGGTGGCGCGTGTCGCTTCCTGTTGGGTGAGCAGACCTAGCAAATACACGATACCGTTTTCGGTCACCACCTTGATACGCGAGCCGGGGATGGCGCTGTCGGTCAGCATCTGTGCCTTGATCTTGCTGGTCAGCCACGCGTCGTTGCTGCGGGCAGCGAACGAGGAGGGCTGAAGGACCTGCAGTTCGTTGTTCACTTTCTTCACCCGTTGAACCGCGGCGGCAGCTTGTTCGGCCTTGGCCTTGAGCTCTTCGCTAGGCGTCTGACCGGCCAGCAGGACGATGCCGTTGAAGCTGGTCACGACGATATGGGAAGACACCTCCAGGGCGGGGTCGGCCTTGGCTACGTTCACTTCGACCTTGGTTTGGATCAGCGAATCGTCGATCTTGCTGCCGAAGGTGCGGGTTCCCCGATTATCATTGATCGGCTCGTCGCGGGTTGCGGTCAATACCGAGCTGCAACCGCTGAGGCCAAGACACAGGGTCAGAGCCAGCAAGGTAAGGCGATTAACGGTCATTCTTCACTCCCGAACAGTTGGCTGTCGATCAGATCACACAGGCAGTGGATCGCCAGCAGGTGGACTTCCTGGATACGTGCGGTGACGTTGGCGGGGACGCGGATTTCCACGTCCTCGGGCAGCAGCAGCGACGCCATGCCGCCGCCGTCACGTCCCGTTAAGGCTACGACAACCATTTCGCGATCATGTGCGGCCTGGATGGCCTGAATAATGTTGGCCGAGTTGCCGCTGGTGGAAATCGCCAGCAATACGTCGCCGGGTTGGCCGAGCGCACGGATCTGCTTGGAGAAGATTTCGTTGTAGCTGTAGTCGTTGGCGATCGAGGTGATGGTCGAGCTGTCGGTGGTCAGGGCGATGGCCGGCAGACTCGGTCGCTCGCGCTCGAAGCGATTGAGCAGTTCCGAGGAGAAGTGCTGGGCGTCACCCGCTGAGCCACCATTGCCACAAGAAAGCATTTTGCCTTCGTTGAGCAGGGCATTGACCATGATCTGGCTGGCTTGCTCGATGTGAGGTGCAAGAACGTCCATCGCCTGTTGCTTGGTGTCGATACTGGCCTGGAAAAGCTGGCGAATTCGGGATTGCATGTCCATCAAATTGTGACCTTAAGTGGGGCGGCTGCCAGGCAGTTTGAAAACGACCGCGCAGGGCAATGCTACGTTAAAAACAGACTCGGGCTGCTCATTTACAATCAATAAACTCCGCGCCTCCGCCTGTTTTTGTCTTACCCTTGCTCGCTACGTTTTTCAAGATGCCGGGTCGAGCGCTATCCGGGTTTTTCCGGAGGCTGCCCGACACAAGAATGTGCAGCCCGCAAAGCAAAGAGCAAAATTGTTGAATGAAAAGTAACCGGCCCGATAACCGCAGGTCAGCTGTCGAAGGCATTGCGTAGCCAGTTCAACTGGGGTGCTGCTTCCAGGTTGCCCTCTATGGCGATCACATCGAAGCGGCAGGGGTGGCTGGCCCAGCGTGACTCGCGTTGCAGGAAATACTGCGCCGCGAATATTAACTTCTTGCGCTTGTGGGTATCGATGCTGCCTGCGGCGCCACCCCATTGGGTGTTTTTTCTATAACGAACTTCGACGAATACTACTGTATCGCTGTCGAGCATGACCAGATCAAGCTCGCCGCGTTTACATAACCAGTTCTGCGCCAGCAGGCGCAGCCCGTGTCGTTCGAGGTGCCGGAGCGCGAGGCTCTCGGCATCCTTGCCGCGTTTAAGGTGCAGGCCCTGCGGCATCAGCGTAACGTATCCGGCAGGCGCTGGACCTGGCCGCTGACGAATTGGGCCCATGGCAACTGGCGCTCGACCCGTTGCCCCTGATCCATGCTCAGGCTGCCGGAGAGACCGTCGATGCGGCTGTCCGGCAGGGCTTTGAGTTGGCCCAGGCGCGGTGCCAGGCGATAAGCGTCAACGCCCATGGCGTACAGGCGCCCCAAGCTGCCGTTGGCTTGTGGCCATTGGGCAGTGACCTGTTTGCGCAACGGATCGTTGGCATCCAGCAACCATGGGGTTTCGCAGAACCGAATACCGTTCATGTCGTTGTACTGATTGATATCGCCCGTGGCGCTGAACAGGTGGGAGGTGGCGTACACAGGTACATCGCCGGCGTACTGAAAGTTCAGGGTTGGCTTGATCTGCTGGGCCTGCTGCGGTGTCGCGGCGAGGAAAATAAACTCAATGTCCTGGCGGCGCGAAGGTTGTGCGGCCACCTGTCCGCCTACTGTGTTTTGCAGGCTCTTGGCGCGGCCTTCGCTCTGACGCAACTGGAACAGGTCGGCAATCTGTTGGGCCAGGGCAACCGGTTGATCGACGTGCTCGACGCCGACCACGGTGCCACCGTTGGCTTCCCAATCCTGGCGGAAGGCTTTCAGCACGCGGTCGCCCCATTCGCCTTTCGGCACCATGGCCGCAGCGCGATGCAGGCCGTCGGCACGAGCGCGACGCGACACTTCGCGGGCTTCGTCTTCAGCCGCCAGGCCGAATTGGAACAGTTGTGGCGGGTTCTGTGTGCTTTCGCTGTAGTTCAACGCCAGGGTGGTGATTGGCAGTTGCGGGCGAGCGCTGAGTTGCTTGACCAGTGGTTTTTCCAACGGACCGATCACCAGTTGCACGCCGCTTGCCTGGGCCTTGCGATAGAAATCATCCAGGGAACTCAGGCGCGAACTGTCGTAGAACTCGATGGTCGGCGGCTTTTGCCCGGCCTGCTGGGCCTGGTAGTGGGCCGCCATGAAGCCTTCACGCAGCGCCTTGCCTACGGAGGCCAACGGGCCGTCGTTCGGCAGCAGTAGGGCGATCTTGTTCAGGGGCTGGCTGGCCAGCTCCTTGAGCTTGACCAGCGGCTGCGGTAATTGCAGGGCGGCCGGGTGATTTGGGTTCTGCGCACGCCAGGTATCGATGGCGGTCTGTTGCTGCTCCAGGGTGCCCGAGGTCTTGACTGCCCGGGCCAGGCTGAGCCAACCGCTGAGGTCATCGGAACCGCTCGGCTGCAGTTGGTCGGTCGGCAGTGCAGCGATCAGTGCCCAGATTGCCTCGTGGTTGGCGTGAGCGACATCGTTGCTGAGCAGCGGCGCGATGAAGATGCGCTCGCGAGCAGCGGCCAGGGTTTGGCCATCGGCCTCGAAAGCACGGGCGCGGACGGTCTGGGTGCGGATCTGCTGCTCCACCGGCAGTTCGCCAAGGCGTTCCAGGCTCGGGTGGCTCAAGGCGGCCAGGGCGGCCTTGGGCTGGTTACGGGTCATCGCCAGTTCGGCCGCCAGGGTGCTGGCGAACACCTGTTGGGCGGGCTTGAGTGAGTCCAGTGGCACCTGGGCGAGGATCTGTGAAGCACGACCGGTATCTTTCTGACGGTAAGCCAGGTCGGCGGCGGTCAATCGCAACAAGGCGGCCTTGTCCGGTGCTTTGCTGGTGGCGGCTTGCTCGAGCAGTTGCTCGATGCTGGCATCCGGGGTGCGTGGAAGTTCGCCAAGGCTGGAAGAGGGCGAGCTGGCGCATGCCGCCAACAAGGCAGCAAGGCAGAGGGCAGAGAACAGCCGCAGGCAAGCGATCATGTAAGTGTTCCTGATACTCGATCAAATTAGCGTGGAATTGTACCCAAGCACTGGCCGGGGCGCGATGTTGCTGGCATGAAACCGTTAAATTAGCTCGTACAAAGCGTGTCTGTGAGAGCCGGGCTTGCTGTAGGTGAAGCGTATCGGCCATGCCGCTACGCGCTACAATAGGTGTTTGTTCTTCTTGAGGTGCGCGCTTTGACTGCTCCAGGTACTTTGAATTCCGCGATGGGCTCTCTTTATGTGGTGGCGACACCCATCGGTAACCTGGATGACATCAGTGCGCGTGCGATGAAAGTACTGCGCGATGTATCGCTGATCGCAGCGGAAGATACCCGGCACTCGCTGCGGCTTTTACAGCACTTCGGTATTTCCACGCCACTAGCCGCCTGTCATGAGCACAATGAACGTGATGAGGGTAGCCGCTTTATTGCCAAGTTGTTGGCGGGCGAGGATGTGGCACTGATTTCCGATGCCGGCACGCCGCTGATTTCCGACCCAGGCTACCACCTGGTGCGCCAGGCTCGTGCGGCGGGGATCAAGGTGGTGCCGGTACCCGGTGCGTGTGCGCTGATTGCGGCGCTGTCGGCGGCGGGGTTGCCCTCCGACCGGTTTATCTTCGAAGGTTTCCTGCCGGCCAAGGCAATCGGTCGTCGCTCGCGCCTGGAGCTATTGAAGGAGGAGCCACGGACCCTGATTTTCTACGAGGCGCCGCATCGAATCCTCGAATGCCTGGCGGACATGGAACTGGTGTTCGGCTCTGAGCGCCCGGCGTTGTTGGGGCGCGAACTGACCAAAACCTTCGAGACGCTCAAAGGCTTGCCATTGGGCGAGCTGCACCGTTTTGTCGAGGCTGACAGCAATCAACAGCGTGGCGAGTGCGTGGTGTTGGTCGCCGGTTGGACCGCGCCGGACAGTGACGATGCGGTTGGTGGCGAGGCGATGCGGATCCTCGACCTGTTGCTCAAGGAGATGCCACTCAAGCGTGCTGCGGCTTTGGCAGCGCAAATTACCGGTGTGCGCAAGAATGTGTTGTATCAGGTCGCGCTTGAGAAGCAGAAAAATCACTGACTGATGTTGATGTGGGGCTGATCCCTTGCAGGGGTGGGATTTTTCCTAGATAAAGTGCTCGGAGGTCGTATGGCCAGGTTTGTCGGAACAGTGGCGGCTTTAAAGCTTGTCCTGGGTGTCATGTACCGGTAACCTGCGCGGCGGAGAGTCGATTGGACAGTCGCTGCCCTCTATGAAAATTAGGGGGGGGAGGAAAGTCCGGGCTCCATAGGGCGGAGTGCCAGGTAATGCCTGGGAGGCGCGAGCCTACGGAAAGTGCCACAGAAAATAACCGCCTAAGCACTTCGGTGCCGGTAAGGGTGAAAAGGTGCGGTAAGAGCGCACCGCACGTCTGGCAACAGTTCGTGGCTAGGTAAACCCCACTCGGAGCAAGACCAAATAGGGTTCCTAGGCGTGGCCCGCGCTGGAACCGGGTAGGTTGCTAAAGATGTCCAGTGATGGCCATCGTAGAGGAATGACTGTCCTCGACAGAACCCGGCTTACAGATCGACTCTCCACCTCTTTCCTTCCCTGCTCGCAATCGCTGGCAGAAATGCATTTGTAATACCGAAAAAATCTTACTCTTAACAAATCACTTTAACTTTCGGACTCAACTTTCTGAGTCGCATGAAATTTGTCTGGCGAAACCCTCTCCAAATTGTCCCCAAGTCTCCTTTTATGCTCCTAAATCTCCGATCTGTAAGGCTTTTCCTTAAGACCGCGCCTTGACGGTGTGGTGGGCGCATTCCTATAGTGTGCGTAAGTGGCGGAAAGTGGCATGAAGTGGGTTTTTTGAGCGTAAAACGCTAATATTTGGAGAAACGCATCTGTGTTTCGCGGAGCTAACGCTATCAGTCTCGATGCAAAGGGCCGTCTCGCCATGCCGAGCCGGTACCGTGACGAGCTCGATTCGCGTAGTTCCGGGCAATTGATCGTCACCATTGATGCGGTGGATCCCTGTTTGTGTGTGTACCCGCTCGACGAGTGGGAACTGATTGAAACCAAGTTGCGGGCGTTGCCGTCGCTGCGGGAAGAGAACCGTCGCCTGCAACGTTTGCTGATCGGTAATGCCGTTGATCTCGAACTTGACGGTAGCGGTCGGTTCCTGGTGCCGCCGCGTCTGCGCGAGTACGCGAAGCTGGATAAGCGTGCGATGTTGGTGGGCCAACTGAACAAGTTTCAACTGTGGGACGAGGACGCCTGGAATGCTGTATCCGCAGCTGACCTGGCGGCCATTCAACAACCGGGCGCTATGCCTGATGAACTGCGTGATCTGATCTTGTGACTATTGATAGCGGCTATAACCACATCACCGTACTGCTTGACGAAGCCGTCGAGGCTCTCGCTGTGCGTCCTGATGGTTGCTATCTGGATGGCACCTTCGGTCGGGGCGGGCATAGCCGGCGGATTCTCGGCAAGCTCGGATCCGCTGGCCGACTGCTCGGTTTCGACAAAGATCCACAGGCGATTGCCACCGGGCAAGCGCTAGCGGCCGAAGACGGCCGCTTTGTCGTTGTGCAACGCAGCTTTGCCGAGCTGGGTTCGGAGATTGTCGAGCGCAATATGGCGGGCAAGATCAACGGCATCCTGCTCGACCTCGGTGTGTCCTCGCCACAACTGGATGACCCGCAGCGCGGCTTCAGTTTCATGAACGACGGTCCGCTGGACATGCGCATGGATCCGTCGCGCGGGGTCAGTGCCGCCGAGTTCATCGCCACGGCCCCGGTGGAGGAAATTGCCCGTGTCTTCAAGGAGTATGGCGAAGAGCGCTTCTCCGGTCGCATGGCCCGGGCTGTGGTGGAACGTCGTGAAATCAAACCTTTCGAGCGCACCGCCGATTTGGCCGAAGTGCTCAAAGTCGCCAACCCAGCCTGGGAAAAGGGCAAGAACCCGGCTACCCGAGCCTTTCAGGGCCTGCGCATCCATGTCAACAATGAGCTGGGCGATCTCGAAACCGGCCTCGATGCCGCGCTAGACGCTCTGGAGGTCGGTGGTCGCCTGGTGGTGATCAGCTTCCATTCGCTGGAAGACCGCATCGTCAAACTGTTCATGCGGCGCCTGGTCAAGGGCGAGGGCGATAATCTGCCGCGCAATCTGCCGGTACGCCATCAGGCGTTCGAACCACGGATCAAGGTGCACGGTAAAGCACAATTTGCCTCCGAAGCCGAGCTCAAGATCAACCCGCGTGCGCGCAGCGCCGTTATGCGGGTCGCGGAGAAATTGCGGTGAGCAGGCTCTATGCCAAACCCCTTCCGGGCGGAAGCTTTTTCATGTTCCTTCTATTTGTTGGCGTGCTGGTGTCCGCTATCGGCGTGGCCTATAGCGCGTACTGGAATCGTCAATTGCTCAATTCGTTGTATGGCGAGTTGAGTGTGCGTGACAAGGCCCAGGCCGAATGGGGACGCCTGATCCTTGAACAGAGCACCTGGACAGCCCACAGCCGCATCGAAACCCTGGCCACCGAACAATTGAAGATGCTCATCCCCAGCCCGTCTGATGTCAGGATGGTGGCGCCATGATGAAGCTCGAGGGCGCACTCTATCCGTGGCGCTTCCGCGTGGTGCTCGGCGCGTTGGCGATCATGGTTGGCTATATCGTTTGGAAGATCGTCGATCTGCAGGTGGTCGATCGGGCGTTCCTGATCGGCCAGGGCGATGCCCGCAGCATGCGGCATATACCGATTCCGGCACATCGTGGGTTGATCACCGACCGTAATGGCGAGCCTCTGGCGGTGAGTACGCCGGTCACCACGCTGTGGGCCAATCCCAAGGAAATGCAATTGGCCAAGGACCGCTGGCCGGCGCTGGCCATGGCACTCGGACAAGACCCCAAGCTGCTCAGCGAACGCCTTGAGCAACAGGCCACCAAGGAATTCATCTACCTGGTTCGGGGCCTGACCCCGGAGCAAGGTCAGGCTGTGCTCGATCTCAAAGTGCCGGGTGTCTATGGCCTGGAGGAGTTCCGGCGCTTTTATCCCGCCGGTGAGGTGGCGGCCCATATGGTCGGCTTTACCGACATTGACGATCATGGTCGCGAAGGGGTGGAGCTGGCCTACGACGAGTGGTTGGCCGGGGTGCCCGGCAAGCGCCAGGTCATCAAGGACCGGCGCGGTCGGCTGATCAAGGATGTCCAAGTCACCAAGAACGCCAAGGCCGGCAAGCCCTTGGCGTTGTCCATTGACCTGCGCCTGCAATACTTGGCCAATCGCGAGCTGCGCAACGCACTGGTGGAAAACGGCGCCAAGGCCGGCAGTCTGGTGATCATGGACGTGAAGACCGGCGAGATCCTCGCCATGGTCAACCAGCCGACCTATAACCCCAACAATCGTCGCAACCTGCAGCCGGCGATGATGCGCAACCGTGCAATGATTGACGTATTCGAGCCGGGCTCGACGATGAAGCCGATTTCCATGAGTGCCGCCCTGGAAACCGGGCGCTGGAAACCCACCGATACGGTCGAGGTTTATCCGGGCACCCTGCAGTTGGGCAAATACACCATCCGTGATGTGTCCAAGACCGAAGGCCCGGTACTCGACCTGACGGGCATCCTGATCAACTCCAGTAACGTGGGAATGAGCAAGGTCGCCTTCGATATCGGTGGCGAGGCGATTTTCCGCGTGATGCAGAAAGTTGGCCTGGGCCAGGACACCGGCCTGGGCTTCCCCGGCGAGCGTGTGGGCAACCTGCCGAACTATCGTGAGTGGCGCAAGGCCGAGACGGCGACCCTGTCCTATGGCTACGGTCTGTCGGTAACCGCCATCCAGCTGGTGCATGCGTTCTCGGCCCTGGCCAACAACGGCAAGATTGTGCCGCTGACACTGATCAAGACCGACAAGATCTCCGAGGGCACCCAGGTTATCCCGGAAAATGTCGCCAAGACCATGCAAGGCATGCTGCAGAAGGTGATCGAGGCACCGCGTGGCGTCTGGCGTGCAAAAGTCCCGGCCTATCATGTCGCGGGCAAATCCGGTACTGCCCGTAAGACGTCGGTCGGCACCAAGGGTTATGCCGAGAACTCCTACCGTTCGCTGTTCGCCGGTTTCGGCCCGATGAGCGATCCGCGCTACGCCATCGTGGTGGTGATCGACGAGCCGAGCAAGGCCGGTTACTTCGGCGGCCTGGTATCGGCTCCGGTCTTCAGCAAAGTGATGTCCGGCACTCTGCGGCTGATGAACGTCAGCCCGGATGACCTGTCGAGCATTCCGCAGCAGCAGGCCGTTGTCGCGCCGGTACCGCTCAAAGGAGGGCGTGGTTAATGTCCTTGAGTCTGAACAAGATCTTTCCTCACGCCGGACACGATCTATTGATTCGCGAGCTGGCGCTGGACAGTCGCAAAGTGCGTGCCGGTGATCTGTTCCTGGCGGTGCCGGGCGGCAAGGTCGATGGCCGCAACCATATCGCCGATGCCTTGCAGCGTGGCGCAGCGGCAGTTGCCTATGAAGTGGAAGGCGCCACCGTACTGCCAATCACCGATATTTTGTTGATTCCGGTCAAAGGCTTGGCGGCACAGTTGTCGGATATCGCCGGGCGGTTCTACGGTGAGCCTAGCCGCCAGTTGAAACTGCTGGGCGTCACCGGAACCAACGGCAAGACCAGTGTGACCCAACTGATTGCCCAAGCTATGGACCTGCTCGGCCAGCACTGTGGGATCGTCGGTACCTTGGGCACCGGCTTCTATGGTGCGCTGCAGAGCGGCCTGCATACCACACCGGACCCGGTTGCCATACAGGCGACCCTGGCTGATCTGAAGAAAGCCGGCGCCAAGGCAGTCGCCATGGAAGTATCCTCCCACGGCCTGCATCAGGGGCGCGTCAGCGCGGTGGCGTTCGATGTGGCGGTGCTGACCAACCTGTCCCGCGATCATCTCGATTACCACGGCACCATGCAAGCCTACGGTGCCGAGAAGGCCAAGCTGTTCGGTTGGACCGACCTGGGCTGCCGGGTGATCAACCTCGATGATGATTTCGGTCGTCAGTTGGCGGCGCAAAAACACGAGTCCCGGCTGATCACCTATAGCCTCGAGGACAGTAGCGCCTATCTATATTGCCGCGACGCGCGGTTCGGCGACGACGGCGTGCGCGCCACGCTGGTGACCCCGCAAGGCGAACACCATCTGCGCAGTACGCTGATTGGCCGTTTCAATCTGAGCAACCTACTGGCTACGGTGGGTGCATTGCTGGGGTTGGATTATGCGCTGGATGAGATTCTGCGGGTGCTGCCCCAGCTCGAAGGCCCGGCCGGTCGCATGCAGCGCCTGGGGGGCGGTGCCCGTCCCCTGGTGGTAGTCGATTATGCCCACACCCCGGATGCCCTGGAAAAAGTCCTGCTGGGCTTGCGACCGCATGCCAAGGGGCAGTTGCATTGCCTGTTCGGTTGTGGGGGCGACCGTGATCGCGGCAAGCGTGCGCTGATGGCTCAAGTAGTCGAACGCCTGGCCGACAGTGTGCTGGTGACCGACGACAACCCTCGGACCGAAGATCCCCTGGGAATCTTCGAGGATATCCGTGCCGGCTTTGCCGCCCCCGAAGCCGTTCGCTTCGTGGCCGGTCGTGGACTGGCCATCGCCGAAGTGATCGCTGCGGCCAAGGTCGACGATGTGATCGTCCTGGCCGGCAAGGGCCATGAGGATTATCAGGAAATCAATGGCGAGCGCTATGCCTTCTCCGATCTGGTCGAGGCATTGAAGGCGCTGCAAGCCTGGGAGGCCGCGCATGCTTGAAGCGATGAAGTTGAGTAGCGTCGCCCATGATCTGTCGGCTCGTCTGGTTTCGGTCGACGCGAGTTTCTCCGGAGTGAGCATTGACAGCCGGGCGATCCAGCCGGGTCAGTTGTTTGTCGCCCTGAGCGGCCCGCGTTTCGACGGGCACGATTACCTGAGCGACGTGGCGGCCAAGGGCGCTGTTGCGGCACTGGTCGAGCGAGAAGTGCCCGGTGTCGAACTGCCGCAGTTGCTGGTGGGTGATACTCGCCTGGCGCTTGGTCAGTTGGCTGCCTTGAACCGTGCCGGGTTCACCCAGCCGGTGGCGGCGATTACCGGCTCCAGTGGCAAGACCACGGTCAAGGAGATGCTCGCGAGCATTCTGCGGACCCGTGGGCGGGTACTGGCGACCCAGGGCAACCTGAACAACGATCTGGGCGTGCCATTGACCCTGCTCGAACTGGCGCCGCAACACAGTGCCGCAGTTATCGAGCTGGGTGCTTCGCGCATTGGCGAAATTGCCTATACCGTCGCCATGACCAAACCGCATGTGGCGGTGCTGAATAACGCCGGGACCGCCCATGTCGGCGAGTTCGGCGGTCCCGACAAGATCGTCGAGGCCAAGGGCGAGATCATCGATGGGCTGCAAGCCGATGGTATTGCCGTGCTCAATCTGGACGACAAGGCTTTTACCATCTGGAAAGCCCGTGCCGGTACGCGCAAGGTGTTGAGTTTTGCCCTGGGCAACAGCGCCGCCGATTTCCATGGTGGCGCTATTTCCGTCGATGCGCGTGGCTGTGCGCGATTCGAACTGCACGGTCCCGATGGTACGGCGCTTGTCCAACTCAACCTGTTGGGCCGCCACAACGTTGCCAACGCCTTGGGGGCGGCGGCGGCGGCCCATGCGCTGGGAGTTTCGCTGCCAGGTATCGTCGCCGGACTGGAAAGTGTCCAACCAGTCAAGGGGCGGGCGGTCGCGCAACTGGCCAGCAATGGCCTGCGGGTCATCGATGACACTTATAACGCGAACCCCAGCTCCATGTGCGCGGCCATTGATATACTCGCTGGCTTTTGCGGCCGCACCGTCCTGGTACTCGGAGATATCGGCGAGTTGGGCGAGTGGGCGCAGCAGGGGCATCGTGAAGTAGGCGCTTATGCCGCCGGTAAGGTTTCAGCGCTGTATGCGGTGGGACCCATGATGGTTCACGCCGTCAGCGCATTTGGCCAACACGCTCGTCATTTCGCCACCCAGGCCGATCTGATCGAGGCGCTTGGCGCCGAGCAAGACACTAATACCACCATTTTGATCAAGGGTTCGCGCAGCGCTGCGATGGAAAACATCGTCGCGGCTTTGTGCCAGCCCGCGCCTCATGTGCATAAGGGAGAGACGCATTAATGCTGCTGCTGCTAGCGGAGTATCTGCAACAGTTCTACAAAGGCTTCGCGGTCTTTCAGTACTTGACCCTGCGCGGGATTCTCGGGGTGCTGACGGCGTTGTCTCTGTCGCTGTTTCTCGGCCCGTGGATGATTCGTACCCTCCAGAGTCTGCAGATCGGTCAGTCGGTGCGCAATGACGGCCCGCAATCGCACCTGTCCAAGTCGGGCACGCCAACCATGGGCGGCGCACTGATCCTATCGTCCATCGGCATCAGTACCTTGCTATGGGCGGACCTGTATAACCGCTACGTCTGGGTGGTGCTGCTGGTTACCCTGCTGTTCGGAACCATCGGCTGGGTCGATGACTATCGCAAGGTGATCGAAAAGAACTCCCGTGGGCTGCCCAGTCGCTGGAAGTATTTCTGGCAGTCGGTGTTTGGCCTGGCTGCGGCGATTTTCCTGTTTATGACCGCACAGACCCCGGTGGAAACCACTTTGATCGTGCCCATGCTCAAGGACGTGAGCATCCCACTGGGTGTGGGCTTCGTGATCCTGACCTATTTCGTGATCGTCGGTTCGAGTAACGCGGTCAATCTCACCGATGGCCTCGATGGCCTGGCGATTATGCCGACGGTGATGGTCGGTGGCGCGCTGGGTATCTTCTGTTATCTATCGGGTAACGTGAAGTTCGCCGAATACCTACTGATTCCCTATGTGCCGGGCGCGGGCGAGCTGATCGTGTTCTGTGGCGCGCTGATCGGTGCCGGCCTGGGCTTCCTGTGGTTCAACACCTATCCGGCCCAAGTCTTTATGGGCGACGTCGGCGCGTTGGCGCTGGGCGCCGCCCTGGGCACCATCGCGGTGATCGTTCGTCAGGAAATCGTCCTGTTCATCATGGGCGGCGTGTTCGTGATGGAAACCCTGTCGGTGGTGATTCAGGTTGCCTCGTTCAAGCTGACCGGTCGCCGGGTATTTCGCATGGCACCGATTCACCACCACTTTGAACTCAAGGGTTGGCCCGAGCCACGTGTGATTGTCCGTTTCTGGATCATCACCGTGATTCTCGTGTTGATCGGTCTTGCCACCCTGAAGCTGAGGTAGAACACGTGTCGCTGATCGCTTCTGACCACTTCCGCATCATTGTCGGCCTCGGCAAGAGCGGCATGTCCCTGGTTCGCTTCCTGGCGAGCCGGGGCGTTGCCTTTGCGGTGGCCGACACGCGGGACAACCCACCGGAGCTGGCCGCGCTGCGTCGTGACTATCCGCAGGTGGAAGTGCGTTGTGGCGAGTTGGACGTGGAGTTCCTCTGCCGCGCCGACGAGCTTTACGTGAGCCCCGGCCTGGCTCTGGCGACGCCGGCCTTGCAGGCGGCGGCGGCCCGTGGCGTGAAGCTGTCCGGCGATATCGAGCTGTTTGCACGCAACGCCAAGGCGCCTATCGTCGCCATCAGCGGCTCCAATGCCAAGAGTACCGTGACCACCCTGGTCGGCGAGATGGCCGCGGCAGCCGGCAAGCGCGTGGCGATCGGTGGCAACCTTGGCACCCCGGCGTTGGACCTGCTCAGTGACGATGTCGAGTTGTACGTACTGGAGCTGTCGAGCTTCCAACTGGAAACCACCGATCAACTGGGCGCCGAAGTGGCGACCGTGCTCAATGTCAGCGAAGACCACATGGACCGCTACAGCGGTCTGCCGGCTTATCACCTGGCCAAGCACCGGATCTTCCGAGGTGCCAAACAGGTGGTGGTCAACCGCCAGGATGCGCTGTCCCGTCCGTTGATGGGCGAAGACCTGCCATGTTGGACCTTCGGCCTCGGCCAACCGGATTTCAAGGCCTTTGGCCTGCGTGAAGAAGCTGGCGAGAAATACCTGGCCTTCGAGTTCGACAAGCTGATGCCGGTGCGCGATCTGAAGATCCGTGGCGCCCACAACCAATCCAATGCCCTCGCGGCGCTGGCACTCGGGCATGCGGTGGGGTTGCCGTTCGACGCCATGCTGGCGAGCCTGCGGACATTCGCCGGTCTTGAACACCGTTGCCAATGGGTGCGCGAACTCAATGGCGTGAATTACTACAACGATTCCAAGGCTACCAACGTCGGCGCGGCCCTGGCCGCGATCGAGGGCCTGGGCGGCGACATTACCGGCAAGCTGGTATTGATTGCCGGTGGCGATGGCAAAGGCGCGGACTTCAACGGCTTGCGCGGCCCTGTCGCAGCCAATTGCCGTGCGGTGGTCCTGCTGGGGCGTGATGGCGAATTGCTGGCTCAGGCCCTCGGCGATGAGGTGCCGCTGATCCGCGTGCAGACCCTGGACGATGCCGTGCGGCACTGTGCCGAACTGGCCGAGCCAGGTGACGCGGTGTTGCTGTCGCCGGCCTGCGCAAGCTTCGACATGTTCAAGAATTATGAAGAGCGCGGACGCCTGTTCGCCCAGGCCGTGGAGGGGTTGGTATGAACTTCAACATCATCAAGCCTTATCCATCGCCGATCATCACCGGACGGGGTATCGACGTCGATTTTGCGATGCTCGCCGGTTGCCTGGCGCTGCTGGGCCTGGGGCTGGTGATGATCACCTCGGCCTCCTCCGAAGTGGCCGCCGCGCAGTCGGGCAACGCGCTGTATCACATGATTCGCCACCTGATCTATCTGGTCATTGGCCTGGTTGCCTGTGTCGCCACGATGATGGTGCCCATCGCTACTTGGCAGCGCATGGGCTTTATGATGCTGGTGGGCGCTTTCGGTCTGCTGGTGCTGGTACTGCTGCCGGGGATTGGCCGTGAAGTGAACGGTTCGATGCGCTGGATCGGCTTCAGTTTCTTCAACGTGCAACCTTCGGAAATTGCCAAGGTCTTCGTGGTGATCTACCTCGCCGGCTATCTGGTGCGACGGCAAAAAGAAGTGCGCGAAAGCTGGATGGGCTTCTTCAAGCCGTTCATCGTGTTGCTGCCGATGGCTGGGCTGTTGCTGATGGAGCCGGACTTCGGCGCCACCGTAGTGATGATGGGCGCGGCGGCGGCAATGCTGTTTCTCGGCGGCGTGGGGTTATTGCGCTTTGGCCTGATGGTCTTGTTGGCGGTGGTCGCGGTGGTGGTGTTGATCCAGGCGCAACCTTACCGCATGGCGCGCTTGACCACCTTTACCGATCCCTGGGCCGACCAGTTCGGTTCCGGTTATCAATTGACCCAGGCGTTGATTGCCTTCGGTCGGGGTGAATGGCTGGGTGTTGGCCTGGGTAACAGCGTGCAGAAGCAGTTCTATTTGCCGGAAGCCCATACCGACTTCGTGTTCTCGGTGCTGGCCGAAGAATTGGGCGCCGTGGGGTCCCTGTGCACCGTCGCGTTGTTTGTGTTTGTCAGCGTGCGGGCAATGTACATCGGCTTGTGGGCCGAGAAGGCCAAGCAGTTCTTCGCCGCTTATATGGCCTATGGCTTGGCGTTCCTGTGGATCGGCCAATTTCTGATCAATATCGGTGTGAATGTCGGTCTGCTGCCGACCAAGGGCCTGACCCTACCATTCCTCAGTTATGGCGGCAGTTCGTTGGTGATCTGCTGTGTCTGCCTCGGCTTGTTGCTGCGTATCGAGTGGGAGAGTCGAACCCACTTGGGCAGCGAAGATATGGAGTTCGATGAGAGCGACTTTGTGGAGGACACTCCCCATGGGCGCTAACGTGTTGATTATGGCCGGCGGCACCGGTGGCCACGTGTTCCCGGCGTTGGCCTGTGCCCACGAGTTCCAGGCTCAGGGCTACGCCGTGCATTGGCTGGGCACGCCACGGGGCATTGAAAACGAACTGGTACCCAATGCCGGGTTGAAGTTGCACCTGATCAACGTCGCGGGGTTGCGAGGCAAGAGCAAGCTGGCGTTGCTCAAGGCTCCCTTCATCTTGTGTCGCGCCATCTGGCAGGCCTGCCAGGTCATTCGCCAATTGCGGCCAGTGTGCGTGCTGGGCTTTGGTGGCTACGTCACCGGCCCCGGTGGGGTGGCCGCTCGGCTGCTCGGTGTGCCGCTGATCGTGCATGAGCAGAATGCCGTCGCGGGGACCGCCAATCGGCTGCTGGTGCCCATGGCGGCACGGGTTTGCGAAGCGTTCCCGAACACCTTCGGCGTTTCGAGCAAACGCCGCACCACCGGTAATCCGGTGCGTGCCGAGCTGTTCCTGGAAACCCCGCGCCAGGCCTTGGCCGGGCGTCGGGCGCGCCTGCTGATTCTCGGCGGCAGCCTCGGTGCCGAACCATTGAACAAGTTGCTACCGCAAGCCCTGGCCCAGTTGGCGACCGAGTATTGCCCGGAAGTTTTCCATCAGGCCGGGCGCAACCATGAGGAAGTGACCGCCGAACGCTACAGGGCGGTTGGCGTCGAGGCGCAAGTGGCGCCTTTTATCAAAGACATGGCCCAAGCCTATGGCTGGGCCGACCTGGTGGTCTGTCGCGCGGGCGCCCTGACCGTCAGTGAACTGGCTGCCGCCGGTCTGCCTTCATTGCTGGTGCCCTTGCCCCATGCAATCGACGACCACCAGACCCGCAATGCCGAATATTTGGCCGGGGAAGGCGCTGCTTTCCTGCTGCCGCAAAGAACAACTGGCGCCGCCGAGCTGGCGGCACGCCTGACAGAGGTTTTGATGCAACCGCAACGACTGAACACCATGGCGAGCACCGCACGCCGCCTGGCCAAGCCCAATGCGACTCGCACCGTCGTCGAAATCTGCCTGGAGGTGGCCCATGGTTGAAAGTCAGAAAGCCATGCCGCAACCGGAAATGCGCCGTATCCGCCGTATCCACTTCGTCGGTATCGGCGGTGTGGGCATGTGCGGGATTGCCGAAGTGTTGTTGAACCTGGGCTACGAAGTGTCCGGTTCCGACCTGAAAACCTCGCCGGTCACCGAGCGGCTCGAGTCGTTTGGCGCGCAGATCTTTATCGGCCACCGCTCCGAGAACGCCGCCAGCGCCGATGTACTGGTGGTGTCTAGCGCCGTGAACAAGTCCAACCCGGAAGTCGCGACCGCCCTGGAGCGGCGTATCCCAGTGGTGCCACGGGCCGAGATGCTCGCCGAGCTGATGCGTTATCGCCACGGGATCGCCGTTGCCGGTACCCACGGCAAGACCACCACCACCAGCCTGATCGCCTCGGTGTTCGCCGCCGGCGGCCTGGACCCGACCTTCGTCATCGGTGGTCGTCTGAATGCAGCGGGCACCAATGCTCAGCTCGGCACCAGTCGCTACCTGATCGCCGAAGCCGATGAAAGCGATGCCAGCTTCCTGCACCTGCAGCCGCTGGTCGCCGTGGTCACCAACATCGACGCCGACCACATGGACACCTACGAAGGTGACTTCAATAAATTGAAGAAGACCTTCGTCGAGTTCCTCCACAACTTGCCGTTTTATGGCTTGGCCGTGGTCTGCCTGGACGATCCGGTGGTGCGCGAGATCCTCCCGCAGATTGCCCGTCCGACCGTGACCTATGGGGTTCACGAAGAGGCTGATGTGCGGGCGATCAATATCCGCCAGGCCGGCATGCAGACCCACTTCACCGTGCTGCGCCGCGACCGTGAGCCGTTGAACGTGTCGGTGAACATGCCGGGCAACCACAACGTGCTCAACTCCCTGGCAACCATCGCTATTGCCACCGACGAGGGGATCAGCGACGACGCCATCGTCCGGGGCCTGTCGGGCTTCCAGGGCGTCGGTCGGCGCTTCCAGGTCTACGGTGAATTGCCGGTGGACGGCGGTAGCGTGATGTTGGTCGATGACTACGGTCATCACCCAACCGAAGTCGCGGCGGTGATTAAGGCGGTGCGCGGTGGCTGGCCGGAGCGCCGCCTGGTGATGGTCTACCAGCCGCACCGCTACACCCGCACCCGCGACCTGTACGACGATTTCGTCCAGGTGCTGGCCGACGCCAATGTGCTGTTGCTGATGGAGGTCTATCCGGCTGGCGAAGAGGCTATTCCGGGGGCGGACAGTCGCCAGTTGTGCCGTAGCATCCGTCAGCGCGGCCAACTCGACCCGATCTATATCGAGCGTGGCGTGGAGTTGGCACCGCTGGTCAAGCCGCTATTGCTGCCGGGCGATATCCTGCTGTGCCAGGGCGCCGGCGATATCGGCGGTCTCGCCCCGCAGTTGCTCAAGAGTGCGTTGTTCGCCGGCGCCGTTGCCGCAGTCAGCCCGGGGAAATCGAAATGAGCGCTGCTTACGCCCATCTGTTCTCGACGCTCGAGCCAAACGCCTTTGGCCGCGTCGCCGTACTGTTCGGCGGCAAGAGTGCCGAACGTGAAGTTTCGCTGAAGTCCGGCAACGCGGTGCTGGAAGCCCTGCAAAGTGCAGGTGTCGATGCGTTCGGCATCGACGTGGGCGACGACTTCCTGCAACGTCTGCTGCACGAGAAGATCGACCGTGCCTTTATCATTCTTCATGGCCGTGGCGGCGAAGACGGCAGCATGCAGGGCCTGCTTGAGTGCCTGGGGATTCCCTACACCGGTAGCGGCATTCTCGCTTCGGCACTGGCCATGGATAAATTGCGCACCAAACAGGTCTGGCACAGCGTGGGAATTCCGACGCCCCGTCATGCCGTATTGAGCTCGCGGGCCGACTGTATTTGCGCCGCTGCGGAACTGGGTTTCCCGTTGATCGTCAAACCCGCCCATGAAGGTTCCAGTATTGGGATGGCCAAGGTGACCGACGTCGATGAATTGATCGTCGCCTGGAAAGCCGCTGCCGCCTACGATTCGCAAGTGTTGGTCGAACAATGGATCCAGGGTCCGGAGTTCACCATTGCCACCCTGCGTGGGCAGATCCTGCCACCGATCGCCCTCGGCACTCCGCATTCGTTCTATGACTACGACGCCAAGTACCTGGCTTGCGATACCCAGTACCGGATCCCATCCGGGCTCGACAGTCACAAGGAAAAAGAGCTGATGGACCTCACGGCGAAAGCCTGTGAGGCGCTCGGTATCGCCGGTTGGGCGCGTGCCGATGTGATGCAGGATGCCGACGGGCAGTTCTGGTTCCTGGAAGTCAACACCGCTCCGGGCATGACTGACCATAGTCTGGTGCCGATGGCGGCACGGGCGGCCGGTCTCGATTTTCAGCAGTTGGTGCTGGCGATTTTGGCCGAGAGCGTTGCAGCTCATGCCGCCAGTCACTTAGAGCCGCGAGGTTAACCCCATGCACGGCGCGCAGATTCGTCACCCGTCCCCCGTCCCCAGCCGTAACAAGCCGGTGCCGCGGGGTGCCAGCCGCATGGTGGCTAAAGAGCCGATGTCGGTGCGTCTGCCAAAAGCCAATTTCGGCTTCCTGAAGCGCTTGATGTGGCCGGTGTTGCTGGTAGCCATGGGTTTTGGCACTTATGAAGGCGCCCAGCGCCTGTTGCCTTATGCGGACCGACCGATCAGCAAGATCAACGTCCAGGGCGACCTCAGCTACATCAGTCAGCAGGCGGTGCAGCAGCGTATCGCGCCCTACGTCGCGGCGAGCTTCTTCACCATCGACCTGGCGGGCATGCGCGCCGAGCTGGAGACTATGCCCTGGATCGCCCACGCCGAAGTCCGGCGTGTGTGGCCGGACCAGGTGGCGATTCGCCTGGAAGAACAGTTGCCGGTGGCTCGCTGGGGTGAGGAAGCGTTATTGAACAACCAGGGCCAGGCCTTCGCGCCACGGGAACTGGCCAACTATGAACACCTGCCGCAGCTGTTTGGCCCACAGCGGGCTCAACAGCAGGTGATGCAGCAGTATCAGGTCCTGAGCCAGATGTTGCGCCCGCTGGGCTTCTCCATCGCCCGGCTGGAACTGCGTGAGCGGGGCAGTTGGTTTCTGACCACCGGCGCGGGAAGCGCGGGACCAGGTATCCAGTTGTTGTTGGGCCGCGATCATCTGGTCGAGAAGATGCGCCGTTTCATTGCCATTTATGAAAAAACGTTGAAAGAACAGATTACGAACATTGCCAGCATCGATCTGCGTTACTCCAACGGCCTGGCCGTCGGATGGCGGGAACCTGTGGCGCCCGTGACGGCCAAACCCGCCGTTGCGAAGAATTAAGAAGAGGCAGGACCATGGCAAACGTGCAAAGCGGCAAAATGATCGTCGGGCTGGATATCGGCACCTCCAAGGTGGTGGCGCTGGTGGGCGAGGTCGCGGCCGATGGCACGCTGGAAATCGTCGGCATCGGTACCCATCCCTCACGCGGCCTGAAGAAGGGCGTTGTGGTGAATATCGAGTCCACCGTGCAGTCGATCCAGCGCGCGGTAGAAGAAGCGCAACTGATGGCCGGCTGTCGGATCCACTCGGCGTTCGTCGGTGTGGCCGGCAATCATATTCGCAGCCTCAATTCCCACGGTATCGTCGCGATCCGTGATCGCGAAGTCAGTTCGGCGGATCTCGAACGGGTACTGGACGCGGCCCAGGCCGTGGCGATTCCGGCTGACCAGCGAGTCCTGCACACCCTGCCGCAGGACTATGTGATCGACAACCAGGAAGGCGTTCGCGAGCCCCTGGGCATGTCTGGCGTGCGCCTGGAAGCCAAGGTCCATGTGGTCACCTGTGCGGTAAACGCGGCACAGAACATCGAGAAGTGCGTGCGCCGCTGCGGTCTGGAAATCGACGACATCATTCTTGAGCAACTGGCATCCGCCTACTCGGTGCTGACCGACGATGAGAAAGAGTTGGGCGTCTGCCTGGTGGATATCGGCGGCGGCACCACCGACATTGCGATTTTCACCGAAGGCGCGATTCGCCACACCGCGGTGATCCCGATTGCCGGCGACCAGGTGACCAACGACATTGCCATGGCATTGCGCACCCCGACCCAGTACGCCGAAGAGATCAAGGTCCGCTATGCCTGCGCCTTGGCCAAGCTGGCCGGTGCCGGTGAGACCATCAAGGTCCCGAGCGTCGGTGATCGTCCGCCGCGCGAGCTGTCTCGCCAGGCCTTGGCCGAAGTCGTCGAGCCGCGCTACGACGAGCTGTTCACTCTGATCCAGGCCGAGCTGCGTCGCAGTGGCTACGAAGACTTGATCCCGGCTGGGATCGTGTTAACCGGCGGTACTTCGAAGATGGAAGGTGCGGTCGAGCTGGCCGAGGAAATTTTCCACATGCCGGTGCGTCTAGGCGTGCCACACACCGTCAGAGGGTTGTCGGACGTGGTGCGCAACCCGATCTATTCGACTGGGGTCGGACTGTTGCTGTACGGGCTGCAAAAACAGTCGGACGGCATTTCCCTGTCCGGCTACAACAGCAGCAACAGAAACGACTATCGCGACGAAGAACAGAAAGCTCCGGTGCTGGAGCGCTTGAAGCGCTGGGTACAGGGCAACTTTTAAAGTTTCAAAGCAGTAACGGTTTCAAAGCAGTAGAAGTAGGCAAAAAAACTAGAGAATGAAAGGAGAGGGAACATGTTCGAACTCGTAGACAACGTCCCACAAAGTCCGGTAATCAAGGTTATCGGCGTCGGCGGTGGCGGCGGCAACGCTGTTAACCATATGGTCAAGAGCAACATTGAAGGCGTCGAGTTCATTTGCGCCAACACCGATGCCCAGGCGCTGAAGAACATCGGCGCGCGGACCATCCTGCAACTGGGCACCGGCGTGACCAAGGGCCTTGGCGCTGGCGCCAACCCGGAAGTCGGCCGTCAGGCCGCTCTGGAAGACCGCGAGCGTATCGCTGAAGTGCTGCAAGGCACCAACATGGTCTTCATCACCACCGGCATGGGTGGCGGTACCGGTACCGGTGCTGCGCCGATCATCGCCGAAGTGGCCAAGGAAATGGGCATTCTCACCGTTGCGGTGGTGACCCGTCCATTCCCGTTCGAAGGCCGCAAGCGCATGCAGATCGCCGATGAGGGCATCCGCGCACTGAGCGAAAGCGTTGATTCGTTGATCACTATTCCCAACGAGAAGCTGCTGACCATCCTAGGCAAGGACGCCAGCCTGCTGTCGGCGTTCGCCAAGGCTGACGACGTATTGGCCGGTGCCGTTCGCGGTATTTCCGACATCATCAAGCGTCCGGGCATGATCAACGTCGACTTCGCCGACGTCAGGACCGTGATGAGTGAAATGGGTATGGCGATGATGGGCACTGGCTGCGCCAGCGGTCCGAACCGCGCACGCGAGGCCACCGAGGCGGCAATCCGCAACCCGTTGCTCGAAGACGTGAACCTGCAAGGTGCGCGCGGCATCCTGGTGAATATCACCGCCGGTCCTGACCTGTCCCTGGGTGAGTACTCCGACGTGGGTAGCATCATCGAAGCCTTCGCTTCCGAGCACGCCATGGTCAAGGTCGGTACCGTTATCGATCCGGACATGCGCGACGAGCTGCACGTGACCGTCGTCGCCACCGGCCTGGGAGCGAAAATCGAGAAGCCGGTCAAGGTGATCGACAATACCCTGCAGGCTACGCAGTCCGCTGCCGCGGCGCCTGCCCGTCAGGAACTGCCGTCGGTGAACTACCGTGACCTGGACCGTCCGACCGTCATGCGCAACCAGGCCCAGGCCGGTGCCGCGACTGCCGCGAAGATGAACCCGCAGGATGACCTGGATTATCTGGACATCCCGGCTTTCCTGCGTCGCCAGGCCGATTGATGAAATGTATCAGGAGTATTAGGGTGATTGGTGTTCAGCAAAGGCCTGGTCTGCTATCATCGCCAGCCTTTGTTGATACCTGTTCGCAATTTGCGCTGAAGCGGCCCATGCCATGATTAAACAACGCACCCTGAAAAATATTATCCGTGCTACAGGTGTCGGCCTGCACTCCGGGGAGAAGGTCTACCTGACCCTCAAGCCAGCGCCTGTGGATACCGGCATTGTGTTTTGTCGCACCGACCTCGACCCTGTGGTGCAGATTCCTGCACGCGCGGAAAACGTTGGTGAAACCACGATGTCGACCACGTTGGTCAACGGTGACGTCAAAGTGGACACGGTGGAGCACCTGCTCTCGGCCATGGCCGGACTGGGCATCGATAACGCCTACGTCGAGCTCTCCGCGTCCGAAGTGCCGATCATGGATGGTAGTGCCGGACCCTTCGTATTCCTGATCCAATCTGCTGGCCTGGAAGAACAGGACGCAGCCAAGAAGTTCATCCGTATCCTGCGTGAAGTCACAGTGGAAGACGGCGACAAGCGCGCCACTTTCGTGCCTTTCGAAGGCTTCAAGGTAAGCTTCGAGATCGATTTCGATCACCCGGTGTTCCGGGACCGCACCCAGAGTGCCAGCGTGGACTTTTCCAGCACTTCGTTCGTGAAAGAAGTCAGCCGCGCCCGTACCTTTGGTTTCATGAGTGATATCGAATACCTGCGCAAGCACAACCTCGCACTCGGCGGTAGCGTGGAAAACGCCATCGTGGTCGATGCAGACGGTGTTCTGAACGAAGACGGCCTTCGTTATGAGGACGAATTCGTCAAGCACAAGATCCTGGACGCCATTGGTGACCTCTACCTGTTGGGCAATAGCCTGATTGGTGAGTTCAAGGGCTTCAAGTCGGGCCATGCGCTGAACAACCAACTGCTGCGCAAGTTGATTGAGCAGACCGATGCCTGGGAAGTTGTGACCTTCGAAGACGCCAGCACCGCGCCGATCTCTTACATGCGTCCTGTTGCGGCCGTGTAACGACTCTCTCCTTTTGTTGTATTTGAAAACCGCCTTCGGGCGGTTTTTTTTAGGGTGCGCACCTACAAGGAACGCTTCTGGCGGTTGCTCAGGCTGGGAGGTAGATCCCAAAGGTATTGATGCCGTCGCCGCTGTGCACGAACACATCGCCGCCGTGCATCAGCGCGATTGCCTGGACAATGGCCAGGCCCAGGCCGTGATTGGCGCCGCTGTTGCTGCGCGAAGCGTCGACTCGATAGAAGCGCTCGAACAGGTGTGACAGGTGTTCGCTGGCAATGGTCTCGCCGGGATTGGACACGGCGATTGCCACGTGCTCGCCCTCTTGGCTGATGCGCACCTCGATCACCTGGCCGGGCGCGGTGTGTTGCACCGCATTGCTCAGCAGATTGATCAGGGCTCGGCGCAAATGTGCAATCTCGATCCGCACCTGCGCATCGCCATGGACCTGGACTTGCACCTGGGCGTCTTCGAGGATGAAGTCCAGGTAATCCAGGGTCGTCGCGACTTCCCCGGCCAGGGATGTGCTGATCAGCTGGGTGGCCTTGCTGCCCTGGTCGGCGCTGGCCAGGAATAGCATGTCATTGATGATCGAACGCAGGCGCTCCAGTTCTTCGAGATTCGATTGCAGCACTTCGAAATAATGCTCGGCGGAACGCCCTCGGGTCAGCGCTACTTGGGTCTGGCCGATCAAGTTGGTCAGCGGCGAGCGCAGCTCATGGGCAACATCGGCATTGAACGATTCCAGCCGCGAATAGGCCTGCTCCACTCGTTCCAGGGCTGAGTTGAACGAGTTGACGAACTGGTTGAGTTCCGGCGGCAATGACGACAGTTGCAGGCGTCCGGCCAAGCGGGGTGGCGCCAGTTTGTGGGCTTCCTGGGATAGCTTGATCAGCGGCTTGAGGCCGATTCGCGCCACCCAGTAACCCAAGGCCGAAGCCATTAGCACGCCGACGATGGCCAGGCTGATCAGGGCGATCAGCAAGCGATGCTGGGTCTGCCAGAACGTCTCGGTATCGATGGCGATCAGAAATTGCAGCGGTGGCCGCTGGTCCTTGGCCGGCATGGTGTTGAGCAGCACCTTGAACGGGTTAGTGTGTCCCGGTAGGCGGATGTCGCGCATGCCCTGGGGGCCGGCGGCGAAGGCGCGGATCTGCGCGTCGGGACTGCCATATTCATAGCGGGGATCGCTGCTGACCACCCAGAAGCGGATGCGCTTGTCTTCTTCAGTCAGTTGCCTGAGCTTGGCGCGGACCTTTGCCCAGTGGTCCTGAGTGCCGAAGCGATTGAGCGACGACTCGAGCACGCTGTAGCGCGCATCCAGCTCAGCTTCGGGCAACAGGTCCAGGCCCCTGTCGACCTGCAGGTAGAGGGCGCCGCCAATCAACAGGAACACCAGCATCGCCACCAGGCTGAACAGTCCGCTCAGACGCAGGGCGATAGAGTTAGTCGACACCACGACTCTCCAGCACATAGCCCATGCCGCGAATGGTGTGCAGCAGCTTTTGTTCGAACGGCCCGTCGAGCTTGGCGCGTAAGCGCTTGATCGCCACTTCGACGACATTCGCGTCGCTGTCGAAATTGATATCCCAGACCATTTCGGCAATCGCTGTTTTTGATAGGATTTCCCCTTGGCGCCGAGCCAGTACGCTGAGCAGCGAGAACTCCTTGGCAGTCAGATCCAGGCGATTGCCAGCCCGGCTGGCTTTGCGGCTGATCAGATCGACCCACAGGTCGGCGACGCTGATCTGCACCGGCTCGTGACCGCCGCCGCTACGCCGGGTCAGGGCCTGCAGGCGGGCCACCAGTTCGAGAAAGGAGAACGGTTTGCCGAGGTAATCGTCGGCTCCGTCGCGCAGGCCACGAATGCGGTCCTCGACACGCTCCCGGGCAGTAAGCATGATCACCGGGGTCTGCTTGCGCGCCCGCAGTGCCTTGAGCACGCCGAAACCGTCGAGCTCGGGCAACATCACATCGAGGATGATCACCGCGTAATCGCCTTCCAGTGCCAGGTGCAGTCCATCGACACCGTCGCGCGCTAGGTCGACGGTGTAACCCTGTTCCGTCAGGCCGCGATGCAGGTAGTCGGCGGTTTTTTCTTCATCTTCGATAATCAACACACGCATGACCCAGCCTCAATGAGTGATCGCCGGCACGTTGGCCGATTGGGGCCCGTGGAAAAGCCGCTCCAGCCACAAGTATATGACGGGGGTGGTAAACAGCGTCAGCGCCTGGCTCACCAGCAGGCCGCCGACCACCGCGATACCCAAGGGTTGACGCAACTCGGCGCCGGTCCCGTGGCCGAGCATCAGCGGCAGGGCGCCGAGCAGGGCCGCCAGGGTGGTCATGATGATCGGCCGGAATCGGGTGATACAGGCCTTGTAGATCGCTTCCTCCGGCGACAATCCACCACGCTGGGCTTCGAGGGCGAAGTCGATCATCAGGATGCCGTTCTTTTTCACAATGCCGATCAGCAGCACCAGGCCGATCAGCGCCATGATCGAGAAGTCCTGGCCTAACAGCCACAACATGATCAGCGCACCGAGGCCGGCGGACGGCAGGGTGGAGATGATCGTCAGCGGATGCACGAAACTTTCGTAGAGCACCCCGAGGATGATGTAGACCGCCACCAGCGCGGCGAGGATCAGCCACGGCTGGCTCGCCAGGGAACTCTGGAATGCCTGGGCCGCGCCCTGGAAATTGCCGCTGATGGAAGCGGGCATGCCGATCTCGTTCTTCGCCTGGTCGAGTAACAGCACCGCATCGCCCAGGGCCACGCCGGGCGTCAGGTTGAACGACAGGTTGGCGGCTGGGAACATGCCGTCGTGGGCGATGGACAGCGGACCGCTGGTGGGCACGTCGAAGCGCGCCAATGCCGACAGCGGGACCATTTCACCGGTCAGCGGCGAGCGCAGATAGAAGTAGCTCAGGCTCTCGGCCTTGCCGCGCTGGGCGGCGTCCAGTTCAAGAATGACGTTGTACTGATTGGTCTCGGTCTGGTACTCATTGATCTGGCGCTGGCCGAAAGCGTCGTAAAGGGCCTCGTCAACATCGCTGGCGGTCAGGCCGAAGCGCGCGGCGGCACTGCGATCAATGTTGATATGGGTGATGCTGCCGCCCAATTGCAGGTCGTTGGACAGATCGCGAAACGCCGGATGACCCCGTAGTTTCTCGGTCAGGCGTTGGGTCCAGGTATTGAGTGTGTCACCGTCGTTGCTCTTGAGCACGTATTGGTATTGGGCGCGGCTCGGGCCGGAACTGAGGTTGATGTCCTGGCCTGCCCGCAGGTAAAGGACGATGCCCGGAATCCTCATCAGTTGCGGGCGAATCCGATCGATAAAGGCGCTGGCGGACACATCGCGCTGTTCCTGCGGCTTGAGGGCGATCCAGAAACGGCCGGTGGCGATGGTCTGGTTACTCCCTGAAACCCCCACCGAATGGGAGAATGTCTGCACCGCCGGGTCGGCTGCGACGATCTCGGCGAGGGCTTTGTGCTTAGCCACCATCTCGGTGAAGGATATATCGGCGGCGGCCTCGGTGGTGCCGAGGACAAAGCCTGTGTCCTGGACCGGGAAAAACCCTTTGGGAATGAACACATAGCTGGCAATGGCCAGACACAGTGTCACGCAGAACAATCCGAACATGGTTTTCTGGTGTGCCAGGGCGCGCCGCAGGCCGCGCTCGTAGAGGGCCAGCAGGCGTTCGCTGAAGGTTGCTTTCGAGTGCTGGTCATGCACAGGTGCACGCATGAACAGCGCCGCCAGGGTCGGTGCCAGAGTCAGCGAAACCACCACCGAAATGAGGATAGTCGAGGTGGCGGTCAAGGCGAACTCCTTGAACAGCCGGCCGACCACGCCGCCCATGAACAGCAGCGGGATAAAGGCTGCGATCAGCGAGAAACTGATGGACACCACGGTAAAGCCGATCTCGGTGGCCCCCTTGATCGCCGCTTCACGCATGCCGTCACCGGCTTCGAGATGGCGGTGGATGTTTTCCACCACGACGATGGCATCATCCACCACGAAACCTACGGCGATGACGATTGCCACCAGGGTCAGGTTGTTCAGGCTGAAGCCCAATACATACATCAGCGCAAAGCTGGCCACCAGCGATACGCCGAGCACGGCAGAGACGATCAGGGTCGCCGACAACTGGCGCAGGAACAGCGCCATCACCGCCACCACCAACAGGATGGCGATCAGCAGGGTCATTTCCACTTCATGCAGCGAGGCGCGGATGGTCTGGGTACGGTCGATCAGCACCTTGACCTGCACCGAGGCCGGCAGCATGGCCTCCAGGCCGGGCAAGGCCGCCTGGATACGGTCCACGGTATCGACGATGTTGGCTCCCGGCTGACGGGAAATCACCAGGCTCACGCCCGGCTCGTCGCCGGACCAGGCCTGCACATAGGCGTCCTCGGAGCCACGGATCACCTGGGCAATGTCCTTGAGTTGGACCGGTGCGCCGTTCTTGTAGGAGACGATCAACTGGCCGTATTCCTCCGGCTGAAACAGTTGGTCGTTGGTCGACAAAGTGGAGATGCTCGATTGCCCATAGAGCGCGCCCTTGGCCAGGTTGAGGCTGGTTTGCTGGATCGCCAGGCGAATGTCCGCCAGCGTCAGGCCGATGGCCGCCAGCTTGTCCGCCGAGGCCTGGACGCGGATTGCCGGGCGCTGCTGGCCGGTGATATTAATCTGGCCAACACCTTCGATCTGGCTGAGCTGGCGGGCCAGCAGGGTTTCGGCGTAGTCGCTGAGCTCGGTGCCGGGCATTTGGTTGGAGCTGACACTGAGGATCAGCACCGGACTGTCGGCCGGGTTGACCTTACGCCAGGTTGGCAGCGTTGGCATGTCTTTGGGCAGTTTGCCCGAGGCGGTGTTGATCGCCGCCTGGACTTCCTGGGCGGCGGTGTCGATGCTCTTGTTGAGCGTGAATTGCAGCGTCAGGTTAGTCGATCCCAGGGCGCTGCTAGAGGTCATCTGGGTCATGCCGGGGATGGCGCTGAACTGCACTTCCAGTGGCGTTGCCACTGAGGATGCCATGGTCTGCGGGCTGGCGCCGGGCAACTGGGCAGAGACCCGGATGGTCGGGAATTCAGCCTCCGGCAGGGGCGCCAGGGGCAAGCGAGGGAAGGCGATCAGCCCGAGCAGGACCAGGGCGAAGGTGAGCAGGATGGTCGCTACCGGATGATCGATGCACCAGGCGGAAACACCGCGACTTTCCTTGATCATGGCTTGGGTTCCACCGCCACGGTCTGCTCCACCAACTTGGGCTTGTCGAGTATTGCCACCTGCGAATTGGGCTTGAGCCGCGACTGGCCGTCGCTGACCAGCAGATCGCCGGCCTCGACGCCCTCGATGATATTCAGCTCACTGTCCTGGTAAGGCACTTGCACCGGAACCACTTCCACACCCTGATCCTTGACCCGGTAGACAATGTAACCGTCCATGCCACGCTGCACCACCGTCGGCGGCACCACCAGGGCGTCGCGCTCCAGCGCAGTCTGGATCTTGATGTTCACCAATTGGCCTGGCCAGAGTGTCTGCGTTGGGTTGCTGAATTCGGCTTTGGCTTTAATGGTGCCGGTGGTGGCCGCAACCTGATTGTCGATCAGCGTCAGGTGACCGGCGCCGAGCAACGTACTGGCATGTCCGTCGTCACCCAGGTAAGCATCCACCGAGGCCGGTTTGGCGGCACCGAGCAGTCGTTGCAGGGTCGGCAGCATCTGCTGGGGCAGGGAGAACTCCACGGCGATCGGATCGATCTGGGTGACGGAGAACAGGCCCAGGGCATCGTTCATACGCAAAAAGTTGCCTTCGTCCACGGCACGGATACCGACTCGGCCGGTGACCGGCGAATGAATCTGGGTATAGGAGAGTTGCACCTGGGCGGCGGCAATCGCGGCCTGGTTGCCCTGGGCGGTGGCCTGGAGCTGATTGACCAGCGCTTGTTGTTGGTCGTAGGTCTGTTTCGAAATACCGTTATCGACACTCAGCAACTTGTAGCGCTGGAGATCAACTTGCGCCACCTGCAGTTGCGCCTGGCTCTGCGCCAGCATGGCCTTGGCCTGGGCCAGATTGGCCTGGATCGAACGGTCGTCGAGCGTTGCCAGCAGGTCTCCGGTCTTGACCAGTTGCCCTTCCTTGACCAACACGCGGGTCAGGATACCGTCGATCTGCGGGCGAATCACCACGCTGTGCAGCGACAACACCGTGCCGATCCCCCTGGCGTAGCGCGGCACATCCCGTTGCGTGACATGGACCACCTTGACCGGTATCGCCAGGTTGCTGGCCGGTTTGACATGGGCTGGACGGGTCAGCTTCCAGGTCACTCCGGCGGCCACCACCAGAATCACGACAAGGCCCAACAGGTTTTTTTTCTGGATGTGCATGCTGTCAAAACGCCGGGATCAGGAATGGGAAGGTCAATCTGGCAGAACAGTAGCCTTTTTATAACCCCATGATCCGGTCAGCACGGTGACCGCTAACTGACACGGCTGTCAGCCAAGGCCAGCGGCAGGACACAAAGTAGCAGGGCGAGCATTAAAGAAATAGCCGACATGGACGATAACCGCATGACTGCCTCTGTTTGTTCAATCGCTTGTTTTTCAAAGATATGGGTTTTGCGCAAAGTGCCATCAAGGTGCTGAGGTGTTTAATTGAATATAAAAAGTCCTACGGATATTCCGCGTTTTTCCTGTGGGGGGCTTTGAGGTGAGCTTTACTTGATAAGGGGTTCCCCATGGTTTGGGAGTACTTGATATGAAATACACGCTACCGATGTGCAGTGTCTTGTTGTTGATGGGGGTTTGTTCCAGTGTGCAGACGGCAACGCTAAATACTGGGCAGATTCGTTTTAGCGGACAAGTCGTCGAGGCCGCCTGCGAAGTGTCTTCATCGGGTTCGGTATATACCCAGGGTGTCTCCCAACGCATCCGGCTGGCGCCCGGTGTCGTGGTGTCGGTCGACACTACGGACAATGCCTGCAGCGGCGGCGCACGGCCTTTTGATGCGCATTATCAACCGTTGTCGAATGGGGCTTCCAGCACCACCACGGTCTCTCCCAAGGGCATTGTGGTGATCACGTACCTATAGAGCTGTACGTGTGGTCAAGCCTAAGCACCGCCTGGGCTGTATACAGTCGGGCGGCGCTCCCTGAAATATCCGGCGTCCAGTTGGCTCTGTGTCGATACGCTGCCGTTCAGCGTGTTCAAGTTATTGATCGGTATAATTAAAACTGCCTTTTAGTATTTCGGGGAGAGCATCTGATGAGTGTTTAACTTTAACGATTTTCATTGTTTTGTTTTTAATCTTAAACACTGTTTTGGTCACTTTTCTGTGTCCGTCGAATGACATGTTTCTCTGACGGAGGTAGATGTCCTGTTTTCGCGTTAAATCGGCTGCCTAAATAAGGCTCGGTCCGATAGTTTGATTCAAGAACCACGACTATATTGGCCGCCACCCAGAGTGATGGGTACAAACGATTAACTCGAAGGATTGTGTTCGTATGAAGAAGATTTCTCTAACGTTGGCGTTATTAGGTGCTGTCCTCGGTGTGGCAGGCTCTGCCCACGCGGCTAACGGAGGCACGCTGAACTTTACCGGCGCGCTGACCAACACCAGTTGTGACGTGTCGTCTGGGGGCGGGTCCGCCGA
This sequence comes from Pseudomonas agarici, assembly GCF_900109755.1. Lineage (GTDB taxonomy): Bacteria > Pseudomonadota > Gammaproteobacteria > Pseudomonadales > Pseudomonadaceae > Aquipseudomonas > Aquipseudomonas agarici. The sequence continues at coordinate 60,187 of NZ_FOAR01000016.1, read as the reverse complement.
CAATATTCCTGTCGACCTCGGGCGTGTTTCCTTTGCCGATATCGGCAATCGCACTGAATCGCGCCTGGGCACGGCCAAGGACATTGACTTGCTGGTGACCTGCCTGCAACCGGCCGCGGAAAACACCGTGCACATGTCATTCCGTCCGGCCCAGGTCGACGAGAACGACCCCTATCTGCTGACCACTTCCGGTGCGGCCCATGGGGTGGGGATCGGCCTAGTACGCCGGGAAAACGATGACTTTCTGAATATCCAGGACCCTACCGATACTATCGACGGTGTTCTCCAACCCAGTGGCAGCGGCTCCAGCGGCACCCTCGCGCTGCGGGCGGTGTTCGTGAAGAACGGTGTGCCCACGGTGCCGGGTGCGGCCACCGGTACGGTGCCTTTCGTGCTGACCTACAACTAAGTGTTTGTCTTGAGCGGAGCTGAAAAGCTCCGTTTCTTATCGGATTAGATAGGTCGCAACATGTGCAAGTTGATAACGTCGATGATCGGCATGGCGCTGGTCGTGTGGACAGGGCTCCATGCGCAAGCGGGGATAATGCTCAATACCACACGCCTGATCTATCCGGCGCAGCACAAGGAGGCTGTGCTCAGCGTCCTGAACAATAACCGCTCGACGATCTTGTTGCAGTCCTGGCTGGAGGCCGAGGACCCTGCAACTGGGGCGTTGCCCTTTGCTGTTATTCCACCCCTGGTGCCGCTATCCGGGGGCGGGCGGCAAACGGTACGGATCATTCACTCGGGTGTCGAGATGCCGACCGATCGGGAATCGCTGTTCTGGCTGAATGTCCAAGAAATACCACAGACCAGCGAGCAAGAGAATGTGCTGCAGATCGGTATTCGCCAACGGATCAAGCTGTTTTACCGCCCTCAGCAACTGATGGCCGACCCGGACCAGGCACCCGGCCAACTGCACTGGCAGCTCAAACCCGATGGCACCTTGGCGGTGCGCAATCCTGGGCCGTATCACGTCACTTTGGTGGACATCGAGTTGTTCGGCGCCGCGACCCGGCTGATACACCGCAAGAGCGCGATGCTGGCGCCCGGACAGGCGCAAGTGTTCGACTTGCCTGCTCCCCTGGCGGAGCAGCAGGCGCGACTGAGTTTCAAAAGCATTAATGACCATGGTGCAGTGGTGCCTTATCAGCTTTCCAGCCACAACTGGAAAACTGGCCAGGCCTTGTGGGTCGAGCATTAGCTTACGCGCACCGGACATCTCTCTCATTTTCAAGCTCGTCGCACTCTTGTAAGAGTTCGTGCGCGAAGGCGTTCGCCTTTAACAAATACCTTGAAACATTCAGTGAAGGTTGCAAATGGACTGGCTTTATCGAAGAACAAAGGAGGTTCTGGTGTCATCGTGTCGTGGAAAAAAGGAGGTCGCGACACGCCCTCTGTTGCGGAACGTGAACCATCCGGCGCTTGTTCCCCTGGGCCTGTGCTTGTTGATACCTGACCTGACTCTTGCGGACCCGCTCGCTTTGGCGGCGGTCGGCGAACCGGTCAGGTTCAATACCGCCTTTATCCATGGTGGCGAGCAGCCTGCGGATATCAAGGCATTCCTGGAGGGCAACAACGTCTTGCCCGGCCTCTATCGGGTGGACATCTACCTGAACCGCGTACTCAGTGCCCGCCGCGATGTGCAGTTCAGCCGTGACGCGACCAGCGGTCGCGTGGAACCGTGCCTGACCCTGGCACTGCTGCAGGACCTCGGGCTTGATCCCGAGCGTCTCCAGGCCTTGGCGCACCGGCCAGCCGAAGCTGCCCTGGAATACTGTTTCGACCTCGGCAAGCTGGAGCAGGCCAGTGTCGACTACCAACCCAATACCCTGGCGCTCAACCTCAGCGTGCCGCAGATCGCGTTACGCCGTAGCGCCCGTGGCTACCTGGCACCGGAGCTGTGGGACCAGGGAGTCGCCAGCGCCTTTATCAGCTACAGCTTCAGCGGCAATCGCCGCGAGATCGATCGCCAGAAAAGCGACAGCTATTACCTGGGCTTGCGCAATGGCTTGAATCTCGGCGCCTGGCGTTTGCGCAATGAATCCTCGCTGGTGCACTCAGACCGGCAATCCTCACGTTTCACCAGCAACCAGACCTATGCCCAGCGCGACCTGACCGCCTGGAAAGGTCAACTGACTCTCGGTGAGACCTACAGCGATTCGCGGGTGTTCGAAAGTATCCGTTTTCGCGGCGCACAGGTGGCCTCGGACGACGGCATGCTGCCCGACAGTGAGCGGGTCTATGCGCCGACCATTCGTGGCGTGGCGGAAAGCAATGCCACGGTGGAGGTTCGCCAGAACGGTTACTTGCTGTACAGCTCCAATGTACCGCCCGGGCCGTTCGAGATCAGTGACTTCTATCCCAGCGGCTCCAACGGTGACCTGCTGGTGACGGTGATCGAGGCGGATGGTCGCATCCGAACCTTTATCCAGGCGTTCGCCTCGCTGCCGTTGATGCTGCCCAAAGGCACCTTCAGCTACAGCGTCGAGGCCGGGCAATACGACAGCAACGATGATCGGGACCAGAGTCCGGGTTTTGCCAGCACCACGCTGATCTACGGGCTGAGCGAACTGATCACTGGCTACGGTGGCGTCCAATTGGCCGAGAACTTTCGGGCTAGCAACCTCGGGTTCGGAGTCAATACCGGCCTGGGTGCAGTCTCGGCGGATTTGACCCATTCGCTCAGCCGCCAAGCCACCACCGATATCGGCGGACAGAGCATGCGCCTGCGCTATGCCAATACCTTGAGTGCCACGCGGACCACCTTCGCGTTGGCAGGCTATCGCTACTCCAGCGAGCACTACCGCAGCTTTAACCAGCATGTGGATGAGCGCAGCAATCTGGCACAGAGCCAGATCGGTCGGGCTCGCGACCGTTTCGATATCACCCTCAGCCAGCCCGTGGCGGCGGGGACTTTGAGCTTTACCGCCCTTGAGCAGCGCTTCTGGAACTTGCCGGGTAAGTCCCGGCAGTTCAACGCCACCTATGGCGGGTACTGGCGGGACCTCAGCTATAGCCTGTCGGTGGATCGGACCCGGGCGATGGACGTCTATGGCCGGGTCGGAACCGACCATCAGTTCACCCTGACGCTGTCGCTGCCTTTGGGGCGTCATGAGCGTTCGACCCGTGCCTCACTGACGGCGGTACGCGACAACCAGGGTGACTCCAGTGTTATGGCTGGCTTGACCGGGCGCATCCTGGATCAGCAAGCATTCTACTCGGTGCTGGCCGGCAATGACGGCTCTGGCGCTCGTGCCGGTTCCGCCAGTGTCAATGCAACTACCTCCGTCGGGCGCTTCGAGGCTGGCTACAGCCATGGCCAGGACTTCAATAGCTGGAACATCGGTGCCCGTGGATCGCTGGTCGCCCACGCCGGTGGGGTGAACTTGGGTCAATCGTTGGGTGATAGCTTCGCGCTGGTGGAGGTGCCCGGTGTTGGTGGGGCACGGTTGAATAACTTCAGCGAGGTGAAAACGGCGGGCAACGGCTATGCCGTGCTGCCTTATACCCAGCCTTACCGGGCCAATTGGATCAGCCTGGATACTCGTGACCTGGGTGCGGACGTGGAAGTGGAGAACGCTATCGCCCAGGTGGTGCCGCGTCGTGGTTCTTCGACCCATGTGCGCTTCAACGCCAGTGCCGGTCGCCGGGTGCAGTTCGAACTGAGCCGGACCGATGGCAGCGCGTTGCCACTGGGGGCCAGCGTCCAGGATGCCGACGGCAAGCAACTGGCGGTGGTGGACCCCACCAGCCGGGCACTGGTGCTCAGTGATCGGGAGGAGGGGACGTTGCAGGTGAAATGGTCTGGGCAGAGCTGTCAGTTGCATTTCCGCCTGCCGCCGCGGGATCCGCAGTTGACCTATGACCGGATCAAGGAGGTTTGCCGATGAAGCTTTTACAGACATTGCTCCTGGCGTTGAGCGTTGCTGCGGGGCCGGTGCAGGCAGCCGTGTCCCTGAGCGACACGCGTCTGGTGTTTGACGGGCGTTTTACCGAGGTGAGCCTTGAGGCCCGCAACCGGGATCGTCAGGAGGTCCTACTGCAAGCCTGGTTGCAGGCGCCGGAAGGCTCCGAGCCTCGCTCCGGCGATCTGCCCTTTGTGCTGACGCCACCGATTTCGCGGCTGGCGCCCGACGGTCGGCAAGCCTTGCGGCTGATGTATGAGGGACGAGGAATGCCCACGGGCCATGAGTCGCTGCTGCACCTCTATGTGATGGAAATCCCTCGGCTGCGTCCTGGTGACAGTCAACTGAGCATTGCCATTCGTCAGCGGATCAACGTGTTGTTTCGCCCACCGGGACTGGTGGGTGATCCGGCGCTCACACCTGAGCGCTTGCGTTGGGTCGTGGAAGCGGATGCCGGGGGGAGACCGCGGCTGAAGGTGGCGAACCCGACGGTCTTTCATGCGGCGTTGTTGCGCCTCGAGCTGGCCGATAAACAAGGCAGTCTGCCACTGGGCGACGACCTGCTGGTACCTCCGGGAGAACAACGTGAACTCGTGGTGACAAACCATGAGCGGGCGAGCGGCGGGTATTGGCTGCGATTCAACGCCCTGACCGATTACGGTGGTCAGCGAACCTACACGGCCCGCTTCGATTTCGACAACCCTTTCAGCGCGTCGCTGGTGGGCGACGCTTCCTCCTCTGCAGAATGGACTTCCCCATGACCAAGACGCCCTACCTCGCGTGGCTGCACCCCTTGTTGCTGCTCGGACTGCTGAGCCCGGCCAGTTGTTTTGCCCTCACCTGTACCTTGCAAGGCAACGGCGCGCGGATTGCCAGCGCCGACCTGGGCAGCACCGTGGCGATTCCCGCCTCGGCCCCCAATGGCACAGTGGTCTGGCGTTCGGAGCCGATCAACTTGGCGGTCGACTGTGGCAGGGCTGGCCTGCCGGGGCCTCAGGAGGAGGTCTATATCCACCTCAATCCAGCTCATCAGGTGGTTGGCGAGGGAATTCGTGTCGGCTTGAGCCATGACGGGATCGACCACCGCCAGAGCAGCGCTCGCATCGCTACTGGCCGTAGCGTGCCGGCCTGTGTGGATGCGCATTCCTGTAGTTCGTTGAGCTTCAACCTGGGCTTTTCGGTGTTTATCGAGAAGTTCGGGCCGACACCGCCTTCGGGGGTAGCCAGCCGGTTGCAGGATTACCGGTTGTTCCAGCTCGACGGCAGCAGTGGACCGGGCAACGCTGGCGACTCGCTCAATTATGTGATCAACAATCTCGGCGGCCTGCGCTTTGTGGCCTGTGATGCCCAATTGCAGGTCATTCCCGACACCGTCGATTTCGGCCGGATCGCCATCCAGAACGTGGTGGTCGGGCAGGTGGCCGAGCGGCGAGCGTTCGCCTTGCACACCAGTCGTACCTGCGACAGCGCCTTCAGCCTGGACGCACGGCTCAAGCCGGTATCGGGCAGCTTGGTCGGCGAGTTGCTGATTCCCAACGGCAATGACGGCGTTGGCATTCGCATTGTCAGGGCGGGCGGCACGGTGATCCCCTACAATCGCTCCTTCCACCTGGCCGAGCTGCTGGGCGACACCCAGGTGGCGATGACTCAGTTCGACGCCGAACTGTTGTGGAACAGCGACCAGCCCAAGGCCGGGCCGTTCTCGGCTGGGGTGGTGGTTGATTTGTTCTATAAATGACCGTTGGCGGCGCGGACAGTGCGCTCGAAGGTATACTGCAACCCTTCGGTTCGACCTGATCCGTCCCGCTTTTTTTTCGGAGTTCCCATGACGCCCCCCGAACAACCGTCCGTTTGTGCCAACCCGGATGCAGAGCCTGTGGTTGAGGCTGAGCTTGCGGTCGGTGAAAAAACGGCTATCCCGGCCTTCAGTTTTCCGTTCAATCCGGCTGAGTTCGCTGCGGCAAAAAAAAGCGGCCAGACCTGGTACCAAAAAGGTGGCAAGGACGGACACCACGAGAGACCGGGCCGCGCTCCGAATGGCACCCGTCGATCCATGGGCAAGCGCTGAGTCCTCGACATTTCCAGTTTTTTCTTACATGAAAGACAGCTCTTTCAGGTAGAGGTATTGCTACTACTGTAGAGAAACTCTCTTGTCCTGTCCGTCTATTTCAGGCTGAGGCGCTATGTGCCTTCGAGCCTGTCTGGGCGGACGTTCCTGCTATAAAAAGGGAAGAAGCATATGGAACAAGGCAAGAGATTGACCACGGTATGTGGAATGGCCTGTCTGGCGGTGGCGATGGTGAGCGTTTCACCCTGTGCCAGCGCTTGGGACAAACAGCAAGAGACCCTTCGCTTTGGTGTCGAGGCGTTGGTTCCGCCTTTTGAAAGTCGTGATGCACAGGGGCAGTTGGTCGGTTTGAACATCGAGTTGGGTGAGGCGCTCTGTGCCGAGCTCAAGGCCCAGTGCGAATGGATCGACCAGGATTATGCGGGCATGATATCGGCCCTGCGGGAAAAGCGTTTCGACGCAATCATGCCCATGACCGCGACGGCGCAACGACGCCAGCTCATCGACTTCACCGAGCCGATGTATCCACTCCAGAGTCGCTTGGTCAGCCGCCAGGGAGACGGGCTCGGACCCACCGCCGAACGGCTCGAAGGCAAACGTGTCGGGGTATTGGCGGGCACGGTTCGCGAGGACTTCGCCAACGCCGAATGGGCGTCAAAGGGCGTTGAGATCCACCGCTATGCACTCAACAGCGAATTGATCGCCGCCCTGTTGGCCGGCGAGATCGACGCGACGCTACAGGACTCTATCGAAATCAGCGAAGCGCTGCTCAAGACACCGCAAGGTGGCGGTTTTGATTTTGCCGGGCCGCCGATTGTCGACCCACGATTGGGCGGCGGTGTGTCGATGGGGGTTCGCCAAGCTGATACCGAGCTGCGCGATAGATTGAACCAGGCGCTGAAGTCCCTCAAAGCCAGTGGCCGTTACCAGGCTATCGTGGCGCGTTACCTGCCATCTGCCGCTGCGATGGCAGCCGAACCCATGCAGTTTATTCCGGCGGCTCGGGGCATGCCGTTTTCCAAGGCTGTACGGGTGGGAGAAATGCTCTATCTCTCGGGTGTGTTGGGCTCGAACGGCAACGGCAAACTGGTTCCTGGCGGAATACGGGGGGAAATGCAGCAGGCCATGCACCTGATCGCGCAAGAGCTGGCGCGTAACGGCAGCACCATGGCGCAGGTGGCTAAATGCACGGTGATTCTGGCGGACATCAAGGACTTTGCCGACATGAACGAGGTCTATGTTCAGCATTTTCCTGCCGATCGCCTTCCTGCTCGCACCACGTTTCAGGCAGGTGGCTTGCTGGATAAGGCCAGGGTCGAAGTCGAGTGCCTAGCTTACGTTGGACCCTGAACCTGCTCAAGATCCAGGTCAGCGGCACGGGAGGATCTGTACCGCCTCGACCGGCCCACGGCGTGGCGTGGGCCGGTCGAGGCGAGTGACGCGCCGACTCCTCAGTAACTGCGTGTCGGCATCACCGAGTCCCACTCGGTCACGGCGGCGCTCTTGCTCTTCTTGTTATACAGGCACAGTTCAGTCCCTGGCTGGTTTTTCATATGAGCCTGCGGATAGAGACCATGCAGCAGCATGGCGGTGTAGCCGACCTGATCATCGAATTGTGCCGGCTTGCCCACCAGCTTCACACCCTTGAGACTGCTGGCCTTGGTGCAACTGGCGAGCACGGCCTTGTCGTAGGCAATCCAGGCATCGGCACTGGATGCCTGGGCCTGGCTTGCCAGTGCGGCGAGGCTGATGAAGATCAGGGAGAAGGTTTTCATGGTGGGTCTCCTGTCGGTGTTTACGGCAAAAAGCAGATTATGCCCGAGCCGGGCTGACTTCATAGCGCTGGATAAAGCGCATGCCGGCCCGGTCGTATAAGCGCCGGGCGGGTAGATTGTTTTCCATGACCTTGAGATCGACGAAGGCTTCGCCCCGTGACGCGAAGACCTGGAAGGCATGGCGCAACAACGCCAGGCCCAAGCCCTGGCCACGACGGCGTGGATGGATGACTAGATCCTTGATGTAAGCACTGGTCCAGCACTGGGCGACACCTGCCAGGCCGTGGTCGTCCACGGCAATCAGGCACAGCGCAGGATCGAATTCGGCATCCTTGGTGAAGCGTTCGCGCCAACTGGCGAAGTCCGCGACATACACACCATCGTCCCGATAGCCCTGTACCATCAGGTCGTGGACGGCCCTCATCAGATCCGCCCGCAGCACGCCCGGTCGAATCCCGGATGGCCATTGCGGCATCTCCAGCAAATCCTCGAGGTCCTTGCGCAACAATAGGCAGTGGCGGTCGGGCATCTCAGATACCTTGAGTGGCCACGGTCCTGGCCGCCTGGATCAGGCATTTGGTCAGTTCCGGTGAAGAGAACTTGGTCAGCACTGCGTTGGCTCCGGCCAGGCGTGCCTTCTCGCTGTTCATGGTACTGTCCAGGGAGGTGTGCAGAAGAATGTAGAGGTCCTGGAAGTCCGGGGTTTGGCGAACGGTGCGGGTAAAGGCGTAGCCGTCCATCTCCGACATCTCGATATCCGAGACCACTACGTTGATCTGTCCAGCGGTGCCTTGCAGGTCCAACAGGCAGCCGATGGCGTCCTTGGCGCTACGGGCGGTATGGCAGGTCAGGCCGAGATTGCGCAGGGTGTGTACCGATTGCTGCAAGGCCACTTGGCTGTCATCGACCACCAGGATGCGCGCGTGGCCGAGGATTTGCGCTTCTTCCATGGTCAATTCGGTCGGTGCGACTTCGATTTGCGCCGGGGCGATGACATGGATGACCTTTTCGATATCCAACACCTGCACCAGCGTGCCATCGACCTGGGTCACCCCGGTGATAAAGGAGCGTATACCGCCGGAGCCGAAGGGCGGCGGGCGGATATCGGTGGTCAGGCAATGGACGATCTTGCTCACGGCCTGGACATGCAGACCCTGCTTGGAGCGGCTGACATCGGTGACGATCAAGCAGCCGCCGTCGGGGTCCACCAGTGGACGTTCACCGATGGCACGGCTCAGGTCGATCACCGACAGCGAGGTTCCGCGAAGGGTGGCGATGCCTTTTACATGGGGGTGAGATTCGGGCAGTTTGGTCAGCGGCGGGCAGGGAATGATTTCGCTGACTTTTAGCAGGTTGATTGCCATCAGCTTGCCGCTGCGCAAGGTAAAGAGCAGAAGTGACAGTGAGTCTGCGCGGGCTTTGTTGGAGGACATAAAAACCTTCTGTTGGAAAAAGCTGCTTCAAGACGGGTTATCGACCTGAGCCGGGCGGGCTTTAGGTGAATATCTTGGAGGTTGTTGCCAGCCAGGGTGGCTTTTTTGTCACTTCAAGCCCAGGCGTTTGGCCATCCGTCCCAGGTTCGCTCGGTCCAGGCCGAGCTCCCTAGCTGCGCTGGCCCAGTTGTTTTGGTGTTTTTCCAGGCAATTGCTGATCAGTTGTCGCTGGTAGTGCTCCGTGGCCAGGCGTAGATCGACCCCGGTTTCCAAGTTCGGCGGGGCGCAGGCCTGCACCGCCGAGGCTTGAGTTGTCACCGTCGGCAAATCCAGGTCGGTAGCGCTCAATGTGAGAATCTTCGGCCGCTCCCGGCAATTGCCCAGGGCCTTCAAGGCACTACGGCCGATCAGGTGTTCGAGTTCACGGACGTTGCCCGGCCAGTGGTACGCCAGCAGCGCCGCGTGGGCATCGGGGCTCAGGCGTAAACTACCCAGGCCCATGCGCGAGCGGTTTTGCTCAAGGAAAAAGCCGCTCAGCAGCAAGACGTCGTGCCCGCGTTCACGCAATGCGGGTACGCGCAGCGGGTAGACGCTCAGGCGGTGATAGAAATCCGCCCGATAGCGTCCGCCGCGCACTTCTTCGGCCAGGTCACGGTTGGTGGCGGCGATCAGCCGCACGTCCACCTGATGTTCCCGGTCCGAGCCCAATCGCTGCAACTGACCGCTTTGTAATACTCGCAGCAGCTTGGCCTGGACGCTCAGCGAGAGCTCGCCCACCTCGTCGAGAAACAGGGTACCGCCATTGGCCAGCTCGAACTTGCCACGTCGATCGTTCACGGCCCCGGTGAAGGCGCCGCGCACGTGACCGAACAACTCGCTCTCCACCAGGGTATCGGGCAGGGCTGCGCAGTTGAGACTGATGATAGGCTTTTCCGCACGCGGCGAGGCGGCATGGATCGCCTGGGCCACCAGCTCCTTGCCGACTCCAGTTTCACCTGTGATCAGCGCTGTCAGGTGAGTGCCACCCACCAGGTTGATCTCTTCCACCAGGCGTTTGTGGGCTTTGCTCTGGCCGATCATCTCGCGATTCTGCGGGTTGCTGGCCTGGCGATAGAGTTCGGCGCGCTGATGCTCGTTCTCAGCGCGTAAAGCCAGGCGCTCGATGCGTTCGGCGGCGCTGACCGTGGCCGCCGCCAGGCTGGCGAAGGCCTGTAGTGCATCCAGTTCGATCGGCTCGAAGCGTTCCGGGTCTAGGGCATCGAGGGTCAGCAAGCCCCAGGGCCGCTCGTCGATAAACAGCGGGCAACCCAGACAATCATGGACCTCCAGGTGTTTGGTCAGGCCATCTACCAGGCCATCATAAGGGTCCGGCAATTCACTCTTGCCTTCGAAACGGGTTGGCCCGTGGCTGCCGAGCAGGATCTGGAAGCGCGGATGCTCGCTGACTTTGAAGCGGCGACCGAGAGTATCGGTACTCAAGCCATCGACGGCCAGCGGCACCAACCACTCGCCGTCCAGGCGCAGCAGCGCGGCGGCGTCACAAGGCAGTAGGGCGCGCATGGCTTCGAGCAAGCGTCGATAACGTTCGTTTTCGGGCAGTTCCCGCGAGAGATCCGATACCAGCGGCAGCAGGGTAGTCAGCAGGGATTTTGCAGTCATATTGACTCCGATGGTGTCAGACTGACTATAGAATGATTGTAGTTATTTTGACTAAGGTTATTTTAACCTATTGATTTTTAATGTTTTATTACTTGGCATGGAGTGTGAATAGTCAAAGTCAATTCAGGCGAAGCCTCAAACCCCAGGAGTTGATCCCATGCTGAGCGTTCAAGACCGTGCCATCGTCAAGTCGACTGTCCCGTTGCTGGAAAGCGGTGGAGAAGCACTGATCACCCACTTCTATCAGATGCTGCTGTCCGAGTATCCAGAAGTGCGTCCACTGTTCAATCAGGCCCACCAGGCTAACGGCGATCAGCCCCGGGCCCTGGCCAATGGCGTGCTGATGTACGCTCGGCATATCGACCAGCTCGATCAGTTGGGCGATCTGGTCGCGAAGATCATCAACAAGCACGTTGCGTTGCAGATTCTTCCAGAGCATTACCCCATCGTCGGTACGTGCCTGCTGCGAGCCATCCACGAAGTGCTGGGCGCCGAGATTGCCACGCCCGAGGTGATGAGTGCCTGGGGGGCGGCCTACAACCAGTTGGCCGATATCCTGATGGGGGCCGAAACCGCGATCTATGACGAGAAGGCCCAGGCACCGGGCGGCTGGCGTGGAGGCCGGTCGTTCAAGGTCGCGGCCAAGGTCAAGGAGAGCGCGGAAATCACTTCGTTCTACTTCGAACCGGTGGATGGCCAGGCCATCCTTGCGTTCGAGCCGGGTCAATACATTGGCCTGAAGCTGGTTGTCGACGGTGAAGAGCTGCGCCGCAATTATTCCCTGTCGGCGCTGACAAAAGTCGGACAGTACCGTATCAGCGTCAAGCGCGAGGCCGGCGGTAGAGCTTCGAACTACCTGCACGATCAATTGGCGGTCGGCCAGACCCTGGACCTGTTCCCGCCATCGGGCGAGTTCACCCTGACCACCAGCGACAAACCGTTGGTATTGATCAGCGGCGGTGTCGGTATCACGCCGACCTTGCCGATGCTAGAAGCGGCATTGGTGACCCAGCGCCCGATACATTTCATTCACTGCGCGCGCAACGGTGGCGTGCACGCATTCCGTGACTGGGTCGATGGCCTGGCCGAGCAGCATCCGCAGCTCAAGTGTTTCTACTGCTACGACGAAGATGACGGCGTGAGCCCGGCGGCGCACAAAGTCGGCTTGTTGAGCCTGGAACAGTTGGCCGAGTGGTTGCCAGAGCAGCGTGATCTGGATGCCTACTTCCTCGGGCCCAAGGGTTTCATGGGGGCGATCAAGCGTCATTTGAAGGTGCTGGGCGTACCGGAGAAGCAGAGCCGGTATGAATTCTTCGGTCCGGCAGCGGCCCTTGAATAAGCTAATTTGCCCTTGATTGATCATGCTCCCCGGTCGTTTCGGATTCCGGGTGTTCCCGGAATCCGAAAACCCCCTCGGCGGTTAATCCGCCTTTAATCAGCCTGTCGTTAATTCTCCAGGGCTGATTCCAACAGCAAACTCTGTGGCTGGCGACGTGCGCGGGAGCACTTTGGCGCGTACTCAATACGTTCAAAGATCATGAGCTGCGTGTAGACTTGCGGGCTACGGATACTGATCGGATCGACCATGCTCCGATGGCGGCCAAAGCGGCTTGTCGAAGACCACCTCGGCTTGATGCAGCCGCTGCCGGCGCTGTCTTCCAGCTGATCCAATAACGAGTCAAAGGAACACGGGATGAATGACGAAATGATGCGGCTGGGACGGGAACGGCGCTTTCTCGTCCTGCTCGGGGTGATCTGCCTGGCCTTGATCGGCGGTGCGCTCTATATGCAGGTGGTGCTCGGCGAGGCACCTTGTCCACTGTGTATCCTGCAACGCTATGCATTGCTATTCATCGCCATCTTCGCCTTCGTCGGTGCCGGCATGCGCACCCCACGCAGTCTCACGGTGCTGGAGGTGCTGGTGTGGTTGAGCGCGGTGGCCGGTACGCTGGTGGCAGGCCGGCATGTCTATATCCAAGCCTTTCCGCAAGTCAGTTGCGGGATCGATGTGCTGCAACCGATCGTCGATGGCTTACCGCTGGCGAAACTTTTCCCGCTAGGGTTCCAGGTCGACGGTTTCTGCGAGACCCCATACCCGCCGATCTTGGGCTTGTCTCTGGCACAATGGGCGTTAGTGGCCTTCGTCCTGACCGTCGTGTTGGTGCCGCTGGGTGTTTATCGCAATCGTCGACAAAACCGCTAATTCTCTGCGAAACGCCCCGGTCTTCTTGCTGAAGGCCGGGGCGTTGTGGTGTCTGCGTGCCGAGTAACGAGGCGGTGATGAGAAGCCACAAAAGGTCCGGAAAAAGTGCGACATATTGTCACGTTGTCGATGTCGCGGAGAGCGTTTGTGGCGACGATGCGGTTGTCCAATTGACAACAATTCTCAGCAAGGGCTCCTTGTCGGCTTTTGGGCCTCAGGTCACCAATAGCGCTCCTTGCAAGGGACCCAATATCTGCTAGGGACCCTATTTACCGGGGGTAAGCGCCCATCGATCGGCCATCTGGATGGCCCCAGGAACCTATCGAGCTGTCCGATAGACGAGCATATCAGAGCTTTTTGTTGCGAATGAAAAGCGATACGATTGGTATCGTTGTAAAATTGGCGAGTGATTGTTGCGCGAACGGATAAAAAATATTTCAGGATGAGACATGGTTTATAAAACGCGACATATCTACAATCGCCGCACTGAATGTCCAGCGCTGCTCATCCTTGACGGCACGAGGGCGATCGAGGGGCTCAACGGTGCCATGCGATCCCGGGTGCTGACCACCTCCAAGTATCCGCTCCAAATGGAATTGGTCTGTCACAAGGCCTTTGACCGACGAAATCGAATAAGAACTCACTGCTAGCTCCGGATGTGCCGATCAGCGATTAGCGCGAAGGGCAGGCCCTTAGTCAATTGAAGAAAAATGCCAACCCTTGGCAGGGTGAAGTGTTGGCGATCAAAACCCAACTGCATTGCGCAAGCTGCTTTAGAGGTCGTGAGATGAGTAAAACAAGGTACCCCAGATTCCTAGGCTTATTGCCGCTACTCGGCACGTTGTTGCTGGGAGGTTGCAACATGACCTTGCTCGACCCGAAAGGTCAGGTAGCACTGGACGAACGTAACCTGATCATCACTGCCACGCTGCTGATGCTGTTGGTCGTGGTACCGGTCATTCTGATGACCTTTGCTTTCGCCTGGAAATACCGCGCATCGAACAAGGATGCCACCTATGCGCCGAAGTGGAACCATTCGACCAAAATCGAAATCGTGGTCTGGGCCGTTCCGGCGATCATCATCCTGTTCTTGGGTATCGTGACCTATAAGTCGACCCACGCCCTGGATCCCTATCGTCCGCTGGAATCCGACGTCAAGCCGATCACCGTCGAAGTGGTTGCCCTGGACTGGAAGTGGCTGTTCATTTACCCGGAACAAGGCATCGCCACCGTCAACAAGCTGGTGTTCCCGGCCAAGACTCCAGTTAACTTCAAGATCACCTCCGACAGCGTGATGAACTCGTTTTTCATCCCTGGTCTGGGCGGTCAGATTTACGCGATGGCCGGTATGCAGACCAAACTGCACCTGATCTCCAATGAGAATCATGAGTACGAGGGGATTTCGGCCAACTACAGCGGCGCCGGTTTCACCGGTATGAAATTCAAAGCGACCGCAACCAGCCAGGCGGATTTCGATGCCTGGGTGGCTGAGGTCAAGAAGGCACCTAAACAGCTTGAACAAGTTGAATACGCGAACCTTTCCAAGCCGAGCCAGGACAACCCGGTCGAGCTCTATTCCAGCGTTACGCCGAACCTGTTCCAGATCATCGTCGACAAGTACGAAGGTATGAAACCAGGCAAGCCGGTCGAGCACGAGAAGAAAGAAGTCGCCGCGATACAAGGTTCGCATTCAGTTGCCGGGGCAGAGGAGTAAACGATGTTTGGTAAATTAAGTTGGGAAGCAGTGCCGTTCCACGAACCGATTGTCATGGTGACCCTTGCCGTGGTCGCCCTCGGTGGTCTGGCGTTGTTCGCGGCGATCACCTACTTCAAGAAGTGGACCTACCTGTGGACCGAGTGGCTGACTTCCGTCGACCACAAAAAGATCGGTGTCATGTACATCGTCGTGGCCATGATCATGCTGTTGCGCGGCTTCTCCGACGCCATCATGATGCGGACCCAGTTGGCCATGGCCACCGAAGGTTCGCCGGGCTACTTGCCACCTCATCACTATGATCAGATTTTCACCGCCCACGGTGTGATCATGATCATCTTCATGGCGATGCCATTCTTCACCGGCCTGATGAACATCGTCGTGCCGCTGCAGATCGGCGCGCGTGACGTTGCCTACCCATTCCTGAACTCCCTGAGCTTCTGGCTGCTGGTATCCGGTGTGGTGCTGATCAACGTTTCCCTGGGTGTCGGCGAATTCGCCAAGACCGGTTGGGTCGCCTATCCGCCGCTGTCGGGCTTGCAATACAGTCCGGGCGTGGGGGTCGATTACTACATCTGGGCGCTACAGCTATCAGGGCTGGGTACGACGCTGACCGGGGTAAACTTTTTGGCTACCGTGCTGAAAATGCGTACCCCTGGCATGAAGCTGATGGACATGCCGATTTTCACCTGGACCTGCACCTGGGCCAACGTACTGATCGTCGCTTCGTTCCCGATCCTCACTGCTACCCTGGCTCTGCTGACGCTTGACCGCTATATGGATTTCCACGTGTTCACCAATGAACTGGGTGGCAATCCGATGATGTACGTCAACCTGTTCTGGGCCTGGGGTCACCCCGAGGTGTACATCCTGATCCTGCCGGCGTTCGGGGTTTTCTCCGAAGTCATCTCGACTTTCTCCGGCAAGAAACTGTTCGGCCACCACTCGATGATCTATGCCAGTGGCGCGATCTCGGTGTTGGGTTTCATGGTCTGGTTGCACCACTTCTTCACCATGGGTTCAGGTGCCAACGTCAACGCTTTCTTCGGCCTGGCGACCATGCTGATTTCGATCCCGACGGGGGTGAAGCTATTCAACTGGCTGTTCACCATCTACCGTGGCCGTCTGCGTTTCACCAGTCAGGTCTTGTGGACCCTGG
This sequence comes from Pseudomonas agarici, assembly GCF_900109755.1. GTDB lineage: Bacteria > Pseudomonadota > Gammaproteobacteria > Pseudomonadales > Pseudomonadaceae > Aquipseudomonas > Aquipseudomonas agarici. The sequence goes on along the minus strand of NZ_FOAR01000016.1, from coordinate 44,268 downwards.
GCTTCATGGTGACTTTCGCCATTGGCGGCATGACCGGCGTACTGCTGGCCATTCCGGGCGCTGACTTTGTCCTGCACAACAGCCTGTTCGTGATCGCGCACTTCCACAACGTGATCATCGGCGGCGCGGTATTCGGCTACATCGCCGGTTTCAGCTTCTGGTTCCCGAAAGCGTTCGGCTTCAAGCTGCACGAAGGTTGGGGCAAGGCGGCGTTCTGGTTCTGGATCTCCGGCTTCTTCGTCGCGTTCATGCCGCTCTATGCACTGGGCTTCATGGGCATGACCCGTCGCCTGAACGCCAGCACCAACCCTGAGTGGATACCGTACCTGTACGTCGCGCTGTTCGGCGCGGTCCTGATCGCCTTCGGTATCGCTTCGCAACTGATCCAGATCTACGTCAGTGTGCGTGATCGCAAGCAGAACCTGGACGTGACCGGCGACCCATGGAATGGCCATACCCTGGAGTGGTCGACCTCCTCGCCACCGCCGTTCTACAACTTCGCCGAACTGCCGAAAGCCGATGGGGTCGACGCCTTCACCGAAGCCAAGGAAAACGGCACCGCGTACTCGGTTCCAAAACGCTACCAGCCGATCCATATGCCCAACAATACCGCCACCGGTCTGGTCATGGGCGCGCTGTTGACCGTCTTCGGTTTCGCGATGATCTGGCATATCTGGTGGATGGCCATCTTTGGCCTGGCCGGTACCGTGATTTATTTCATTATCCATGCCGCTCGTGACGATCAGGGCTACATGGTGCCGGTAGAGACTATCGAACGCATCGAGGCCGAGCAGCACAGAGTGCTGGTAGAGGCCAAGGCTATTGCGGCCGGTGCTCGTGTTGAAACCTCGTTGGAAAAGGCTTAAACCATGTCGAATGCAGTGACTCATGCTGGACACGCCCATGGTCATGACCATGGGCACGATGACCATCACCATGACTCGGGCGAGATGACCGTATTCGGTTTCTGGCTCTACTTGATGACCGACTGCATCCTGTTTGCGTCGATCTTCGCCGCTTACGCGGTACTGGTTAACAACGTAGCGGGTGGCCCGTCGGGCCACGATATCTTCGAACTGCCATACGTGCTGGCTGAAACCGCCTGCCTGTTGCTCAGTTCGATCACCTACGGCTTCGCCATGCTGGCGTTGTTCAAAGGCAAGAAAAGCCAGGTACTGGGTTGGTTGGCGATCACCTTCCTGTTCGGCCTGGGCTTCATCGGCATGGAAATCAACGAGTTCCACAAGCTGATCGAAGAAGGCTATGGTCCGAACCGCAGCGGCTTTCTGTCCGGATTTTTCACCCTGGTCGGGACCCATGGTCTGCATGTCACCAGCGGCCTGATCTGGATGGCCGTGATGATGTATCAGGTCTGGAAAAAAGGCCTGACGCCGACCAACACCACTCGCCTGAGCTGCCTGAGTCTGTTCTGGCACTTCCTGGACGTCGTGTGGATCTGTGTATTCACCGTTGTTTACCTGATGGGGACCCTGTAAATGGCTAATGCACACCATTCCAGTGATGCCAACCACGGCAGCGTGAAGTCGTACATGATCGGCTTTGTCCTGTCGATCATCCTGACTGCCATCCCGTTCGGCCTGGTGATGTACCCGTCGCTGCCGAAGGCCATGACTCTGTGGATCGTGTTGATCTTCGCCGTGATCCAAGTGCTGGTGCACCTGGTGTACTTCCTGCACCTTGACCGTTCCGCCGCACAGCGTAACAACGTGATTGCGTTTATCTTCGCGGCGCTGGTGATTGTCCTGCTGGTAGGTCTGTCACTGTGGATCATGTTCAGCATCCACACCTTCATGATGGCGAAGTGAGGTAGACCTGATGTCGCTCAAGCACTTTATCCAAATCACCAAACCGGGGATCATTTTCGGTAACGTGCTTTCTGTGGCAGGTGGTTTCTTCCTGGCGTCCAAGGGGCATGTCGATCTGGCTGTCTTCCTGGCTGCCATGATCGGCACTTCGTTGGTGGTGGCTTCCGGTTGCGTGTTCAACAACTGCATTGACCGCGACATCGACCTGAAGATGGAACGCACCAAGAACCGGGTGCTGGTCCAGGGGCTGATCTCCCTGAAACTGGCATTGGTCTACGCGACCGTTCTCGGCGTGGTCGGCGTGGTCCTGTTGTATCGCATCGCCAACCCGCTGGCGGCGCTGTTCGCGGTGATCGGCTTTATCATCTACGTCGGTTTCTACAGCCTGTACTTCAAGCGCAAGTCGGTTCACGGCACGCTGATCGGTAGTCTGTCGGGGGCGATGCCGCCGGTGATCGGCTACGTGGCGGTGAGCAATAGCTTCGACATGGCGGCGCTGACGCTACTGGTGATGTTCAGTTTGTGGCAGATGCCGCATTCCTATGCGATCGCGATCTTCCGTTTCAACGATTATCTGGCCGCATCGATTCCGGTGTTGCCGGTGAAACGTGGGATCCTGGTGGCCAAGAAGCACATCCTGCTCTACATTCTGGCCTTTCTCGGCGCGACGCTGATGCTGACCTTCAGTGGTTATGCCGGCATGAGCTATCTGGCTGTAGCCGCGGCCATGGGTATGTACTGGTTGTACATGGCTTGGACCGGTTACAAGGCGGTGGATGATACGGTCTGGGCACGCAAGCTGTTCGTGTTCTCGATCTTCACCATTACCGCGCTGAGCGTGATGATGTCCCTGGATTTCAAGGTGCCGACCGAGTTGTTGCTGACTTACGCACACTGAGTGACCCACATGACAAAAAAACCGCCTTCGGAAGATGAGCGGTTTTTTTTGCCTTTCCATCTCTTGCTCAAGTGTGTAAAGGCGGTGGGAGATGAGACGATCAATGCCGGGATCGAGGGCGAGCCGGCTGCGGCTGCTCAGCCGATGACTCTGGAAGATGGTGAGAGCGAAGTCTTATAACAGGCGAGCTTTCCCGTCCACTGAGGCGACTATATCTATCTGCACAGCGGCGTTTTCGGGAAGCTGATACACCCCAATCGTCGTTCGGGTGTGTTTGCCGAGTTCGCCCAATACGTTGCGGAAAATTTCCGAAGCACCGTTGGCGACTTCGAGGAGGCCGGTGAAGTTTTCTGTCGATCTGACGTAGACCGTCACCCTGGCGAGGGCCCTGATTCGGTCCAGTGAACCGATGGTCTGGAGGATCAGGGCCAGCCCGTGCATGGCAGTGATTTTGGCCGCTTGATGGCCTTCTGCAACGCTTAGATCAGCCCCCACGCGTCCCGGAAAGATAAGCATATTGCCGAGCAATGGAAGCAGTCCGCTGGCGTATACCTCGTCGTGACGGCGCAGGACCGGGGAGCAATAGTCATCGAGGGTATTTTCAGCATAAATGTCATAGCCCAGCTCGTTGGCGAGCGTGATAAATCGTTCATCAGCTGACATGAGTTTCACTTCCATTGAGAGCAGAGGCTCCATGCCTTATCTAGACGTGTCTAGTGGCCTGTGTAGCTACTTCTGTGAGTCAGTTTCGGCGCCAGAAGCCGCTGAGCCGTGTTGCTGTTCTTCGCCATAGTTCAGCTATGACTCGTCACAGCGCCTTGGCCATGGACTGCTGACATCCGAGCTAACTGTACAGGCCAGTAGATCCAACATTTTTCTCTTGAAGATCGCGGTATATCAGAGTCACGTGCAAATCACCACTGTTCTCATCGCTGGATAATCGGTGGACGATATCATCCGCAAAAGGGATGCAACGGTGTTTGCAGCCGGGGTCGCGGGGTATGGCAAAAGGCTTACAGACAGACACCGGGATCTCCTCTGTTGCTCCCTTGTCGCAGGGCTTAATCTTTACCCATCGCTGCTGCGCAAGGATGTGCACAGAGTCATGGAAGAATGACCCAGGCCAGGACGGTCGGCGACAGGATGTCGTAATGGTCGACAAAAAACCCGCTTCGGCGGGTTTTTTGTGGCCGATGGAAAAAGCCACGTTGCACTTCATCCCCATGTGTAGCCTCAAGATCGATTGGGCCTCTCAGAATAATAGCTCATTGCCGGTATTTGGCTTTTTTTTTCGAAAGCGCGCTCAGGTTGCCATACCGCTTGCCCGGAGCCTGCCAGTCGTCGCTGCCTGCGTCCAAGCCACTGTCCTGCGGGTCAACATCAGAAAAATCTGCCAAGGCGGTCAAAAAGCCTTGGTCTATGGCTAAAGGCTTACACGATATGCCGGTGATCGCGTCTTGGCCATCGACAATGACTCGCCTAATCTGAAACAACTCTGCTGCGCAAGGATGTGTGCAGGATCAGGGATGATCGACTTGACCAGGATGGCCTCTGACAGGATGTTGGAAGATCAAAAGAAAAACCCGCTTCGGCGGGTTTTTTTGCGCCCTCGTCTTGCCTTTTCTTTATTTGAAATAGTCGCTCATACAGTGATTTTGTTCTGTGTTGCGAGCGCTGCTATGTTCTAAGTTCATACCAAACAAGGAACATGGCTCATGAGATTCGAGGACTTACAGGGGAGGTATTTGTTGCTGTGGAATGTCGACTCGTTTGAGTGGCCAGATAATATGCTACCTTACTTTGAAGTGTTCGAAGGTTACTCATTCAAAGGAAATATAACCTGTTTATTCAGCGAGGGGGCTACTGATAAAGAGATATCGGGGCGCCTTTATCATGACAGTGTCTCAGAGCGTATTTGCATCTCCTTCGATAGCCTGGTTGCTGATCCGGAGTGTGATGTAGAGGGAAGCTTTTGTGAGATTTATAAGGCGCCGTCGGTTGAGGCCATGGATCGAATGCAACGAGCAACGCATTACAAAATCGTTGCAACCAGTGCGGGCGAGTATAATTTGTTACTGAAGAACTCCGAAGCAGGGAGTCCCGTCTTGAGATTCACAATAGCCGATGAGCTCCGCGAGCCGTCATGCGGGTATAAAACAGAGTAGTTGGCATGTTTTGACTATTGATTATCTGAATGCTGCGGGCAATGCAGTCGTGGCTGATTTGTTTCAACGTCTGCCGACAATTCTGCTCTAGATTCGTGCTGGCGCTCGTGTGTTCCAGGTACGAGCGCGGCTTTATTCGCCGCGTCTCGATATTCAACACATTTGCGAAACCGTCTGCGTCTGAATACAGATACGCACCCCATGCGGCTGCTCCTGTCGAATGCCATACGCCGGGCTCCTTTGAGTTTCCTTCGGTTATTCCTGCTGAAAGGTCAATTTATGAGAGGCTTCTGAGCCTCTTATTCTCAACAAGGCAGGCTCAAGCATTCATAACGCAAAAAGGGCAGACCCATTCTCCGGTACGTCGTACCTCGAAACAAATCCACCCTTTCACACCACGGCTGCGATCAAGCCAGCCGCCGTTTACTGCTGAACGATGCTGTAGCCTGCGAATGCTGTCTGTCGCTGGATCGCGGCGACGATGTTCTTGCGTGTCGCTGGCTGTTCGTTGCCTTCGTTATCCACAAACGTTTCACTCAGCAGTTCGGCCAGATCGCCATGGCCGGCAAAAGCGAAGCCCAGGAATTCGTAGGCCTCGCGATCAGCGTTGGCCTTGGCGCGTGGCGTGCGCAACGGGAAGTTGACGCTGCTGCCGTCCTTGTGGATCACGAACACTTCGGCTTCTTTCTTGGAGCGCGTGGCCTTGCCTTTGCTGACGTTTGGGTTGCTCACCGCCTGGTGAGTCTGGTTCAGCACCTTGAGTGCCAGACCGTAGACCCATTCCTGGAACGCAGGGTCGTCCTTGTAGCAGGAGAGGATCCGGCTGATCGGGAATTTCGTGCTCAGCTCTTCCAATGCGGCGATATCCGCTGCCTCGGCGTCCTTGAGTTGCTTGAGCTGCCCCATGAGTTCGTAGGCTTGGTCGTCGTCAAAACGGTCGTGCGCCTGACGGATTGCCGTGCGCAATTGGCGAATCTCGTCGCTTTCTTTGGAAGTGTGGAATGCGTCGAGCACCATTTCACTGATGATCTTGGCCTGGGCCACGTGCTGGGAAAGATTGATCGCGTTTTCGTATTCGTGCTTGGCGGACAAGGAGGTTACGGCTTCATCGGTATGAGAATCAGGCATCGAAATTTCGCTATTTCATTTAACGGGGCGTGAGACGCGAAATGCCGTGGGCATTTCCGGGCGCCTAATCTATTGGACCGACGCGCCGTTGTCACGGATCAGCGCGCGAGTGGTCCGTGAAGGACTCAAGACCTTCTGTACATTCAATGACTTACAATTTGATCGCCAAAATATTGGCGATAGCGGCCTGCTTGTTGAGTAAAATCAATTAGACTCCAAAATAATGACACCATCATATTGATATCACTTGTAGAGGGTAGTCGGGGAACAACGGAATGTATTACCAGGGTTGGTGCTAGTCCTTTTGGATGCGGGTTTTGAAGCTTTTTTGCATATAAGGGATACCAGAATGCACCGGTCAGACGATATCGCCAATCTGTTCCAGAGGCTCGGTGGAAGTGCGCAGAGCTATCGGGAAATCGACCCGTCCTACGACTACACCGAGGAGACCGCCACACAATTGACAACCAGCGTGAGCGACTTACAGCCGTTGGATGCGATGCCCCCGGTCGATGCCTCGTTGCTGTCTGTTGAGGCATTGCTTGAATCTCAAACACAGGGCCCGAGCCCGGTCGTCGAGCCTTCACCCATTGCCTCGGCGGCTTCAGGCAACCCGACATCCTTGAGCCGTCTGCTGGCGGAAATCGAGCAGCAGCGCGAAGCGGCGGTTGTCGATGTCCCGGCTTCGACCACTGTCCGTCCGATCCTGATGCCCAAGGTCATCGCCGTGGTGTCGGTCAAGGGAGGGGTCGGCAAGAGCACTCTGGCCAGCGCCCTCGCGAGTACGATCAAGCGCTCCGGCGGACGTACCCTGGCGATCGACCTCGACCCGCAAAATGCCCTATGCCTGTATCTCGGCGGTAATGAGCAGTGGCTGGGCATCGCTCAGCAATACCCGAAGCGGCAGGGCTGGCGTCAGTTGATTCGCGAGGGTTTTTCGGCCAGTCACTGTCTGGCCTACGGCGTGGTCAACGAAGAAGAACGCCTGGATTTCGAACACGATCTGCGTACCGACCCCCTGTGGCTGGTCCGCCACCTGAGCGATCTTGGGTTGGGCGAGCGCGACACGGTGATCATCGACACACCGCCCGGAGCGACGGTCTACCTGGCCCAGGCTCTGGCAATCGCCGACATTGCCGTGGTGGTGACTCTTGCCGATGCCGCGTCCTACACCAGTCTCAACCAGATGGAGCGGTTGCTCGCGCCCTATCTGCAGCGCGACAAGCCGTTGCAGTGCAAATACGTCATCAACCAGTTGGATACGTCCCGCCAGTTCAGCCTCGACTTGTGCGAAGTGCTGAAAAAAAGAACAGGCAGTCAGCTACTTGGTGTGATCCGTCAGGATCATTTCCTCGGTGAAGCACTGGCATACGACCGTCAGCCGCTGGCGCATACCCCAAGCACCCGAGGCTGCCAAGACATCCTCGATATCGCAGGCTCGCTGTGCGAACTGCTCATGCAAGGTCCGCCAGAGTCCGATTTGTCATGACCCACGATCCACATCTCACGTCTCATCTGCCGAGGCGCCCTGAACAGCACCTCAACGGTTGGCTGGCCCACTTCAACCAATGGCCTGGAACGCTGCGCCGGGCGCTGATCCTCGCAGGCGCGCTTGTCGCTGGCCTGCTGTTGGCCAGCATCATCAGCGCTCCACTGGACCTCTACACCCAGTGTCTGTTCGCCGCGCTGTGCTTTGGCTCGGCGTTGCTGATCAAACGTCTGCCGGGGCGCCTGCCGATCCTTGCGCTGATCGTGCTGTCGCTGGTGGCCTCGCTACGCTATCTGTATTGGCGCCTGACCGACACTCTCGGTTTCGACGGCTGGCTGGACATGCTCTTCGGCTACGGCCTGGTGCTGGCCGAGATCTATGCATTGGTGGTGCTGGTCTTCGGTTACGTCCAGACCGCCTGGCCGCTGCGCCGCAGCCCGGTGCTGCTGGCGGGCGATCCGAGCGACTGGCCGACGGTGGATGTGTTCATCCCCACCTACAACGAAAGCCTGAGCATCGTGAAGCTGAGTGTCTTTGCCGCGCAGGCGATGGATTGGCCGAAAGACAAGCTTCGGGTGCATGTGCTCGATGACGGTCGACGCGATGAGTTTCGCCGGTTCTGCCAGAGCATCGGTGTCAACTACATCACCCGCGACAACAACGTTCAAGCCAAGGCCGGCAACCTCAACGCAGCGCTCAAAGTGACCGACGGCGAGTACATCGCCATGTTCGACGCCGACCATGTGCCGACGCGGTCCTTCTTGCAGATCGGCATGGGCTGGTTCCTCAAGGATCCGAAGCTGGCGATGTTGCAAACACCGCACTTCTTCTTTTCGCCGGACCCGTTCGAGAAGAACCTCAACACCTTCCGCGCCGTGCCCAACGAAGGCGAGTTGTTTTATGGCCTGGTGCAAGACGGCAACGACCTGTGGAACGCAACGTTCTTCTGTGGCTCTTGCGCCATTTTGCGCCGCAAGCCGCTGGAAGAAATCGGCGGAGTAGCCGTCGAAACCGTGACCGAGGACGCCCACACCGCGCTCAAGCTCAACCGCGCCGGCTACAACACCGCCTACCTGGCGATCCCCCAGGCGGCTGGCCTGGCTACCGAGAGCCTGTCGCGGCATATCAGCCAGCGGATCCGCTGGGCACGAGGCATGGCGCAGATCTTCCGCCTTGACAACCCGCTGATGGGCAAGGGCCTGAACCTCGGCCAGCGCATCTGTTACGCCAATGCCATGCTGCACTTTTTCTATGGCCTGCCACGGCTGGTGTTCCTCACTGCGCCGCTGGCCTATCTGATCTTCGGTGCGCAGATTTTCCACGCCTCGGCCTTGATGATCGTCGCCTACGCCATGCCGCACCTGTTCCACTCCAACCTGACCAACTCCTGCATCCAGGGACGCTTCCGGCATTCGTTCTGGAACGAGGTCTACGAGACGGTCCTGGCCTGGTACATCATGCCGCCGGTCCTGATGGCGCTGGTCAAGCCGACGTTTGGTGGCTTCAACGTCACCGACAAGGGCGGGATCATCGACAAGGAATATTTCGATTGGAAGCTGGCCCGACCCTACATCGTGTTGCTGGCACTGAACCTGACCGGCCTCGGTTTCGGTATCCACCAGTTGATCTGGGGGGCTGCGGACACGGCTATCACGGTGCTGATCAACGGTGTCTGGACGCTCTATAACCTGATCATCACCAGTGCTGCGGTCGCGGTGGCCAGCGAGACCCGCCAGGTGCGCGCCGAACCACGGGTCCGGGCTGAGTTGCCGGTGAGGATCGAGTTAGCCGATGGCTGCGAAGTCTATGGCACGACTCAGGACTTCTCTCAGCGCGGCCTGGGCCTCAGGTTGCCGGCGGGAACCACGGTGGCGGCGGGGGAACGGGTGCGGGTGTCGTTGTTTCGCAATTCGCGTACCAGTCGGTTCGACACCACGGTGGTGTTCAGCAAGGGCCAGTACGTGGGCGCACTGTTCGACCCGCTGAGCCTGCGCCAGCAAAGCGAACTGGTCCACATGACCTTCTCCCGCGCCGATACCTGGGCCAGTAGTTGGGGCAGCGGCAAGCTCGATACCCCGTTGTCGGCCCTGCGGGAAGTCAGTGTCATCGGCCTGCTCGGCATGGGCACCCTACTCAAGGCCGTGGTCCTGCAAGCCCGTGACCGTCTGGTCGCCAAATCCGCTCCTTCGCAGCCGCTCGAACCCTTTATGGACAAGCCATGACCACCACATCCTCAGCACGCAGCGCCGTTCGCGGCCCCCGTCATCCGTTCATGCGCCTGGCCTCGTCGGTACTGGCTTCATCGGTGCTCTGTCTGGGCAGCATGACCTCCCTGGCCTATGCCGATACGGTGGTGGCGCCGACCGGCCCCGTGGTCGAGACGACTGCGGGCAGCTACAACCGCGACCTGACCCTCAAGCAGTTGGGCCGACTGGACACCATGAACTTGCAGGGTGTCGAAGCGGCCGATGGGGTCAATTTCGATATCCGCGCCGACGAAGTGGTCAATGGTGCGCAACTGGTACTGCGCTACAGCTACTCGCCGGCGTTGCTCGCCGACCTGTCGCAGATCAACGTGCTGGTCAACGACGAAGTCGCCGCCAGCCTGGCGCTGCCCAAGGAGGGCGCCGGCCAGCCGCAACAACAAGTGGTCCAGATCCCGCCGCACCTGATCACCGAGTTCAACCGGCTGCGCCTGCAATTTATCGGGCACTACACGATGCAGTGCGAGGACCCGCGCCATAGCAGCCTGTGGGCCAAGATCAACAACAGTTCGGAACTCAAGCTCAGCGTTTCGCCGATCCAGCTCAAGGACGATCTGTCGATCCTGCCGCTGCCGTTCTTCGATCGCCGCGACTCACGGCAGGTCAACCTGCCGGTGGTGTTTGCCCGACCACCGGATAACGCTGCCCTGGAAGCGGCGGGCGCGCTGTCGTCTTGGATCGGTGGCCTGGCGGCTTATCGAGGTGCCCGTTTTACCAGCAGCCTGGGGCAGCTTCCAGAGCAGGGCAACGCGATGGTCTTGATCGAAAGCCGAGAGGCCGTGCAACTGGGCGGCCTGCAAGTGCCGGCGCCCACCGGCGCGACCGTCACGCTGGTGAGCAATCCCAACGATCCTCACGGCAAGCTGCTGCTCGTCGTCGGACGGGATGGCGCGGAACTCAAGCTTGCCGCTTCCGCCGTGGCCGTGGGCAGCAAGGCGCTGGTGGGTACCAGCGTGGTGATCGATCATCTCGATCTGCTGAGCCCGCGCCAGCCTTACGACGCACCGAACTGGCTGCCGTCCGATCGGCCGGTGCGCCTGGGCGAACTGATCGACACCCGGCAACTCAGTGTGTCCGGCTATAACCCCGGCACTATCAATATCCCCGTGCGCTTGCCCCCCGATCTGTTCAACTGGCGCGAAGCGGGCGTGCCGCTAGACCTGAAATATCGCTACACCCCGCAGCAGGAATCCGCGAATTCCTCACTGCTGGTAAGTCTGAACAATACCTTCATGAAATCCATGCCATTGCCGTCACTCAAGAGCCTCGATGGCGGCGAGAACCTGTTGGCACTGCTCAAGAAGGATGAAAGCCTGCCCCGCGAGGCGAATGTGCTGTTGCCCCTGGGCGTGGCGTCGCCGCGCTCGCAGCTGCAACTGCGTTTTATGTTCGACTACGTCAAGCAGGGCGAATGCCGCGATATCATCATCGACAACATGCGCGGCCTGATCGATCCGGATTCGAGCCTCGACCTGCGTGGCTTCAACCACTACATCGCCTTGCCCAACCTGGGGGTGTTCAACGACAGCGGGTTCCCGTTTACTCGTCTGGCGGACCTGTCACAGAGCGCTGTGGTGCTGCCGGACGGCAGCGGTCCGCAAGAGTGGGGCGCCTACTTGACGGTGCTCGGCCGGTTCGGCGAGTCCACCGGTTACCCGGCCACGGCGGTGACGGTGGTCCAGGCCAAGGATGTGCAAGCAGTCAGCGACAAGGACCTGTTAGTGTTCGCCTCGGGTGCCAATCAACCCCTGCTGGAGCAGTGGGTTGATCGCCTGCCGGCCAGTACCCATGGCGACAGCCATCGATTCAACCTCTCCGACCTGACCTTGCGCCTGCGTGAGTGGATCAGCCCGGATGCCCAGGCCAACCAGCGCAAGCCGCGCCTCCAGGTAACCTACAGCGGTGCCAACAGCAGCACCTACCTGGCCGGTTTCCAATCGCCGCTCAAGCCTGAGCGTAGCGTGGTGGTGATTGCCAGCGGTAAGCCCGAAGGCCTGGCCGATGCGACCGCCGCGCTGATCGGTGGCGACCAGTATAAGGACAGCATCCAGGGCAGCCTGGCGGTGGTGCAGGACAAGCGGATTACCTCGCTGGAGGCCTACGAGCAGTACTATGTCGGCGACCTGAGTCTGTTCAAACGGGTGCAATGGACCCTGTCGCAGAACTTATTGTGGATGCTGCTGGTGACGGTGGCCGGTCTGGCACTGGTGAGTGTGCTGCTGTTCCTGTTCTTGCGTTCACGGGCGCGGAAGCGCCTGTCATGAGTGTCGCTCGATGGTTCCTGCCTCGGCGCCTGGGCAGCCTGTTGCCGCTGGTGCTGCTGGTCTCGGCGACGGTGCATGCCGAAAGTTGTAGCGTGCAGAACTGGCCATTGTGGAAAAGCTACGCGCAGCGTTTCGTACAGAAGGACGGGCGCATGCTTGGATCGAGCATGGACCCCAACCAGAGCAGTTCCGAAGGTCAGTCCTACGGGATGTTCCTGGCGCTGGTGGCCAATGACCCGGAAACCTTCGAGGCACTGTGGCGCTGGACCCGTGACAATATGGCCGGTGCCGATATCGCCCGCAACCTGCCCGGTTGGTTGTGGGGGCCAACGCCCACTGGCACCTGGGGCGTGCTCGACAAAAACTCGGCCAGCGATGCCGATTTGTGGTTCGCCTACGCACTGCTGGAAGCCGACCGCCTGTGGAAAAAACCGGCGTACCGGGGCGATGCGCAACACATCCTCGGCTCGGTGGAAAAGACCCTGATCCGCGACATCCCCGGACTCGGCAAGATGCTCCTGCCTGGGCCGGTGGGCTATGAGCACCCGGATCAGTTATGGCGTTTCAACGCCAGCTACACACCGATCCCACTACTGCGTCGTTTCAGCATGCAGACGCCGTCCGGTCCGTGGAAAGCAGTCGCCGAAAGCACTGCGAAGATGATCGCGGACAAGAACATGAACCGCTTCGGATTTGTCCCGGACTGGATCGGCTATCGCGGCACGGATGTCAACAAAGGCATGTTCGTGGTGGACAAGTTCACCAATGCCCAGGGCAGCTATGACGCCATTCGTACCTACCTCTGGGCCGGCCTGACATCACCGGCCGACCCGCTGGCCAGGCCGATTCTCGACAATCTCGACGGCATGGCGCAATCCACGGCTTCCACCGGTGTGCCGCCGGAAAAGGTCCAGGTGCTGACTGGCGCCACCGAAGGAATCGGCCCCTACGGGTTCTCGGCGGCGCTGGTGCCCTATCTGCGGGCCAAGGGCCTGCCGCTGCTGGCGGACCAGCAGCAACGCCTGGTCGACCAAGCGCTGGCGCACTTGAGCAATCCGGCCGATCCGGCTTATCAACAGCACCAGTATTACCACGTGATGCTGAGCCTGTTTTCCCTCGGCTGGAGCGAGAAGCGCTATCAGTTCAATAAAGACGGCACCGTGAAAGTATCCTGGGAGGCCGCATGCGCCAGCAAATCCTAGCCCTGGCGGTGTGTGCCGCCCTGGCATCCGGCGCCTGCTTCGCCACCGACACCGACACCGACACCGACACCGTGCAGTCGCTGCTGATCCGCCAGGGTTATTATTGGCAGACCAAGGAAAAGCCCGAACGTGCCGCCGAGGCCTGGACCCGGCTGTTGAACCTGCAACCCGAGCAGCCTGACGCCTTGTATGGCCTGGGCCTGATCGACGTGCAGCAACAGCGCCTGGCTGGCGCGCAGGATTACTTGAACCGTTTGCAGGCGATCAAGCCGTTGCCGCGCCTGGCGTTGCAGCTTGAACAGGACATCGCCCTGAGTTCGCCCGACAAACAACAACGGCTGGAAAAAGCCCGTGAACTAAGCGATGCGGGCGAACGCGACAAGGCGGTCGAGGCTTATCGACAATTGTTGGAAGGCCATCAACCGCAGGGCCTGATCGCCCGCGAATACTACAACACGCTGGGCTTCGCCACGGGTGGCTGGCCCGAGGCGCGCAGCGGGCTGGAGCGGCTGCGCCGGGAGCGTCCGGATGACGCGATCCTCGACCTGTGGCTGGCATTGCACCTGGCGCGCAACCCCGACAGTCGTCCGGAAGGTATTCGGGCGCTGGCGCGGCTGTCGCATAACCCGGATATCGGCGGGAATGCCGACGAGACCTGGCGCTTCGCTCTGGTCTGGCTCGGCCCGCCATCGCGGGATCAGGTGTCGTTGTTCGAGCAGTATTTGCAGGCGCATCCGAACGACATGCAAATCCGTGCGCTGATGAACAAGGGTATTGCCCAGGGCCGAGGCGGCTCTGGCTGGCAGCGCGATCCCCATGTCGCGCGTGGTCTCCAGGCCCTCGATGCGGGTGACCTGGCCGGCGCCGAGCAGGCGTTACAGGCGCGCCTCAAGGACCAGCCCGGCGACTACGATGCCCTCGGTGGCATGGGCATCCTGCGCCAGCAGCAGAAGCGGCTGGACGAGGCGCAGAACTATCTGGTGCAGGCGACCCGTACCGCCGGTGGCGGCCAATGGAAAAATGCCCTTGAGGATGTGCGCTATTGGATCCTTCTCGACCAGGCCGGCGAGGCACAGCGCAGTGGGCGCCAGACCCAGGCACGGGAACTGATCGAGCAGGCCATTGCCAAGAACCCGATGGAACCGGCTGGCCCAACCGCGCTGGCCGGGCTGCAGGCCCAGGCCGGCCAACTGGAGGGCGCCGAAGCCGGTTATCGCCAGGTGCTGGCGCGCACGCCGAACTACCCGAATGCCTTGAGTGGGCTGATCACCGTGCTGTCGCGGGCGGGCCACTCCGATCAGGCGCTGCAACTGATCGACGGGTTGTCGCCGACTGAACAGGCGCGCTTGGCGCCCAGCGTGCGTGTTCGGGCGCTACGGGCCATCCAGGTGGCCAAGCTGGCCGAGCGTCGCGGCGATCTCGGTACTGCGCAGAAAGCCTACAAGGAAGCCCTGGCCGACGACCCGAAAAATCCCTGGACGCGCTTTGCCCTGGCGCGGGTCTACCTGCGCAACGGGCAAACCCAGATCGCCCGCGACCTGATCGACGAACTGCTCAAGCAACAACCCGATCAGCCGGACGCGCTGTACACCAGTACCTTGCTCTCTGCCGAGCTGGGGGAGTGGACCAAGGCCCAACGTACCCTGGCGCGGATTCCGGCGGCCAGACGCAGCGCCGACATGAACGAGATGGAGCTGGATATCCGTCTGCATAGCCAGACCGAACTGGCGGTGGATGTCGCCCGTCGTGGCCAGCGGGAAGAGTCCTGGGCACTGCTGTCGCGTTGCGAGCCACTGGCCCAGGGCAAGGCCGAGCGACTGGCGGTACTGGCCAGTGCCTACGCCGAAGCTGGCAAGCCGGACCGGGCGCTGAGCCTGATGCGCGGCCTGCTGGACAAGTCCGCCTCGACGCCGGACCTGCAACTACTGTATGCGGGCGTGCTGCTCAAGGCTGACCAGGACGCCGAAGCCAGCGACATCCTGCGCCGGTTGCAGGGCCAGCCGATGAGCGAAACCGCAAGCAAGCGCTATGAGGACCTGGTGTTTCTCTACCGGGTCAAACAGGCCGACGGACTGCGGGAAAGGAATGATCTGGTGGCCGCCTACGATATGTTGTCGCCGGCCCTGCAACAACGCCCGAACGACAGCCTGGCAGTCTCTTCGCTGGCACGCATGTATGCCGCCAGCGGTAATGTCGCCAAAGCCCGGCAGCTCTATGAGCCGCTGATCAAGGCCGATCCGGGTAACGCTAAACTGCAACTGGGCCTGGCCGAGATCGCCATGCAGGGCCGGGACTATGCCCTGGCCGAAAGCTCGGTGAACAAAGCCCTCGAACTGGAACCGGGTGTGCCGCAGACCCTGACCGCTTCCGCGCGGATCTATCGCGGCATGGGCCGGACCGGCGAAGCGAGTCGGTTGCTGCGCAAGGCCATCGAGATCGAAAACAGCCAGCGCAGCGACACCTATGTCGTCACTTCCGCCGGCTCGGCAGCCTCGTCCAATCCCTTTGTCGGGCTGGCCGGACAGCGGCGCCAGACCACGGCACTGGCCCAGGCCGCGCTGATTCCGCCGGCGCTGGATGGCCCGGCAACGGGACTGGGTGCGGAGAATCTGCAGCCGGTCCGGGCGCCAGTCGGGCGCCGGGCCGTGCCTGCGGCCAATGGTAGTGGCAATCCGTTCGACGACAGTTACGCTCGCGATACGGCACCGCGAGTGGGACTGAGTCCGGCGCAACTGGCCCTGGACGATATCCTCCAGGATCGCAGCGCTTATGTGGTGCAGGGACTGAGCGTGCGGAGCAACAACAGCGAAAAAGGCCTGGGCAAGCTGACGGATATCGAGACACCGTTCGAAGCCAGCATTCCCGTGGGGAGCGAGACGGCAAGTATGGCGTTGCAGATTACCCCGGTCTCGCTGCATTCGGGCAGCCCGGGCCGCTTCGCCCAGGCACGTTTGGGCACCAGCGGCCTGGAGTCGGTCGGCTCACAGAAAGACAATGGCGTTGGGCTGGCCGTGGCCTATCGCAACAAGGATGAAGGTCTTAAGGCGGATGTCGGAGTCAGCCCGCTTGGCTTTACCTACAGCACGCCAATTGGCGGGGTCAGCCTCAAGCGGCCCTTTGAGGCTAACTCCAATTTCAGCTACGGCGTCAGCGCTTCGCGGCGGGCAGTGACCGACAGCCTGACTTCGTTCGCCGGCTCCCGCGACCGGCGTACCGGTGATAAATGGGGCGGCGTCACGGCCAACGGTGTACGCGGCGAACTGGGTTACGACAACCAGAAATTCGGCGCCTATGGCTATGGTTCGGCGCACCGGCTGATGGGCCATAACGTCGAAGACAACGACCGTTTCGAGTTGGGCAGCGGCGTCTACTGGTACTTGCGCAATACCCCGGACAGCATCCTGACCCTCGGCCTCAGTGGCTCGGCCCTGAGCTATTCCGAGAACCAGGACTTCTACACCTACGGCCACGGCGGTTATTTCAGCCCGCAGACGTTCTTCGCCCTGGGCGTGCCGGTCAGTTGGTCACAACGTACCGAACGCTTCACCTACCGGATCAAGAGTTCGGTGGGGGTCCAGCATATCGGCCAGGACAGCGCCGCTATCTTCCCCGGTCATCGCGAGCTGCAACCGAACGCCACGGCGGCCGGACTGACGCGTTATGACGGCGAAAACAAGACCGGTATCGGCTACAGCTTCAACGCCGCTGGAGAATACAAGTTCGGCTCGAACTTCTTCCTCGGCGGCTCGCTGGGCGTGGACAACGCCAGCGATTACCGCCAGGTCATCGGTGGCCTGTACCTGCGCTACACCTTCGAGGACATGAGCGGCCCCATGGACTTGCCTGTCAGCCCTTTTGGCTCCCCTTATTCGAATTGATTCAACGAGGAATGGTTCATGGCTTCTTCTGTGCTCGCTGGTTTGACGTTGCTCGTGATTGGCGAAAGCCACATGAGCTTCCCCGACTCACTGATGAACCCGCTGTATGACAACCTCACCCAGCAGGGTGCGCAGGTCCACGCGATCGGTGCCTGTGGCGCCAACCCGGCGGACTGGGTCACGCCGAAACTGAAGCTCGACTGCGGCGCCACCCGCGATCCTGGCGAGAAGATCAAGGTGATGAGCCGTGGCACCTTGGATACCCAGCCGATCAAGGCGGTGATCGCCAAGGACAAACCGGACCTGGTGGTGCTGATCATGGGGGACACCATGGCCTCCTACAAGACCACGCCGTTTCCCAAGGTCTGGGCCTACCAGAGTGTCACCGCGTTGACCAAACAGATTGCCGACAGCGGCGTCAAGTGCGTGTGGGTGGGGCCGGCCTGGGGCAAGGCGAATGGCAGCAACACCCATGAAAACAGCTACGGCAAGAACCAGATGCGCACCCAACTGGTGTCCGGCACCCTGGCGAATATGGTTGCGCCGTGTACCTATATCGATTCCACGAAGTTCTCCAAGCCAGGCGAGTGGGTCACCTCCGACGGCCAACACTTCACCATTGCCGGGTACAAGTCCTGGGCGGCGGCCATCGGCAAATCCATCAGTGAATTGCCCGCGAACGCGGTCAAGGGAGCAAAACAGTGAAGCGGACTTTCAGCCTCGTGGGCGGTCTGCTCGGCGCGGTCCTGAGTACCAGCGCATTCAGTGCACAGATTGCGCTGTATCCCACCGGTCCCTCACGGGACTCGGCCTATCTGCGCTTCGTCAACGTCTCCGCCAGCGCCCTGGAACTGATACCGGAAGGGGCGAAGGCCAGCCTGAAGCTGGAAGGTGAGAAGGCTATCAGCGACTTTATCCCGGTACCTGGCGGCCAGCCGGTCAAGGGCACCCTCAAGCGTGACGGTCAGAGTGTGCCGTTGCAGGTGCAGGTTGCCGCAGGGGATTTCGCCACGGTGTTTGCCCTGGACGACGGGCACCCTGGCATCCGGCAATTGGTGGTCAACGAAGCCTTCGATATCCCGAACCAGCTCAAGGCGTCGCTGGCCTTGTTCAACGCCGACGCCGGGTGCGCCGACGCGCGAATCAACCTGGCCGGGCGCGATGTCGATCTGTTCCAGAAGGCGGCGACGGGCAATCCACGCCGCCAGGAACTCAATCCGCGTGCTGCGCTGGCGGTCCAGTTGATCTGCGCCAACAGGCCGGTCGGCGCGGCGGTCGAGCTAGGGCCGCTGGAGGCGAACAAGCGCTACAGCTTGCTGGTGTTGCCTTCGTCGACAGGGCCACGCCTTGTTACCACCACGGACAGCGTGTCCAACTGAATCGGAAGCACCTGTCGCCATGGTCTTCGCCTCACTCGAGTTTTTGACGCTGTTTCTGCCGGCGTTCCTGCTGATCTATGCCTTGGCAAGACCGGCCTGGCGCAATGTGATCCTGTTGCTGGGCAGTTGGTTGTTCTACGGTTGGCTGAGCCCGTTGTTCCTGTTCCTGCACATGGCCCTGACCGTGTTGGCGTGGGTGGGTGGTTTGCTGGTAGAGCATTCGCGGGAGGACGGGCGCAGGCGGGTACGGCTGTTGATCGCGCTGATCGTGATCAACACTGCGGTGCTCGTTTGGTACAAGTACGCCAATATCCTCGCGGGCACCTGGAACGAGCTGATCAGCTACTACGGCGCTCTGCCCATGGCCTGGCAGCGGGTGGCGTTACCGGCGGGGCTGTCGTTCATTGTCCTCCAGGCGATTTCCTATCTGGTCGACGTGCATCGGCAGGTGGTGCCGGTGGAGCGCAGCTTCGTCAATTATGCGACCTACATTTCCATGTTCGGCCATTCGATTGCCGGACCGATCATTCGTTATGACTGGGTTCGTCGGGAGCTCAACCAGCGTTACTTCAACGGGCTGAACTTCTCCCTCGGCGCACGCCGCTTCATGATTGGCATGTGCATGAAGGTACTGGTGGCGGACACCCTGTCACCGCTGGTAGACGTGGCCTTTCACCTGGACTCGCCGTCCTTTGTCGATGCCTGGATTGGCTGCCTGGCGTACTCGCTACAATTGTTCTTCGACTTCGCCGGCTACAGCGCCATGGCCATCGGCCTGGGACTGATGCTGGGTTTTCACTTTCCGGAAAACTTCAACCGCCCCTACCTGGCCTACAGCATCCAGGATTTCTGGCGGCGCTGGCACCTGTCGTTGTCCAGCTGGCTGCGCGACTACCTGTATATCGCCCTCGGTGGCAATCGCCTGGGCACTTGGAAAACCTATCGCAACCTGTTTCTGACCATGGCCATCGCCGGCCTGTGGCATGGTGGTGACAGTTGGAATTACTTGCTGTGGGGCTCGGCCCATGGCGTGGCGTTGTGCATCGATCGCGCCTGGTCGCGCTCCAGCCTGCCAGGCCTGCCCCGGTGGGCATCGCACAGCGCGACGCTGTTGTTCGTGTGTCTGACCTGGACGCTGTTCCGCTCCCCGGATTTTGCCACGGCCCTGAGCATGTATGGCGGGCAATTCGGCCAGCATGGCTTCGCCCTGGGCGATGCGCTGGCGGTGACCCTGCGCCCGGTGCACGGCATGGCGGCTTTGCTGGGTGTGGCGTGTGTCCTTGCGCCCCTGTTGCAAGCGCGTTGTGCAAGACGATTCGCCGACAGTGGCTGGTTCGCACTGACGGCAGCCCTTTGGCCTGTGCTCGGATTCATTCTGTCGTTCGCGCTGATCGCCAGTCGTGAAGCCGTGCCCTTTCTGTACTTCCAATTCTGATGACCCAGCCAACGCAATCTCCGTCAACCGCGCCCACCCCACCCAGCGAACTGGCGTTGCGCGTCAGCCCGCTCGCCGGGGTGATCTTCACACTGTTCCTGTCCCTGGGCTTGCTGTCCTGCGTCTGGCTGATGCTCAAGGGCACGGTCGAGTTCGTGCCCAAGGTGGTCACCCTGGACCTTCTGCTGCATGGCGATATCACCCATCGCTTCGCCAAGACGCTGTCCGATGCCCCCGCGCCGAAACAGCTCGCCGAACTGGAGCGCGGTGGTAGTTGGTTGGTGTTGGGCGACCTTGGGCCACGGGTACGCACGGGCTGTCCTGGCTGGTTGTTCCTCACCGATGAATTGCGCGTGAACCACAACGCCGTGCTCAATGCCCGAGCCAAAGCCCAGGCGGTGATCGAGCTGCGGCAAGGATTGGCGAAGCGGGGTATCCAGTTGGTGGTGGCGGTGGTGCCGGACAAGAGCCGGATCGCCGCGACACAGCTGTGCGAATTGACCCGCCCGGCGCTGCTGGCATCGCGCATCGACGAATGGCTGACCCTGTTGCATGGCGCCGGAGTGCCCGCTCTGGACCTGACACCGGCCTTGCGGGCGGTGGGCGAGGGCGCCTACCTGCGCACCGATACGCACTGGAGCGAAGCCGGTGCCAGGGCGGCGGCGGGGCAGGTGGCCGTGGCAGTCGCGGGACTGAAGTTCAATGCGACACCACGCAAGCGTTTTGACCTGGTGACACAAGCCAGCGCAGTGCGGCCGGGCGATCTGGTGCGCTTGGCGGGGATCGATTGGCTACCGTTGGCGTTGCAGCCTCCGGCCGAATACGCGGCGGCCACGCAAGTGAAGGAACTGGTAGAAGAGACGGCAAGCGCCGACAATCTGGACGATCTGTTTGGCGATGACAACCTGCCTAACACGGCGCTGATCGGCACCTCATTTTCGCGTAACTCGAACTTTGGCGGATTCCTGGAAGCGGCGGTGGGCGCGCCGATGGGGAACTTCGCCAAGGACGGTGGCGAGTTTTCCGGGGCGGCCAAAGCGTACTTCGACAGCCCGGCGTTCAAGCAGACGCCGCCGAAGTTGCTGATCTGGGAGATCCCGGAGCGGGATCTACAGACGCCGTATGACGGCAATGTGCGTTTGCCTTGAGGCGGGTATGACGATGGTCTGTCAGACCGCGTCATACCGCAATTGCCCCGGCCCGCCCGCTCTCTACCACGAATTGCTTGAGCGTCGACACGCTGGCATTCACATCCCGAGGATCGGAAATTACCCGAAAGTTCGTCAGCATCTTCTGCTCTTGTAACTCGACCGACACATACCCGCGCTGGCGACTGTCGAAAAAACGCACATGGGGATTGAGCGGCAATTCCTTGTTGAACAACTCGAACGGCGGCCCATCGGCGGTCACCGAGGTACCGACAAACTCGGTTGCGACGATCTTCGACTCCGGGTCCCCCGAGCGTGCATGCAAATCCGTGGTCCAGAACGAATGAATATCCCCGCCCCAGAACACTGGGTTACTGACCTTGCTGCGTTCGATGGAGGCCAGCACCCGATCTCGGGTTGCCCCATAGCCGTCCCAGCCATCGGTCCAGTGTCCCAACTCCTGGGTGGCCGGATTGCGTTGCATCAACGACGCCACCAGCAAGTCCTGGGCAATCACGTTCCAGCGGGCTTGCGAACGGGCAAAGCCTTGCTCCAGCCAAGCCTCTTGTTCCCAGCCCAGCATGGTTCTTTTCGGGTCGCCGAGATCGACGCAATCCGGCGGCGCGACATGCCCCTGATGGCTGCGATTGGCGGGAATGCACGGTTGCTCCGAGCGGTACTGGCGACCGTCGAGGATATGAAATTGTACCAGTCGACCGTAGTCGAGTCGTCGATAGACGCGCATGTCCGGCCCCCTGGGCAGGCTGCTGGCGCGCAACGGCATATGTTCATAGAAGGCCCGATAGGCGGCCGCCCGCCGGAGCAGGAAGTCACGGGGGGAAATAGTCGGATCCTGTGACCACTGGTTCGCATAGTCATTCTGTACTTCGTGATCGTCCCAGGTTGCGGCGCAGGGCGCACAGGCATGCAGGGCCTGAAGGTCGGCGTCGGTCTTGTAGAGGGCGTAGCGGTTGCGATAACCGGCGAGATCGCTGGCGTTGCCGGCGCCGTGGGGACGAATGATCTTGCCCGAGTCGGCGGCATAGGAGCTGTCGTAGATGTAGTCGCCGAGGAAAAACACCAGGTCCGGTTGTTCCGCCGCCAGGTGTCGGTAGGCGCTGAAATAGCCGCGCTCCCAATGCGAGCAGGAGACGAAACCCAAGCGTGCCGATGTCATGGCGGTCAGCGCCGGCGCGGTCCGTGACTGCCCTACCGGGCTTTGCGCCCCCAAACCTTCGAACTGATACCAGTAGGGCCGTCCGGCTTCCAGCCCGCCGACCTCGACGTGTACCGAATGGGCGAAGCGCCGGTCGGCCACCACCTCGCCCCGTTTGACGATGCGGGTCATCGCCGCGTCGCTCGCCACCCGCCAGCGCACCGGCACCGGCTTGCTCAGGCCGCCGCTACCGTCGGCGGCGTTGAAACGCGGTGCCAACCGGGTCCAGATGACAAAGCCGTCCGGCAGCGGGTCCCCTGAAGCCACCCCGAGACTGAAGGGGTAGTCGACCCCCGCGCTACGGGCGAAGGGGCTGAGGATCGACAATACCGCCGCCCCGGCCAGCCCGGTGATGATTCGCCGGCGGTCCTGATCGACGCCAGGTTCGCGCTCGGTCTGTGCAACATGATCGGTCATGGACATTGCTCGCGGATGATCAGGTGAGAGGTTGCCAATGGTCATGCAACAGCCCGTACAGCAGCATGTCTTCGTAGACCCTATTTTTGAGAAAGGCGCCTTTCAGGCAACCTTGGTGGCGCGGTCCGGCTCTGTCCAGTACCCGGGCAGAGGTTTTGTTGCGCCTGAAGCATTGCCCGGCAATGCGGTGTAGCTTGAGCTCGACAAAGCCGTGCTTGAGCATCGCGCCGACCGCTTCGCCAGCATAGCCGCGATTGCGATGTTGCGCGCCAACCCAGTACCCCAGGTGAGCGCTGTCATGGGCCGGTGAAAATCTCAGGCTGATGACGCCGACCAGCTCACGATTTTCCCTCAGGTGAATACCCAGTCCCATCAAACGAGTTGAACGATATTGCTCCTCCTGGCCGCCAATGAATTCCAGTGCGTTTTCGACGGTGTGAGGCGAGGGGAGCGCTGCCGTGTTGTCGGCGATGGTCGGCTTATCCGCCAGCCGCGCCGACGTCTGCGCCTGCTCCGTTTGCAAGGGCATCAGCAGCAGGCGCCGGGTGCTTAGGTGGGGTAAGGCAACACTCATGGTGGGAGGCCCGCTCAGTCAAATTTTTCAAGGCTGTACTAGCTATGTGTCAAATTAATTACATGCATGAATTTAATGTGTGGTGGCTTGTAATGCCCGGTTTAGAGCCTTTAAGCCGTAAATTAATATTAACCATTTGGTCATTTTTGGTTGTTAGGTTGTCGCCCCTAATTGAATGAGGGCATCGGAATGAGAACCTGGGACGAACCCAAAAAGCGCAAGGCACACATCGAGTTGATCCCCATGATCGACGTGATGATGTTCCTGTTGGTGTTCTTCGTGCTGGTGAGTTTGAACGTGATTCCGGCGCTGGGCATGAAGACTCAATTGCCGAGCGCCAGCAGTTCGCAGCAGCTCAAGCCACAGAACAAATTCATCCTCACCCTGGGGCTCGCGGGCCAGTTGCAACTCGACGGCAAGAGCATTGCCGTGGACGCGCTGGTGGCGGCGCTCAAGGCAGCGCAGAAGCCGGACAGCAAGGCGACGATCATCGTCAACAGCGACAAGGGCGTGGAAGTCGCGCGCCTGGTGGAAGTCATGGACACCCTGCGTCTGGGTGGCTTCACGTCCGTCTCCATTGCCACGCGTAAGTCCTGACCATGTACATCCTGTTTCGAGTCCGTCAGTTGCTGGGCAGCGTCCCGGCCATCGTGGCGTTGGTGCTGATTGCCATGAGCATTCAGTCCCAACCGTTGAAGGTCCAGCCGGTGTATGACGAGTCGGCGGTCGAGTTGGCGTTGGTCGAGCCGGAGCCAGAGCCCGAGCTTGAATCGGTGGTTGCGCCAGAGCCGCCACCACCGGTGATCGAGGACGAGGAGGCCGAGCCCGCGCCGCCGCCGCCCAAGCCCAAGCCGCTGCCTAAGCCAAAACCTGAGCCCAAGCCCAAGCCTGTGCTCAAGCCACAGCCGGTGGTCGCCAAGCCGGCGCAAACGCCTTCGGTCGAAGCCAAGCCCGCCCCCGAGCCGGTGGTCGCCCGTACGCCGGCACCGCCCGCACCACCTGCTCCGCCGAAAATCGACGGCCAGGCGCTGGAAGGTGGCTATCTCAAGGGACTGCGCAACGAATTGGATACTTACAAGCAATACCCCACGGGACGCCAGGCCTCGCTTGAGCGCCCCAGCGGCGAGGTCGTGGTCTGGCTGCTGGTGGACCGGCAGGGCCGTGTCCTCGACTCCGGTGTCCAGACCCCGGCGTCGAGCATGCTGCTCAACCGTGCGGCCACCAACAGCCTGCATCGCATCAAGCAGGTCAAGCCTTTCCCTGAACAGGCCTTTGGCGGCCGTAACGAGCAACGCTTCACCGCCACTTTCAACTACAGCTTGCAATAAAGCACCGACGATCAGGAATACAGTAATGAGGTTCTCAAAGATTCACCTGGCATTGATTGCCGTGAGCATGAGCCAAGGTGTTGCGTGGGCAGACACTAACGACAGTGACATCGGTACCATTGGTGTCCAGGGAAAGGCCACCGTCGGTGGCGGCTACATGGTCCAGGAGGAGAGCATCAAGGGGCGCTCCACCGTGACCAAGGAAGCCCTGGACAAACAGACCGCGACCGGCAACGCCATCGACAAGCTCATGTACACCCCGGGCCTGAACATCTCCAGTGAAGACGCCACGGGCCTGGGCAGCTTCCGCTTTACTATGCGCGGGCTCAACTCCGACCAGGTGGGCATGTCCGTCGATGGCATGCCGATCAACGACTCCGGCAACTACGCGTTGTATGCCAACCTACTGGGCGACCCAGAGAACATCGAGCAAATCTTCGTCACCCAGGGCTCGTCCGAGGCCGACGGCCCGCACATCGGCTCGAGCGGTGGCAATATTGGCGTGGTGACCATCCGCCCGACCAAGGAAACCGGAGCCTTCGTCAAGCAAGTGATGGGCAGCCATGCCACCACCAAGACCTTCGCCCGTCTCAACACCGGTGAGGTCAACGGCCTGAGCAACTGGTTGTCGGTCTCCCACACCGAAGGCCAGAAATGGCGCGGCGACGGTGCTGAGCGCGCCGACAAGGTCGAATGGAACAGCTTCTTCGACATGGGCGGCGGCAACACCGCCAACCTGAT
Source organism: Pseudomonas agarici (assembly GCF_900109755.1). GTDB lineage: Bacteria > Pseudomonadota > Gammaproteobacteria > Pseudomonadales > Pseudomonadaceae > Aquipseudomonas > Aquipseudomonas agarici. Next base: position 18,916 of record NZ_FOAR01000016.1, on the reverse strand, counting down.
CCTCAAGTACCACGAGCAGGAAAACGCCAGTTACAGTCAACTGACCAAAGGCCAGTTCCAAAAATACGGGCGTAGCTACGACCCGTATCCTTCGACTCCGGCCCTGGGCGGCAACGGTAAGATCAGCAGCTATGAGGGCCTGGCGCTCAACCCGTTCAAGACCTTCACCGGCGTGCTCAACACCCAGTTCAAATTGGCCGACAACCTGTCCCTGTCGGTGATTCCATATTACTTCTGGGGTAACGGCAGCGGCGCGGGCAGTTCGACCTATGCGCTCAACAGCGGCTCCAACGTCGGCGGGGTCTTCGACCTTGGCAACCTGCCGACCGCAGCTCAATACAACGCCGACGGCCAGCCGAACACCGGCGTCTACTACCGGCCTTCACGCACCCAGACCTGGCGTCCGGGTATCACCACCAAACTGAACTGGGACCTGGAAAGCCATAGCCTGCAGTTCGGCTACTGGTACGAGCGCGCGCGCCAGAGCCAGACCCAGCCGTTCATTCGCCTGCGACAGAACGGCAAGCCGGAAAGCGTCTGGCCGGACTCTGACTACATGGTCGATGCCAACGGCAAGACCATCCAGGGTCGCGATCGCTTCACCGTGACCCCAGCGCAGAAAGTCTGGGCCCAGGACACCTGGTACTTCACCCCGGACTGGACCCTGGTGGCGGGCCTGGCTTATATGAACGTCGAACGTGACGGCAGCAACCACGGCAGCCTCACCGAGAAAGCGGAAAAACGTCACCAAAGCTACTACAAGCTACTGCCCAACGCTGGTCTGAAATACCAGCTCGACGAGCATGACCAGTTGTTCTACAGCCTGTCGCGCAACATGCGCGTGCCACAGAACTACGTGTTGTATGACCAGGGTGCGGGTTCCATCGACTCCAAGCCGGAAACCAGCTGGAACCATGAGCTGGGCTGGCGCTATACCGAACAGGACATGACCGTTGCGGCCACCCTGTTCTACATGCAGTTCGAGAACCGCCAGGTGTCGTCCAAGGACATCAACGGCGACTCCGCCGACGTCAACGCCGGCAGTGTCGACAACAAGGGCCTGGAGCTGGAGTGGAGCGGCCTGCTGGCGCATCACTTCAACTTCTACACCTCCTATACCTACACCCGTGCCGAGCAGCAGAACGACCTGACCGTCTACAACGCCGGCAAGGCCATCCTGCTGCCGACCGCCGGCCGGCAGTTTACCAACGTGCCGAAGAACATGCTGGCCGCCAATATCGGTTATGACGACGGCCTGTTCTACGGCACCTTCGGTGGCAAGTACACCAGCAAGCTGTATGGCGACCTGACCAACGACGAAGCCGTTTCCGGGCGCACTGTGTTCAACCTCGGCGGCGGTATCTACTTGCCGGTAGACAAGAGAGTGGTCAAGAGCGCCACCCTGCGCTTGAACGTCGACAACCTGTTCGACAAGAAGTACCTGGCCGGCGTGTACACCACCAAGACCAACTCCGCCACCTACAGCGGTTTCCGCGATGGCGACCCCGCCTACATCGTCGGCCTGGACCGTACAGTGACCGCGTCGCTGGAAGCGAATTTCTGATGTTTGTCCCCTGCGTATTATCAACAGAGGTAACCCGATCATGGACATGAACCTGCTTCACGAAATCACCTTTTATGTGATGTATGCGGCCCTGGCGATCGCGATCTTCATCGCCATCGAGCGTGCCATCTACTTCGCTTATGTCCGGCGTTCGGCCCGTGCGTTGATGGCGGCCCTGGGCTCTCATGTGCATAGCGCACAGGAGCTGCCGCAGGAACTGACCCGGCGTGCCAGCTTGCCGTTGGACATGGCCTCGGCGGTGTTGGCGCAGAAGGCCGCTCAGGGCCCGCGCAAGGACCTGGACGATGTGATCGACACCCAGTACCTGGCCAGTCGCGCACCGTTGGCCCGCAGCCTGTGGATTATCGAGACCATCACCACTGCCGCGCCCCTGCTCGGCTTGCTGGGAACCATCCTCGGCATCATCGATACTTTCAAGGCGTTGGCCAGCGCGGGGGTGTCCGATCCGGGCCAGATCTCCGGTGGTATCGGTACGGCCCTGTTCGCCACTGGCTTGGGGATTGCCATCGCGTTGTTCTGCGTGGTGTTCCACAACTTCTTCCAGGACAGCCTGGAGCGCATCAACGACCAGCTCAAGATGTTACTGATCCGTGCGTCGACCGGTGCCCGTGTGCAGGGTGAGGTGGCGCATCGGGTGGCGAGTCCGGTGCAGTTGCAGACGGCCTGATTTCTATTTCGCGGGTCAGGGACGACCTCTGTGGACGGGCGCTGTCGCCACATTGGTGCTCAGAGCCCGATGGCATCCCTTAACGGGTAGTCGCCAATCTGCTCGACCAAGCCGGCGCGCAGCGGATTGGCGACGAGGTATCTGGCGATATCGCGCAGGTTTTCGCCGTCGCGTATCGGCGGTGATCAGGTAGGCGCGTCCTGGTTCGGAGTCTCGACCTATGCATAGACGATGTGAGTAAGGGCGTCGAGGCAATCCGTTGCACTCTTTGTTGAGGGAGGTGCTGTTAACGCCAGCAGTAAAGGTGATGATACGGACTGTGGAGGGTTTGCTGTGTGTTACAGGACTCAGGGCTTGCGTGGGTGGTAAGCCCGCTCGCGACAATTCATTCCAGGCGCGAGCCGTGTACTTTTTGATGATGAGACGCCTAATGTCGCCCCTCTCGAAATGTCGATCGACGCTGTTGTGCGTCGGTATGGCGGGCCTTGTCGGCTTGCTGCTCAGTCCGCTGGCCCTGGCGGACTTTTCCATTCCCGGTTTCGAGCTGGTACATAGCGTTCCACTGGCCACCGATCTTGGCACCGATGATTTGCGTCAACCCGGCCCGGTCTGGATTGAACTCTTCGACAGCGCGAAAAACCGCATCGACATCGGCCAATTCTACGTTGCGGACCATCCTGGGTCGGTGATGGACAAGGTCATTGAAAGCCTCGAGGCCGCTGGCAAACGAGGCGTCAAGATTCGTTTCCTGCTGGAAGAAAAGGGCCTGAAGCTTTCCGAAGAGTCCACCCTGGAACGGTTGCGCAAGATCCCTAACCTGACCTTGCGCGTGCTGTCGTACGCACGCTTGAGTGGCGGCATCATCCACGCCAAGTACTTGGTGGTGGATGGTCGCCAGGCCTTTGTCGGCAGCCAGAATTTCGACTGGCGCTCACTTGAGCACATCCATGAAACCGGCTTGCGCATCAGCGACGCCACACTGGTCGGTCAGGTCCAGGCGATCTTCGACCAGGATTGGAAGGCCCAAGCCGCCTTGGCCGAGAATAAGCCGGTGCCGTTGCCTAAGACCGGGAAAGAGCCCGCGCGCACCGGCAACTATCTGGTGGCCAGTCCGCAACGCTACAACCCGCCCGGCGTCGGCGACTCGCAGTTGGAACTGCCGCGCCTGCTGGCCGAGGCGAAGTACGAAGTGCGGGTGCAACTGCTCGACTATGCACCGCTGTCCTACGGTCCGGATAAAAGCCGCCCGTACTATGCGCTGATCGATAACGCGCTACGTGCGGCGGCGGCGCGTGGGGTGTCGATCAAGTTGATGGTCTCCGACTGGAACACCGGAACACCGGAAATTGCCTACCTCAAGAGCCTGGCGGTGTTGCCCAATGTGCAGGTCAAGATCGTCACCTTGCCCCAAGACCCACGGGGCTTTATTCCCTATGCGCGAGTTATCCACAGCAAGACGATGGAAATCGACGGGCAAGTGGCTTGGGTCGGCACCAGCAACTGGCTGGGCGGCTACCTCGACAACTCGCGCAACCTGGAAGTGGTGATGCGCGACAATGCCATGGCCGAGCGGATCGAAGCCTTGCATGAGCAGTTGTGGGACGGCTCCTATGCGTGGCCGGTGGATATCCTGCGCGATTACCCGCAACCGCACCCAGGCAAACCCTGAGCCCCGAACCAAGGGACTGTGATCCTATGGTTCGGGGCTCAGGGACCAGGTATCAGGCCGGCCGAGCCGCGCCCTTCGCCAACCGCAAGCGATACAGGCCGTAGATGAGCAGCACCCACGCCGGTAGCACATACACCGACACGCGGATGCCGGGGATCATCAGCATCACGCCCAGAATCAGGGCGACAAAGGCCAGGCACAGGTAATTGCTCAAAGGCGTCCAGAACGCCTTGAAGCCCGGCACCACGCCTTGCTGCTCCATGGCCTTGCGGAATTTCAGGTGGGTCAGGCTGATCACGATCCAGTTGATGATCAACGAAGCCACTGTCAGCGCCATAAGCAATTCCAGGGCTTCATGGGGCGCCATGTAGTTGACCACCACGCACAGCAAGGTCACCAGGGCCGAGACGCCGATGGCGCGTACCGGTACGCCTTGTTTGTTCAGTTTCATGAGCGATTTTGGCGCATCGCCTTGCTCGGCCAGACCAAACAGCATGCGGCTATTGCTGTACACGCCGCTGTTGTACACCGAAAGAGCAGCGGTCAGGACCACCACGTTGAGAACCTGTGCCGCCGTGTCGCTGCCGATCAGGGCGAAGATCTGCACGAAGGGACTGCCGCTGTAGGCATCGCCGGAAGCGCCGAGGGTGGTCAGCAGTTGGTCCCATGGGTACAGCGACAGCAGCACTGTCAGCGCCCCGACGTAGAAGATCAGGATCCGCAACACCACCTGGTTGATCGCTCTGGGGATCACCTTGCGCGGTTCGCTGGCCTCGGCGGCGGTGATACCCACCAGCTCCAGGCCACCGAAGGAGAACATGATGAAACACAGGGCCATCAGCAGGCCGCTGATGCCATTGGGGAAGAATCCACCGTGGCTCCACAGGTTGCTGACCGAGGCTTGCGGGCCGCCGGTGCCGCTGATCAGTAGGTAGCAGCCGAGGGCGATCATGCCGATAATCGCCACCACCTTGATGATCGCGAACCAGAATTCAGTTTCACCGAAGGTCTTCACATTAGTCAGGTTGATCAGGTTGACCAGCACGAAGAACACCGCCGCACTGACCCAGGACGGCACCTCGGGCCACCAGAACTGCACGTACTTGCCCACCGCCGTAAGTTCGGCCATGCCCACCAGGACATAGAGCACCCAGTAATTCCAGCCGCAGAGAAACCCCGCGTAACCGCCCCAGTATTTGTGGGCGAAGTGGCTGAAAGAGCCGGCTACGGGCTCTTCGACGATCATTTCGCCCAACTGGCGCATGATCAGGAACGCGATAAAACCGCAGATCGCGTAGCCGAAGATCATCGCCGGGCCGGCCGACTTGAGTACCCCGGCGGAACCGAGGAACAGCCCGGTACCAATCGCCCCGCCCAGGGAGATCAACTGGATATGGCGGTTCTTCAGGCCGCGCTTGAGCAGACCCGATGTCAGGTTGTCACCCGTCATTGCTTCACCTTTTCTGGTTTTTCTTCTCAGCGGGGCCCTGAGCGGGTCAGGTGTGCAACCGGGACTGAGTGCTCGACATAAGCGGCGTGGATAGTAAATCCCGAAAGTGGCGGGGCTCAAGTAGTACGCGGGCTCGAGGGCAAATTAGCGATGGATTCGGAGGTTTCCGACAGTAGCGTGCCCAATCGACGAGCGGTACCGGAGCTGGCGGCGAGCGACGATACTCAGGCGTATCCGTGCATCGGGCTCAAGCCGGTGCAGGCCGAGGTTTGCCGATTTCTGCGTAACGCCTGGCGTCGCAGGGCTCGATTTTCGCGCTCGGCAAGGTATGCTTGGGCACCGTTCGACGACCTCACCCGCTTGACTCCCTGACGTTACCATGAGCCGACCGCGTTCCATGATCAGCCATCTTGCCCTGTTCCTCTGCACCCTGGTCGCCATGGAGGGCGTCGGTTACCTGGCGCATAGGTACGTCATGCATGGCTGGGGCTGGTTTGTGCATCGCTCGCACCATGAGGAACAGTTGGGAGCGTTCGAGACCAATGATCTCTACCTGTTGGTGCTGGCGGCGGTGGCGAGCCTCCTGATCGTCCTGGGCAATACCGGGCACGACCCCTTGCAGTGGGTCGGCGCCGGGGTCGCGGCTTTCGGGATCATCTATGTAGTGGTGCATGACGGCATTGTGCACCGTTATTGGCCGTTGCGACCCCGGCCGCGCAATCGTTACCTCAAACGCCTGTACCAGGCACATCTGCTGCACCACGCGGTGAAAGGGCGCAACAACAGTGTGTCGTTCGGCTTCCTGTATGCGCCTCCGCTGCGGACCTTGAAGCGCCAGTTGCGTGAGTCGCGCCGTCGGGTTGCAGCTCGGAGTGAGAGGGGTGAGTAGGCCTAGGCCTCCCACCCCGCTCCGCTGACCGCCGCCTGCGCCAGCGGATGCAGGTCCGCTCCCCGATGTGTTGCCTGCCAGGCCAGTAGTTCCTTGCGCATGCCCGGTGTCCAGAACATTTGCAGGTGATTGCGCACGCCGAGCACCGCTTGCTGCTGGTCCGGTTCGCTGGAAAAATACTGGGCGATCTGGTTGGCCATCTTGATCAGGTTGTCGGTGCTCATCGGCGTGCCTCCGCTTTTTCCCCGGCGTTGCGCGCCTGGCGGCGCTCATCGAGCAGGCGTTGTTGTTCGTTGCTGAAGGCCTGGAAGCGTTTTTGCCACTCGGAAGGGTGGTAGACGCGGCTGACTTCCACGGCGGTGACCTTGTACTCCGGACAGTTGGTGGCCCAGTCGGAGTTGTCGGTGGTGATGACGTTGGCCCCCGATTCCGGGAAGTGGAAGGTGGTGTACACCACGCCCGGAGCCACCCGTTCGGTGACCCGTGCGCGCAGGACAGTCTGGCCCGCGCGGCTGCCGATACCGACCCAATCACCTTCGTTGATGCCTCGGCTTTCGGCATCGGTCGGATGGATTTCCAGGCGGTCTTCGTCGTGCCAGGCGACGTTCTCGGTGCGTCGGGTCTGGGCGCCGACGTTGTATTGGCTGAGGATTCGCCCGGTGGTCAGCAGCAGCGGATAGCGGTTGTTGACCTTTTCTTCGGTGGGCACGTAGCCGGTGAGCATGAAGCGTCCTTTGCCTCGCACGAATTGCTCGATATGCATGGTCGGCGTGCCATCCGGCGCAGCGGCATTGCAGGGCCATTGCAGGCTGCCGTGACTGTCCAGGGAGGCATAGCTGACATTGGCGAAGGTCGGCGTCAGGCTGGCGATTTCGTCCATGATTTGCGCTGGGTGTTGGTAGCTCATCGGGTAGCCCAGGGCGTTGGACAGAGCCACGGTGCCTTCCCAGTCGGCCTTGCCGCCCAGCGGCTCCATGACCTTGCGTACCCGCGAAATGCGCCGTTCGGCGTTGGTAAAGGTGCCGTCTTTTTCCAGGAACGAGCTACCCGGCAGGAACACGTGGGCGAACTTGGCGGTTTCGTTGAGGAAGATGTCCTGCACCACCACGCATTCCATGGCCGACAGCGCTGCGGTGACGTGCTGGGTATTCGGGTCGCTCTGGGCGATGTCTTCCCCCTGGCAGTACAGACCCTTGAAGCTACCGGCCAGGGCAGACTCGAACATGTTCGGAATGCGCAGGCCTGGGTCGGGTTGCAGGGTGACATTCCAGGCCTGTTCAAACTGCGCCCGCACCACTTCGTCGGAGATGTGTCGGTAGCCAGGCAGCTCGTGGGGAAAGGAACCCATGTCGCAGGAGCCCTGGACGTTGTTCTGTCCCCGCAGCGGGTTCACGCCGACGCCTTCGCGACCGATGTTGCCGGTGGCCATGGCCAGGTTGGCGATGCCCATGACGGCGGTACTGCCCTGGCTGTGCTCGGTGATGCCCAAGCCGTAGTAGATAGCGGCATTGCCGGCGTTGGCGTACAGGCGGGCGGCGGTGCGGATGTCGGCTGCTTCGACGCCGCAGATGACGCCAAGAACCTCCGGCGAATTTTCCGCGCGACTGACGAACTCACTCCAGCGGGCGAAATCACTGCCCTCGCAACGGGCGTCGATAAAGGCTTGGTCAAGCAGGCCTTCGGTGACGATGACGTGGGCCAGGGCGTTGAGCATGGCGACGTTGGTACCTGGGCGTAGGGCCAGGTGCAGCTCGGCGCGGGCATGCACCGAGTCCACCAGATCGATGCGGCGCGGATCGATGACGATCAAGCGTGCCCCCTCGCGCAGGCGGCGCTTGAGTTGGGAAGCGAACACCGGGTGCGCGTCGCTGGGGTTGGCGCCCATGACCAGGATGACGTCGGCGCGCATCACCGAATCGAAATTCTGGGTACCGGCGGACTCGCCCAAGGTCTGTTTCAGGCCGTAGCCGGTGGGCGAATGGCAGACCCGTGCACAGGTGTCGACGTTGTTATTGCCGAAGGCGGCGCGTACCAGTTTCTGGACCAGGTAGGTTTCTTCGTTGGTGCAGCGGCTGGAGGTGATGCCGCCGATGGCATCGCGGCCATATTTGTGCTGCAAGCGACGGAACTCGCCGGCGGCGTAGGTCACTGCTTCATCCCAACTGACTTCCTGCCAGGGGTCGCTGATGTGTTTGCGAATCATCGGCTTGGTGATGCGATCCGGGTGGGTGGCGTAGCCCCAGGCAAAACGGCCCTTGACGCAAGAGTGGCCGTGGTTGGCCTGGCCGTTCTTGTCGGGAACCATGCGCACCACTTGATCGCCTTTCATCTCGGCACGGAACGAGCACCCCACACCGCAATAGGCGCAGGTGGTGATTACGGCGTGTTCGGGTTGGCCCAATTCAACCACGCTTTTTTCTATCAGGGTCGCGGTCGGACAGGCTTGTACGCAGGCGCCGCAGGAAACGCATTCCGAGTCGAGGAAATTCTCGCCGCCAGCGGCCGCGACCCGCGATTGGAAACCGCGCCCGGTGATGGTCAGGGCAAAGGTGCCCTGGGTTTCTTCGCAGGCACGCACGCAACGGTTGCAGACGATGCACTTGCTCGGGTCGTAGTCGAAGTAAGGATTGGAAGTGTCTTTCTTATCGGTCAGGTGGTTTTCACCTTCGTAACCATAACGCACTTCCCGCAGGCCGACCTGGCCGGCGACGGTTTGCAGTTCGCAGTTGCCGTTGGCCGAGCAGGTCAGGCAGTCCAGCGGGTGATCGGAGATGTACAACTCCATGACGTTGCGGCGCAGGGTAGCGAGCTTCGGTGTCTGAGTATGCACGATCATGCCGGCGCTGACTGGCGTGGTGCAGGATGCCGGATAGCCGCGCATGCCGTCGATCTCCACCAGGCACATACGGCAGGAGCCAAAGGCTTCCAGGCTGTCGGTGGCGCACAGTTTGGGAATGCTGGTGCCCAGCAGCGCGGCGGCGCGCATCACCGAGGTGCCTTCGGGCACGCTGATGCTGCGGCCATCGATGTTCAGGGTGATCTGCACTTGGCTGTCGCGGGCCGGCGTGCCAAGGTCAAAGGTGCCAGGGGCAGTATCGGTTTTCGGGTCGAAGAGAGTGATCATTGGTCGGCCTCCGAGGGCTGCAGACCGAAGTCGGCGGGGAAATACTTGAGAGCGCTGGCCACCGGAAAGGAAACCATGCCGCCCAACGCGCACAGCGAACCGTATTGCAGGGTGTCGCACAGGTCCTTGAGGATGATCGCCTGTGCATCGCGACCGCCCTGGTCGGGCGCGGCCAGCAGGCGATCGATCACCTCCACGCCGCGAATGGAACCGATGCGGCAGGGCGTGCATTTGCCACACGACTCCTCGGCGCAGAACTGCAAGGCGAAGCGCGCCATATGGGCCATGTCGAGGCTGTCGTCAGCCACCACCACGCCACCGTGACCGAGCATGGCGCCGATGGCGGCGAAGGCTTCGTAATCCAGCGGTGTGTCGAAGTGCTCCGGTGGCACCCAGCCACCGAGGGGGCCGCCCACCTGAGCCGCCTTCAGTGGCCGGCCACTGGCGGTGCCACCGCCGTAATCCTCCACCAGCTCGCGCAGGGTCAGGCCAAAGGCCCGTTCCACCAAGCCGCCGTGGCGGATATTGCCGGCCAACTGGAAGGGCATGGTGCCCAGCGAGCGGCCCATGCCGTAGTCGCGATAGAACGGCGCGCCCTTGGCTAGAATCAGTGGCACCGAGGCCAGGGTCAGCACGTTGTGGACCAGCGTCGGCTGGCCGAACAGACCTTGCAGGGCCGGGATCGGCGGCTTGGCGCGGACAATCCCGCGTTTGCCTTCGAGGGAATCGAGCAGCGCGGTTTCCTCGCCACAGATATAGGCGCCGGCACCGACGCGTACTTCCAGCTCGAAGGCCTGGCCACTGCCCGCGACATCGGTACCGAGGTAGCCGGCGGAGCGGGCGATGTCCAGCGCTTCGCGCAATGTCGCCACGGCCTGTGGATATTCCGAGCGCACATAGAGGTAGCCATGGTTGGCACCGACGGTGAGACCGGCAATGATCATGCCTTCGATTAGCAGGAAAGGGTCGCCCTCCATCAGCATGCGGTCGGCAAAGGTGCCGGAGTCGCCTTCGTCGGCGTTGCAGACGATGTATTTCTGTATCGCCTGGGTAGCGCGTACCGTGCGCCATTTGATCCCGGCGGGAAAGGCCGCGCCGCCGCGACCGCGCAGGCCCGAGTCGAACACCGCAGTGGCGGTCTGCTCGCTGCCCAGGGTAATGGCTTGGGTCAGGCCCTCGAAACCGCCGTGGGCGCGGTAATCTTCCAGGGACAGTGGCCGGGTAATGCCGGCGCGGGCGAACAGCAGGCGTTGCTGGGATTTCAGGTAAGGCAACGCTTCCACCGGACCGAGGGCCAGTGGATGGGTGGAGGGATCGCCTTGCAGGGCCTCGAGCAGCGACGGCACATCGGCGGCGGTCAACGGGCCGAAGCCAATACGGCCTCGCGGGCTGTCGATTTCCAGCAGCGGTTCCAGCCAGTACAGGCCACGGGAGCTGGTGCGGTGCAGCTCCAGCGACAGACCGCGCTCGCGAGCCTGGGCGACAAGGGCGGCGGCAACCTCATCGGCACCGACGGCACGCGCCAGGGAGTCAACGGGCAGATAGAGGCTCGGCATCATGAGCCCTCCTGGCAGGCATCGAGCAGGGCATCCAGGCGTTCGGCGCTGAGCCGCGCATGCACCTGACCATCCAGCTCCAAGGCGGGCGAGCAGGCGCAGGCGCCGAGGCAATAGACCGGGCGCAGGCTGATATTGCCGTCGGCGCTGCTGCCATGGTCGTCCAGTTGCAGGCGTTCGCGCAGTTGCGCGGCGAGCTGCTCGGCGCCACGGCTCTGGCAGGACTCGGCCCGGCACAAGCGCAGGATATGCCGGGCCGGTGGCGCGGTACGGAAGTCATGGTAGAAGCTGATCACCCCGCGTACCTCGGCCTGGCTCTGGTTGAGGGCGTGGGCTATTTCGGGGACGGCGACATCGGGGATATAACCGATGTTCGCCTGAATCTCATGCAGGATCGGCAACAGTGCGCCGGGGGAGCCTTTATGGCACTCCAGCAGGCTGTTAACCATAGGCAGGTGCAGCATCTCATCAGGCATACGGCATTCCTCATGGTCACGGACAAACCACAAGGTTGTCGGTTGTCCGAAAGTATCGGCTGCGGCATTCACGCCACGTCACGGTATCGTGGCATTGTCGACCGTTGGCCAGGCACCCCGGGCGGGCATCTTGTTGTGCCCGGTGCGATCGTTGCCGCACCTCTTCAGGGTATAAAGGGCAGCTTGCCACGCAGTCTTGGGCTCATCGACACCAAAGCGACCTGCACGGTTCTTTCTGCGACCGTCGTTGAGTATAGAAGGATGTGGCTGGGGGGATGGGCGAGGAGGGGAGGCCGAAAAAATCGAGATAAAAAAACGCCTTAGTAGGGCGGTTTTTCCACAAGTCTGCTTACCGCAGGCTTGTGGGTCTCACTGAGCGCATCAACGTGAGCATTCGTTTTGCTGAGACGTTTTACCGCTTGCCATATTCGGGGGTAACCGAAGACTTCCGGAAATACCACAGTGATAGCCTTCCACTGATGTATGTTGATTAATGTGGTAACACAATGAGCGTTTGTTTCAGGCTTTTGTTCTCAAAGATTCAAGTATTACCCTTTTGCTCTCTCGTTCGGAGCACTCTATTGAGTCGATCATTCGTCAGTTGTGGGAAACCATCACTGAATGTCTTTCAAATAGTCCTTGAGCACGATAAGCGGGGCACTCAGCTCCTCGGTCGTTCGTGCCTTGCTGAAGTCCGTAGCCAGCCTCTGCAACTCGCGCCCGAGGGGTTTGTCCGTTCCGCCCACGGCATCCAGCGCCACGGCTACACACGCATTGACCTTCAGTTGGATAGCGTCAACATCGCGGTTGCGTACCAGTAACTCAAACACGTCCTTCTGGTAGTCGCTCATGACCGGATCATCGCGCAAAAGCGGGCTCTGGCCGTCGGTTTCATAAGCCAGCTTGAGCGCAAAAAGGGCGGTGGTCTCCAGTGATGATTTCATGGTGCAAGCTTCTCTGTCGTCGTGTGCGGTGAATGATTGCTATTTTGTGCGCGGAAAAAACCTTGAAAATCAAGTAGGTTTTCAGTTTTGGTGCCGAGGGAAACTGTAGAGCTCCATAGAATCTGTGACATGCTGGCGGATTATACGACAAGGGATACACAGGGATAGGCGAAGGCTGCGCAGAGGTTGGCGGCTTGTAAGGAACAGGCTATCGGCGGCTTGCTTTCCAGCTCCAGCCTTATCGTGTCGGCGCTGACGCTATGCCCGCACACTGGAAACCTGTTTCGCAAGATGACTTTCGAGCAACAACTAACGCTTTTAGAAAACACCGCACGTAAGCTTAAAGGTATTTCTTTGCCGGTAATTCAATTTCATATTGATCATTGCACTTTGTTGATCCTACACATGTTGCTGGAGTAGCTGGCCTAGTAAGGGGAGTATAGGCGCTGATAAATGTCGGTTTGCGATCGTGAATTTATGAAGGCTTCTTTAATAAATGGGCTATTTAGAAATAATCATGTCTGTATGGTGTTCCATGAAAGCAAAAAAGCAAAATGCGTATTTGGTAGTTTGGCTACTTTGATTTCGAAGGCTTTGATGAATCCCTCCACCTTGTGTCCAGATTGCGCGCCTACGCGACACACCGTTCCCTCAATTCCCCGATAGCGGTTTCCTATTGATGCCATAAATATGACGAGATGGCTCGCCTGGTTTTTAACGGTCATTCTCTTTGACCAAACCCAAAATAAAGGGAACCTGCAATGCCTAGCAAAATTTCCGTGTTGCCATTATGTGTGCTGATCGCTGGCCTTAGCTCCACCGCGTTTGGCGCCGATAACCTCTCACGCGATTCGGGTGCACCGGTGGGAGATAATCAAAATTCGCAAACTGCAGGTGCCGATGGTCCTGTGCTCCTTCAAGATAGTCATTTGATCGAGAAGCTGCAGCGCTTTGACCGGGAACGCATTCCCGAACGCGTAGTGCACGCCCGAGGTACTGGCGCTTTTGGTGATTTCCAGGCCTCGACGGATATCCAGGATTTGACCCGGGCAGAGGTATTCAAACCGGGCACCAAAACTCCGGTTTTTGTACGTTTCAGTACGGTGATGGGATACCGCGGTTCGCCGGAACAGGCCCGTGATCCACGTGGGTTTGCGGTCAAGTTCTACACCAGTCAAGGCAACTGGGACATGGTCGGGATTAACGTTCCGGTGTTCTTTATCCGTGACGCCATCAAATTTCCCGACTTCGTACACGCGAACAAACCCAGTGCGGTGACTGGGGTGCAAGACCCCAACCTGGCATTCGACTTCTTCGCTCATAGTCCGGAGGCGACCAACATGCTCACTCGCATGTATTCGCTGGAGGGCATGCCCGATTCCTATCGGCACATGAATGGTTCGGCGGTCCACGCCTTTAAGTTCATCAACGCCAATGGCGAGGTGCATTACGTTAAGTTTGCCTGGAAGAGCCAGCAGGGCGTTCACGGTTTCGAGCCCAAGCAGATTGCTGAGGCCATCGGCAAGGACTGGAACCTCATGACGAACGACCTGTACGGTGCGATCAAGAAGGGCGATTATCCAAAATGGGATCTGTATATCCAGACTTTGACGCCGGGCGAGCTCAGTAAATTCGCATTCAACGCTCTGGATGACACGAAAATCTGGACGGGGGTGCCTGAGCAGAAGGTCGGTACACTGACCCTGAATAAAGTCCCGGAAAACTACTTCGAGTCTACCGAAGAATCGGCCTTCGCCCCTTCTCGATTGGTGCCGGGAATTGAAGGTTCCGAGGACCGCATGCTGCAAGGGCGATTGTTTTCCTACGCCGATACGCAAATGTACCGCCTTGGTACTAACTACCAACAGATCTCTGTTAACCGTCCGCTGAACAAAGTGAGTAACAACTCGCAGGATGGCGCGATGAACAGCAGCGGCCGCACTGGCGAGATAAACTTCGAGCCGTCAGGTATCAATGAGCTTGCGCAGGACCCGCAGTATAAATATGCAAGCACTCCAGTCAGCGGCGTCACGCAACAACTGGCCCTGAAAAAAACCGCTAACTTCCTGCAAGCAGGTGAGTATTACCGGGCTCTCCCCAGCAAAGAGCAGGAGTTTCTGGTGGAGGCATTGAGCGGTGATCTGAATCACGTTTCTAACGAGGCAAACAAATACGCCATGCTCTCTTATTTCTACAAGGCTGATGCGGATTATGGGACGCGCCTGGCCAAAGCCACGCATGCGGACCTGAGTCGTGTCGAAACTGCAGCCAAGGCACTTCAGGACTGAGTGCCGTGTATTGACAACCTGTCATGCAAGGCATGACAGGTTGTCTGAGAGGGAGGGGCTCTTATGATAGTTACTCGCAGAACACGCTACATAGCTGCGCTGCTCATGGTCCTGCTTGTGGTAGCAGGTTATCGGGCCATGCACCTGTTCTTTCCCAATTTATGGCTGCCAAAAACAGCAGAAGCCCTGCAGACCGACAGCCAGCAGCGGGTCAACCCGCATATTTATGACAGCCAGTGGTTCGACGCTGCCCGTGCTGGCCGTACCGACATCACTGATGCGCTGCTCAAGGCCGGCTTTCCGGTCAACGCCCGCACAGGCTCTGGATACACTGCATTGGTGCTTGCTACTTATCATGGCGACCTTGATGAGGTGAACCTATTGCTCACTGCCGGTGCCGATCCGTGCATCGCTGATCAAAGTGGCAACACTGCACTGATGGGGGCGTTGTTCAAAGGCGAAATCCACGTCGCCCGCCGCCTGCTCGACTTATGTCCGATCGACGCGGCTAACGACAATGGTCAAACGGCGTTGTCATTCGCAGCCTTATTTGGCCGTCTCGACATGCTTGCACAGCTTGTGCAGCTCGGTGCGGATCCTGGGCATCGGGACAAGAAGGGAAATAGCGCGAAAATGATTGTGCAAATGCAAGGTAACGACGCCGCAGTCGCCGCGTTGGAAGCGGTCGGCGCACGGAACTAATGACTGATAGAAAACGCATAGGGATCAAGCTCAAGTGTAAGCACCGCAAGGAGTCCGTCATGGTCGGCTACAGTGAGCCAAAAGACGCTAGAACATCGTTTGGAGCACTGCTGCTGAGATTGGCGAGCTTCGATCTGCGGGGAAAGTGGGTACGGGGTTCAATGACAGCACGCCTTGACAATCCATACCCAGCTTCAGCCCCTGGAGAATAAAGGGGGTGGATATGAATAAATACACGGCGCAGGATAAACCTGCGACAGCACGGACCAGTGCTCCGGTAAACCGGAGCGCCTAGGGAGCCAGTGCCCAATATCGCCGATATCCTTCGCCGAAACCCGCTATAACCTCCCATTGCTCATTGAACGAAAATAGACACCGACCTACGGAACCCCAAAAGAAAAACGTTGTCCGTAATATCAGAATTTACCTTGCTTACTACTTACCAAGGAGAGGTACACATGGCTTTTGATGGTTATATTCAGATCGCAGAAATTCCCGGCGAAGCTTTGGACGAGAAGTTCAGCAAATGGATCGAAGTTACTGGATACAACTTCGGCGTTAGCCAAAGCACTTCTGCAACAGCCAGCTCGGCAGGAGGCGCGTCCTCCGGTCGAACTACAATGAGCAACTTCACCTTCACAAAATATCTTGACAGCGCCAGTTGCAAGCTGATGGAGGCTAGCTGTGCAGGTCAGCACCTCAAAGAGGTGAAACTAGTGCTCTGCCGAGCAAGCTCCGAAAGACTCAAATATTATGAAGTAGTACTTGAAGAAGTCATTATAGCTGACTATTCCCAAAGCGCTAGCTCAGGCGTGCCAATCGAAATTGTGCAACTGAACTACGGTCGTATTAAAACCACATACACCTTGCAAAAACGCAGCGATGGTCTCGCGGGCGGTAACGTAACCGGCGGATGGGATCGGATCGACAATAAGAAATATTCATGAGGCGATGGCATGTCCGAAGTTCAGTCTTTCATCAACTCCAAAACGCAAAACTTCGAAACCCTTAAGGCAAATATCGCGCTTTCCAAAAATTCGAAAGCCAAATTCAACATCCTTAATGCCCATATAGCAGGAAGTGTTGTACTCGCGGGTGAGCTTGTAATTTTAGGTGATTCATCTACCCCCTCCTGCACCAGCCAAGAAGCCTACATGATGGGTAAAGCCAGCCAAGTCCATACGGACTTGCTAAGTAACGGCGCGGAGGCGGATGATTATTTTCTGGATAACTTTGAACTATTGCAAAGCCTTCTTTCAAATGCCTCCATCGGTGTGGGTGCTATAACCGACGGATGGAACAAGCACCTGAACGCCATCAAGACCACGCTCGATGACATAGAAAAGTTACATAGAGAGCACCTCGGATCAGGTTCTATGTCAGCCCGCGACACGTTCTATGCAAAACGAACCGCCCTTTTCTTGAAACTGGATAAGCAACTATCAAACATGGCGTCTTACGGTTCGGGGTTACGTAAGGAAGGTTCAATTAAAAGGCTTTTGGGAATCTCCACCTCTAGCTACATGCACACAGGTGAAATATCTGGATATGCAGATAAAGTTTCTGGAGTCGCTAAAGCCGCTAAACTAGCAAAGAGAGGAGCTTATATAGGCACGGCTTTAGACGTAGCATCCACCGGTTTGTCGATCCATAAAGCTTGTACATTGGGCAGAGAACAAGAGTGCAAAAAGGCTACATATGTTGAGGGTGGCTCACTGCTGGGGAGTCTGGGTGGCGGAGCGCTAGGTGGGACGGTTGGTAGTGGTCTTGCGGGAATAATATGTGTTGGGTTAAGCATACCCACAGGCGGAGGTGCTGCATTAGCTTGTGCAGTAATCGGGGGGGCTGCCGGTGGTATGGCGGGAGGTGCGCTGGGGACTAAAGGCGGTGAGTTGATGGGTGACTATCTATACAGGCAGACAAGCCCATGACCAACGTGGATCCTGGACTGATAGCGACGATCATTATTTTATCCATCGTGATCACAATGTGCATTTCTTTTTATGTGGCTCACGCCTATACCGAGAAGTTTGAACATTGCCTTACAAACTGCCTATTTGTAGAGCAAAATAAACGGGTTTTTTCGAGCGCAGGGCTTCTGGGAAAGACTATGCGTTGCAACATGATTTATTTTTACCTCTGGATACCAAGTCTAGGAGAAAAAAGGGGCTTAGTGGATATAAATGAGATCGAACGCTTCCCTGTAAAATTTAAATACTTGCTTACGATTCCTTGGACCGTGCAGATTATTCTTTTAATAGCGCTGGCTTTGTTTATTCAATTATGCGCAAGTTAATCCCACTTATTTCCCTCCAAAAAAATAGGAGGTATTTCTTTATTAGCAATCATGCTCACTCATATTGAGATTACATGATGCCAATCAGCGCCAGGTTCTTCTTCCACAGGCCCAGCACGAACAGATAGATCGGGCCAAAGAAGAAGGCGATGATATTCGTGTTGATCAGTACCTTTTTGCCGAAGGTCGGCCTCGCTTTGAGGGCTGGGTTATAGTGCGGGTCGTTCGGTGCCCCCGGTGTCAGGATAGTTGTCGCCTCTCCGAATTTTCCCCTGAATTCAACTCCTTGGTGCCATTGATATGGTACAAATAAACCTCGGCGCTCCACTGCAATTTTTCTTTCAGAACCGCTGGAATCAATAAATGTAGCTGAGCTTCCTGGCTCATGACCATTTGCAAGCGCCAATGACCCTCTGGTTGCGAACTCAGCCACAAGGTTGCGCTATTGCATAGTTCAGGCCTATGAGTGGGCACCGTCATTGTCATCGACTGATCACCAGAGCCGATGATCGAACCCGGTGAGTTGTTCAATCTCCTGGATGCTCAAGGCTTCTCCACCGGCAGCGTCGATCAAATGTTGGGGGAATTGCGGTAGTTTACCGATACCCGATGTGCGCAGTGTTTCGTCAGGTTGCAGGGGCGGACCATCTTCTTCCATATAACGGCGGATATGCTCCCACAGACGCCAAAGCGTAGCGTCCTCCCAGCTTTCTACATGACCGAGATAGGTAAAGTCTTTAAAGAGACGTGGATTATCTGGATCAGCGCACAACAGGGTCAAGCTATAAGACTCACGAGCAGTCTCGCCCATCATTTGCAGGGTTTTATAGGTGCGCGCATGAACGGTATCCCATGAGTAGGTAACAACCCTGTCAATTCCACCTAACTGCCAAAATTTTAAAAACGAGATAAATCGCGGCTTTGTTATAGTTACTGTCCGTGATGCTTTATTAAAAAGCGCAGGCAGGTCGCGAAATGAGAAAAAGGTAATCCTTATAAAAAAGGACAAACAATATAGGCTTGGCACAAGCAAAAAAAACAGAGCAAGCGCTGATAATATATCAAACTCGAAAGGGGTTATCGCCACTATCCCCATGACAACACCGACAATAGAAAGTAAAATCCCTAAAATTCCGCTTGAACCTGTATCGCTAGTTCCCGAAGGCCCACCCACCGCTATTGCATTTGGATAGACATTAACAACCGCTTCACAACTGCTGACTTGCGCATGGATTTTTTCTTTTTTATCTGGCAGAGTTAGACGCCAAGG
>NZ_FOAR01000031.1 GCF_900109755.1 Pseudomonas agarici | reverse complement strand
CAGGGGCAAGGGGGCCTCAAGGGAATGCAGGCGGGTGTGACGAGGCATGGTGGAGTCGGGTGAGTTCATCGCGGTGATATCCATCTTCAAGGCTGCGGCCATGCAGTCGGTTGAAAAGCTCGCCGTTTAGCCAGTCGGGGATCACCCGCCATATGTACCAAGGCGTAGGAAGTTCATGGCGCGTATAAAAAGAACAGGTACGCGAGAGGCCAGTGTGCCTAGGTGTGCGGGAAGATGGGGGGGTGTTCGGTGTTTAAATAGATGAGCTACAGCAAGTAAGGAAAAGTCCTACAAGACTCCGCACATTGAAGTTCTTTATTGCGGCCAACTGTGGGCATGATCCAACGATGATAATTCTGCTGACCCCAGATCTTTATTTTCTCTCGACTACGCTTAACTTTTATCGTCAACCGTTACCCTTCAGGACGCAGGCCGTTTCCTCAATGCCTGTCCCTTATGTATGAGGAATGGCTGATGGTCGAGGCTTGACAAGATTTGATCGCAAACGTATGTTTCAAACAATCGTTTGACCGACGTGGCAAATCGACGCGGTCGCTTATTCCAGGTTTCATCAGCAGAGGTTTATCGCTATGCCTGATTACAAGGCCCCCTTGCGTGATATTCGCTTCGTTCGTGACGAACTGCTCGGCTACGAAGCGCACTATCAGAGCCTGCCGGCTTGCCAGGACGCGACCCCGGACATGGTTGACGCGATCCTCGAGGAAGGCGCCAAGTTTTGTGAACAGGTCCTGGCTCCACTGAACCGCGTGGGTGATACCGAGGGCTGCACCTGGAGCGAGGCGGGCGTGAAGACGCCGGGCGGTTTCAAGGAAGCCTACCAGCAGTTCGTCGAAGGCGGCTGGCCAAGCCTGGCCCATGACGTCGAGCACGGCGGCCAGGGTCTGCCCGAGTCGCTGGGCCTGGCGATCAGCGAAATGGTCGGTGAAGCCAACTGGTCGTGGGGTATGTACCCCGGCCTGTCCCATGGTGCGATGAACACCATCTCCGAGCACGGTACGCCCGAACAGCAAGAGGCCTACCTGACCAAGCTGGTGTCCGGCGAGTGGACCGGCACCATGTGCCTGACCGAACCACACTGCGGCACCGACCTGGGCATGCTGCGCACCAAGGCCGAACCTCAGGCTGATGGTTCCTACAAGGTCAGCGGCACCAAGATTTTTATCTCAGCGGGTGAACACGACATGGCCGACAACATCGTCCATATCGTCCTGGCCCGCCTGCCGGATGCACCGGCGGGCACCAAGGGTATTTCGCTGTTCATCGTGCCCAAGTTCCTGGCGAACGCCGATGGTTCGGTCGGTGCGCGCAACGCCGTGTCCTGTGGTTCCATCGAACACAAGATGGGTATCCACGGCAACGCCACCTGCGTGATGAACTTCGACGCGGCCAGCGGTTTCCTGATCGGCCCGCCGAACAAGGGCCTGAACTGCATGTTCACGTTCATGAACACCGCTCGTCTGGGCACCGCGCTGCAAGGCCTGGCCCACGCCGAGATCGGTTTCCAAGGTGGCCTGAAGTACGCTCGCGAGCGCCTGCAGATGCGTTCCCTGACCGGTCCGAAAGCGCCGGACAAGGCCGCCGACCCGATTATCGTACACCCCGACGTGCGGCGCATGCTGCTGACCATGAAAGCTTTCGCCGAAGGTAACCGGGCGATGGTCTACTTCACCGCCAAGCAGGTGGATATCGTCAAGTACGGTCAGGACCAAGAAGAGAAGAAGAAGGCTGACGCCCTGTTGGCGTTCATGACCCCAATCGCCAAGGCGTTCATGACTGAAGTCGGCTTCGAAGCCGCCAACCACGGCGTGCAGATCTACGGCGGCCACGGCTTTATTGCCGAATGGGGCATGGAGCAGAACGTTCGCGACAGCCGTATTTCGATGCTGTACGAAGGCACCACCGGTATTCAGGCCCTCGACCTGCTGGGTCGCAAGGTGCTGATGACCCAGGGCGAAGCCCTGAAGAGCTTCACCAAGATTGTCCACAAGTTCTGCCAGGCCAATGAAGGCAACAGCGCCGTCATCGAGTTTGTTGTGCCGCTGGCCGCGTTGAACAAGGAGTGGGGCGAGCTGACCATGAAAGTGGGCATGGCGGCGATGAAGGACCGCGAAGAAGTCGGTGCCGCCTCGGTGGACTACCTGATGTACTCCGGTTATGCCTGCCTGGCCTACTTCTGGGCGGACATGGCGCGTGTGGCTGCCGAGAAACTGGCCGCCGGCACCACCGAAGAAGCGTTCTACACCGCCAAGCTGCAGACGGCGCGCTTCTACTTCCAGCGCATCCTGCCGCGTACCCGTGCTCACGTTGCAGCCATGCTGTCGGGGGCCAACAACCTGATGGACATGAAGGAAGAGCACTTCAGCCTGGGCTACTGATTACTGCCTGGCTGACTGCTGCAAAGCCGCTTCGCCTCCGGGTGATGCGGCTTTTTTATGCGTGGCTTTTCAACATCGCGACGGGTTGTGGCGATAAATATTCCTGCGCGAACATTAGGCTCTGTAGGAAATGTATTTGTGCTCGCCCATGCGGCGTTGAAAGCCGGCTTGCCTGGCCCGGTCTTTGCTCAAAAACATTTCGTACAGATCCTAAGAAGAACTTGCCGGCTGCCGTTAAAGAGAAAGCATTGCTGATCCTTGTCACATTCCTTGTGCTTTACTCGGACAAACAGAGGCACAATGCCATCTGTTGATTCAGCCGGTCGGAGCTTTACCTTGCCGCGTCCTTGCGCTGTACATTTCAATCATTTCCTACCGTCTTTACTGTTGTTGCTTGCGGGGCTGGCGGCCGCCTACGTCAAGGACCTCAGCGTGTTCTTCACCTCGCTGTTCAATGTGCTGCCGACCTTGGTGCTGTTGCTGGGGGGGGCCTATTGCGCGGTCTATCGGCGCCAGCGTGAACTGTTCCTGATGGTCACGGTTTACATCGGTTATTTCCTGCTCGATACCCAGACCGATTACTACCGCGACCACGGTAAGGTGCGCGAAGACGCGACGGTGATCTTCCACTTGTGCTGCCTGTTGCTGCCCCTGCTGTTTGGTGTGTTCGCCGCCTGGCGGGAGCGCACGCACCTATTCCAGGACATGGTGGCACGCTTTGCCGTCCTGCTGGCGGTCGGTAGCATCGCGTTGGGGCTGGAGCAGAGTTATCCGGACGCTTTGCTCGGCTGGCTGGCGCAGATTCGCTGGCCGGCGTTGCATGGTAGCTGGATGAGCCTGATCCAGTTGGCCTACCCGGTGTTCATCGTCTCCTTCCTGCTGTTGTCGATCCAGTACTGGCGCCATCCGGGGCCGCTGCACGCGGCCCAGTTGGTCGGCCTGCTTGGGTTATTTTGGATGTTGCCCAAGACGTTTATCTTGCCCTTCACCCTGAACATCATGTGCAGTCAGGTGATGCTGATGATCGCCGCGGCGGTGGTTCATGAGGCTTATCAGATGGCGTTTCGCGATGAGCTGACCGGCCTGCCGGGACGCCGCGCGCTCAACGAGCGGATGCAGCGCCTGGGGCGCAACTATGTGCTGGCAATGACCGACGTCGACCACTTCAAGAAATTCAACGACACCCATGGTCATGACGTGGGGGACCAGGTGCTGCGCCTGGTAGCGAGCAAGCTGGCGAAAGTCAGCGGCGGTGGGCGCGCCTACCGTTATGGTGGCGAGGAATTCGCGGTGGTATTCGCCGGTAAGACCCTGGAAGAATGCCTGCCGCACCTGGAGGTGATTCGCGAGGTCATCGCCCACTACAACATCCATCTGCGCAACCCGGACAGCCGCCCTCGGGACGACCAGCAAGGTCGCCAGCGGCGTGCGGGCAGTGCGGCGACCAGTGTCTCGGTGACAGTCAGTATCGGTGTCGCCGAGCGCCAGCAGGACCAGCGCACGGCGGAACAGGTGCTTAAGTCCGCCGACCAGGCGCTTTATGCCGCCAAGGGCGCTGGCCGCAACTGTGTAATGTCCGCCGGGCAGGCCTCGCGCCGTGGCGCGGTGCGCACGGGCGAGGCGCTAGGCTGAGTGACGGCGGGGCATGATCTCAAGATATGCATGTGACCAAAAATAACAAAAAAGTCACGCATTGACCCTATGTGTCGCAAAAGTTGTTCGGGTACACTCAAACCTTCGGAAATCGGCCCGTGCGGGCCTTGTCGTTTTAGATCTTGCGAGGTTTGCCATGGCTGACTACAAAGCGCCCTTGCGCGATATGCGCTTCGTTCTCAATGAAGTTTTCGAGGTTGCCAATCTCTGGGCCCAACTACCGGCCCTGGCCGAGACCGTGGACGCAGAAACCGTCGAGGCGATTCTTGAGGAAGCCGGCAAGGTTGCCACCAAGAGTATTGCGCCACTGAGCCGCAGTGGCGACGAAGAAGGCTGCCGCTGGGACAATGGCGTAGTCACCACGCCCGCTGGTTTCGCCCAGGCCTACCAGACCTATGCCGAAGGTGGCTGGGTCGGCGTCGGCGGTGACCCAGCCTTCGGTGGCATGGGGATGCCCAAGGCGGTCTCGGCCCAGGTCGAGGAAATGATCAACTCCTCCAGCCTCGCCTTCGGCCTCTACCCGATGCTCACAGCCGGGGCCTGCGTATCGATCAACACCCATGCCAGCGAAGCACTGAAGCAGACTTATCTGCCGAACCTGTACGCGGGTGTCTGGGCCGGGTCGATGTGCCTGACCGAGCCCCATGCCGGCACCGACCTGGGGATCATCCGCACCAAGGCCGAACCGCAGGCTGACCGTTCGTACAAGATCAGCGGCACCAAGATCTTCATCACGGGCGGCGAGCACGACCTGACCGAAAACATCATTCACCTGGTTCTGGCCAAGCTCCCGGATGCACCGCCCGGCCCGAAAGGTATCTCGCTGTTCCTGGTGCCCAAGTTCCTGGTCAATGCCGATGGCAGCCTCGGCGCCCGCAACCCGGCGAACTGCGGCTCCATCGAGCACAAGATGGGTATCCAGGCCTCCGCTACCTGTGTGATGAACTTCGACGAAGCCGTGGGTTATCTGATTGGCGAACCGAACAAGGGTCTGGCGGCGATGTTCACCATGATGAACTACGAACGCTTGGGCGTCGGTATCCAGGGCCTGGCTTCGGGGGAGCGGTCTTACCAGAACGCTATCGAGTATGCCCGCGACCGCCTGCAAAGCCGTTCGCCGACCGGGCCCAAGGCCCCGGATAAAGTGGCCGACCCGATCATCGTTCATCCTGATGTACGGCGCATGTTGTTGACCATGAAGGCGATAAACGAAGGCGGTCGGGCATTCTCCACCTATGTGGCGATGCAACTGGACACCGCCAAGTTCAGCGAAGACGCCGCGAGCCGCCAGCGTGCCGATGAACGGGTGGCCCTGCTGACGCCAGTGGCCAAGGCGTTCCTGACCGACCTGGGCCTGGAAACCACGGTGCATGGGCAGCAGATCTTCGGCGGTCATGGCTATATCCGCGAGTGGGGCCAGGAGCAACTGGTGCGTGATGTGCGCATCACCCAAATCTACGAAGGCACCAACGGTATCCAGGCGCTGGACCTGGTCGGGCGCAAGATCGTCGGTAACGGTGGCGCCTACTATCGGCTGTTCGCCGAGGAAATCCGCCATTTCATCGACACAGCGAGCGTCGACCTGAAGGAGTTCACCCAACCCCTGGCAGCAGCAGTGGATAACCTCGACGAGCTGACAGCGTGGGTAGTGGAGCGCTCCAGGATCAACCCGGATGAGATGGGTGCGGCATCAGTCGAATACCTGCAAACCTTTGGCTATACCGCCTATGCCTACATGTGGGCGCTGATGGCCAAGGCGGCATGGGGCAAGGAGACGCAGGAGACGTTCTATGCGAGTAAATTGGGCACCGCACGGTTCTATTTCGCGCGCTTGTTGCCGCGTATTCATTCGTTGACCGCGTCGGTGAAAGCAGGGAGTGCGTCGCTGTTCCTACTGGATGCCGAACAGTTCTGACACTTCGTCTTTCGTATAAGCATTTGCTTACATAACGTGCCGCCGTTTGCCCATATCGCCGGATTGGATCCAGGGCTAATCTACTAATCAAGGACGTCGAGCAGGAAGCTCAAAGCAACAACAGGGACACGTAGGATTCCGCCAGGATGGTGGAGTGAAATGGATGTCAGGGAAACAGTCTGCAAAGCCCCGCTTCGGCGGGGTTTTCTTTTATGTGCCCTGCATGGGCGCGATTTTGTGGACTCATCGCAAAACCTCCGAACGGGTCGATCCGCCCATTCTGCTCAACCCTTGGCGATCAGGCGCGAGTTCCGTTCATTGCGAAAGGTCAGTTGCGCGATGGTCGGGGTGGCGTGTTCGGCATCTTCGCGAGCCTGGAGAATCAGGCCGTGGTGCGCCGACTTGCCGCACACCGGGTCCGCATTGCTGGCATCCCCGGTGAGCATGAAGGCCTGGCAACGACAGCCGCCGAAATCCTTGGTTTTTTCATCGCAGGAGCGGCAAGGCTCGGGCATCCAGTCGTAACCGCGAAAGTGGTTGAAACCAAACGACTCATACCAGATGTGTTGCAGGCTGTGATCGCGCACGTTGGGGAACTGTATCGGCAGCTGTCGGGCGCCGTGACAGGGTAGCGCGGTGCCGTCCGGTGTGACGGTGAGAAACAAGCTGCCCCAGCCGTTCATGCAGGCTTTTGGGCGTTCCTCGTAGTAATCCGGAGTGACGAAGATCAGCTTGCACGGGTGCCCCTGGGCTTCGAGCCGGGCACGGTATTGGTGGGTGATACGTTCGGCGCGCACCAGTTGTTCGCGGGTCGGCAGCAACCCTGCTCGGTTGAGCTGGGCCCAGCCGTAGAATTGGCAGGTGGCGAGCTCGACGAAGTCCGCTTCCAGGGCAATGCACAGTTCGATGATGCGATCGATCTTGTCGATATTGTGCCGATGGGTGACGAAATTGAGCACCATCGGATAGCCGTGGGCTTTTACCGCCCTGGCCATTTCCAGCTTCTGCGCGAAGGCTTTTTGCGAGCCGGCCAACAGGTTGTTCATCTGTTCGTCGCTGGCCTGAAAGCTGATCTGGATATGGTCCAGCCCAGCCTCCTTGAAATGACGGATCTTCTGTTCGGTGAGGCCGATGCCGGAGGTGATCAGGTTGGTGTAGAAGCCCAACTGGCGGGCCTCGGCGATCAGTTCGACAAGGTCCTGGCGCACCAGCGGTTCGCCGCCGGAAAAGCCCAGTTGGGCAGCGCCCATGGCCCTTGCCTCGCGGAGCACCTTAAGCCATTGGTCGGTGCTCAGTTCTTTGCCCTGTTCGGTGAAATCCAGTGGATTGGAGCAGTACGGGCATTGCAATGGGCAGCGATAGGTCAACTCGGCAAGCAACCAGAGCGGCAGGCCGATTTGCGCCGTGGACGGCGAGGATGGCTCAGGCAAGTTCGATCCAGTGCTGTGCACGGGCGACCTCCATGAATTGCTCGATATCCTCGCCGAGCTCGGGCACGCCGGGGAATTGCTGTTGCAGTTCGGCGATGATTGCCGTGACCTGGCGCTTGCCGTCGATCAGGCCGCCGATCAGCGCGGCACTCTCGTTGAGCTTGATCATGCCTTCCGGGTACAACAACACATGAGCTTGCTGTGCCGGTTCGTACTGGAAACGGTAACCGGGTCGCCATTTCGGAGTCTTTGCGCGATCGAAGCTCATAGGGCGAGTCCTTTGTGCCAGACGCGCTGGGCGGTCACGCTGTGGTACGGCGGACGATTCAATTCGTAGGCCATGCTCATGGCATCGAGCATGCTCCAGAGTATGTCCAGTTTGAACTGGAGAATGTCCAACATACGTTGCTGGTCTTGGTAATGGGTGCAGTACTGGAGGGTGATTGCCAGCCCGTGCTCGACATCGCGCCGGGCTTGACCCAGACGTGTGCGAAAGTACTCGTAGCCGGCGGGATCGATCCACGGGTAGTGTCGGGGCCAACTGTCCAGGCGCGACTGATGGATCTGTGGCGCGAACAGTTCGGTCAGCGAGCTGCCGGCCGCTTCCTGCCAACTGGCGCGGCGGGCGAAGTTGACATAGGCATCCACCGCGAAGCGGACGCCGGGCAGCACCCGTTCCTGGGAGCGCAATTGCTGCGGGTCCAGGCCAACCGCCTGGCCCAGGCGCAACCAGGCTTCGATTCCACCGTCCGCGCCTGGCGCGCCGTCGTGGTCGAGCAGGCGCTGGACCCACTCGCGGCGGATCTCCCGATCCGGGCAATTGGCCAGGATCGCAGCATCCTTGAGGGGAATGTTCACCTGGTAATAGAAGCGGTTGGCGACCCAACCCTGAATCTGCTCGCGGCTGGCGCGACCTTCATACATCGCGACATGGTAGGGGTGATGAATGTGGTAGTAGGCGCCTTTGGCGCGCAAAGCCTGCTCGAACTCGGCGGGGGACATCGGGATGTCGCTCATGCTGGTGTGCTCCTACAGCTCGATACTCATGCCATCGTAGGCCACTTCGACGTTGCGCCGGCGCAGCTCGGCGCGCTGCGGCGAGTCCTCGTCGAGGATCGGGTTGGTGTTGTTGATATGGATAAGCACCTTGCGCGGCCCAGGGAGTTGCGTCAGCACTTGGAGCATGCCGCCGGGGCCGTTCTGGGCCAGGTGGCCCATTTCCTGGCCGGTGCGGGTGCCGACGCCACGGCGCTGCATTTCATCGTCGTCCCACAGCGTGCCGTCCACCAGCAGGCAATCGCTGCCGGCCATGATCTCCAACAGGGAACGGTCGACTTTGCCCAGGCCCGGCGCATAGAACAATTTGCCGCCCGTGTGGCGATCTTCGACGATCAGGCCGATATTGTCGCCGGGGTGTGGGTCGAGGCGATGCGGTGAATAAGGTGGCGCGGCGCTGCGCAGCGGTAGTGGGGTGAAGCACAGGTTGGGGCAGGCCGCAATAGTGAAGTGGCCGCCCAGCTCGATGCGTTGCCAGTCGAGGCCGCCATTCCAGTGGCTCAGTATGCTGAACAGCGGGAAGCCGGTGCTCAGGTCTTCCTTGACCATCTCGGTGCACCAGACCTGATGCGGACAGCCCTCGCGCAGGCTAAGCAGGCCGGTGGTGTGGTCGATCTGGCTGTCCATCAGGATGAGAGCGCGAATGCCGGTGTCGCGCGCGGCCCGGCCCGGTTGCATCGGGGCGAAGCCCTGGAGCTGAGCGCGGATATCCGGTGATGCATTGCACAGCACCCAGTTCAGGCCATCGTCGGAGAGGGCAATGGACGACTGGGTACGTGCCGTGGCCCGCAGGCTGCCCTCACGAAACCCCGCACAATTGGCGCAGTTGCAGTTCCACTGGGGGAAACCGCCGCCGGCGGCGGAACCTAGGATCTGGACGAACATGGCCGCGTTACTCACTCAAGGTCTGAAAATAAAACGCCCCGGCGAACCGAGGCGTTGCACTGCATGCAGTGAAATAAAAGCGCGGCTCAACGGTTGGCGAAGTACATCGTGACTTCGAAACCGATGCGTAGGTCGGTATAGGCGGGTTTGGTCCAGGACATGAATGGCTCCTTTGGGTAGGTGGACGGTTGGTCTCTATACATATAGTCCACCTGCGACCGGAGATGTTCAGATAGTTAAGAGGTTAATGTTACTCAATTTGACCTTGAGGATAGAGCGCCTCGGTGGAGAAAACCCCTGGCGGCCAAGGTACGATCATCTGATGACCCGCCAGCCTGAGGCCGGCCCCGGCCCGTTTGCCAGGCACAACCAGCCACCCTCGGCCTGATTGAGCTGCCCGACGGCCCTCAGGAGTTGTTCGCGTCCCAGGGTGCGAATGGCCGAGCCGAGTTGTTCGAGATAATCCGATGAATGGTCGGCCAGATGGGCCTGCCAGAGCAACTCGGCGGCCTCGTCCAAGGGCCTGTCGCCGACTACGAACTGTCCGGCCAGGGCTTCGCGCTGGGTGTCCCAAGTGGTGTCATCAAGGGCGCTGAGCATTTCGGTAAGCTGCGAGAGGAAGCTTTCGATATGGCCGAGCAATTCGCCGAGCGAGGTGGTCGGGGATTGCACGCCCAACAACAGACCGGTGCGGCCATCGATTTGGCGGACGGCGCTGAAGACCGCATAACCCAGTTGCAACTCGCCGCGCAGGCGCTGGTAGAAGGGCATCTGGAGCAGGTGGCCGAGCAGTTGCCAACAAGCCTCGTCAGCGAGGGTTGGGGTGGGGCTCGGGCAGAACAACAGCAAGGCTGGTTCGTGGGTGTCGCAGGAGATTGTTTGCCAATGCTTTTCGCCCGCCGCGAATGGCGGCGCAGTCGGCTGTTGCGTGGCGCGACCGGGAACCTGGCTCAGCACGGCATTGAGCGCCGGCTGTGTGGCTGGCGGGAAGCCCAGTGCCAGTCCGTGCCAACTGGCGCCGGACCAGAGTGCCTGGAGATCCTCGATACTCTGGAGTGGTGCGGCACCCTTATCGAGTCGTGGTTGTTCGGACAGTTGCTGGAGCAGCTCGCGGATGGGAATTCGGGGGGGCCGCTCGGGGGTGTCCGCGCCGCTCTGCCAGAAACTGTCGGCAGGGTGGGTCAGTGCCTGCAGGGTTTGTCTGAGGATCGCCGGAATCGGCTCCCGGAAACCGCTCAGTTTGAGTTGCCAAGCTGTGCCGTGAATCGTCAAAGACAGTTCCACTCCCGCCTGGCGCGCTTGGGAACGCAGGGTTTGCAGGCCGTGGTCCAGTCGTGCATGCAGGGGATGAGTGTCACCGGGAGTGTCCAGTTGCCAACGCAGGTAAACCACGGCTTGTGTACTGTCGTCCAGGATCTGGCGATAAGCGATGGCTGAGATGTGACGACCCCGCAGACGGTCCTGGGCGAAGGTTCGCAGGCCCCGATGGGCGCTGGTCTGTCCACGGATCAGGCCCGGATGTTCGGCAGGCGCCGTGGACCGCAGGAAGGGATTGGCGCTCGGCAGTTGCCAGGACGCGGTGGCGTTATCCACAGGCGCCGAGGAGGTCTGGCGGAGCAGTTCCTTGAGAGCCGCCAGGCCCGGCTCGGTGAGTTGCGCCGAGCATTCCTCGCTGTCCCGCCGGGCTCGTTCCAGGGCGCTGCCACCGCGTGCCTTGCGGCCTTGCAGCAAACGATATTCCTGGCGTAGCGTCGGCCAGTCGGCATGGCTACGGAAGAATGCCAGCCAGTCGCCGAACAGTGTCTGGATCGAAGCGGTGCGGTTGGCGCCCTGGGGCGTCAATTGGAATTCGATATGCAACAAGGCCTGGCCGGCAAATTGATAGACCGGTGTGGCAGTCAGCGAATGTATCCACAGGCGCGAGCGCAACTCGGCCCATAGTCCGCCCGGTTGGTTGTCGTTCAGCCAGGTACAGAGGAAGTCCAGGGCCTGGCGTGAGCCGGCGGGCAAGGCTTCATAAGCCAGGATCAGATCGAAGCGCTGGCTGTCGAGCTGTGAATAACGTTGCCCGCTGGCTTCGAGCAACGTCGGCGGCGCCTGTTGCGGGATCGCTTGCCCAGGACGCAGGTCGGTCGTCAGCGCTTGGGCCAGGGCACGCAGTTCATCCGGCGACTGCGGACCGACCAGGCTCAGGGTCATTTGCCCGGTCTGGTAGAAGTCCTGATAGAAGGTTTGCAGTGCCCGCTGAAAGGCCGGTTCGTCGATTTGCAGGCTGCTGCGATTGCCCGCATGTACACCGCGTAACGGATGATCGGGAGATAGCCTGGCGTAGAGCCTCAACTGCTGCTGTGCCAGGGCGTCCCGCGACCAGGCGATAAACTCCGCCTCCAGCACCTCGCGTTCGCGCCGTTGCTCGTCCAGCGTCAGGCGCGCGTGGCCGAGCATGTTGCACAAGCGCTCCAGCCCGCCAGCAAAGGCCTGGGGCGGGAGTTCGACAAAGAAATCGGTATTTCTGTCGCCTGTGCGTGCGTTGACCTGGCCACCCTGGCGCTGCGCATAGGCCATCAGCCCTTCGGCGGCGGGAAAACGCTCGGTGCCGAGAAAGAGCAAATGTTCGAGAAAGTGCGCCAGGCCCGGCCAGGCCGGCGGTGTGTCATGGCTGCCCGCCGCGACCCGCAGCACGGCCGCGCTGCGTTTGAGTTGTGGCACATGGCGCCACGAGACTCGCAGGCCGTTGGCCAGGATCGTCCATTCGGGGGTGGGGGAGATCGTCGCAGACATGAGCGCTTCCGTTACAAAGAAGCGTTCATGCTAGCGGATAACGGCGAGTCAGTCCCGACCCAGGTCGCCGTAGAGTTCGGGGCGGCGGTCCAGCAAGTAGCGGTTGCTGGACCGCGATTGCTGCATCAGCGAGCGATCCAGGGTGCCGGTGATCAGCGCTTCATCCAGACCGGCCTGAGCGATCCGGCTACCGTCCGGGGCGGCAATGCTGCTCTGGCCGCAGTACTGGATTTCGCCTTCATGACCGCAGTAGTTGGCATAGGCCACGTAACATTGGTTCTCGAACGCCCGTGCGCGGATGGTCACCTCGGCGACAAAGTCGAAGGGCACCATGTTCGCCGTGGGCACCAGGATCAGTTCGGCGCCGCCCAGGGCCAGGCGTCGAGTGTTTTCCGGAAACTCCACGTCGTAGCAGATCAGCAGCCCGAGTTTCCAGCCATTGAGTTCGACGACTGGGAAGTCGTCCGGCCCGGCGCTGAACATCGAGTGATCGAGGTCGCCGAACAGATGCGTCTTGCGGTAGTTGCACAGGCTGCGGCCACGGGCATCGATCAACTGTACGGCGTTGTAGATTCGACCGTCCTCGGCCCGCTCCGGGTAGCCATACACAATGGCGATATTCGAGGCCGTGGCGAGTGCGGCGATATGTTGCGCCGCCGCGCCATCACGGGCCTCTGCCAACAGGGCCGCGGCTTCGGCGCCGATGTTGTAGCCGGTCAGGAACATCTCCGGCACCACCAGCACATCGGCCCCGCGTGCTTCAACCGCCAGTTGTTGCAATCGGCGCAGGTTGCCCTTCACGTCCAGTGGCAGCGGCGGGCATTGGTAAAGAGCTATGCGCATGGATTCGACTCCGTTCAGTCGGCCAGGGCGATCGGGCCGATTTCAGCGAACACATCGCCCGGCCCGGGGTTCTCGGCGTGGGAGCTGCCGCCGAAGTGATTCATGATGCCCCACACGGCGTTGAGCGAGGTCTGTACCGCGCCTTCGACCCAGGCCGGTGTCCAGGAAACGTCGTCGCCGGCAATGAAGATTCCGCGTTGTTCGGCCGGCATGTCGGCCTGCATGAAATGCGCATACATCCGCTGATTGTAGCGGTAGTGGCCCGGTAATGCGCCCTTGAAGGCACCGAGAAAGTGCGGGTCGGCTTCCCATGAGACGGTGATCGGGTCGCCGATGATGCGGGCGGCGATATCCACTTTCGGATAGATCTTCTTCAACGCGTCCAGGGCCAGCTTGACCCGCTTATCGATCGGCTGCGGGAGCATCTTCAGCGCATCGCTCATCCACGAGTACGACAGGCAGATCACGCCGGGCTGGTCGTCGCCGTTGTCGAACAAATAGGTGCCACGGGTCAAGCGATCGGTCAGGGTCATGCTCATCAGGTCGCGGCCGGTTTGCGGGTCCTTATCCTTCCAGAATGGTCGGTCGACCATGACGAAGGTCTTCGACGATTGCATGTAGCGCGTGCGGTCCAGGGCCATCCACATTTTCTGCGAAAACAGCGATTCCTCGCATTCGATCTGAGTGGTGAGCAACCAGCTCTGGCAGGTCGTTAGCACGGCGGCGTAATGGCGGGTATCACCCCAGTTGTCGGTCACGGCGAACTGGCCGTCGGCGGCGCGGTCGATGCGTTTCACCCCGGTGCGTGGCGCCCCATGGTGCAACGAGCTGAGGCTGGTGCCGGCCGGCCAATGGGCGCAACGCGGCGGCACATGCCGCCAGATACCCAGCGGCACCTGTTCCACGCCACCCACCACCAAATGCTGATGATCGTCACAGTTGGTCATCACCACGCGGAAGATTTCCAGCATCGAGTTGGGGAAGTCCGAATCCCACCCGCCGGTGCCGAACCCGACCTGGCCGAATACTTCGCGGTGCCGGAAGGACAGGCTGGCGAAGGCTTTCGAGGTGGCGATGAAGTCGTAGAAAGTGCGGTCGTCCCAGAGCGGCACCAGGGTGTTCCACAGTTCTTTCAGGCGCGGCACATTGCGGTCGCGGATGGCCTGCTGGATATCGCCGAAGCGCGAACCCTCTTCCAGGGCATCGGCCCAGGCGTCGGCGACCTCCTGGAACAGCGCTGGCAGGTCGGACAGCTTTTGTGCGTAATGGGTTTGTCCTTCGAGGTCGATCACCGTGCTGCCGGAGGCCGGGGTCAGCGGGTTGGGAAAGGGTTTGGTGTGCAGGCCCAGCTTGTCGACATAGTGATAGAACGCGGTGGAGGAGGCCGGGAAGCGCATGCCGCCGAGTTCGGCAATGATGCCCTCGGCGCCTTCGAAGGCCTGGGAACGCAGGCGACCGCCCATTTTCGAAGCTTCGTAAACCACTGGCTTGAGGCCCAGCTTCATCAGTTCGTAGGCGGCGACGAGCCCGGCGATACCGGCGCCGACAATCGCCACTTCGGCGCCATGATTATGCGCGGGAATGCTGCCGAGCCCGGCTGGGTGCTCAATCCAATCATCGAAGGCGAAAGGAAAGTCCGGACCGAAGAGGGTGATCGGTTTTTTGCCGTCGGCAGGGTGGCGACTGTTCTGGTTCATGGCGGACCTAGCTGGCGACTCGAGTCGGGTGATACCCAGCTGGAGTGAGGATAGGAAAAGACGGGCACCATTGTAAGGAGCGAAGCCTACCTAAATTAAGGCGCAAAATGTCGTCGTTTTGATTGTTGGCGATACTTTATGACGAACACAAGCTGCATATTGCAGCGAGAGTGCCGATTCCTCGGCAGATAAGTCTACCTCCTAGGGGGGGTTAGGTGGATTTATCCGCGAAGGAACTCTCAAAAGCACAAACCCCCCTCGGGCATGTTCGCCCCCGCGCCAACTAGAGTGGTTGGCCTCGATCTACTTTGCTGCTGAGAATGATCGAGGTGGTGGTTTTTTCCACGCCTTCAACGCTGCCGATCTGATCGAGTAATTGATCCAGTTGCTCCGGCGAATCGCTGCGCAACCAGGCGACGTAGTCGAACTCGCCGCTCACCGTGCATAGTTGCTGGACCTGCGCCATGGCACTGAGGCGCCGGACCACATCCTTGCCCGAGCGTGGCCGCACCGTGATCCCAACATAAGCTTGCAGGCCGCCGTCCACCACGCGTTGCCCCAGGCGCACGCCGTAGCCGGTGATTACTTTGGCTCTCTCCAAACGTGCCAGTCGAGAGGTGACGGTGGTGCGGGCAATCCCCAGCTGCCGGGCCAGCCTTGCCACGCTTTCACGGGCGTTGATCTGCAGGGCGGCGATCAGTTGACGGTCGATTTCGTCGAGTGCGGGAGGGCGGGCGTCGGGCAAAGTGAGACTCCGGTTGAGCATGAGCCGAATAAATCGTCCACCCGGCTCATCAGATGAGCCGATTGTGTGATCTATTCCTTGGGAGGTCAAAGTGCCCAGCTCGAAATCTGCTGGTTGCCAATGCTTTTCTCAGGCCCTCAAGGCACGGGCTTGGACCATGGATCAAAAAATCACGAGCGAGTGGACGAGCGGATATGCCTGGAGAAAGCGTTCGTAAGCGAACGTAGCTTGGCATGGTTGGAAACCCGTATTGCCTGTTTTCGCACTGTTTAGGCTAACGAACCATACGCCCCGAAGGCCAGAGCTCGGCCTGTAGCCGCTAAAGGTCGATGATGATCAGTGCCCGAAGGACCCTGTGCGGCAATGACGAATTCTTCATGATCGCTCTGATAGAGTGGCTCAAAGTAGAAGAGCAATTATTTTGATCTCAAAAAAACAAAATTTTCGGACATGAAAAAATGCAGATTTATGTCTTTTTGGTAGATGGAACCAAGACTTGCATAGCTAGAAGACGTCATTTTCACGTCATCAGATTATGCTATAACCTAAATAATCATACGAAAAGCCCCTGAATGGCAAGCATGCTTTATACAAAATACTCGTGCCTGGCGCTCTTGGGCCGCTATCGGCAACTTTGTGTCACTGCCGTCAGGTTGCGAAAAAATACCTAATTAATTTTGTGCAGGTGCTTAATGCCGAGGTCTTCGTTGTCTCTCGATTTTCCACAAGCCACCCAAGCTCAGTTGGCGGCTTTGACCCAAAATATCCTGGATAATGACGAGATTAATCTCGAAGCTTATTGCCCAACAAACCCTGCACCGGACTTTACAGAAGAAGAACTGGCAGATTGTTACCGTCTTGCTTGGCAGCTCCTGACTTCCGGTATGAGCATATCCTCTACACGCCGCCTTGTTTTCACCATCGCTATTCGCCGCTCAGCTACGCCCGAGCAAGCCTTAAGCTTCAAACTTATGCGCGCACGCTTCAAGAAGATGCGTTTTGCCTGTGCTAACTACAGTGAACAACACGCCCCACCCGAAAGGCTGCACTCCATCACTCGTCTTATGGGTGTTTTCCAGGATGCGTACAAGAGTGGTCAGAATTTGCGCACCTTCTGGTTTGGTATCAAGCTTTGGTGTCGTCTTCGCAGCGATTTCTTTGAAGAACTACGTGAAATCCTCGTTAAGGCTGGACTTTCTACGGTAGAAAGCTTCCAGCGCTATATCGCGACGGAAGATCAGCACCTCGTCGCCGCGGTGCAAGAAAACCCACTTCTCACCGCTAGGCGGTTTCACGAGTTACGCAAGGTCATAAGCCGCCGCATAGCGTTGAACGATACCCGCCGGGCACTCCATCCCACTCCTGAGCTTGATGCCGTTTCGCGTTTCCTCGCCACCATAAATGGCCTTATGGGGGGGATGCATGATGATCTGGTCCTGAAAAAAACTCGTAATGAACTCGACTATGATAACGAGTTGTTTAAATTACCCGATGAAATAGCTGGCCGGATACGAGCATGGGTCACGACGCAAGGCAGTCTTTAACCTGTGGCTCAAGCATCGCATTGGCAGAGTGATGACCGACGTCGCAAAAGTGAGCCTGCGACGCCCCGTGCGGCGTATCGTCATTTGTCGAAATCATGTTATTTTGACTCCATGGCACTCTCCTAAGGTGGGCGCGGCCACACATAGACAGTTGCGGCGATGAGTACCCTATAATGGACAGTATAAAAATATGAACTATTGCAAAGTGCCGGGACGAAAAGTTCCGATTATTGCTATCGTCGGAACAGACGGCAGCGGGAAAACGACCGTAAGCCATGAATTATTGCGCTTCATGTCAGATTATCGTCCTACAACGCTGTGTCACCTGGGTAAACAGACGGGCAATCTTCGCAGGGCGATGCGAAAAAATCCTCTGGGTAAAAAAGTTGATAGCCGTATCAGCAAAGTTGGAGCCTCCGCACGCAAAAAAGGTATATCTTTCCCAGTCGCATTGGTCATGTTCATAGCGTCCATGAGACGCGTGATCCGATTCACGAGAATGTGTTTTTTTCGTGGCATGGGACGAGCCATCCTAACGGATCGATATCCACAAACTGTCGAGCCTGGGGAAATGGATGGTCCTCACTTAACGGGTCGAAAACTCACGGATGGCGGAGCAAAGATGCTCATGCATGTGGAATTCTGGCTCTATAAGAAGATGGCGGCAGTGACGCCCGATGTGGTTCTGCGACTAAACGTTGACCTTGAAACAGCCATTCGGCGCAAGCCCGACCACATTCCTGCTTCCCTGGAAAAAAAGATCAACGTTGTCCCAAAGTTATCTTTCAATGGTGCTCCAATCGTCGATATCGACTCTACACAACCTTTGGAGGTAGTTCTTGAGCAGTCCCGTGCGGTCGTTAGTGCTGTTATGAAAAATTATTGATTTGTAAAACTTGATGATTCAGCAAGCCGCAGCGTGGAGTTGCTCAGTGGGACCGTTCGCAGGTTCTTATGAAATGTATCTGCGCTCGCCCATGTGGCGTTGACAGCGGACCGGAATACTCATTTACAACCCTGGTGGCCTGAGCGGTTAACTTCATTTGTTTTATCACGCTCGGCTTCGCCTTATGTACCGAGCTAACGATAGCTCCAGCCGTTTCTTCCAGTTGAACTGCTTGGCTTAAGGTTCGGAACGGCTGCCTCAGGTCAAGGAAGCGATTTCTGCACTTTTTTCAAGCTATAGGCGTAGCCTTGATTTACACGAGCGCAGTTTGCAGATGTTATTCAATGCGTCGATCTTGATGCTTGACCAACGTAGGCGGAAAAAATGGCCGTCGATCCTGTGGCATCAGAGCGATTGGTTCGAATGGTAGCTGTCAGCCACCCGATTGAGGTCTTCGAAGGCGGAGAGGTCGCTGGGCAACCGCGCGCTTTGTCCGTGCAGTTGATGCAGCGCGTCGGAGTCTCGAACAAAAAGTCGAGCCAATGGACAAGGAGATCCACTGCCACAAAACGATCACGTCTTTAGGAAATTACGATGCAACTCGAATGGCTCGAAGACTTTATCGAACTGGCCCGCACTCGCAGCCTGTCCCGTGCCGCAGAGATCCGTTGCGTGACACATCCTGCATTCGGTCGGCGTATTCGAGCGTTGGAAGAGTGGGTCGGCTCTTCGCTGATCGAGCGCAAACAGCCGCTGTCGTTGACGCCCAGCGGTCTACTGTTTCTCGATGCCGCAACGCAATCGGTGGAGTTACTGGGAGCGGTGCGGGCACAGTTTCAGGGGGGAAGATTGAGCCGTGACGAGCCGGTGCGCATTGCTACGGGCCGAACCCTGGCAAGTACTTTTTTCCCCGATTGGTACGAGTCTCTGAACCAACAGTTCGGCTGCTTCCCAGTGTCACTGGTTACCAGTGGCGCGCAAGAGGCAATAATGAGATTGTCCGCCGGTGACGCGGACTTGCTATTGATTTTTTCCAATCCGCTTACGCAGGTCCTGATTGATCCGGAGCGTTTCGACTCGCTGGTTCTCGCCAATGAAGAATTGCTGCCGGTCAGTGCGCCAGACGACCGTGGCCAACCGATGTTTCATATTTCCGCCAGCAGTAGCGCGTTGACGATCCCCTGGCTGGCGTTCTCGCCAACCCTCGCACTGCGCGGAGTGCTAGCCCAGCACTTAGCAAGATTGCCTCAGCCGTTGGCGTTGCGCATGATTTATCAAGCTGACTCTTACGACGCCATTCTGGAAATGGCTAAGCGAGGCAATGGTCTCGCCTGGCTGCCGCGAATGGTCGCCAAAGATGCCCTTGTGTCTAGCGAGTTGGTGATTGCGGGAGATCCAGAGTTTCAGATCAGCTTCGACGTGTCCTTGCATCGCCTGCGTTCCAATCAGAGCGAACTAGTGATGAGAATCTGGCAGGGGCTGGTCTTGCGCCATGCGGAATACGGCTCGAAACACGGCCCAAAGTTGCTGTGAAGCCAACTCAAAAACACACTAATTACGGACATTCGAAAACAAATCAGCGTTTCGAAGGTTCTCAAAGGGCTGAGCTAAACGGCATGTGCTGAATCAGCCCAAAGATGTGCCCAAACAGCAATTGTCATTGCTCAAGGCTTGATTCAGTTTGGTTCCGGGCTGAGTAGCGATTAAGACAGGATCTTCATTTGGTACTCGGTTGTTTTCACCCATAACAATTACTGCCATCGATGTCACCGAACCGTGTTGCGGCTCGGTGAGTACGGTCGCCGACAGTGAAACAGACCCAGGACTAAATCATGACCGTTCAATCATCCATCGTGCTTCCCGCACAAGCCTCTACCAAGCGAGGTCCATGGAAGGAAATCGTCGCAGCCAGTATCGGCAACGCTTTGGAATTTTACGACTTGCTGATCTATGGCTATTTCGCAGTGGTGATTGGGAGGATGTTTTTCCCGTCTGACAACGAAACTACTTCACTACTGCTCAGCGTTGGCTCATTTGGCATTTCTTTTTTGATGCGTCCGCTGGGCGCAATCGTACTGGGCTCATACGCGGATCGGGCAGGGCGCAAGGCCTCATTGACGATGTCGATTACGATCATGATGCTCGGCACAGCGATGATCACTGTCGTTCCTTCCTATGAGCAGATTGGCTTGACCGCACCGCTGCTGATTATTGTTGCTCGTATGCTGCAAGGTTTTTCCACGGGTGGGGAGTTCGGTGCCGCGACCGCATTCATGGTCGAGCACGCTGATGCTAAACGACGTGGTTTCTTCGCCAGTTGGCAGTTGTCAACCCAAGGCCTGGCGACTGTATTGGCGGCAGGGGTCAGTGCCCTACTCAGTTACACGTTGTCGGATGTGCAATTGAATGACTGGGGCTGGCGTGTTGCTTTCGGCATTGGTTTACTGATCGGGCCGGTGGGTTTTTACATCCGTAGCCAGATTGATGAAACCCCGGAATTCCAGAAAACCGTCGCGAACGTTCACCATAAAACTCCACTGCGAAATGTGTTGATCAAGGAGCATGTAAGCTTGCTGCTGGCTATCGGGGTGGTCTCCGGTGCGACGGCGTTCAACTACGTGCACAAGCTCTACATGCCGATCTATGCCTTAAAGCAGCTACACATCGCAGCCACCTCCTCGTACCTTGGGGCGCTGGTGACCGGGGCTACCCTGATGATCATGGCTCCGGTGTTCGGTGGCCTTTCGGATCGCTATGGTCGGTTTCGGGTGCTGACCATCGCATTGCTGATTACAGGTTTGTCGTCTTACCCGATGTTTCTGCTGCTCAATATCTTTCCCACTATATGGGTCTTGCTGTTGGTGCAAACCATTGTCGGCATTTTGATCGCTGCCGGCCTGGGGCCGATCCCCGCGATGCTGGCCGACATATTTCCCACCAGCATTCGTGGTACTGGCCTGGCGCTCAGCTACAACTTTTCGGTCACCTTGTTTGGCGGTTTTGCCCCGCTGATCGTGACTTGGATGATTGGTGCCACCGACAATAAGTTAGCGCCCAGCTTCTACGTCATGGCGACAGCGCTTATCAGTGTCATCGCGGTGATCTGCCTTAGCCGCCGTATGCGTCATAACATCTCTAACTGATCTTAAGCCGTTCGCTCCATTCCATTCTTAAATCACCGTATATGCCGCACCTGCAGGTTACTCGGCAAACGGGAACTATTATCTGTCGGAGATCCAAATGAAGACCCTTGAACAAATTCGTGCGTCCCTGAAACCTTATCCGGTGGAAGTTGAGTTTCCCGATATCCACCCATGGAAAACGGGTAACTGCGGAATTGATTACGCTCACAGTTTCGACAGTGGCGTACCGGGGCCACACGTATTGATCATGGCGTTGACTCATGGCAACGAAGTCAGTGGTGCTATTGCGGTTGACGCCTTCCTGCGCAGCGGTTTACGCCCGCGTCAGGGTCGGTTGAGCCTGGCGTTCGGCAACGTCGAGGCCTACCAGCGCTTCGACCCACAGAACATCGACGCGACTCGTTACTTGGACGAAGACATGAACCGGGTCTGGTTACCATCGAAACTCGACGGCGATCAAAGCTCTATCGAATTGCGTCGGGCGCGCGAGTTGCGTCCTCTCATTGACAGCGTCGACCTGCTGCTTGATATCCACTCGATGCATGAAGAATCCGCGCCGCTGATGATGTGTGGTGCATGTATCAAGGGCATGGAGTTCGCCGCCACCCTCGGTGTGCCAGCAACAGTAGTCGTTGACTCCGGTCACGCCAACGGTCGTCGCATGCGTGATTACGATGATTTCAACGAGAGTGCGAGTGAGAAGAACGCGCTGCTGATAGAGACCGGGCAACATTTTTCACAAAAAAGCCGGCAGGTTGCATTGGATGTGGCGGCGCGCTTTCTGATCACGACCCAAGTGGTGTGTGAAGAAGACGTCGTACAGTTTCTAAGCAGCGTCAAACCCGACCCCCAGCGTTTCCTCCAAGTGACCGAATCGATCGTCGCCAACAGTATGGATTTCAGCTTTGTCGAGGACTTTCGCGGCCTGGAGCTGATAGCGCGCTCTGGAACGGTCATCGCCCGAGACGGCGATCGGGAGATTGTCACGCCTTATGACAACTGCGTGTTGGTCCAGCCGTCGCTTAGGCATCTTGGGCCAGGCGTCACCGTAGTGCGACTGGCCAGAGTTCTCGACATCCCGCTCTAACACCGCCTCCTGGGCTTGCACCTCGCGCTCGCAGGCCCGATTGGTAATCCGGCTTGAGGTGATGGGATCTTAAAGCAGTTGGCGCATAACGCTTATCGCATCGAACGCCAGGGCGGATCGATGCGCAGGTGTTTAACGAAATTAACCGCGGCAGAGGCTTCGGACTGACAATGCCAACCCGCGTCGTTGCGCTCCGATTGCCCGGCCGGATGATCGTGGAACAGGTGGCCGGATGGCGTGGAGCGCTCAATTGTTGCTGATGTTCCCAGTACGGCTGGGTTCGTCCGGACGCTTGTCGCAATAGCCGGTGATGATTTCAGCGGAGAGAACAGTCAGAAAGGATGTACCCAAGTATCCGATGAGCTTTTTTGGCTTTCGGGGTTTCGCTAGGCTGAGCGGTGGAGGACATGCCGTTCAGGTGGCGCTTGAGGGCTGCTTCCAGCATCATGCGTTCGGAGCCGTTGCGCTGGATACCAGCGTGGCTAGCGAGAAAGCCGCGCAATGCGCGGCTTTGGAGTTGGTGGGCCCACACGGACTCGAACCGTGGACCAAAGGATTATGAGTCCTCTGCTCTAACCAACTGAGCTATAGGCCCTCAGTAGGCCGCGAATTATAGCGACGGTTTCTCGCTTGCGCTATCCGAAAACTCCGAAAGAGTTATATGAAGAAAAGCCGCAACTGGTTCCTCGACCACCAGCGGCAGGCTGACGAGGTATACCCTTGGATCTGTTCACAACTTTGCAGCACTTCGGCATAGAGCGAAACCTAGCTGCAGCCGCTCATGAGGCTGGTCAGCAGATGAGCCAGAAAGCAAAACCCCCGGCGGGCCGGGGGTTTTGCTGTTACTCGTCGAGGAAGGAGCGCAGATGCTCGCTTCTCGTCGGGTGGCGCAGCTTGCGCAACGCCTTGGCTTCGATCTGACGAATCCGCTCGCGGGTGACATCGAACTGTTTGCCGACTTCCTCAAGGGTGTGGTCGGTGTTCATGTCGATGCCGAAGCGCATGCGCAGGACCTTGGCTTCACGGGCGGTGAGGCCGGAGAGAACTTCGCGAGTCGCTTCCTTGAGGCTCTCGACGGTAGCAACATCGATTGGCGACTGCATGGTCGAGTCTTCGATGAAGTCACCCAGGTGAGAGTCTTCGTCATCACCGATCGGGGTTTCCATGGAGATCGGCTCTTTGGCGATCTTCAATACCTTGCGGATTTTGTCCTCGGGCATTTCCATGCGTTCGCCCAGCTCTTCCGGGGTCGGTTCGCGACCCATTTCCTGCAGCATCTGCCGGGAAATGCGGTTGAGCTTGTTGATTGTCTCGATCATGTGCACCGGAATACGGATGGTGCGGGCCTGGTCGGCGATCGAGCGAGTGATCGCCTGACGGATCCACCAGGTGGCATAGGTCGAGAATTTGTAGCCGCGACGGTATTCGAACTTATCCACCGCTTTCATCAAGCCGATGTTGCCTTCCTGGATCAGGTCGAGGAACTGCAAGCCACGGTTGGTGTATTTCTTGGCGATGGAGATCACCAGGCGCAAGTTGGCTTCAACCATCTCTTTCTTCGCGCGACGGGCCTTGGCCTCGCCGATCGACATGCGACGGTTGATGTCCTTGATCTCGGCAATCGTCAGGCCGGTTTCGGCTTCGAGCGCGCTCAGCTTCTGCTGGCAACGGACGATGTCCGGCTGCAAGCGGCCGATGGCTTCGGCATATTTGCTCTTACCCTTGGCCAGAGCAGCAGTCCAGCTTTCGTCGATTTCGTTGCCTGGGAACTGGCGCAGGAAGTCGGCACGTGGCATCCGGGCATCACGCACGCACAGCTGCATGATGGCGCGTTCTTGCTGACGCAGGCGATCCAGGGCACCGCGAACACGCTCGACCAGGGCTTCGAATTGCTTCGGTACCAGTTTGATCGGCATGAACAGCTCGGCCAGGGCCAACAGTTCGGCGATGGCCGCCTTGTTGTGGCGACCGTGCTTTTTCAGCGCCTTGGTGGTGATCTCCAACTGGTCGGCCACGGCGCCAAAGCGCTGGGCGGCGATGATTGGATCAGGACCGCTTTCGGCTTCTTCTTCGTCGTCGCTGGCCTCGGCTTCATCGTCGTCACTGTCATCGTCTGCTTTGGCAGCCTTGGCATCGATGGGCGGCGGAACTTCGGCGGCAGGCGGCGCAATGCCGTCGTCCGGGTCGATATAACCGCTGAGGACGTCGGACAGGCGACCACTCTCGGTGGTGACGCGGGTGTATTCGCCGAGGATGTGTTCAACCGTGCCAGGGAAGTGCGCGATTGCGCCCATCACTTCACGAATGCCCTCTTCGATACGCTTGGCGATTTCGATTTCGCCTTCACGCGTGAGCAGCTCCACCGTACCCATTTCGCGCATGTACATGCGCACTGGGTCGGTAGTGCGACCAATGTCGGTTTCCACGGCCGCCAACGCCGCAGCCGCTTCTTCGGCGGCTGCTTCGTCGGTGTCGGCTTCGGCCAACAAAAGGGCATCCGCATCCGGAGCACTCTCGAATACGTTGATCCCCATGTCGTTGATCATGCGGATGATGTCTTCCACCTGTTCCGGATCTGAAATATCCTCCGGCAGGTGGTCGTTGACCTCCGCGTAAGTCAGGTAACCCTGCTCACGACCACGGCTGATCAACTCTTTGAGGCGAGACTGCTGTTGCGCTTTTCCGGACATAACACCCTATCCACTGAAGGTCTTGGCGGGCAAAAAACAAGCCGAGGATTATACCCGAGCTATGACCTCACGCGCCAGTTGAGGTCGGGTTTGAGGCAGGAAGATTGCGTTTTAGCAGATCAAGCAGCAAAGATTTCTCTTCGGTGCTCAATTCGCTTTGACGCGACTTCCTGAGAAGTTGTTCCAACTTTCGCTCGCGCTGACGGGCTGACAAGCTAGTTATGGTGTCGAAAAACTGTTGTTCAAGGTTTTCCCCTTCGATCAGCCACTCCTTTTCCGCCAGGCGGGTCAGCAATCGGCCCTGTTCGGTGCCGTGCCAACGCGAGATCAACTGAAATGAGCTTAGCTTAGGATTCTTTTGCACGGCTTCGAGCAAGGCCACCAGAAGCTGTGTATTGGTGTTGTCTTCATCGGCGAAGTGACCAGCGGTCTCGACCTT
This sequence comes from Pseudomonas agarici, assembly GCF_900109755.1. Lineage (GTDB taxonomy): Bacteria > Pseudomonadota > Gammaproteobacteria > Pseudomonadales > Pseudomonadaceae > Aquipseudomonas > Aquipseudomonas agarici. Next base: position 40,233 of record NZ_FOAR01000031.1, on the reverse strand, counting down.
CTCGGCCAGTCGCGGATGATGGACCAGGGTCCGCAAGGCGGTCAGGGTCGGTGGTTCGACGGCGGTCGGGACTCTCGGGGCACGTGGCTGGTCGCGATCAGCGCCGTGCTTGCCATTTTTGTTCCAGGGTTTCTTGTCCCATTTCTTGCCGCCGGCGCCTGGTTTTTTCGGGCTCCACTCCTGCTGGGGCGCATAGGCCTCCTGCGGTGGGTGGTAGTCCGAGTAGTCTGGGAGGGCGTCGTAGTCGATGCCGGGATCATAAGCGGGTGGTGGACCATCCATCGGGGCGCTGTGCGCCAGCCGACTGACGGCTTCGTGGGTCAGGCCGGTGATTTCCGTGAGGCGTTGACGCATCAGGATCTTCAGATTCGCCCCAGGAATCTGGTCGATCAGCGGCGCGGCGAGAGTGGCCATGTGGGCCTTGCCTTCCAGTGAGCGAGGATCGGCTTCTTCGGTCAGTTGCTGGAAGAAATAATCGGCCAGTGGCTGCGCGTGCTGGTTGATCCGGGCGCGAAAGGCATCAGTGCCTTCCGTGCGGATCAGGGTATCCGGGTCTTCGCCTTCGGGCAGGAACAGAAAGCGCGCACGCCGTCCGTCCTGCAGGCTGCTCAAAGTCGCTTCCAGTGCGCGCCAGGCGGCATTGCGGCCGGCCTGATCGCCGTCAAAGCAGAACAGCACGTTGGGCACGATGCGAAACAGCTTTTTCATGTGGTCTTCGCTGGTCGCGGTGCCGAGCGTCGCTACGGCGTTGCGCAGACCTTGCTGGGCCAGGGCGATGACATCCATGTAGCCCTCGACGACGATGATCTCGTCAAGGTTGCGGTTGTTCTTGCGAGCCTCGAACAGGCCGTAGAGTTCCTGGCCCTTGTGAAATACCGGGGTTTCCGGTGAGTTCAGGTACTTGGGTTTGTCGTCGCCCAGCACCCGGCCGCCGAAGGCGATGATACGGCCGCGGCTGTCGCGGATCGGGAACATCACGCGATCGCGGAAGCGGTCATAACGTTTGCCAGTCTCGGCGTTTTCGATCAGTAGGCCGGCGTCGATCATGGCTTTTTGCTGCAGCGTGTCGCTGGACAGGTGCTTGAACAGGTTGTCCCAGCCCGGCGGGGCAAAGCCCAGGCCGAAGTCGCGGGCTATTTCGCCAGTCAGGCCGCGACCCTTGAGGTAGTCCACGGCAGCTTTGCGGGCCGGGTGGCTTTTCAGCGACTGACGATAAAAATCGGCTGCCGCGGTCAGCAGCGGGTAGAGCGGTGAGTCGGTGGGTTGTCGCGGCTTGTGCGGCCGGCCGCTTTCCTCGCGGGGGATCTCCATGCCGGCGGCTTTCGCCAGCTCTTCGACGGCCTGGGGGAAGTCCAGGTTGTCGTGGTCCATGATGAAACCGAGGGCATTGCCTCCCGCGCCGCAGCCAAAGCAGTAGTAGAACTGCTTGTCCGGGCTGACGCTGAAGGACGGGGTCTTTTCCTTGTGAAAAGGGCAGCAGGCGGTGTAGTTCTTGCCGGCCTTTTTCATTTGCACGCGCGAGCTGACCACGTCGACAATGTCGGTGCGGTTCAGAAGGTCGTCAATGAAGCTCTGGGGAATTAGCCCGGCCATGGCGTTCTCGTCGTTGCTGCGCTGCAAGGGGATCCCGAAAGGGGCGGGACGTCGTCGGGGCGTGCAGGCATGTGCGCTGCTCGATTGCTCGTCGTCTGCTCAATCATCGTCGGGAAGTGTATCTGCCGAAAACTCACTGACCTTAATTTAATCAGCTTTTCAGGTTTCGATTTATAACTGTCGCTGTCGGGCGCACCGCCGGTCAAAATGACCGCACAACGCCGCAAGCTGGAAAGGGTGTGCTCGTCGGTAGCCTTGGTAGGCTCGTCAGTAAAGACGCGCACCACTGGCAAGAAGCCAGGTCTGACGTGCTGAAGCGGGTTCGTCTGGGTCGCATCGGCGGCTTTGACGGTGAAGCATCAAGCGATATCCGCAAATGCCATTAGCCCGGCTAAGAGCCGGGCTTGGCAGAAGCTTGCGACGGACGTCTGTGTATTAGTACAGACGAACGGCGCGGCGCTGTTCGCGCTGAACTTTCTTGGCGTGACGCTTAACAGCAGCGGCTGCTTTGCGCTTACGCTCGGAAGTCGGCTTCTCGTAAAATTCGCGGCTACGAACTTCAGCCAGAACACCGGCTTTTTCGCAGGAGCGCTTGAAACGACGCAGAGCTACGTCGAAGGGTTCGTTCTCTTTAACTTTGACGGCTGGCATCCAGAGCTACCTTCATTCATTACCGGGGTCGACGTCCTCAGGCAAAAGCGCACTGGAGATCGTCGGTTTTTAAGGGTTGCGGATGTTAACCTCTCATCGTCAGGAATGCAAAGCCTCTGATCGAAAACCACTGGTCTGAGCCCGGGGTGGCGACTATGATGCGCGCCTTCGAATTCAGCCTCAGGGCGTAAATCCATGCTAGTACTGGGATTGGAAACTTCCTGCGACGAAACCGGCGTCGCGCTGTACGACAGTGAGCGCGGGCTTCTGGCCGATGCGCTGTTCAGTCAGATCGACCTGCATCGAGCCTATGGCGGGGTGGTGCCGGAGCTGGCCTCCCGTGATCACGTCAAGCGCATGCTGCCGCTGATTCGCCAGGTGCTGGCCGAGGCCAATTGCCTGCCCAGCGAGATCGACGCGATCGCCTATACCGCCGGTCCTGGTTTGGTCGGAGCCTTGTTGGTCGGGGCTTCGTGTGCCCAGGCGTTGGCCTTTGCCTGGGGGATACCGGCCCTGGGCGTGCATCATATGGAAGGTCATTTGCTGGCCCCGATGTTGGAAGCGCAGCCACCGCAGTTCCCGTTTGTCGCGTTGCTGGTCTCGGGCGGTCATACGCAGTTGGTTCGGGTCGACGGCATCGGTCAATACGAGCTGCTGGGCGAAAGCCTGGACGACGCCGCCGGCGAGGCCTTCGACAAGACCGCGAAGATGATCGGCCTCAATTACCCAGGCGGGCCAGAAATTGCCCGCCTAGCCGAACGGGGTGTACCCGGACGCTTCGTCTTCCCGCGACCGATGTGCGATCGGCCAGGCCTGGCGTTTAGCTTCAGCGGCCTGAAAACTTTCGCGCTCAACACCTGGCAGCAGTGTGTCAGCACTGGGGACGACGGTGAGCAAACCCGTTGCGACATCTCGCTGGCCTTCCAGCAGGCAGTGGTGGAAACTTTGACTATCAAGTGCAAGCGGGCGTTGAAGCAGGCAGGTATGCAGCGTCTGGTGATTGCTGGCGGCGTCAGTGCCAACAAGGCCTTGCGCGTGTCGCTGGAGACAATGCTCAGTGAGATGAAGGGCAAGGTGTTCTACGCGCGTCCTGAGTTCTGTACCGATAACGGCGCGATGATCGCATTTGCCGGTTGTCAGCGGCTGCAGGCCGGCCAGCAGGAAAGCCTGGCGATCAGCGTGCGGGCGCGTTGGCCGATGGAGCAGTTGTCGCCACTTTGACTGCTGGGCTGTGGATAGGGTTGCAGTATTTTCATCCGCGACGATCAGAAATGTCGTTCGCGACCGGCAAAGAGGTCGCGTAGATTGCCACGGTGGCGCCAGACGATCAGGCCGGTGAGCAGGCTCATCGGCAACAGCGCCGCCGGTTCCTGCCAGGCCAATAGCGGGAGGGTCAGCGGTGTGGCGATCAAGGCCGCGAGCGAGCTGGTGCGGGTGAGGTAGAAGGTCAGGATCCAGACGGCGATGGCCAGCAAGGCGGCGGGCGGGTAAAGCCCCAGCAGCATGCCGGCGGCTGTCGCGACGCCTTTGCCTCCGCGAAAGCGGAAGTACAGTGGGAGCAGATGGCCGAGGACGGCGCAGAGCCCGACCCAGGCCTGTTGTTGCAGTGACAGCCCGGCAAATCCGGCGATCAGCACGGGCAGCAGGCCCTTGAGCAAATCGCCGAGCAACGTCAGGATTGCCAGCTTCTTGCCAGCCAGGCGCAGCATGTTGGTCGCACCGGCATTGCCCGAGCCACTCATGCGGGGGTCGGGGTTTCCGCTCAGGTGGCTGAGCAAAATGGCAAAGGACAGAGAGCCGAGCAGGTAGGCGAGGATCGCCAGTAACCAAAACATGCTAACTATTCCGGGTGAGGATGCCCTGATTCTAACGGCGCATTGCGCCCTTGTCGTGCGGTGGAGAAGAGCGCTTGGACAGAGTGTTTATCGAGGGCCTGGAAGTCGACACCGTGATCGGTGCCTATGACTGGGAGCGTGGCATCAAGCAATGCCTGCGTCTTGACTGCAGTTTCGCCTGGGACAATCGTCCTGCGGCGGCGGGTGATGACCTGACCCTGGCCCTCGACTATGCGAGCGTGTCGGCGCGTATCCAGGCCTTTGCCGCGCAATCGCAATTCCAATTGGTGGAAACCTTCGCCGAACGACTGGCACAAGTGCTGATGAGCGAGTTCCAGATTTCCTGGTTGCGCCTCAAGTTGACCAAGCCGGGTGCCGTTGCGGCGGCCAGGGGTGTGGGCGTGGAGATCGAGCGCGGATGTCGCTAACTCAGGTTTATCTCGGGCTCGGCAGCAATATCGAGCGCGAAACCCATGTGCGGGCTGGCTTGGAGGCGCTGGCCGGTTTTCTGTTGGATATTCGCTGTTCGGCGGTGTTCGAAAGCCAGCCGGTGGGGATCAAGAGCGGGCCATTCTTCAATTTGGTGGTATCGGCTACCACTGACCTGCCGTTGCTGGAGCTGGATCGCCGGTTGAAGTTCATCGAGGCCGACAACGGTCGTTATGCGCCAGGTCGCAAGGGGTTGCCGCTGGACATCGATGTATTGCTGTATGGCGAGCAGGTGGGGAATTTCGATGGGCTGATTCTGCCCCGTGCGGAAATTCTGAAAAACGCCTTCGTTTTGTGGCCATTGTCGTTGATTGCGCCAACAAAACTGCACCCTGAAGTAGGCAAGAGTTTTGCGGCACTGTGGCAGGAGGCGAGCATCGATCAGGTGCTGGCACCGGTTGCGTTCGAGTGGCGTGGCACTGCGTTGACGCCGCCGGATCTGTTGTAGAGCCGGCTTCGGCACGGGTTGTGTTTCAGCCGGTGGCTTTTTCTTTGTAGGTCTTGAGAGCCTTCAAGCGCTCATGCTTGAGCGCTTCACCCAGCTCCGGCCCCTTGATGCCCTTTTCAAGCAGTGGCTGCACTGCCACCGCCTTGGCCGCGAGTGCCGCGCCGCGCAGATAGGCGGCCTGTAGATAGTCCCGCTCTTCCAGCCCTTGGCGGCCCCGGGCATCCATCTCGCAGGCGACGATAAACTCCTCGAAACGTTGTGGGCGGCGATAAACATCGAAGCTCTGTAATAACTCCAGCAAGGTCGAGGGCCTCAGTTCCAAGGCGCGATGGCCGTGGGTATGGTACTCGGCCACCAGCAACGCCAGCTCCTGGCAGTCGCGGGGTACCTTGTAGCGTTCGTTGACGGCCTTGATCAGTTTCAGTCCCTTGAACTCATGGGCGATATGTCTTGGCCATTCGCTCTCGGGTGTGAGGCCTTTGCCCAGGTCGTGCAGCAGGCAGGCCCAGCGCACGCTGAGCGGCTGCCGGTAGCGGGCGGACTGCTGCAGCACCCTGAGGGTGTGGAGGCCGCTGTCGATCTCAGGGTGGTGGGCTTCGGGTTGCGGGACACCGAACAGGGCATCGACTTCTGGAAGCAGTACCGCCAACGCACCACACTCGCGCAGCACCTGGATAAACACCTGGGGTTGGTCTTCCATCAGGGCGCGGGAGATTTCTTTCCAGCTACGCTCGGCGGTCAGGGCTTGCAGTTCGCTCGATTCGGCCAGTTGACGCATCAGGGCGAGGGTCTGCGGTGCGACCTTGAAACCCAGGTCGGCGTAGCGTGCCGCGAAGCGGGCAACACGCAACACCCGCAGCGGATCTTCGGCGAACGCGGGGGAAACATGGCGGAGTACGCGGGCCTCAAGGTCTCGCTGGCCATGATAAGGGTCGATCAGCTTGCCATGGTCGTCCTCGGCCATGGCGTTGATTGTCAGGTCACGGCGGATCAAGTCTTCTTCGAGGCTGACTTCGGGGCTGGCATGAAAGGTAAAGCCGCCGTAGCCACGCCCGCTTTTGCGTTCGGTGCGGGCCAGGGCGTATTCCTCGCCGTTTTTAGGGTGAAGAAAGACCGGGAAGTCGGCGCCGACCGGACGAAATCCTTTGGCGAGCATGTCGTCAGCGGTGGCGCCGACCACAACCCAGTCGATATCGGTGACCGGTTGGCCCAGCAGGCGATCACGAACCGCACCGCCGACTTTATAGATCTGCATGAAAAACCTCCGTTAGCCCCGCAGGATAACCCGTGTGGCCGGCTAACGCAGGCATCGTTTGCTCAGAGATGAGTCATGGCCAGGTCCAGTCGACCGTAGTCGCTTTCGCTGTACTCGCTTCTGGGCGGTACGTGATGAGTTTTCATGATCTGGTCGCCCTGCAGGGTCTCTAGATGGATATCGAAGCCCCAGAGGCGGTGCAGATGCTTGAGCACTTCCTCGGTCGAGTCGCCCAGAGGTTTGCGGTCATGCTGTTGATGGCGCAAGGTCAGTGAACGATCGCCACGGCGATCGATGCTCCAGATCTGTACGTTGGGTTCGCGGTTACCGAGGTTATATTGTGCGGCCAGGGTTTCACGAATGGTCCGGTAGCCGCCCTCGTCGTGGATGGCCGGGACCAGCAGGTCGTCGCGCTGATCGTCATCGAGGATGCTGAACAGCTTCAGGTCGCGGATCACCTTGGGCGACAGGTATTGCAAGATAAAACTCTCATCCTTGAAGCTGCTCATGGCGAACTTGATGCTGGACAGCCAATCGCTGCCGGCCAGCTCCGGGAACCAGCGACGATCCTCCTCCGTTGGCTCCTCGCACATCCGTCGGATATCCCGGTACATGGCGAATCCCAGGGCGTAGGGGTTGATACCGTTGTAATAGGGGCTGTCGAAACCGGGTTGGAACACCACGCTGGTATGGGAAGTGAGGAATTCCATCATGAAGCCTTCGGTGACCAGCCCTTCGTCGTAGAGGTCGTTCATCAGCGTGTAGTGCCAGAACGTCGCCCAGCCCTCGTTCATTACCTGGGTCTGGCGCTGCGGATAGAAATACTGGGCGATCTTGCGCACGATGCGCACGATTTCCCGCTGCCATGGCTCCAGCAGCGGCGCATGTTTCTCGATGAAATAGAGAATGTTTTCCTGGGGCTCGGAAGGGAAGCGGGCATTGTCCTTGTCGCTGAGCTTATCCGCGCCCTTGGGAATGGTACGCCACAGGTCGTTGATCTGTTTTTGCAGGTGTTCTTCTCGGTCTTTCTGTCGCCGCCGTTCTTCCTCCGCGGAAATCGGGTAGGGGCGTTTGTAGCGGTCGACGCCGTAGTTCATCAGGGCATGGCAGGAGTCGAGCAGGTCCTCGACCGCGTCGATGCCGTGGCGTTCCTCGCATTGCATGATGTATTGCTTGGCGAAGACCAGGTAATCGATGATCGAACTGGCGTCGGTCCAGGTCCGAAACAGGTAGTTGCCCTTGAAGAAGCTGTTATGGCCATAGCAAGCATGGGCCACCACCAGCGCCTGCATGCAAATGGTGTTTTCCTCCATCAGGTAGGCGATGCAGGGATCGGAGTTGATCACGATTTCGTAGGCCAGACCCATCTGGCCCCGGCTGTAAGATTTTTCTGTGCTGAGGAAATGCTTGCCGTAGGACCAGTGGTGGTAGCCCAGGGGCATGCCCACTGAGGCATAGGCGTCCATCATCTGCTCGGCGGTGATCACTTCGATCTGGTTGGGGTAGGTGTCCAGGGCATAACGTTCGGCGATACGGCTGATTTCGCGGTCGTAGGCCTGGATCAGCTCGAATGTCCATTCCGAACCGGTGGAAATAGGCTGGCGCTTCTGTTGTTTCTGCTCTCTGGCGGTCATGTCACTAACCTGCGCTGGAAGAGTTCACGGAAGACCGGATAGATATCGCCGGCCGAGACCAGTTGCTGTTGGGCAAACGTATCTTTGAACGCCTCGCTGATGCGTTCGTATTCGTACCATAGAGCCTGGTGTTCGCGAGGGGTGATCTCTACGTAAGTGTAGTACTGCACGAACGGCATGATCTGGTTGATCAGGATGTCGCGGCAGATCGGTGAGTCGTCGTTCCAGTTGTCGCCGTCGGAGGCTTGGGCCGCATAGATGTTCCATTCATTGGTCGGATAGCGCTCGGCCATGATTTCCTGCATGAGTTTCAAGGCGCTGGACACGATGGTGCCGCCGGTTTCCCGCGAATAGAAGAATTCCTCCTCATCGACTTCCCGGGCGCTGGTGTGATGACGGATGAACACCACTTCGATCTTGTCGTAGTTGCGCTTGAGAAACAGGTACAACAGGATAAAGAAGCGTTTGGCGATGTCCTTGGTCGCCTGGGTCATGGAGCCGGAGACATCCATCAGGCAGAACATGACCGCCTTGGAGCTGGGGTTGGGTTGCTTGACCAGCAGGTTGTATTTCAGGTCGAAGGTGTCGAGGAACGGCACGCGATGAATGCGTGCGCTGAGTTTTTCGATTTCCGCCTCGATGTCTTGGATATCACCGAAATTGTCGGGTTCTTCGCGTTTTAGCCGCTCCAGTTCGGCCTTGGCCTCCTTGAGTTTCGCGCGACTGCTGCCAGACAGGGCGATGCGCCGCGCATGGGCCGAGCGCAGGGTCCGGATGATATTGATGCGCGAGGGGTTGCCTTCGTTGCTGATTCCGGCGCGAACGGTCTTGAAAGTGTCGGTACCGGTGAGATTGCGCTTGACCAGGTTGGGCAGCTCCAGGTCCTCGAACATGAACTCGAGGAATTCTTCCTGGGTGATCTGGAAGACGAATTCATCCATCCCTTCACCGGAATTGCCGGCCTTGCCAGGGCCGCGGCCACCTCCTCCGCCCGGTGGTCTGGGGATATGTTCGCCGCTGGTGAATTCCTTGTTACCGGGATGGACCACGGTCTGTTTGCCGCCACGCCCATGGTGCAGCACCGGTTCATCGATATCGCGACCCGGGATGCTGATCTGCTCGCCGTGCTCCATATCGGTGATGGAGCGGCGGCTCACGGCTTCCTCTACCGCCTTTTTGATATGGTCACGATAACGTCGCAGGAAGCGCTGACGGTTCACCGTGCTCTTGTTCTTGCCATTAAGACGTCGGTCGATCACATAGCTCATGGGGAGCCCTCCGGGCAGCCTCAAGTTACAAGCTTCCTGCAGCAGGCTGGAAGCTTAAAGACAAGCGGTCGACCGAACACTCGGACACGTTCGACCACGTGCCCGAGACCTGCAGTCTGGCGCTTGCAGCTGCCTTTACTGCGACTTCCTGACCCGCAGGTACCACTCGGAGAGCAGGCGTACCTGTTTGTCGGTGTAGCCGCGTTCGACCATGCGCGTAACGAAGTCGTTGTGTTTTTGCTGGTCTTCCTTGCTCGCTTTGGCGTTGAAGCTGATGACCGGCAGCAGGTCCTCGGTGTTGGAGAACATCTTTTTCTCGATGACCACCCGCAGCTTCTCATAGCTGAGCCAGGTTGGGTTCTTGCCATTGTTGTTGGCCCGAGCCCGCAGTACGAAGTTGACGATCTCGTTGCGAAAGTCCTTCGGATTGCTGATACCGGCCGGTTTTTCGATTTTTTCCAGCTCTTCGTTCAGGGCCACGCGATTGAGGATTTCCCCGGTTTCCGGGTCGCGGTACTCCTGGTCCTGGATCCAGAAATCGGCGTAGAGCACATAACGATCGAAGATGTTCTGGCCGTACTCGCTGTAGGACTCCAGGTACGCGGTCTGGATTTCCTTGCCGATAAACTCGATATAGCGCGGCGCCAGGTATTCCTTGAGGAAGCGCAGATAGCGTTCGCGGGTTTCGGCCTGGAACTGTTCCTGTTCGATCTGCTGCTCCAGCACATACAACAGATGTACCGGGTTGGCGGCGATTTCATGGGGATCGAAGTTGAAGACCTTCGACAGGATCTTGAAGGCGAAGCGGGTCGACAGGCCGTTCATGCCTTCGTCGACGCCTGCGCTGTCGCGGTATTCCTGAATCGACTTGGCCTTCGGATCGGTGTCCTTGAGGTTTTCGCCGTCATAGACTCGCATTTTTGAGTAGATATTCGAGTTTTCCGGCTCCTTGAGGCGCGAGAGCACGGTGAACTGAGCGAGCATCTTCAGGGTGTCGGGCGCGCAGTGGGCTTTGGCCAGGGAACTGTTGAACAACAGCTTGTCGTAGATCTTCACTTCGTCGCTGACCCGCAGGCAGTACGGGACCTTGACGATGTAGATGCGGTCGATGAAGGCTTCGTTGTTCTTGTTGTTGCGGAAGGTGTGCCACTCCGACTCGTTGGAGTGAGCCAGCAGGATCCCAGTGAAGGGAATGGCGCCGAGGCCTTCGGTGCTGTTGTAGTTGCCTTCCTGGGTGGCGGTCAGCAGTGGATGGAGCACCTTGATCGGTGCCTTGAACATTTCCACGAACTCCATCAGGCCCTGGTTGGCCCGGCACAGTGCTCCCGAATAGCTGTAGGCATCGGCGTCGTTCTGCGGGAATTCTTCCAGCTTGCGGATATCGACCTTGCCCACGAGCGCGGAGATGTCCTGGTTGTTCTCGTCACCCGGTTCGGTCTTGGCCACGCCGATCTGGTTGAGGATCGACGGGTAGAGCTTGACGATGCGGAACTGACTGATGTCGCCGCCGAACTCGGCCAGGCGCTTGGTGGCCCACGGCGACATGATGGTGTTCAGGTAGCGCCGGGGTATCCCGAAGTCTTCCTCGAGGATCGCGCCATCTTCCGTGGCGTTGAACAAGCCCAGGGGCGACTCGAAGACCGGCGAGCCCTTGATGGCATAGAAGGGGACTTTCTCGATCAGCTGTTTCAGTTTTTCGGCCAGGGACGACTTGCCGCCTCCGACAGGACCGAGCAGGTAGAGGATCTGCTTCTTCTCTTCCAGGCCTTGGGCGGCGTGGCGGAAATACGAGACGATCTGGTCGATGCATTCTTCCATCCCGTGGAAGTCTTCAAAGGCCGGATAGCGACGGATCACTTTGTTGGAGAAGATGCGCGACAACCGTGAGTTGGTGGAGGTGTCCAGCAGTTCGGGTTCGCCGATTGCCAAGAGCAACCTTTCGGCTGCCGACGCATAGGCACTACGATCCTTTTTGCACAGGTCGAGATACTCCTGCAACGTGAGTTCTTCTTGCCGTGTGGATTCGAAGCGTTGTTGGAAATGGCTGAATATGCTCATGACGTCACCTCGCTCGATACTTGGAGCCGGTGCCGGATCAGTCAGTCGAGTGCTGGCATGCAACCGCTGAGCAGTTGCTGTTTACCCCCCCAGAACACCCCCAAGGCGACGATAGCCTTGAAAATTACTCCCGATGACCCGCATGCCGGTGTACCGGCTCTCCCCTGATTTGGATGGCCTGAGCTTAAGGATAGTTCGGAATCCGGGAGATCAAGGCGAGATGCGCAATTAGTTGCGCCTGACCGTTCGTCAGAAAGCACTCTAGCCCGCTGTTTGTACGGGCTGGAGCGAAAGAAAAAAATTATTCGGAAATATTCCGGGTTGTTTCCGAGGGAAAAGTCGCACGCCACAGTTCGAAGCCGCCATCGAGGCTGTAGACCTCGGAGAAGCCCTGGCTGACCAGATAGGCCGCCGCGCCCTGGCTGGAGTTGCCATGGTAGCAGCACACCACCAGGGGCTGGTCCAGGTCGGCCTTGGTGATGAAATCATGCAGGGAATGATTGTCCAGGTGCGTTGAACCACTGATGTGGTTCTGGGCAAACGCCTGCGGATCGCGGACATCGACAACCACGGCACCTTGCTCACGCAGGGCCTGGGCTTGTTCGGGGGGGATGCGTTTGAATTCGCTCATCATGGGCTCCGTCTGGGGCGAGTGTATCGTGCAGGTTAGCGATAGAGCCAGGCTCGGAATCGCTCGGCCAGGGTGGGTGGTGGCGCGACGCCGCCCTGGGCGTCACATTTGCAGGTCAGGCGTTCGCCGGTATCGACGTTCATCAAGGTCATGGCGCCGCCCCAGACGCAGCCGGTATCGAGGGCAAAGATCCCCGGCTCATCGCACTGGCCTTCGAGGGCCGCCCAGTGGCCGAAGATGATCTTCAGGCCCTGGGTCTTGCGTTCCTTGTAGCTGAACCACGGAGCGTAGCCGGGCGGCGCGGTATCGGCGCCCTCGTTGCCCTTGAGGTCGAGCTTGCCTTGCGCGGTGCAGAAGCGCATGCGGGTGAAGTAGTTGGTAATCACCCGCAAGCGTGCGACACCTTGCAGGCTGCCTTCCCATTTGTTCGGTTCGTTGCCGTACATGCCATCCAGGAAGGGCGCGAAGAGATTGTCATCGCGCAAGGCATCTTCGACTTCGGCGGCAAGCTTCAGGGCTTTCTTGAGTGTCCATTGTGGGGGAATACCGGCATGGACCAGGACCATATTGCGCTCGGGATCATGGTGCAGCAGTTTTTGCCGGCGCAACCAGTCGAGCAGCTCGGGGCCATCGGGAGCGTCGAGGATCTCGCGCAGGGTATCGTTTTTCTTCAGGCGCTCGATGTGCTGCGAGGCCGCCAGCAGGTGCAGGTCGTGGTTGCCGAGCACGCCTACCAGCGAGTCTCGTATTCCATACAGGAAACGCAAGGTTTCCAGGGATTGCGGACCGCGATTGACTAGATCGCCCACCAGCCATAAGCGATCCTCGGCTGGGTTGAACCTGACCCGCTCCAGCAGGCATTTGAGCGGTTCCAGGCAACCTTGCAGATCGCCAACGGCGTATACCGCCATCAGTGCAGGGCTCCGGGTACGGCCAGACGGAACGGAGCGATGATGGCATCGAAGTGCTTGCCATCCTCGGCGAGCATTTGGTAGCTGCCCTGCATGTTGCCGACCGTGGTGGTCATCACCGTGCCGCTGCTGTAGGTGTGGCTATCTCCGGCGGCAATCAGCGGCTGGCGACCGACCACGCCGGCACCACGGACTTCCTCGACATGGCCGTCGCCATCGGTGATCACCCAATGCCGTGAAAGCAGCCGGACGGGCAGTTGGCCGTTGTTGCGCACGGTAATGGTGTAGGCAAAGGCGAAACGGTTCTGCTCGGGTTGTGATTGTTCAGCGAGGAAGCGGGTGACGACGCTGACGTCGACCTGATAACGAGGATCGGACATGCGAGAGGCCTTGGAAACAAAAGCGGAAGATGCGACTGGTGCTGCTCAGTCTAGGTCAAGTGCCGGGTAGTAGGCCAGATATGGAATCTGGCGGCATACCCTGGCGCGATGAGGCGGTGTCAGCCGGCGACGGTTGCGCTACCAGACTGTTCGCTGAGTTTGTCAGCCAGGCTTACGAAAGCTGCGAGGTCCAATTGTTCCGGGCGTAGGCTGCCATCGACACCGGCAGCTTCGATCTCGGCGTTGCTGAGCAGGGCTTTGAGCGTGTTGCGCAAGGTCTTGCGGCGCTGATTGAACGCTTCGCGAACGATTCGTTCCAGCAGGCGATGGTCCTTGGCCGGGTGCGGCAGCACGGCGTGAGGCACCAGGCGGACAATCGCGGAGTCGACTTTCGGTGGTGGATTGAACGCACCGGGACCGACATTGAACAGGTGCTCCACGCGGCAATGATACTGGACCATGATCGACAGGCGCCCCCAGTCGCCGCCACCAGGGCCTGCGGCCAAGCGCTCGACGACTTCCTTTTGCAGCATGAAGTGCATGTCGCGGATCAGGCCGGCGTTGTGCAGCAGGTGGAAAATCAGCGGCGTGGAGATGTTGTACGGTAGGTTGCCAACCACCCGCAAGCTGTTCGGTGCGGCGTTCAGGCTGGTGAAGTCGAATTTCAGCGCGTCGCCCTGATGCAGGTTGAAGTTCGTCTTGGTGGCGAACTGCTGGTTCAGGATCGGGATCAGGTCTTTGTCCAGCTCGACCACATCCAGTTGGGCACCGCTGCCCAACAGACCTTCGGTCAAGGCACCCTGGCCTGGACCAATCTCTAGCATGCGGTCTTCGGGCCTGGCATGAATGGCGCGTAGGATGCGGTCGATCACGCCGGCGTCATGCAGGAAGTTCTGCCCGAAACGCTTGCGCGCCCGGTGTTGGTAATGCTCGCTCATAAACGGGTCTCGGCCATCTGGTAGGCGGTTTCCAGGGCAACCTGCAGGCTGCCGGTATCGATTTCGCCGCCGCCGGCCAGATCCAGGGCGGTGCCATGGTCGACCGAGGTGCGGATGATCGGCAAGCCCAGGGTCACATTGACTGCCGCGCCGAAACCTTGGTATTTCAGCACGGGCAGGCCCTGATCATGGTACATCGCCAGCACTGCGTCGTAGTGCTCCAGATATTTGGGGGTAAACAGAGTGTCGGCAGGCAGCGGGCCACGCAAGTCCATGCCTTCGCTGCGCAGACGCTCCAGGGTGGGTTCGATGATGTCGATCTCTTCGTGGCCCAGATGGCCGCCTTCGCCGGCATGGGGGTTGAGCCCGCAAACCAGGATGCGCGGTTGGGCAATGCCGAATTTTTCCTTGAGATCGGTATGCAGGATGCGTGTGACGCGTTCCAGGCGCTGCGGGGTGATCGCGTCCGCTACCTGACGCAAGGGCAGGTGAGTGGTGACCAGTGCCACCCGCAATCCGTGGGTGGCCAGCATCATGACCACCTGGTGGGTGTGGGTCAGGTCGGCGAGGAATTCCGTGTGCCCGGAAAACGCGATTCCCGAATCGTTGATCACGCCCTTGTGAACCGGGGCGGTGATCATGCCGGCGAAATCGCCGTCCAAGCAGCCTTGGCCGGCGCGGGTCAGGGTCTCTAGCACAAAGGCCGCATTGGCCTTGTCCAGCTTCCCGGCGACGACCTGGGTCGCCAGTGGCGTATCCCATACATACAGGCTGCCCGCCGGTGCTGGTTGGTTGGGCCAGTTGTGCGGCCCGACCGACAGTAGGTCAACGACCACGCCCAGTTGTGCGGCCCGCTCGGCGAGCAGCTCACGACTGGTAATGGCAATCAAGGGATGAGGCTGGGGTTGCGAGGCCAGCAGCAGGCAAAGGTCTGGACCTATGCCCGCCGGCTCGCCGGGTGTCAACGCAAAACGCTTGGGTTTCACTGGGTTGCCTGGTCTGCCTGGTCCGCGCCAGGGAGCTTGATTTCAACGTAGGCTTCGTCGCGGATCTGACGCAGCCAGGTTTGCAGCTCTTCGTCGTACTTGCGGTTACGCAGTACGGTCATGGCTTGTTGTTCGCGTGCCTGTAGGGTGCCGTCGGTGGCGCGACGGCCAAGGACTTCCAGCACATGCCAGCCGTATTGGGTCTTGAACGGTTTAGACAGCACGCCTTGTGGCGTCTTTGCCATCACTTCCTGGAATTCCGGAACCAGCACCTTCGGATCGATCCAATTCAGGTCGCCGCCGTTGAGGGCAGAGCCCGGATCCTCCGAGAAGCTCTTGGCCAAAGTGGCGAAGTCTTCGCCATTCTGGATGCGCTCGTAGAGTTTTTCGGCCAGGACCTGGGTCTCGGCTTCGCCGCGAATGGCATTCGGCTTGATCAGGATGTGGCGAACATGCACTTCGTCGCGCATCTGAGTCTCGCCGCCGCGCTTCTCCAGCACCTTCAGGATGATGAAGCCGCCGGCGGTGCGGGCTGGCTCGGTGATATCGCCGATTGGCATGCTGCTCAGCAAGTGGTCGAACGGGGGTGGCAATTGTGCCGGCTTGCGCCAGCCCATGTCGCCGCCCTCGAGGGCGTTGTCGCTGCCGGACCTGGCAATCGCCAACTGGGCAAAGTCGGCCCCCTGCTTGAGTTGCCGGTAGATGTCTTGGGCCTGGGCCGCTGCGGCTTGGATAACCTGCGAGCTGGCGCTGTCCGGTGTGGGAATGAGGATATTGGCTAGGTGCAGCTCTTCGGAGAGCTGCATTTTGCCCAGGTCGGAGGCGAGGAAGTTTTTCACTTCCTGCTCGGAAACCTGGATTCGTTCGGCAACCCGGCGCTGGCGCACGCGGCTGATGATCATTTCGCGGCGAACCTGATCCCGTGCGTCCTCATAGGAGAGGCCATCGTGGGCCAGCGCGGCCTTGAATTGATCCACCGACATGTTATTGCGCTGGGCAATGGTGCCGATGGCCTGGTTCAGTTCCTCGTCGGAAATGCGAATGCCGGAGCGTTCGCCGATCTGCAACTGCAGGTTTTCGACGATCAGGCGTTCGAGGACCTGCTGGTCCAGTACATTGGTCGGTGGTACGCCGCCGCCGCGCTTGGCGATGCTCTGCTGGACATCATGGACGCGCTGGTCCAGTTGGCTCTGCATGATCACGTCGTTGTCGACGATCGCCACGACGTTGTCGAGGGGTTGCACGGCGGCGTGAACCGCCGCACTCAGGACCAGCGCGCCCAGCATCAGCGGGCGCAGACAATCAGAAAGCTTGATCTTCACGTTCACGATAACCTTGGATGCCTTTGTCGAGGAAGCTCTCTACTTTGGTGCCAACAACGCCACCGAGTCCCTTCAGAACAATTTGGAGGAAGATGCCACGGTCGCCTTTTTCGTTTTGCGGGGCGTCTTGACTGAATTCGTCATACTTGACCCAGTAACGGTTAATCAGGCGCAGTTTCCAGCAGCAGTTGTCGTACTCGAACCCGCCGAAGGCTTCCAAAGTACGGTTGCGGTTGTAGTCGTACTGCCAGCGGCTAATGACGTTCCACTGCGGCACGATTGGCCAGATCACCGAGAAGTCGTGCTGCTGGATCTTGTAGTAATCCTTCACGAAGCCAGGAGTGCCCGGAGTGCCGTAGTCGCCGCCGAACTGCCATTGACCGGTGTTCTGGTTGTAGATCACCTGGTCGTTGCGATAGCGATAACCGGCGTTGAAGACTTTGTTTGGATTGTCTTCAGGCTGGTAGTGGAACATCGCGCTGCCCGAACGCGGACTGTGGCTGTCCGGGTCCCAGTTGTAGTCGGCTGTGGCGCGCCAGTCGTGGTTGAAGCGGTAGCCGTACTCCAGGGCATAGGGGGAGACATTGGCCTGGGCGTCTGCGCGGGTGCGGTAATCGACACCGGGCAACTGAACGTTACGGTCTCTGAAGTACAGTGCCTGGCCGATGCTGATGCGCTGGCGCTCGAAGCCATTGTCTTCGATCCAGCGGCTGGTAACACCCAGAGACAATTTGTTCTCGTCGCCTACCCGGTCCGAGCCGGAGAAGCGGTTGTCGCGGAACAACGAGGCGTAGTTGAAGCTGTATTCGCCAGAGTCAAATACGGGAATGTCTTTCTGGTCTTTCTCGGGCACATAGAGATAGAACAGGCGTGGTTCCAGGGTTTGGCGATAGTGGGTGCCAAACAGGCTGGTGCTGCGGTCGAAGTACAGGCCGCTGTCGATGCTGGCGATCGGTACGCCGCGGTTTTGCGAACTGTTGAAGGTTTCGCCAAGAGCCGAAGCGTTGCCAAAGTTGCTGGCCAGTTGATCCTTGCCCTTGGATCCCAGGTCCAGGTCATATTGAGTGTACTGGTACTTAAGCGATGGCGTTATGTAGCCATAGGTCCAGTTGAGCGGCAGGCTGACACCCGGCTTGAGGTTCAGACGATTGCCGTTGGCGCGCGCGAGGCCCACGACGTTGGTGTCCAGGCGAGGCGTACCTGCGGAGTTGCCGCTCCCATCGAACGGCCCCCCATCTTTGTCGAAGAAGTTGCCGGTTTCCAGGCTGCGCTCGAAACGGACCGCTTCAGTCTCGTAGGTAAAGTTCAGGCCTTCGGGGTGATAAGGCAGTTCACCGTTGAGAGTGAGTTGCGGCAGCCGGTTGTAAGGCGTGATGTTCGATACGCTGGAAAGCTGGTAGGCCTGTACGTTGAGGCGTGCGGTGTAGTCGTCGCCACGGTAGCTGACGGCACCCTGCTGGTTGACGTAGGAGTTGGAGCTCTCGACCCCTATCTGATCGCTCTGCAGGTCCTGGAAGTAGTAAGGGTCGCTGATCTTGGTGTAGTCCACCTCGGTCAGTACACGCGAATCCAGGCCGCCCTTGTGCTGCCAGTTGAGCATGTAGCGGGTTTTTTTGGAGTCGGTCTGCTTGGAACGATCGTTATTCTCGTCGTTCAGGTACGCGCCACCGAACTGGCCTTCGCTGGACTTGGTCAGGTAGCGGAATTCGCCCTCCATCAACAAGCCGCGCTTGGTCATGTAGCGTGGGTACAACGTGGCATCGTAGTTCGGCGCCAGGTTGAAATAGTATGGCGTGACCAGCGTAAAGCCGGTATCGCCGCCCGAACTGAAGCTCGGCGGCAGGAAGCCGGATTGGCGACGATCGTCGATCGGGAAGTAGATGTACGGCGTATACAGGATCGGAATGTCCTTGACCCGCAGTGTCACGTTGGTCGCGGTGCCGAAACCGGTGGCCGGGTTCAAGGTGATGTTGTTGCCCTTGAGCTGCCAGGCGTTGCTGTTCGGTTCGCAGGTGGTGTACGTACCGTCCTTGAGGCGGATGATCGCGTTTTCGGCACGTTTGGCATAGAGCGCGCTGCCACGGATACGTGATTTGTGCAGCACGTATTCGGCGTTGTCGACCTTGGCTTCGCCGGTGTCCAACTGCACGTCGGCGTGATCGCCGACCAGCAGCGCACCGTTGTCGCGCACACGCACGTTGCCATTCAGTTCGCCACGGTTCTCCGCCTGGTACAGGCTCGCTTCATCGGCCTCGACCTGCATGCTGCCCTGGCGCATGACCACGTCGCCGGCCAGGCTGGCGAGCTGCTGGTCCTGCTCGTAACGGGAAACCTTGGCGCCGATAAAGGTCGGCGAGTCACTTTTGCTCGTCTTGTCATTCATGCCGGGACGAATCGGTTCGATATAAGAACCCGAGCAATAAGGACCGGTTTCGGCTAGCTGCGCAGGTGTCAGCTTCTCGCGTGGAACCCAATCGAGGTGACTGTAGTCGGCACTGCGCGATTTCAGGCCGCGGCCCTCGGCTTCGGTGACCAGTTTGGTGGCTGGCGCGGAGTCGCCGCCGGAACCGCTTTGAGCCGTGGCCTCGGTGCTGCCGCCGACCGAGCCTGCTTCATGCATGGGGCGCGGTGGCAACTGGACGGTAGTCGCCTTGGGCGCGCAGCTCCAGGCGCCGGAGGCGGAGGCGGAGGCGGAACAGTCGTACTGTTCAGCGGCGACTACAAACGAAGTGGCTAAAGGTTGCAGGGCCAGCAAACCGCCGGTGACCAGCAACGGAAACTTTCTACGAAACGCGGGGGATTTCAATGCCATCTTATTAGTCCGGGCTTCCTGCGTGCCATCTGCCCGCGGTAAAGGGCCGCACGCCTATCGATGGTTTGAAAAAGATGCTGGATAATAAAGCATGACCCGCGTGACGGCTAGCGCCGTCGGAGACCCTTGTAATGCCCGACCAAGATCTACGCTTGCAACACCTGAAAGTTTGGCTGGATAAGCAGTTGGCGACGCTGTTCCTGGCCGAAGGCTGGGGCAGCGTGCCCACCGCCACATTGACTGCGGCCAGCAGCGACGCGAGTTTCCGCCGGTATTTTCGTTGGCAAGGCGAGGGTCGCAGCCTGATCGTGATGGACGCCGCCCCTCCCCAGGAAAACTGCAAAGCCTTCGTGGATATCGCCCATTTGCTGGCGAGATCCGGTATCAACGTGCCAAAAATTCATGCGCAGGATCTGCAAAACGGATTTCTTTTGCTCAGCGACCTGGGCAACCAGACTTATCTGGACGTGATGGACGCCGAAAACGCCGATGCTTTGTTCTCTGCTGCAATCGACGCCTTGCTGGCTCTTCAACAACTGCCGATGGACGCCGGGTTGCCGAGCTACGATGTCGCGCTGCTGCGTCGCGAGTTGGAACTCTTTCCCGAATGGTACGTGGGACGTGAGCTGGGCATTGGCTTCAGCCCGATGCAACTCGAGCGTTGGCAACGGGTCAGCGCCCTGTTGATCGACAGCGCACTGGCGCAGCCGAAAGTGCTGGTGCACCGCGACTACATGCCCCGCAACCTGATGTTGAGCGAGGCTAATCCGGGCGTGCTGGATTTCCAGGATGCGGTTTATGGCCCGGTGACCTATGACATCACCTGCCTGTTCAAAGACGCCTTCCTCAGTTGGCCGGAGGCGCGGGTCGTGGACTGGTTACATGACTACTGGCAGCGCGCCGGGCAGTTGGGTATTGCGGTCCAGCCGGACTTCGAGGATTTTCGCCGGGCCAGTGACTTGATGGGCGTGCAGCGTCATTTGAAAGTGATCGGGATCTTCGCCCGTATCTGTCATCGCGATGGCAAGCCGCGCTATCTGGCCGATGTGCCGCGCTTCTTCGCCTATATCGAAGCGGTATTGGCCCGCCGCCCGGAGCTCGCCGAGCTAGGCGAGTTGCTGACCAGCTTGCGCCTGCCCGCCGAGGCCGTTGTATGAAGGCGATGATCCTCGCTGCCGGCAAAGGCGAGCGCATGCGCCCGTTGACCTTGCACACGCCCAAGCCGCTGGTGCGGGCCAAAGGCGTCCCGTTGATCGATTACCACCTGCGGGCTCTGGCGGCGGCGGGCTTCGAGGAGGTTGTCATCAATCACGCCTGGCTGGGGCAGCAGATCGAAGACTACCTCGGCGATGGTTCGCGCTACGGCCTGAGTATCGTCTATTCGCCGGAAGGTGAACCACTGGAAACCGGTGGTGGCATCTTCCGGGCTCTGCCGTTGTTGGGAGAGCAACCCTTCATGGTGCTCAACGGCGATATCTGGACCGACTATGACTTTTCGACGCTTCGTCGTCCGCTGGCCGGACTGGCACACCTGGTGATGGTCGACAATCCGCCGCATCATCCGGCGGGCGGAGACTTTGTGTTGAATGACGGTCAGGTGTTTGACGGTGAGCCGGGTGCGACCAAGCTGACCTACAGCGGTATCTCGGTGTTGGACCCCAGGTTGTTTATCGGGTGCGTTGCGGGAATGTTCAAATTGGCGCCACTTTTGCGCCGGGCCATGGCCCAGGGTCGGGTTAGTGGAGAGCATCTGCAGGGGCATTGGGTGGATGTCGGCACCCTCGAACGTCTGGCTCAAGTCGAGCAATTGCTGGAAGAGAGAGACTGATATGCTGTGGCCAGGGACGCTGATTGGAGCCGGAGCGGGCTTTGCCATTGCCAGCATTCCGGGGGCAATGCTGGGCGCACTACTCGGGCAGGCGCTGGATCGGCGCCTGCAGTTGCATAGCCTGGCGCATCTGCGCGAGCGCCTGGGCGGAAAGCCGGCGCTGCGCAATGACGAGTTATTGTTTGTCTTGCTCGGGCGTCTTGCCAAGAGCGATGGGCGAGTGGTGGAGGGCCATATCCAGCAGGCACGCCAGGAAATGCGCCAGTTGGACATGGGCGAGGCAGCGCGGCGCCGAGCGATTGCCTCGTTCAATCGCGGCAAGTCGGGACATGACCGGCTGCGTGGTTACCTGCGACACGTCAAAGCTCAGCCCCATGCGGCGGAAGGTGTGTTGCGCGCCTGTTGGCGAATGGTCTGGGCCGATGGCCGGGCCGGGCGGGAGGAGCGTGAACTGATTCTGCTGTGGGGCAAATGGCTGGGTTGGACATCGCCACAGATCCAGGCCCTGGCCAGCGACTACGAGCCTGCTCGCAGGCCACTGAGGGTCGGTGTCGGCAGCTATCAGGATGCCCTGCGGGTCCTGGGGGTAGCACCCACCAGCGAACCGGCACAGATCAAGCGGGCGTATCGGCGTTTGCTCAGTCGCCATCATCCAGACAAAGTGGCTGGCGGTGGTGCGACACCCGCCCAAGTGCAGGATGCCACCGAGAAAACCCGTGAACTGCACCAGGCGTATGCACTGATCCGCGAGCGCCGGAATTTTCGCTAGGGGGCTGCCACAGGAACCGCCAGAGAACTACTGGCTGTCATCCTGAGGATTCAGGTATCCGCGAATACGGCGAAATAATTGTTCCTGCCCTGGATCGCCTGGCAGTGCCTTCAGCGACACTTGAGTGTAGCTGGAGGTCTGCTGGCGCTTGCTGGCCTGCAGGCGTTGCAAGGCGCTTTTGCGATCCTGCGGGTTATCTTGATAGAAGAAGTCGGCGCTCGCCAGCTTCAGTCCGGGTATCAGTTGCCCTAGATCCGGCTTGGCGCTGACTGGCGTTTGCGCTGCCACCAGTACCGATTTTTGCACCGCCGGTGAGGCTTTCTCGATCAGGTAGCGGGTGGTCCAATAGGCGCCTGTTCCATGTCCCAACAGAACGATACGGCGAGCATTCTGCAACTGCGCATAGGCAATGGCGGCGTCGAGTCGGGCAAAGATCCGTTCGGCATCGGCTTTGAGCGGGTCTTCGGTATTTTCCACCGCTGGTTGCTCGGGGCTATCGGCACCGGCGCTGGCTGCCTGTTCGATGGGGTGGGCGGTGGTGCTGCCGTCCTTGCTGTTGGTGGAGGCAAGCTCTGTGGGCTGCGGCGCCGCGACTACCCGTGGCAGGCTGGCGTCGCTTTGCAGGTCAGGGAGTGTCAGGCTCAGGCTGCTCCAGCGGGCGTCCGGCAGCTTGCGCCGCAACGGTCCGATTACCTGAGGCCAGTCGGCGGTTTCGCCGGTGCCAGGGATGATGATCACTACACCAATGGGGGACGGTGCGTTGGCCGGCTTCCACAAGGCGAGGAAGTTGTCGCCCGCGGCTTGTAGGGGTTGTTGCTCCTGCGCTGGTAGTTGGCGTTCCAGCGCGCTCGCGTCTTCCTGGCTGCGCTCGGGCAAGGGCGGGCGTTCAAGCGGTTTTTCGACGGCAAGTTGCGCCGGTGCCGGATCGGCCGCCAGTACCGGCGCGGCAAACGGTAATATCAACGACAGGCACAGCGCGGGGAGTGCCCAGCGGTAGACAGAGTGCATCGGATTTTCCAGGCCAGAAACAATCCTGGCAGCCTAATGGGTTGGTCAGTATTTGTCAGTGTGGATGAGTCGTATCACGCGTTTTTTGCTGCCTGTGGGTTATCGGCTGTTTGTGTTTTACCTTGATCGCTTTCCACCAGGCCGCGCCTGCCGTTGTTCAGCGCGCACCGGCGCCGGCTCGATGACCGTCGGCGGCTACGCATTGCCATTGACAACGTTCCATCGCGGTCACGGTGCGCGTGGCGAAGCAGGAGGTATACAATGCGCGCCATCGTGATTCTGCTTAAAAAGGTGCGTCATGCAGCCCTTCGCAATTGCTCCGTCGATTCTCTCCGCCGACTTCGCCCGCCTGGGCCTGGAAGTGGACCGCGTTCTCGCCGCTGGCGCTGACATCGTTCACTTCGATGTCATGGACAACCATTACGTCCCCAACCTGACCATCGGCCCGATGGTCTGTGCGGCGTTGCGCAAGTACGGCATTAGCGCGCCGATCGATGCGCATCTGATGGTCAGTCCGGTGGATCGCATCATCGGCGACTTCATCGAGGCCGGTGCGACCTACATCACGTTCCACCCGGAAGCCACGCTGCACGTCGACCGCTCCCTGCAGATGATCCGTGAGGGCGGTTGCAAGGCCGGCCTGGTGTTCAACCCCGCGACGCCGCTCGACGTGCTCAAGTACGTGATGGACAAGGTCGACATGGTCCTGCTGATGAGCGTCAACCCAGGCTTCGGCGGACAGAAGTTTATCCCTGGCACCCTCGACAAACTGCGGGAAGCACGGGCACTGATCGATGCTTCGGGACGCGATATCCGCCTGGAAATCGACGGTGGCGTGAACGTGAACAACATCCGCGAAATCGCAGCCGCCGGGGCCGATACCTTTGTCGCCGGCTCGGCGATCTTCAACGCCCCTGACTATCGGGAAGTCATCCAGAAAATGCGCGCCGAGTTGGCGATGGCTCATCCATGAGCGGCTTCGAGCAGCTCTTTGCGGGCTGTCTACCCAAGCTGGTGATGTTCGATCTGGATGGTACGTTGATCGATTCGGTGCCAGATATGGCGACAGCAGTGGACAAAATGCTGCTCACCCTGGGACGGCCCGCCGCGGGCCTTGCGGCCGTACGCGAATGGGTCGGCAACGGCGCCCTGGTGTTGGTGCGTCGGGCGTTGGCCGGCGGCCTCGATCATGCGGCGGTGGCCGACAGCGACGCCGAACAGGCACTGGAAATCTTCATGGCAGCCTACGGCGACGGTCATCACCTGACTACGGTCTACCCCGGTGTGCGTGAAGCCTTGAAGTGGATGCACAAGCAGGGCGTGGAAATGGCCTTGATCACTAACAAGCCCGAACGCTTTGTCGCCCCGTTGCTCGATGAAATGAAGCTGGGGCGGTTTTTCCGCTGGATTATCGGCGGCGATACCCTGCCGCAGCGCAAGCCCGATCCCGCCGCGCTGTTTCATGTGATGAAAATGGCCGGTATTGCGCCGTCGCAGTGCCTATTCGTCGGCGATTCATGCAATGATGTGCAGGCTGCCAAGGCTGCCGGTGTCATCTGTGTGGCCCTCAGCTATGGCTACAACCATGGCCGGCCAATCGCCGAGGAGCAGCCGGCGTTGGTCATCGACGACCTGCGCGCACTGATTCCCGGTTGCCTGGAAGCTGGCGCTGAGCTAATGTCGATGGACTGTCTTCAACCCCCTTCTGGAAACGCCATCGTGGTGGTCACTCGCAAACTCTGGATGAAAGTCATCAAGGCCCTGGCCCGTTGGCGTTGGCGCGCCTGATATGATCCTGGCCGCCTGTGCGGCGCGTTTGCATACCTGACTGTTTGAACCTCAAGCCACGAGGCCTATCATGACCCGCGAAGAATTCCTGCGTTTGGCCGCTGCCGGCTATAACCGCATCCCGCTTGCCTGCGAAACCCTGGCCGACTTCGATACTCCGCTGTCGATCTATCTGAAGCTGGCCGACCAGCCCAACTCCTACCTGCTGGAATCGGTGCAGGGCGGAGAGAAATGGGGCCGTTACTCGATTATCGGCCTGCCGTGCCGCACAGTACTGCGGGTGCATGACCAGCGGATCAGCGTGACCCACGACGGCGTCGAGATCGAAAGTCGCGAGGCCGAAGATTGCCTGGCCTTCGTCGAAGAGTTCAAGGCCCGCTACAACGTACCGACCATCGCCGGTCTACCGCGCTTCAACGGCGGCCTGGTGGGCTACTTCGGTTATGACTGTGTGCGCTATGTGGAAAAACGCCTCGGCAAATGCCCGAATCCAGATCCGCTGGGTGTGCCGGATATCCTGCTGATGGTTTCCGACGCCGTGGTGGTATTCGACAACCTCGCCGGCAAGATGCACGCCATCGTCCTGGCCGATCCCTCCCAGGACGATGCCTACGAACAAGGCCAGACGCGTTTGCGCGAGCTGCTGGAACAGTTGCGCCAGCCAATCACGCCACGTCGTGGATTGGAATTGGATCGGCCGCCCGCCGCCGACCCGGTATTCCGTTCGAGTTTCACCCAGGACGACTATGAGCGCGCAGTCGATACCATCAAGGAATACATCCTGGCCGGCGACTGCATGCAGGTGGTGCCGTCCCAGCGCATGTCCATCGACTTCAAGGCCGCGCCCATCGACCTTTACCGGGCGTTGCGCTGCTTCAACCCGACGCCGTACATGTACTTCTTCAATTTCGGTGATTTCCATGTCGTCGGTAGTTCGCCGGAAGTACTGGTGCGGGTCGAAGACGGCCTGATCACCGTGCGGCCAGTGGCTGGTACCCGCCCGCGAGGCGCCAACGAAGAAGCTGATCGGGCCATGGAAGAAGACCTGCTGTCCGATGCCAAGGAAATCGCCGAGCACCTGATGTTGATCGACCTGGGGCGCAACGATACCGGTCGGGTCTCCGAGATCGGCTCGGTGAAACTCACCGAGAAGATGGTGATCGAGCGCTATTCCAACGTCATGCATATCGTGTCCAACGTCACCGGTCAGTTGAAGACCGGGCTGACGTCCATGGACGCACTGCGGGCCATCTTGCCGGCCGGCACCTTGTCCGGTGCGCCGAAGATCCGCGCCATGGAGATCATCGACGAACTCGAACCGGTCAAGCGCGGCATATATGGCGGCGCGGTCGGTTACTACGCCTGGAACGGCAACATGGACACTGCCATCGCCATTCGTACCGCGGTGATCAAGAACGGCGAATTGCATGTGCAGGCCGGTGGCGGCATCGTCGCCGACTCGGTACCGGCGCTGGAATGGGAAGAAACGCTGAACAAGCGTCGTGCGATGTTCCGTGCGGTAGCCCTTGCTGAACAACCCCCTGCGTCTGACGCCTGAGGAGCTTTTTGTCATGTTGCTGATGATCGATAACTACGATTCGTTTACCTACAACGTCGTGCAATACCTCGGTGAGTTGGGCGCGGATGTCAAGGTCGTGCGTAACGACGAACTGACCGTGGCCGAAATCGAAGCCCTCAAGCCCGAGCGTATCGTGGTTTCGCCAGGCCCTTGCACGCCGACCGAGGCCGGCATTTCCCTGGAAACAATCATGCATTTTGCCGGCAAACTGCCGATTCTCGGTGTCTGCCTGGGGCATCAATCCATCGGCCAGGCTTTTGGTGGCGACGTGGTGCGTGCCCGCCAGGTCATGCACGGCAAGACCAGCCCGTTGTTCCATGAGGGCAAGGGTGTGTTCGAAGGTCTCAAGCTGCCACTGACGGTCACCCGCTATCATTCCCTGGTGGTCAAGCGCGAAACCCTGCCTGACTGCCTGGAGCTGACCGCCTGGACGCAACTGGCAGACGGTTCGGTCGACGAAATCATGGGCCTGCGCCACAAGACACTGAACATTGAAGGGGTGCAATTCCACCCCGAATCGATTCTCTCCGAGCAGGGCCACCAGATGTTCGCCAACTTTCTCAAGCAGACCGGCGGCGTGCGCTAAGGACTTTTCATGGATATCAAGACTGCCCTGAGCCGTATCGTCGGTCATCTGGACCTGAGCACCGAAGAAATGCGCGATGTCATGCGTGAAATCATGACCGGGCAATGCACCGAGGCGCAGATAGGCGCATTCATGATGGCCATGCGCATGAAGAGCGAAAGTATCGACGAGATTGTCGGTGCGGTATCGGTCATGCGCGAGCTGGCGGACAAGGTCGAGCTCAAGAGCCTCGATGGCGTGGTCGATGTGGTCGGCACCGGCGGCGACGGTGCGAATATCTTCAATGTGTCCACTGCCTCGGCCTTCGTGGTCGCGGCGGCGGGTTGTACCGTCGCCAAGCACGGCAACCGCGCTGTATCGGGTAAGAGCGGCAGCGCCGATTTGCTCGAAGCGGCCGGCATCTATCTGAACCTGACGCCTGTCCAGGTAGCACGTTGCATCGATAATGTTGGCATCGGCTTCATGTTCGCCCAGACTCATCACAGTGCCATGAAGCACGCGGCTGGCCCGCGCCGTGATCTCGGCCTGCGCACCTTGTTCAACATGCTCGGCCCGCTTACGAATCCGGCCGGCGTGAAACATCAGGTGATCGGCGTTTTCAACCAGGCACTCTGCCGACCGTTGGCGGAAGTCTTGCAACGTATGGGCAGCAAGCATGTGCTGGTGGTGCACTCCCAGGACGGTCTGGACGAATTCAGCCTTGCGGCGCCAACTTATGTGGCCGAGTTGAAAAACGACGCAATAACAGAATATTGGGTTCAGCCCGAAGACTTGGGTATAAAAAGCCAGAGCCTGTTCGGCCTGGTGGTTGACAGCCCGGCGGCCTCCCTGGCGTTGATCCATGATGCGTTGGGTCGCCGCAAAACCGAGAATGGTCAGAAAGCCGCGGAAATGATCATGCTTAATGCCGGTGCCGCGCTATATGCCGCCGATCATGCCAGCAGCCTGAAAGAGGGCGTTGCCCTGGCTCACGACGCGCTTCACACCGGCCTGGCCCGTGAGAAGCTCGAAGAGTTGGGCGCGTTCACCGCCGTGTTCAAGCAGGAGAATGAAGCATGAGTATACCAACCGTTCTGGAAAAGATACTGCGGCGCAAGGCCGAGGAAGTGGCTGAACGTCGCGCTCGGGTGGGTCTGGCCGAGCTGGAGAACCTGGCCCGAGCCGCTGACGCCCCGCGTGGCTTCGCCAAGGCGCTGATTGAGCAGGCCAGGCTCAAGCATCCGGCGGTGATTGCCGAAATCAAGAAGGCCTCGCCGAGCAAGGGCGTCATTCGCGAGAACTTCATCCCGGCTGATATCGCCATGAGCTACGAGAAGGGTGGGGCGACCTGTCTTTCGGTACTGACCGACGTGGATTATTTCCAGGGTTCGGACCTGTATCTGCAGCAGGCTCGCGCTGCCTGCAAGTTACCAGTGATCCGCAAGGATTTCATGGTCGACCCGTACCAGATCGTCGAAGCCCGGGCGATGGGCGCCGACTGCATCCTGTTGATCGTTGCTGCGCTGGACGATGTGCGAATGGTCGAGTTGGCCGCGGTCGCCAAGAGTGTCGGCCTTGACGTGTTGGTGGAGTCCCATGACGCCGCCGAGTTGGAACGGGCGCTGAAGCATCTCGATACACCGCTGATCGGCATCAACAACCGTAACCTGCACACCTTCGAGGTCAGTCTCGAAACCACCCTCGACCTGTTGCCGATGGTGCCACGCGACCGCCTGGTGATCACCGAAAGCGGTATCCTCAATCGGGCCGATGTCGAGCTGATGGAAATCAGCGAGGTGTACTCGTTCCTGGTGGGTGAAGCGTTCATGCGTGCCGAAAGCCCGGGAGACGAATTGCAACGGCTGTTCTTTCCGGAGCGCGGGGCACCGCTGGTCAGTTGCTGCGCCCTGGATTGAGTCGAGCGGGTGGAGGAAGCTGGCATTGCCGGCCTCTTTAGAGGGGCGACCCAAGGAAATTTGCGATGACATTGCCCGTTGCCCTTAGCATCGAAGCCGGCTTGCGCGCCGAGCAGGACTTGCTGGCGGCGGTCTGTGCCGGCGAGCAGGAAGGGGGCCTGCTGTTCTGGCGGCCTACCGACCGTGCGCTGGTTGTGCCACGACGCCTGAGCCGCCTGCCGGGCTTCGCGCCTGCTGGTGACGTTCTGGCTGCCAGCGGCTGGCCGGTGTTGTTGCGCGAGACCGGTGGCGAACCGGTGCCGCAATCTGCCTCGACGGTCAATATCGCCCTGGTCTATGCGCCGCCGCGCAGTGAGGGCGATCAGAACCGGATTGAAACCGGCTATTTGCGTTTGTGCCGGCCGATCTGCGATGGGCTGGACGAGTTGGGCGGAACGGCTTCCCTGGGGGAAATTGATGGCGCGTTTTGCGATGGTCGCTATAACGTCAATCTCAATGGTCGCAAACTGGTCGGCACCGCCCAGCGCTGGCGGCAAAGCAGGGGCGGAACCCGTCCGGTAGGGCTGATACATG
The DNA here is from genome assembly GCF_900109755.1 of Pseudomonas agarici. Taxonomy (GTDB): domain Bacteria; phylum Pseudomonadota; class Gammaproteobacteria; order Pseudomonadales; family Pseudomonadaceae; genus Aquipseudomonas; species Aquipseudomonas agarici. Next base: position 10,996 of record NZ_FOAR01000031.1, on the reverse strand, counting down.
GCGCGATGCTGATTGACGATGAGCGCGATTCGATGATCGCGGCGGTCAATCGTTTCAATCAGGCGTGCGGGTTGGCGTCGCGCGTGCGTGCTTCCAGCCATATCGCCCTGCATGAAGTGTATCCAGCCCCCCTATTCCTTGAGCATCTGGCCGGGCGATACCAGCAGATGCTGGAGGATATACAGTCTGTCTAGCGGGTGCCGAACACCACCATGGTCTTGCCTTTGACGTGTACCAGATTCTGTTCCTCCAGCCCCTTGAGCACACGACCGACCATTTCCCGCGAACAGCCGACGATACGCCCGATTTCCTGGCGGGTAATCTTGATCTGCATACCGTCCGGGTGAGTCATGGCGTCCGGCTGCTTGCACAGCTCCAGCAGGCAGCGAGCGACACGTCCGGTGACGTCGAAGAACGCCAGGTCACCGACTTTGCGGGTGGTATTGCGCAGGCGCTGGGCGATCTGGCCGCTGAGGGCGTAAAGAATGTCCGGATCCTGTTGGGCCAGCTCGCGGAATTTGCTGTAGCTGATCTCCGCCACTTCACATTCGATCTTGGCGCGCACCCAGGCGCTGCGCTCCTGTTCGTGGCCAGCCTGCTCGAACAATCCCAGTTCACCGAAGAAGTCGCCGGCGTTGAGATAGGCGATAATCATTTCTCGCCGGTCATCGTCCTCGATCAGGATGGTGACCGAACCCTTTACAATAAAAAACAGGGTTTGCGAGCGATCACCGGCGCAAATGATATTGCTCTTGGCCGGGTAGCGTCGGCGCTGACAATGCATCAGCAGTTTGTCGAGGTTTTTGATCTTGGGGGTGGAAGCCAGAGCAACCATGGTTATTTCCCGAAAAGACTGCGCAGTGTGGTTAGTTTTTTTGTTGTAGTGCGAAGGATGGCATAACGCCATCGATTTGGCGCCAGCTTAACAGACACATTGTGCGAAGATTGCGGAATTTACCTAGCCGATCAGCCAGTCGCCACCTGGCTGTAGCAAGCGCTGTGCTAAGCTGGCAACCCTTTTTTAACGGTGGAGTCTTGCAATGAAGGCACGCATCCAATGGGCTGGCGAAGCCATGTTTCTCGGAGAGTCGGGTAGCGGGCATGTGGTGGTGATGGACGGCCCGCCGGAAAGCGGTGGTCGCAACCTGGGCGTGCGCCCCATGGAGATGGTCCTGCTGGGTATGGGCGGTTGCAGCAATTTCGATGTGGTCAGCATTCTGAAGAAGTCGCGCCAGGCCGTCGAAAGCTGCGAAGCCTTTCTCGAAGCGGAGCGGGCGACCGAAGATCCGAAGGTGTTCACCAAGATCCATCTGCACTTCGTGGTCAAGGGGCGTGGCTTGAAGGACGCCCAGGTCAAACGAGCGATCGAACTGTCCGCCGAGAAATACTGTTCGGCCTCGATCATGCTCGGGGCCGCTGGCGTCGCTATCAGTCATGACTACGAGATTATCGAGCTCGGTTGAGTCGAAATTGCGCCTGTTTGGCGCTTTTTTGCGCTTCGCGCCCGACTGCTTCAGATGCGGTAGGTGCTTTTGGTCATGACCTTGGCCAGCAGACTCATACCGAACTTCACCGGTGTCGGGAAACGAAAGCCGCCAGCGTCGAGCGCGGATTCAGCGTGATGTTCTTCATCGATACGCATCTGTTCGAGAATCGCCCTGGATTTTTCATCTTCTGCGGGGAGTTGTTCGAGATGCTCGTTCAGGTGTTTGCAGACCTGATCCTCGGTCGCCGCAACGAACCCAAGGCTGACCTTGTCGCTGATCAAACCAGCGGCCGCGCCGATACCGAAAGACAGTCCGTAGAACAAGGGATTCAATACGCTGGGACGGCTGCCCAACTGGCGGATGCGTTGCTCGCACCAGGCCAGGTGATCGATTTCTTCCTCGGCAGCCTGCTCCATCGCCTCACGTATATGAGGCAGCTTGGCGGTCAGCGCCTGGCCTTGATACAGCGCCTGGGCACAGACTTCGCCGGTGTGGTTGATGCGCATCAGTCCGGCGACGTGACGGGTGTCGTTCTCGCTCATCTGTGCTTCGGGCCGGACGATGGCCGGCGACGGGCGATACGGTTGGCCGCTGAAGGGCAGCAAGGTGCGCATGGCGGTATCGGCTTGCAGTAGCAGACGATCAATCGGCGAGTAGTGACGTTGGGTAGTCATGCTGACCTCCAGAGGAATCTCGTCCCGCAGTTTACCGCAATCGTGAGGGAAGGTTCAGGCTGGGCCATCGAGCCGATGGCTGTTGATGCGTTACGACGTCCCGATGAGCCAGCCTCGGCAGGTGATCAGCCCGGCGGCCAGTTCATCTGGCGCTGACCCAGCACATGCATATGAATGTGATAGACCGTCTGTCCACCCTGTTCGTTGCAGTTCATCACCACACGAAAGCCTTTTTCGCAACCCAGTTCCAGGGCCAGGCGCTGGGCGGTGAACAGGATATGCCCGGCCAGGGCCTTGTCATCCTCGGTCAGGTCATTGAGGGTGCGCACTGGCTTCTTCGGAATCACCAAAAAATGCACCGGGGCCTGTGGGGCAATGTCGTGGAAGGCCAGCACCTGGTCGTCCTCGTAAATGATCTTCGCGGGTATTTCTCTGTTGATGATCTTGGTGAACAGAGTATCCACAGATGTTTCTCCTTAGGTAGGGGGGCGGGCCTGAGTCTGTCTGCAGCGTTCCTTAAGTTCAAGTATCGGGAACTCAAGTATCGAGGGCGCAAGTATTAGCGCGGGCAGTAGGCGCGGTTGATCCAGCCGGCGAGTTTGCGCACCATCCAGCGACTACCCAGGCGTGGGGCTCGAGACAGCCAGCGGTTGCGCCAACCGGGGATGATCAGTGCACGGTTTTTTTCCAGGGCGCGGACAGTGTAGAGCGCCACCTCTTCGGGACTCATCATGAGTTTGCTGTTTTGGAGCTTGGCGACCTGCAGGTGGGCGTTATCAAAAAAGGCGGTACGGGTCAGGCCTGGGCAGAGTACCGAGACCTGGATCCCGGTTTTTTTCAGCTCCTCGCGCAACCCTTCGCTGAAGTGCAATACATAGGCTTTGCTGGCGTAATAGCTGCTCATCCAGGGCGCGGGGTGAAACGCGGCGATAGAGGCCACGTTCAGGATCTGCCCACCGCCTTGTATCGCCATCAGGTTGCCCAAGGAGTGGCAAAGGCGAGTGAGGGCGAGGATATTCACTTCGATCAGGTCTTGCTCGGTGCTCCAGTCCTGGGCCAGGAACGGGCCGCAAGTGCCGATGCCGGCACAATTGACCAGCAGGTCGATCAGGTGCTCGCCTTCCTCCAGCTCCAGCAGGAATCCGGACAGGCGTAGCGGCTCGCTCAAGTCGCAGGCGCGAAACAGCACCTCGACGCCGAAGCGCTGGGTCAACTCGATGGCAATGCTTTCCAGCCGATCGCGTTGACGGGCCACCAGGATCAGGTGGCGACCGCGGCGCGCCAGGGCTTCGGCCAGGGCCAGGCCGATACCGCTGGAAGCGCCAGTGATCAGAGCGTAACGGGTCATGCAATTCTCCATGGCAACAGCGCGGCACCTTGGAACGGACGGTTACAAGGTCAGCGCTGCTCTTTCCCATAGTTTACAGTGGCCGTGGCGACTTGAACCGCTTCGTCGCTGTTTGCAGGCCCCTTGGTTTTGATTAACGCGGCCAGCAGCGTGGCAGTTGGGCGGCGAGAGCTTGGGCCTTGCGGTATTCGTCTTCGAGCCGAGCGATCAGTTGGTCGATGCCTGGCAAGTCATTGATCGAGCCGACGCCCTGACCTGCTGACCAGACCGTCTTCCAGGCTTTAGCTTCGTCGTCGAGAGGCTTGAGCTTCGAGCCGAAATTGACCTCGCCTTGGCCTCGCAGCGCGGCGAGGTCAAAGCCGGCGTTTTCCAGGCTCTGGCGCATAAAGCTGGCCGGTACGCCTGAGACGACGGGAGTATGGATGATGTCGGCGGCCCTGGACGTCAGTAGCATGTCCTTATAGGCGTCGGGGGCATGGCTTTCGGTAGTGCCGATAAAGCGCGTGCCGCAATAGGCCAAGTCGGCCCCCAGCAATTGTGCCGCGAGAATCTCATGACCGTGGTTCAGGCAGCCGGCCAGCAGCAAGGTTTTGTCGAAGAACTGGCGGATTTCGGCGATCAGCGCAAACGGACTCCAGGTTCCGGCATGACCGCCGGCACCGGCGGCCACCGCGATCAAGCCGTCGACGCCGGCTTCGGCGGCTTTTTCGGCATGGCGCCGGGTCGTCACATCGTGAAAGACCAGGCCGCCATAATGATGGACCGCATCGACCAGTTCCTTGACCGCGCCCAAGCTGGTGATGACGATTGGCACCTTGTGCTCGATGCAAATTTGCAGATCCGCCTGCAGGCGTGGGTTGCTGTTATGTACGATCAAGTTGACGGCGTAGGGCGCCGGGTTGTCCAGCTGCGCCAACCCGGTTTGGATTTCCTCCAGCCAGGCCTTGAGGCCGCTACTTTCCCGCTGATTGAGGGCCGGAAAGCTACCTACCACGCCGTTGCGACAGCAGGCTATCACCAGCCGCGGGTTGGAAATCAGGAACATGGGCGCGGCCACGACCGGCAGACGCAGACGTTGTTCGAGCAAGGCTGGCAGCGACATTGGCGGCACTCCGAAAGTGAACGCTGGTAGGATTTAGAACGGCTTGACCACAACCAGAACGACAATAGCCAGCAATAGCAGAACCGGCACTTCATTGAACCAACGATAAAAGACATGGCTGCGAGTGTTCTCGCCACGGGCGAAACGTTTCACCTGGGCGCCGCACATATGGTGGTAACCGATCAGCACGACCACCAGCGTCAGCTTGGCGTGTATCCAGCCGCCCTGGCTGAAGATGCCTGGGTTAAGGGCGATCAACCCGCCGCCGAAGATCAGCGTGGCGATCATCGCCGGCCCCATGATCCCTCGGTACAGCTTGCGCTCCATGACGCTGAAGCGCTCCTTGCTGACGACATCCTCGCTCTGGGCATGGTAGACGAACAGGCGTGGCAGGTAGAACAGGCCGGCAAACCAGCAGACGACACTGACGATATGAAAAGCTTTGAGCCATAAATAGAGCATTTTTGGTTATTCCCAGGTTCACGGTAGGCTCAATAGTAGAGGCTTGAGCGTCCGCACGTCATCTTGATGGTTGTCGCAGGCGCGCGCGGCCCCTATTATCGTGGGCTTTCCAGTGGTTTCGTTGAGGGGCAGGTCATGGTCAAGGTCGGTATCGTCGGCGGCACGGGTTACACCGGTGTCGAATTGCTGCGTCTGTTGGCACAGCATCCGCAAGCAGAGGTGGTGGTCATCACTTCTCGATCCGAGGCTGGTCTGGCCGTGGCCGACATGTATCCGAACCTGCGCGGTCATTACGATGGCCTGGCATTCAGCGTGCCGGATATCAAGACCCTCGGGGCCTGTGACGTGGTGTTCTTCGCCACGCCTCACGGTGTCGCCCATGCCCTGGCCGGTGAGTTGCTGGCTGCCGGCACCAAGGTGATCGACCTGTCCGCGGACTTCCGCCTGCAGGATGCCGACGAGTGGGCCAGGTGGTACGGCCAGCCGCACGGTGCGCCGGCGCTGTTGGACGAAGCCGTCTATGGGCTGCCGGAAGTGAATCGCGAGAAGATCTGGCAGGCGCGCCTGATTGCCGTGCCGGGCTGCTATCCGACTGCAACTCAACTGGGTTTTCTGCCGTTGCTCGAAGCTGGGTTGGCGGATACCTCGCGGCTGATCGCCGACTGCAAGTCCGGTGTCAGTGGTGCCGGTCGCGGTGCCAGTGTCGGTTCGTTGTACTCCGAAGCCTCGGAAAGCCTGAAGGCCTATGCCGTCAAGGGCCATCGCCATCTGCCGGAAATCCGCCAGGGCCTGCGCCGCGCGGCGGGCCAGGAGGTCGGCTTGACCTTCATTCCTCACCTTACCCCGATGATTCGCGGTCTTCATTCGACGCTCTACGCAACCGTGATGGATCGTTCCGTCGACCTGCAGGCATTGTTTGAAAAGCGCTATGCCGACGAGCCGTTCGTCGACGTGATGCCAGCCGGCAGCCATCCGGAAACCCGCAGTGTGCGTGGCGCCAACGTGTGCCGGATTGCGGTGCATCGTCCACAGGATGGTGACCTGGTGGTGGTGTTGTCGGTAATCGACAATCTGGTCAAAGGCGCATCGGGCCAGGCGGTACAGAACTTGAATATTCTGTTTGGCCTGGATGAGCGCTTGGGCTTGTCCCATGCCGGCATGCTACCGTAAGGCCTTGATCTCGCTTACCGAAAAAAGCCCGGCGAGCGCAACGTTGTTCATCTAAAGCGCTTGCGGTTGTGCGTATCTGTTGTCGTGAGCAGGTTTGTCGTGACGCCGCAGTACTGCGTTCTGCCTGACGCACCGCGATGAGCGGTGTTAGGGCTGCAAGTGGGGCTTTTGCCTACTGTGATGCCGTGTGGATTGATTGATATAGCCTAACAATAGTTGACCGCTTTTCTAGGAGAAGTGGATAATGCGCGTCATCACGCATTATGACGGCGTAACGCCGGGAGATAGTCAGCATGAGCGTCGAATCCTTCACCCCCACGGCTTTGCAATTCACCCACGGTGCCGCGCACAAGGTGAAGAGCCTGGTCGATGAAGAGGGTAATGATCGCTTGAAGCTGCGCGTATTCGTTACGGGCGGCGGTTGTTCCGGGTTTCAGTACGGCTTCACCTTCGATGAAGATGTCGCCGATGACGATACCATCGTCGAGCGCGAAGGCGTCAGCCTGGTGGTCGATCCAATGAGCTTCCAGTATCTGGCAGGCGCGGAGGTGGATTACCAGGAAGGCCTGGAAGGTTCTCGGTTTGTCATCAAGAACCCGAATGCCACCACTACCTGTGGTTGCGGCTCGTCGTTCTCGATCTGATTGATCAGCCAGCCTCACCCTTGACGCCGCGAATCTTCGCGGCGTTTTGCTGTGTGGGCTTTTTGGCTAAGAGGCTCAGGCGGGATAGATCGCGCCCAGTACGCGCAAGCCGCGTGCGCCGGTGACGCTGGGGCGGTTGGTCGGGATGCCCTCAAGGCAGCAATGGGCCAGCCAGGCGAACGCCATGGCTTCCACCCAGTCGGGGTCGACACCACGGCTTGTAGTGCTGGCAACCGTGGCACCTGGCAGCAGTTGGCTCAATCGGCTCATCAGCGTCGCGTTATGGGCACCGCCACCGCATACCAGTAACTCTTGTGTGTCAGCCTGCGCACTGGTTAGCGAGCCGATGATAGTCTGTGCTGTCAGTTCGAGCAGCGTGGCTTGAACGTTTTCGGCATTGAAGCTGGGTAATCGTCCCAGTTGTTGCTTCAGCCAGCTCAGGTTGAAAACTTCGCGCCCGGTGCTCTTGGGCCCGGTGGCCCGGAAGAACGGGTCGCTGAGCAGCGCTTGCAGCAGCGTCGGTTCGACCTGGCCGCTGGCCGCCCATTGGCCGTTGCGATCATAGCTCTCGCCGCGCTGGTCATGGATCCAGGCATCTAGCAGCACATTGCCGGGACCGCAGTCGAAGCCTGAGACGGGTTTGCCTTGTTCGATCAGGCTCAGATTGCTGAAACCGCCGATATTCAGCACCGCGCTATTGCCAGAGCGTTCCGCGAACAGCGCTTCATGGAAGGCAGGGACCAACGGGGCGCCTTGACCACCGGCGGCGACGTCGCGACGGCGGAAATCGCTGATGACACTGATGCCTGTCAACTCTGCCAGCAGCGCCGGATTGCCGATTTGCACGGTAAAACCGCGAGAGGGTTCGTGGCGGATGGTCTGGCCATGGCTGCCGATGGCGCGAATCGCCTCGGGCATTAATAGCTGTTGTGCGAGGAGGGTATTGATGCCTTGAGCGGCGAGCGTCGCCCAGTTGTGTTCGGCGATCGCGGCCCTGGCAATTTCATCCGGCCCGCTGGCGCACAGACCGAGCAGCTCTGTGCGTAGGGCGCTGGGCATGGGGATGTAGTGAGTTGCCAGTAGCCTGATCCGTGTACTCAGCTCGACCAGCGCGATATCCAGCCCATCCAGGCTGGTGCCGGACATCACGCCGATATAGAGCGTCATGGGTCAGCGCTTGGTTGAAGCGAGCTTGATGGGCTTTTCCTGGTCCATGCGCGCCATCAGCGGCTGGCTCTGGGCCAGGAAGCGCGCACGCTCGGACTTGGCAATCGGGTCGGCCATGGGCAGTTTCTGGCCCAGCGGATCGACGTGGACGCCGTTGACCTGGAATTCATAGTGCAAGTGCGGACCGGTGGAAAGGCCGGTGGTGCCAATATAGCCGATCACCTGGCCTTGCTTGACGTTGCTGCCGGTTTGAATACCCCTGGCGAAGCCCTGCATGTGACCGTAGAGCGTGCGGTAAGTGTTGCCGTGCTGGATGATCACGGTGTTGCCGTAGCCCCCGCGGCGACCTGCCAATAGCACCTTGCCATCGCCTGCTGCTTTAATAGGGGTGCCGCGCGGGGCTGCATAGTCGACGCCTTTGTGGGCGCGGATCTTGTTCAGGATCGGGTGTTTGCGCCCCATGGAGAAGCGCGAGCTGATACGTGCGAAATCCACCGGTGTACGAATGAAGGCCTTGCGCATGCTGTTACCGTCAGCCGTGTAGTAGCTGCTGGCGCCTTGTTTGTTGGTGTAGCGCACCGCGGTGTAGGTCTTGCCGCGGTTAGTAAAGCGGGCGGAAAGGATATTGCCGGTGCCGACGGTCTTGCCATTGACCGCCTTCTGCTCGTAGATCACCTCGAATTCGTCGCCTGGGCGGATGTCCTGGGCGAAGTCGATGTCATAGCCGAACACATTGGCCATTTCCCGGGTCAGGCTGTGGGGCATGCCTGCGCGCTGGGCCGAAAGGGACAGGGAGCTGTTGATGACGCCATGGACATAAGCCGACTGTACAGTGGGCATGATGACCACGCGATTGAAAGTAAAGCCTTTTGGGCCCTTGGTCAGGGTGATGCTTTCCAGGTTGCTGACTTTGCTGTGCAGGTTGTTCAGTTGGCCATCAGGGCTCAGTTCGAACTCGAGTTTCTGGCCGTGCTTGAGCTGGGAGAACTGCTTGGCTTGTTTATCGCTGGCCAAGACCTCATGTACTGAAGCAGCCGGCAGGCCGACCTTCTCGAACAGCGTGGAGAGTGTATCGCCGCGAGCCACGATAACCTCCCGGTGGCCGGGGGCTTTTTTCTCTTCGGGGACTGGCGCCGCCTCGGTCTGGGCGGTGTCCTGAGTGTCTTCGGCACCGTTAGCGATCTGCGCGAAGGGCGATGGATTGCCTTCATTTGTGGCCGGATCGAGTTCTACAGCGTCATTGTCTTGTGCCAGTTGAGCAGCAGGACTTTCCAGTTCAAGGCTCAGAGTGGTCTTTTTCGCTTCGACATCGCTGGAAGGGAATACCAGCAGTGCCAGGCTGAGGAGGGCGGCGATACCACTGGCGGCTAGCAGGTGGGTCTTCGGATAAAGCGGCGGTGCTTTAGACGGCTTGGTGGTCATAGGTAATTTGACTTTGAAGAAGATGAATTGGAAAAGATGAATGACATGATGAAGATGAAATAACTGTATAAAATATAACCAAAACATCTTTGAAGCAAGTCTGTCATGTACCGGCCAGCAGAACCTTGGCCGTGCGCCGGGCAAAACTTGTATTTGGGCGGCGATCTTGTATGGTTGGTTCCCTTTGAATTTGAGCCTTGCAGGTTGGTTATGAAGTCGGTTGAAGAGCAGCTAGCGCTGATCAAGCGTGGTGCGGAAGAGATATTGGTCGAGTCGGAACTGGTCGAGAAGCTCAAGCGCGGCCAGCCGCTGCGTATCAAGGCTGGTTTCGATCCGACGGCGCCGGACCTGCACTTGGGGCATACGGTGCTGATCAACAAGCTGCGCCAGTTCCAGGAGCTGGGTCATCAGGTCATCTTCCTGATTGGCGATTTCACCGGAATGATTGGTGATCCAAGCGGCAAGAGTGCAACGCGTCCGCCGTTGACGCGAGAGCAAGTGCTCGATAATGCCGAGACCTACAAGGCTCAGGTCTTCAAGATTCTCGACCCGGCCAAGACTGAGGTGGCGTTCAACTCCACCTGGATGGACCAGATGGGGCCGGCGGACTTCATTCGCTTGACTTCGCAGTACACCGTAGCGCGCATGCTCGAGCGTGACGACTTCGACAAGCGCTATACCACCAACCAGCCAATCGCGATCCATGAGTTCCTCTATCCGTTGGTGCAAGGATATGACTCCGTTGCGTTGCGCGCCGATGTCGAGCTGGGTGGCACCGACCAGAAATTCAATCTGCTGATGGGGCGTGAGTTGCAACGTGCCTATGGGCAGGAGGCGCAATGCATTCTCACTATGCCGTTGCTCGAAGGTCTGGACGGCGTGAAGAAGATGTCCAAGTCCCTGGGTAACTACGTCGGTATCCAGGAGGCTCCGGGGGTGATGTACGGCAAACTGGTGTCCATTCCCGATGCGCTGATGTGGCGCTACTTCGAGCTGCTGAGCTTTCGGTCGATGGATGAGATCAACCGGTTTCGCCAAGATGTCGAGGCGGGTGCGAATCCGCGTGATATCAAGATCAAGCTGGCGGAAGAAATTGTTGCGCGGTTCCATGGCGAGGAAGCTGCCGCCAATGCTCACCGTGGTGCCGGCAATCGGATGAAGGATGGCGAACTGCCGGATGATCTGCCGGAGATTGAGTTGATGGCGGCTGAAGACATGCCAATCGCCGCGATCCTCAATAAAGCGGGTCTGGTGAAGAATTCGGCGGTCGCTCGTGATCTGCTAGGGTCGGGGGGGGTGCGTATAGATGGCGAGGTTGTTGATCGCACCTTTATATACAAGCTGGGTGCTACCCATGTTTGTCAGGCCGGGAAGAAAGCATTTGCGCGCATTACGCTGAAATCCGAATAAACCTGAAAATAGCCCTTGACGGCGAATTCCATGGGCCTATAATTCGCCCCACTTCCGACGCGGTCGAAACGAAAAACTCCTTTTCATTCAGTGAGTTAAGTAGATTTAGA
>NZ_FOAR01000046.1 GCF_900109755.1 Pseudomonas agarici | reverse complement strand
AGCTCCGCCGCCACACCTGGCGGCACCGGTTGCAACTGGCTGTCGAGCAGGTAGCTTTGCGTATTGGCCAGGGGGCGGCCAATGTTCGCCAGGCCACCGGCTTCACGTCGGGTCCAGGTCGAGTAGGTGGTGTCTTCCGAGGGGCCGTACAGGTCGTAGACATGCTCGACCGACGCCAGCCCGTACAACGAATCCACCAGCGCTTGCTTAAGCGGTTCGCCGGCCAGGTTGATGATCCGCACGCTTGCCGGAATCTGTCCCGCACGCTGCAGCGCGGCTATGGCCGAGGGTACCGTGTTGATCAGCCGCACTTGGTCGCGAGCCGGTAGATCCGGCAGTTCCAGGGCATTACGCGCAAGGATGATCGAACCGCCCCTGGCCAGAGTCACGAACAACTCCCAGACCGACAGGTCGAAACAGATCGAGGTCGAGGCCAGGACACCTTGCAGGTCGTCCTGGCTATACACCTGCCGCGACCACTGGATCAGTGCCGCCACGTTGCGATGTGTAATCGCCACGCCCTTGGGCTGGCCCGTGGACCCGGAGGTGTAGATCACATACGCCAGGTTCTGCGCCGTCACGGCACTGTCTGGCGTCTGCGCCGGGTACTCCGCGAACGCCGTGCCCGTGGCCTCCAGCACCAGTATCTCAGCCTGCGGGACCGTCAGCCCCGCCAGCAGCTCGCGCTCGGTCAACAGCACCTTGGCACCGCTATCTTCGAGCATGTAGGCCACGCGCTCGGCCGGATAGTCCGGGTCCAGCGGCACATAGGTGCCGCCAGCCTTGAGCACGGCCAGCAAGGCCACCACCATCTGCGCCGAACGGCTCATCGCCACGCCGACCCGGACCTCCGGGCCGACGCCCGACTCGATCAGGCGATGGGCCAACTGGTTGGCCTGCCGGTTCAGTTGTTCGTAGCTCCAGTGCTGCGCGCCGACCGTCAGGGCGATGGCCTGCGGCTGGCTGCTCGCCTGGGCATCGATCTGCTGGTGAATGCACAGCTCACGCGGATAGGCCAGCCCGTTGGCGTTCCACTCCTCAAGCTGCAACCGGCGCTCGTCCGCCGACAGCAGCCCGAGTTCCCCAAGCGGACGCCGCACATCTTGCTGCATCAGACTCAGCAGAGTATCCAGGTGCTGGCTGATCGCGCGGATCGACGCCTCGGCGAACTGTGCCCGGACATAGCGATAATGCAACGCCAGGGTGTCACTCAGACTGACCGTCAGGGTCAACGGATAGTTGCTCTGTTCATGGCTGTTCACCGGACCGAACTGCAACGCCTCGGGCGCGCCCTGCTGCAAGGCTTCGGACACCGGGTAGTTTTCGAACACCAGGATCGAATCGAACAGGGCCTCCCCACCGTATCCGGCCCAGCGCTGAATCTCGAACAGCGGCGTATGCTCCTGCTCGCGCAATGCAATGTTCTGCGCCTGTACGTCCTGCAACCAATCAGCCACTGTCTGCTCAGCACATGGGCTGGCGATGACCGGCAAGGTATTGATAAACAGACCGATCTGCTCCTCCACCCCCCTGAGCTCAGCCGGACGACCGGCAACCGTGGCACCGAAGCTCACCGCCCGCTGGCCGGTGTAGCGTTGCAACAGCAGCAGCCAGGCGGCTTGCAGAACGGTATTGACGGTGACTTTCTGCTGCCGGGCGAAGTCACCCAGCGCCTGCGTCCAGCGGCTATCGAACACCTGGTGATGATCGGCGTATCCGTCTGTGTCGCCTGCCGGCGTTACCAGCGCATGCGCCAGACGGGTAGGCGCCTCCAGGCCACGCAGGTGTTCCAGCCAGTAGTCCTTGCTGGCCTGCTGATCCTGGGCCTGCAACCAGGCGATATAGTCCCGGTAACGCACCGCTGCCCGCCCCAGAGGCTGGCCGGCATAGGCCTGCAACACCTCGCCAAGCAACCGGGAACTGCTCCAGCCATCCATCAGGATGTGGTGGTGGGTATAGATCAGGTGGTGATGCGTGTCCTCGGTCTGCACCAGATAGACTCGCAACAAGGGCGCTTCGCTCAAGTTGAAGCCCCGCTTGAGCTCCTCGTTCGCCAGACGGTCGAGACCGGCCATCCGGGCGCCATCGCTCCGCCAGTCAAGCACGCTGAACGGCACACTACAGTGCTTGTGGACCACTTGCAGCGGCTGATCGAGCCGGCCTTCCCAGAGGAAGCCACTGCGCAGGACTTCATGACGGTCAACCACCGATTGCCAGGCAGCAATGAAGCGCTCGGGGTCCAGGCCAGCGACATCGACCCGCAACTGATTGATGTAATCGCCAGCCGCCTGCTCGTACAGGCTATGGAACAACATGCCCTGCTGCATCGGCGCGAGGGGGAACAAATCCTCGACGGATGCGGCCTCCAGGGCCAGGCTGTCCAATTGTTCCTGGCTCAGACACGCCAATGGAAAGTCCACTGGGGTGACGCCGTGACTGCCCGGCAGACAGCAATGCGCCACCAGCGCGGCAAGCTCAGCGGCATAGTCATCCGCCAGGCGCTGGATAAGTTCAGGGGCAAAGCGCTGCGCGCTGAACGTCCAGCCCAGGCTGAGCTCGCCGGCAAACACCTGGCCGTTCAAGGTCAACCAATTGCCCAAGGGCGCCAATCCGCTCTGCTCGGCACCCGCCGATTCGCTGGCGGGCGAGAACAGCGCCCGTTCGTCTTCGGCAAAACTGCCGTCGAACTGCCCAAGGTAATTGAACGTGATGCGTGGCTCCGCCAGTGCTGCCAGCGCAGCCCTGGTCGGTGCATCGCCCAGGTAGCGGAGCAGGCCAAAACCGATGCCCTTCGCGGGCGCAGCACGCAACTGCTCCTTGATCGTCTTGATCGCTTCGGGGAAATCCCCGCCCGGGTCTAGCCGGACCGGATACTTGCTGCTGAACCAGCCGACGGTGCGCGTCAGGTCGACCTCATCGAACAGCTCTTCGCGGCCATGGCCTTCGAGCTGGATCAACACCGCCGACTCGCCAGTCCACCTGGCGATCACCCGCGCCAGTGCGGTCAGCAGCAAATCGTTGACCTGAGTGCGGTAGGCCGCCGGAGCCTGCTGCAGCAGTTGCCGGGTCAAGCCGGCGGCAAGACGCGTATAAACCGTGATGCTTTGATCGTTACACGGCTCGCTCGCCAACCGCATACCCGGCAAGTCCGCCGGTGCATGTTGCAACCGCGCCTGCCAGAATGCCAGCTGCTCCTTGGCCGGGCCTTGCGCATAATCTTGCAGACGCTTCGCCCAGGCCTTGACGGAAGTGGTCTTGGCCGGTAGCGCCACCGGCTGCCCGTTGGCCAACTGCTGGTAGGCGCGTTGCAGATCCTCAAACAGAATCCGCCAGGACACGCCATCCACCACCAGATGGTGAATCACCAGCAACAGACGCTGGCTGCCGTCCTCCAGCGCCATCAACAACGCCTTGACCAGCGGCCCATCGCCCAGTTCGAGGCTGCGCTGGACTTGCAGTCCAAGCGTTTCGATCATCGACGGTGCCACGCCATGCACCTGCGCCAATACCGGGGCATCGTCCCAACAGCAGCGCTGTTCAGCGACGCTGCGGTACCTGGCGCGCCAGCCCTGCGGCTGCTCGCTGAACGATTGACGCAAGGCATCGTGGTGGATGATCAGGGCCTGCAAGGCCTGCTCCAGAAGCACTGGATCCAGAACCCTGCTCGATTGCAGCAACACCGACTGGTTCCAGTGGTGCCGTTCGGCAATCACCCGCTCGAAGAACGCCTGCTGAATCGGCAACAGCGGCAACTCACCGCTCACCGCGCCCTGATCGATAGCCGGCAGGTCCGCGCCCTCCTGGGCAATTGTCGCCAATCCCTGGACGGTCTGGTGCTGGAACAACTGCTTAGGAGTGAAACGGATACCCGCCTGGCGCGCCCGGCTGACGACCTGGATGGAAATGATCGAATCGCCGCCCAGCTCGAAAAAATTGTCGGTCAGGCCGACTTGCTCAAGCTTGAGGACGTCTTGCCAGATGGCTGCAATCCGCTGTTCAAGCGCACTGTGTGGCGCGATAAAGATCGGCCCCTGACCGCTCGGGACAGCCGGCAGGGCCTTGCGGTCCAGCTTGCCGTTGGCATTGAGGGGCAGACCTGGCACCAGCACCAGGTGCGCCGGAATCATGTAGTCCGGCAAGTAGGCGCGCAGTTGCAACAAAAGCTCGTTGCAGTGCCGCGCCTGAACTTGCGGATCGGCGCTCAGCAGCGTGCCATCGCCTGGAACCGCGTAGGCGACCAACTGCTTGCCGACCCGTCCTGGTACGGCAAGCACCGCCGCCTCCACCAGCGCCGGCAGGCGACGCAGGGCGGCGGCCACTTCACCCGGCTCGACGCGATAACCGCGAATCTTTACCTGATCGTCGATACGCCCAAGGTACTCGATGCCCTCGTCCGTCAAACGCCCGCGGTCGCCACTGCGGTACAGACGCCCACCCTCGCCGGACGGATCGGGAACGAAGCGCTGCGCCGTCAGGCCCGGCTGCCGCAGATAACCACGAGCCAATCCGGCACCGGCAATCTGCAACTCTCCCGGCACACCTTCGATCACCGGTTGCAAGTCGGCGTCGAGCAAATGGACCCGGATGTTGGCCAGCGGATGCCCCAACGGCGCGCGGATCGGCGAACGGTCCAGATCCAACGCGGTTGCCAGCACACCGATGGTGGTTTCACTCGGGCCATAGTGGTTGAACACCCGGCAGTGCGGCATCAGCGTGTGCACGCTGTCCAGCAGTTGCGCCGGGCAGGCTTCCCCCCCCAGGATCAAACAGCGACGCGGCAGCACCTGGCTCGGGTTGCGCGCCTTGAGCAACGCCGACAGATGCGAGGGAACAATCTTCAGGGCGTCGACCGCATGGGCGCTCATATAGGCGGCAAAGCCCTCGGCATCCATGGCCAGATCAGTGTCGATCAGATGCAACGTGCGCCCCGAGCACAGGGCGGCGAAGAGTTGCGTGTAACCCAGGTCGGCGGCCACGGTGGAAACCATGGCCAGACTGCGAACGTCCTCCAGCGACACCCGCTGCAACAGCGCCTGGACATAGTTGAGCAACGCAGCGTGGCTGACCATCACGCCCTTGGGACGCCCGGTGGAGCCTGAGGTGTAGATCAGGTAGGCAATGTTTTGCCCGGCGATGGCCACTTCAGGGGCCTGCTGCTGGTCCGCGGCCCATGGCTCGCAGGCATCCAGTTCGAGCAGGCTGAACGGGCCGCTCAAGGCTGGCCGCTGGCACAGTTGCGCATCGCTGAGCAACAGGCCGATGCCACTGTCCGCCAGCAATTGCTGCTGGCGCTCGATGGGCGTCGTGACATCCAGGGCAAGGTAGCAGCCGCCCGCCTTGAGCACCGCCAGCATGGCGACAATCAATTCGATCGAGCGCGCCGCCGCAATGCCCACGCCCACCTCAGGCCCGACGCCTTGCGCGAGCAGTCGGGCGGCCAGGCGATTGGCCCAGCGCTCAAGCTCGCCATAGTTGATTTTCCGGTCGCCGCAGACCACCGCAATCGCCTCGGGATTCCGGGCGGCCTGACGCTCGAACAATTGCTGCACGCCGGTTGTCGGTGCGCCGTCGAAGGCTACGGCAGGATCCGTGACCGGCTTATCTCGCGCCCCCGTTACAACCTCGCCCAAATGGAGAGTCGGCTCGGCAATCAGGGTATCCAGCAACCCTTGCCAGTCGGCGGCCAGGCGCTCGATCGTCGCGGCACGGAACAGATCGGTGGCATAGATGAAGCTTGCCGAAAGTCCTTCTGCGTGCTCGACCGTTTCCAGCGTAAGGTCGAACTTGCTGCTGGCGTCGTCGCAGGCCAGGTGCTCGATCTGCAACGCCAGGCCGGCGGGTAGCTGCGCCTGTCCTGTGTCGCTCTGGTGATTGAGCATCACTTGAAACAGTGGACCGTGGCTCAGACTGCGTTGCGGCTGCAACGCCTCGACCAGTTGCTCGAACGGCAGGTCTTGGTGAGCCTGCGCGCCCAGCGCCGTCTGCTTGACCTGCTGCAACAGGTCGACGAAGCGCAGATGACCTTCGATCTTCGCGGCCAGCACCTGGGTATTGATGAAGAAACCGATCAGCCCTTCGGTTTCGAGTCGCTGCCGGTTGGCGATCGGTACGCCAACGCGGATATCCGCTTGCCCGCTGTAGCGGTACAACAGGAACTGGAACGATGCCAGCAGCACCATGAACGGCGTCACGCCTTCGCTACGGGCCAACCGCTTGAGGGCCTGGGCCTTGGCCAGCGGCAACTCCAGCTCCAGCCGGGCACCGCGATGACTCTGTTCGGCGGGACGGGCAAAATCCGTGGGCAATTGCAGAAGTGGATGCTCGTCGCCCAATTGATCCTGCCAGTACGCCAGTTGCCGTGCGCGCTCACCGGCCTCCATCCATTGTCGTTGCCAGATAGCGTAGTCGGCGTACTGGATCGGCAGGACCGGCCACTGTGGCGCATGGCTCTGGATACGCGCCAGATAGCCCTGGATCAGTTCGTCCACCAGCACCCGCATCGACACGCCGTCGGCGATAATATGGTGCAGGGTCATGACCAGCACATGATCGCCCGCTGCAATCTGCAGCACGTCGGCACGCAGCAAGGGCGCCAGCCGCAAGTCGAACAACTGCGAGCTGCGTGCCTGGATGAAAGCCTCGATCCGCTGGTGGCACCGGGCTTCATCGGGCTGCGGTTCAAGTACCTGGACGTTCAACCGCAGGCGGACTTCGGGCTCGATCACCTGAACCGCCTGCTCGCCGGCCTGCTCGAACCGCGTGCGCAAACTGGCATGGCGCACGATCAAGTCGTTAAAAGCCTGCTCAAGCGCAGCGAGGTCCAGCGAGCCACGCAGGCGCAAGGCACTGGGAATGTGATAGGCGGCGCTGTCTGGGTCGAGCTGCCAGAGAAACCATTGCCGTTGTTGGGCATAGGACAGCGGTATCGGTTCGAATTCATGGGCCATGGCTGGAATTGGCAGGTGACTCAGGCTCATGCCCTTGCCGGCGAGCCGTTCGAGAAAGACTTGGCGTTGCGCCAGCGGCAGGCGAATGAAACGCTGAACCAGCGCAAGGTTGTCCAATTCGGCCATCTCAATTCGTCTCCAGCTCGGTAAGAAAGTCATGCATGTCGCTAAGGTCCTGCGCCGAATGGGTATTCAGGCACCCCGCCAGGGCAGTGGCATACTCATGCAGGGTGCCGGCCTTGAAGATCAGCTCCAACGGCACCTCGGACCCCAATTGCATCTGGGCCATGGCCGTCGCCTGAGTCGCCAGCAATGAATGCCCGCCCAGTTCGAAGAAGTTGTC
Organism: Pseudomonas agarici; assembly: GCF_900109755.1. GTDB lineage: Bacteria > Pseudomonadota > Gammaproteobacteria > Pseudomonadales > Pseudomonadaceae > Aquipseudomonas > Aquipseudomonas agarici. The sequence continues at coordinate 3,636 of NZ_FOAR01000046.1, read as the reverse complement.
GTTGCGACCGACTTGCTCAAGTTTCAGTACGCTCCGCCAGATTCCGGCCAGCGTACATTCCAGTTCGCCGGTCGGCGCCACGAAGCGACGTTGCATCAAGCTGCCGTCGACCTCGGGCAAGGCCTTGCGATCCAGCTTGCCGTTAGGCGTCAAGGGCATGGCCTGGAGGAACAGCAGATAGGTTGGAATCATGTAGCCCGGCAGCACGTCCCTGAGCCGCTGATTGATCTCGTCGCGCAGGCGCTCCTGGGTCAGCAGCGGATCGCCCCCAGCCGCCGCATCGACCGGCACCAGATAGCCCACCAGTTGGACTCCCGACTGCCCTTGCCGGGCCAATACCACCGCCTCGCGCACGGCCGGATGTTCTTGCAGCCGGGCCTCGATCTCGCCCAACTCGATCCGGAAACCGCGCACCTTGACCTGATGGTCGATACGACCGAGGTAGTCGATCACCCCATCCGCCCGCTGGCGCACCACGTCGCCGCTACGATACAGCCGCCCTCCCGAGGCGAAGGGATCAGGGACGAAACGTTCGGCGGTCAGGCCAGGACGCTTCAAGTAACCCCGTGCCACACCCTCGCCGCCCAGGTACAACTCCCCCTCATGCCCCTGGGGCACGCGTTGCAGGTGGGCGTCGAGTACCGCAACGCTGCGATCGCCGACCCGATTGCCAATCGGCGCATAGGCCGCATCGCACTGCACGCCCCGAGCCGCTTTCCAGATCAGCGGGGTCACCACGGTTTCCGTTGGGCCATAGCCATTGATGATGAACTGTGGTTTCAGTGCCTGCATGGCCAGCTCGAAACTTGCCTGAGGTACCGCGTCGCCACCAAAGCAGTAGATGCGCACGGGCGGTGGATTGCCGTCCAGGGCGGCATGCTCAGCCAGTTGTTGCAGGTATGCGGGGGGAAATGCCGCGACTGTCACGCCATGGCGATGCAGGGCCCGGTAGGTCTGTTCCGGGGTCCACAAATGCGCGTCGCGGATCAGCAGGCGGCCACCGTGGATCAAGGTGGTTAGCCAGCGTTCATGGGCACCGTCGAAAGCGAAGGACATGAAATGCAGCTCGCAGTCCCGCTCGCTCATGGCATAACGCTCGCCAATCGCCAGACAGTGCATGGCCAGCGGACCATGGGCCACCATCACGCCCTTGGGCTGCCCAGTGGAGCCCGAAGTGTAGATGACATAGGCCAGACTTCGCGGGTCCGGCTGCAACGGCGGCGCGCTGCGGGGCAGCCCAGCCAGATCGAGCTGGTCCAGCAGCAGGCAACGCAGGTGCGCCGGCACTGGCAAGCGTGCGGCCAATGCTGAATCCGTCAGCAACAGGGCAACCCCCGAATCCTGCATCAGGTACGCCAATCGTTCGCCGGGGTATTCAGGGTCCAGGGGGACGTAGGCTGCACCTGCTTTGAGGATGGCCAGCAGGCCAACCACCATCTCCAGGCTGCGCTCCAGGGCGATTGCCACCAGCACCTCCGGACCGACGCCCTCCGCCCGCAGCCTATGCGCCAATTGGTTGGCCCGCGCTTCCAGCTCGCCATAGGTCATTTGCTGCTCGCCAAACAGCAACGCCACCGCTTCGGGCAAGCGCTCGGCATGCGCCTGGATACGCTGATGCACGCAACGCTTGAACGGATAGCTGACACCGTCGGCACTCCAGCCTTGCAAACGGCTCGTCTGCGCCGGGGTCAGCAAGTCCAGCTCGCCGATGCAGCGTGTCGCATCCGTGGCAACCGAGCGCAGCAGATTCAGCCAGTGGCCGGCCATGCGCTCGATAGTCCCGCGGTCGAACAGATCGGTGGCGTAGGTCAGTGTCGCGAAGAGGCCTTGCGCGGTGTCGAAGGTATCCAGGGTCAGATCAAACGGTGAACTGGGGTTGTCCCATACCAGCCCTTCGACCCGCAGCCCTGGCAAGGCCCATTGATCCTGGCCCTGCCGGGTTTCGTTCTGATGGTTGTACATCACCTGGAACAGCGGGCTGTGGCTCAAGCTGCGTTGTGGGTGCAGGGCTTCGACCAACTGCTCGAATGGCAGGTCCTGATGGGCTTGGGCCTGTATCGCCACCTCGCGCACCGCGCACAGCAACCCGGCGAACGACAACTGCCCCTCGACCCGAGCCCGCAGGACCTGGGTGTTGACGAAGAAACCGATCACACGCTCGGTCTCGATCCGGTTGCGGTTGGCAATCGGCACACCGACGCGGATGTCCGCTTGACCGCTATAGCGATGCAGCAGAGCCTGGAACGATGCCAGCAAGACCATGAACAAGCTCGCCTGCTCACGCAGGGCCAGGTCTTTCAGGGCCGACGCCACTTCGGTCGGCAAGGCGATATCGAAACTCGCGCCACGGTGACTTTGCACGGCGGGGCGTGGCCGATCGGCGGGCAATTCGAGGATCGGTTGTTCACCCCCCAGTTGGCCGGTCCAGTACTCCAATTGTCGTGCGCGCGCTCCCGCCGCCAGCCATTGGCGTTGCCAGTGCGCATAGTCGGCGTACTGGATCGGCAGTGCGGGCAACTTGGGCGTCTCTCCCCGGCTGTAGGCGCTATAGAGTGCAATAAGCTCTTCCACCAGGATCGCCATCGACCAGCCATCGGAAATGATATGGTGCTGGGTCAGCACCAGCACCTGTTCCTCGGGCGTGACATGCAGCAGCTGCACGCGCATCAGCGGCTCTTGTTGCAGATCGAACAGCCTCTGCGTCTGGGCTTCGACGAACGCCAGGATGCGTGATTCACGTAACGACGCGTCCGCTGTCGGCTCCAGATGATGACGCTCAATGGTTATCCGCGCTTGCGGTCGAATCCGTTGAAAGACCCGCTCTCCTTCCTGGACAAACGTGGTGCGCAGGCTTTCGTGACGGGCGCAAAGGGTATCGACACTGCGTACCAGGGCCGGCAGATCCAGTTGGCCGTGCAGGCGCAATGCGCTCGGAATGTGATACGCGCTGCTCTGGGGATCGAGACGCCAGAGGAACCATTGACGTTCCTGGGCAAACGACAGCTCAAGCGGTTGTTCGCGGTCGACCGGCAGCAACGGCGGTTCAACATGCCCAGCCTCCTGCCCCAGGGCCTTAACGAAATCGCTCAGCACGCTGTGCTCGAACAGCGCACGCAGGGGAACATCGAGCGCCAGGGCTTTCCTTGCACGGGAGATAACCTGGGTAGCCAGCAGAGAATGGCCGCCCAGCTCGAAGAAGTTGTCGTTCAGCCCGACTCGCTCGACCTTCAACACCGCCTGCCAGATCGCCGCGATCTGCTGTTCCAGCGCCGTGACCGGAGCGACAAAAGCCTGTTGCGCCTGGCTAGCATCCGGCAGTGGCAGGGCCTTGCGGTCCAGCTTGCCATTCGGGCTCAACGGCAATCCCTCAAGGAACAGCACGTGCGTCGGTACCATATAGTCCGGCAGGCTGTCCTTGAGCCGGGCACGCATCCGCTCGCGCACAGCCGCCTGCTCCGCCGGCCCGGCCTGACTCACCGAGCGTTGCGTCGGCACCACATAGGCCGACAGTTGCAGGCCACTGCTGCCCGGCACCGCCAGCACAATGGCCTCGCGTACCGCCTCCTGCTCCAGCAGGCGCGCTTCGATCTCGCCCAGTTCGATACGAAAGCCACGGATCTTCACCTGATGGTCGAT
>NZ_FOAR01000045.1 GCF_900109755.1 Pseudomonas agarici | reverse complement strand
CCAACCATCAAGGATCGCGACCCGCTACTGGTCGACATCACGATCCGGGAGTTCACGGGTGATGGCATCTACCTCTTCTCCCACGACGAAATGCTGTACGTGAAACGCCTGCAAAAGAAAGGCAAGGATCGCTTCAAGATGATCTCGGACAACAAGCACCACGACCCCGAGGACATACGAGTGGATGACACCCACATCCTAGCTCGCGTGCTTTACGTGTGGAACGGGCAGCCGGTGTGACGCTATGACCCTCACTAAACGCTACCAACCGCTGCGCCGCGACCTGAAAGAGGCTGCGGCATTCTCAAGTAGTCGGGAGTCGATCTGATGAAGGGCGCCGTGCGACTGTCTGAGGATGGCCAGTAAGATGAGGTTAGGGAGTTGCTGGAGATCGCGGCGAGTTACCTGGCTGTCGAGGGATATGCAGATGAGGTGAAGAGGGAAGCATTTCGAGAACGCAGTAACCAATCGGAATAAGTGAATATACAATTCAAGGATGTGAAATGAGCGGCGAAGACTCTAACGTTTCTTTTGAAGATGTTCCGGTGCTAGCTGACATTGAGTCGATTGTCTGCCGCCCAAAATATCAATCCTCTCTTTATTTTGTACCCACACACAAGGACAGGAACTTTGGAAGCATCGTCGCCCCTTACCATCTAAATGGAAAAACGATTAAGTGTGGAATATCGGACTGCGGAAAGCCGCACTTACACGGCTACCTTATTACTACTAGTGACGAACAAGAAACAAACATAGGCAAAGACTGCGGTACAAAGCATTTCAAAGCAGACTTCTCGTCAGAAATGAAAAGGCATGATGAGCTATATAGCAGAAGACTCAAAGTAAATAGGATACTTGAGCTTAAGGCAGTTGCTCCATCAATGCTCGCGACAATATCCAGCCTACAACAACAATATTTATTTCTTAAATCGCTTCGCTTCAAGCTTCGAGGGGCATTTTCTGCGGCTGACAGCAGCCGGCTTGATCATAAACTAAAAACCCGAGATCCAGGGCTCTATAGGTATGAAGCTAGATCCCTAGCCGAGAGAGAAGCTTATCTTGAGACCAACCCTGCGGCGAAGAAGTCGGGTGCTGTGCCACCAAAACAGATAAAGATTGGCGAAATAGCGGGATTCAGCTTTTTAGGCGCTTCTTACAAGGACGAAGAGATATTTAACTTTATTAATCCATTAAAAAACGTTATAGCCGCAAGCGAAGTTGAAATACATCAATGGCGCGCAGGGGAAATTAGCAAAACTCACGCATGGATTAGTTTAATCCCAAAAGGCGTCGCTCGTATTGAAAGCCTTATTTCTAGCGGCAATGATTTTTTCACATCCAAGAATCTTGAAGATCTTTTGCTAATAGGGATTTCAAAAGACAGCCTATCTCCAGCCATAAGTGAGATACGAAGGGTCATGTCTCTTTCTGGACGGAGATTGTAGCGCTTTCTATTTTGGCATTAGATAGCTTTTGGCAAAGATTGCTCATAAGCTCCGGCGATGGAAGTCCAACCCAGAGCAGGGCCTGCTCATGATGTAGTGGTTCGTAAGTAGCGAATAAATAGAACCCTGGCTCATCACCTAGGTTTTTCCATGTCGCAACCATAAATCCTTCGCATGGGCTGTAGATTAGGCACTCCTGATAATCTCTTGGCTTGCATAACGAGGTAAGGTTTAGGCTCTGAACCGCTGGGGTGGATTTCATCTATCACCTTTAGGAATCTATTCTTAAAAATGCATTCCTTAGTAGAATATACCAAAATGGCTCCGGAGCAGGGTCTCTTACATATGACTTCCCCGCCATAACCTGTAGCCCGCCACTGAGCGGGCTTTTTAGTGCCCGTCAGAACGGGGCCAACTCCTCTTCAGGCTCAAACTCAGCCTCTCCTTTTCCCGCCGTATCCAACTCCTGTTGCTCCCATCTCACCGTCACGCTGCCGTCGTCATTGAGCGTCAGTTCGAGTTCGTCAGTTTCAGCGATCACGCTAAGCACTTCTTCCCATTCCCGATCACCGTCCGTGTCCAGGCGATGAACAGTTACCTCACGCCGCTCCTGCGCGATCGGATGATTGATCATCGATGAAACTCGCAGGCTGAGCCGCTCTATCCCGGTCATACCGCTGGCTTGTGGTGGTTTTACATTTCCGTGGACTGCCATAAACATCTCCTTAACAAATACTGTATATAAATACAGGATAGGCAAAGCTTAACGTCTCGATCTGGAAATGCAACCCCCTCAGCCGCTGACTTTCGCCGGAGAAGAAATTTGAAAATAATTAGGCATTACCTATTTACAGAAATTAGGCATTGGCTTATCGTTCACCCATCGCAGCGACACAGCCACTGCGAAGGGCCTCGAAAGGGTCCGCTCCGATTCGGAGTCGCTCTTTAAAAATTCAGAACACGATCCTGCTGCGGAAATAACAGCGGGGCCGCCTGTCCGGCAAGGACAGGGAGGGCCGATGCAAAGGCTCTGTCAAAAACTAACGATTGGCCGCTACGCCTCTACTGGAGACCGGCGATCTGATCTGACCTACCGCCACGGGAGTGACTTTGGCGCTGGGAGGAAACGCAGGGAGAACCTGCGGCAGACGAGGGATACCGAACTGGCGAATGACCCAGATATGCGTAGCGAGACAGATTTCCTCGATGCCCTTCTTACGAGGGGTATCAGGGAAGTCAAACCGGGGTAAGGAAATGAACGAAGAACAGATTGAGCGAGTTCGACAGATTGTTCTTGAGCTGTCTGAAAAAAGCGGCACCAGTTTTGATACCGCCTTTGAGTCAGCTATTGGCGTAATGAGGTATCACGCGATTGATGTTGTGCCCTGGGGCAAGTCAGCCGCCGGCGGGTCAGGCCTCGTAAAGGAATGCTGACCACTCACTCCCTTCAACACGGCATAGAAAAATTGAAGCAGCGCCTCGCGAAGTAAGCGGATCAGAAATAGATTTGACTCTGTCTCTCAATACAGAGGTGCTTAGGGCGCTTGCTCCAAAGTACGTGCCTATCGGCATGTCATAAGTTTTTCCGTCATCAAACTTAACCGTCCGCTTCAGGCCTAAAGCAGCCATTTTTTCGTGAAGATCGGCGTAGTCCTCGCCATCGGCCCTGAACAGCTCAACTCGAGCCATGTATTCCGCCATAACTGCATTCCTTGTTTCGACTGTGGAGGTCGAAGCATATGGGTTTCCCTCGACTGTGGAAAGCGAGGAAACAGGGAGCCTGCCCCTGTAAAAACAGGCGACCACATTCGATTCAAGCCGGTGACCGACGCCAGTAGCGGGCCACGGCGGAAAGTTTCACTGATGCGCCTGGTGACGGGTGCATTGGGAAAACAACCGAGGCAATGACCATGCTCAATATCAACGAAGCCGAACTGAAAAAATCCATCGTGGCAAATGTCGCCGACCAGTTGCTGCGAGAGGACGAAGACCTCTCCGAGATGGTCGCGAAAGAAGTGAAGAAACGCATCGACAAAATCTTCGACGAGCGCGTGACCTCGCAGATTCAGAAGGCGATCGACGAAACCATCAACGGTTCGTTCGAGCGTGAATATCGCCGGGTGAATCAGTGGGGTGATCAGGAAGGGCCGTCCACCACGCTCCGCAAGGAGCTGGAAACAACCGTCACTGCTTACTGGAACTGCAAGGTGAACCCTGGCGATGGCAAGCCAGCATCCAGCTCGTACAACACTGTGACGCGCGCCGAATGGCTCATGACCAAGATCTGCGCCGAGGACTTCACCAAGCAAATGCAGACCAGCGTCAACGCTGTGACTGGCGCACTTAAGGACGGCCTGCGTAACCAGTTGGCCGGCCAGATGGACATGATGTTGAACAACCTGTTCCACATCAAAAGCCTGCAAGACCAGGGCAAGGTCGAGAAGCCGTACTGAGCATCACTTCTGCCCATTCACTGGGTGGGCAGATGGATGTGACAGGCCTCAGTTGTTCTCGTTTTCTTCGGCCACTCGTCGCTCTTCGGCCAGCTCCGATTTTGCATCCTTCAACAGAGCAATCAGGTCGTCGACCTCTTCGTCAGCAAAAATCAGCACGTGCTCTTCACGGCCCCCCTGATCCTGTTTGATGCAGATGTTCCCGGCGTCAGAGATGTACACCTCTGCCCCGTATCGCGGCTCAATTTTTCCAACCATGGAGTGCACCTATGCGATTTACCTACGAAGTGAAGGGTGGAATGTACATCTACAAGGGTCCGAGTGGTCACGGCGGAATTGCTTACTCCCTCGAGCAAATCAACAAGCGGCTAACAAAAGCTTACGGCGCCGCCGGCTACGAGCTGGTGAAGTCCTGACCAACCAGCGCCACGACAGCCTGTCGTTAACTGCCCGATCCTCTCTATGAGAGCGCACAGTCTGGAGGGTACATGAAAAAGCAGCGTCTTGTTTATGGCGTTGGCCTGAACGATGTCCCGATGTCGGCAGGCCGGGCGGAAAGCAACAGATTCAAGCACGACCCGATCTATGCAAGATGGTCTGACATGCTCATGAGGTGCTACTCGGAGCGATACCAGGCCAAGTACCCAACCTATCGCGGCTGCACGGTCGTGGAAGAGTGGAAGAGGTTCTCCGCTTTCAAAGGCTGGATGGTCACTCAGCGCTGGGAGGGAATACATCTCGACAAAGATTTTCTGGTTCCCGGCAATCGGGTCTACGGACCGGATACATGTGCGTTCATACCACAGTGGTTGAACCTCTTCTTCGGCACCAATCAGGCGACACGGGGCGAGTGGCCGATAGGCGTTGCCTGGGTCAATTGTAAGTGCGACAGGAAGTTCGCCGCATCCCTGAATGTCGATGGCCTGCGCGTGACACTTGGCAGGTTCCACACCCCGGAAGAGGCGAATCAGGCCTACCGGGAAGCCAAGCACCGCGAGCTTCTAAAGCGGATTGAGCAGTACAAGGCTTGCGACTCTCAGGATCCTCGGGTTCTCACCGCCTTGAGTGATCGCGCAAGAGAGTTGCTTGCCAATGAATTGGTCGGCTTCCAATAGCGGCCATAGATGCGGACGAAACTGCGGCCTATAACCGCCCACCTGCATTGCAGATGAACCGCCGAGCGCGGGAATTGCCCATCCGTCCCCGGATACCTGATCGCGGCTAGAGCTGAAAGCGCGACGAGGTGATAACGCCGGGAGCAGGAACGGTTCGCCTAGCCTGCCATCTGCACAATCAATAGGTGGCCACTGCCTGCCCAGTGAGCGAGCAATAGGAGCTACCGACATGAAGTAGCCGAACGATTCACCTGCGTGGCGCAGCAAGCCTGAAGGCTGCGCCCAATACTCATACAGGCAGCGGACAGTAGGTCGTCGATGTCACCGCGCATCGGCCGGAATTCCGGTAGGCCACCCCAGCGCACCAGGACAACTTGACGCTGCAAACCCAGGCCGTCGCCAGTAGCGGGCCTGGGGCCTATCTCTCAATCGGAGCCGCCACATGGAAAAGCTTCAAGTCCAAACGGACAACGGCTGGACCTTCGTCTTTTGCTTCATCGGGAAGACGTTGAAAACGACTGACAACCGCGACCATGCCCTTCCGCGCAAATGCCCCGAACTTGCGGGCAGAATTCTTGAGGAATTCGAAAAGGAATTCCCTGAACGGAAATTCCGGCTGGCCTGATCGGGCCGGCTGCACCCTCCTCCCGACACCACCCGCATGCACTCCCCTCCGCGCCCATCGGCAACCAGCGGGAGGCATGAGTGTTGAACGAATACAGGTGAACCAAATAAGCGGAGCAAATCATGAGTAAAGAAATCAGCTTTCTCGCACAACAGGTTTCTTCGGAAGCCGGTTATTTCCAAGACCGACAGCGCCACTACATGACAAAGGTTTCCGCCACGCTGGCAAGTATTGAAGAGAGTGAAATCCTTGCTGAGTTCACACCTGAAGAGATTTTGCAGGTGCACGACCGTGACGCATTCCTTGAGCTGATCGGCGAGGAATATGCCTGCAATTATTTCCTCGTTGCGCCAGAAGATTCCCCCTTTTAACCGGGCGAACCAACGAATGGAGAGAGTCATGAGCAAAGATGATGGCGGGCCGGCCTTTCCCGCGCCCGAAGCCGCTGTTGCACGATTTGGCGATGCCAATGCCGATGCATTCCTCGGCATGACCCTGCGCGATTACTTCGCAGCCAAGGCGCTTGCTCCAGCATTTCCCGGCATGAGTACCCGCGACGTGCAGTACGCCGCCGAGTCTGCGTACGCAGTTGCCGACGCAATGCTCGCCGCCCGTTCCGCCCAACCCCAAACACTGGAGGTCGCCATGAGCGATTTCGGATATTGCGAGGGCGACGCGTGCGCCCGTGATGGCTGCGCAGGCGTCATCGAGCTGGAGCAGGTAAAGGACTGTAGCTGCCATTTGAACGCGCCATGCTGGCGTCATCAGGAAGCCGATATGTGCTGCACGAAATGCGGATGGCGGGCTGCTGATGATCCTTTGTGCGTTCGCGAAATCGCAACCATCAGCATGGGCGATCTTCCCCGCATAGAAACAAGGCCTCGCGTCCTTGATCCCACAAAAATCGACTGGGTGGCAAAGCTCCACAGCAGCAGCTCCATGATCAAGGAGGGCGTCTTCCCAATCGGAACGCTTGTCTCGGATGTGGAGAGGGTGGTGCGCGGCACCTTCGGCGGCAGATTCGAACGCTTCAACGAAGACACCGGCCACTTCAAGTACATCGCTTACACCGACTGATCCGGCACTCTGGAGGCGACCATGAACGCAGCATTGAAGATATGCCAAGGCCGTTACGACGCGCAGTTGCCGCCCCCAGTGAGCGAGTCGGCCGTAGAGATTGCACGCGCCGAGTGGCTGTACAACGCAACAGAGCAGCTTGTCCGCTTCCGCACTGATGTGAAGTTTCAGCGCTGGATGAGAAAGTCGCAAGGCGTGACCGTTGCTCAACTGGCTCTGGCGGTAGATGAGCATGTGAATAGTCGTCTTGAGGACTGCAAAGTCAGCTCCTCGGCGCTTGGCTGGCTGCTGTTAACCGCTGGCGACAAGCCCGACAAGAGCGCGATCTCCGAACTGCTCGGCCCAAGCGACAATCATTTCGGAAAGCTTGGCGAAATCGCCGAGAGCTTACTCCGACCCCTTTTCGATGACGCACTTGCCGCCCAGGCCGAGGATGACTCGTTATGAGCCCCCACGTCTTAATCGGACAAGAGCTTGAAGCGCTTGAGAGCCCGGAAACGCTGATCAGTTGGTCAGTAATGATTCAAAAAACGCTTTCAGAAATGATGCTGGACGGACGCCTCAGCGTCGAAGAATTCAATCACTACTGCTGCCGACTCAACAAGATTGTTGAGAAGCGCAAGGAGTTGTTATGAGCACATCACCAGTTAAATCACTGATCGACGAACAGATTGAAGAGATTGAGCGAGCGCTTATAGTCCTTGGGGCTGGCTTGCCGCGTGATCTACCCGTTTCGGCACTGCCGCCAAATCTTGCTGAAGCAATTAAGGGTGGGCGGATTGCCGTAAGGGCTCGAAAGCAGGTGGCGCCATGAGGGTTTTATTCTGGCTTCTAGCCGCCGCCGCTCTAGTTCTTCTTCTGCAATACAGTCTTTTCAAAGAAAACGGTGAGCCGAGACAGATTATTTCGTCTGAGCATGATGCAAGGGTTGGCCCATGACCTCGCATCAGCGCACTCGCCGACTTTTGATTTTGCGCGGCTCATTCACATCTATCGCATTCTTCACTCTCTTGATGTTGCTCAGCGCTCTCGCTGATCGAATTACTTCGTAGGAATCAATCATGCAAATCGATCCTCGGGCAAACGCCCCTGAGCGTATTGCTGCGCCCGCACCGCTGCCTCACATCAGCCGCCGCGCACTCAAGCGCGTGAAAAACCCACTTCCGGCGCCGACCGAATGCCGGTACTGCGGTGACGACGTGAATCTGGTGCGTAATTCTGAAATCTACAACGGGCGCAGCTATGGAGACTGGCCGTTTGCGTACCTATGCCAAGGCTGCCGGGCATATGTAGGCCTGCATCCGGACACGGACGTGCCGCTGGGCACCCTGGCCGACGACAAGCTTCGAGCAGTGCGCAATCGCAGCAAATCAGTATTCCACGATCACATCAAGGTATCCGCTCTGGGCAGGTCTGCCGCTTACAAGTGGCTCGCCAGCCAGATGGGCATCGATGTGGGCGTCTGCCATTTCGGCTGGTTCGAAGCCGAGGCCTGCGCGCAAGCGGAGGTGATTGTCAGGAAGGCCGCTACGCCGACCGCCATGGCCAAGGCATTCGCCAAGGCTCAATAACCCACAACTTTCAACGCTGCGCGTGTCGCGGCAGGGAGTCACCGTGTCCGCAGTAATGAAGCAGGACGACAACACGCCTGCGATGTCGGAGGTCGCGCTCGTTGAAGTGCTGAGCAGCAGCCTCTATCCCGGCGCCGAAAAGAACTCAGTCGTGATGGTGTTGGCTTACTGTCAGGCGGCGCACCTGGACCCAATGTTGAAGCCGGTGCACATCGTTCCGATCTGGAACTCGAAGACGAAAAAGATGCAGGACACTGTGATGCCTGGCATCGGCCTGTACCGCATCCAGGCAGCGCGCACCGGCCAGTACGCTGGAATCAGCGAACCTGAATATGGCCCTCCAGTAACGGCCAAGTTGAGCGGCGTCGAAGTCACGTATCCCGAATGGTGCCGCGTCACGGTCAAGCGGCAGATGAGCAACGGCCTGGTTGCCGAATACACGGCCAATGAGCGCTGGCTCGAAAACTACGCGACGTCGAGCAAGGACACTGCGGCGCCCAACGCCATGTGGAAGCGCCGAGCATTTGCCCAGCTTGCCAAGTGCGCGGAGGCCCAGGCCCTGCGAAAAGCTTTTCCTGAAGTCGGTTCGGCCCCCACCGCCGACGAGATGGAAGGCAAAGCATTCGAGGAGCCGGCGCGCGATGTCAGCCCACGACAGAAAGCCCAGCCTGAACCGGAAGCGTTGCCCGCCTACTCCGACGATTTGCTGACCGAGAACATCGTGAAGTGGCAGCCACTAATCGACTCGAACCGCACCAGCCCTGAACACCTCATTGCGACCATCAGCAGCAAGTACACGCTGAGCCCGGCGCAGATTGAAAAAATCACCAACCTCAAGGCCCTCGATGGAGACGCAGCATGAAAATTCACAACGTAGCTCAAGGCTCCGCCGAGTGGCTTGCCCTTCGCGCCAAGTTCCGCACCGCCTCCGAAGCCCCGGCAATGATGGGCGCATCGAAGTACCAGACCCGCACCGATCTGCTCGCAGCCAAAAAAACCGGCATCACGCCCGATGTCACGCCGTCTCAGCAGTTCATCTTCGACAAAGGCCACGCCACTGAAGCGCTAGCCCGCCCACTGACTGAGGCGTTGATCGGCGAAGAGCTGTATCCGATCGTAGCGACCGAGGGCAACCTGCTGGCTTCCATGGACGGCGCCACGATGCTCGGCGAGACCCTGTTCGAGCACAAACTGTGGAATGAGTCGGTCGTTGCCCAGGTGAAGGCTGGTGACCTGGCTCCGCACTACTACTGGCAGCTTGAGCAGCAACTGCTGGTGAGCGGCGCTGAGCGGGTCATCTTTGTTTGCTCGGACGGCACGCCGGAGAACTTCGTGCACATGGAGTACCGGCCTGTCGCCGGGCGCGCGGCCCAGTTGATCGAGGGCTGGAAACAGTTCGACGCAGACCTTGAGGTATTCGAGCCGCAGGCCACCGTGATCGAAGTTGTAGCGGCCACAATCGAAACCTTGCCAACGCTGTCCGTTCAGCTCGAAGGTGCGGTGAAATCGTCCAACCTTCCAGCATTTAAAGCCACTGTGATGGCTCGCATCCAGGCCATTAACACCGACCTGCAGACTGACCAGCACTTTGCTGATGCGGAGGAAATGGTCAAGTTCTGCGACAAGGCCGAAAAGAACATCGACGTCGTTAAGGTGAATGCGCTGGCCCAGACAGCGAGTATCGACGAACTGTTCAGGACGCTGGATACAATCCAGGAAGAGTTGCGGAAAAAACGCCTGATGCTCGACAAGTTAGTGAAGGCACGCAAAATCAGCATCCGCGACGACATCGTGATGGATGCAAAAAAGTCGCTTCAAGCGCACGTTGACCAAATCAACGCGTCGCTGGGCGGCAACGCGCGCATCCAGGCAATTCCTGCCGACTTCGCCGGCGCCATCAAGGGCAAGAAGACGATCAGCAGCCTGCGCGATGCCGCCAACTCCGAGCTGGCTCGGTCGAAAATCGCTGCCAGCCAAAGCGGCGACAGCATCCGCGTCAATCTCAACAGCCTCACCGAGTTGGCCGCCGACTACATGTTTCTGTTCAATGACGTGCAGCAGTTGGCCCTGAAAGCGAACGACGACCTGGTGTTGCTGATCAATGCGCGAATTTCCGAGCATCAGAAAGCCGAAGAGGTGAGGGCCGAGGCACAGCGCGAACTGATCCGCAAGCAGGAACTGGAGCGAATCGCCGCCGAGCAGGAAGCCGAGCGCCTGGCGGCCATCAAGCCAGAACCGGTCGTGGAGAAAGTGGCGACACCTGAGCCTGTCCGCACCGCTCTGGTCAAGGCCGCGCCCGTCGGCCAGGCCACAAAGCCTGTGGCGAGCCACACGGTGGAGCAGGTAGCTCTGCAGGCCAGCGTGACGGACTTCGAGGCTCTGGTGAAAGCAGTGGCTTATGGTCAGGCGCCGATCACCGTCCTTTTGGTCAACTGGGAAGCGCTCGACGCAATGGTCGCGGAACAAGGATCAACCTTCAGCATGGCCGGGGTGACACTGGCAAAGGCGGCAGCATGATCAGCAACCACCTCAGCCTGGTCGAGCATCATCGGCCAAAGGCGGACGCCATATCCGAGCAGATCGCCCAGTTCCTTGCAGCCGGCGGCCATATCGACGAGCTGCAAAGCCCGCCGCGCAATCCGATACCGCCGCCCCGCTCCACCCGGATAGACCCTGAAACGATCCTCAAGCGCAAACCCAGGCCTCTGTCGCTGGCCGAGCGCCGCGCCCTACGCAAGATGGCGGACTCGCTATGAAGTCGAAACGCAAACCCAACAACGGTTTTGTCCGGGCTGAACGCAGTTGCCGGGCGCTGCTGCGCACCAACCACGTCGCGGTGGTGAACATCGACCCCAGCGGCACGCAGATCATGGCGAACTGGAAGAGCTGCAAGCAGATCCGCAGCCTTGCGGTCGCCAATGCCATTTTCGATTTCTCCTACCACTGGACGATCTACATCGCCGCCATGTGCCGAGACGAGCGCGGCGCCGAGTACATCAAGTCGGTGGAGATATCGCCCGAGGGCATCTACAAGGTCGAGCGCCTGACGGATGCCATAG
>NZ_FOAR01000018.1 GCF_900109755.1 Pseudomonas agarici | reverse complement strand
CTGAGCTTCGAACTCCAAGGCAAGCCGGTACGCGATGTGGTGCAAACCACGTTCACCCTCGATGGCGTGCGACATCAGTACTTCAACCAGAAAGAGTTCTGGCAGCGTTTCAGTTGGCCGGGAGTCGGTGATCGTCCGGGCGCGAGCCTGACCTGGACCAGCGTGCATACCGGCGAGCGTCTGTTGGGTGACTATCAGGGCACCTGGGGTCTGATTCGGTTGTTGGAAAAGGCCCGGTTCACGGCCTTGGACGACGGCGACAGCCGCTATCGCATGGTCCTCAAGGCCCCCGATGGCCTGAACCTGACGTGGAACCTGCGCACTGAATTGGACGCGGGGCCTTTGGCCTTGCTCAAGTTGCGTCACTTCACGCTGCCCCGGCAGATTTTCCTCAGCGAGGGCGCCGCTCCCGTGCCCTATGCGCAGAGCGGGAGCTTTGAATGAGCTTGCACACCTTGATCACCCAGTGCCTGGGCGAGCGCGACCCGCTGATTCTGGCCCGCAGTCAGGCCGATTGCTGGCAACCGTGGCTGGAGCCTATCAGCGCCGGCTCGCCCGTGGGCGAAGACCCAGGCTATGACGATGATTTTCAGCGCATGCGCGAGGAGGTCAACAAGCTGTCCGGGGCGGATGCCGAGCGAGTGGTGCAACTGGCGGAGAAGTTGCTCATCCGCACCTGCAAGGACCTGCGAGTGGGGGCTTATTACCTGTGGGCGCGCGTGCAGCAGGACGGTGAGGCCGGTCTGGCTGATGGGCTGACCTTGCTGGCCGCGTTGGTGCAACGCTACGCCGACCAAGTGCTGCCAGCGCGGCCCAATAGCCGCAAGATGGCGCTGCAATGGCTGGCCGGCGCCAAGGTGCTGGACAGTTTGTCGCTGTACCCCGAGGTGGTGCGTAGCGAGGCGGAGCGAACGGTGGCGGCGCTGGCCTGGCTGGAGCGCGGGCTTGAAGCCTGGCCGCACGATCAGCGTCCTGCCCTTGACGCGCTGTATGGCGCGTTGTCCGCTCGGTTGACGCAGTCCGGCGGCGTGGATGCGCTGGTGCCGCAGTACAGCGCCAGTCACGAATCGAACTTGCAGACGACACCGGCTGCCACGGCCATCAAGTCTGGACGTGACCTGCTGGATAACGGTCGGGCGCTGGCGGGTTATTTGCGCGATCAACCCCAGGGCTGGCTGGCGGCTCATCGGTTGATGAAGAGTCTGCGCTGGGACACGGTGCACCAGGCGCCACCTCACGAAACCGATGGCAATACACGCCTGGCGTCCCCCCGTGGTGACTATCGGGCACAGCTCAAGCGGTTATACCTGCAACAGAGCTGGGCTGAATTGCTCGATCAGGTCGAACAGGTATACGCCGAGGGAGTGAACCATTTCTGGCTGGATCTGCAGTGGTATCTGTACCAGGCGCTGAGCAAACAAGCGGCCCCACAAGACAGTTGGGCAGACATCGTCAAACGTGATTTGGGGATGTCAGTGGCAATCGCACGGAGCAATGGTTGCCGGCACCGAAGACGGTATTGACCACCGCAGACGCCGACATCCTGTCGTTGGAAGGCGAAGCCCTGGCCCAGGCCGACAGCGAGGGCGTGGACGTGGCGCTCGCCTGGCTGGCGGACCGGCCCGGCGTACACAGCGGGCGTCAGCGCTGGTTGCTGCGCCTGCTGATGGCGCGGGTGGCCGAGCAATACGGCAAGAGCGACCTGGCCATGCATCTGCTGGCGGAGTTGGATGCCAGCGCGCAGCAGCACGTTCTGGCGGAGTGGGAGCCGGAGTTGAATTTCGAGGCCAAGGCACGCCTGCTCAAGCTGTTGCGCTTGAAAGCGCAGCGCAACGACGCCGACAAACCCAGCCTGGCCCGGCGCATCGAGGTGCTACTGGCAGAGCTGGTGGCGATTGATCCGGTACGCGCCGCCGTGCTCTGCGGCTAACCCTCATTGATCAGGAGTCAATCTGTGAGTATGGACAATTTGACACTGCGCTACTTCGACGCCGAAATGCGTTACCTGCGCGAAGCCGGCAAAGAATTTGCCGAGGCGTTCCCGGACCGAGCTGCCCAACTCAACCTGGACAAGCCAGGCGCGCAAGACCCGTATGTGGAGCGCCTGTTCGAGGGTTTTGCCTTTTTGATGGGGCGCCTGCGCGAGAAGCTCGACGATGACTTGCCGGAGCTGACCGAAGGGTTGGTCAGCCTGTTGTGGCCTCACTATTTACGCACGATTCCCTCGCTGTCGATTATCGAGCTGGTCCCCGAACTGGCCCAGATGAAGCGCAGCGAGCCGATCGCCAAGGGCTTCGAGGTGTTGTCCCAGCCCATTGGCCCACAACGCACGCGTTGCCGTTACACCACCACCCAGCCCATTGGCCCACAACGCACGCGTTGCCGTTACACCACCACCCAGGACTTGACGTTGCAACCGTTGGCCCTGGAGTCGGTGCGGCTGGCCTACGAGCCGGACGGTCGCTCACTGCTGCGCCTGCGTTTCGTCTGCGGCGCATTGAGCGACTGGAGCCAGATCGACCTGAGCCGCTTGCCGCTGTACCTGAATGCCGATGCGCCGCTGGCCAGTGCCTTGCATCAGGCGCTGACCCTGAATACCCAAGCGCTATACGTGCGGCTGTCGGGCCAGCCAGAGCGTCACCGGCTGGAGGGCCATTTTGCGCCTAAGGGGTTCGCCGATGAGGATCGGCTGTGGCCCAAGGGCGAGAGTGCCTTCAGCGGTTACCAGTTGCTGCTGGAGTATTTTTCGTTTCGTGAAAAATTCATGTTTGTCACTCTTTGTGGCCTTGAACAACTGAACTTCACCGCTGACACACCCTGGTTCGAACTGGACGTGGTGCTGCGCGAGTCATGGCCAGCCGAATTTAGCTTGAGCAGCGAACACCTTCGTTTGCACAGCGTGCCGGTGATCAACCTGTTCCCGCTGGAGTCGGACCCGTTGACCCTGGCGCCATTGCAAACCGACTACCTGCTGCGGCCCATGCGTCTGCAGGATGGTCACACTGAAATATATTCGGTCGACCAAGTCACTTCATCAAAGAACGCCGTGCGCCAGGACTACGTACCGTTCACCAGCTTTCGCCACCAGGGCGGCATGCTGCGCGACGATGCCCCCGAGCGTTATTTCCATACCCGTTTGAAGCGTTCCGCCAAGGGTTTACATGACACCTGGTTGATTCTGGGCGGTGACGGTTTCGACAAGGATCGACTGAGTCACAGTGAAAGCGTGTCGTTGCGCTTGACCGGCACCAATGGATTGCTACCGCGCAAGGCGCTGCAAAGCACGTTGCTCGACACCGTGGTGCAATCCACCCAGACCGGCTTGCGGGTACGCAACCTGTGTGCCCCCAACCTGCCGTGCTACCCGCCCAACCGTGATCGTTTTCATTGGCGCCTGCTCAGCCACCTGGGTTCGAATTTCTTGCCGATGCTCGATAGTGCCGAAGTGCTGCGTGGCACCCTGGCGTTGTATGACTGGAGCGGTAGCGAGATGAATCGCCGTCGTCTGGAGGCGATTGTCGAGGTTCGCCATCATCTGGTTCAGCGCTTCGAGAAAGGCTTCCTGCTACGCGGGGTGGATATCGAAGTCACCCTGGAGGCCAGTGGTTTTTCGGGGGAGGGTGACATCAGCCTGTTTGGCGAGATGCTCCATCGCCTCTTTGGCCTGTATGCCGATATTCATTTGTTCAACCAGCTCACGCTGATCCTGCAACCTACTGGAAAGTGCCTGCGATGGAACGAGAACCACAGTCAGCGTATTCCCGGCTGAAAGCCGTCGGACTCCTGGAGGCGTTGGACGGTTGGGTCGCCGGGGCCAATCTGTACCGCTTCTGTCAGTTGCTGGAACAAGCACTGCCCAATCATCCGCCGTTGGGCAGTACTGCGTGCCTGGCGAATGATCCGGTGCGCTTTCGGCCCGACCCCGGCATGGGTTTTCCGGCGGCAGAGCTGAAGGCGATCGAAACCTGCGAAGGCCATCCCCAACGTCCGGCGACGGTACGCACCCGTCTGTTGGGGCTGTACGGCGTCGACTCGCCGATGCCCACGATCTTTCTGGACGATATCGCCCAACGCCGTGAAGGCCATGAGGCGCTGGAGGCATTCCTCGATATTTTCAATCACCGGATATTCACCCAGTTCTATCGCATCTGGCGCAAATACTCCTACCCGGCGACGTTCGAGGCGGGCGGCGGCGATGCGACTTCGCAATGCCTGTTGGGTCTGATCGGCCTGGGGATTCCCGGCACCGCCGGGCAGGTCGCCACGCCGATATCGCGCTTCCTGGCGCTGCTCAGCACGATGCGCCTGCCCACCCGCAACGCCGAAGGTATCAGCGCGCTGGTCAAGTTACTTGCCGTCAACACCCAGGCCCGGGTGACGCCGCACTGGCCACAGACAGTGGCACTGGCGCAACCCGCCAGCCTGTCGAGGAGTCATCCGGTGAGCTTATGCCAGGGGACACCGTTGGGTCGCGTCGGCCACGACGTCAACAGCCAGTTGCACCTGGCGCTGTTCACCGAGGACCTGGGCGAAGCACGTGGCTGGTTGCCGGGCAACCCACTGCACAACGACTTGCTGGTGTTGTTGCAGGTGTATCTGGGCTGGCGTTGCACCACGAAATTGCAGTTGTCGCTGCCCTTACGCAGCCTACCCAAAGCGATGCTTGGCGGTGCGCCGGTGCTTCTGGGCCTGACCGGCGTGTTGGGCCTGGGTAGCGAGGCCTGTCGGGTCGCAGAGCACGACACCATCACCATCAACCTGGGCCGATACCAAGGTCTGCAGAGCAATTCTCAGTACAGAGAGACGCAGCATGTCACGTACCGTTTTTAATCTATTGAAGGTGTCGGTGCTCGGTGCACTGCTGGGCGGCTGCGGGTTGACTCAGACCGTGACCGACGCCACCACGTCCACGGCCAAGGCAATCTTCTACACGCAAGTGAAGACCCTGCACCTGGATTTTACCGGGCGGGCGGCGGTTAACAACGACGTGACGGACATGAGTGGCTTATCGGTGCCCACCGTCGTGCGGGTGTATCAGATGCGCGACAATAAAGTCGTGGCCAAGGCTACTTATGACAGCGTGCTGAGCGATGCCGATAACCTGCTACGCGCCGATCTGTTGGACCAGCAAGCGATGGTGGTTAAACCCGGAGAAGGCGCCAATCTGGACGTGCCCCTGAATAAGAACGCTCGGTTCGTCACCGTGGTGGCGTTGTTTCGCACCCCCGATACCCAGATGAACACTTGGCGCCTGACGCTGACTCGCGATGATCTGGACCCCGACCGGGCACGGGTGATCGAACTGGGCAACAACCGGCTGACCCTGCAACCGTTAGCCGAGGAGTAAGCCGTGAGTGAGCTGAATCCTTCGCTCTACGAAATGCTTTTGCAGAATTTTGCCGGCGAGTTGGACCTGTGTCGCGTCCAGCAAGAGGACCAGTACACCCTGTCGGTTTTGGACAACCTGCAACGCATCCTCAACAGCCGGGCGGGAGCGCTCAGCCACTTGCCGGATTACGGCCTGCCAGACATGGGCATGATCCTGCAAGGGCTGCCGGCCTCTGCTCATGGGCTGATGGATACCCTGGCTGTCACTTTGCTCAAGTACGAGCCGTGATTGGCGGCGGTGAACATCGAACTGTTGCCACAGACCCGGCCTGGCCACCTGGAGTACGCCCTGGACGCGCAGTTTAAAGGGGGCGAACGGATGACCTTTGGCGCGACCCTGGCGCCCGAAGGGAAAGTGTTGGTGCGTCACCTGAAGCGGCAGAACTATTTGCCGTAAAGCTGTAACGGAAGGGAAGCGGGATGACGGCTTTATTTGAAATGCCTATCCGGGTCGGCGGTGACCCGCGTGGCTTCAGCGAATTTACCGCGTTGCATGACGAGTTGGCCAAACTGAGTCATCCGGCATGCCCGGACGTCGACTGGGCTAAGGTCGAACGGTTGTGCTTGACGTTGTTCCACCATAACGGGGCAGAGCTGCACACTGTCGCGGCTTTTGCTCTGGCTTGTAGCCGACGCCACGGCCTGGAGGGTATGACGCAAGGGGTGACGCTGATCGAGGCGCTTTGCCGCGAATGGCCAAGCGTATGGCCACCGATGGCACCAGCGCGCCTGGACATCCTCGCTTGGCTGTTCGCGCAATTTCAGCCGTTGTTGCGCGGATTGGAGATCAATACCCAAACATTGCCCAATTTGGTACGCCTGGACGGTGAGTTAGCACGCTTAAACGCGCAATTGGAACATCAAGCGCAAGTCTCTCAGGTCATGTTGCAAGCATTGCGTCATCAGATCAGTGGCCTGATGCAGCGCCTGGCGCGAAATCTCCATGTTAGTGAGAGTGTACCGCAACTGAATAGGGTTGTGACACCGGCGTTGGTGATGCCGGTAGTGGTGTTAGCCAGCCAGCCGATACCTGAAATACCATCTGCGGTCTCGAAAGCCCGGAAGCGACGCATTGCTCTATGGTTATTTGCGGTGGCCACCATTATCGCCCTGGTGTCTGGTTCTGGCTGGTGTATCGCTTTATCGACGTGAGCCCGGTCAATTACTTTTTTGCCATATTTGACCGTCCGTTGGATGGGGTGGAAAAGACAGCACTGAGTTTGTATTTTTTTGAAATGCTCGGTATTTCGTTTGACTGAAAATTTTTATTATTAAATCATTCGCGTGGTATGCACTATTTTATTTTGCGATAGTTAATTTGTTGTTGGTGGGATGTCGTTTTTTAAAGGTGAAAGCATTATGTTTCAAATAAATGTTATAAATTGTCAGGCGCATCTTTTATTTCGAGTGTTATAATTGAAAAGGCTCTAGCTTTTTTGTTTTTGTGGCGGTTGCAAGGTGTGAGCTTTTTCCAGTTAAAATTTAGTCGTGTTTCTTGATAGGCGCAGAGAGTTTATAAGATGTTCTGGCGTCAAGATTGTGAAGGATGTAATGGCCGTCGATTTTAATCAAGGTAGATTGATAATGACTGAAGAAAGCTGTTTTGGAACACAGCCAATACAAGTTATCGCGATAACGAGCGGAAAAGGTGGAGTCGGAAGAACCAGCATTTCTGTGAACCTGGCTTTGGCCTTGGCCAATTCAGGCAAGCGAGTGGTGTTATTCGACGCGGATTTTGGGCTGGCAAACATTCATGTGCAACTCGGCTTCGATCCAAAACTCACTATTGTTGATATGATCAAGGGTAATTGCGAATTAAGAGATCTACTCCATCCTGGGCCTATGGGCATTAAAGTTGTTCCAGCTTCCTCGGGTCTGGATGATAGGGTAGAGTTTAATTCAGCGCTTTATGCAGGTTTAATTCAATCGTTCAGTGACATTGAGAACAGCCTGGATGTATTGATAATTGATACTGCGGCCGGCATTAATGAATCGGTTATCAGCATGGTTCGGGCCGCTCAGGAAGTCCTGGTAGTGCTAACCAGCGACCCAGCTTCTCTCTCCGATGCTTATGCGCTGATTAGCTTGTTGCACCGTAGTTATGGATTGAGCCGATTTCGAGTGCTTGCCAATATGATGCGAAATGTCTATGAAGGCCTTCGCCTCTTTAAAAAATTGACTGCCTTAACCGATAAATATTTAGATGTCTCACTACAGTTTGCAGGCTCAATACCCTATGACGATGCAATGCATAAGGTTGTACAGCAGCAACGTGGGATATACGAGGCGTTACCGCGTTCCGAGTTTTCGAAAGCAATGGATTCACTTGCATTGAAGTTCAATCGTTGGACTTTGCAGGTTGGACCTCGTGGCCATCAGGAATTTTTTGTCGAAAAACTAATAAGAATGCAAACTCGAAATGCAATATTTTAATCGAATTTGAAATATGACGTCATGTTATTAATGTTGCTATGGTGTGCTCTGTGGTTTTGTTTGTTCGTTAAGAATGAATTTTATAAATGACTTAATTTATATTTTTTAATATTTTATGGGTTTTCCCGGCTGATCGTTTGATGTTCTACCTAGTCAGTGCCATTTGATGAGGTTAACAAGAAAGCATTCTATTATCCCCTTGGGATTTGCAATTGCTGGTCGCCGAAATAGAATGCTTCCGATGTCAGTAAATATCTTTTGAAAGAAGTGTAAAGGGGGTCTTGATAAGGATTTTGATGTCAAGCCACAACGACCAGTTATTAATGTAATCAAGGTCCATCTCAACACGCCTTTGCATTTTGTCAAGGGTGTCGGTTTCCCCACGACACCCACTTATCTGAGCAAGCCCGGTAATCCCCGGTTTGATTCGATGGCGTGCCATATAAGCATGTATTTTTCCGGTGTAATAATCATTATGAGCGATGGCGTGGGGGCGCGGTCCGACAAGTGCCATATGCCCTTGTAGTACATTGAATAACTGTGGCAACTCATCGATTGAGGAGCGCCGTAAAAAACGCCCCACCGCAGTCACTCGTGAGTCCTGGCGACTTGCCTGATGCACATGTTTGTCGTCATGGACGCGCATCGAGCGAAACTTCCAGATATTAATGATCTTGCCATTCCAGCCATGGCGTTTCTGTTTGAAAATAACCGGACCGGGCGAGGATAATTTGACAGCTGCAGCTACTGTGACCAGTAGCGGGCTCAAACAGATCAACGCAACCAATGATACAAAACGGTCTACTAACGCTTTACTCAGGGCTGCGGTAGGGTAGCTGGTCAGGGGGCTTTCGTTGAGATGTATCGCAGGTAAACCACCTACTTCACTCACGGAGTGATTAAGCAACATCATACTGTCCAGATCAGGAACCCAGACAACATCGACATTCAGATCAAGAAGATCAATGTACAAGGCTTCAATATGTTGCGCTTCACTGAGTGAAAGAGCGATATAAAGGCGCCTGATGTCATGGGTGGTGATGAGGGTCCTGAGCTCTTTCAGCTCACCGACTATCAAGTTTGATCTCGCTACGCTATTGGCGGGAGTAGAGCTGACAAGGCCGATCAATGGGAAGTGGTTTTGCTGGGAAAAGGTATCAGCTAATTTCAACGCAATATTGTTCGTGCCGATAATCAGGCTGTTATATTGGTGGTTTAGTTTTTGATGATAATATTTGGAGAGGTGATGCATTGTAAGGTAAGGCGGAATTTGTACGATATAACCCAATAGTGACCAGGTGATAATAGTTTCTCGAGAAAATAAATCGCTTGCCCTGCTAATAAGCATGATGGCAAGTAAACATGCCATGGTAGTGGTCCAGCCCAGCAGCAAGCGAGCCAAGCCGTTGAAGTAGTCATGTTTTTTGTAATATACCTGGAGTGCGGAATACACAGGTACAGATACCAGCAAAGTCAGAATTGCTAGCATTCGATAATGGAAGTTGACGGCACCCGTTTCGTCATATGCCAGTATCAACAGAAGTGCGATGACGCAACTCATCGATGCCGACCACTGACTCCAAAAAGTGAGCCCCTTAGCGACAGCTTTTCGATCTATACGAGTATGTATCAAGATGCAGGCCCTTTGAAATGACTGTCCATATTGAAGTTTCTGTTGGTTCGGTATTGGGCGTGGCGATAGTCTTTACGCGCACTTATTCATTCGAAAGTTTCATGCGGGAAAGCTTTATGATTTTTTAATGATAATATTTCGGGAGAGAGAGGTGTCCGACGATTTATAACTTTGGTCGGAAAGGTGTCGCGTATTATTTTTGTAAGCGGGTTTGTTCCGTGAGGCGACACTTATTCGATGAGTTCTACGGCCAGGGGCGATCAGTCAGGATGCGGTGTATGATGCGTATAGAAAATAGCCATAATAAAAAATAAGTTAACTTTATGATATTCGTCAGGTAATGACCTTCACGTCTTGAACGAGACAGTAGCCTCGATTTCTCACCGATCGAAACAAGCGTTTTCCATACGCACTATTGAATTTATCTTGTAGCCTGCTCAGGCACATTTCAAGACCCGTATAGTTCGAGGGATCCCGGTTGATGGCTAGGATAAGCTCTTTCTTGCTGCACACCCGGCGGTGACTCAGTACCAATTGTTTGAGTAATAGTGACTCAATGGCCGTGAGCAAAATTTTGGTGTTTGCGCTGGATAGTTCACGTTTATTAAGTCTGAACGACCAGACGTCAGAAACTGTACACGCATTCTTTGAGCGGATTTCCGATGTGAATACTCCATAGGTAGCCGGCTTTTGGCGCGCAACGATAGCCGTGTAAGTATAAAATACGTTGTTATTGAATGAATTTTTTACTTCAGTTGAAAAATCCATATACGCTGTCTTCCTATCTTCCTGGCGTTTTAATGATTTATCCGATGAGGAATGGTTTCTTGTCAAAAAGTAGAATGTGTCGCGGCTGTTTTTCTCTGTGTATGACATAAGTCGGGGGGTTCCTATTCGCTCTGCGCAAACAATCCACTAGATCTTTGTTGAAAGCAGCTTTGGTGCTATCAAATGTCATACTTATACTAAAGATCTCTAGCTTTTTTGCGCTTTCAGAAATTAACTAGGACTCCTAAATAATAAAGCAGCGAGCTTCTTACATGTCGATTGGTAGCGCTGCGATGTAGGTTGAGCCAGGCAGCTCCAATTTTTCAAGTGCTTGTGGCTAATAAATTGAAAGCTACTGCATTGGATTTTACGAAATAATGCCTCGGCGCATTCGATAGCCGAAGCTGCGAACGCTGTAAATCAGTTCGATGTTGTAGGCGGCTCTAATCTTAGTGCGTAGGCGGCTGATGGTTTTTTCTAAAGCGCGTGGATCATAGAATACGACATCCGGATTCAGAGCTTTGGCAATGCTTTCTTGGCTCATAACGTGTTGCGGTGCCTTGAGCAAGGCGTCAAGTATTGTCATCTCTGTATAAGAAATTTCAATTTTGTTAGTGTCCGCATGCAAGAGAAGGCGCGTTCGATCCAAAATTAGTTTGATTTTTTCCTTCCACATAGAGTCGTGGAATATGGTTGAAAGTAGATTGGTTTTTTCTGCCTGATCGTTTGGCAGCTTTATGCAATGGTCGGCTCCGGCGAGATAGTATTTCACACCTGAAAACGATTTTGCGTGTGTGAATAACATAAAAATATTGACTGCATGACTTACGCGACGGATTTTCTTTACAAGATCAAGGCTTTCATCGATAACCGTAGGGCCATTAATTTCGATAAAAATGGCCTCTACAGAATCAATAGCGCACATCTGGTTCGATGTTTCGAAGGGGGTTGATGCGTCAAGATGTAATGCTTCCGAGGCAGTCAGCTGCTTTAAGCGTTCTGTCAACGCTTGAGTGCGTGTGAAAGTCAAAATAGCAGCATCCTGCCTTCTGGAAGTGCGTCCTGCGGGAACCATATCGTCCGTCTCAAATGCTTAGCGGCACAAGAATGTTGCCATATCTGCTTAGTATGCTATTCGACATTTTATAACATTTTGAGGAAAATTCCGATCTGGTTGTATTACTTTTATAAAATGATTTTCATGGTTGAACTCTAAAAAAACCAACGCCAAGTATTTATCCAAGAGTGTTGGGATTTTAGAGGGATCTATTAAAAAGTTATATTCATATACGAAATAGACATAACCAGTTTTCATCATGCATCTTTGAGTGCGCTCGTGGTGTTTGGTTCAAATGCATGACGTATAGCCCGCACCCGAAAAGCTCAATTTTTTTGGGCAGGATAAGGTTGAGAGAAGGAGGGCAAAACGCTTCAAGGCTCATCATGTTGTTGCAAAAAATTTAATTATAGGGTTGACGGCTATGGGGGCTTGCAATATGGCACGGACTCGGCGGTGGCCACTGACCTACGCGGGAATTTTATTGCCTTTAAGCTTGAGATCGCGCCGTTGTCTTCGCGAATAGGCGCGCCTCAAGGGGAAATCGCTTACGCCTAGGAATGAGAGAGCCAATCGCTACCCAGTTTCGTTAGTAAGCAGATGCATGCCCTGATTAGTCTCGCACCCAGTACCATGCAATCAGCAAACCGATCAATACCCCGAAACCATTAGCCAAGGCATCGTAAGCTGATGCGGTACGCAGCGGCATCAGTGCTTGTGCACATTCGATGAGAATCCCGGTCAGCAGGCAACCCGAGGCAATCCATATCAGCCTTGCCCGCCGAAATGCCAGTCGGCAACTAAAGGACAGCGCAAGAAAGCCAATAAAATGATGCAGTTTGTCTTCTTGCGCAAAGGCCTCTGGAATCGGCTGCGCGCGCAACCCGGCAATCAGCAGAACTCCGCTGACACCGATAAAAAACAGCAGGCGCAACCAGAAGGGCAACCGTGTGATGCGTTGAAAGAACAGTTTCATTCGGTGATTTTCTCGAAGTTTCTATAGAACGCATCGCTGTCGCGTCCATCGGTCATCGTGTGCAGCGAATACTGGCGATTAAGCCGTGCGCCACCGTCGCGGGTCAGCGGAGCCCAGACCAGATTGGCGCGACGCATTGTAGAGGTACTCATCAACTCGTCGAACGGGACGGAGATATAGATACCTTTATCAAAGCTGCCTTCGCCATACTCTTCCTTCGAGGCCGTGGTACGGGTGACCCAACCACCGAACTTGACGCCGTTACGGAACTCATGGGACAGATCGATCGTGGTCCCCCAATCCCGGGCCAGGTAGCGCCCGACGCTGATCGCTGCCTGCAAGTCGAAGGGCAGCTCGGTGTAGGTGGTGATATGGCCGGTCAGCGTCTTGTATCCGCGAAGACCGAAACCCTGATCAAAATCGCGTTGTCGCACATAATTCAAATCCGCGCCCACCGCCCAGCGTTCACCCATGGGGCGGTACAGCAATTCACCGCCGACCCCGGCAAACATCGATTCCAGATAGCCACCATAGACCATGCCATACAGGTCCTGGTCCAGCCGTTTGGCATGGTTGAGCTGCAACGCTGGCATGGTGACATCCGAAGTGGTGATGTACTTGCGCAAATCGCTGCGCACTCGACGCATGTTGCTCGGTGCGTCGTAGTTGAAGTTGTCGAAATTGTTCAGCAGATTGACGCTCAGGCCACCGCTGGCCCAGGTGCTGCGGGTGAAGCGGTATTCGGCGTCCGCGTCAGCCGTCACCTGATACAGCAGAAAGCCGTCAGGGCCACCGACGTTTTGCTTGTAACCCAAGCCGAAACCATAGGTAAAAGGCTGCAACTCTTGGCTATACAAGGTGTTTTCCCGGTGCGCCGTGGGTCGATTCAGCTCGGTGCTACGGTGTAGGTCGATGATGTCTTGCTGGTTATTGAGCACGGAACGGAAGGTTTCCCGTGGCACGCTGACCTCTTCCACCGGCATGTCATAACGCTTGTTGACCAGTGTGAACCAATCGATCTGCTTATTGGCGCTGTTGTCCAGAATCCGGCTGGCCCGGCCCACCCCCTTGGCTGAATAGAAATAGCGCGACTGTTCGCCATACACCATCAGCTCGGAATCACGCTGAGCAATGCGCTCAACTTTATAACCGGCGTTGTTTTCCAGGCGTTTGGCAACCCCGGCCCAGTCAACCTGTTCGAGCCGCATATTCGGCACCTGAGCCGCAAGCGTTTCGGCCGGCGCATCGTTGCGTTTGATCGGCGCCTTGCGACTGACGAAATTGGTATGCAGCGTGATGCCGAACAACGCGGTATTGCCGCGCTCCCAGCCCGCTGTCAAATCGATCGAGTCGTTGAGCTTGTAGACCGCACCGATATTGATCGGTGAGTCCTGCTTCTGGTTGTTGGCTTGGGGTTCACGCTTGTAATCGTTGCCGTCGAATTCGAGTTTCAGACTCAAGGGCGACCAGGGCGTTTGATAGGCGACGCCACCGAACAACCCGGGCGAGCCACGAAAATACGAGTCGGTGTTGACGTCGCCCGCGGTAGAGCTCACCGGGCGGGTGTCGAAACGACTATCGATGTGCCTCAGCGGATTATCGAAATCCCCGCGGTTACCGATGTAGCCCCAGGCGATGCCCAGGCTGAAATCCAGATTGTTGTAACGCTTGTTCGCGACAAAATACTCGCTGGAAAACAGGCCGGTACCACCGATGTCGCGGAAACCGATCGCGACCTCGGGTAGCCAATGGCTTTCTTTCCAAAGCCGGGCTTTAACATCGACCGCCTTGTCCTTATAGCTCTGGTCACCGCTGAGGGACTCTGGCCCGTATTTGCGGTTGGTGATGGCGGTATAACGAAACGACCCTTCCAGCCAGTCAAGCGGCTGCAATGATAGGCTATAGCGCGAGTAAGGATCCGTGCGATTGGCGTTGAGGCTGAATTCGCCGGCTGGGGCCATCCGCGCGGTGGGGGTCTGCAACAACCCCACACCACCGAAATCATTCTGGGTAAAACGTGGCTCGGCATGAGCCAGACTGTAGGGCAGCAACACTACGGCGGCAAAACGTAACTTCAAGGGGCCACCTCGGCCTGCGGTTGGGTGGCGAGAAACAGGGCCAGTTGCTCGTTCAAATCCGCAGTGGGCAGATCGGGATCATCGTTGCGTATTGGCACCAGAATCCTACTGCCCGCCACGGCATACACCCCCTCCTCGCGGTTCCAGCCTGCGATGCCGACGCGCTTGACCTGCCCATCGGGACCGATCAACCACAGGTAATCGGCTTCTGCCTCGGGTAGCGGCAAGCAGCTTTCAAGGTATTCGCGGGCCTGCAGCGGAGCGCGATAGGGCAGAGTGCAGGGCTGTGCCACCGCGCCCAGTACCGTGACCGAGTCCGGGCGGGTCGGGTAAATCAGTTGGTCGCCTTCGTTGACCAGGTAGTTGCGAGCGAACCCAACCTCCAGCGCAATAGGGTCGAGCACCGCAAGTCGGCGCCCGGTGACCGGCAAGCGATTGACGTCCTGGTGCAGCCGCGCGGCGAGGTCCGCGAGCTTGTCTTGTTGCCTGAGCAAGGCGCCCCGTTGCAGCATTTTCAGATCGAACAGCACACCTGCTTTCAGGCGCGTCTGTTGCTCCAACAGCGGTTGGTGCAGCCACGCGGCGGCCAGCCAGTAGCTTTCGGCGTTCGGGCGAGCCTGGTTGACCACATCCAGTAGGCGCGCACCCGGCACCCACGTAACGGGACCGGCATTCAACACATCCCCCGTCACCGTGACTGCTGCCTGAGTCAACGTAGCGCTGGCGAGCAACAGACAAGCGGACAGCGTTTTCGAATACCTCACCGGGTCGTCTCCCAGTCAGGACGCAAATGCACAATCTTCAAGAAAAGCTCCGGCGTAAGATATTGCTCGCTCTGCAGCACCAGGCCATCGTCGGGCCTGACCCAGAAACGGTTGGTGGCGTGAAACCCCAGCTCGGGAATGTCGATGCGTTCATCGACGCGCAGCAGCGCATAATCCTTGTCCAAGATACGGACAGTCTCGATTGACTGGCGACTGAAGCGACTGTGCACCGCCAGCCCCACCCGTCGACCCTGATAGAGATCGATCCAGC
Source organism: Pseudomonas agarici (assembly GCF_900109755.1). Lineage (GTDB taxonomy): Bacteria > Pseudomonadota > Gammaproteobacteria > Pseudomonadales > Pseudomonadaceae > Aquipseudomonas > Aquipseudomonas agarici. Next base: position 104,023 of record NZ_FOAR01000018.1, on the reverse strand, counting down.
GAGTGCTGCGATAACCGTCGGGCAATTGCTGCAGGCCGCGCTTGAACGGCGATTCGCCGTCAAATCGGGTGCCATCCAGCTCGGGATTGAGACCTACGCTGCGTACCGCGAGGCCGTCGCGTATCAACAACACCTGCTTGCCGGAGGCGACCCAGAACCCCAGATCGCCCTGCTGGCGCAGCCGGGCCATCACCCCTTCGCTGGAGTCGGTGGTGACCTTGATTTGCGCATAGGGCACCGCTTGTACCTGGGCCGGGCTCAACTGCAGAGGTTCGGCGCTTACTGCAGTGGCTTTGAACGTCTCCAGGGAGGCTTGCATCAAGGGATTACAGCCGCCCAGCAGGAAAACCACCGCCAAGCATGAGCAGTTACGAAAACTTTTCAAAACGGCTCAAACCTTATTCACGAAGATTATTTTGCGCAGCTGCTCCGGTACCTAAAATGCTCGCTGAAGGCACCAACTGACTTATCACGCGGTTCCAGCGAGTTACCCCGGCAGGGCCGACGTAGACGATGTCCTGCGGTTGCAGGTTGAAGCGGCTGGCGAGGGCAAACGCGGTGGGCGATTTGGCATCCAACTGAAAGACTTTAGCCGGTTCGGTTTCAAGGTTGTCAGTGCCGCGAATCACATATAACGCGTTGCCATTGGAGGTGGTCTGGTTCAAGCCGCCAACCGAGCCGATTACATCCGCCAGATTCATCTGCCTGATTTTGAACGTGACGGCCCGTGGCTGGTTGACTTCGCCCATGACGTAGATCTTCTTACGGTCATTGTACGGCAGGTACAACTGGTCGCCGTCTTTCAAATAGACCTTGTGTAACTGGGAGCTGGTGCTGTTGAGTTCATCCAGGTCCAGTCGGTATTCACGTCCGTCGCGGGTGAGCGTCAGGCCGGACAGGTCGGCATTCAACGGGTCGGCACCGGCAACACCGATCGCTTCCGTCACGTTGAGGGGGGAGGTAGTGATGGGCAGTTGACCGGCTTTCGTCAGCGCGCCGGAGAGGACGACCTTCTGGCTGGCGAACCGCAGCACGTTCAGATCCACCTGCGGGCTATCGATGAATTTCGTCAGGCGCTCGGCGATAAATTCGCGCAACTCTTCGATGGTTTTTCCCGCGGCTTGAACATTGCCGACGTAGGGATAAAACAGTGTGCCATCCGGGCGAACCAGGCGACCGTTGGCGTCGATTTGTTGTTGCGCTCCTGACGGGGCCGTCAACTCCGGGTGATCCCACACGGTAATGTACAACACATCATTGGCCCCAATCCGATAGGCTCCCGGCTTGAACGCCAACAATGCGGCTGGTAACGAGCCGGACACATTTGCCGCCGCATTCTGGGCAATCAGTTTGGGGGTTATCGGAATCAACTCGACCCGACTGCTTTCCGGTGAGCCATCACGGCCGATTTCACTGGTGTCCAGGTAATGACCGGGTGCGAACATACAACCTTGCAGGGCAACGCCTGCGAGCAAAGCGAGCGACAAACTACGAATCATAAGGAAGACACTTGTGGAAGGAGCACAACAAACCCAACCTCCCGGATTGTTCCGGGAGGTTGAGGGCGACCTGACGTTAGGCTTAGCGGGTGGTGCCGGTGGTCCCGGTAGTGCCAGTGGTGCCGCTGGTGTTGTTTCCACCGCCGCCACCACCACCGCTGGCGGCCAGCGCTGCGACGCCCGCTGCAAAAGCGACGCCGACACCCACAGCGGTCGTCGTGGAGACCCCGCCCAGTACACCGGTGGAGGTCGCTAGAGGTGTGCCGGTTGCCGATCCGGCGGGGGCGGTTGCTGCAGAACCCGCCGCAGCAGGCGTGGAGGACTGTGCAGGAGCCTCAGCGGCCAGGGCAGGGGTACTCAAGGCAAGCATTAGCGCGGAAACAAATAATTTGCTCATGGAAAATTCCTTTTGATAGATCGTCTGTATTAGCGTTGATACTTGAGCGGTGTAAGTGCAGAAAGTACGGCTTCGAGCATTGTGTATGTTGGAAAAATTGCGACGGCCCTGGGCACGACGAATATCACATTCGAGTGGCTTCTGTGCCGGCATTCCATTTTCGCAATATCGCCCTAAGAATACCCGTCTAGAGCGCTTTTGGTTGCTGACGTTTTCTAACATCCCGATCCGGTAGGCTGCTGATTATCGAGTTTAGGGAGCGAAGTGATGATTCTTTGATCATTCAAAATGTTAGCGGCCGATAAAATCATTGACCATAGCCCTGCGGATTACCTGTCTGCCAGCGCCAGGTATCGGTCATCATTTCCTGTAAGCCGCGCTTGGCCTTCCAGTTCAGCTCATGGGCGGCTTTTTTCGGGTCGGCCCAGCACTCGGCAATATCCCCTGGGCGGCGCTCAACCACCTGATAAGATATGACTCGACCACTGGCCTGTTCGAACGCTCGAATCATTTCCAGCACGCTGTAGCCGACACCTGTGCCCAAGTTCCAGATGTTCACGCCGGTCTTTTGCACGATAGCCGCTAACGCACTCAAATGGCCCTCAGCCAGATCCTGCACATGGATGTAGTCACGCACCCCGGTGCCATCTTGCGTCGGATAGTCCGCGCCGAATACCGACAACTGCTTGAGCTTACCGATTGCTACCTGGCTGACATAAGGCAGGAGGTTATTCGGCAGGCCATTAGGCGCTTCGCCGATCATCCCGCTAGGGTGGGCGCCCACCGGATTAAAGTAGCGGAGCAGGGCGATACTCCAGCGCGGCTCCGATTTCGCCAGGTCCTGCAATAGTTCTTCGACCATCAGTTTGGAGCGGCCATAAGGATTGGTCGGTACCCCGGTGGGGAAGTCCTCGCTGATCGGCATTTGCGTCGGTTCGCCGTACACCGTAGCGGAAGAGCTGAATACGAGCCTGAAAACCCCAGCATGCGCCATCGCCTGACACAACGTGAGGCTGCCTGCGACATTGTTGTCATAATAATCGAGTGGTTCGCGGACACTTTCCCCTACAGATTTCAAACCGGCAAAATGTAATACTGCATTGATCTGATGTGAAGCGAACAGATTATCCAGTAATGCTTGGTCACGGACATCACCATGAATGAATTCGGGTGATTTTCCACAAAGAAGCTCTACTCGACGCAGTGACTCTTGTGAACTATTGCAGAGATTGTCTAACACAATTACGTCATATTCCGACTCGAGCAACGCGAGTGTCGTGTGCGAGCCAATGTAACCGGCACCACCAGTCACTAGTACTTTTTTGCTCACGTTAGTGTCCCATTAGAAGATAAATGTGTTAGAGGGTTTCAGTGTTGATAAGTGTTTAAGATGAAAATAATTAGAATATTTGCTCGTGGCTAGGTTTTCATATTTTATTTGGAGTTTTGGTGTGAGTGAGACGCTAGCTTCAAGTATTCAGTCGGGAGTTATAAACGTTCAAGATCTCATTGTGCATGCGATCTTGAGAGAAACGTTCGAGGGCCATGCTGCGTGCAGCTGCTCCCATTGTTTTTCTTAGTGCAACGTCATTTATCAATAATCTGGTTTTTTTCTGCATTTCAATTATGCTTTGGCAGATAAATCCAGTTTTACCATCTATCACAATGTCCTTACAGCCCTCGACATCAAGTACAATGGCAGGTAGTCCAGATGCTTGTGCTTCAATTAGCGCCAAGGGCATGCCTTCCCAAAGAGAAGTCATAATGAATATGTCCGAAAGACGAAGATGATTGGCTACCAACTCTCTTGATGTCCAACCAGTAACTCTTAGATTGGCGGGTAAATTGCCGTTAATTAAAAGCTGATGTTTTAGGTCGCCATCCCCAATCCACAAAAAGGATGCTGGCTCTTTTTGTAACTCAATGGCGAGCTCGCGGAAGGCAGATGGGTTTTTCTGATAGCATAAGCGGCCAGCCGAGGCGATTTGGCAGTTTTTGCCGCTTCCGATCGCTTCGGTCACAATTTCAAGAGGGATACTATTTTCAACCAATACTGCGGTTTTCTGCCCTGCGCGATGAATAGCATGTTCTAGCTCACTTTGTGAACATGCAATTGTTGTCCCTCCGAAATATGAACTCAATCGTTCGATAGCAACGAAGACTGAACGTACCTTAGAACTTAGATCTTTCCTTAAAAAAGAAAAGCCATGTGGTGTATAAATACATGAGCTCGAACGACCAATGATTTTGCAAGCAAGACGCCCCAAAACGCCAGCTTTAGATGAATGAAGGTGTACGATATCCGGTTTTGTTTTTTTTATAAGTTTTATAAGCTTAATTAACCCCAATAAATCACTTAGTGGGGAAATGCTCGTTTTCATTGGTAGTTCGATACGCACTATTGGGCGTGGGAATAGTACTGCGAGCTCATTAGAGTTAGGTGTGTCTGGTCGTATTGAGTGAGCAATTATTACCTCGTGATCATCGGCGGACTGCATCAAAACTAATTGATGGATGATGTTTAGAACGCCGCCGCCCAAAGCTTCGGTTACATGCATTATTCGCATTTCGGTCCTTGACTAAGAAAGGGTAATAATTATTTATTATTAAAATTTTTGCTTGGGGTTTTTGATCTGCTGTCTTTTAGTATCACAAAAAAAACCATTGGGTACAGTGGTGCTAAATGTCTCACATAGCTACCGTAGTCAGGTTCGAATACACTTTGGATTGCTGTGAATGAAATTATAAGCGACCCACATGCTGCTATCTCAGGACTTCTTCTTTCTTTGATTTCATTGATGATTTTTTTCCAGAATTTCAAGAACATCAACATAATGAAAAAAGAGATGATGAGATAGTAAGGGGAAAATAATATAATGAGTGGTATAGGGATAATTAGTGTAAACCACGTAATCACGGTGTTAATCCAGCTTATTATTGGTCCACTCCCAGCTATCCAGGGAAGTATGGCTGTTCGAGTGTCTTCATAGTTATTGTCGAGACGATAGTTGTTTATTGTCATCCGGAAATTGTCTAGGTCTGTCCCCAGCGCATAACTGAATATAAAACTGAGTATCAGCAATGCAGAGGGTATAGCAATCAAAAGTAGGGAGGGTTTTCGAGTAAAGCCTAGTAGCAAGTAGACCCCCCAAAACATAGCTATAAATAAAAACCAATACGCTCTAAAATAAACTGCGTAGAGAAGGGCAAGCAGACTCCATGTGAGAAGGCCTATTGTGCCTTTTTTAACAAAATATATGAATGGGGTTACTATTATCAGAACAATTAAATCTTTACTGATCATTGTCATGAAAGTGAGGCTTAGAAACATAAAAAAAATAACTGAAGAAAACTCTAGGGATGTAAGTCGACTTGAATTGGATTTGCTGGAATAGATATAGAATGATAAAAAAGTTAAAATGGCTGAGATTGTCGAAAGAAAAATTGAGTTGTCAGTCACCGAAAATATACTATAAAAAGCGGCAGTGCTTGCATAAGAATCGCCTATCGTAAAATCTGCTTTCCTTTGAATAAAATTTGAAATGGCTGAAGCGTCATAGAAAAAACGCTCCGGCAGCAGATTTTCTTTGATTAGTGAAAAAACAAAAAGAAAAGTCGTTGCTAAAACCCATAAGTAATTTGAGGAAGAATTACTCATTGGTTTTGAAAAGAAATTTATTCTTATGATCTTCATAAGGGCTCTAAGTGATCTTTGTGTTGGAGGTGGCTTAACTAAGTGAAAAGCGTAGTTTTAACTCGGTGGTGATAAGGGGCTGCATACAGTGGGATTTTATTTTTAATTTTTTGAAGCAGAGCTACCTGATATCCCGATGCTAATATAAATTTATATAGGTTTATAGTGATGATGCTGGTTGTATTTGGCTTTTGGTGGTAGGTATTGAGTAGGTAAGTATATTTTTTTATGTTGTGAGAACTGTATTTTGGGCTGTCAGATATGTGCATGATTTTATATTGAGTGGGAGGATAAGAAGGCTTGTGTATCTATAATGTACTATCTTGCACGACTTGGCTGTTATAAGCGATTTATATGTAATATGTTAATCGGTACTTTTGAAGGCTTCGGTGAATTTTACGGAAAGCTCAAATGGTATTTCATAAGGATGTTAGATTTGATGAAGGTTTTTTTCCAATTTGACTATGCGTGAATTGAATTTTTTTGAAGTTGTCGCTCTTATCGAATTCGTTGGCAGACCTATCTATACTTTCTTTGGTTAGCTTGTGAGAGGGATCAAAAAAACGCCTAAGATTATCACTGAATTTTATCGAAATAATACTTCTGATTAGTTCGAATTTGAGAAAGTGCGTCACGGCCAATTTGGCAGAATCGATAAAAAAGATATGTGGATAAACGAGGATTATAGATAGCAGCCCAAAAGTCTTTCTCATCCATAGATTATTTTTTTTAGTTTTATTTTTTATTTCAATTAATGCTGAAATTATTGCGTCGGAACATGTGTACGCGCCTGAGAAATTATCAAAGTAATAGTGCAGTTTTCTTTGGCTATCTTTTGTGTATGCGTCGTCGAATGAGCAGATTTTTTTTGTTATTTCTGATTCTGAACTGAACGATATTAGATCTTTATAGTAATCGCGTTGTAAACTTTTTGGAATTTCACCGAACTTTATACTATGTACGGGTATCCCCAGGGCGCATGTTTCAAAAAGTGTCGTGCTAGTGTGAACGATTGAGTGTTCTTTTGTTTTTATGAAGTCTGTAAAAGACTCATCCTCCGGCCAGGAAGCAATGACGCCAGATGCTACTGCCAGTTCATAAGGTAATTTACTTTCTCCGGGATGTGGTCTTATGTAAACACGTTTTCCACATGTCTTTGAGAGGCGGATTGAAAAATCAATGAAGTTTTTTCTTTCCTCAGCAATTGCATTTATGTCAGAAAGTGTGAGATTGCATTTATATAGGTTGTTGAATGATTCTAGTTGATTTGTATTAAAGTCTGCCAAACTAAAATCGGAAACAAACGCAATGCCTTCTTTTCTGTTTTCTGATTGTTTTTTGAATACTTTTGGAGAGCCAACTATCCAGGTTTTTTCTTTGTTTGAAATGCCGGCTGAAATAATTTTATTCGCGTAGTAATCGCTCCAGACAAAATTTTGGTAAATGTGTTTGCTGTATTGGCTTTTATAGTCTAGGTTTAATTTTTCTTTTTCAAATTCTTGAGAATAGAATTGTTCGGACGTAAATTCAATAAGTTTTGCCCCTGAAAGCAGAGCTCGAAGTCTAATAGATTTTGTTCTTGCTACATTGTAGGATGGAGTTATTACAAAATCAAAGCTTCCAAAAATGAATTTTCCATATGTGAATTTTCCATCTCCATCGATAGGGAATATTGGGAGTATTTGAACTTCTCCGAGTTGTTCATGCTCAAGTTTATGTTTGATTTCGGTTGCAAGCCCCAGGTCTCTTTTAACTGTGTCGATTAGTATCGCTACTTTCATGGTCTTCCTTTCTGAGCCGTAGAGTAATTGATGTGATGCGCTATTTTTTTGATGCCTTCGAGTTGTAGAGTTGTAGAGTTGTAGAGTTGTAGAGTTGTAGAGTTGTAGAGATCAGATTTGCTTATGTTCGGGGTGAATGCAATCTAGGCCGACGGCGGTATTTTTTTTGATGTTTTTTGAAGTTTTACAGCCGATTATTTGTTCTAGAAATTTTGGAGGTAAACCAAATCCAGGTCTAATGCTTCGTACTGAGTCTTTAGTAATTATTTCACCAATATTCAGGTCTTTTACAAAATAAAGTGATCGCCTAAATTTAGCATTACTTTGTTCGCTGGATTTTTGACCATAATCAATTTTTCCCAATGCGCTCCAGGCAGTTTTACTGTCGCGGCACAGAGCTACCAAATCTTTTGGCTCTAACGAAAAACTATCATCCGGACCGCCACCACTGCGATCTAAAGTAAAATGTTTCTCAATTATTGAGGCGCCCATGACCACGCTGGCTACAGCTGTAGTGTTGTCCAAAGTGTGATCGGAAAGACCTGTAACCACACCGAAGCGCTTTATCATATCGGGTATAGTACACAGGTTATAATCCGCGGCTGGTGCGGGATAGCCGCTGACACAATGCAGAATGGCCAGTTCCTTACAGCCACCTTCGTGAGCGGCATCGATAGCTTCCTGGATTTCTTCCGCATCAGCCATACCCGTGGAGATGATCATCGGCTTGCCAGTACTGGCAACATACTTGATCAAGGGCAGATCGACTGCCTCAAAAGAAGCAATTTTATAGGCCGGCGCGTTGAGGCTTTCCAGCAGGTCAACAGCCGTGGTGTCGAATGGCGAACTGAAGATGGTAATACCCAGCTTGCGAGCATATTCGAATAACGTTGCGTGCCAATCCCATGGCATATGGGCTTCCTGATAAAGCTGATAAAGTGTTTTGCCATCCCACAACCCACCGTGGATCTGAAAGTCTTCCGAGTCGCAATCAAGAGTGATGGTGTCGGCGGTATAAGTCTGGAGCTTGATCGCATCAGCACCCGCTTTTTTTGCTTCTTCGATGATCTTCAAAGCGGTTTCAAGCTTGCCGTTATGGTTGGCGGAAAGCTCGGCGATGATGTAAGGCGGTGCATCCGCCGCGATGCGGCGTCCGGCGATGCTAATGCTGGGAATGTTTGACATGGTCTGATCTCTTAAATTTTCGCTTGTCTATCGGAGGCGAGAAGGCCGAAACACACGACATCGTGATAACGCTCACCGTCGAAGTGTTGTTCGCGCAAAGTGCCTTCCTGTTGAAAACCCAGGTTGAGGTGAAACTTGATGGAGCGCTCGTTATGCGCAATTGCCTGGCCACAGATTTTGTGTAGCCCCGCCTGTCCGAAGGCATAGTGCAGTGCGGCCTGTCCCAGTTGACGACCGGTCCCTTGCGGAGCATCGGGCGCGGTGTAAAAGCCCCAATCAGCCACGCCACCGACGGCGATTTGATGGATGTTGACGAAACCGAGTGGTACAACATCGTTCTCGAAAATCAGTAAATGGCGGCTGGCATCCAAGGAGACTCGTTCGAACCAGCGAGTGTGCTCGACAAGGCTGATTTCATGCTGCGTGTACATATAACGCCGCACCTCTTGATGATTGCGCCAGCTCAGTACTCGTTCGAGATCCTCACGAGTCATCGGCCGTACCCGTGATTGTTTCGGTACGTTTGCGGTCAATTTAGAACTCCAGATGCTGGATGACAGTGGTCGCCCCTTGGCCATCCGCAATATGCGAGGCTGCCTGGCTCATGCTTGCTCGTAGGGCAGCGGATGAAACAAGCCTGTTTAGCAGATGGGGAAGGCGATCAAGAATTTCCTGCGGGCCTTGAAGCAGGTAAACCGCACTTGCGTGTGCGAGGTTATGAGCAACCTGTCGTTGGTTGTCCGCCAGCACTAGCATTAGGGTTGGCAAGCCCAGGCAGCAGCGTTCCCAGGAGGTAGCTCCGGCAGCGCCAATTGCCAAGTCGCTATCGGCCATCAGTTGCGCCATATCGCTGATGCCCGCTTTGACCGTTGTGGGCCACGGCATCTGCATGGCCAGTTGGCGAACTTCGGCAAGCCAGGGCGCGGCAGCCCCCATAACCACGGTAATCCGGCAATTGGCTGGAAGCTCAGTGGATTTGAGCGCTTCGAGGACTTGCCCGGTGGCGTTGTCCTTATCCACGCCGCCCATGCTGATGAGCAGGTGCGCGAGTTGCGGTTTTTGCCGACGCTCCAGGCTGTAGGCGCGCAAGGCTGCGAACTCAGGCCGCAGCAAAGAATATTGCGAGCCGCAGAGCAGGGTGCAAGCGTCAGGGACCCAAGGTGCGTAGTCCTTGGCCGTGCGACCGAAGGTCTGATCCAGCAGAAGGTCGCACTGGTGAGGACGGTCGGCCAGATCGTCGATTACCATCAGTTTTTGGTAGTGCGCCTTCAGCGCAGCTTCCCAGCGAGCATCGAGCGCATAGTGGTCGACGATCAGCCAGTCAACTTTCAGTTCACTGAAAATGGCGCTGCATTGGTCAGCGTCTTTTTCCTGGGTGGCGCCCAGCCAGGCGGCATGTGCCAGTTGCGGCAACGCACTCGGCACGTGGACGGCGGTCAAGCCCGCTGCCGAGTCCATGGGAGGTAAGACATGGACCTGGAAGCCTTTGCTGCGGATGTGCTCGATTAAATTGCCGGGATGTTCGCGGCAAATAAACCGGCATTCGGCGCCTTGCACCTTAAGCGCGCTGGCTAGGGTCAGGCAACGCATGACGTGCCCCGTGCTTATTTGCAGTGAGGCATCGACGCGAAAGGCGATCTTCATCGACGGCATCTTCACGGGGTTTCTGCCTGCATGGCCTTGAACAACCATTCGGCTCGTACCCAATCTTCCGGAGTATCGATGTCTTGCACACGATGTCGCGGTAGTGTCACCGGTATCGAGCCTGGGCTGAAGAGCGTCCTGTCTTGCAGCCACGCATCGGCTCTGCCCCAGTAGAACTGGCCTGCGTCGTGATAGGCCTCCTCAAGGTCCTGAGAGCGGGTGTTGAAATGCTCAGGGTTGAACATCTCCACCCTCCCTTCGGCGTTGAGGCGAATGGCTCTCTGGATCGGAAAGGCGTAGCTGGTCACCGAAAAAGCGAAATCGCAGCCGACATCGGTGAGAATGTCGAAACCACGACGGAGATCTTCAGGGCCGACGAATGGGGCCGTGGCATACAGGCAGCAAGCGTGTGTGACAGGTTGATCTTGGGTATTGAACCATTCAATGGCGTGACGAATGACCGGGATGGTGCCGGTATGGTCGTCGGACAGTTGCGCAGGACGCATAAAGGGCACGGTAGCCCCGTAGTGTCGAGCCACCTCGGCAATCTGTTCATCGTCGGTGGAAACAATTACCTGATCAAAGCAGCCGCTTTGCAGTGCCGCTTCAATGGACCAAGCGATCATCGGCTTTGCGCAGAACAATTTGATGTTCTTGCGCGGGATGCGCTTGCTGCCTCCACGGGCAGGGATGATTGCTAGTTTCATTCCAGCACCGCTTTATGTAACGCGGTGATGACTTCGTCCTGCTGTTTATCGGTCATGGTCTGGAACATCGGAATGCTAATGGCTTCCCGATAATAGGTTTGCGCTTGCGGAAAATCTTCGGGCTTGAAACCCATGCGTTCATAGTGAGGCTGAGTGTGCACTGGGATGTAGTGGAGGTTGACGCCTATGCCCAGCTCACGCAGTGAGTCAAAAACTTGCCGGTGAGTCTTCTTGATTTGATCCAGTTGTAGGCGGATAACGTATAGGTGCAAACCGGAGTAACTCTCCGAGTGCTGCCAGGGTGTAGTGACGGGCAGGTTGGCCAACAGGTCGTCGTAGCGGCGGGCCAGTTGATGCCGACGTGCCACATAGAGATCCAGGCGCTCCATCTGGGTGACACCTAACGCGGCCTGCAGCTCAGTCATCCGATAGTTGAAGCCTAGATCAATCTGCTGGTAGTACCATGGGCCATCGGCCTCGTGAGTCATCTGAGACGGATCACGGGTAATGCCATGGCTGCGCAACAAGGCCATCTTGTTCGCCAATTCGCCATCGTTAGTCAGTGCCATGCCACCTTCTGCGGTAGTAATGATCTTCACAGGATGGAAACTGAATACGGTGATATCGCTGTAGCGGCAGTTGCCGATGAACTCCCCTTGGTATTTGCCGCCGATAGCATGGGAAGCATCTTCGATAATCTTGAAGCCGTAGCGTTGGGACAACGCATGAATGGCTTGCATGTCGCAGGGTTGGCCGCATAAATGGACCGGCACCACCACTTTGGGTAACGTGCCCTCACGTTCGGCCTGTTCGAGTTTGCCCGCGAGCGCTTGCGGGCAAAGGTTATAGGTGCGCGGATCGATATCGACAAAGTCGACTTCGGCGCCGCAGTACAACGCACAGTTGGCCGATGCGACGAAAGTAATCGGTGTTGTCCACAACCGATCGCCCGGCCCCAGCCCGAGGGCCAGGCAGGCCATGTGCAAAGCCGAGGTGGCACTGTTCACTGCCAAGGCATGGCTGGCGCCGACGTGCTGCGCGACCCTTTGCTCGAAGCGCGGCACCATCGGTCCTTGGGTCAGGAAGTCAGATTGCAGCACACCCACGACCGCGTCGATATCGGTTTGGGTGATTTCTTGGCGGCCGTAGGGAATCATGTATCAGATGCTCCCAATCTTATCGCGGTTGATGTCGATCCAGGTTTCCAGATCGGCGTCGCTCATCCACTCTCTGTTGTTATCGCTGGAGTAGACGAAGCCTTCAGGCACTCGGGTGCCGTCCTTGATGCGCTTGGCACAGGTAGCCCAGCCATTGATCGTCGGCAGAATTTTGAAGTGGTGAGGGTATTCGTAGGTGTAGTAGGCATCTTCGGCGCTGATCATCTGCTCGTGCAGTTTCTCACCGGGGCGAATGCCGACAATTTGCTGTTCCGCTTCAGGAGCAACCACCCGGGCGAGATCCGTCACTTTCATGGAAGGGATTTTTTTGACGTAAATCTCGCCGCCTTCCATGTCTTCGAAGGCGTGCCAGACCAGCTTTACTGCTTCCTCGAGAGAGATCATGAAACGGGTCATGCGCTCGTCGGTAATTGGCAACACGCCTTTGTTTTTTATCGACATGAAGAAGGGAATGACCGAACCACGCGATCCCATGACGTTGCCATATCGAACCACGGCGAAACGAGAGTCATGGCCGCCTGAATAAGAGTTGCCGGCGACAAACATTTTGTCCGATGCCAGCTTGGTCGCACCGTACAGATTGATTGGACTGCTGGCTTTGTCGGTGGACAAGGCAACAGTGCGATGGACCTGTTTATCAATGCAAGCGTCGATGAGGTTCATCGCCCCATTGATGTTGGTTTTCACGCATTCAAACGGGTTGTACTCGGCTGTCGGGACAATCTTGGTGGCGGCGGCGTGTACAACGTAATCGACACCGTCCAGTGCTCGGTATAGACGTTCCTTATCACGCACATCACCAATGAAAAAGCGCACCCGCGAATCACCTTCGAATTTCTTTGCCATGTCCCATTGTTTCATTTCATCACGGGAAAAGATGATGATTTTTTTGGGGTTGTATTTTTCCAGGGTCATGGGCACGAAGGTGTTGCCGAACGAACCGGTACCGCCGGTGACAAGGATAGTTTTGTTGGTGAGCATTCAACGGGTTCCTTTGTAGAGTGTTTTAGATGCAGATGAAAGTGATCGATACTGCGGAGGAGTCAGGCGAACAAAAGCCAAGCTCTTCCACAGGAGGATCAAAAAGAAAGCAACACAGAGTCCCAACGGCACAGCTTGTAGGGGCCAGAATTGGGAGAAGAGCCAAGTGCTTGGAATAAAGATCAACAGACTTGCTATATGGCTATGAATAATGGGGCGGTCAAGTCCTTGCGCATATAATGCATAATGCGGCACCATCCCCACCGAGTAGAGGAGGGTGGTCAGCAAGATCCAAGGAACCAAGCTTTGGTTTTCAAGGTATAACGGCTTGTCCAACCAAACCAACAGTGGGTCTATAATTAAAAGTGTAGTTACTGCAAACGCTCCGGAAAGCAACAGTGTTTGAAGCAATAATGTGCGCAGTTTAAGGCAGAAGGCAGCAGAGTCTTTGTTGTGATGCGCGCTGATCAGCCCAGGGTAGATAAAGGCAAATACCCCGGCGTCTAAAAATGACAGAAGCGCAGTGCTGATTCCCATAAATAGAACATAAGCGCCGAGTGTTCCCAGACCCATTAAATCAGCAAACCAGTAGCGATCCAGTGTGAAGATGCCTCGGATAGATAGAGTAGCCATCAACAAGGGAACTGCAACTTTCAGACCTTTACCAATCCAGCGCCAATCAATTTTATTATGCCATCCTGAAATATTTAGCTGCTTTAAGCGATAGACTCCCAATAAGAGGGCTACAAGGCCGCCAAGTGCCCAGCCGCCAAACACAAAGTCTAAATTTCGTGTCTCAGCTTTGAAAAACATGATTGATGTCACTAGTACCGCCCAGATGCCCGAGCGGAGAAACAACACGACGCTAGCGAACAACTGTTCCGATATAGCTATCAGGAACCTACCAAGCTCCTGTGTCAAGTGCTCGAGTACCAGCAATATAAAGAACCAGCCTGCGATGCGCCAAGGCAGAAGTCCGGTTAAAAAAATAAAAACCAACAACGGTAATACAGTTGCGTAAAGTAATAGTGAAAGCACACCTTGATCTTTGAGCAATCCACCCCATTCGTGGCGTTCTCGTTTGATGATTTCGCGTGTAGTAAACGTATGGAAGTCGACTCCCAACAAAAATAGTGAATAGCTAATAGTTGCGGTGAGCAACCCGTAAAGGCCTAGCTCCTTCGGTTCGACAAATTTTGCTAGAAAAAACATCAACAGAAACTTGCTGGCAAGTGTAGTGCCGCGCAATGCGATATTAATAAAGCGTATAAGGCTTTGTTTTGGCATTAGTTGTTGTGTCTTTTAGTTGGTGCGCGGTGGTTAGCTCTGTGGCCGAGCGTGAAAGTTTTTTGGCGTTTTTTACGCCGGATTTACAGGGGTAATACTATGATTCGGGCACGCTACCGCCCCAGAATTACCTGCTGGTCCCTGAAAGCGGTCTCATTTATAAAAAGTCTGAATCATATGTTGCGAATAAAGACCAGGTACTAAACGCTCCTTGTAAATTCAGAAGCGTTTATTTAATGCTAAAATCGTATTGTAAATTAAACGCTGTCAGATTTGTATTCGTAGTTGTAATAACCATAAGCACCATAGCCATATTTGGCGGATGCACGTTTTTCAACGCCATTGAAAATAGCGCCTTTAAGCTCAATGCCATTTTGTGCAAAGCGGCGCATGGTCAATTCGATTTCACGGGCCGGGTTCAACTCGAAACGGGTCACGATCAAACTGGTGCCGGACTGGCGACCAACAATGGCCGCATCGGTCACGGCTAGAAACGGTGGTGTATCGAGAATGACCAGATCGTACAAAGCGCTGACCTGTTCCAGAAATGCAGTGAAATTGTTGTGCATTAGTAATTCTGAGGGATTGGGAGGGATCTGGCCGCGACCGACAATGTCGAGATTTTCAATGGATGTCTTGTGAATGGCGATGTTGAGATCGCAACGTTTGGCCAGAAGGTCAGACAGTCCGTTTTCAACCGGAATGCCTAGCACTTTATGCAGATAGCCTTTGCGCATATCGACATCGACCAGCAGCACGCGCTGGCCTGCTTGCGCCACGACCGCCGCGAGGTTGGCCGAGACAAAGGTTTTGCCAACTTTGGGGCTTGGCCCGGAAATCATCAGGCGATTGTTGTCTGCCTCAAGCATTGCGAAATGCAAGCTGGTACGCAGGCTGCGCAGTCCTTCAATGGCCAAGTCAGTCGGGTGGCTAGCAGACAGTAAGGGGGCTACTTTGTTTGCTCGACCGCGAACGCCTGTAATTTTGTCTTCTTCAACTTTCTGTAGCGAGCTGAATGGAATGGCCGCATATACCGGCAAACCGAGTTTTTCGATTTCATCCGGATTTTCCACGCCGCGGTTAAGGGTTTTGCGAAATAGCACCAATGCTATTGCCAGGAAAGCTCCGAGCAGGGTGGCGATCAGTACGACTAGAATCTTCTTGGGTTTAACCGGATATCGCAGGTCCACATCCGCAGTGTCGATCAAGCGCACATTACCCACGGTACCGGCGCGCATAACATCCAATTCCTGGGATTTGTTCAGAAGCTGGGTATAGATTTCGGTGCTGACTTTCACATCCCGGGTGAGGCTTAGCAGTTCTTGCTGGGTGGTGGGTAGCCCCTCAACTTTCTTGGCCAGGCCATTCTGTTTGCTGGTCAACTCGCCTAATTGGCTCAGCAAGGCACGATAGGCCGGATGCTGACGGGTAAATTTGCGATCCATTTCAGCTTGTTGCAGTTTGAGTTCTGAGATGTTGGTGTCGAGGGCCACGATCTGGTCGAGAATGGCCTTGGCTTCCAGGCTGATATCAATGGATTTGCTACGGATCTGAAACTGGTTCAGGGCGGTTTCAGCTTTTTCCAGGTCTTTACGGACCTGGGGCAGTTGATCCTTGAGAAACTCCAGGCTCTGCGCCGCTTCAGCCGAGGTCCGCTCAATGTTCTGTCGCACATAAAGCTTGGCGATTTCATTGAGGATTTGAATGGCTTTGGCGGGATCGGTGCTTTCCAGAGCCAGTCCAATCATGCCGGATTCTTTACCGCGCTCTGCCACATCCAGTGCCTGCTGATAATTCAAGATACTGGTGAGGCGGCGAATACGGACGATGCTGAATGTGGTGCCGGGATTGGCTTGCAGCGCTTCAACCAACAGTTTGATACCGTTTTGGTCATAGACTTGGCCCACTTGGCCTTTGACTAAAAGATGGTCGTCCTCGTCGAGCAGGGTGTAGCTACCTGTTTCACCGGCGACCAATGTCAGCTCCTTGTCCAGTAACTCCTGTGGCAGTTCAAGTTCTGCAACCTTTAAAATTTCGCCACCCCAAGCGAAACTGTTCATGCCAAGCCAGGGATTGGCGACAGGGTTCTGTGCATCTGCCTTGAATCGGCGGGCGATAAACTCACCAATCACCGGAAAGCGATTCGGCTTAACTTCAAGGTCCAGTTTCAGATTATCGACAGCCGTGCCGATATTGACGCGCGACTTGATCAGCTCGATTTCTGTAGCTGATGGCGATTCCTTCCCCAGCATGCCATTCACATCGGAGAAGCCCAGCATGTCGTTTTTCTTGGCTTCGACCTGGACCAACGCGGTCGCCTGGTACACCGGGGTGGCCAACACCGCATAAGCAGCCCCGGCGGCCATGAAGACACCGGTAATCCCGGCTATCAACCATTTATGGTCGATCAGCGTGCCGAGTAGCCCCATCAGGTCTATTTCATCAGCATCGTTATCTTGTGGCGTTAACACGGGTGCTTGCTGCATAAGTCGGTTCTTTTTTCTTTGCGGGTAGCTGGGAGTGGCTCAGCGTGCGAGACGCTTGGCCCACGCGTGTACGGCTGCTTCGATCAACGCATAAGCGTGCAAGAAAGCAGGTCGGCCTTGACGGTATGGATCTTTGATTTCGCGGTTGTCTTGCCATTTGCCCAGCAGGAAGATTTTCCCTCGGGCGGCGGGCGCCATGCTGAGGATTGCGTCGATGTGCTGGTGTTCCATCGCCAGGATCAGATCGGACTCGTTGATAGCTGCCGAGGTCAGTTGCGTGGCGCGATGCTCGTGTGGAGCGTGACCGTGTTCTTCAAGGACACTGAGGGCGGTCGCTTCGATGGGATTGTTCTTGAGCGCGTGAAGGCCTGCGGAGCGGACGAGGATGTCGGTCGGCTCCAGGGTTTGGCGCAATAAATTTTCGGCGGTAGGGCTTCTGCAAATATTGCCAATGCAGACGATCAGAATATTCTTAAACAAGACAACTTCCTTTATGCCGTCAATGCTCGTCACGCTGAAACACTTGGCCACTATCTGGCCTGAGGTTGTTCATCGATGAACAATAGTTTCCAAGGGTAATGGGCTAGTGGTTTATTTTTCATGACACGGCCGCACCGCAATGACTTCTCTGTAACAGAGACCCTGGTCAAACGTGATGCGACCTTTACGGTGGCATGTAAATTACGACGGGGAAAAATTCTAACTGCGAATTCCTCACAATATCAACCTCTAAATCGGTGCGCAGTTTGTTTTCATGTCTTTTAGAAAATATCAATAGCTGCATTCGGACAAAAAATAACATTATCGTTTTATGCCTGACTAAAAATAACATTGCCGATTGGTTTAGTGCTGCTAGATAGGGGTTGTGATAAATATTAAAAACACTTTGTTTAAGTTAAAGCTAGTGGCGTTTTAATTTCACTCAATTGCTTTAATTTGCTATTAAAAAAATATTTTTTAATAGCCTGATTACTGTTGAATTGTTTTTTGTCTGGACGAAATCGCGATGAGCAATTCGAAGTCTATAGGCAATGCGTTTCAGCGTCGGCTGGATGCTGAATTGACTAAAAGCGCAGTCTGCGCTCCAGCTCGCCCTAGTGCCGTCAGGCATACGCTCGGTTCGCCGAGCCAGGGGACTTTGTCTCGGGGTTCCGAGTCGGTTCGTAGTGGCTTGATGGCATGGTTGCGGGCCCGTGAAAGCGGGGATCGGCACGAAAAAATGCAGCCATCTTTAATGGTCGAACGAATGGGATTGTTTCCGTCATCAGGTGAAATCTGTCGCCAGGTCACGGATCCGCTCGCGGTGCTTGAACGTATCAAGACACTGCATGCTGCCCTGGCGCTGGAGATCGATGAAGTAGAAGGCTTGAAGCTGGTTTTAAATGATTGGCGCTGCAAGTTACGGATTTCGCCTACGGAATCGGCGATTTCGTTGCACGTAGAAAGTCGTGGGGATGTGGCGCTGATGCAGGCGAAAACCAGCGAGCTGTTGGATCAGATAGATGGAAGACGAGGTGAACATGCAGGCCTCTGAGGAAATAGTCGCTGGAACGGACATGTCGCTGGGGCTTCCTGGCAGGGCTTGGTATTTGGTTCTGTGCAAGGCCTGTCAAGACGAGCGTGCCGAGGTAAACCTGGTGAACCAGGGATACACCTGCTTTCGCCCCATGCGTCGGCGCGAGCGTGTTTTACGTGGGCGCCGCCGAGTGGTCTGCGAGTCACTGTTTCCGAGTTATTTGTTTATTCAGCTGGGTGCGGATGACAGCTGGGCACCGCTTCGTTCTACCCGTGGCGTATCGCGGGTGGTCAGTTTCGGTGGAAAGCCATTGGCGGTGCACGATGAAGTAATCGCTCAACTTTATGAACACGACAGTGTTGCGCCATTGGAGAGCCACTTTAGCTTTGGTGAGAGGGTGCATATCAAGCAAGGCCCATTTGTCGAGTTGGAAGCCATTTTTCTGGCAATGGAAGGGGAAGAGCGAGTTGTCCTTCTGATGCAACTCTTGCAACGAGAACAACGCATCAGCGTGCCGTTGGCGGATGTCAGAAAACATTGAGCCGCCAGTTGCAAGGTTTGGATAGGAGGGCATACGACCCTGCGCCGGTTATGCGGAAGAGGGCTGCACTTATGCAGCCTTCGCTCTTATTTATATGGACTCGCGAACATCGCTCTTAAATCGCCGCAATCGTCACCGCAAGTCGTTGTCGATACAGAACTATGGTTGCCGAAAACCCGCATATCGCGGCGAGCATCAGCTAATTTGAGGCGAGCAAACCGCCCGCCATCACTGTGTGCCGGATTGTTATCGGATTGAGCGGGGACCGGTAAGGCCTGAATCAGTCGCTGCCGGTGTTGATCGGGTTGGCTTGACGTTTTTCGATGGCGTATTTCAGTAACGCAGCGCTGCGAAAGATGCCGTGGGCGAACTTGCCTAACGCTCGCGGCCAGGCGTATTCGGCATAGGTGTTCAGGCGCACCTTGGCCATGGCCTTAGGTACAGTAGGCATTGATCAGGGCCTTGCCGCCACCCATGAAAAAAGCATTGGTGCGCGCCACATGCAAAGCGCCGGACAAAGGTGGCTGGAAATGCACGCCGTGGGAGCGCATCCAGTCACGGCAGCAAGAGGATGCGCGAATGGCGATGTGCGCCAGTTTTTCATTGGTCAGGCCACCCGCGTACTTTCGTAGCACCTCACCTGACAAAACCTGATTGGAGGCCCGAATATGCGCCCTGACGCCAGCTTATCGGTCAGTTCGATGAAGTCGCATTGCAGCCCCGAAGAGTGGCAAGCGCGGATTGATCTGACGGCCTATTACGCCTGGTGGACCTTTACGGCATGTCTGACATGATGGCCAGCCACCTCTCGGCCTGTATTCCTGGAGAGCAAGGCACCTATCTGATCAACCCTTACGGGATGATGTACGAGGAAATCAGCGCCTCCAGCCTGCTCAAGGTCGATCATGCCGGAAGATCCTGAGCAGCGTCGATTTTGGTGAGCTGAATTACGGCCTGAACAAGGCCGGTGCGGTCATCCATAGCGCGATCCATCACACCCGTGATGATGTCGGCTGCGTCATTCATACCCATAGTTGGGCGGCCATGGCTGTCTCGAGCCAGGACTGTGGCTTGCTACCGATCAGCCAGACCGCCATGCGCTTTCTGAAGATGGGTTATCACGACTACCAGGGCGTGGTATTCGATATCGTCGAGCAGTCAGCGGTGATCGAAGAACTGGGGCAGGGCTATGAGGAGGTCGAGGTTGCCGGCCATCGGCTCTGACTGCACGGTCTGACACGCCCGGTGGCGGGTGTTCATCGTTGCTGCTGTTCGCCTATTTTGGCCGAGCTGAACGTCCTGAGTGGGACTATTCTTTTTTTTCGGCGGGTCTTTTCACTCATGCTGTTGCAGAGTGAATGCTCGGAAATCGCCCTTGGCGATATATACTGCGCGCCATTCTTCAAGGGAGAGCCGTGTGGCCATCGATATTCACTGGATTCGCGACAACGATAGCCTCGGTCAATATTGCATTGAATGGCAACGATTACCCTTCGTTGCCCTCGACACCGAATTCATGCGGGTCGACACCTTTTATCCCATCGCTGGTCTGATCCAGATCGGTGATGGCATGCGCGTCTACCTGATCGACCCCTTGACCATCGATAACTGGCTACCCCTGGCCGCATTGTTGGAAAACCCGGCGGTGGTCAAGGTGGTGCATGCCTGCAGTGAAGACCTCGAGGTCTTGTTGCGCCTGACCGGCAGCCTTCCGGTGGCGCTGTTCGACACCCAGCTGGCCGCCGCGTACCTGAACCTCGGTTTCTCCATGGGCTATTCGCGCCTGGTCCAGGAAGTGCTCGGCATCGAATTGCCCAAGGGCGAAACCCGTTCGGACTGGCTGCAACGCCCGCTGTCGGAAACTCAGGTCAGCTATGCCGCCGAGGATGCGCTGCACCTGGCCGAGGTCTACACCCGCCTGCGCCCGCAACTGCCGCATGACAAGTACGCCTGGGTACTGGAGGACGGTGCCGAACTGGTTGCCAACTTGCGCCGCGAAGTCGATCCCTACGAGGTCTATCGCGAGGCGAAGCTGGCCTGGAAACTGTCCAGGGCGCAACTGGCGGTGCTGCGTGAACTTTGCGCCTGGCGCGAGCGCGAGGCCCGGGTCCGTGACCTGCCGCGCAACCGGATTATCCGCGAACATTCGCTGTGGCCCCTGGCAAAGAGCCAGCCGGACAACCTGGTGACTCTCGCCCGTATCGAAGACATGCACCCGCGTACCGTGCGCCAGGACGGCGAATTCCTGCTCGAATTGATCAAGCAGGCCAGCAGCGTGCCGATGGACCAATGGCCGCCAGTGGTGCCCGAGCCGCTGCCGATCGAAGCCGGGGCACTGGTCAAGCGCCTGCGGGCGATCGGCCAGGCCGAAGCGGAGCGCTTGAACATCGCGCCGGAACTGATGCTGCGCAAGAAAACCCTGGAAGCGCTGATCAAGAGCGGCTTTCCTGATGGACCCTATCAATTGCCCGATTCGCTGCGTGGCTGGCGCCGCGAATTGATGGGCCAGGCCTTGCTCGATAGCCTGGCGATTGCCGGAGAACAGCCTTGAAACGTATTTGCTCCATCTACCGAAGCCCGCGCAAGAACGAAATGTACCTCTATGTGCTCAAAAGCGACGCCCTGGAGCGCGTGCCGGAAAACCTGTTGTTGGCATTCGGCAAGCCGGTGCATGCCTTCGACCTGGTGTTGACGCCCGAGCGCAAGCTGTCGCGCGAAGATATCCACAAGGTGCTGGAGAACCTCCAGACCCAGGGCTATCACTTGCAGATGCCGCCGGCGGAAGACGAGTACATCGAACACTTGCCCGAAGAATTGTTGCGCCGCAATGATCCGGTCTGACGGATATCCCTGAATGCCCTGTCCAGGGCCTTCGACACGAATGGAATGTATTTTCTGGCGGTGGCCGAGCACGATGCTGAGCGCTTCGTCGGCCGCTGTCTGCACCGTTTTTGAAAGGTTTGAATCATGCGCGTTCTGATTGCCGAACACGACCACGCTCTTTATGCCCAGTTGCTACGCCAGGCAGCTCCCGACCTTGAAGTGATGACCAGCGGCGATTCGGCTACATTGTCGAACCTGGCCGGCGATTGCCCGATCTGGCTGGGGCAGCCGGATTTGCTGGCGACCTTGTTGCGCCAGGGGCACCGGCCGTTATGGCTGCAATCGACTTGGGCGGGTATCACGCCGCTGCTGGCCGAAGGGTTGCCGCGTCACTACCGGCTGACTCGCGCGGTGGGGATATTTGGTCAGGTGATGGCTGAATATGTCCTGACCTATATGCTTGGCCACGAGCGCGAAGTGCTGGCGCGACTCGTCAGCCAGGTCGAGCGTAAATGGGACAATCGCCTGGGGCAGAGCCTGGTGGGACGTAAGGTGCTGATCGTTGGCGCTGGGGATATTGGCCATAGCGTGGCGCAGTTTCTGCGGCCCTTCGGGGTCGAGCTGTACGGCATCGCCAGCGAGGCCCGTGAGCGGTCGCCGTTTGTCCGGGTGGACGGCCTGGAGGCGCTGGGCGATCGGGTTGGCGAGGTGGATTACGTGGTCAACTTGTTGCCCGATACGCCCAATACCCATGACCTGTACGACGCGGCGTTGTTCAAGCGTTTCAAACCGACTGCGTTGTTCATCAATGCCGGACGCGGGGTGGCCGTGGTCGATGCGGATCTGGTGGAAGCCCTGAAGGAAGGGCATCTGGGAGGGGCGGTGATAGATGTCTGCCGCCAGGAGCCGTTGCCGCAGCGCCACCCGTTCTGGACGGCCTGGGGGCTGCTGCTGACCGGCCACAGCTCGGCGCCGACTTCACCGGCCATGATGGTGCAATTGTTCGTCGATAACCTGCGGGCCTATCAAGCTGAGCACGCGTTGCGCGGCGAAGTGGATTTTGCGCGCGGTTACTGAGTTGCGGTGAAGCGCTGTGGCGAGGGGCTTGTCCACGCTTGGCCGCGAGGCGGTCGTGGATCGGGTATCTCGTTCTTCCCGATGCGACGCTTTTTAGCGGCACCTGATACCCCAGCGAGGTCGGCCCCTCGCCACAAGTCTCTAAACGCTCTTACAGGCTGAAGTCACCTTCGGCCACCAGCGCGCTCAAGGGTTCGCGCGGGCTCGGTAGTTCACGCTCCTGCAGGTAATCAGGCAAGGTCGCTTTGTCGCCCAGTTTGCCCACCGCCACGGCTGCGTGCAGGGCATAACCTTGCGGAATCTTCAGCTCCTGGCGGGTCAAGTCCTGGTCGAAGCCGGCCATGCCGTGGGCGTGCCAACCACTTTTGCTGGCCTGCAGGGCCAGGTAACCCCAAGCCGAACCGGTGTCGAAGGTGTGCGTCAGGGCTGGGGTTTCCTCGGCGGCGCCAGGCGCCTTGAAAGTGGTTTTCGAGATCACGATGACCAGCGCCGAAGCGTGTTGCGCCCAACCACGGTTGAACTCGTTCAGCAGACCGAGGAAGCGCTCCCAGTTCGGTGTGTCACGGCGTGCATAGAGGAAGCGCCATGGTTGCGAGTTGTAGGCCGAGGGAGCCCAGCGGGCCGCTTCGAAAAAGCTCAGCAGAGTTTCTTGCGCAATGGCTTCGCCGGTGAAGGCACGGGGCGACCAGCGTTGGGTGAACTGGGCATCGATAGGATAGTCGGCTACACGTGGATTAGCGCTCATGGAAAATTCCTGAACAAGAGTCTGGGATGAAGGAGGTGAGTCGACCGGGGCCGTTGTTGCGGTGTCCTGTCGTGGTGCCTGGCCCGTGTCTATCTACTTCGTGCGGCGCGGTAGAGCGCTAATGGCAGTTGGCAGGCGGGCTGTTGCGGCCGCCAAATTTACTGTGCGGCGTCCCGCCTGACAAGCATTCTTCAACCGACAGTCGCCGATGCTTGGCCCTTTGCGGCGGGGGCACTAGACTGGCGACCTTTTCACTACCCGATGCAGATGTTTGAGCCATGGCCGCAAGAGTCGAACCCTTCTGGATACGCAAGACCCTCGATCAACTCGATCAGCAGGAATGGGAGTCGCTGTGCGACGGGTGTGGCTTGTGCTGCCTGCAAAAGCTTGAAGATGAAGAGGACAACAGCGTCTATTACACGCGTATCGCCTGCAAACTCCTCGATTTGAAGACCTGTCGATGCACCGACTACGACAATCGTCGCGATTCGGTGCCCGACTGTATCCAGCTCACACCGGGTAAGGCCGACGCGTTCAAATGGCTGCCGCCTAGCTGCGGTTATCGGTTGGTCAGTGAAGGCAAGGACCTGCCACTCTGGCACCATCTGGTCTGTGGTGACCGCGATGCGGTTCATCAAGAGCGGATTTCCCAGTCCGGGCGCATGCTGGCCGAAGGCAGCGTGCCCGAGGACGATTGGGAAGATCACCTGATTTTCCGCGCTGGTTGAGCCAGATGGACCTGAGGGAGTGTGTATGCCGGTGCGTGGCCGACTGTTGCTGGGGGTTTTGCTGCTGATGCTGTCTGGCCCCGGTTGGGCTGGGAAAAAAATCGACCTGGATTATCATGTGCGCCTGCTGCCCCAGAGCGACCAGGCCGAAGTGCGGCTGACCCTGGCCCAGGGTTCGGCGGTGCGCAGTTTCGACTTCGACCTTGGCAGCCGGGGTGACTACACCGACTTCAAGGCCGATGGCCTGTGGTTGCTGACACCTGATCAGGCCGGCACCCACAGCCGCGGGATCTGGCGCCCGGCCCCCGGCAAGGCCAGCCTCAGCTATCGGGTGAACATCAGCCATCCGCGCAAGAACGGTAGCTTCGATACCCGCCTGACCGCAAACTGGGCCTTACTACGGGGCGAGCAACTGGTCCCGCCCGCGCACCTGGACCAGCAGGACGGTACTGAACTGGTGTCGCGCCTGGAGTTCGAGTTGCCCACCGGCTGGAAAAGCGTCGAGACCGCTTGGCCGAGAATCGGTAACAACCGCTTTCGCATCGATAACGTCTCGCGCCTGTTCGACCGTCCGACCGGCTGGATGCTGGCCGGCAATCTCGGCAGCCGGCGCACGCGTCTGGGGGAAACCGAAGTGACGGTCGCCGGTCCCAGAGGTCAAGGCATGCGACGGGCAGATGTGTTGACGTTGCTGACGTTTGTCTGGCCCAAGGTGCAGGAAGTCTTCCCGCGCAATCCTGCGAAACTATTGGTGGTTGGAGCGAGTGAGTCGATGCTGCGCGGCAGCCAGGCGGCCCATGATTCGATCTACCTGCACTCCACCGAGCCGCTGATCAAGGAGTCGGGGGCCAGTCCGTTACTGCGCGAGCTGGTGCATGTTTTCGGCCGGATCAACGACAGCCATCACAGCGACTGGATCGGCGAAGGCCTGGCAGAGTATTACGCCATTGAGCTGGTGCGACGAGCGGGGGGGCTGAGCGAGCAGCGTTATCTGGCCTTGCAGGCGAAGCTGGCCCGCGTCAGCCGCCAGGTCACTGGCTTGCGCGGCGATCAGGTAAGCGGACCGACTGTAGCCCGTGCGGTGCTGCTGCTGCAGGAACTGGATCGAGAAATTCGCCAGCGGACCGGCAACCAGCGCTCGCTGGACGATGTGAGCCGGGCGGCGATGCGTCTGGATACCGTGACGACCGAGGAATTCATCCAGCTCAGCGAGAGCCTGATGGGCGGGCCGTCGAAGGTATTGGCCAGTGATTTATTGAAGTAGCCTCGGCTCAGGCCTTAGTTTAGTTGTTCCAGGCCATTTCAGAACTTGGGGCCCGAACGGGTGTTATTGCCCTTGGCCAGCCGATCATAGAGCACCACGTTGACGGTGGCGGCGAGGTTCATGCAGCCGGTGGTGGGGATGTACACCACGTCCTCACACCAGTCGCGGATCGCCTTGTCCAACGAGCCATCTTCCGGGCCGAAGATATACAACGCACGGTCCGGGTGGGTGTACTCCGGCAGCGAGCGGGCGCCTTCCACCAACTCGACCGCAACCGGGATACAGCCCAGCGGCAAGATTTTTTTCAGGTCGTCGATACCGATCAGCGGAATATCCTGATGGACCTTCTTGGTGTCGGTAACAAAGTCCCTGGCCCGCTCATAACGCTTGCCGGTATAGAACACTGAGGCCACGCCGTAGCAGCCAGCTGCACGCATCACCGAACCGACGTTTTCCGGTGACTTGGGGTTATACAAACCAATGCAGCTGTACCTTTTGTTTGCCACGGGCCGGGTGCCTTTCAGGAAAAAGACGCGATTATACCGGCATCTTCCTCAGACCGTGGTGTCGGGATAGTTCGAGGGGAACAGCGCGCGGCGTGTCTGTTCGTCGTTGACCTGTTTGAAGGCATGGCTCTTGCCTACTTGGCGCGCACGGGCCACGGCTGGCCGGGCGTCGATACGTTGGAACCAGGCCGACAGATGAGGGTAGGCGGCCAGCGGCGACTCTTCGCCCTTGAGTACCCGTGAAGCCCTGTCGATCCAGCCCCAGGCCGAAATATCGGCAATCGAATAGCTGTCCCCGACGATATAGTTACGCCCGGCCAGGTGCTGGTCAAGTATCCGGTAGTGCCGCTCGGCTTCCCGGCGATAGCGATTGATGGCATAGGGCAGGCTTTCCGGGGCCGAGTGCTGGAAGTGCACCGCCTGCCCGGAGAATGGCCCGAGGCCAGTGCCGATAAACATCATCCACGACAGCAGTTCGCCGCGATCACCGGGTTGCCCGCCGAGTTGCCCGGTCTTTTCACTCAGGTACAAAAGGATCGCGTTCGAGTCGAACACACGCACTTCGCGACCGTCCGGACCTTCGGTGTCAACGATTGCCGGGACCTTGCCATTGGGGTTGATCGCCAGGAACTCCGGGCTGTGCTGCTCGCCCTTGCTGGTATCGACGGGGATCACTTCGTAGGGCAGCGCCGTTTCTTCGAGAAACAGGGCGACTTTGGCGGGGTTGGGGGTCGGATGGAAAAAGAAATGGATCATGATGAAGGGTCCTGGCTGATGTTTTGGATCGATTGTTATAAAATAGGCTGAAAACCAGGTATATGACAATCGTCGTTCGACTTCAATTTGAATCAGTGTGTGAGTAATGGCGCGACCCAGAGAGTTTGATGAGACCGGGGCATTGGCGGCAGCGGTCCGCTGCTTCTGGTCTCGTGGCTATGAGGCGACCTCGGTACGAGACCTGACGCAGGCCATGGGGATCACCGCAGCCAGCCTGTACAATGCCTTTGGTGACAAGCGCGCGCTGTTCGGCCTGGCGCTCAAGCATTACATCAGGCACGGTTTCTGCGAGCGCTCCGCGCGTTTGGAGCAACAATTGCCACCCCGCGAGGCGGTGCTGGCGTTCTTCAATGAGATCATCGAGCGGTCGCTGGATGACCTTGAACATAAGGGCTGTTTTATCGTCAACGCAGCCCTTGAGGTGGCGCCCCACGATCCGGAGTTCAGGGTGCTGTTGGCCCAGGTCCAGGAAGGGATAGAGGGCTTTTTCCGGCGTTGTATCCGTGCCGGTCAAGCCCAGGGCAGTATCAATGCGTCGACACCGGCGGACGATCTGGCGCGCCTGTGTCTGGGCGTGCTGATGGGGCTTCAGGTACTGTCCCGCTCAAGACCCGAACGGGAATTGTTGGAGGGGCTGGTGCGCCCGCTTTTTGCTTTATTGAAATAGGCCGTCCTGATGAGTTCGGTCGCAGGCATGACCGATTCTGCTGCATTGCAGGGGCGAGTTTCTGCAGAATGAACCAGACCCTCGATCAGTTCGATGTTGACCTGTTCACGGTATAAAGGAAGTCGGTACAGCCAGCCTACTCGTCTTTCTTCATCAACCCGGCCAGCGCCGCGAACGGATTGTGGGTGGCCTTGGCGATCTTCGGGCTGTTCAGGGAGCTGTCGCCGAAGTACTGCTGGTCGGTGTAGCGCGAGTGCTCGTTGTCATGACAAAACAGGCAAAGCAGCTCCCAGTTGGAGCCGTCTTGCGGGTTGTTGTCATGGTTGTGGTCGCGGTGATGCACAGTCAGCTCGCTCAGACGCTTGCCGGAAAACTCGCGGGCGCAGCGACCGCAGACGTGCGGGTACATTTTCAGTGCCTTGTCGCGATAGCCCATCTCTTTATCGCGTTTCGCATCGGCGAGGATGCGATCCAGCTTGGCGGTAGGGGAAGGCGTGTTGGCCGAACTCATGGGGTTACCTTGTCAAATAGGTTAATGACGGTTATGCGGCAAAGTTTAGCTCAGTTCTTGAGCTTTTCGGCGATCCACACGGTGTGTTGCGTGCCCTTGTTGCCGTGGGCATAGACCTGGACCTCTACGGCTTTGAAGCCGGCCTTGCGCAGTTTGCCGGAGAAATGGCTGTCGGCGCTGGCTGACCACACGGCCAGCACGCCCTTGGGCCGCAGGGCCTTGGCACAGGCGTTCAGACCGGCGGCGGAGTAAAGCCAACTGTTGGTCTTTTGAGTCAGCCCTTCGGGACCATTGTCGACATCGAGCATGATCGCATCGAAGCCATTGGACTCGGCCTGCAGGACCTTGGCGACATCTTCCAGGCGTATCACCGTGCGTGGATCGGCCAGCGGGCGTCCGGCCTTTTCGCCGAGTGGTCCGCGGTTCCACTCGACCACGCCGGGTACCAGTTCGGCGACGACCACCTCGGCAGTCTTGCCCAGGTGTTTGAGGGCCGAGGCGAGGGTAAAGCCCATGCCCAGACCTCCGATCAACACCCGTGACTGCGGCCGACCGGCGACTTTGCGGCAAGGAATCTCGGCCAGGGCATCTTCGGAACCGTGCATGCGGGTGTTCATCAATTGCCCGCCGTTGCCTCCCTGGATCTTGATCACGAAGTCCTCGCCATACTCGAATAGGCACAGGGCACCGCCGTTTTCCGGAATCGGGGTGGTGTCGAGCAGAACGAAACGTTTCATGGCAGTCTCATTGAGAAGGGCAAAATGGTTGCGTTGCGAGTAGCCTGATAAAAGACTGATCGGTGTGGCTGCGCAGCGATTAGATGAAAGGTGCGATTCTATTCAAAGGCATTATTTTATGATCAAAGGTACTGTTTTATGAGCAAGGGCAGTATTCTAACGGCCATTGTGCTGTCTGCGTTGACGTTTACCTCGGTGCAAGCCGAGGAGTTATCGCCGGTGCCGGTGACACCGACCCCGGGCTCCCCCGGCACCGCGACTCCCACACCGTACCCTCAAGTCATGCCGAGCACGCCGGCCAAGCCCGGCGAACCCTTGCCGAGCATCGAACTGCCATCGCCACCCAAGGATCAGACATTGCCAGGTCTGGAGCAGAGTGACCCGAACGATAAGGCCAAGCCCAAGCCGATCTCCCACTAGTGGCCTGTACGGTGAGGATGCCGCAAGCCCATGGCCAAGGCGCTGTAACGGGTCATAGCCGGCGATGACGAGGAGCAGTCACATGGCTACTAAATCTGTTGTGAGAGCAACTGGCCGTCGGCCATGCGCAGGCGTTTCGACAGGGCGATGGCGATGGCGCGAATGATCTTGGCGGCGATTTTCGGCGCATCGTTGAGCATCTTTTCCAGGGAGTCCTTGCCCAGGTTCAATAGTTGGCAGTCGCTGGCGGCGACACAACTGGCCGAGCGCCGCTCGCCGTCGAGCACCGCCATCTCGCCGAAGGCGCGACCGGCGCGCAGGGTGGCGATCACCACGGGCTGGCCTGCCTCGTTGTTCTTCTGCACATTGACGCTGCCGTCATGGATGATGCACATGAAGGTGCCGGCATCGCCCTCGTGGAAGATCTTCTCGCCCTTGGCAATGGTGCTGATGCTGAAATAGCCGGCCGCCGCCTGGCAGTCGATGGGCAGCAGTTGGTTGAACAGACCGCAATCCATCAGCATGTCGCGAATTTCGTTATTCAGTAAGGTCGGTTCTGGCATGGTCCACGATCTGTCCTGATTACCTGTTCTGTTTGGGTTTCGAGGCCCGCTAGCCCCAATAAGACAACTCAGGCGATGCCGAGTACCTTGAAGACAAAACCATATTCGAGCGCGACGTCACGTAATCCCTGATAGCGCCCGCTCATGCCGCCGTGGCCGGCGCCCAGCTCGGTCTTGAGCAAGAGTAGATGCTCGTCGGTCTTGTTGGCACGCAATTTCGCCACCCACTTAGCCGCTTCCCAATACTGCACACGGCTGTCGTTGTAGCCGGCAATCACCAGCGTCGCCGGATACGCCTGGGCGCGGACGTTCTCGTAAGGCGCATAGGCCTTGATGCGCGCGTACACCTCGGGCGCTTGCGGGTTGCCCCACTCGTCGTACTCGGTGACGGTCAAGGGCAGTTCGGGGTCGAGCATGGTGTTCAACACATCGACGAACGGCACTTCGGCAATCGCCGCCTGGAACAGCTCCGGGCGCTGGTTGAGCACCGCACCGATCAGCAGACCGCCGGCGCTGCCACCGCTGATCACCAGTTGCTTGGAAGTGGTCAGGCCCGTGGCGATCAGATGTTCGGCGCAGGCGATAAAGTCGCTGAAGGTGTTCTGCTTGTGTTCCTGCTTGCCAGCGCGATACCAGGCCTCGCCCAGCTCGCCGCCGCCGCGCACGTGGGCGATGGCGAAGGCCACGCCGCGCTCCAGCAGGCTCAGGCGGGCATGGGAAAACCAAGGGTCGAGGCTTTCGCCGTAGGCACCATAACCATAGAGATAGAGCGGGGTGGCCTGGCCCAGCCGCTCGCGCTTGACCACCAGGCTGATCGGCACCTGTGTGCCATCTGGCGCGGTCGCCCATAGGCGCTGGCTGACGTAGGCATCGGGATCGAACGATCCGAGTACCGGGGTTTGCTTCAGGACTTGCTGCTCGCCGCTGGCCAGGCTCAATTGACGGACCTGGGCCGGGCGATTGAGGGCTTCATAGCGCAGGCGGACCTTATCGCTGTTGAACTCCAGGCTGTCCTGCACGTGGAGGCTGTAGGCGGCATCCGGTAATTCCACGCGGTAGGCGGGCAACCCGCTGGGGTGTACTTCGATGATCGGCAGGCCGCCTGCACGCAGGCTCAGGCACAGGGCCTGGGCATTGAGGGTCAGGCCTTCGAGCATGATCTGGTCATTGTGCGGGATCAGCCGTTGCCAGTCTTCGCGACGGGGAATGTCGCCGTCCACGGCCTGGAACAGGGCAAAGTTGATACCGTCCTGGTTGCTGCGGATAAACCAGCGCCATTGATCCTGGTACCGACCGTGGTCGACGAAATACTCATGGCCTTCGACCCGCGCCGCCAGGCAAGTGAAAGGCTTTTGCGGTGTATCGGCATCGAGCACCCAGGCTTCGCTGGTGGTCTTGCTGTTGAGCGACACAACGAGTTGCCGTTCGGAACTGCTGCGATAGCAATGCAGGAAAAACCGTCCGTCGGGCTCATGCAACACAGCTTCGGCGACGGTTTCGCCAAGGGTATGGCGATACAGCTTGTGCGGGCGGTGGGTGTCGTCCAGTTCGCCGAAGAACAGTGTGCGGCTGTCGTTGGCCCAGGTCATGCTGCCGTCGCAGTTCTCGAAGGGCAGCTCGATCAGGTTGCCGTTGGCCAATTCCTTGACGTATAGCTGGTAGACCTCCTCGCCACTGGTGTCGAGGCTGTAGGCCAAGCGCTGATGGTCCGGGCTGATGCTGAAGGCGCCGAGGGAAAAGAAGCCGCCATTGGCCAGCACATTGGGATCGAGCAGCAGTTGTTCGCGGCTTTCGTCGACAATCAGGCTGTCATCGGCTGGGCGCGGGCAGCGATAGTGGCGGGCGTATTCGTCACCCGCGGTGGTTCGGGTGTAATAGAGGAACGGCCCCCAGGGCGAGGGCAGCGATAGGTCGGTTTCGAGAATCCGCCCCTTGATCTCTTCGAACAAGCTTTCACGCAGCTCGGCCTGGTCGGCCAATTGCGCTTGCAGGTAGCTATTTTCGGCCTTGAGGTAATCGAGTACCGCCTCGCTGTCACGCTCCTGCAACCAGGCGTAAGGATCCGAACCTGGGCCGGTGGGGGCAATCGGGGCACTGCTGGCGGTGGCTTTGCGAGGCATGGGCAACTCTCTGTCTTGAGGATCGCTGACGGC
Organism: Pseudomonas agarici; assembly: GCF_900109755.1. Lineage (GTDB taxonomy): Bacteria > Pseudomonadota > Gammaproteobacteria > Pseudomonadales > Pseudomonadaceae > Aquipseudomonas > Aquipseudomonas agarici. The sequence continues at coordinate 72,156 of NZ_FOAR01000018.1, read as the reverse complement.
GGTGCAGCCGGACCGGCGAAAAGCCGTTATCATAAGCCTCTCATTGCCAGCCTTGCCATGGACACCATGACCGAGAACGACTATTTGATCGCCTGGGGTTGCTACGCCTTTGCCGCCTTGGGCTGCCTGTTGGTGTGGTTTCGCCTGACGCGCTGGACCTGGCGCTGGTTGCGCGAGCCGCTGCGGTTGCTGGGGGCGGTGCTGCTGTTGAGCCCGACCATTCTCGACCCGGTGAAAGAGCGTTTTGCCCCGGCAGTGGCGATTACCGCCCTCGATCTGTTGTTCAAGGTCGGCAACAATGCGTGGCGCGCGGTTTCCGATCTGTTCATGTACTTGATCATCGCCCTTGGCGTGTATGGGGTCTTCGTGCTGATCCGTTGGCCGCTCGAGCGCTCCAGCAAGGCCCGCAAACTGCAGTTGCAGTCGGCGGCGGCTCGCGCTGAAGTCGAGGCGGATGACCAGCCTTTCACCGCCGTGGACAGTTCACAGCGCCCGCGCCGTCAGCCGCCTTCCGTCGGTGTCGGTCGTTCACGGGTCGAGCCGCGTTTGTAAGCACGTTCCTGCATTGAAGCGAGAGTCCGAACATGTGTGAGTTGTTGGGCATGAGCGCCAATGTGCCGACCGATATCGTTTTCAGCTTTACCGGGCTCATGCAGCGTGGCGGGCGGACCGGCCCTCATCGCGACGGTTGGGGCATCGGTTTCTACGAAGGTCGCGGGCTGCGCCTGTTCCAGGACCCGGCCGCGAGCAGTGAGTCGCAAGTGGCGCAACTGGTGCAGCGTTACCCGATCAAGAGCGAAGTGGTGATCGGCCATATCCGCCAGGCCAATGTCGGCAAAGTGTGCTTGTCCAATACCCATCCCTTTGTCCGTGAGCTGTGGGGGCGTAACTGGTGTTTCGCTCATAACGGCCAGTTGGCGGACTTGCGATCACCGAGTAGCTTTTATCGTCCGGTCGGCGATACCGACAGCGAAGCGGCCTTCTGCGATCTGCTCAATCGGGTGCGCCAGGCTTTTCCCGAACCGGTGGAGGTGGAAGAACTGCTGCCATCGCTGGTCCAGGCCTGTGCCGAGTATCGCACCAAGGGTGTATTCAACTGCTTGCTCAGCGATGGCGACTGGCTGTTCTGCTATTGCTCGACCAAGCTGGCCCAGATCACCCGCCGCGCGCCCTTCGGGCCGGCCCGGCTGAAGGATGTCGATATGATCGTCGATTTCCAGGCCGAAACCACCCCCAACGATGTGGTCACGGTGATCGCCACCGACCCCCTGACGGAAAACGAGACCTGGACCCGCTACGAGCCGGGACAATGGAGCCTGTGGCGGCGCGGTGAATGCGTCAGCCAGGGCCGGACTGAATAAGGGCAAGGGCATCGGTTATGTGGTTGAGTTATCTGCGGCTGATACTGTTTACCCTGGGACTGTTGATCGGCATTCAGGTGCCGGGCTTGATCAACGATTACGCCAAGCGGGTCGAGGCGCATCTGATCGAGGCGCAGACCGGCCTACAAGGTTTTCGCAAGACTGCCGAACAATTCTTCAAGGGCGATCTGCAGGCGTTGGTGGCGCATTATCGCGCCAGTGACGACCCGGTATTTCGCAGCGATGCCGACAGCCTCGGCACCTTGCTCGACCGTCAGCGCCTGCTCGATGACCAGTTCCAGGCGATGCAGGGGCCCTGGTACAAGCGCGCGTTGCAGCTTGCGTATGCGGCGGACCCGGCCATCCGCGAAGAAACCCTGCGGGGCTACACCTACCAGGTGCTGCTGTCGCCCGAAGCGATTGGCTGGGCCATGGGCGCAGCGTTACTGTTCTCCTTCGTCATCGAAGGCTTCTTCCGGCTGGTGGACTGGGTCGTGCTGGGCGGCAAGCGCCAGCGTGAACGCCTGGCCCGGCGGGAGCGGAGCCGGTAACCGCTCTCGCAAGACCAGCCACGCAGGCCACTAGGGTCTGTGTGCAATGTTTTCGAGCGAGGGCCGGGCGAAAGCAGGCGAGCCAGTGCGGTTGACGGATGGTCAATGAGCATGGCGAGCCGGCGCTCAACGCCGCATGAGCGGGCGCAGATACATTTCGTACCGAGCCTAGGCCCTGCTCAGCACCACATAGTGTTCCCCGACCTTGCTGGCATAACTGTGCAAGACCTTCTGACACAGCGCGACAATCTCTTCGACCAACTCCACACCGACTCGCCAGGACACCACCACTTCCAGGTTCGGTGGGCGTATTTCCAGCGCCAGCAGGGTCAACTCGCCCCGCGCCAGTTCCGCGCTGACCAGCGCTGGCGGGAAAGCACCGATACCGAAGCCGTCGCGAATCAGTCGGGTAATCGCCGACACCGAGTTCACGCAATTGAGGCGCGGCGCGGGAACGCCGTGGGTCTGCATCAAACCGAGGATTTCCTGATGCGGCCGGGAGTTCTTGGAGAAGGTCACGATGCGTTCCCGGGCAATCTCCGCTAGGCTTGTATACTCGCGGTTGTAGATCGAGTGGCTGGCCACCACCCAGCCCATCGGGTAGCTGGCCAGTTCCAGGCTGCGGATGGATTCCTGACGCAGCAGGTCGGTTTGCAGGACCAGGTCAAGAAAGCCTTTTTGCAACTGATCGCAGAGGTTCAGCGCCGTATCGGCCACCAGCTCGATTTCCACCAGGGGGAAACGGTCCATCATTTCCGCCACCAAGGGACTGAGCCAGGTGTGGATCACCGTATCCATGACACCGATGCGTATACGCCCGACCTTGGTCGAGCTGATCTCGATAGACTGCTTGAGGGCCTGCATGGTGTCGATCATCTGCTCGGCATAATCGAGCACCTTGAGTCCTTCGGGAGTCAGGCTGACACCCCGCGAATCGCGCAGGAACAGCTTGACCCCCAGCTCGCTTTCGAGCACGGCGATCCGGCTGGAGATGGACGCCTGAGTGGTGAAGAGCTTGTCCGCGGTCAGGCGAAAGCTCTTGAGCCGGGCAACCCATACAAAGGTTTCGAGAAATTTGAGGTTCATACAATCAACTTTTTCTTATGCCTGGGAACAGCTTTTATTAGTTGGACGCGCAGGGCAGGTGCAACAAAAATGGCGCCCGACTGGTGACCAACGATAAGCGTCGCCGGCTGTTAGAACAATACCAATAAGTTCGCTGTGGAGAATTTCCCCCATGAGTACGCCCGACTCGCTGGATGTTGCCAAGGCCGAAGGTCCGCCTGGACCGTTCGCCTGGTACCGCCGTATTAATCAACAGGAACGTCGGACGTTCTGGAGTTGCAAGATCGGCTATGGCCTCGACGGTATGGACACCCAGATGCTTAGCTTTGTTATCCCGACGCTGATCGCCATGTGGGGTATCACCACTGGTCAGGCCGGGCTGATTTCCACCAGCACGTTGATCTCCTCGGCCCTCGGTGGCTGGATCGCTGGGATCCTCTCCGACCGTATCGGTCGGGTGCGCACGCTGCAATTGACCGTGCTCTGGTTTGCCTTTTTCACTTTTCTCTGCGGCTTGGCCCAGAACTATAACCAGTTGTTGGTGGCACGAACACTGATGGGCTTCGGCTTCGGCGGTGAGTGGACTGCTGGCGCGGTGTTGATGGGCGAGGTGATCCGCGCCCAGGATCGTGGCAAGGCGGTGGGCATGGTGCAATCCGGCTGGGCGCTGGGTTGGGGTATGGCAGCGCTGCTGTATGCTTTGCTGTTTTCGCTGCTACCTCCTGAAGACGCCTGGCGAGCGCTGTTCCTGTTGGGCATCGTGCCGGCGATCTTCGTGATTTTCGTCCGCCGGCTGGTCAAGGACCCGGAAATCTATCGTCAGGCCAAGGCCGAAGAAGCGCCCAGCAACCCGGCGCGCTTTTACGAGATTTTCGCCCCCGGGATGCTCAGCACCACGATTCGTGCGTCGTTGTTGACCACCGGTGCCTTGGGTGGCTATTACGCCATCACGTCCTGGCTGCCGACCTTCCTGAAAAATGAGCGCGGCTTGAGCGTGCTGAGTACGGGCGGGTATCTGGCGATGGTGATCATCGGCTCCTACGCGGGCTATGTGATCAGTGCCTATCTGACCGACCTGTTGGGGCGCAAGAGGAACTTCATCCTGTTTGCCGTCGGCTCGTTCATCATCGTCCTGCTTTATACCCAATTGCGGGTCAGCAACGAGGTGATGTTGTGGCTGGGTTTCCCGTTGGGCTTCTTCGCCTCGGGGATCTTCAGCGGCATGGGCGCGTTTCTCACCGAACTGTTTCCGACCCGGATTCGCGGCTCGGGCCAGGGCTTCTGCTACAACATCGGTCGCGCACTGGCCGCGCTGTTCCCTCTGCTGATCGGTCTGCTCAGCCAGACAGTGCCGCTGAGCGTAGGGATTGGGGGCTTTGCCGCCGTATCCTATGGCGTGGTGATCCTCGCGGCCCTGAGCCTGCCGGAAACCCGTGGCAAGCAACTCCAAGCACAGTAATCCGTGGGCGCGGGTTCTGCGCCCCGAATCAAGTCGATAACCCCCCACAGGAGCATCTACCGTGAGCCGCCTGTTACTGAATTGCGATATCGGTGAAAGCTATGGCAACTGGACCATGGGTCTGGATGCTCAAGTCATGCCGTTCGTCGACTGCGCCAACATCGCCTGTGGTTATCACGCGGGAGATCCGAGCATCATGCGCAAGACCGTCACCCTGGCCCTGACCCATGATGTGCGCATTGGCGCTCATCCGGCGTATCCGGATCTGGTCGGTTTCGGTCGCCGCTCCATGGCCTGCACCCCCCAGGAAATCCAGGATCTGCTGCATTACCAGATCGGTGCGCTGGACGGTATCTGCCGGGCCCAGGGCGCACGGGTCAGCTATGTCAAACCCCATGGCGCGATGTACAACGACATGATGGCCAATCCCGAGCAGTTGCGTTCGGTGATCAAGGCGATTGCCGCCTATGACCGCGAGTTGCCGCTGATGCTGCTGGCGATGCGCGACAACAGCGCGGCCCAGGCGCTGGGCGACGAGTATGGCGTGACGCTGTGGTTCGAAGCCTTCGCCGACCGCGCCTATGACAGCGCCGGACGCCTGGTTTCCCGGCAATTGCCGGGGGCGGTACACCATGAGCCGGAGCGCATCATCGAGCAGGCCCTGACTATCGCCCGTGGCGATGATCTGACCGCCAGCGATGGCAGCGCCTTGCGTTTGCAGGCCAACACACTTTGCGTGCATGGCGACAACGCCAGTTCGGTTGAGGCCGTGCGGCGCATTCGCGAGGCCCTGGATCGGCAGTCGAACCCATGAAGCCACGGATTGAAGTGGTGGCCATCGACTGCCTGATGGTGCGTTTATTCGATGTGATTGCCGAAGAAAACATGCCGTGGATGCTCGCCGCCAGCGAACGCCTGCGTAACGGTTTTGCCGGACACCTGGTCGACCTGGTGCCGTCCTATACCACCTTGATGGTGCATTACGACCTGATGGCCTTGAGTCCGAGCCAGGCTCGGGAACTGATCGCCGAGGCCTTGAACGACCTGGCGCCCAATGCTCGGACTGGCGGCCAATGTCATGTGCTGCCGGTGTGGTACGACCTGAGTGTCGGCCCGGAGTTGAGCCTGTTGGCTGCACGGACCGGTTGGTCGACCGGCGAAGTGATCCGTCGCCACAGCGAGCGCGAATATCAAGTGTTTGCCCTGGGCTTTGCCCCAGGCTTCGCCTTTATGGGGCTGGTGGAAGAGCCACTGGCGGCGCCGCGCCTGAGTACGCCGCGCAAGAAAGTCGCAGCGGGCAGTGTCGGTATTGCCGAGCGCCAGACGGCGGCCTACCCGGTGGTCTCGCCGGGCGGTTGGAACCTGATCGGGCGCACCCCGAGCAAACTGTTCGACCGCGAGCGCGACGGCTACAGCCTGATGCAGCCGGGCGATACCGTGCGGTTTGCCGCGATTGACCACGCCGAGTTCATCAAGTTGGGTGGCGACGATACGCCTTTGGAGGCCCTGGCATGAGCCATCTGTTGATCGAGGCCAGCACGCCGCTGTGCCTGTTGCAGGACCGTGGACGGTTCGGCGTGCGCCATCTCGGGGTTACCCAGGGGGGCGCGCTGGATTGGGTATCGATGTCCTGGGCCAACCACCTGCTGGGCAATCCATTAGACGCGTCGGTGGTGGAAATCGCTCTCGGTGGACTCACGTTGGTTGCCCAGGAGAATTGTTGCCTGGCGTTGGCCGGAGCCGACCTGGGCGCTCAGATAGATGGCCAGGCCCTGGTGCCCTGGCGTAGTTTCGTCCTGAACAAGGGACAGCGCCTGCAATTCACCCAGCCTTTGCTGGGCGCCCGTGCCTATCTGGCGGCCCCGGGTGGTTTTGATGCGCCCAAGGTACTGGGCAGTAGCGCCTGCGTGGTGCGTGAAGAGCTGGGGGGACTTGATGGGCTTGGCAAGCCTTTGCCCAAAGGCGCCAGCCTGAGTTATTCAGGCGCGGCGGTGCCCCCCAGAGAGCTATCGGCGGCGCAGGTTCCTGACTTCCACGCCAAAGCGCCGCTGCGGGTGGTCTTGGGCGCACAGATTGGCGCGTTCAGCGGGCAAAGTCTGTTCGACGCCTTCAACAGCACCTGGACCCTGGACAGTCGTGGTGATCGGATGGGTATTCGGCTGTTGGGACCGGCGCTGACGTATCAGGGCCAACCGATGATTTCCGAGGGCATTCCCCTGGGGGCGATCCAAGTACCGCCAGACGGACAACCGATCGTGTTGCTCAATGACCGACAGACCATTGGCGGTTATCCGCGGCTGGGGGCATTGACGCCACTATCGCTGGCGCGATTGGCGCAATGCCTGCCGGGGACAAAGGTAAGGCTGGCACCGACAGTGCAGGACAGCGCTCATCGGCAGCAAGTCGAATTCATGCGCAAGTTCGCCTGATGCCGGTCCCCTGTGGCGAGCGGGCAAGTCCGCTCGCCACAGGGGTTTCGTCGCTGTTTATTTGGACAGAAATCGCATCCCTTCTTCCAGACCGCGCAGGGTCAACGGATACATCTGGTCCTCGATCAGATCCCGGACAATATGGGTCGAGGCGGTATAATCCCAAGTGTCTCTCGGATACGGGTTGATCCAGATAAGTTTCTTGTACTTTTCCATGAAACGCTGCATCCACAGATAGCCCGGCTCTTCGTTCCAGTGCTCGACGCTGCCGCCGGCCTGAGTGATTTCATACGGGGCCATGGCCGCATCACCCACAAAGATTACCTTGTAGTCGGCGCCGTACTTGTGCAGCAGGTCCTGGGTCGAAGTTCGCTGCGAACCCCGGCGCAAGTTGTTCTTCCACACCGATTCATAAATGAAGTTGTGAAAGTAAAAGTACTCCAGGTGCTTGAACTCGGTCTTGCACGCCGAGAATAACTCCTCGCAGATCTTCACATGGGTATCCATCGAACCGCCGATATCGAATAGCAGCAACAGCTTGATGGTGTTGCGCCGCTCCGGGCGCATCTGGATATTCAGCAGGCCGGCGTCACGGGCGGTGTGGTCGATGGTGCTCTCGATGTCCAGCTCTTGCGCTGCGCCCTGACGGGCGAATTTACGCAGGCGGCGCAGGGCTACCTTGATAGTGCGTGTGCCCAGTTCGACCTGATCGTCGAGGTTCTTGTACTCGCGCTGGTCCCAGACCTTGACGGCCTTGCCCTGGCGCTTGCCGGCATCGCCGACGCGGATGCCTTCCGGGTTGAAACCGCCGGAACCGAAGGGGCTGGTGCCGCCGGTGCCGATCCACTTGCTGCCGCCGGCGTGACGTTCCTTCTGTTCTTCCAGGCGTTTCTTGAATTCTTCGATCAGCTTGTCAAGACCGCCGAGGGACTGGATCTGGGCGCGCTCTTCAGCACTTAGCGAACGTTCGAATTCCTTGCGCAGCCAGTCTTCGGGAATCAGCGCCTGAAGATGCTCGTCGAGTTTTTCCAGGCCATTGAAATAGGCACTGAACGCTCGGTCGAACTTGTCGAAATGGCGTTCGTCCTTGACCAGGATCGTCCGTGCCAGGTAGTAGAACTCGTCCATGTCGGCGAAGGTCACCCGCTGTTTCAGCGCGTTGATCAGATCGAGCAGTTCGCGTAACGATACCGGCACCCTGGCCACGCGCATTTCATTGAATAGGTCGAGCAGCATGGCAATCGCCTCGGATAAACGGGAGGGTCTGTGGGAGCGCTCGCCGAGCGACAATCAGGCAGGCCACTAGCGGCTGCCGCGACGGCTCATGAACGCCAGGCGCTCAAGCAGTTGCACATCCTGCTCGTTCTTCACCAGGGCGCCGGCCAGCGGCGGGATGGCCTTGGTCGGATCGCGTTCGCGCAATACCGCTTCGCCGATATTGTCGGCCATCAATAGCTTCAACCAGTCCACCAGTTCCGAGGTCGAAGGTTTCTTCTTCAGGCCCGGCACCTTGCGCACGTCGAAGAACACATCGAGGGCTTCGCTGACCAGGTCTTTCTTGATGTCCGGGTAGTGCACATCGACGATCTTCTGCAACGTGGGGCGATCCGGGAAGGCGATGTAGTGGAAGAAACAGCGGCGCAGAAAGGCATCCGGCAGCTCTTTTTCATTGTTGGAAGTAATGATGATGATCGGGCGCTTCTTGGCCTTGATGGTTTCATCGATCTCGTAGACATAGAACTCCATCTTGTCGAGCTCTTGCAGCAGGTCGTTGGGGAACTCGATATCGGCCTTGTCGATCTCGTCGATCAGCAGGATCACCCGCTCATCGGATTCGAAGGCTTCCCAGAGCTTGCCCTTTTTCAGGTAGTTGCGCACATCGTGGACCCTGTCCACGCCCAGTTGCGAGTCGCGCAGGCGGCTGACCGCGTCGTACTCGTACAGGCCCTGATGGGCCTTGGTGGTGGACTTGATATGCCAGGTGATCAGCTTGGCACCGAAGGACTCGGCCAACTGTTCGGCAAGCATGGTCTTGCCAGTACCGGGCTCGCCCTTGACCAGCAGCGGACGCTCCAGGGTAATGGCGGCGTTGACGGCCAACTTCAGATCATCGGTGGCGACGTAGGCTAGGGTGCCTTCGAACTTCATCTGTCATTCCTCGAACGGTAACACCGGCCTGGCAGACAGGACGGCGGGAAAATGCCATGCCCGACTATAACGCGGCGTCCGGTGGAGTGTGAACGCCGACGGTTTATTCAGTCTCTGAATGGTGCGTCACATCCTGACCCGGTCGGGATACTTCATGTCAGGTTTGCCACGACTGGACGATTCGAACCCCGAGGCATACCCTTGAGAGCTTACTTTCTGTTGCCCAAAGGACCCTGTCATGAGCCGTATTTTCGCCGACAACGCCCACTCCATCGGTAATACGCCCCTGGTTCAGATCAATCGCATCGCGCCGCGCGGTGTGACTATCCTGGCCAAGATCGAGGGGCGTAACCCAGGATATTCGGTGAAGTGCCGGATCGGCGCGAACATGATCTGGGATGCCGAAAGCAGTGGCCGGCTCAAGTCGGGGATGACCATCGTCGAGCCGACCTCGGGCAATACCGGGATTGGCCTGGCCTTTGTCGCTGCCGCCCGTGGCTACAAATTATTGCTGACCATGCCGTCGTCCATGAGCATCGAGCGGCGCAAGGTCCTCAAGGCACTGGGTGCCGAGCTGGTACTGACTGACCCGGCTCTGGGTATGAAGGGCGCGATCGAGAAGGCCGCCGAGATCGTCAACGGCGATCCGGCCCACTACTTCATGCCTGCGCAGTTCGACAACCCGGCCAACCCGGCGATCCATGAGAAAACCACCGGGCCGGAAATCTGGAATGACACCGATGGCGCGGTCGATGTGCTGGTGGTGGGGGTAGGCACTGGCGGCACCCTCAGCGGTGTTTCGCGGTATATCAAGCTGACCCGGGGCAAGCCGATCCTCTCGGTGGCAGTGGAGCCGGTGTCATCGCCGGTGATCACCCAGACCCTGGCCGGACAGGAGGTCAAGCCGTCGCCTCACAAGATCCAGGGCATCGGAGCGGGTTTTGTGCCGAAGAACCTCGATCTGTCGTTGGTGGATCGGGTTGAATTGGTCACTGACGAGGAGTCCAAGGTCATGGCCCTGCGGTTGATGCAGGAGGAAGGGATCCTCTGCGGCATTTCCTCTGGCGCCGCCATGGCCGTGGCCGTGCGCCTGGCGGAGACTCCGGAAATGCAGGGCAAGACCCTTGTCGTGGTGCTGCCCGACTCCGGCGAGCGCTACCTGTCGAGCATGCTGTTCAGCGATTTGTTCACCGACCAGGAGATCCAGCAATAAATCGGCACGGGCGGCGCCCGCGCAACTGATCTGTATCAGTCCCGGTTCAGCGGGGACGTGCTACATACATGCTGTGTAGCGCCACCGCCGCTGCTGAATGTGTGGGCCGATGGGTTTTTCCCGAGGCAGGGAATGTTTATCATGGCCGGCTGCCACGTCGGGCGAATATTGCCCTGTCCCGAGGTTGCCCATTTTCAAGGAGTGTTGAATGACCTTTTCCTTTGCCGCCAAGGCCACAGTGTTGCTGCTGTTCCTCGGCAGTACGCTTTACGTGCATTTGCGCGGCAAGGCGCGTTTGCCGGTGCTGCGCCAGTTCGTCAACCATTCCGCGCTGTTTGCCCCGTACAACGCCTTGATGTACCTGTTTTCCGCTGTACCGTCCAAGCCGTACCTGGACCGCAGCAAGTTTCCCGAGCTGGATGTACTCAAGGACAACTGGCAGGTGATTCGCGAAGAGGCCATGCACTTGTTCGACGAGGGCTATATCCGTGCCGCCGAGAAGAACAACGATGCCGGTTTCGGTTCGTTCTTCAAGAAGGGGTGGAAGCGCTTCTACCTCAAGTGGTACGACAAGCCGCTGCCGTCGGCCGAGCTGCTCTGCCCGAAAACCGTCGCCCTGGTCAGCAGCATTCCCAACATCAAGGGCGCGATGTTCGCCCTGTTGCCCGGTGGCAGCCATCTAAATCCACACCGCGACCCGTTCGCCGGTTCGTTGCGTTATCACCTGGGGTTGTCGACACCCAATTCCGACGATTGCCGGATTTTTGTCGACGGCCAGGTCTACGCCTGGCGCGACGGCCAGGACGTGATGTTCGACGAGACCTACGTGCACTGGGTCAAGAACGAAACCGAGCAGACCCGGGTCATCTTGTTCTGCGATATCGAGCGGCCATTGAGCAATCGCCCGATGACCCTGATCAACCGCTGGGTCAGTGGTTTGCTGGGGCGTGCCACCGCGCCGCAGAATCTCGATGACGAACGTGTGGGCGGTATCAACCAGGCCTACGCCTGGAGCAAAAACTTCAGTGACCGTTTCAGTGGCGTGGTCAAGCAGTGGAAACGTAAGCACCCCAAGGCCTACCGCATTATGCGCCCGGTGCTGGCGGTGATGGTGCTGACGCTGCTCGGCTACTGGTTGTTCGGCTGAGTTGTTGCGATCTGTGTCGAGCGCTGGTTAGGGTCAACGCTCGCTGCATTCGCCTTATCGGTCGGCCACGCCGACCGCTTTCACCATCGCGGCCGGTTTCAGCACCTGCCACAACGCCACCGCAATCAACACCCCGCCATACAAATGGGCCATCGACAGCGGCTCACCGAGAAACAGCGCGCCCCACAATACGCCGAACGCCGGGATCATAAAGGTCACCGTCATCGACTTGATCGGGCCGATACTGCTGATCAGCTTGAAATACATGATGTAGGCCAATGCCGTACACACCAGACCCAGACTCAGCAGCGAGCTCCAGACGCTGATTCCACCCCAGTTGGCTGGCGGATGGACGATGGCGCTGTAGGCGAAGAATGGCAGGATCACCAGGGTTGCGCCGAACATGCTGCCCATGGCCGACAGCCGTGGATCCAAGCCCCCTTGCTGGTCGAGCCAGCGGCGGGTGAGGAAACCGGCGAAGCCATAACTGGTGGTTGCCAGCAGGCACGCCGCGGCGCCCAATAGTAATTCCAGATTGAAGCTCACCGGCCCGGCACGGGTCAACACCGCGACCCCGAACAGACCGAGGAAGATGCCCAGCAGCTTGCTCAAGCCGAGTCTTTCATGGAAGAACAGGCCGCCGATCAGCACGCCCATCAGTGGCGTGGTGGCGTTGAAGATCGACGAATAGCCGGCCGGTAGCACCTGGGCGGCGACCGAATACAGTGTCGCCGGCAATCCGGAGTTGATCACACCGAGCATCAAGCAGACTTTGAACTTACCCTTGAAGTCCCAACGGACGCGCATCAACGACAGGATCACCAGCAGCCCCACGGCGGCGATGGAGACGCGAAAGAAGGCGGTGGGAAAGGCTCCCAGCTCCGGGGCAATGATGCGCATGAACAGGAAACTGGCACCCCAGACGGCGGCCAGACTAAACATGCGCACAATATCGACGGGTCTCACAGGGGCGTCCTTGACGGGGTAAGGCGGGCCAGTGTCCCCGGATGTGGGTGGCAAGGCAATGGTTGCGTCACGCGACCATTGACCTCTAAGCTCAAGTGATCCGCGATCAGAATAATCTCCGAAAAGTCACGCAGGGGTTTGACCATGTCACGGCAACGGCTGGCCACCGATATCGCCCGTCTGATCCTTGATGGTTTCGATAATTACCGCGAGCACTTTCGCCAGATCACCGACGGCGCCCGTGCCCGTTTCGAAGGTGCACGCTGGCAGGAGGCCCAGGCGGCATCGGTGGCACGAATCAACCTCTACGAAGAGCAGGTCAGAGAGGTTAGCGCGCGGCTGCGGGGCGGATTCGAGGCCAATGCCTTACTCGATATCACCCTCTGGCCCCTGGTGAAAAGTGCCTATATCAGCCTGATTGACCTGCGTTTGGACGATGAACTGGGGGAGACCTGGTACAACTCGATCTTCTGTGGGTTGTTCAGTCATGAGCTGATCAGCGACGGCTGCATGTTCATCCATACCACCCGGCCATCCTTGCGGCGGGCATGGGCGGCGCAGACCCGGACTTATCGCCCCTTCGGCGAGCTCTTGGGTATGCTCGAGCAGATCTTTACCGATTACAAGTTCAGCGAGGCCTACGCCGACCTGCCCGGCGATCTGCGGCGGTTGGCGGTGCAGTTGCGCAAAAGCCTGCCGGATTGGGTCTGTAAGGACCCCGAACTGAGTGTCGAACTGTTCTCCTCGGTGCTCTACCGCAACAAAGGAGCCTATCTGGTGGGGCAGATCTCTACCCATGAGGAGCAATGGCCACTGGTGATTGCGTTGTTGCACCGTGAAGGTCGCGGGATCCAGATCGATGCGCTGATCACCGATGAAGCCGATGTCTCCATCATCTTTTCCTTCACGCGCTCCTACTTCATGGTTGATGTGCCGGTGCCGGCGCAGTTCATCGGTTTTCTGCGGCGCATCCTGCCGGGTAAGCATATCGCCGAGCTGTACACCTCCATCGGTTTCTACAAGCACGGTAAGTCCGAGTTCTACCGGGCGCTGATCAATCACCTGGCCGATACCGACGACCGATTCATCATGGCGCCGGGCGTGCGCGGGATGGTCATGAGCGTGTTTACCCTGCCGGGGTTCAACACGGTGTTCAAGATCATCAAGGATCGTTTCTCGCCATCGAAGAACGTCGATCGAGCGACGGTGATCGAGAAGTATCGCCTGGTGAAAAGCGTCGATCGGGTGGGACGCATGGCCGATACCCAGGAGTTCGCCGACTTCCGTTTTCCCCTGGGCAAGTTCGATCCTGCCTGCCTGGAGGAGTTGCTGGAAGTGGCGCCATCCACCGTGCGGGTCGAAGGAGAGACGGTGCTGATCCGTCACTGCTGGACCGAACGACGCATGACACCGCTGAATCTCTACCTGGATAACGCCAATGCAGCCCAGGTCCGCGAGGCGCTGGAGGACTATGGCCTGGCGATCAAGCAACTGGCGGCGGCGAATATCTTCCCCGGCGACATGCTGCTGAAGAACTTCGGCGTGACCCGTCACGGTCGGGTGGTGTTCTACGACTACGACGAGATTTGCCTGCTGACCGAAGTCAACTTTCGTCATATCCCCGCGCCGCGCACCCCGGAGGACGAGATGGCCTGCGAGCCCTGGTACTCCATCGGGCCGCTGGACGTGTTTCCCGAGGAGTTCCCGCCATTCCTGTTTGCCGACCTGGCGCAGCGCCGCTTGTTCGAGCAGTTGCACGGCGAGTTGTACAACGCTGATTACTGGAAGGGGCTACAGGAGGCGATTCGCGCCGGCAAGGTCATCGATGTGTTCCCGTATCGGCGCAAGGGGCTGGAAAACGGATAATAGGGTGTTTACTGGATCGAGTAGCATGGGCTGATTTGTTTTTTGCCACTTTTTAAGTGTTTTTGGGCATCATAAACGGGTGGGTAACCTCGATGAAGCAAAGGCTAAGATTTATAGAAGATTTTTGAGATATCTGTGATAATTAGAAATACTTGAAAGTTGAGATAGATATGAAAATTGAATCGATTCGTCTTAAAAATTTTAAGGTTTTCCGAGATGTCCATTTGCAAGATATTCCTCCGTTTTTGATCGTTGTTGGAGCGAATGGTGCTGGTAAGACTTCGCTCTTTGATGTTTTTGGTTTTTTGCATGACTGCCTGAAAGGCAATGTACGCCAAGCTTTAGATAGTCGTGGTCGTTTTCGCGAAGTGCTCAGCAGGGAAAGTGATGGTGATACCATCTTAATTGAAGTTCAGTATCGAATGCCTATTGCAGGTGTTAATCGTCTTGTTACATATTCTCTGGAGATTGGTGAGCGAAATAACGTCCCTTATGTTAAACGAGAAATATTGCGCTATAAGCGTGGGCGTTATGGAAGTCCCTATAGGTTTTTAGATTTTGAGAATGGCCAGGGTTTTGCTATTACTAATGAAGAGGAGTTTAAGCGATCGGACGATGAATTGGATCGAGAATATCAGTCTGTGGCGCCTGATACCCTGGCGATTAAAGGGTTGGGGCAGTTTGAGAGATTTAAAGCAGCGAATGCGTTCCGTCAGTTAATCGAACAGTGGCATGTATCAGATTTTCATATAAGTTCTGCGCGAGGTAGAAAAGAGCCTTCAGGTGATTCTGAACATCTTTCAGAGTCGGGAGGTAATTTGCCTCTAGTCGCTCGTTATATGTATGAGCAGCATCCAGAACAGTTTAAGAAAATCCTTGAAACGATGGCGAGACGGGTTCCCGGTGTGAGGGGGATTGAGCCGAGGCTTATGGATGATGGCTATCTGACCTTGCGTTTTCAGGATGGCTCATTTAAAACGCCATTTTTGGACAGATATGTTTCGGATGGAACCATAAAGATGTTTGCATATATGGTTCTTCTACATGACCCCGCTCCGCATCCTCTCCTATGTGTTGAGGAACCGGAAAATCAGCTGTACCCCACTCTTATGGAGGAGCTGGCCGAGGAGTTTCGAGGTTATGCTCTGCGCGGGGGGCAGGTTTTAGTGTCTACACATTCTCCCGATTTTTTGAATGCGGCACAATTGGATGAGGTTTGTTGGTTAGTTAAACGTGATGGAGGAGCAGAGATTCGGCGCGCTAAGGACGATCCTCAAATTTGTGCTTATATGGCTCAAGGTGATCAGCTGGGATATTTGTGGAAGCAAGGATTTTTCGAAGGGGCTGATCCGCAATGAGGAGGGAATTGGTTTTTCTGCTGGAGGAAAGGTCTGCGAAGGTAATGCTTGAGAGTTTTTTACCGCGAGTGCTTGATGAGCGAATAGAGTTTAAGCTTATTGCTTTTGAAGGGAAGCAAGATCTTGAAAAAAGAATGACAATGCGTATGCAGGCTTACTTGAACCCTGAAGCTAGATTCATAGTCATGCGCGACCAGGATAGTGTTCCTGATTGCAAAGCTATTAAGTCGAAATTGGTCGAAAAATGCAATGCCTCAGGGAGAGGAAAGCATAGTTTGGTGCGTATTGCATGTCGTGAATTAGAGGCTTTTTATTTGGCTGACCTATTGGCTGTTGAAAATGCGCTTGATATAAAAGGGTTGAGTGCTAAACAACGAGGAGCAAAATTTCGGAGTCCAGATTACCTTGTCTCCCCCAGCCATGAACTGAAGGCTGTCACCGGACATCGGTATGAAAAAATTAGCGGCTCACGAGAAATAGGTCGCTACCTAAACGTAAAGGGGGAGCGTTCTGATAGCTTTCGTAACCTGGTTGAGGGTATCAAGCGGCTAGAACAGGAGCTGCTTTCGCTGTGAGTTTTACACAGAGGAACTGGTGATGCATTAGTCTTATCAGTCAGTTGCATGCGACAATGTAAGTTCACTTGCACTGCTAAAAAGCCCTCTGCGTACCTAATGACTGACGAATCGCCTGCTATCGAGCAACTGCTGAAAAACCTTGACCTCGCCATGATTGCCGACCGCCACCGGTTGCGGCGGCAATTGCATGAGCTGCGCAAGAAGCCCGATGAGACGAAGCTGGGGCAGTGGGCCGAGAGGGTTCAGGCCTCCTGCGCCCAAGTCACGGCGCGGCGCCAGAGCGTGCCGCTGATTCGTTATGACGACAGCTTGCCCATCGCCGCCAAGCGCGACGAGATCAAGCAGGCGTTGCTCAAGCACCAGGTGCTGATCATCGCCGGTGAAACCGGCTCGGGCAAAACCACCCAGTTGCCGAAAATCTGCCTGGAAATCGGTCGCGGCCAGCATGGCCTGATTGGCCATACCCAGCCACGGCGGATCGCCGCCCGTAGCGTGGCGAGCCGGGTGGCCGAGGAGTTGGCGACCCCACTGGGCGCGTTGGTGGGTTATCAGGTGCGCTTCGAGGACCAGAGCGACGCCAACACCCTGATCAAGCTGATGACCGATGGCATCCTGTTGGCGGAAACCCAGAATGATCGTTACCTCGAACGCTACGACACGATCATCGTCGACGAAGCCCACGAGCGCAGCCTGAACATCGATTTCCTGCTCGGTTATCTGAAGACCCTGCTGCCACGGCGTCCGGACCTGAAAGTCATCATCACCTCGGCGACCATCGACCTGGAGCGCTTTTCCCGGCACTTCAACGATGCGCCGATCGTCGAAGTCTCCGGTCGGACCTTCCCGGTGCAAACCTGGTATCGCCCGCTGACCTCCGAACAGGATGAAGAAGGCAACAGCGTCGAGGACGACCTGACAGTCGACCAGGCCATTCTCGCCACCCTCGACGAGATCGCCGCCTTCGAGCGCAGCGAGCGCAAGAGCCCCGGCGATGTGCTGGTGTTTCTACCCGGCGAGCGGGAAATTCGCGATGCCGCAGACATACTGCGCAAGGCCCAATTCAAGCACACCGAAATTCTTCCTTTATATGCGCGGCTGTCACCGGCCGAGCAACAGCGGATCTTCCAGTCCCATCCGGGACGTAGAGTGGTACTGGCGACCAACGTCGCGGAAACCTCGCTGACCGTGCCGGGCATCCGTTATGTGATCGACAGCGGCACCGCCCGCATCAGTCGTTACAGCTACCGCGCCAAGGTCCAGCGCCTGCCCATCGAGGCGGTCTCCCAGGCCAGCGCCAATCAGCGCAAGGGCCGTTGCGGTCGGGTCGAGCCGGGGATCTGCGTGCGCTTGTACAGCGAAGAGGATTTCAACGGCCGGCCGCCATTCACCGACCCGGAGATCCTGCGTACCAACCTGGCGGCGGTGATCTTGCAGATGCTCCACCTGCGCCTGGGCGAGATCACTGCGTTTCCGTTTATCGAGCCGCCGGATGGCAAGGCCATCAGTGACGGTTTCAACCTGCTGCAAGAATTGTCGGCGGTAACCCGCGAGAACCAGTTGACGCCATTAGGCCGGCAATTGGCGCGGCTGCCGGTAGACCCGCGCATGGGCCGCATGTTGCTGGAAGCGGCCACACTCGGCAGCCTGCAGGAAGTGTTGATCGTCGCCAGTGCCATGTCGGTGCAGGACCCGCGCGAGCGGCCGCCCGAACGCCAGCAGGCTGCTGATCAGGCCCATGCACAGTGGAAGGACGTGGATTCGGATTTCGCCGGCCTGATCAATGTCTGGCGGGGTTTCGAGGAACAGCGTCAGGCCCTCGGCGCCAGTGCCTTGCGCAATTGGTGCAGGAAGAACTTCCTCAATTATCTGCGGATGCGCGAGTGGCGTGATTCACATCGGCAGTTGGGGCTGATCTGCCGCGACTTGCAGTTGAGCGTCAACAAGGAGCCAGCGGATTATCCCAAGCTGCACAAGGCGGTGTTGTCCGGGTTGCTGAGCCAGATCGGCCAAAAGACCGAGGACGGCGACTATCTCGGCGCGCGCCAGCGGCGGTTCTGGGTCCATCCGTCTTCGGGTCTGGGGCGCAAGCGCCCGCAATGGTTGATGGCCGCCGAACTGGTGGAAACCAGCAAGCTCTATGCGCGCATGGTCGCCAAGATCGAGCCGGACTGGATCGAACCGCTGGCCGGGCACCTGATCAAGAAGAATCACTTCGAGCCCCATTGGGAGAAGAAGCGCGGTCAGGTGGTGGCTTTCGAGCAGATCACCTTGTTCGGCCTGATCGTGGTCGGACGCCGTCCGGTGCATTTCGGCCCCGTCGATCCCGTCGCTTCCCGCGAGTTGTTTGTCCGTGAGGCACTGGTACGCGGCGAGATCCAGTCGAAGGCCAGGTGCCTGAGTGCCAATACCCGCCTGCTCGAACAGCTCGACGAACTGGAGGCCAAGGCCCGGCGTCGGGACATTCTTGCCGATGAGGAAACTCTGTTTGCCTTCTACGATGCGCGTCTGCCGGCGCAGATCCATCAGACCGCAACCTTCGACAGTTGGTATCGGGTCCATAGCCAGAAAGATCCACAACTGCTGATCATGCACGAGGAGGACGTGCTGGCTCGCGAAGCCAGTGAAGTCACCGCCGCGCATTATCCGGACACCCTGCATCTGGGCGACTTGGCCCTGGCCTTGAGTTATCACTTTGAACCCAACCATCCCCGTGACGGCGTGACCTTGCGCGTGCCGGCGCCGCTATTGCCGGTACTGCCCGCCGAACGCCTGGAGTGGCTGGTGCCGGGAGTGATCGAGGCCAAGTGCATTGCCCTGGTGCGCAACCTGCCCAAGGCGCTGCGCAAGAACTTCGTACCGGTGCCGGACTTCGTCAAGGCGGCGCTGCAACGTATCGAGTTCGCCCAGGGCTCGCTGCCCCAGGCGCTGGGGCGCGAGCTGTTGCGCATGACCGGGGCACGGGTCAGCGACGAAGCCTGGGTCGAAGCGGCGCAGCAGGTGGAAAGCCATCTGCGGATGAACCTGGAGGTGGTCGATGCCCAGGGCAAGTTCCTCGGCGAAGGCCGCGACCTGGCGCAACTGACGGCGCGCTTCGCCCAGGCCAGCCAGGCCGCGTTGGCTGTAGCGCAAACCGCGACGAGCCAGCAGCCGGTGGAGGCCAAGGTCTTCGCTGCCGTTGCCGAAACTACCCAGCAGAAGATCGCCGGGCTATCGATGACGGTCTATCCGGCACTGGTGGAGGAGGGCGGCACGGTCAAGGAAGGGCGTTTTTCTACCCCAGCGCAGGCTGAGTACCAGCATCGCCGAGCCTTGCAGCGGCTGCTGATGCAGCAACTGGCCGAATCGGCGAAGTTCCTGCGTGGCAAGCTGCCGGGCCTGACCGAGCTGGGCCTGCTGTATCGCGAACTGGGACGCATCGAGGCGTTGGTGGAGGACATCCTGCTGGCCAGCCTCGACGGCTGTGTCCTTGACGGTGAAGACCCGCTGCCCCGTGATGGCGCCGGCCTGGCTTCCCTGGCCGAACGCAAGCGTGGCGGCTGGACCGAGCATGCCGAGCGCCTGGCACGCCTGACCCTGGAGATTCTCAAGCTCTGGCACGGCTTGCAGAAGCGTTTCAAGGGCAAGATCGATCTGGCCCAGGCCGTGGCGCTCAACGACATCAAACAGCAACTGAGCCAACTGGTCTACCCGGGGTTTGTCCGGGAAACCCCAGGTGCCTGGCTCAAGGAACTGCCGCGTTATCTCAAAGCCATTGAATTGCGCCTGGAGAAGTTGCCCAGCCAGGTGCAGAAGGACCGGGTCTGGAGCAGCGAACTGGGGGGATTGTGGAGCCAGTACCAGACCCGTGTGGCCAAGCATGCTCAGGAGGGCAAGCGTGATCCGCAACTGGCGCTGTACCGCTGGTGGCTGGAAGAGTACCGGGTGTCCTTGTTCGCCCAGCAATTGGGGACCAAGGTGCCGATCTCGGACAAGCGCCTGGGCAAGCAATGGAGCCAGGTTGATGGCTAGTGGCCTGTGTGGTGAGTGCTGTGAGGTAACTTCGGCGCCAGCGGTCTCTGACCGGCGTTGTCGTTCCTTGCCATAGCCGGCTATGACTCGTCACAGCGCCTTGGTCATGGACTTTTGGTACCCGAACTTGAGCTAACGAACTCACCGTAGCGGCCAGCAGTCGTTAATATTGGCGTTGCGGCGAAATCCCGGCGTTTATGGCACAATTGGCGGTTATAAATGCCAGGTTCAGCGACTGAACCGGAAAAAACGCGCCAGGGTCCTCCCTGCTGTCAGGGGTTGGCCCTTTTATGTATTGGTACGATGGCGCCAGTGCTTTCTGCCTGAACAGAATATAGAGGAACGACCGTGCATAACGTGGTCATCAGCGGCACCGGCCTATACACTCCGCCAAACAGCATTTCCAACGAAGAGCTGGTGCAGTCTTTCAATACCTATGTACAGCTGTTCAATGACAAAAATGCTGCAGCCATCGAGCGGGGCGAGGTTCAGGCCTTGAGCGAATCCAGCGCGGCATTCATCGAAAAGGCTTCCGGCATTAAGAGCCGCTTTGTCATGGACAAGGATGGCATTCTCGACCCCCGTCGCATGAAGCCGCGCCTGCCCGAGCGTGGTAATGACGAATGGTCGATCCTTTGCCAGATGGCCACCGGCGCCGCCGAGCAGGCCTTGCAGCGTGCCGGCAAGACCGCCGCCGATATCGATGGAGTGATCGTCGCCTGCTCCAACCTGCAACGGGCCTACCCGGCAGTGGCGATCGAAGTCCAGGAAGCGCTGGGCATTCGGGGTTTCGGTTTCGACATGAACGTGGCCTGTTCTTCGGCGACCTTCGGCATCCAGGCCGCCAGCAACAGCGTGCAGTTGGGCCAGGCCAGAGCGATCCTGATGGTCAACCCGGAAGTCTGCACCGGCCACCTGAATTTTCGCGACCGTGACAGTCACTTCATCTTCGGCGATGCGGCGACGGCGGTGATTGTCGAGCGTGCGGACCTGGCGACTTCTTCTTATCAGTTCGACATTGTCGGCACCAAGCTGTTGACCCAGTTCTCCAACAATATCCGCAACAACTTCGGTTTCCTCAACCGCGCGGCGGAAGAGGGCGTCGGCGCACCGGACAAGCTGTTTGTCCAGGAAGGCCGCAAGGTGTTCCGCGATGTCTGTCCGATGGTGGCCGAACTGATCGGTACTCACCTGCACGAGAACCAGTTGGATATCAGTCAGGTCAAGCGTTTCTGGCTGCACCAGGCCAACCTCAGCATGAACCACCTGATCGTCAAGAAGCTGCTGGGTCGCGAAGCCTCGGAAATGGAGGCGCCGGTGATTCTCGATACTTACGCCAATACCAGCTCGGCGGGTTCGGTGATTGCCTTGCACAAGAACCAGGACGATCTCGCGGCGGGGTCGCTGGCGGTGCTCAGCTCGTTCGGCGCGGGTTATTCGATCGGCAGCGTGATTCTACGCAAACGTTGATTGACACCTTCGCGTCAGGCATCGTGTGCGCGCAGGGTCGCCAGGGCCATGTCCATATTCCGCTGGGTTTCGGGCAGAGGACGCATTCTCGTGTTGAACATGGGCATGGAGCGGCGGCAAACACTGACGCTCCATAATGTCTCGGAAATCTGAGCGCGAGGTTGTAAATGGCAGCGATGGACGATACTCAATTGCTCGAACGCTTGTTGGCTGGTGAACAACAGGCGTACAAGGAGTTGGTCAGTACCTACCAGAGTGCGATGCTCGCGGTGGCCTATGCCATTGTCGGCAGCCGCCAGGCCGATGAAGCCGTGCAGGATGCCTGGTTGGCGGTGACGCGTAACCTTTCGGGGTTCCTGGGCCGTTCGAGTCTCAAGACCTGGTTGCTGACCATCACCGCGAACGCGGCGAAGAATCGCTACAAGCAGAATCGCCGGGAAGTCCTGCTCGAAGATTTAGCTTCTCCTCACGGCACTGTCGGCGACGAGCGTTTTTCCGCTGACGGGCATTGGGCGCCGGCACCCTTCTCCTGGCACGAGGACACGCCCGAGGCCTTGCTCAGCGAGGATCAGCTGCGTGAATGCCTGGAACAGACGCTGTCGAGTCTGCCCGAGTTACAGAGCAGTGTGCTGCTGCTGCGTGAACGCCAGGGCCTGGAGTTGAAGGAAATCTGTAATCTTCTCGATATCTCGCTCTCTAATGTCCGGGTGCTGCTTCACAGGGCACGATTGAAGGTCTTCGCGACCGTGGAACATTTTGAGGAAACCGGCGAATGCTGACCTGCAAGGAACAAGTGGCGCGCTCCAGCGACTACCTCGATGATCAATTGAGCTTTCGTGAGCGGCTGATGGTGCGTCACCACTTGATGGTCTGCCCCAACTGCCGGCGTTTCATTCGCCAGATGCGATTGATGCAGGGCGCCTTGAAGGAAATGCCTGAACCGCCGGTCGAAAACCTCGATGCATTGGCCCGTCGATTAGCGGCTGAACAGCAAAACGCTGAAAAAATCTGATTTGCAATAATCTCAAGAAGCCACTATCTTTTTACGCAAAGCCCCGGGACAGGGGCTTTGCTTTTTTATGTGTGTCAAAAAGTTCCGTTGTCATAAATCTTTCACTTTATGGCAACCGCCTTGAAATAACCCAAAGCCAAGATTCCATGCCAACAACAAGGCAGATTGGGCATGGGCGACGACCGCACAGGTGTTTCAGGGCAATGGATGCAACCCAAGAATAATAGAAGTTTTTGAACCTAGAGGAGCGAATCAATGAAGAAGTCTACCTTGGCCATGGCCGTGGCCGTAGGGGTGTTGGCGCAGCATGCAGGCGCCGCTGGTTTTATCGAAGATACCAAGGGGTCGCTCAGTTCGCGCACGTTCTACTACCGTGCAGACACCCGTGAAGGCACCGCGAATGATCAAGATGAAACCGCTGAGGGCCTGAAGCTCGACCTCAAGTCCGGTTTCACCCAGGGGACAGTGGGTTTCGGTGTCGACGTTCAGGGCTTGATGGGTATTCACCTGGACGGTGGCCGTGGCCATCACCCGGACAACAACTCGTTCTTCCCGAGCGACAGCGACGGTTCCGCGCCGTCCACCTGGAGCCGTCTGGGGGCGAACGCCAAGTTCCTCGTGTCCAAGACTGAAGCTCATGTCGGTAGCGCTCTGGCGCCGAACCTGCCGATCCTGGTCGCCAACGACAGCCGCCTGCTGCCACAGACCTTCGACGGTGGCATCGTGACTTCCAAGGAGATCGACAACCTCACGCTGACCGCGGGCCAGCTCGAACATTCCGCCGGTCGCGCCTCGAGCAATAGCTCCGGCCTGAGCGTTGCCGGTGGTACCGAGGACAGCAACCAGTTCCGGTTTGCCGGTGCCGACTGGAAAGTCACCAAAGATTTGCTCCTGCAGTACTACCACGCCAACCTGAAGGACTACTACAAGCAGGACTTCTTCGGCCTGGTACACGTATTGCCGATCGGTGAGGATCAGTCGTTCAAGACCGACCTGCGTTACTTCGACAGCAGTTCCGATGGCCATAACGGCGATGCCGGCTATCGATTCAACAACAACGGTGGCTATGCCAAGCACGCTGGCGAAGTCGACAACCGCACCTGGAGCGCCATGTTCACCTACACCCTGGGTGGTCATGCCTTCCTGCTCGGCCATCAGGACGTTGGCGACGACGGCGGTTTCGTCTACCTGAACCAAGGCAACGTGGTTGACGGTAACGGGCGCAACGAGGGTAACGGCGGCACCAGTTTCTACCTGTTCACCGACAGCATGGTTAACGGCTTCGTTCGGGCCGGCGAGAAGACTAACTTCGGTCAGTACTCCTACGATTTCGCCAAGCTCGGTGTCCCCGGCTTGAAGGCATCGATCGCTTATCTGCGCGGTACCGACATCAAGACCCCTACCGGTATCGGCAAGGATCAGAACGAGTGGGAGCGTGACATGCGCGTGGACTATGTTATCCAGAGCGGCGCGCTCAAGGGCTTCGGTACCACCCTGCGTACTGGTACCTATCGTGGTGAGACCAACATCGCCGCCCAGGATCAGACTCGCCTGATCTTCAACTACACCTATAACTTCCTGTAATCAGGCAGTTTTAGCGTAATAGTCGCCAGGCCCGAGGCCTGGCGATGTGGTGATTCAAAGCTTTTTCTTCATCCGTTAAAGCTTGCGCAGTTCTTTGGACCCTGTCTTTGGCAGGGTCTTTTTTTGCCTCGACTATCGCGCATCCGCCGAGACCTCCCTGGCGGCGAGCTCGACAGGATCCCAGTCAGCCCGGTCCAGGACTCTTTAACATCGGCGCTGCAAAGACTTCGGGTTCTCATGGCCGGGTACTTGCGCGATACTCCCACCGCGTTACGCACCTGCCTGGGGATATCGATGCCGCTACAACGTCTGCACAGCCTTTGCGAGATCGCTCCCGCGGATTGGGATGCGCTGGTCCCCACGGGACAACCGTTTCTGCGGCATGCTTTCCTCAGCGCCCTGGAGGACAGCGCCAGCCTGGGTGAACATTGCGGCTGGCAGCCGGAGCATCTACTGCATATCGAACAGGGCCGGCTGATCGCGGCGCTGCCCAGTTACCGCAAATGGCATTCCTACGGCGAGTACGTGTTCGACCATGGCTGGGCCGAGGCCTGCGAACGCGCCGGTATTGCCTACTATCCCAAACTGCTGACGGCGGTGCCTTTCAGCCCGGTCAGTGGCGCGCGATTGCTGGCGGCCCGTGCCGAAGACGGTTTCGAGCTGCTGGCGGCGCTGCCGGGGTATCTGCAGATCGAGGAACTGTCCAGCGCCCATATCAATTTCACCGACACCCTGGCCGATACCGCCCTGGCGGAGCAACCGGGCTGGTTGCAGCGCTTCGGTTGCCAATACCATTGGCCGAATCGCGAGTACCGCGACTTCCAGGACTTCCTCGACGCCCTGAGCTCGCGCAAGCGCAAGCAGATGCGCAAGGAACGCGAGCAGGTCGCGGCCCAGGGCTTTGAGTTCGAGTGGCTAGAAGGGCGTGAGCTGAGCGAAGCACAGTGGGATTTCGTCTATGCCTGCTACGCCAACACCTATGCGGTGCGCCGCCAGACGCCATACTTGACGCGGGCGTTCTTCAGCCTGCTGGCCGAGCGCATGCCCGAGGCGATCCGGGTGGTGTTGGCGCGCCAGGGGACTCGACCGGTGGCGATGGCCTTCAGTCTGATCGGTGGTGACAGCTTCTATGGGCGTTATTGGGGCTGTCTGGCCGAGTTCGATCGTCTGCATTTCGAGACCTGTTTCTATCAGGGCATGGATTACGCCATCGCCCATGGCTTGCAACGCTTCGATGCCGGGGCCCAGGGCGAGCACAAGCTGATTCGCGGTTTCGAACCGGTGATCACTCATTCCTGGCATTACCTGCGCCACCTTGGTCTGAAGGCGGCGGTGAGTGATTTCCTGGTCCGCGAGCGCGTCGGCATCCTGGCCTATGCCGAAGAAGCGAGGGCGGCGCTGCCTTACCGGCAAGCCTGATCCTCTATCAGTCTTGCTCTTTGCCCAGCCAGCGATAGACCAGGCCACCGAGTAGCGCGCCGAGCAGCGGTGCGAGCCAGAACAGCCACAATTGCTGGAGTGCCCAACCGCCGACGATCAGGGCCGGTCCGGTGCTGCGGGCCGGGTTGACCGAGGTATTAGTCACCGGGATCGAGATCAGGTGGATCAGCGTCAGGGCCAGGCCGATGGCGATGGGCGCTAATCCGCTGGGCGCGCGTTTATCGGTGGCCCCGAGAATGATCAGCAGAAACATCGCCGTCATCACCAGTTCGCAGACAAACCCCGCCGCTAGCGAATAACCGCCTGGAGAATGTTCGCCGTAACCGTTGGAGGCCAAGCCACTCGCCAGTTCGAAGCCGGGCTTGCCGCTGGCGATAAAGTAGAGCAGTGCCGCCGCGACGATGCCGCCGATTACCTGGGCGACCACGTAGGCCGGCAGCTCCCGCAGAGGAAAGCGCCCGCCGACCACCAGCCCGACGGAAACCGCCGGATTCAGGTGGCAGCCACTGATATGTCCGATGGCAAAGGCCATGGTCAGCACCGTCAGCCCGAACGCCAGGGACACACCGAGCAGACCGATGCCCACATTGGGGAAAGCCGCCGCCAATACCGCGCTGCCGCAACCTCCCAAGACCAGCCAGAACGTACCTAATCCTTCTGTTACTGAACGTTTGAACAGAGACATGCATCCTGCCTTGATAGGTCAGCCTATCGCTCCGATAACGCGGTGATGCTTCCATGCAACCTGACGACAGGCTCCCTGCCTGAGTCAGAAATCAGTACAGCAGGCTTTACCGACAATTCCAGTCCCGCCAGGCCGCCACGGCGCACTTTTTTGTGGGGGGCGTGGCACGATCAACGAGGGCGAGGTCAGTCGATACCGACAAAGCCGCCGGTCTGGTGTTGCCACAATCGCGCATACAGGCCGCCATGGGCCAGCAATTCGGCGTGGCTGCCGGTTTCGGCGATGCGGCCGTTTTCCAGCACCACCAGGCGATCCATGCGGGCGATGGTCGAGAGGCGGTGGGCGATGGCGATCACCGTCTTGCCCTCCATCAGAGTTTCCAGGCTCTCCTGGATCGCCGCCTCGACTTCCGAGTCCAGCGCCGAGGTGGCTTCGTCCATGATCAAGATCGGTGCGTTCTTGAGCAGCACGCGGGCAATGGCGATGCGCTGGCGCTGGCCACCGGAGAGCTTCACCCCGCGCTCGCCGACATGGGCGTCGAAGCCGGTACGGCCCTCGGCGTCCGACAGCCGGGGAATAAACTGGTCGGCCTTGGCCTTGCGTGCCGCTTCCCAGAGTTCGGCATCGCTGGCATCGGGCTTGCCGTATAGCAGGTTGTCGCGAATCGAGCGATGCAGCAGCGACGTGTCCTGGGTAATCATGCCGATGCGCGCGCGCAGGCTTTCCTGAGCGACCTCGGCAATGTTTTGACCATCCACCAGAATTCTTCCGCCCTGCAGGTCATAGAGCCGCAGCAGCAGGTTGACCAGGGTCGACTTGCCGGCGCCCGAGGGGCCGATCAGGCCGATTTTCTCGCCCGGACGAATCGTCAGGTTGAGGCCGTCGATCACCCCGCTGCGCTTGCCGTAGTGAAAGTCCACCTGCTCAAAGCATACTTCGCCACGGCTGACCGCCAGGTGTGGCGCTTGCTTGCGATCGGTCACACTCAGCGGCTGGGCGATGGTCTGCAAGCCGTCCTGGACCATGCCGATATTTTCGAAGATGCCGTTGACTACCCACATGATCCAACCCGACATGTTGACGATGCGGATCACCAGGCCAGTGGCCAGGGCGATGGCGCCGACCGAGATCAGCGACTGGCTCCAGAGCCATAGCGCCAGGCCGGTGGTGCCGACAATCAGCAGACCGTTCATGCTGGTGATGGCGACGTCCATGCTGGTCACTACGCGAGAGGCCAGTTGAGTTTTCTCAGTCTGCTCCAACAGCGCATCGCGGGCGTACTGCTGCTCGAAATGGGTGTGAGCGAACAGCTTGAGAGTGGTGATGTTGGTGTAGCCGTCGACAATCCTGCCCATCAGCTTGGAGCGGGCGTCGGAGGAGATCACCGAACGTTCCTTCACCCGTGGTACGAAGTAATACAGGGCGCCGATGTAGCAAGCGATCCAGACCAGCAGCGGGATCATCAGGCGCCAGTCTGCCTCGACGAACAGCACTAGCGAACTGATCACATAGATCAGCACGTGCCAGAGCGCATCAACGGCCTGGACAGCGGAGTCGCGTAGCGAGTTGCCGGTCTGCATGATGCGTTGGGCGATGCGTCCGGCGAAATCGTTCTGGAAAAAATTCAGGCTCTGCTTGAGCACATAACTGTGGTTTTGCCAGCGGATCAGGCTGGTCATGCCGGGGCTGATAGTCTGATGCACCAGCAGGTCGTGCAAGCCGAAGAAGATCGGTCGCAGCACCAGCGTAACCGCCGTCATCCACAGCAACTCAGTGCCATGGAGGGTGAAGAATTCGCTATTGGGTGTGCCCTGGGTCAGGTCGATAATTCGGCTCAGGTAGCTGAACAACGCCACTTCGATCAGGGAGGCGAACAGGCCGACGACCAGCAAGGCGGCAAAACTGGGCCAGACTTGGCGCAGGTAATACAGATAAAAGGGCAGGACGGCATTGGGGGGAGCGGCGGTGGGGGCGTCGCGGAAGATATCGATCAGTTGTTCGAAACGACGATATAGCATGGGTTCTGACGCCCGTCGGGCGGGCTCTCCTTGAAAGTGAAGCAGCGCCAGCCGCCGGCACCCGGCCTACGGTTGGCGCCTGCTTTTAGTCGATGCGCTTGACCGACTTGATGATCACGGGGTCGACCGGCACGTTCTGCATACCTTGTTTGGTGGTGGTTTGTGAGTTGACGATGATATCGACCACATCCATGCCTTTCACGACCTTGGCGAATACGGCATAACCGGCGTCGCGGCCTGGATCGAGAAAGGCATTGTCCGCGACGTTGATGAAGAATTGGCTGGTGGCCGAGTCGGGGTCCGAGGTCCGCGCCATCGACAGGGTGCCGCGCACGTTGTGCAGGCCGTTGCTGGCTTCGTTCTTGATTGGCGCTTTGGTGTCTTTTTGTTGCATTTGTTGGGTAAAACCGCCGCCCTGAGCCATGAAGCCTGGAATAACCCGATGGAAGATGGTGTTGGTGTAGAAGCCGCTGTCCACATAGGCAAGGAAATTCTTGGTACTGATCGGCGCCTTGACTGGGTCCAGCTCGATTTCGATCTGGCCGTTGGTGGTCTCCAGCAATACATGCTGGGCCTTGGTGGCGTCGGCGGCCATCAGGTTGGCGGCGAACAGTACGGAGCCGGTGAAGAGGGCAATTTTTTTCAGCATGGTTCAGTGATCCTGGGTGGTGGTTTCGACTGCAGTTAGAAACTCAAGCAGGGTACGGTTGAAGACCTTGGGTTGGTCCAGTGGTGTCGCGTGACGGGAGTCGGCGATGACGACCAGTCGCGCATCGGGAATCAGTTTGACATAGCTTTCCTTCAGTGCGACCGGGGTGTAGTCGCGATCGGCGCTGACAATCAGGGTTGGACAGGCAATACGTGACAGTCGTTCCTGAACCCCCCAGCCGACGATGGCGTCGAAGCTGGCGAGATAAGCATGTTTGTCGTTCTTTGCCCAGCGCTCGGTCATCGCGCGACGCAATGGTTCCTGTTCCGGCTTGGGAAACAGCATCGAGCCGAGGGCCTTGCCGATGCTGTTCAAGCTCAGCAGGCGCGCCAGGCTCCAGCGCTTGGCCCACTGCCAGTAATCGCCCAGCGTGCGCACCTTGACCTCGCAGGTGCTGTTGATCACGCACAGGCTTTTGAGCAATTGTGGTTGGTCCACCGCGATCTGAAAGCCGATCATTGCGCCCATGGACAGGCCCGCCAGATGCACGCGGCCCAGCTCCAGGTGTTCGATCAGCGCCACAATATCGGCACTGAAACCCTCGATGCTGTAGCGTTCGCGAGGCTTGTCGGAGCGGCCATGGCCGCGAATATCCATGACGATCACCCGATAGTGTTCAGCCAGCACCGGTACCTGCATTTCCCAGTCCAGGCCACTGGAGCCCAGGCCGTGTACCAACAGCACTGGCGTGCCCTGGCCATGGTCGTCATAGTGCAGCGTGCAACCGTTGTGTTCGAAATAGGCCATGGTCAACGTCCTTGTCAGGCTTGCTGGGGAGCGGCGAAGGGGGCGTCCAGTGGCGCGGTGTCGAAGGTACGCAACAGTTCAACGAGAATCTGCGTCGCCGGTCCCAGGGGTTTGTCTTTGTTTGAGTACAGATAGAACGTCGGGTGGCGGCTGCCGCCCTGGTCCAAGGGGAGTTGCTTGAGCAGGCCCTCACGGATTTCCCGCTCGATCATATGACGTGGCAGCCAGGCAAAGCCCAGTCCGTTACCGACAAAGGTGGCAGCGGTGGCCAGGCTGCCGACCGTCCAGCGTTGCTCGGCACCGAGCCAGCCGACATCCCGTGGTTGCTGACGACCGGAGTCGCGAATCACCACTTGCAGCTGGCTTTCCAGATCCTGAAAGGTCAGCTCCCGTTGCAGGCGATGCAGGGTGTGTTCCGGATGGGCGACGGCGACGAATTCGACGGCGCTCATTTCGGTGCCCAGGTAGCCGGGGATATTGAAGCCGCTGATGGCCAAGTCGGCGACACCTTCGAGCAGCACCTCCTCGACGCCGGACAACACTTCCTCGCGCAGGCGCACGCGGCAGCCGCGGCTCTGCGGCATGAAGGCGGTCAGGGCTCGGACCAACCGGGCATTGGGGTAGGCGGCGTCGACCACCAGGCGCACCTCGGCCTCCCAACCCTGCTCCATGTGATGGGCCAGGTCTTCGAGCTGGCTGGCCTGTTTCACCAATTGTCGCGAGCGGCGCAGTAACACGCCGCCGGCTTCGGTCAGCACGGCCTTGCGCCCATCGATGCGCAGCAGCGGCACGCCGAGCTGGTCCTGCATGCGGGCCACGGTATAACTGACTGACGACTGTGAACGATGCAGGGCTTCTGCCGCCTGGGCGAAGCCACCATGATCGACCACGGCCTGCAGCGTTCGCCATTGATCGATCGTCACGCGGGGCGCTTTCAAGTTGAGCTCCTCTTGTCCTAAGCTGGCGGTCCACATTGGGGACCGTCGAATGAGAAAGATCTGTTGTGTGTTGCTGGCGCTATTGCCGCTGAGCGCGTTTGCCTATCCCATCGATGTGCGCAAGCAACTCAATGGTCTGAGTATCGACTACACCCCCCACGACACCGATGAAGACATCGGTTCGATCAATCTGAACAACTACGGTAAGACCGACGCCCTGTGCAAGGTGGTGTTCCACAACGGCCCCGAAGCGCCGCGCAGCCGCCGAGTGGAAGTGCTGGCCGGGAAGAACACCAACGTCACCGCCAAGTTCAATCGCAAGATCATTCGGTTGCGAATGGACCTGTCCTGCTCTGTGAAATGACACCGGCTGTGCATCGCTGACAAGCATGCTCCGTCTATAAACAAATTTATAGATAGGTTGTAGCAAATTTTTCCGCTTTTTTATCGATATCTTACTGTTTAGTCTTCACTCCATTGACTTACCGCACTCATCGATGGAGCACTTCCCATGCCCCGCGTACTGATCATCGAAAGCAGCGCTCGCCAGCAGGGCTCGGTTTCCCGCCAACTGACCCGGCAGTTCATCGGCCAGTGGCAAGCTGCACACCCGAGCGACCCGATCAGCGTGCGTGACCTGGCGGAAAGCCCGGTACCCCATCTGGATAGCAACCTGTTGGGGGGCTGGATGAAACCGCTCGAACAGCGCAACGAGGTCGAGCAGGCATCCCTCGAACGTTCCAAACTGCTGACCGACGAATTGCTGGCGGCGGACGTGCTGGTACTCGCTGCGCCTATGTACAATTTCGCGATTCCGAGCACCCTCAAAGCCTGGCTGGACCACGTGTTGCGAGCCGGTGTGACCTTCAAGTACACCAAAACTGGCACGCAGGGACTGTTGACCGGTAAGCAAGCGTATGTCCTGACCGCTCGCGGCGGGTTGTATGCCGGTGGCACCCACGATCACCAGGAACCGTATCTGCGCCAGGTGCTGGCGTTCATCGGTATCCACGACATCAACTTCATTCATGCCGAAGGCCTGAACATGGGTGACAATTTCCAGAAAAAAGGTCTGGGCCAGGCGAAAGCCCGAATCGCCCAAATCGCTTGAAACCTTAATCTTCAGCTAATCCTCGGGTGTTCTAGTGTCTCCAGCGAGATAGACCCTTCAAGTTGTTCGCGCATTGATCCTCCCTTTGCACTGGTTGCTCCCTAGGTGCACCTAGCCCGATCCGGCCCCCCGCCCGATCGGGTTTTTTTTCGCCGCGGATTCCTTGTGCGGCGCAAAGCCGTTAAGGTCGCGGGCGTATCGCAACATGGGTGAGGCATTCATGGGTTACCTGCTTTTCGTTACGCTGATCCAGGCGTTTTCCTTCAGTCTGATCGGCGAATACCTGGCCGGTCACGTCGACAGCTACTTCGCCGTGCTGGTGCGGGTATTGCTGGCTGGGCTGATCTTCATTCCCCTGACCCGCTGGCGTCTGGTGGAGCCGGCTTTCATGCGTGGCATGCTGCTGATCGGCGCCTTGCAGTTCGGTGTGACCTACGTCTGCCTGTACCTGAGTTTCCGTGTGCTGACGGTGCCGGAAGTGTTGTTGTTCACCATCCTTACCCCCTTGCACGTCACCCTGATTGAAGATGCCCTGAACCGGCGCTTCAACCCTTGGGTCCTGGTCGCGGCACTGGTGGCGGTGGTTGGCGCGGCGGTGATCCGCTACGACCGGATCAACCCGGACTTCTTCCTGGGTTTCTTGCTGCTGCAACTGGCCAACTTCACCTATGCCGCCGGCCAGGTGCTGTACAAACACCTGGTGGCACGTCATCCCAGCGATCTGCCGCACTACCGCCGTTTTGGCTATTTCTACCTGGGCGCACTGGCGGTGGCGTTGCCAGCCTTCCTGCTGTTCGGCAAGAACAACTACCTGCCGCAAGCACCGTTGCAGTGGGGCGTGCTGGTATTCCTCGGGCTGGTCAGCACGGCGCTGGGTCTGTACTGGTGGAACAAAGGCGCTTGCCTGGTCGACGGCGGCACCCTGGCGGTGATGAACAACCTGCACGTGCCGGTGGGACTGCTGATCAACCTGCTGATCTGGAATCAGCATGAAGACCTGGGGCGTTTGTTCCTGGGGGGCGGGGTGATTCTGGTGGCGGTGTGGGCCAGTCGTCTCGGTGTTCGTCGCGCCTGACAGCGGCAATGTCCTTCAGTATCGAGCATAAAGGACTCACCGCGCCGACAACCCCGCCCGCCAATCAGCCCCACTTGGCTGTTGATAAACACTCAACCCAAACTCCGGCAGTATCGCCAGCAGGTAATCAAAAATATCCCCCTGTATCCGTTCGTAATCGGCCCATGCCGTCGTGCGGGTAAAGCAGTAGATTTCCAGCGGCACGCCCTGTGCCGTGGTCTGCATCTGGCGGACCATGCAGGTCATGTCCGGCTGGATCTGCGGGTGGCTCTTGAGGTAAGCCTGCGCATAGGCGCGGAAGGTGCCGAGGTTGGTCATGCGCCGGCGATTGGCCGACATCGCCGCGACAGCGCCCTGGGCCTCGTTCCAGCTTTTCAGCTCGGCCTGTTTGCGGTCGATGTAACCGGTGAGCAGGTGCACCTGGCTCAGGCGCTGTTCTTCGTCTTCATGCAGGAAGCGCACACCGCTGGCGTCAATAAACAGGTTGCGCTTGATCCGCCGGCCACCGGATTGCTGCATGCCCCGCCAATTGCGGAACGACTCGGACATCAGTCTCCAGGTGGGAATCGAGACGATGGTCTTGTCGAAGTTCTGTACCTTGACCGTGTGCAGGGTGATGTCCACCACATCGCCGTCGGCGCCGACCTGGGGCATCTCGATCCAGTCGCCGACCCGCAGCATGTCGTTGCTGGTCAGTTGCACGCTAGCGACGAACGACAGCAAGGTGTCCTTGTAGACCAACAGGATCACCGCCGACATAGCACCCAGCCCGGACAGCAACAACAGTGGCGAGCGATCGATCAACGTGGCGACGATAACGATCGCGCCAAACACGAACAGCACCATCTTCGCCAGTTGCACGTAGCCCTTGATCGAGCGAGTGCGGGCATATTCGGTGCGCGCGTAGATGTCCAGCAGGGCGTTGAGCAGAGCGCTCAGGACCAGCACCAGGAACAGAACGGTGACGGCCAGCGCCGCGTTGCCAAGGAACAGCAGGGCGGTCTTGCTCAGTTCCGGCACCAGGTGCAGGCCGAACTGGATCACCAATGACGGCGTCATCTGCGCCAGGCGATGGAATACCTTGTTCTGGCGCAGATCGTTGAGCCAGTGCATCGCCGGCTGCCGACCGAGCAGCTTGGCCGCGTGCAGGATCAGGTAGCGTGCCACTCGTCCGAGCAGCAGCGCTACCAACAGCAGCAATACCAAGCCCAGGCCGGTGTGTAGCAGGGGATGTCGATCAAGGTTGCCCCAGAGGTCTTGGGCGTTGAGCCAGAGCTGTTTCATATCCATGGGAAAAGAGCGATCTTCTGCAGAAAGTAACGGTTCGATTAGAACATTTAAGTCAGCAGATGAGACGGTCCTGGACAAATCCGCTCACAAAAACGTCACTGTTTGCGGCGATAAGTGCAAAGAAACTCGGCCTCGGCGCTCGAAACCGTTACCCTATGCGGCTGAATATTTGTATTTCTTCGAGGTAGCACCCGTGTTTTCCCAATTCGCCCTGCACGAACGCCTGCTCAAAGCCGTGGCCGAGCTTAAATTTGTCGAGCCAACGCCCGTGCAGGCCGCGGCCATTCCGCTCGCGCTCGAAGGGCGTGATTTGCGGGTGACGGCGCAAACCGGCAGCGGCAAGACCGCTGCGTTCGTGCTGCCGATCCTCAACCGCCTCATTGGCCCGGCCAAGGTGCGGGTGAGCATCAAGACCCTGATCCTGCTGCCGACCCGCGAGCTGGCCCAGCAGACCCTCAAGGAAGTCGAGCGCTTCTCCCAGTTCACTTTCATCAAGTCCGGCCTGATCACCGGCGGCGAGGATTTCAAGGTCCAGGCGGCGTTGCTGCGCAAGGTCCCGGATATTCTGATCGGCACCCCAGGGCGGATGATCGAGCAACTGAATGCCGGCAATCTCGACCTCAAGGAAGTCGAGGTGCTGGTGCTCGACGAAGCCGACCGCATGCTCGACATGGGATTTGCCGAAGACGTGCAGCGCCTGGTGGACGAGTGTCCGAACCGCCAGCAGACCATGCTGTTCTCCGCCACCACCGGCGGTTCCGGCCTGCGCGAGATGATCGCTAAGGTTCTGAACAATCCCGAGCACTTGCAGCTCAATGCGGTCAGCCAACTGAACGACACCACTCGCCAGCAGATCATCACCGCTGACCACAATCAGCACAAAGAGCAGATCGTCAATTGGTTGCTGGCCAATGAAACTTACCAGAAGGCCATTGTCTTCACTAACACCCGGGCCATGGCCGACCGTATCTATGGCCGCTTGGTGGCCCAGGAATACAAGGCCTTCGTGCTGCACGGCGAAAAGGACCAGAAGGACCGCAAGCTGGCCATCGACCGCCTGAAGCAGGGTGGGGTGAAGATCCTCGTGGCCACCGATGTCGCTGCCCGTGGCCTGGATGTGGAAGGGCTGGATCTGGTGATCAACTTCGATATGCCGCGCAGTGGCGACGAGTACGTGCATCGTATTGGTCGGACCGGGCGTGCCGGCAACGACGGCCTGGCGATCTCGCTGATCTGCCACGGCGACTGGAATCTGATGTCGAGCATCGAGCGCTACCTCAAGCAGAGCTTCGAGCGCCGCATTATCAAGGAAGTCAAAGGCAGTTACGGCGGGCCGAAGAAGGTCAAGGCTTCGGGCAAGGCCGTGGGCGTGAAGAAGAAAAAGACCGACGCCAAGGGCGACAAGAAGAAGTCGGCGGCCAAGGCACCGACCAAGCGCAAGATCGCCAACCGGCCGAAGACCGACGCCCTGTCGCTGGTCAGCAAGGACGGCATGGCGCCGCTCAAGCGCCGCAAGCCGCAAGCGCCAGCGGACGAATAACCCGCTCGACGGGTGGACTGGTTGTCTTGCCCGGTGAGGTGCAGCGCAGGCTGCCCCTGTGTCGGGTCCGGCAATCGATGTTGGTCCGCCCAATGGTCACGCTGACCTGAAATCGGGCTGAACGTCGATCGCTGCTGTCTGTCACTACTGTAGAGGGGGGATTTCTTCTATCAACGGTAGGAGGTCGCATCAGGATGACGACTTATAACTGGGAGCTGATCGAACGTCTGCTCCACGAAGTACAGAACGGTGCCGGCTACAGCTTCGCTCCGCGGGCCTATGCCGAACAACATGCCTGCGCGCAGGCTGCCGAAGGCGAGCCGACGGGTAACCTCGATACACTGAAAACCCTGGCGACCGATTATGAGCGGTTATTGCTCAACAACGGCTTTATCGAGTCGCGGCCAGAAGAAGAGGGCGGCGATGGCGAGAACTTTGTCCTGACGCCCCGCGGTTCCAGCTTGTTGAGCCTGATCGACAGCAGTATCCCCGGCAACGACCACCCACGCCAGGTGCTGGATGAACAGCGCGATGCGCTGGACCCACTGGTGTTCGACGCCGTGGTGTCCGAGGCACGGATCGCTTGATTGCCTAGGGTTTCAAGCTGCTTTCAGGCAGCTCAGTTGGCTGAAGTCGCGGCGCAGATCGGCGATTCTTTTCAGTAGCTGGCTGCGCTGGGCAGGCGTGCTCTCGGCCATCAAGTCCACCAGTAGGCGGCGGGTGGACTGCTCGGTACGCTCGTAGGCCTGGCGGTACTCAACGGTCCACAGGCTGTCCCGATGTTGCAGCAATTGCTCGATACGCTGGGGAAAGTCGGCGTTCTGGCGTTCGGCGACTGCTGCGCTCAGTTGCGCCTGCCAGTGCGCGCGGTTGGCAATCCAAAAGCGGTTCTGCTCACCGAGTTCGGTTGACCAATCAATGACCCGTTGCTGCTGGTCCGGGCTGAGCGGTCCGAGCCAGACCTCCAGGCGTTTGCTCATCCGCTTCGCGCGTTGGCGAATCTGCTCATCCAGGGGCGGTGCGACATACTCGGCATAGCGTTCGCGTTGTTCCTTGGCGAATGCCTCGTTCATCTCGGCCACTTGTCGAGCATCCAGACCCTTGAGCAACTCGATGGCTGACGGCGTGATTTGCCGGGCGACTTGGGCTATAGCCGCCTTGGCCTCAACGGTCCGCGCCAACAACTGGGCATCGCTGACCTGGGTGTTTTCGACCATCTGCCGCAAGCGGTCGAGCCACTCCAGATAAGCAGGCAATTGCGTGGTGCAATGCCATTGTAGGTGCTCCTTCAGATGTTCTTTGAACCAGTCCTTCTGCTCGCGGCGCATGTCCACATAGTCGCTGAGGGTCCAGGGGATGATGACATCCAGGTGGCGATAGGCGACGCCGACCCGGTTGCAGCCAAACAGCGCCAAGCCCAGGATCAGGCAGCAAAACAGGAAGTGGGATCGGCGCGACATGAGCGAATCCTTGCGATGGCGTTTTCCCCATAGAGCGCCTTGTGGCCTGGCAGTTCAATGGCAAGATGCAATCGGAGTCAGGCTATATCGCCTCAGCCCTAGCGCCTTGAGGATCAAAGCGCATAGAGGCCAACGTGCTGCGAGGGCAGAGCAGTTTCGAGGGATAACTTATTTTTTGCCGAGGGTGATCTGTTTCGACGGGCCGAAAGTCTGGCCGCTGACGCCTTTGGCAATCTGTTGGATTTCGCCGCCG
Source organism: Pseudomonas agarici (assembly GCF_900109755.1). Classification (GTDB taxonomy): domain Bacteria; phylum Pseudomonadota; class Gammaproteobacteria; order Pseudomonadales; family Pseudomonadaceae; genus Aquipseudomonas; species Aquipseudomonas agarici. The sequence goes on along the minus strand of NZ_FOAR01000018.1, from coordinate 34,675 downwards.
GATTTCAGGAAAGCAGCAATTTGCTCGTTGATCGAGTCGCTGGTTTCAACGGCTGGGGCTGGCTTTGCTTTGCTGTTGGATGCTTTTACGCGCATGGCGGCCATTAACCTGTAGATATTAACTGAATCAGCCAGCATACCAGAAGTTCTTGATAATAGCTCGGCAAATATGTTCTCGAAATAGGCGACGGTTTTATCCCTGTGATTGTCAAACTGAACGCATTATTGTTCGCTAAGCCGCTGTTTTAAATCGTAACTCCGCTCCATCGACTTTTTTTGGCGAAGGATTTCGCTCGACCAAAGAGTGTCTGGTCTGACGAACGGTGACATAGAGGATCGGGAAACCCTTGAAAGATTGGGGTTGGCGGGGATTTTTCAGTCGTGGGCAAGGGCCATGAAACAGCACTGGCAAACTCGGGTAGAATGGCACCCACGTAATAAGGGGACTGGAAATGGCTTTAGTCGGGCGTTACAACAGCTTGCAAGTGGTTAAGCACACTCACTTCGGTTTGTATCTGGACGGTGCGCAGGATGGCGAAATTCTTTTGCCCAATCGTTATATTCCCAAGGATATTCCCAGTGAAGATGAAGATTGGCTGAATGTTTTCATTTATCTGGACAGTGCTGATAAGTTGATTGCCACCACTGAAACACCGAAAGTGCAGGTCGGTGAATTCGCTAGTCTCAAAGTCAAGGAAGTCAACAGCATTGGTGTATTCCTCGACTGGGGGCTGCCCAAGGATCTGCTGCTGCCATATTCCGAGGAAAAACGCCAATTGACCGCTGGCGAGTACTGCGTGGTGCATGTCTATCTCGACAAGCACACCCGGCGCATCACCGCCACCACGCGCCTGGATCGCTATCTGGACAAGACTCCGGCCAATTACAAGGTAGGCCAGGAAGTCGCCTTGCTGGTGGCTGAGGCCACCGATATGGGCTTCAAGGCCATTATCGACAACAAGCACTGGGGCTTGATTCACAAGAACGAAGTATTCAAGTTTCTGCGTGCTGGTAAACAGGTAAAAGGTTTTATCAAGGAGATTCGCGCCGACGGCAAGATCAGCCTGAGCCTGCAACCCGTGGGTGCAGAAGCCGCCAGCAGCCTGAATTCGCAGATTCTCGCCAAGTTGCGGGAAAACAACGGCGTTCTGGCGGTCAGCGACAAGAGCGATCCGACCGTGATCAGCGCTCTATTCGGTGTCAGCAAGGGCAACTTCAAGAAGGCCATCGGTGCGCTGTACAAACAGGGCCAGATCGTTATTCACGCCGATCGCATCGAGTTGAGCTGAATCTCGCACGGCAAGTCGCTACTTGAGACGGCTTGCCAGGGAGCTGGTTTTTTTTGGAAACTGCCATGTCTTTGTTTTCTAGCCCGGCGCGCTCATGAGTACGTCACGGCGTAATGCTGATCGTTTTGCCATTCAGGTCATGCTCGGACTGTGCCTGATCTGGGGTGTCCAGCAAGTGGTGATCAAGTGGGCCGCGGCGGATATCGCGCCGGTCATGCAGGCGGTCGGGCGCTCCGGGATCTCGGCGCTGCTGGTCGGCCTGTTGATGTGCTGGACGGGCGGCTGGAGCCATATCGGCGCGACCTGGCGCGGCGGGCTGCTGGCGGGCGCGCTGTTCGGCCTGGAGTTCCTGTTCATCTCCGAGGGCCTGCAACTGACCTCGGCGGCGCATATGTCGGTGTTTCTCTACACCGCGCCGATCTTTACCGCCTTGGGGGTGAATTGGCTGTTGCCCAGCGAGTGCCTGAGGCCGTTGCAGTGGCTGGGGATCGGCCTGGCCTTTGTCGGCATTGCCTTCGCGTTTGCCGGTGGTGTGTCGTTCTCCGACATGGACAGCAACATGTTGCTGGGCGATGCCCTGGGGGTGCTGGCCGGAGCCGCCTGGGGTGCGACCACGGTGGTGGTGCGGGCTTCACGGTTGTCGGAAGCGCCGGTGACACTGACGCTGTTCTATCAGTTGATTGTCGGTTTCGTCGGCTTGCTGGCGATTGCCGCGGTTTCCGGCCAGATCAGTCAGGTCAGCCTGACGACCGTTGCCGTCGCCAGCGTGCTGTTCCAGGGTTTGGTAGTCTCGTTCTTCAGCTATCTGGTGTGGTTCTGGCTGCTGCAGCGCTACCTGGCGTCGAACCTGGCGGTGTTTTCCTTTATGACCCCGATGTTCGGCGTGACCTTCGGGGTTGTCCTGCTCGGCGACCCCTTGAGTCTTGACTTCGTCATTGGCGCGGCACTGGTGCTGCTGGGAATCACCCTGGTCAGTGCCGAGCAGTGGATACGCCGCCGTTTGCGTAAGGCACTGGGGCAGTAGGGGGTCGCAGCACGGCCAATCCGGCCAATACCAGGCCGTTGCCTGCTACGATCAACGCCGGTTGCAGGCCACCGCTGAAGTGGTTACTCACGGCGGCCAGCAATGGCCCGGCGAGCTGGCCAACGGCGAAGCAGGCGGTGAGCAGGCCGGCATTGCGCTGGGTGGAGTGAGGTGCCAGTTCCCGCGAGCGCTGCATCACCAACTGCATGCTGGCAAGAAACGGGGTACCGCAGAGGAGCACGCCCAGCACCAGGCCGATGCTGCTCGATGACAGGCAGGCGAACACCCCGGCCGCCTGCAGCCACAAGACCCCGGTCAACCAGTGGTGGGTTGCAGGGGAGGTGGGCCGACGTAGGCTGACCAATAATACCCCGAGGGCCGCCGCCAGGCCGAAGCTGGGCCAGAACAGATCGGCCTGCCATTCGCCGTGGAAGCGCACGTTGGCCATCTGCGAGAGAAAGGTTGCCGGGATGATATAGCCCAAACCAAACAGGCCGTAGGCCACGCACAGGATACCGATGCCCTGGCTGCCGGAGTTCGTCGCCAGCGCAGCGGGGGTGGCATCGGCGGTGTTCGCGGGGTGGGGCAGGAACGGCACGATCATCAGCAACATCAGCAGGCCGGCCGTGGCGTAGACCAGCCACAACACGGACGAGCTTTGCTCCAGCCGATTAGAACCCAGCGCCAGCAGCCCGGTGAGCAGGATGCCCAGGCCGGGACCGGCGAACACCAGAGCCCCCAGGCGATGTCGGCCACTGCTGGCGGCCAGTGGTTGACTCAGGCTGGTGATCATCACCACGACCCAGGCACTGCCGAGCCCGGTACCGAAACGCAACAATAGATGCGACCAGAATCCATGGGCCCAGAACGAAGCCAGGGTCAACAGCACGCACAACCATAAACCGACCAGCAGACGCTGGCGAACCTGGCGCGGGCGTCGAGCAAACATTGCGTCCAGCGCCCCCAGCATATAGCCCAGATAGTTGGCGGCCGCGATCAGGCCGCCAGCGGTCAGGTCGATCTGGCCTTCGCTGATCAGGTGCGGCAATTGTGGCGTCAGGGCAAAACGGCCGATGCCCATGGCGATCATCAACGCGATAAAACAGGCGATTAAACGAATCAGCGGCGACATGGCGGCCATTCCCGGAGAGAGGCAATTGATCGTCAGACTAGAGCTGATTGACTTTCTTTAAAAATGAATAATATTAAGTAACTTGTTCATTTTTGGAGAGGAACATGGAGTTCAGCCAGTTGCGAATCTTCCAGGCGGTGGCCGAGGAGGGGTCTATCACCCGTGCGGCCGAACGTTTGCATCGGGTACCGTCGAACCTGTCGACCCGGCTCAAGCAGCTCGAGGAACAACTCGGTGTCGAGTTGTTCCTGCGCGAGCGCCAGCGTTTGCAACTGTCGCCAGCGGGCAAGGTGCTGCTGGACTACTGCGCGAAACTGTTCGTGCTGCATGACGAAGCCCAAGCGGCGGTGCAGGGCGGCCAGCCGGGCGGCGACTTTGTGCTGGGGACCATGCACAGCACGGCGGCGATCCATCTGCCGCCGCTGCTGTCGCGTTACCACCGCGCCTATCCGGCGGTGAACCTGCAGGTGCAATCGAGCATCAGCTGCGAGCTGTTCGAGGGCGTGCTCAGTGGCCGTCTGGATGCCGCGCTGGTCGATGGTCCACTGCAACTCGCGGGGTTGGAAGGCATTCCGTTATTCCAGGAGTCGCTGATCATGATTGGCGCCGCTGACCATCCGCCGATACACAGTGCGCGGGATGTCGAGGGGCGTCCGGTGTTTACCTTCCGCCCAGGCTGTTCCTACCGTGGTCGCCTTGAAGCCTGGTATGCGCATTATCAGGCCACCATGGGGCGGGCCATCGAAATCGAGTCCTATCCCGGCATGCTGGCTTGCGTCACCGCCGGTTCCGGCGTGGCGATGATGTCCCGCTCGATGTTGGCCAGCCTGCCCGGACGCGAGAACGTCTCGGTGCATCCAATGGCCGCGCCGTTTGACACCGCCACCACTTGGCTGATGTGGCGCAAAGGCATGAAGGGCGCGAACTTGACGGCCTGGATCGAGATGGAGCAGGAGCGCAGGGCACAACGGAATGCCGATGTCGTGAGTGTCCGTGCGTCGGCCTGAAGCTTTTTGCCATGATTTAGCGCCACGAACGCTATGGAAAGGAAGCATTACGTAGGACTTAGAGCTATGATTTGTGTGAGGCGACTTACGAGAGCTCCGTCGCTCGCATTACCCTGAAGGGGGCTATATGAAAGACAAACTGCAAACTTGGCTCCACGACCTCGGTGTTGCCCTCGGCCTGATCGAGCCACCGCTGCAACCGGTGCCGATTCGCACGGATGACGAACGTCGTCGTCCGCAGCCACGCCGGTAACACCTCCCAGTCGACAGCCCGCCCGGACTGTATGATCGCGCTCCCCGTGGTGTGCGGGAGCGTGGTTTGCTCGCAAAAAAGAGGGCACCTCCTTTGTCCTTGGCTCTATTGCGCCGGAGCCGTCAAGATGGGCGCCTTGTTATACGAAGGCACCTTGAGCTATCACCGGCAGCAGTGTCATTGGCAAATCAGGGCCGGAGCCACGGGCATTATTCGATGTCCGACACACGAGCAGTATTTTGCCTGTGAATCGTGTCGCGATCTTTTCGAAAACACCCACGACCCGCCTTGAACCGGCGTCGCGTCAAAGATCGGCGATTGATCACCTTCAATCAGCACCTCGGGCGGGCATTTTGGGCGGCGCCCAACAGGCAACCATTGAAAAAAACGGGTGCGACAACCGACGTCGCACCCGCTGAAGTAGCCGCGTTTATCAGATGGCGTTGGCCACTGTCGACGGACGCGGGGGCAGCAGGCTGATCACCACGAAGCTGATCAAGCCGATGGCCAAGCTGTAGTAGATCGGCGTGTTCGAGTCCAACCCATCGACGACCATGAATACCAGTGCGGTGATGAAACCCAGGGCCATGCTGGTGATCGCGCTGGCGGTGGTGGCGCGTTTCCAGAAAATGGCACCGATCAGCGGGATCAGCATGCCGCCAACCAGCAGGTTATAAGCCAGGGTCAGCGCGCTGATCACGTCGCTGACCAGCAGGGCGATGCCCAGTACGACGATCCCGGTCAGGCAGGTGAACAGGCGGTTGACCGCCAGGTTCGACGGCTTGCCTGCGCGCAGTTTCGGCAGCAGGTCTTCGGTCAGTACGGTGGACGCGGCCAGCAGCCCGGCGCTGGCGGTGGACATCATGGCAGCCAGGGCTGCGGCGATCACCAGGCCACGAATGCCATCGGGCAGCGACAGCTTGACGATGGCGGCGAAGGCGTTGTTGACGTTGTCCAGGTCCGGGATCAACACATGGGCGGCCATGCCGATCAGTGCGCAGGCCAGGCCGTAGGCGATGCAGTAGACCCCGGCGACGCTGCCGGCATACTTCGCGACGTTCTCGTCCCTGGCGGTGAACACCCGTTGCCAGATGTCCTGACCGATCAGGATGCCGAAGAAGTAGATCAGGAAGTAGGTGATGATGGTGTCCCAGCCGATGGCGGTGAAGCTGAAGCTCGCCGCCGGCAGCTTGCTCACCAACTCATCCCAGCCGCCGACTCGGTACAGGCAGATCGGTAGCAGGATGAACATCAGGCCGACGGTCTTGATGACGAACTGGACGATATCGGTCAAGGTGAGCGACCACATACCGCCGATGGTCGAGTAGACCACTACCACGCCGCCGCCGAGCAGTACCGAAAGCCAGAACGGCAGACCGAACAACACTTGCAGCACGGTGCCGATGGCGAGGGTCGAGGTCACGCCGATCATCAGCGCGTAGGCCAGCATGATCACCGCGCTGGCTTGGCGGGCCATGGGGTTGTAGCGCTTTTCCAGTACCTGGGTAACGGTGAAAATCTTCAGCTTGAGCAGCGGCTTGGCGAGGAACAGGTTCAGCGCGATGATGCCCAAGCCCAAGGCCGCGCAGAGCCAGAAACCGGAAATCCCATGGACATAGCCCAGGCGCACCGTACCGACGGTGGAGGCACCGCCTAGTACGGTCGCAGCCATGGTGCCCATGTACAGGGTCGGGCCCAGGTTGCGCCCGGCAACCAGATAGTCTTCGTGGGTCTTGGCCTTGCGCATGCCGTAGTAACCGAGTACGAGCATGCTTGCGGCGTAAATGAGTACAACCAATAAATCCAGGGCCATGACGGTGTGTCTCCGATTATCTTTTTTATGATGAAACAGTCAGTTGTGCGCTGCCGGTGGTTGACACCGAACCTGTGGGAGCGGTGCTTGTGTGGGAGCCGAGCTTGCCGGCAAAGGTGCCGGGCAGGAATAACAGGCTGGCGACCAACACGGTGATGCGGTTACCCATGGCTCACAGCGCAGCCATGGCAGGGTCGTTCATGAGATCGCCTCAGCGATGGGCCACGCCTGGAAGTACACAGAGCATTTCGTACAGCAGGTTGGCGCCCAGCAGTGAGGTGTTGCCGGTGGTGTCGTAGGGTGGCGAGACTTCTACCAGGTCGCAGCCGACCAGGTCGAGGCCCTGGCAGCCACGGACGATCTCGATGGCCTGGATAGTGGTCAGGCCGCCGATTTCCGGGGTGCCGGTGCCGGGTGCCCATGCCGGGTCGATGCCGTCGATATCGAAGCTCAGGTACACCGGGCCGCCGCCGACCTTTTCGCGGACTTCAGCCATTAACGGCACGAGGGATAGGTGCCAGCACTCTTCGGCCTGGACCACGCGAAAGCCCTGCTTGCGGCTCCAGTTGAAGTCTTCGGCAGTATAACCCTGGGCGCGCAGGCCGATCTGGACGACACGGTTGCAGTCCAGGAGGCCTTCTTCCACGGCGCGCCGGAAGGTGGTGCCGTGGGCGATCTTCTCGCCGAACATGTGATCGTTGACATCGGCGTGGGCGTCGATGTGCACCAGGCCGACCTTGCCGTATTTCTTATGGATCGCCCGCAGGATCGGCAGGGTGATGGTGTGATCGCCACCCAGGGTCAGCGGGATCACAGGGTGTTCGAGAATGTCGTCGTAGGCCTCTTCGATGATGCGCACGGCGTCGAGCAGGTTGAAGGTGTTGATCGCCACGTCACCGATATCGGCGACCGACAGCGAATCGAATGGCGCGGCGCCGGTGGCCATGTTGTATGGTCGGATCATCACCGATTCGGCGCGGATTTCCCTTGGGCCGAAACGGGTCCCGGCGCGTAGCGAGGTGCCGATGTCCAGAGGAATGCCGATAAAGGCGGCGTCGAGGCCGGCGGCCGTCGGCAAGTGAGGGAGGCGCATCATGGTCGCGATGCCGCCGAAGCGCGGCATTTCGTTACCGCCCAGTGGTTGGTGAAGAATCTTGTCCACGGGTAAGCCTTAGCATTTGTTTGGGTTATTGGCTGGCGATTCTGCGAAAGGAGGCGGGCGGGAAGAATCGCTGTCGGCAAATACTTAGTTCAGATTTTTCTAAACTAACTGCAGGCCGAGGGATAGACTTGTTTCTGCTCAATAGCGTTTCTGTTCAATACCTATGTGGCGAATATCTCTGTGGCGTTGCGCCAAGCCCCCTCTCCACAATGCCCGGCATTCAGGCCCTCTATAGGAATTCACATGGCCAGCGCTTTACCCGACCTGAAGCTATTGCGCGTCTTTGCCAGCGTGGTGCGCCACCAGGGATTTGCCAATGCCCAGCAGGAACTCAACCTGTCGACCTCGGCCATCAGCACCTACATGAGCCAGCTTGAGGCCACGTTGGGGCTGATATTGTGCCATCGTGGCCGGGGTGGGTTCAGTCTGACCAGCAAGGGTGAACTGTTCCATCAGGAAACCCTACGGTTGCTCGGCGAACTCGAAGGTTTCGAGCAATATGCCGCCGCTCTCAAAGGCGAGTTGCGCGGCACCCTGAACCTCGGGGTGATCGACTCCACCGTCAGCGAGCCGGCGTTGCCCTTGGCCGAAGCCATCGGTGCTTACAGCCAGGAACACCCGGCTGTGCATCTGCACCTGTCGGTGATGAGCCCCTACGAATTGCAGCTAGGTGTGCAGGACAACCGCCTGGACCTGGCCATCGGCGCATTTTCCACGCGCATGAGCGGGCTGGTCTACCAGCCGCTGTACCGCGAACAGCACTGGCTGTATTGCAGCAATCGCCATCCGCTGTACAACGAGCGCCGGATTCCTCAGCAGGTCATTACCCAGCAGCGCATGGTCGGTCGGGGCTACTGGAGCCAGGCCGAACTGGCCCGCCATGGCTTCAAGCACAGCGCGGCCACCGTGGAGAGTATGGAGGCGCAGTTGATCCTGGTGCTGTCCGGTGCCTATATCGGCTACTTGCCCGAGCACTATGCCCAGCCCTGGGTGGATAAGGGCGACTTGCGGGCGCTGCTACCGGCGACCTTTGGTTACCAGGCGCCGTTTTCGATGATCCTGCGCCGTGGCCGCAGCCGCGAGCCGCTGATCCAGACCTTCCGCGACCTGCTCAAAGCGCCACTCAACCCATCCTGATTGGAGCCTTCTTTAATGTCCAGAGCTCGCTGCGACCGCTGCCTGCGCCCTGAAACCCATTGCCTGTGCGCACTGATCCCGCAACTCGACAGCCGCACCCGAGTGCTGGTGTTGCAACATCCCAGCGAGGTCGGCCACGCCTTGAACACGGCGCGGCTGGCGACCCTGGGACTGACCAATGCCGAGCTGCGGGTGGGTGAAGTGTTCGAGGATCTGCCGGCGTTGCTCAATCAACCGGGTTATCAGGCGCGACTGCTGTTTCCGGCGGACGACGCGCAGTTGCTGCGAGCCTATCGGTTGGCCGCAGAGGAAGAACCGTTGCTGCTGGTGGTGCCCGACGGAACCTGGCGCAAGGCGCGCAAGTTGTTGTATCTGAATCCGTTGCTGGCGGCGTTGCCAAGAGTCACCCTGGGGCTAGGCAGGGTGTCCCGCTATCGCCTGCGCAAAGCCCCGGAGCCGGGGGCGTTATCGACAGTGGAAGCGCTAGTCCAGGCGCTGGAAACCCTGGAGCAACCGACCTCCTTCGACGTCTTGCTCAAGCCGTTCGAAGCGCTGATCGAGGGGCAGATCCAGGCCATGGGCAGTGACACCTATCAGCGCAACCACTAGTGGCCCGCCGCCACAGGCTACGGCTCAGTGGTGACGGGGCTTGAGGATCGCCGGCTTTTCGTCGGGCGCGTTGCACAGCAGGTACAGCGCGGTCAGCGCTTCCGGAATCTGCACGATCATATCGTCCATCAGGTTGGCGTCGGCGGCGATATCGGAGAACTCCGGTTGTTCGTCGAACAGCCCCGAACCGACCATGATCGGCAGGAGCATTTCGCTGACTTCTTCCTCGGCGGTTTCGAACCAGGCGGCTTCACGCAGGAACACGCCTTCCATGAAACCGATGCACCAGCCGCGCAGGTCGGAATCGTCCGGATCGTCGCCCAGGTCGAGGTCGCACGGCAGTTCGAATTCTTCGTCGGAAGCCAACTGGCGGGCGATATGGGCCTTGAGCTGAACCAGCGTGGTTTCGATTTCCTCGCGCTGGGCGGCATTGTTGTAGTGCGGTTCCTCGGCAAACAGGGCATCGATCCATTCGCGCTCAGGCACCACCTCGGCACAGATCGACAGCGCGGTCAGGTAGCCATGGGCGGCGACATAGTCCAACGCTTCTTCATGCAGCTCGTCGGCGTCGAGGAAGGCTTGCAGGCGGGTGAGTTGCTCAGCGAAGGACATGGGGGGCTACCTTGGGAATAAACGATGCTGAATTCTAGGCGTTCTTGAGCGTCCAGGCCAGCAAGCACATAGATTTGCGCGGTTTTAACGGTGAAATAAGTGCGAAGGTCGAGCGACCGGCATAGCCCTCTGTCGTGGAGTGCTCGGGTATACTGCCGCGCTTTGTAATGCCCTGCCGACGGTGGCTATGACGGGAGAAATTCCTGTTTACGGTTTTTTCCGTGAAAACGGTGAATTTTCGACCAGCCTTGAGGCAGGGGTGTTTCGGTGATTTTTGGAGTGGTTATGCTCGAACAGGCTCAGCGCGTGCTCAAGGACATCTTCGGTTACGACAGCTTTCGTGGTCGTCAAGGTGCCATTATTGAGCGCGTGGCCAACGGCGGCGATGCTCTGGTGCTGATGCCCACCGGTGGCGGCAAATCGCTGTGCTTCCAGGTTCCTGCGTTGTTGCGCGAGGGGCTCGCGGTGGTGGTTTCGCCTCTGATCGCTCTGATGGACGACCAGGTCGCGACGCTGGAAGAGCTGGGTGTGGCGGCGGCCTCCCTGAATTCCACCCTGAGCGCCGAGCAGCAGCGCGAGTTGGCCTCGCGAATCCGCCGTGGTGAAGTAAAAATGCTCTACCTTGCCCCCGAACGGCTGGTACAGCCGCGTATGCTGGCGTTCCTGCAGAACCTCGATATCGCCCTGTTCGCCATCGACGAGGCCCACTGTGTGTCGCAGTGGGGCCACGACTTCCGACCGGAATACCTGCAACTTGGGCAACTGGCCGAAATGTTTCCGAATGTGCCGCGTATCGCCCTGACCGCCACCGCCGACAAGCGTACCCGCGAGGAGATCGTCAATCGCCTGCACTTGCAGGAGGCCGAGCGTTTTCTCTCCAGTTTCGACCGACCGAATATCTTCTACCGGATCGTGCCCAAGGAGCAGCCGCGCAAGCAGTTGTTGGCGTTCCTCTCGCAGCGCCGTGGTGATGCCGGGATCGTTTATTGCCTGTCGCGCAAGAAAGTCGATGAAGTAGCCGCGCTCCTCTGCGAGAAGGGTTTTCCGGCATTGCCGTATCACGCCGGCTTGCCCAACGAAACCCGTGCGGCCAACCAGAAGCGCTTTCTCAACGAGGAAGGCTTGATCATGGTCGCGACCATCGCCTTCGGCATGGGCATCGACAAGTCCAACGTGCGGTTTGTGGCGCACCTCGATTTGCCCAAGTCCCTTGAGGCCTATTACCAGGAGACCGGTCGTGCTGGCCGCGACGGACTGCCGGCGGACGCCTGGATGGCCTACGGCCTGCAGGACGTGGTGATGCTCAAGCAGATGCTCCAGAACTCCGAGGGCGACGAGCGCCACAAGCGCCTGGAACATCACAAGCTCGATGCCATGCTGGCGTTGTGTGAGGAAATCCGATGCCGACGCCAGACCTTGCTGGCCTATTTCGACGAAGACCTGCCGCAACCCTGCGGGCATTGCGACAACTGCGTCGATGGTGTGCGCACCTGGGATGCCACCGAGCCGGCACGGCAGGCGCTGTCGGCGATTTACCGCACAGGGCAGCGCTATGGTGTCGGCCATCTGGTGGATGTGTTGCTGGGCAAGGAGAACGACAAGGTGCGCAGCTTCGGTCACCAGCACCTTTCGGTGTTCGGCGTGGGCAAGGCGCGTGGCGAGAGCGAGTGGCGCTCGTTGTTCCGGCAACTGGTGGCGCGCGGGCTGGCGGATATCGACCTGGAAGGCTACGGCGGCCTGCGTCTGACCGACACCTGCCGACCGTTGTTGCGGGGGGAAGTTAGCCTGGAGTTGCGCCACGAGCTCAAGCCGCAGACCTTGGCCAAGAGCGTCTCCGCCAGCCCGGCCAGCCAGTTGGTGCGCGGTGAAGAACGTGAGCGCTGGGAAGCCCTGCGTGCCCTGCGGCGCAAGCTGGCCCAAGAGCATGGCGTCCCGCCGTATGTCATTTTTCCCGATTCCACTCTGCTGGAGATGTTACGCAGCCAGCCGACCTCTCTGGCGGAAATGGCCCGGGTCAGTGGCGTCGGCGCACGCAAGCTGGAGCGTTACGGTGAAGCCTTCCTTGAAGTGCTGGGCGGCGAGGCCGAGGCGCCCAAGGTGGTTGCCGATATCCGCCATGAGTTGATCAGTCTGGCCCGTGCCGGGATGACGCCCCTGCAGATTGCCGGCCAGTTGCAATGCTCGGAAAAAAATGTCTATACCCTGCTGGCTGAAGCCATCAGCCGCCAGCAATTATCGCTGGAGCAGGCCCTGGACCTGCCCGAAGATCTGCTTGGCGAAGTGCAGGATGCATTTCTTGACGGTGAAGGCCAATTGCCCGCTGTGACGGAGATTGCCGCGCAGTTCGTCGGGCGCGTCCCGGAGGGTGTTCTGTACTGCGTGCGGGCGGCCCTGCAATCCGAATTCGAATCATAAGGAGCAGGAAATGGACTATTGCCGGGGTTTCGCTGTTTTAATCGCTACCCGTCATATTTGCATACAGCGTAGACCTTGCCTCCGGCCGAGCGTCATGCTTAGCTGACTAATAATTAGTTTTGTCCTGTTTTCAGTCTATCCATGAGTCTTTTATGTCGTTAACCGATGAACACCGTTTTGGCATGCAGTTGGCACACATGTCCCGAGGCTGGCGCGCCGAGCTGGATCGTCGCCTGGCCGGCCTGGGCCTGTCGCAAGCGCGTTGGTTGGTATTGCTGCACCTGGCACGTTTTGCCCAGGCGCCTACCCAGCGCGAGTTGGCGCAGAGCGTGGGTGTCGAAGGACCGACCTTGGCGCGGTTGCTCGACAGCCTGGAAACCCAGGGACTGGTACAGCGCCAGGCAGTACTCGAGGACCGCCGGGCGAAGAAGATCGTGCTCTGCCCCTCGGCCTGCCCCTTGATCGAACAGATCGAAACCATTGCCACTGCCTTGCGCCATGAGCTGTTTGTGGGGATCGACGAGGAAGAGCTGCGGATATGCATGCGGGTTCACAGCCGGATTCTGGCCAACTTGGAAAAATCCTGAGGCATTCTCATTCTGTCGGATTTGGAGAATCTTCGGTCGGCATACTATAAGAATGAGTGGTTCTGTGTAGTGTGTTGGCATTCCGAGCCTTTTCGGGGCCGATGAGGTTTAAGGGATACTCATGCTCGAGAGTTTGCAGTCCGTGTTGCGGTGTTCCACTGAAAAGTCCCCAGTGACCAAGATGCGCCTGTGCTGGATGGTGATCGCGCTGGTGTCACTGTTGCATTCGGCACTGACCTCGGCCATGGGACTGGGGGATATCACCCTGCATTCGGCGCTTAATCAGCCGCTCAATGCGCAAATCGCTCTGGTCGATCCCGGCGAGTTGGCCGAAGGCGAGCTCTCTGTCAGCCTGGCGACCCCTGAAGAGTTCTCCCAGGCGGGGGTCGAGCGGGTCTTTTTCCTCAACGACCTGCGCTTCACGACGATCCTGCGGGGTAACCGCAGTGTGATTCAGGTGCAGTCGAACAAGCCGGTCACCGAACCTTTCCTGAATTTCCTGGTGCAGGTTAACCGACCTAATGGCCGCTTGTTGCGTGAATATACGGTGTTGCTCGATCCACCGGGCAGTTCGAGCGTCTACAACCTGCCGGCGCGCGGCGCGGCGTTGGAACCACAGGCGCCGCTGGCCGATATCGCGCCTCCGGCAGCGGCCCAAGGCAAGCGTTATACAGTGGTCAAGGGCGACAGTGTCTGGATTATTGCCAAGCGTCTGCAGGCCGGCGGCCAAACCAGCGTCGACGAGATGTTCCAGGGTATCCGCGCCCTCAATCCCGGCAGCGAGCAATTGACAGTGGGCCAGAGTTTGTTGCTGCCGGACGTCGCTGTCGTGCCGGGGGCTCCTTCGCCGACGGCTGCTCCGAACCTTGCGGTCCCGGCGACCGACACTGCGGGCAACGCCGAGCAGTTGGCGGCGGCGAGCCTGGAAAACCAGCAACTGCAAAAAACAGCCGAGCAATTGCGGGCCAGGCTGGAGGCCCAGGATGAGCAGATCAGCCGCGACCAGAAGCAAATGGGCGACCTGCGAGCCCAGTTGGCGGAGCTCAAGGCCCGGGCCGCTGCCGTGCCCGTCACGGCACCCGCGCCAGTGGTGGCGCCTCCGGTGGTCGCCCAACAGTCCGGCGAATTCAGTCTGCCGCTGCTGGTTGCCCTGGCCTTGCTGGTTCTGCTGCTGGCTGGCGCCCTGATCGTGCGCCGACGGCGGCGGTTGGCACAAATGGCCGTCGAGCCCGCGCCTGTTGCACCAGTGGGTCAGGATACGCCGATGGTCAGCCAGATGGTTCCCGCCGCCGCGCCGGTGGTCGTCAGTGCTTCGGCGACGCGGATCGAGCCGGTGGCCGAAGCGCTGGCGACAGTACGGCGCGAGACCAATGAAGTCCCGGATGCCCTTGAGGGGGTGAGTATCTACATCGCCTATGGCCGCTTCAGCGAGGCCGCCGGTATTCTGCGTGAAGCGATGCTCAAGGAACCCCAGCGCACGGACCTGCGCTTACGCTTGCTGGACATGTTAGCCCTGCAGGGCGACAGTGCTGGCTATGCGCTCGAGGAGCAGAGCCTGTTGGCGTCCGGCTTCAGCGAGGCGACATTACGCGAGCTGCGCTCAAAGTACCCGAAACTGCAAGCCGCTTCGGTCTCCCCTGTGGTTGTGACCTCCGAGCCAGCCCCCACGCCGGCATCTTCAGGCGTTCCGATGGTACCGGTCGCCGCGCCTGTACTGGCGGCCGAATGGATGGAAGCGGTGCCCAAGGCCGAGGCCAAGCCGCTGGAGGATGAATTCCAACTCAATCTCGACGACTTGTCGATGGATGCCGACTGGGATCTTGCCGGTTCGTTTGGGGACGCACCGCGGCAGGGGAACAAAGCGGCCCTCGATTCGTCGGTACTTTCCGGTACCGATCCGGTGTCGACCAGTCACCTCGACGAACTCCCTGAAGTGTTCGAGATGCCTGAGGAGCAGTTCCTCTGCGATTTTGCCGAGCCAGAGCCCGAGTTGTTCGCCGAAACCGATCTGAGCTTGCCGTTGACGGGCGATGCCTCGGACGACGAGTTTCTTGAGCATTTCATGGACGATGCCCAGCCGCTGGACATCGAGCCGCTGGAAGTGGACTTCGCCAGCCTGGAACGTGAGCAAGCCTGTGCGAGCAAGCTGGAGCAGGCGCAGGCCTGCATCACTATCGGTGAGCTGGACAACGCCAGCCAGTTGCTACACGAATTGCTCAGGGAAGCTGACGAGCCCCTCAAGCAGGTGGCCCGCACGCTGCTCGCCAGTATCCGTTGACTGCCCGGCGCCCGAGACGACAACGCCGCACCCCTGCGCGTGGCGTTGTCGTTTCGGGCTTCAGAAGGTTTGCCCGAGGTTGAGGTAGAGGGCTTGCTGGTTGTCGTCATTGATGCCATAGCTGAAGTTCAGCGGGCCCAGTGGTGTGTCGAAGCCAAGGAAGATACTGGCGGCGTTGATGTAACCGCTGTCGAATGGGTTGTCATTGTTCCAGGCCCGACCACGTTCCAGCGAGGCGCCCATATATAGCGGGAAGTCCAGCGGCAGGTAGGCGCGCGGAGTGAGACGCCGGTAATACACGGCGCGCATTAAACTGATGTTCTGCCCGCTGAGCGAATCCTGGCGAAAACCCGACAACTGTCGGGCACCGCCAAGCAGGAAGCTCGACGTCACCACTTCGGACTTGTCCAGGGTACGCCCGTAGCGACCGCCGAGGATCCAGGTGTCCGCCCCCCGGCTGAGGGCTTTGTCCAGTTTCATCTCCCACTGCCGGTAGCGTTGATCGGAACCGAGGTTGGGGTCGAACTGCCGCAAACTCAGACCGATGTCCTCGCCGCTGTGGGGGAAGTAAACGTTGTCGAGGGAGTCGAAGGAATACTTCAACTGGTAGAAGCCCTCGCTGAAGCTCACCCGCGGCAGGTCGCGATCGCCAATCTTGACATCGGCCTTGCCCCAGGCTTCGCCGATGCCGAAGCGGATTTCACCGTTATTGGCGATCTGCCGTCCGAGGTTTATGCCCAAACCATAACGTTCCAGCCGATACTCGGCGATGGGGTCACTGTCGAGTGTGGCCTCGACGTTTTGCGACAGGGCATTGACGTAAGGCGCGACAAAGTAGCGCGAGCCCTCGTCCAGAGGCTGGTAGAATTCGCTGTAGAGGTCCTGTGTGTCGCCGATCTGCAAGCGTGTCAGCCACTCGCCGCCGAGGCGGTTGATGCCGTTGACCCGATAGCTGGCACCAATATTGAAAGCGCTGTCGCCGCGCAGGTCGTCGGACAGGTTCAGTCCCAGGCGCAGGTAGTCGGTACCGCTGCGTTTGCCTCGTGCGTTGATGACCAGGGTGTTGTCCTGGCCCTTGTGTACCACCCGGTATTGCACCTGCTCGAAGTAGTCCAGGCCATAGAGCGTGCCCATATCCGTTTGCAGGCGGCCCAGGTCAAGCGGTTTACCCAGGGCCTGGCGGATGTAGTAGCGAATCACCGAGTCGCCGACTTTCGAGTCGTTCTCGATCTTGATGGCAGTGATGATCGGTGTGCGTTGTTGGGGGGTGCGAGCGGCATTCAATTCGGGATCGAGTGTTTGCGCCGGGCGCAGCGAGGCCAGGCGTGCGTCGAGAACACGTGTCGCCCGATAACCGGCATCGATGATCTCCTGAGCTCGGCCAAAGTCGGTCCCGGTGTAATTGGCCAGGCTCGGCTGGATCAGGATGTCGTCGCGTTGCAGGGTTGCCAGTTGCTCCTCCGAATTGCGCCGGGTCATCAGGGTGATTGACTGATTCAGCACGTCGACCACCGTGGTCAGTTGTTTACGCGAGCGTAGCGGGGTGCCAATGTCGACCACGATGACGAGATCGACGCCCATTTCCCGCGCCACATCCACGGGGATGTTATCGGTCATGCCGCCATCTACCAGCAGCCGGCCATCCAGCTCGACCGGGGCGAACACCGCCGGGATCGACATGCTGGCGCGGACCACTGTGGGCAGGTAGCCCTTGCGAAACACGACTTTTTCACCGCTGGCGATATCGGTGGCGACGGCACGGAACGGAATCGGCAGTTTGTCGAAATCAGCCGTGTCGCTGGCGTGGGCCAGCATGCTTTCGAGCAGCAGGGCCAGGTTCTGTCCCTGGATCACCCCCAGTGGCAGGCCGAGGCTGCCGTCATCGCGAAAGCTGAGTTTCTGTTTCACCAGGAAGTCGCGATCATCCTGTTTGCGCCGAAAGGGCATGTCCTCGCGTGGCGGATCGTCGGACAGCGTGCGTTTCCAGTCGATATCCAGGGCCAGCTTTTCCAGTTCGTCGATCTTGTAGCCGGAGGCATACAGGCCGCCGATCACCGCGCCCATGCTGGTGCCGGCGATAGCGTCGATGTGGATACCCTGTTCCTCGAGGGCCTTGAGTACGCCGATATGCGCCAGGCCTCGGGCCGTGCCACCGGACAGCACCAGGCCGACCTTCGGCCGGGGAGGTTCGGCGGTGTGCGACAGGACGGGAAGCAGGCAGAGCAATAGGCAACACAGCAGGCGGCGCATCACGGATCTCAAGGAACAAAGGGCGTTATTATAACGGCACCCAACCACCCAGGAGCCCAAGTCAATCATGTCCGCAGGTAAACCGGAAATCGTCATCACCTACTGTACTCAGTGCCAATGGCTGCTGCGCGCCGCTTGGCTGGCCCAGGAATTGTTGAGCACTTTCGCCGGGGATCTCGGCAAGGTCTCTCTGCAGCCAGGGACTGGCGGGGTGTTCCGCATTACCTGCGATACGGTGCAGATCTGGGAGCGCAAACTGGACGGTGGCTTTCCCGAGGCCAAGGTGCTCAAGCAGCGTGTGCGCGACCGGATCGACCCCGAGCGTGACCTGGGTCATAACGAATCGCGCTGAGGTCGACAACGTCATTGCCGCACGGCGCTGACGTTGTGGTGATCGACCGTTCAACCATGGGCTTACTCGGTGGTCTTGAGCTTGGCCTTGATAAAACCGACGATCAGGGTCAGGAGTGCGCCGCCGACACCACCGCTGGCGATGCTGCTGACAATGGCTGTCAGGTCCATGCCGGCGACACTGCCGCCCAGGGTGCCATTGGTAAGGGCTGAGAGCACCTGTGCCAGCAACGCTCCGCCAACCCCGCCCGCCACTGAGTTGAACCAGGGGCCGAGGCTGTATTTACCGCTGGCCGCGCCCGCGACATTGCCGCCCACGGCACCGCTGATCAGTTGAATCAGGAGACTGATGAATTCCATGGATAAACCCTCCACAGTTTGAGTAGGAGGGCAACTGGCATCGAGCTACTGCCTGGAACACTGCCGCTGTCGCCGAGCAGCCCTGGTTATCCGGATAACGACGGCTGGCTGTTGCGGATGCTCCAAGTATAGGACAGTCTCCGCAAATCAATGGGTCGAAGCCACTTCCGTGGTTTTGGGAGCGGATGCCTGGCCCAACACGCTCGACAACACGATCGCGACAATGATCAACGCGCCACCGAGCAGCATGCGCGGACTCGGATTTTCGTCGAACAATAACCAGGCGGCACTGATGCCGTACACCGGCTCCATGGCGAAGACCACGGCGGCAGTGCGGGCCTTGATTACCGCCAGGCTGGCGACGAACAGGCTGTGGGCAAGGCCGGTGCAGAAGATTCCGAGCAGACCGATCCACAGCCAGTCCAGTGCCCGGACTTCGCCCAGCCCAGACGCCGCCCAGGGTAGCAGGCAAGCGGCGACTACCAGGTTCTGGCACAGCGCCGCCTGCACTGGCGCAATCCGTTGGGAACCGGCCCGATTGGCCAGCGACAACAGGGCAAACAGCAGTCCCGACCACACCGCCCAGAGCAGGCCGCTGGTGGCTTGGCTGGCGAGGTCGAAATCAGGCGTGACCAGCACCAATCCGACGCTGACTAGCAGCACCAGGAGGATCTCGTTCAAACGGATACGCTCACGGAAAATCAACCCTTCGAGGAGCACGGTAAAGGCCGGAAAACTGGCAAAGCCCAGGGTGGCGATAGCGACACCGGCGACTTTCACCGCAATGAAGAAGCTCACCCAGTGTCCCGCCAACAGCAGGCCGCTGAGCAACAGTCGGCGCCAGTCCTGGGCCTGCAGGCGCTGCCAGCCGCCGTTGCCGGCCAGACCGGCGAACAGCGCAAGGGCGAGCACGGCAAAGGTGGCACGACCGAAGACGATGATGGCGGGAGAGGTGGCGGCGAGTTTGCCGAACACGCCGGTCAGGCCGAACATCAATGCGCCGATATGTAGGGCGCCGAGGGCGGAGCGGGGAGTCATTGCAGTCCTTGGACACGCGGGTCAGGGGCTTGTAGAGCCGAAATTGACTGACAGAATCAGCCATACAAGCCGCTAGAGTGCCAGTGATGTTACTGTCTGTCGTGTGCCTCGTGTCAATGGTCGTCAGGCTTGCGACGTGGCGATTGTCATCAGACCGTCGTGCGATTGTCATGGAGCATTAATGGCTCCGGTGCAAGCTCAGGAAAAATCCGGAGAATGCCCATGACCCGTGCGGAGCTCGCCAAACCCAGCCGTAAGCAGCGTGTGCGAACCCTGTGGATTTCCGATGTGCATCTCGGCACCCGTGATTGCCAGGCGGAGCACCTGTCACAGTTCCTCAAGGGCTATCACGCCGACCGGATCTACCTGGTCGGGGATATCATCGATGGCTGGAAGTTGCGCGGCGGCATGTATTGGCCGCAGGCCCACACCAACGTGATTCGTCGCCTGCTGACCATGAGCAAGCGTGGCACCGAAGTGATCTATGTCACGGGTAACCACGATGAATTCCTACGCCGCTATTCGAAGTTGATCCTCGGCAATATCCAACTGGTGGACGAGGTTGTACATGTCACTGCCGATGGTCGCAAGCTCCTGGTGATCCACGGCGACCAGTTCGACGTCATCACCCGTTACCACCGTTGGCTGGCCTTTCTCGGCGATTGGGCCTACGAGTTCACCCTGACCCTCAACCGCTGGCTGAATCATTGGCGGGCGCGTTACGGTTATGGCTACTGGTCGCTGTCGGCCTACCTTAAGCACAAGGTCAAGACCGCGGTCAGCTTTATCAGTGATTTCGAGGAGGCCATCGCTCACGAATGTGTGAAGCGCGGGCTCAATGGCGTGGTCTGCGGGCATATCCACCATGCCGAGATTCGCCAGGTCGGCGAAGTGGAATACCTCAACTGCGGCGACTGGGTCGAATCCTGCACGGCGCTGATCGAGCACTGGGATGGCACCATCGAACTGTATCGACTGGCCGATGCTCATGCCCGCGAGGCGCAGCTCAAGTTGGAACTGGAGAAGGTTGCGCGGGTGGGATAGTTTTTTCGACGTAGATCCGCGCTCGCCCATGCGGCGTTGCAAGCAGGTCCCTAAGGCTCATTGACGGCGGTCGACTGCACTTGCTGGTCGGTGTCTTGCCTATCCTTCGCTCGAAAGCAGTTCGTACAGACCCTAAAACGGCACCTTACCCAGCAGCATGTCGCGGTACATGGCGAAATCGCCCAGCACGCTGTAGAAAGGATACTGAAAAGTTGCCGGGCGATTCTTTTCGAAGAAAAAATGCCCAACCCAGGCAAAGCTGTAGCCGGCCACCGGCACGACCCACAGCAACCACCAGGCCGAGCGCCCGATGGCCAGGGCGAGAATGAAGATGACCAGGCTGGTTCCGACAAAATGCAGGCGCCGGCAGCTGCTGTTGCCGTGCTCGCTCAGATAATAAGGATAGAACTCGGTAAAGCTGTTGAATTTCCTTGGGTTTTCCACTGTGTAGGCTCCGTACTTCGACGACGGGTGGTGAGAGCTTCGCGGGGAGCTTATTTGAGTCTAGGGTCATTCGCTGTAACCACCAGTGACAATAGGCGCCACTTTAGTATCCTTAGGCCGTCAGTCGTAATATGCGGCTTATCATGTAAGAAAAGGCCATGAGCGAAAGAACGACTTCTGCAAGCTGGGCGATGGGGATTGTCAAAGCACTGGAGATGGACGGTCTGGATTGCCGTGCTCTTTTCAAGCAGGTAGGGCTCGATTACGCGGCGCTGGAGGACCCTGACGCACGTTTCCCTCAGGACGCCATGACACGCCTCTGGCAGCGCGCGGTAGAGCTTTCCGGCAACCCGGCGATTGGCTTGAACATGGGCAAGGTCGTGCGTCCGGCGTCCTTTCATGTGGCCGGGTACGCGTTGATGTCCAGTCGGACCCTGGCCGAAGGTTTCATGCGCCTGGTGCGTTACCAGCGAATCATCGCCGAAAGCGCGGACCTGAGCTTTCGCTTGCTGCCCGAGGGGTACGCGCTGATCCTGACTGTACACGGCGATCACCTGCCGCCGACCCGGCAGAGTGCCGAGGCGTCGTTGGCTTGTGCGCTGGCGTTGTGCGGCTGGCTGACCGGGCGCAGGCTGCAACCGCGCAAGGTCTTGGTCCAGGGGGCCCAGCCGGAAAACATCGAGCCCTACAAAGAAGCGTTTCACGCGCCGCTGGTGTTCAACTCACCCTACGACGCGCTGATTTTCGAAAAAGCCGATATGGAAATGCCGCTGCCGACGGCCAATGAAGCGATGGCCTTGCTGCATGATCGCTTCGCCGGGGAATACCTGGCGCGCTTCTCCGAGAGCCGAGTGACCCACAAGGCGCGCCAGGTGTTGTGCCGGTTGCTGCCCCAGGGAGAGCCCAAACGCGCGCGAGTCGCGCAGACCCTGCACCTGTCGCAGCGCACCCTACAGCGGCGCTTGCAGGAAGAAGGCACGAGTTTCCAGGCACTGCTTGACGACACGCGTCGCGAGCTGGCCGAGCAATACTTGGCGCTGCCACGCATGACCCTGCTGGAAATCGCCTATCTGCTGGGTTTTGCCGACCCGAGCAACTTCTTCCGCGCGTTTCGGCGTTGGTTCGAAGTGACGCCCGGCGAGTACCGGGCGCGGTTGCTGGGGACGATGGCGACGATCAGTGACGCCAGAAGGCTGGAATACACAACACGAACACTGTGATGATCTCCAGTCGACCCAGCAACATGCCCAGGGACAGGATCCACTTGGCTCCGTCCGGTAGGCTGGCGAAATTGCCCGAAGGGCCGATCACTTCACCCAGGCCCGGTCCGACTCCGGACACGGTGCTGGCTGCGCCGGTCAGGGCGGTCATCCAATCCAGGCCGAGCAACGACAGGGCCAGGGCAATCGCACAGATGGTGATGGCGAAGAAGAACGAGAAGGTCAGGATCGAACGGACGATTTCCTCGTCGAGCCGATGACCATTGTACTTCTGCTTGATCACCGCCCGTGGATGGATCAACTGGTTGAGGTTGGCCTTGAGCAGGATATAGGCCACCTGGAAACGAAAAATCTTGATCCCCCCCGCTGTCGACCCTGAGCAGCCGCCGATAAATCCCAGGTAGAAAAACAGCATCAGCGAGAAATTGCCCCACAGGCTGTAGTCGCCCAGGGCAAAGCCGGTGGTGGTGACCACCGAGGTCACGTTCAGCGCCACATGGCGCAAGGCATCGAGCCAATGCAGGTCGGTGGTCCACCAGTACCAGGTGCCGAGCACCAGCCAGGTGACCAGCAACAACCCGAGCAGGCCCTGCACCTGTTGGTCCTTGATCAACGCCTTGCGGTGCCCGCGCAGGGTCGCGACGTAGAGGGTGAACGGCAGGCTGCCCAGAATCATCACCGCCACCGCCACCCAGTGCACCGCTGGCTGCCGCCATTTGGCCAGGGACTGGTCGGAGGTGGAGAAACCGCCGGTGGAGATTGCCGACATCGCATGGTTGATCGCATCGAACAGACTCATGCCGGCCCACCAGAAGGCCAGGCTACCGAGGACAGTGATGCCGATATAGGCGGTGACGATCAGGCGCGCCACCATATGCGAGCGCGGCATGACTTTTTGCGAGCGGTCCGAAGATTCGGTCTGGAACAACCGCATGCCGCCGATCCTCAGCAACGGCAGGATCGCCACCGCCATGCCGATAAAGCCGATCCCCCCCAGCCAGTGCAACAGCGAGCGCCAGATCAGGATGCCGGGGGACATGCCGTCCAGGCCGCTGAGCACCGTCGAGCCGGTGGCGGTGATGCCTGACATGCTTTCGAAGAAGGCGTCGGCGTAGCTGGTGTGCAGCGTCAGTAGAAAGGGCAGGGCGGCGAAGATGCACACCACCACCCAACTGCAGACGGTCAGCAGGTACATGTCCCGGGGGCGCAGGTGTACCTGCTCGGGGCGCCCTGGGATCACCAGCGCCAGGCCGGCGATAAAGGTCATGGTGCTGGCCCAGAGAAACGGCGGCAGGTCGCCGGTACGTTCGAAAATCACCAGGGTCAGCATGGGCACGACCATGCTGATAGCCAGGGTAATCAGGAAGATGCCGATAATGAAACCGATGATGCGCAGGGTCGGCAACGCCATGAAATAAGCTCGGGGCAGGGGAAGGCCGTCATTCTACCTGTGAGCCTGTCCATGTAAACCGCCAAGGCCGCTACGGATATGGCTAAAATAACCGCACATTTTCCCGAGGAGGTGGCCGATGGAGGCTCTCGATAATTTGCTTAACCGTGTTTCCGCCCCGCGTCTGTTGGACCCGGCGCCGACGCCGGCCCAGCGCGACATCCTGTTCGCCGCGGCCATGCGCGCGCCAGATCATGGGCAATTGCGGCCCTGGCGCTTCCTGACGGTGGAAGGTACTGCCCGCGAGCAGTTGGGGCAATTACTGGCCGAGGCGGTACGACAGCAAGATGGCGAAGTGACCCAGGCGGCGCTCGACAAGGCCTTGGCAATGCCGTTGCGAGCACCGTTGGTGGTGGTCGTGGTTGCGCGTCTGCAGGCGCACTTCAAGGTGCCGAAGTCGGAGCAGGTGCTGGCGGCCGGCTGCGCGGCCCATGCGATTTTGCTGGCGGCGCATGCCCAGGGCATCGGTGCGGTGTGGCGCACTGGCGAGCTGTCCTACTCGCGCCATGTGGCCAAGGGTCTGGGCTTGAGCGACGATGAAGAGGTGATCGCCTTCCTCTACCTGGGCACACCACAGAACGAACTGCGTCCGGCGCCCAAGGTTGATCTGACGGAGTTCGTCAGCGCCTGGTCGGCCTGAAACGTTTTCTGATGATGAAGCGATGGACGAGATGCGTGCCTTGGTCGCGTCCAGCGCACCCTGAACAGCGGTCACGAGTGGCCTGTGTGGTGAGTTCTATGAGTCCATTTCGGCGCCCTAAATCCCTGGCCTGCGTTGCTGTTCCTCGCCATAGCCCGGCTATGACTCGTCACAGCGCTTTGGCCATGGACTTATGGCATCCGACCTTGAGCTAACGAACTCACCGTACAGGCCACTAGACTACCGCTCCGGGCTCCAACGGTAGATCGAGTTTGGCAACGAACCCTCCCTCGGGATGATTCATCAGAACAAGGCCGCCGCCATGCCGTTCCGCTGCCCGGCGGGCAATTGCCAGGCCCAGGCCATGGCCCGGCGCAGTCTGGCCCGGCGCACGGAAGAACGGTTCGCCCAACTGCGCCAGGTGCTCGGCCTCGACGCCGGGGCCATGGTCGCGGACGCTGATTTCGATTCGTTCGCCCTGGCGCCGCGCTACGACTTCGATGACCCGACCTTCAGGGTTGAAGCGCTGGGCATTGCGCAGCAGGTTGTCCAAGGCTCGTTCGATCATGGTCGGCCAGCCCCTGAAGCGCAGAGCTTGCTCGACATCCAGTTGTACCGGCTGTTGCGGTGAGCCGAGCACGGCTTCCCTTTGCAGGTCTGTCAGCAACGAGTTGAGGTCGACTTCTTCGGTGCTGGCCTGGTCGGCATCGACCCGAGCCAAGGCCAGAATCTCACTGATCAGCGCTTCCAGACGGTCGCATTCGCGGGTCAGCCGCGGCCAAAGCCGCTCACGTTCTGCGGGACCTGAACGTTCGGCCAGGGCCAGGGCGATTCGCAAACGCGCCAGCGGCGAGCGCAGTTCGTGGGAGACATCGCGCAACAACTGGCGCTGGCTGCCGATCAGGCTCTGCAAGCGGGCGCCCATTAGGTTGAAGTCTCTGGCCAGCACGCCGAACTCATCGCGCCGCGCCGCCAGTTTCGCCAGGCTGTTCTGTTGATAGGTGGCCTGGCCCAGGTCGTGCACCGCGCCGCGCAGGCGGCTCAGTGGACGGGTGATCGATAGCGTCACCAGCAGGCTGAACAAGGTCAGCACCACCAGGGCGATACCTAGGGCGCTGAGAGGCCAGAGCAGGCTTTCGCGGTGCCAGGCATCCAATTCGGGATGAGGAATACGGTAGATCAACAGGTAGGTGTCGCCGCTTTTCGGGCTGGTGTATTCGGCGGTCAGGCGCCGCCATGGCAATCGACGGTCATCGTTGTTTTGCCGGGCCTCGAAGGCGGCTGCGCGTTGTGGAAAGGTGCCCCGCACGACCGGGTCGCCACTTTCGTTGAGGACCTGGACATTGATGTGATACTGCTGTTTGCGTTGTTCCAGGATCTCCTGGGCGGCTTCTTCGCCCTGGTTCTCGTAGGTCTGGGTCCATTCTTCGGCCAGGGTTGCCAGGCCGGGATGCCGGCTGAGGATCCAGGCGTCCTGGTTGAGTATGTGCCCGAGCAGAATCGACAACCCCGCGACAAGGGCAATGGCCAGCCAGAAGCTGGCCAGGACGCGCCAGAACAGTGATCGCACAGCAATTCCTCAAACCATCGGATGCAAAGAGGGAACGCCCGACGGGGTTGGCCGTCGGGCTCGGTGTGGCGTGGATTATTGCGCTTTTTGCGCTTGCTGTGCTTTCCAGGCCTTGAATTCTGCCCATTCGGCACGGCGTTCGGCGCGTTTTTTCTGGATTTCGTCGAAGGCCTTTTGCTGATCGGGCTTGAGCAGGGCGCGGATTTCGCTCTGGGTCTTCTGGCGAGCGGCGTCTTTCTCGTTCTTGAAGGCTGTTTGGTCGGCTGCCGGGAGCTTTGCCAGGTACTTCTCGGCCAAAGCCTTGCGGCTGTGCATCTGCTCGCCCATCAGCTTGCCAATCTGCTGGCGCTGTTCGCGGCTCAGGTCCAGTTGACTGTAAGGGCTTCTCCACTGATGCAGGTCGCTGTGAGGGCCACCCATGGCGCCAGTATCTCTGGGCATGGCCATGGCGACGGTCGGCAGGGCAGCAGCGAACATCAGGGCGATAAGGGTCTTGCGCATGGTGTCTCTCCTTGTCTGGGGTCCGGTCGGTCCGGATGGGTACAGCTTAAGGAGATCAAGGTCAGCGGCGGTCAGCGCAGGGTAAAGCTTGGGTAAAGAGGTTGGCACAGGGCGCTGACATTGGCCACGAAGTCGCAATTATCTGCAGGCGTCGGCGGGCTGACGCTGAGGACGCAAGTTGACGGCGTTCCGACCGTCGTGGCCGGCAATCGAGCGTCGATCGGCGTTCCTACCCGAAAGGGATGGCTTACGGCGCATAGTAATAACCCCGGCTGCGTAGCGCGACAATGCGCGGTCGGCCATCGGCGTGCGGACCGATTTTTTTGCGCAGGTTGCTGACGTGCATGTCCAGGCTGCGATCATAGAGGGTCAGCTTGCGGCCCAAGGCGATCTGCGCCAGTTCCTGCTTGTCCAGCGGCTCTCCCGGCTGTTGCAGCAGGGCCTCGAGCAGGCGGCTTTCGGAGACGGTCAGAATGAAATCCTGTTGGTCGATGGTGACCACGCCGCGCACCGGGCTGAAACATAAATCCCCCAGGGCCAGCTGGCTCGGCGTCGCAGTCGGGTGGCTACGGCGCAGCACCGCGCGCAAGCGGGCGGTCAGCTCCCGTGGATCACAGGGCTTGGCCAGGTAATCGTCGGCTCCCAGTTCCAGGCCGAGGATGCGATCCAGGGGTTCGCCCCTGGCCGAAAGCATCACCACCGGCAATTCCGGATGCTCACCGCGCAACTGTTTGAGCAGTTCAAGGCCGCTGCCGTCAGGCAGCATCACGTCCAGTACCACCGCTGCCGGGGTGCTGTCGACTAATGCCTGACGCGCACTGAGGCCGTCGTGGCAGGCACGTACCTGAAAGCCTTCCTGGCTCAACCAACTGCTCAGGAGCTCGCACAGCTCCTGGTCATCGTCTATCAGTAACAGGTCGCTCATGAAGTTCTCGATAACAGATCGCCCGATGGCGTTCTCAATTCAACCATTGCCGGCGCTTTCTGCGTCCGCCACCCGCGAAGATACCGCAGAGCAGGGCCAGGAGTGCAACTGCGCCACCGGTAACGAACCATTGCTGCTGGTCGGTCAGCAGACGGGACGCCGGGCTGGCCTGCGCCTCCCTGAGTTGTAGCTTGAGGCGTTGGTTTTCCTGACGCAACCGGCTCAGTTGAACGCTTTCGCGTTCGGCGTCGGTGTTGGCCAGTTGCTTGCCCAATTCTTCACGCAGTCGCTCGCTTTCTTTCAGGCGTTGGCGCAAATCGGTGATCTGGCCGCCGACACTCAGGGACAGGGGGGTGGTAGCCCCCGCGCCGCTTTCTTCAGCCTGAGCGATTGCCCCAATCGATAACATGACACACAGCAGACACAACGGACCTTTACGCATCGGAAACTCCTGATTCCAATCGGTATTCAGAACGTTGTCGGCTGTCGAAGGAGAATAATGAGCGATTGCAGGCGCGATGCTCCACGGCGAGTCATCGCACCAGCGGCGACTCAGGGCATGGTTTGGCGCAAGGGTTTGACCTGTACATGGTCGTAGACACCGGCGCTGACAAACGGATCGGCATCGGCCCAGGCCTGGGCGGCGGCCAGGCTCTCGAACTCGGCGACAATCAGGCTGCCGGTAAAACCGGCCGCGCCCGGATCGTTGCTGTCGATGGCTGGATGCGGGCCGGCCAGGATCACGCGGCCCTCGGCATTGAGCCGTTGCAGGCGCTCGATATGCGCGGGACGCGCCGCCAGGCGTTTTTCCAGGGAGTTCTCGACGTCGGTGGCAATGATTGCGTAGAGCATGTCAGTCCTCGGTTTTTGGCGTAGCGGGGTCGGCGTCGTGCAAGTGACGGGACAGATAGATGCCCTGGCCGACCAGGAACAGCAACGTCATGCCCAGACTGCCGAATACCTTGAAGTCGACCCAGTACTGTTGAAAGGTGAACGCGACGAACAGGTTGGCCGCGCCACAGAACAGGAAGAACACGATCCAGGCGACGTTCAGGCGTGTCCAGACCGGCTCCGGCAGGTTCAGGGCGTGACCCATGATGCGCTTGATCAACAGGCGGTCGCCAATGAAGTGGCTGCCGGCAAAGGCCAGGGCGAACAGCCAGTTGACCACCGGAGCCTTCCACTTGAGGAAGGTTTCGCTGTGGAAGGCCAAGGTCAGGCTGCCAAATACCAGGCAGGCGATCAACGTCAGCCACTGGCTCTTCTCCAGCTTGCGTTGCTTGACGAACAAGGCGCCATAGACCACCAGGGAACTGATGATCAGTACCGCCGTGGCGCTGTAGATACCGCCGAACGTCACACTCTCGCCAGCGATGTCGAGGATGCGGGGTTCGATTTTATAGACGATGAAAAACAGGAACAACGGGATGAAATCGATGAATTGTTTCACAGTGGCAGCCAGAAGCAGGATGTAGCGGCATAATAACAAACATACTTGCCAGCGAAAGCGCCACCTAGAGGTTATTCAGTTCCCGTGGAAATCGACCTGCATTGCCATAGCACGGCGTCCGACGGCGCCCTCGCGCCCGCGCTGCTAGTTGCCCGCGCGCACGAGAAAGGCGTGCGAGTCCTGGCGCTGACCGACCATGACACCCTCGAAGGCCTTGCAGAGGCCCGTGTCGCGGCCAATGTGCTGGGTATGCAACTGGTCAATGGCGTCGAATTGTCCTGCACCTGGGGTGGCGCGACCATCCATGTGCTGGGTTATGGCTTTGATGCGAATGCACCCGTTCTGGTCGAGGCTATCGCCAGGTTGCATGAGGGTCGTTGGCTGCGCTCCGAGGAAATCAGCCGCAAGCTGGCCCTCAAGGGCATGCCGGGCGCGTTGGAAGGTGCGCGGGCGATCCAGCGGGAACTGGGCGATAGCGGTAATGCGCCGGCGCGGCCGCATTTCGCCGACTTCCTGGTACGCGAAGGTTTCGTCAAGGACCGTGCCGAAGCTTTTCGCAAATGGCTGGGAGCCGGCAAGCTGGGGGATGTCAAACTGCACTGGCCGAGCCTGGACGACACCGTCGGCACCCTGCGCGCAGCCGGCGCCTGGGTCAGCCTGGCGCATCCCTGGCACTACGATTTCACCCGCAGCAAGCGCCGCAGGTTGATTGCCGACTATATTCAAGCAGGAGGCCAGGCGCTTGAAGTGGTCAACGGGCGCCAGCCGGCCGAGCAGGTCGGCAGCCTGGCGATCCTGGCCCGTGAGTTCGGGCTGTTGGTCAGTGCCGGCAGTGATTTTCATGGCCCCGGAGGTTGGTCCGAGATCGGCGAGTATCGCCCGCTTCCCGAAGATCTACCGCCGCTTTGGTGTCGGTTCAACTATGCCCAGCCAACAACCGAATGCGTCTGAACAGGTAGAAAATGTGAGTCAATTTTTCCAGATTCATCCGGAAAACCCGCAGGCGCGCCTGATCAAGCAGGCGGTGGAGATCATTCGCAAAGGTGGGGTGGTGATCTATCCGACCGACTCGTCCTATGCCATCGGCTGCCAGATCGGTGACAAGACTGCGGTCGAGCGCGTGCGGCGGTTGCGGCAACTGGACGAAAAACACAACTTTGCGCTGATCTGTGCCGACCTGTCGCAACTGGGCCTGTTCGCCAAGGTCGACACCGGCCTGTTCCGTCTGCTCAAGGCGCATACGCCGGGGCCCTATACCTTTATCCTGAACGCAACACGGGAAGTTCCGCGGCTGCTGCTGCACCCGAAAAAACGCACTATCGGCCTGCGTATCCCCAGCCACCCGATTGCCCTGGCGTTGCTGGCCGAGCTGGGCGAACCGCTGATGAGCGTGAGCCTGATCATGCCCGGCGACAGCGATCCGATGATTGATCCCTACGAGATCCGCCAGTTGCTCGAACATCAGGTCGAGCTGATCATCGATGGTGGTTTCGGCGGGATCAAGGCGTCCACCGTGATCAACCTGGCCGATGGCGAGCCGCAAGTGGTGCGCGTCGGTTGCGGCGATCCGGCACCCTTTGGGGGCGAGGCCTGAATGTCCGCCGTTGAAACCGTCGACAGCCAGGCTGGAGCGCAGCAGGAACTGCCCTTTGCCATGGTCTACGGCCAGGCAGTCATGGAAATGCCGCTGGATCTGTATATTCCGCCGGATGCCCTGGAGGTTTTCCTCGAAGCTTTCGAAGGCCCGTTGGACCTGCTGCTATACCTGATCCGCAAGCAGAACATCAATATTCTCGACATTCCGGTGGCGGAAATCACTCGCCAATACATGGGCTATGTCGAACTGATGCAGTCGGTGCGCCTGGAGCTGGCAGCCGAATACCTGGTAATGGCGGCCATGCTCGCCGAGATCAAGTCGCGGATGCTGCTGCCGCGTTCGGCTGACGTCGAGGAGGAGGAGGGCGATCCGCGTGCCGAACTGATCCGTCGCCTGCAAGAATATGAGCGGTTCAAGGCGGCTGCCGAAGGCATCGATGGCTTGAGCCGGGTGGGGCGCGATGTCGTCGTGCCTAAGCTCGACGCGCCGCAAGCGCGAGCGCGCAAATTACTGCCGGACGTCAGCCTGGAAGAAGTATTGCTGTCCATGGCCGAAGTGTTGCGCCGTGGCGACATGTTCGAAAGCCATCAGGTCAGCCGTGAACAACTGTCGACCCGCGAGCGCATGAGCGATGTACTCGACCGGCTCAAGGGCGGTGGTTTTGTGCCGTTTGTCGAGCTGTTCAGCGCCGAGGAAGGCAAGCTCGGTGTGGTTGTGACCTTCATGGCAATCCTCGAACTGGTCAAGGAATCCCTGGTCGAGCTGGTGCAGAATGAGCCCTTCGGGGCAATCCATGTGCGGGCCCGAGCCGAATAACGAGCGAATCAATGAATCTGACTGAACCCCGCGAGCTGGCTACGCTGCTTGAAGCTTTTCTGTTGGCCTCGGGAAAGCCGCAATCGCTGGAACGCCTGTACGAGCTGTTCGAGGAAGCCGAGCGCCCAGAGCCGGCAGTCTTCAAGAAAGCCCTGACGCTCCTCGCCAAGTCCTGCGATGGCCGTGCCTTTGAATTCAAGGAAGTGGCTTCCGGCTATCGCCTGCAGATTCGCGAAAAGTTCTCGCCCTGGGTCGGTCGGCTCTGGGAGGAGCGTCCACAGCGTTATTCCCGGGCGATGCTGGAAACCCTGGCACTCATTGCCTATCGCCAGCCGATTACCCGGGGCGAGATCGAGGATGTGCGCGGGGTGGCGGTCAACAGCCAGATCGTCAAGACCCTGCTGGAGCGTGAATGGATTCGGGTGGTCGGTTATCGCGAGGTGCCGGGCAAGCCTGCGATGTTTGCCACCACCAAGGCCTTTCTCGACCACTTCAACTTGAAGAACCTTGACGATTTGCCGCCGCTGGCGCAGCTGCGTGAGCTTGAGCCGGACCCGGTGCTCGATTTCGAGGATGCGCCGGTGCCCGAAAGCCTTCAAGCCCTGGCCGATGCCAGCGCCGATCCGGAGGCGGTGGAGGAGCAGAAGGAAGAAACCAGCTTTCATACCCTGCTGCTGGAGCTGGATTCGATGGAGGAAGGCATCAAGACCGATTTCGACGATTTGCTCAGAGATAGCGAAAGCCCGGTGCCGAGCGGGGAGTCGCGCAGGGAACCCGAGCTGGAGCTGCCCGCAGAGGTCGAGGAGCTGCGTGACGGGTTGGATCCGGATCTTCGCTCCGCCGAAGTGCCTGATGAACCGGAGGAAGATTCAGTCGGCGCCGCCGAGGCTCGCGAGCGGCTGCTGGCCGCGGTCGCCGCGCTGAACGTCGCCGCCCCGCCCGATTTGAGTGATGAAGAAGCAGAGGCCCAGGCCCTGGCCGAAGCCATCGAGAACGAACGGCGTCAGTGGGAGGATTGACTTTTGCCCTGGAAGGCGGATGGGCCGCAATGTGCCCCAAAAACCGACTACCTCTGATCAACGCCCTTTCGAGGTGTGGAAACGACGCGCAGGACATAAAAACCAGCCTGTTAGGTGGTAATTAGCCAAGCTGTTTTAATCGCCTATTATTCTTAGCTCTTTTCAGAAATCGTCTAATTTCCATCCGATGGATCGAACTTAAACCAAGGAAGGTGACGGGTGGCCAAGCAGGTTATTATTGTCGGTGGCGGTGTTGGCGGCACGATGCTTGCCAACCAGTTGGTCAACAAGCTCTATTCGGAGATTCAGCGCGGTGAGGTACGCATTACCTTGCTATCGAATTCGCCTGATCATTTTTATAAACCCGCGTTTATGTACGTGGCCTTCAATCAGTTCTTTGAAGAGGAGCTAAAGCGTCCGGAGCGTTCATTGTTGCGCCCGGAAATTGACTTTCAAGTCGACGAAGTCACGCGCTTCGACTTCTCCGGACAGTACGTGCAGACCCGCGGCGGCAAACGTCATGGTTACGATTTTCTAGTCATCGCAACAGGTTGCATTCCAGCTCCCGAGCGCATCGAGGGGCTTAAAGAGGCGGGCGACCACTTCTATCAATACCCAGCGGCACGGCAATTGGCCCAGCGCTTGAGCACCATAGAAAAGGGCCGAATCTTTATTACGGTGTCTTTCCCCAAGACGCCAAATGTTCCGCACCAATGCGGTATCGCTCCGGTGGAGACGACTTTGATGCTGGACGACTTCCTGCGTCGTCGCGGCGTGCGGGATAAGGTTGAAATCATTTACACCTATCCCACCACCGCCCAACTCCTGCGCAATTGTTTGTTCTTACAGCGACCGACTGGCGAGATTCTTCCAAGCATCTTCGAGCAGAAAAACATCCGCTTTCAGCGCGGTTTTACCTTGAGCAAGGTCGATCCAGGGCGGCGTATTGCCTACTCCGAAGAAGGTGACGAGCAACCCTTCGATATTCTGATGGCGACACCCCCCATTCGTGCGGTGGATGTGGTACTCGAGAGTGGTGCATCGCAGGCCGAGCATGACGAAGGTTGGTTGCCGACCCATCATGAAACGCTACAAGTCTATGGGTTGGAAGGCGTCTATGTAATAGGTGACACAGTGGATCTACCTATCAGCAAGGCGGGAGGAGCCTGCCACAACCAAGCTCCGGTCATCGCCAATAACATCGCTGCCGAAATCCGTCTGGGGGCGCCCTGCGCGGTGTATGACGGGCGCGTCCAAGCGGTGGCACAGATGGGGCTCAATGGCGGGATGCCGCTGTGGTACGACTACACACATGATGTTCTGCCGACTCCGCCGAGCAAGCTAGGCGGGCTGCTTCGCAACGGATTCAACCGCGGCCTGTATTGGGCCGTGGCTCGGGGAATGCTTTGAACCTGCATACGGATGAGTGAAAGTCATGGATGTCGCCAATGAGTTGCCGCAAATCAATACCACTGCCAACGTTCTATCGCCTGGCCACAATGCAGGGCTCGAGGCGCTGCTTGGCAAGCTACAACCTCTGCTGGACGGCGGTCGCATGGATAATATTGCCGATGCTCTAGCTTTGATTTCCGACCTGGTGGATCTGCTGGATTCTGCCTTGGTGGAAAAGCTTGCCGGGTTGTTCGAGAGCGCGACTGCTGTCTCTTGGAGCTTTGGCAATGCGTTGCGTATGGCCAAGGCTGAGACCACGGCGGAGGAAGGTCCCCCCAGTCTCTTTGGGCTACTGTCGTTGCTGCGTGAAACGGACACCCGCCGAGGGATAGCACTGATACTCAGAACACTGAATGTCATCGGAAAGCAACTTTGATCTAAAGGACTAGCTCATGCTTATCAAGCCTCAGCCGTCAACGGCAAGGACTGCCAGTACCCAATGGGATCCCCAGGCATACCTCAAATTCACCCGTCTACGAGAACGACCAGTGGTGGAATTGTTAAACCAGGTCAATCTAGAACATCCTAAACGAATCTATGACTTGGGGTGCGGCACCGGGATTGCAACTCAATTGTTAGCCACACGCTGGCCAGAGGCTGATCTGACCGGCGTTGACAACTCGACGGAGATGCTCGAAGAGGCCCGGAGCTTGCCAATCAAAGCGTTTTGGCAGGCATGCGACCTACAAGTCTGGAAGGCCGATCAGCGAGCAGACCTGTTGTTTGCAGCGGCGGTGCTGCACTTCATCAAAGATCACAAGGTGTTGCTGCCACATTTATTGGCACAACTCAATCCCGGTGGCTGCCTGGCGGCGCATATGCCCAACTGGCGTGATGCACCCTGGTATCAATTGATGCTGGAAACCCTTGAGCACGGCGGTATCAATAACGGACCACTGGGGG
This sequence comes from Pseudomonas agarici, assembly GCF_900109755.1. GTDB lineage: Bacteria > Pseudomonadota > Gammaproteobacteria > Pseudomonadales > Pseudomonadaceae > Aquipseudomonas > Aquipseudomonas agarici. The sequence continues at coordinate 328 of NZ_FOAR01000018.1, read as the reverse complement.
ATTTGCAACTGCGACGGTCTATGGCCGAGCGTTCGGTGCTGTCACTAGACGATTACTATCGTTTGTTGGCTCCGCTGACCAAGGACGTGGATATCTGGGAAACAGAGCACTTACAGATAGTCGAGGGCAACTCACCGATCTTCGACTGGGTCAAGGTCTCGGCATTACGTCCAGTGCTGCTGGCACTGGACGAGCAAGAACGGCAAAGATTTCTCGATCACTATCTGCCACGTGTTCATCAGGATTACCCACCGGAAGGGAATGGATGCACCCTGTTTCCGTTCAAACGGATCTTCATTCTCGCGACTGTTTGAGCGCGAAGGCGGCG
>NZ_FOAR01000019.1 GCF_900109755.1 Pseudomonas agarici | reverse complement strand
GACGGGAAGGATAGCGGCGAACTGGGGCGGTGGGTTGAAGTTGTATGGTGGGTTTTTGGGGGCTATTGGTGGGGTGATTGGTGGTTCGTTAGATGCAAATGCTGCGATTGATCAAGCCTACAATAGACAATTTTCTCTGGCGTTTGCATATGCTGTTAAAGGAACCGCCACGTTTGGGGTTTCAGTTCTTTCTTTGGGGTTAGCGATATCGGGAAGCGGTCCCTATTTACGTATGCTGATGGTTAAGACGGGGAACGCTATGACTTTAAAATTTCTTCAGGCTTTGGAGTTTGTTGCTGCACGTCTAGCCACTGAGCGAGCACTCCTTATGATGCGTGCGGGTTTAGCCCGATTCGCCTGGATTGCATTGTTTGTTGGTGGTGCAATATGGCTCTTTGAACCGAAGAAAATTGAAGTTTGGTGCAATAAATCAATATTTCGGAAAAGTAAAAAGGCTAAGAGATTTAAAAACCAGGCTGAAGAGATTATAGGCTTGGAATCCGCCTTCAATAGCATGGTTGGTGAGTAATGTTCTTATTTGAGCGGATGATGTGGTCTGTAAAGACAGAGAGCCCAGAGATACGCGAGTTCTGGAGAAAAGAAACAGCCAAAAATGAAGAGAATGGTTCCACAGCAAAAGTACATGTGAAGAAAAGCTCAAAGCAATGGAGGTTTTATGAACGAGCCAGTGATGCTCCTACTGACGCGAATTCATTGTACGCGTTTGATGAAAATCATATTGATGTGCGTGCAGCTTTTCAGGAAGAAAAAAGAGGACTAATTACATTTGGTTTTTTGGCTTTTGGAGTAGGGCTGAATTTCTACATGTTTTATGCGTTTGTATGGGTGATTATTAATATTTTAGTTTCGGATTTTGTTTCGGGAGACTCGTCAGGTTTTGGAGGGTGGTTTTTTGGTGGGATGATTGTGAGTCTTTGGTTTGTAATGAATTATTTCCTTTGGAAATATACGTGGCGCTGGATTCGTGTTGAGTTGTTTACCCAGCGGTATTTGGTTGCGCGTTTTAATCGAATAACTAAGCAGGTTTATGTCAGTCGTCCAGATTATGCGGGGGGTATTACTACTTTACCGTGGAGTGCGGTCATTCCGGCTATAAGCCCAGAAGATCCCGATTTTATGGGTATGGGTGGTTTTTTGATTTTGGGTTTTCTTTCCGAACACACCAGCGCGGGCTACGACGAAACCCTGATGCTGGGACGCCCCATGCACGGTAATCAGGAACTGGTTGGGTTCTGGGAGTTTATCCGCCGCTACATGGAAGAAGGGCCGCAAGCGGTGCCCAAACCCAAGCGGTTACTCACGCTTCGGCCTACTCCGATTGAACCGGTGCGGGCCACCCTGCGTTTTATGTCGGGTTTCTGGCGTAATGGCGGAAAGATCACCGCCTTAATCACTGGCACCTTATTGTCGCCCCTTATTGTACTGCATGCGTTGTGTCATTGGATCTCGCTGCTTCTGTGCTGGGCGCCACGCTGGCCCAAGGAGATCCAGGAGGCTGGACAACCCGGCAAGCCCATCCCAAAACTCACTACAGCCGAAGATTTCGGTCCGGTTATCGGTGCCAATTTGCGGGCCAATACCCTGAAAGAACGTAGCGAAACGCCTATGCTCGAACGCCCAGGATGGCGGCCTGCTGTCCGGCAGCAAAATAATTCCGATGCGTAATTGGCGATGCCCACGTCGCTAGAGACCCAGTGGTGGGAAGACCTGCACATTGCCGAAGGCAACCTGTTTTGGCGCGCTTATGCATTAAACCAACAGGCGCTTATAGAAGACGCCCGAGACGGTTTGACGGAAAGCAAATCGCTGTTCGCAAGCTTGCCGCTCAAAGACATTGCAGCCACCGCGATCAAGGAAATCAAGCGCGGCAAAAGCATTATCAATGCCTTCGAAAAGGCCAACAAGGTGCTGGCCGATGGCGAAAAGCCGACGCCCATGGAGTGGCTGGCCCGCTCGCAAATGGGCGTGTTGATGGGCTGGTATGCACAACTGGCCAAAGGGGTGTTCACCTACGGTTCGCCCAACAGCGTCGACAAGGCGATGGCGAATGTGCTGATCACTGCCGTGAGTTGGCGCCTGGGCCACTTTGCGCCGCAATTGCGCCTGGAGGAATTGGCCGAGGCCAAGACGCCGAAAAGCATTGAGCGGGTGCGGCTGGAGTTGCAGGTGCGGGTAAGGGCGTCGGTTCAAGCTGAATTGGAAGCGGGCAAGGTCGGTAATTTTTACGCGTTGCGCATTGGTGTGATCGTCGGTCTGTATGAAGCCTTTCAGTTGTACAGCAAAGCGCAGGCGATGTCCGAGGGGCATAAGCAGAAGGCTGAGTTCGCGGCGGCGGCGTTGGCGACCACGGCGGTTGCGCTGGAGTTGATGCATACCGGAGCGGAATGGACCAGCAAGAAGTATGGGGCCGCGACGGCGACGGGAAGGTACCACTGATTGCCTTTTTTCGTCTAATGCATCTGGGGATCGCGGGCCTTCTCCCGGTTTTTGGTCGACGGCGGCGCGGCAATCAGTGTGGCATCGACAATCGTTCCTTCACGCATCAGCAGGCCTTTGGCGGCCAGATGCCCGTTGATGGTGTCGAAGATTTTGCGGGTCAGCGCGTGGGTTTCGAGCAGGCGACGAAACTTCAGCAAGGTGGTGGCGTCCGGCGCAGCCTCGCGTCCCAGATCAATGCCAACGAAGCGGCGGATCGACTGGCTGTCGTAGAGTGCATCTTCGATCCCTTCATCGGACAGGCCGAAACATTGCTGGGCCACATACATGCGCAACATCCGCTCCAGGCCCACAGGTGGACGGCCCGGCCCCTTGCCCTTGGGGTAGAAGGGTTCCAGCTAGGTTATCAGCGCCTGCCACGGGGTCACGGAGTCGATTTCGGCGAGAAAACGGTCGCGCCGGGTCCACTTCTTCTTGGCAGCGTACTCAAGATCGGAAAAGCTCGATTGCATGGCAGGCAGGTTCACTTTGTATTGGAGGGCTTGATTATCTCAATTCAGGCGCCGTGGTGGAACTGCTTGGGGAATGGGCTGGAATAAATCAGCGTTTCCCTAGAGGTGGTGCGCGAGCCGCTTACCGCCAATTATTTGACTTTAAGGGGTGATGTCTGGTAATAACGACATAATACCGTCAGCAGTCGAGCGCGACGGTGACGGAGGCGGGTTCTCCTTTGCCGCGCATTGCGTTCAGAAGTGACTATTGCTTTGACAGGATGACACTCCATGCGCCTGCTGCTCGATCCACGCCACGACATTGATGTCGCCTTGCTCTCTTATCGCCGAGTATTCTGGTCGCTGGGGCTGTTCAGCGGCGCGATCAATATGCTGGTGTTGGTGCCTTCGTTGTACATGATGCAGGTGTATGACCGGGTTCTCACCAGCCGCAATGAAACCACGTTGTTCATGCTGACCCTGATCGCCCTGGGCCTGTTCATGGTCAGCGCCTTGATCGAATGGGTGCGCGGCCAAGTGATGATCCGTATGAGCGCGGGTATCGACGAGGCTCTGGGCGAGCGCCTGTTCGATGCTGCGTTTGCTCGCGGCCTGCGCGAGCACAACGCCAATCCGGCGCAGGTGCTTGGCGACTTGGCCACGTTGCGGCAATTGATCGCCGGCCAAGGCTTGATCGCTTTGCTCGATGCGCCGTGGCTGCCCATCTTCCTGTTGATCGCGTTCATTTTTCATCCCTGGTTTGGGGTGTTGACGCTGCTCCTCGCGCTGGTATTGGTCGGCCTGGCGCTGTGGGGCGAGTTGGCGACCCGGGCGTGCCTGGGCGAAGCCAATCGCCTGAGTGTGCAGTCGGCAGCCTACGTCAATAGTACCTTGCAGAATGCCGAAGTGATTTAGGCGCTGGGCATGCTCGGGCCGCTCCGTCAGCGTTGGAGTCTGCTGCAACAGCAAATCATCGCCGCTCAGGCACATGCCAGCGACCGCGGTGCGCGGATCTCGGCGACCAGTCGTTTTGTACGTATTTCCGGACAGTCACTGTCCCTCGGGCTGGGGGCGTTGCTGGTGCTCGAAGGCCAGTTATCGGGGGGCATGATGATCGCCATGTCGCTTTTGCTTGGCCGTGCGCTAGCGCCGGTGGAAATCGCCATCGGCTCGTGGAAGCAATTCAACAGCGGGCGCCAAAGCTACCAACGCTTGAGCCAGTTGCTGGTCCAGCATCCGCGCGGGCGCCCGCGCATGCCATTGCCCGCGCCCACCGGCGCGGTGCGCCTGGAGCAGTTGTATGTTGGCCCACCGGGGGCTTTGCAGCCGATCCTGCGCGGCATCCATTTTAGTCTGGGCAAAGGTGAGGTTCTCGCAGTGGTCGGTCCCAGCGCCAGTGGCAAGTCGACTCTGGCCAGGGCGCTGGTGGGCGTATGGCCGGCCATGGGCGGATCGGTGCGTTTGGACGAAGCCGAAATTAGTCAATGGACATGCGAGGCGTTGGGGCCGCACCTGGGCTATTTGCCGCAAGACATCGAACTGTTCGATGGCAGCGTCGCCGACAACATTGCCCGTTTTGGTCGGCAGGAGGCCGACAAGATCATCGCCGCCAGCCGCCACGCGGGCATCCACGAGATGATCCTGCGATTCCCCAAGGGCTACGACACCCCCCTGGGCCCTGGCGGGCTGGGGCTTTCCGGTGGGCAAAAGCAACGCCTCGGGCTGGCGCGCGCGCTGTATGGAAATCCGTCGTTGGTGGTACTCGACGAGCCCAATTCCAACCTTGACGAAGCCGGGGAATTAGCGCTGGTGCAGGCCATCAGCGCGCTCAAGGTCGCCGGCAGTACCGTGGTGTTGATTACTCACCGACCCAGTGTGCTGGCGGTGGTCGATCATATCCTGCTGCTCCAGGACGGCGCTCAACAAGCGTTCGGCCCACGGGAGCGGGTGCTCAAGGCGCTGATGCCGGGGCCTCGGCCGGCGATGGTCCGGGAGGCTGGCGGCGATGCGTGATCTGACTCCGGGCGTGACGATGTACGGCGAGGTCCCAGCGTTATCCCGAGCCAGCACCGATGCCGACGGGGCGGCGCGTTATGGCGTGGGTTTGCTGGTGGTGGCATTAGGGGGCGCGTTGCTCTGGGCTTGTCTGGCACCGCTCGATCAGGGGGTGGTGGGTAGCGGTACCGTGGTGGTGGCGGGCGAGCGTAAGGCGGTGCAGTCATTGATCGGTGGCGTGGTTGAACAACTGCTGGTCAACGATGGCGATCGCGTCAGCCAAGGGCAGTTGCTGGTGCAGCTCAATACGGTGCAGGCACAGTCGCAGTTGGACGTGATTTTGGGCAAGTTGCTCAATGATCGCGGGATCGAGGCACGCTTGATTGCCGAGCGCCTGGGTAACGCCGGGATCGAATGGCCCAGCGAACTGCTGCAGCGTGCCGATGAGCCGCGATTCAAGGCTTCCATGGCCTTGCAGAGCCAGTTGTTTCATACCCGTCGGGCGGAGTTGGGTAGCCGCTTGCAGATTCTCGAACACGAGGAGGCCTCGTTGCAGCAGCAATTGCGCGGCTATGAAGGGGTCAAGCGTAACTACGATGCGCAAATGCAGTTCCAGCAGCAGGAACTCGATGGACTGCGCGATCTGGCGGGTGAAGGTTACGTGCCGCGCAACAAGCTCTATGAGGCCGAGCGTAACGCCGCCCAGTTGGCGGGGCAGATCGCCTCTGGCATGGGCGATATCGGCAGGACTCGCCAGGCCATCAATGAAAGCCGTCTCAAGGTCCTGCAGGCGCAACAAGAATTTCGCCGCGATGCCGAAACCCAGCTCAGTGAGGTTTCCGCCGAAGCGGCAGGCTTTGCCGACCAAATGCGCGCGCTGCGGTTCGAGGTCGACAACGGTGCCATCCGCGCACCGGTGGCCGGGCAGATCATGGACCTGAGCATTCATACGGTCGGCGGTGTCGCTCAGGCCGGCCAAAGCTTGATGCAGGTGGTGCCACTGGATGCGCCGATGGCGATCACGGCGCGTTTCCCGCCGCTGCTGGCCAATAAATTACATCCCGGGCTGGCGGTGCATGTGCACTTTACCGCCTTGCAACGGGTGGATACGCCGACAGTCACCGGTACGGTGAATACGGTGTCGGCGGATCAGTTGCTCGATGAACAGACGCATCAGCCGTACTTCGCCGCGAAGGTCGGGATTGGCATCGATACCGTCACCGCGCTACAGGCCGCGGGACTATTGGTACGCCCCGGTATGCTCGCCGATGTCACCGTGGTGACAGGCGAGCGCACGTTGATGAATTACCTGATGAAACCGTTGCGCGAACGCTTGCTGGCCGCCTTCAAGGAAGAATAAGCATGATCAGATGTCATCGCCATGGCGTTTGGATGTTGCTGGGCTTGTGTAGCGCTTGGTGGGCGGTCCAGCCCGCCTGGGCGGGCGTGGACGGCTTGAGTCTGACCGCCTCCTACGACGCCTCGCGCCTGAATGATCCGACGCTGCACTCGGCGGCGCACGCCTATGAGGCCTCGCAACAGGAAGAGACAATCGGGCGCGGAGGCCTCTACCCACAAGTGTCGCTGACATCACGTTACGGCCGAGGTGGGCGTACCGATGGCGGTGACGACAACGGTTATGTCAACAGCAACGATTACCAGGCCGATAACGTTACCCTGGCGGCGCAGCAAGCGTTATACGACCCGGCTCGCTGGGCGGCATATCGGGAGGGCAAGGCGCGGGGGCAATTGGGCGTCCAGCAGTTCGACGTCGCTGGCCAAAGCTTGTTCGAGCGGGTTGCCAAAGGCTACTTTGATGTGGCTCGGGCCGAGAATGAGATTAAGTTGATTGCCCAGCAAAAGACTGCCATTCGCGGCTTGGTCGTGCAGAGTAAACGGCTCTATCAGTCTGGCCAGGGTGCGATCACCGACATCGACGAGGCCCAGGCGCGGCTCGATCTGGTCGAGGCCCAGGAAGCCGAGGCGGCGGCCCATCGCGTGGCGGCGTTGCGGGCGTTGTCGGGGCGCACCCGTGTGCCTGTCGACGATATCCAGCCCATGCGCGAGGAACTCGTCGTCAGCAGTCCGCTCCCGGCAGAGCGGGATTTGCCATACTGGACGACAATCGCCCACGAGGCCAGCCCCGAGCTGGCCGCCCGGCTGGCGGCGGTGAGCGTGGCGCAAGCGCAGGCGGACAGCCAGCGCGCCGGGCATTATCCGAGCTTGTCGCTGACCACTCAATTGAGTCATCGGGAAACCCGCCAATATCAAGACCTCGACCCGCGCCAGGACAGCTATTACATAGGCGTACAACTGGATATCCCGTTGTATCGTGGCGGCGCGGTACGGGCCTCGGTGGCCAAGGCCGAGGCGCAGTTGGCCGGCGCTCGATCCGAATACGATGTGCAGCGCCAACAATTGGCCGAGGAGATCGAGACGGACTACCTGGGGGTCGTTGCCGGATTTGCCAAGAGCAAGGCGATGGAGCGGGCGGTGGAGTCCAATCGGCGGGCGCTGGCATCGACGGAAAAAGGCCTTCAGGGTGGTGTGCGTTCTACCGTGGATGTCCTGGATGCCCAGCAGCGAGTCTTTCAGGCGCGTCGTGATCTGCTGGACACCCGGCTCGACATGTTACAAAGCTACGTGAGCCTGCACATCCGCACCGGCCAGATGAATCGCGCGATCCTGGAGCAGGTGCAACGCCTGTTTTGATAATCGGTGCCGGACACGCCCTCGCCACGGGGCGTGTCCGGCTTTTTTCGTTCAGACAGTGAAGTCGCTGGCGTGCAGTTCCTTGACACCCACCAACTGGATTTCGAACTCGGCACTGGCGTCGGCATTCAGGCTGGCATAGAGAATGCCATCGGCAAAGCGCAGTTGACCGGTGGCGTTGTCGGTGTCGAAGGCATTGGCGCCAATGAACGTGAAGGCCTGGACGCCCGCAGTCAGCGGGTTGGCGTCCAGGCCGGTGAAGTCCAATTGGTCGCCCTCGCTGGTCTTGAAGCCGTTGATCACATCCCGCAACGCGCCGACGCCCATCTGCGATAGCGCCCCGAACGCGTAGGTGTCCGCGCCAGTGCCGCCGGTCAAGCTGTGGGTTCCCGCGCCGCCGATCAGTCGATCGTCGCCCGCGCCCGCCAGCAGGGTGTCGTTGCCCGCGCCGCCATCCAGGACGTTGGCGCGGCTGTTGCCCGTCAGGTTATCGGCGTAGACACTGCCTGTCAGGTTCTCGATATTCTTCAAAGTGTCGAGCCCAGAGCCCAGGGTGTTTTGTTGCGCAGAGGTCGAAAGCGTCGCGGTAATCGCGGCCAAGGCCCGTTCGAAGGACACCGTATCCTGGCCATCACGCCCGTCCAACACGTTGTTGCCGGCACCGGCGAATAGCGTATTGTCCAGCGCATTACCGGTGCCATTGGCGGAACCACTGGCGTCGATGTAGAGGTTCTCGACATTGTTGGTGAGGGTGTAGGCCGCCAGGCTACTGTGTACGCTGTCGATACCGCCCGTCACCTTATTGCCATTGGTCTCGATCACGCTATCGTCGAGGTTGTCGACATAGTAGGTGTCGTTGCCATTGCCACCGCTCAGTCGGTCGGCTCCGGCGGCGCCATCGAGCACGTTGTCGGCGGCGTTGCCGGCAATGAAGTTGCGCAGCTCATTGCCAGTGCCGTCAATGGCCGACACGCCACTCAGTACCAGGTTTTCGAGGTTGGCGCCCAGGGTCCAGCTAACCGATGCCTGCACGATATCGATCTGCGAGGCCGAAGTATCGCTTTCCACCACGCTGTCGAACCCATTGTCGACCACGTAGATATCGTTACCGTCACCGCCGGTCATGGTATCGGCGCCGAGATCGCCGTCCAGTATGTCGTTGCCCGAGCCGCCTACCAGGGTATCGTCCTGATCCGTGCCGAAAATATGCCCGCCTTCATTCTGCGCGTTGTCGAAAATATCCTGCACGCTGTGGTTATCGTCAGCATTGCCCTGGAAACCAAGGTCATCGGCGATGTAGTCGGCTAGGCGCTGGCCGACGATTTCCGCCGACTCCTCGTGCAAGTGCCAGACATCGTCGGGATACACCAGCGGATCGACTTCATAACGCAGTGGCAGGTCGGTGTAGTCCACCGCCAGCTTGACGTCGCCGCGCTCGGCGGCGATGGCCTCCTGGATCGCCCGGACATAGCCGACCCCTTCGACGATGCCGGCAATCTTCTCCTCGGAATAACCATGGGCGCGCGCCGCGTCCGCCTGGTAGTGACCGGTCTCCATCAGGTACACGTTGAAGCTGCCCAATTGTGCGTGCAGGTAGTCGAACACCGCCAGCGTCGCCGCCTTGTAGGCCGCCGCGGCCGCCTGCTTGTCGCTGGCACGGGCGATCTCCTGCGCGGCTTCCTCGCCCTGGCCCCAGATGATGCCCATGGTGACGTTATCGATGGCTTGAAGTTCAGTGAGTTGGCCCTGCAGCAGCGCCACCGCGCGCAACAGCGCCGGTCCGGGCTGCTGGATGTCGGTCAGCCACCAGCACAGTTCGAGCTCGACGGGGCTCATCGTCGACAAACCGTCGACGGTACTGCCACCCACCGCGATGTCGATGCCATTGCCGTCGGCATCGTCGAACTGGCTGCGCACGTCATAGTCGGTGTACTTGCTCAGGTCATTGACCAGCATCGAAGTACCGGATTGATCGTCGTCTTCGCTCATGCGCATCAGGCGCGCGTTGGATTGGCCGAGGGTCGGCAGGTAGAGGATATCCTGCTGGGCGCGCTCGGCGAATACGAAATCGTTGGCGGTCAGGGTGTTGAGGTAGTTGCCCTGGAGGGCGATCTCGAAGCGATTGCCATCGGCGTCGACCTCGCTGGACTTGATGTAGGTCTTGTCGCCGGTATCGTTCAGCGTGAGGTACAGCGTGTGGTGGCTGCCATCGCCGAGGCCGAGGAAGCCCAGGCCAGAGACATCGATCTTGTCGACGCCGGCGCTGAAATCAATGAGTGTATCGGTGGCCGTGATGCCGCCCGTGTCGTAGTCGCGGTAGCTGTCGAGCGTATTGTCATAACGGAAGGTGTCGGCGCCGCTGCCGCCATGCAGCTCGTCGCGTCCGCTGCCGCCATCGATGATGTCCATGCCGGCGCCTGCGTTGATTGTGTCGTTGCCGCCCAGGCCGAGGATTAGGTCGGTGCCGGTGGTGCCATTGAGGGTGTCGGCGCCGTTGGTACCGGTCAGGGTATTGGTGGGATCGTCGGCCACGGTCAGTTCGAAGCCATCGCTGACCGTGGCGCCAGCCGGATCGGTGGCCTTGATCAGCACACTGTAGTCGCCCGCCGCAGTGCTGGGTGGGGTGCCGCTGAACGTCAGGGTGGCGGCATTGAAGCTCAGCCACGTGGGCAGGGCACTGCCATTGGCGAGAGTCGCGGTATAGCTCAGTTGATCCTGATTGGCATCGGTGAAACTGTTATGGGTGACGGTATAAGTGAATGGCGTGCGTTCGGTGGCATTTTGGTCGAGTAGCGGTATGCTCACCACCGGTGCCACATTGCCGGGTGTGTGCTGGTCGGCGAAGACAAAGTGACTGGCGCTCAGGCTGTTGAGCAGATTGCCTGCCAGCGATACTTCGAAGCGGTTGCCGTTAGCATCGGCGGTGAGGTCCTTGAGGTAAGTGCGGTGGGTCGCGGCGCTGTAGGTGACCAGCAAAGTGCCGTCGCGGCCGTTGCCCAGACCGGTATAGCCGAGTGCCGAGACATCGATTTTGTCGTCGGATACGCTGAAGTCGAGAATCTGGTCACTGGCGCCGGTGGTCTCGGTACGATAGCTGTCGAGTTGAGAGGTAAAGCGAAAGACATCGGCGCCCGCGCCGCCGGTGAGTTTGTCGATGCCGCTGCCGCCGACCAGGATGTCATTGCCTGCGCCGCCATTGACGAGGTCGCCGCCGGCCCCGCCGAACAACTGCTCATTGGCCATGGTGCCGGTCAAGGTGTCGTTGCCCGGCGTACCGTCGATCACAATGGGGGACGCAGGCACATCTTGCACGGCAAGGGTAAAGGTGTCGCTGACCGTGGCATGGCTGCCGTCGGTCGCGCTGACCTGAATGGCGTAGGTGCCGGACGCCGTGTCGCTGGGCGTGCCGCTGAAGGTACGGCTGGCGGCATCGAAGAGCAGCCAGTCGGGAAGGGCGCTACCGTCGAGCAGGGTGGCGCTGTAGCTGAGGTTGTCGTTGTCCGGATCAATAAAGCTGGTGGCCGGCACTACGTAGCTGAACGGTGTGTTTTCGGTCGCTGCCTGGTCCACCAGCGGGGTGGCCACCACGGGTGCGTGATTGACTGTCGAGGGGCTGGCAAAGAGGAAGTTGGCGCTGCTCAATTGGCCGAGGTAGTTACCGTCCAGCGCCACCTCGAAGCGGTTGCCATGGGCGTCTTCAGTCAGCGATTTAATGTAGGTCTTGGTCCCGGCACTATTGAGCACCAGGTAGACGGTGTCGTTCTTGCCGTCGCCCAGGCCGGTAAAACCCATGGCCGAGAGATCGATCCTGTCGGCGCCGACATCGAAGCCGGTGATCAGGTCGTCGACGATGGCGCCACCGGTACTGTAATTGCGATAGCTATCCAGGCGATTGGAAAACACATAGGTATCCGCCCCGGCTCCTCCGGTGAGAATGTCCATGCCGGCGCCGCCGTCGAGCTTGTCGTCGCCAGCGCCGCCATTGAGGCTGTCGTCGCCCGCCAGGCCGAGCAGGGTGTCGGCCGAGTCGGTGCCTGACAGCGAGTCGTTGCCGCTAGTGCCGGTGAGGATCCGGTTGAAGATGAAGTTGCTGGCACTGAGGGTGTCGGCGACGTTACCCGTGAGGATCAACTCGAAGCGATTGCCACTGGCGTCGGGCTCGTAATCCTTGATGTAGGTGCGGTCGCTGTCGGGGTTGTAACTGATCTGCAAGGTGCCGCCGCGACCGTTGCCCAGGCCGGTAAAGCCAAGGCCGGCGAGATCGATCTTATCCTTGGTGACATCGAAGTCGCTGAGGATGTCGTCGAAGCTGGTGGTGGCGTTGCGGTAGCTGTCGGACTGATTGGCAAAACGGAATGTATCGGCGCCAGCACCGCCGGTGAGCTTATCGATGTGCGCGCCACCGACGAGGATGTCGTCACCGCCACCGCCATTGATGATGTCATTGCCGGCCTTGCCATAGAAAATCTCGCTGGCGCCGCTGCCCAGCAGGGTGTCGTTGCCGTCGGTGCCTTGTACCGTGATCATCGGTAGCGTGTCGCTGACATAGCTGCCGTCGCCATAGACCAGGGTGTCGCCCCGGCTGGTGTGGCTGATGGTGTTGCCGATAATGGCGTTGCGGTCGGTGCCGTCTTCGTTGCGCTCGGCCACGCCATAGGTCGACAGGTTGCTGCCGCTGATGAGGTTGCCCTGGATCGTGTTGTCGCTGCCGTTGAAGTACTTGCCGGACACCCCCGCCGTGTCGTCGTAGGACTGGATGATGATTTCGGCGACGGCGGCGCCCAGCGAGTTGTTATTGAGGGTGTTGTCGGTGACATCGACGTTGTTGCTGCCATAGATGCGCACCCCGGCACCGCCGTTGTCATGGATATCGACGCCGCTGACAGTCACCTCGCTGGACAGTTTAATCAGTACCCCTTCGGCACCATTGCCGTACATCGCACCGCCGCTGATGGTGATGTGGTTGGGGGAGGGAATATCTTCGCCGCCACGTTGCACGACGATGCCGTTGCCGCCGTTGTCGTAGGCAACGTTGTTGGTGAGGGTGAAGTCGTGAGTGCTGGTGACGACGTTGAAACCGTGGCGATCGTTGTCGTAGGCCACGTTGTTTTCGAAGGTGCTGGCGCTGAGGAAGTCAGCGACGAAGCCGTCCAGGCCGTTGCCGTGTGACACACTGTTCTTGATGACCATGTTGACGGTCTGCTCGTGCGGGTCGAAGCCGTACCCGGAGCAGTCCTTGATCTCGACGCTGTCGAGGGTGACGTTGGAGTCGTAGCCTTCTTCGCCGGGAATGTAACCGTTGAACCAGCCGTCGATCTTGCCGGTGGTATGGTCGCGGTTGCCGTCGATGGTCAGGTTACTGACCCCGAAGTCGTGGGTTTCCTCGCCATAGGCCGAACGGATAATGCCGGTGATCTTGGTGTCGGAGCCGTCGGCGACCTTGACGGTGGTTTCGCCCATGCCGTCGCCGGACAGGTACACATTGCTTTTGAGCATCAGGCAGCCATCGGAAGGCTCCTCGCCGGCCGACACGATGTAAGTGCCGGAGGGCACGTACACCTGCCCTCCGCCAGCGGCGGCCGCCGCATCGATTGCATTCTGGATAGCTGCGGTGTCATCAGTGATACCGTCACCTTTTGCGCCAAAATCTTGTACGTTGAAAATCATGATTTATCTCCTTTCCCTGACCTAATCACGCGAATTGCCAATATATCGTCGGCTTTTGTGCTGTTATGACAGGTTGGAGCGGAAAAGTTGTGACCGTATATCGGCTAAACGTCAAAAAAATGATATTTTCTGATCAGGTTTACGAGTTGTTTATTTTTGTGGCGGATTATTGACTTTATGTGCGTCAATTAACTGCAGTCTTGTGCTCGGCGAGCGCCGGATGGGGCATGCGAGGTGCGCCGAGCCGGCGTACCTCGCTCTTGAGGGGCAATCAGGCAATAGCATCCAGACACACGCTCGCCTTTTTGTCGTTGATCACGTTCAGTGGCACGGCTGCCGGGACCTCGACGGTCCCGACGGTTGCTCGGAGAGCAGAACGAGACTCTTCAGAACGCTGAAGCCGAATCAGTGAAACTGCTCTTCCTCGGTCGAGCCGGTCAGTGCGGTCACCGAAGACGAGCCGCCCTGGATCACAGTGGTCATGTCGTCGAAGTAGCCGGTGCCGACTTCCTGCTGGTGCGCGACAAAGGTGTAACCCTTGGCGGCGTCGGCGAACTCCTGCTCTTGCAACTTGACGTAGGCGGTCATGTCGTTGCGGGCATAGTCGTGTGCCAGGTTGAACATGCTGTGCCACATGTTGTGGATGCCCGCGAGGGTGATGAACTGGTGCTTGTAGCCCATGGCCGACAGCTCACGTTGGAACTTGGCGATGGTCGCATCGTCCAGATTTTTCTTCCAGTTGAAGGACGGTGAGCAGTTGTAGGACAGTAGCTGGTCCGGGTATTCCTTCTTGATGGCCTCGGCGAAGCGGCGGGCTTCGCCCAGGTCCGGCTTGGCGGTTTCACACCAGATCAGATCGGCATAGGGCGCGTAGGCCAGGCCGCGGGCAATGGCCTGGTCAAGGCCGGCGCGGACTTTATAGAAGCCTTCCTGGGTGCGTTGGCCCGTCACGAATGGCTGGTCGTAAGGATCGCAGTCCGAGGTCAGCAGGTCGGCGGCGTTGGCGTCGGTACGAGCCAGGATGATGGTCGGTACACCGGCGACATCGGCGGCCAGGCGGGCGGCGGTCAGCTTGTGGACAGCCTCTTGGGTCGGCACCAATACCTTGCCGCCCATGTGGCCGCACTTCTTCACGGAAGCCAATTGGTCTTCGAAGTGTACGCCGGCCGCGCCCGCTTCGATCATGCTCTTCATCAGCTCGTAGGCGTTCAGGACGCCGCCGAAACCGGCTTCGGCGTCGGCTACGATCGGTGCGAAGTAATCGATGTAACCGTCATCGCCGGGGTTCTTGCCGGCTTTCCATTGGATCTGGTCGGCGCGCCGGAACGAGTTGTTGATGCGCTTGACCACGGTCGGCACGGAATCCACCGGGTACAGCGACTGGTCGGGGTACATCGATTCGGCGGAGTTGTTGTCCGCCGCCACTTGCCAGCCCGACAGGTAGATTGCCTGAATGCCCGCCTTGACTTGCTGTACGGCCTGGCCACCAGTCAGGGCGCCCATGCAGTTGACGAAATCTTTCTCCGGGCGAAAGGCCGGCTTGGCGCCTTGGGTGACCAGGTTCCAGAGCTTCTCGGCGCCCATGCGCGCCAAGGTGTGCTCGGGCTGAACCGAGCCGCGCAGGCGGACCACGTCAGCGGCGGAGTAAGTGCGAGTCACGCCTTTCCAGCGCGGGTTTTCCGCCCAATCTTTTTCAAGGGCCGCAATTTGCTGTTCGCGTGTCAGTGCCATGGAGATAAACCTCGTCGCGTCTTTTATCAAAAGTCGTCCTTGGGGGGGGAGAATTCCTTACTCCGCCACCTGCACAACGTGTATAGACAATTGCTCGCAGACCAAAGGTGCGGTTTGGCGGGGAGGCGACGATTGAACGATTGACCCAAGGAAGTGAGCAAGGCGCAGGCGATGCAGCGGGCGCAGTGGGGCGTTGTGGGCCTTCATGCGGGCTTCACCGGTCTTGCCGTTGTATCTATTACGCTTCCGTCCCTCGGGACAACTTCGTTGCAGTCGCAACCTCGTCAAACGCGCCTGATGGGCGGTACAGACCGAATCGGCTCAGGGGATAGGTTAGAGCTGCGATCCGAAGGCCCTCGCCAGGGCCCTTGATTAGCGGGAGCGAGGCCATCATGCCTTTGGTTTTTTAGCCCGTCAAACGTTTTGTAGTGCTTTTTTTAAAGCACTACATATTTGCTCCGATGCGACTCATCGGTCAGTTTTCGGTGCTTTAGTCCAGCATCTCGACTTTCACTCGCAAAGTCATGTCGTTACGGCTGGAGGTAGAGTAATTGCGGGTTAGCGCCTGACGATCAGCCTGAGTCTGGCCATTGACGCCGGCCAGCGTCATCCACTGGCCGAGCGGCCCGCTGATGATTGTGTCGGTACTTTGCACGTTCACTACATCCTGACGCTCCTGGCTCATCCGGTCACGATTGGTGCTGATGGCCAGGTGAACGATGTTTCCGGTGACGCTGGCGGTGACGTAGAAACCTTGGGTGACGTTGCGATACTGGGTCTGGGTCTGTGGCCGACCGTAGGCGTCGAGCTGGCCGGTGCTGGTGGTCAGTGGCACGCTCTGGCCCACTTGGATCAAGGCTGGGGCGCCTTCACTGGCTTGGACTTGCTGGATACCGCCCTCGCGGCTGTCGGTACCACGGCTGATGATGCGGGTCTGGCCCTGACCGTTGATCGAATAGCCCTGGGTGCCCTGGTCGTTGCTTTCGCTGGTGTCGACGCTGATCAGCAAGCGTCTGGCGGGCTTGTCCAGTTGGTGGAGGAAGTCGCGCAGCTCATTGATCTTGCTGGGCTCGGCGTCGACGATCAGTTGGTTCTGGTAGGCGCTGGCCTTACCGTTCTGGCCGAGGAAGTTCTGGACGACGGGCAGCAGGTCGCCGCTGGTGCGGTAGTTCAGGGGGATGATTTCGGTGGCGGCCTGGGCGCTGAAAGTACAGGCCAGCAGGAGGCTGGTGAGTAGGGTGCGTAGGGACATGTCCGTTATCTCCGCGGTGGACTTGGCAATGGCTTGAGTTTGACAGTTTCTCGGCCATTGATGGGTCAAGTTGAATCGCGGCAGGGAAAACGCCCCGGCATCGGTGATGGCGGGGCGTAAAATCAGCCATCTCACAGGCCACTAGGGTCCGGATCAGAGCTCTCCGATAGATCAGGCGCAGTTGCGTACCATGTCGACATGGGGAATCCCGGCTTCGAGAAACTCCTCGCTGACGATACTGAAGCCATGCCGTTCATAGAACGCCGTGGCCTGTACCTGGGCGCTGAGCATCTGCTGCTCAAGGCCGCGTTTCTCGGCCTCGGCGATGACTTCCCGCAACAGTGCGTCACCGACCTTCAGTCCGCGCCAGTCGCGCAGGACCGAAACGCGTCCGATATGCCCGTCTGGCAGCAGGCGGGCAGTGCCGATTGGAAAGTCGCCCTCGAACGCCAGGAAGTGCACGGCACTGGCGTCCTCGGCGTCCCACTCCAGTTCCGGCGGTACGGCTTGTTCGACAATGAACACCGACTCACGAATGCGCCGGATCTCGGCGTTATCCTTTTGCCAGTCTGCGACACGTACATGAATTCTATTCATCGGCAAATCCCAGGCTTCCTTGTTTGACCAGCTCGCAGAGCAGGCCGCGTCCTTCTTCATCGTCCAGCCATTGGCCGAGGTTGTCGAGATGCAGAGCGTCCGCCGCGCAGATCATTTTCAGCAACTCGCGCAGCTTGCCCGGCAGGTAGCGACTCTGGCCACTGGCGAACAGCAGCAGGTCGTCATCGACTTCCGACCAGGCCAGGCGTGCGCTCGGGTTGCGAATCAGTATCGCGCCTTGTTGCAGGCCGGCAAGCAGGTCTTCCTCTTCGAGTTCCGGGCCTACTACCAGTTCCGGATAGCGAGGTTCGGTCATGAACTGGCCGAACCAGGTCAGCAGCAGGCGTTCGTCGCTCATGTGTTCGGCCAGCAAGCTCTTGAGGCGGTCGAGAGCGTCGTGCTGGATCTGGTGCGGATCGGCCAGCGGCTGCGCGTCGGCGTCAGTATAGCGCTCTTCATCCGGTAGAAACTGGCTGAGGAAGTCGGTGAAATGGGTCAGTACTTCAGCCGCGCTCGGCGCACGGAAGCCCACCGAGTAGGTCAGGCAGTCGTCCACGGCGACACCGCAGTGGGCCAGGCGCGGCGGCAGGTAGAGCATATCGCCGGGTTCCAGGGTCCACTCGGCGGTTTCCTGAAAGTCAGCGAGGATGCGCAGGTCAGTGTGCTCCAGCAGCGGGCTGGTGGAGTCGCACATCTGGCCGATCTTCCAATGGCGCTTGCCATGGCCCTGGAGCAAGAATACATCGTAGTTGTCGAAGTGCGGACCGACGCTGCCGCCGGGGGCGGCGAAGCTGATCATCACGTCATCGATGCGCCAGCTTGGCAGGAAGCGGAAGTTTTCCAGCAGTTCGGCGACTTCCGGAACGAACTGGTCGACAGCCTGCACCAGTAGGGTCCACTCACGCTCCGGTAGCTGGCTGAAGGCGTCTTCGGCGAACGGTCCACGGCGCAGTTCCCAGGGGCGCTCGCCGTGTTCGATGATCAGGCGCGATTCGACTTCTTCCTCCAGGGCCAGGCCGGCCAGTTCGTCGGGGTCGATGGGGCTTTCGAAGTCAGGAATGGCCTGGCGGATCAGTAGCGGTTTCTTCTGCCAGTAGTCGCGTAGGAATTCGCGAGCAGTAATGCCGCCTAAAAGTTGCAGAGGAATATCAGGATTCATGTGTAACCTATTGAAAAAAGACATTTTTCATACGGTAATAAAAACGCCCGGCTCGGCCGGGCGTTCAGAGCGGGTGCTGTATGATCAGATACGCTGGGCTTGGCTCACGGCGTTACCGATGTAGTTGGCCGGGGTCAACTGTTTCAGCTCGGCCTTGGCGTCGGCAGGCATGTCGAGTCCGTCGATGAAAGTCTGCAGCGCTTGCGGGCTGATACCCTTACCGCGAGTCAACTCTTTCAGTTTTTCGTAGGGGTTTTCGATGTTGTAGCGACGCATCACGGTCTGGATCGGCTCGGCCAGGACTTCCCAGCAAGCATCCAGGTCGGCGGCAATTTTCTGCTGATTGAGCTCCAGCTTGCCGATGCCCTTGAGGCTGGCTTCGTAGGCGATGACACTGTGGGCGAAGCCGACGCCGAGGTTGCGCAGTACGGTAGAGTCGGTCAGGTCGCGTTGCCAGCGGGAGATCGGCAGCTTGCTGGCCAGGTGCTGGAACAGTGCGTTGGCGATACCCAGGTTGCCTTCGGAGTTTTCGAAGTCGATTGGGTTGACTTTGTGCGGCATGGTCGAGGAGCCGATTTCGCCGGCAATGGTGCGCTGCTTGAAGTAACCCAGGGAGATGTAGCCCCAGATATCGCGGTCGAAGTCGATCAGGATGGTGTTGAAGCGCGCGATTGCATCGAATAGCTCGGCGATATAGTCGTGCGGCTCGATCTGCGTTGTGTAGGGGTTGAAGCCCAGGCCCAGTTCGTCTTCGATGAAGGCGCGGGCGTTGGCTTCCCAGTCGACCTGCGGATAGGCCGACAGGTGGGCGTTGTAGTTGCCCACGGCTCCGTTGATCTTGCCCAGCAGCGGCACGGCGGCGACTTGGGCGATTTGGCGCTCCAGGCGGTAGACGACGTTCGCCAGCTCCTTGCCCAGAGTGGTTGGCGATGCTGGCTGGCCGTGGGTGCGCGACAGCATCGGCACGGCGGCGAAGCGCTGGGCCAGCTCGCGGATGGCCTCGGCTATCTGGCGCATCAGCGGCAGCAGCACATCGTCACGGCCTTCGCGCAGCATCAGAGCGTGGGACAGGTTGTTGATGTCCTCGCTGGTGCAGGCAAAGTGGATGAACTCACTGACGGCGGCGAGTTCAGGCAGTTTGGCGGCCTGTTCCTTGAGCAGGTATTCGATGGCCTTGACGTCGTGGTTGGTGGTGCGCTCGATCTCTTTGACGCGTTCGGCGTGCTCCAGGGAGAAGTTTTCGGCCAGGGTATTCAATACGGCATTGGCTTGCGCGGAAAACGCCGGCACTTCAGTGATCGCAGGGTGAGCGGCCAGGCGCTGAAGCCAGCGCACTTCCACCAGGACGCGAGCACGGATCAGACCGTATTCGCTGAAAATAGGGCGCAGGGCCTGGGTTTTGCCGGCGTAGCGGCCGTCAACAGGGGAAACCGCAGTGAGCGAAGAAAGCTGCATGGGGTGTTCTCGGACAGTCGGGCAACGAAATGGGGCGCGTATCATACATGAAAAAATTCACTGGTCCGTTGCCAACTGACCGGCGTATCGCGCTTTTACAGCTCCGTCGATGGCCTCAGGCGCCATGCATCAACGGATAGAGTTCCTTGAGCAGCCTGCGCCGACTGATAACCAACTGCCAGCGATGACCGCCCAGTTGGCGCCACAGGCGGGCCGAGCGAATACCGGCCAGCAGCAGGGCACGGATCTTCGAAGCATTGCTCGGTTGTTGCAGGTTGCGCATGTCGCCGTGTACCTGGATCCGCTGGCGCAAGGTGCTTAGGGTGTCCTGGTATAACGCGCCACAAGCGGCTATCACGTTTTCATGAGCTGGACCGAAGTGTTCGACTTGGGACTGGATCTGCGGGAGGCGCTTGCCGATGGTTTCCAGCATGTCGTCGCGCTTGGCCAACTGGCGCTCCAGGCCGAGCATCGACAGGGCGTAGCGCAGCGGCTCGCGTTGCAGGGCGCTGGGATCGCGTTCGAGGGCGCCGATCAGTGCGCGGTAGCCGTCGCGCAGGTTGAGATCGTCGCCACCGTAGACTTCCAGAGTGTCCCTGGGGTCGCGGATCAGCAGGCTGCCGAGCATGCAGCTCAGGCCAGCTTCGCTGGATTGGCCGGTCTTGGCGATCTTGTCCACCAGAACCGCCGCGAGAAACACACCGCCCAGTGCCGTCAGTTGCTCCTGGGTCGGGCTCATGGGCAGGCTCCGTCGGTCCAGGGCTCGGCAACTTCGATCACGCCACCACCCAGGCAAATTTCGCCATCGTAGAAAACCACGGACTGACCCGGCGTCACGGCGCGTTGAGGTTCATCGAACACCGCACGATAGCCGTCGACGGTTTTTTCCAGGGTGCAGTGCTGGTCGCCCTGGCGGTAACGGACTTTTGCCGTCAACTTACGCGGGCTCCTCAGGTCGACCGGGTTGACCCAGAAGATCTCGGAGGCGAGCAGGGCACGGGAAAACAGCAACGGGTGCTCGTTGCCCTGGCCGACGATCAATTCATTGTGCTCCAGGTCCTTGGCCAGCACATACCACGGCTCGTCGCTGGCGTCTTTCTGGCCGCCGATGCCCAGGCCCTGGCGCTGGCCGATGGTGTGATACATCAGGCCGTGGTGGCGGCCAATGACCTCACCTTCGGTCGTCTTGATCTCGCCGGCTTGGGCCGGCAGGTATTGCTTGAGGAAGTCGCTGAAGCGTCGCTCGCCGATAAAGCAGATCCCAGTGGAGTCCTTTTTCTTGGCGGTCGCCAGGCCATGCTTTTCGGCAATCGCGCGCACGGCGGGCTTTTCCAACTCGCCGACCGGAAACAGGGTCTTGGCGATCTGTTCGCCACCGACGGCATGCAGGAAGTAGCTCTGGTCCTTGTTCGGGTCCAGACCCTTGAGCAGTTCGGTGCGTCCTTCGATATCGCGGCGGCGCACGTAGTGGCCGGTGGCGATCAGGTCGGCACCGAGCATCAGGGCGTAGTCGAGAAACGCCTTGAACTTGATTTCGCGGTTGCAGAGGATGTCTGGGTTCGGTGTGCGTCCGGCCTTGTATTCGGCCAGGAAAAGCTCGAACACGTTGTCCCAGTACTCGGCGGCGAAGTTGGCGGTGTGCAGCTTGATGCCGATCTTGTCGCACACAGCCTGGGCGTCCGCCAGGTCGTCCATGGCGGTGCAGTACTGCGTTCCGTCGTCTTCCTCCCAGTTCTTCATGAACAGGCCTTCCACCTGATAGCCCTGCTCCATCAGCAGGACGGCGGAAACGGAAGAGTCCACGCCGCCGGACATGCCGACAATGACGCGCAGGTTTTCTGGGGCGAGGGAGGCTGGATCACGCATAGGGATTCAATGAGTGTCTTCGAAAAAGGACGCGATTCTAACAGGCCCGCGCCCGCAAGGCTAAAGAGAAGGGCGGATCAGTTCGAGACTGTGCAGCGGGCCTGCCCGATAATCGTCGATACAGCGGATGATCAGCTCGCTGCGCCACTGCGGGCGCAGGGCCAGCAATTCGTCGCGGGTCAGCCAGCGTGGGCCGATGATGCCGTCATCCAGTTGGTAATCGGGGCGGTGCCGCAGTGGCTTGGCGGCAAAGCACACGCGCTGGTAGGTCACGCCGTTGCTGGGAGCGGTGTACAGGTAGATGCCGATGACGCCGGTCAGTTCGACATCCCAACCGGTTTCTTCCAGGGTTTCGCGGATGGCCGCCTCGCTCAGGCTCTCATCGGGATCGAGGTGGCCGGCCGGCTGGTTGAAGACCACCTGTCCGTTTTGCAGTTCTTCGACGAGCAGGAAGCGCCCGTTGTCTTCGACGACGGTGGCGACGGTGATATGGGGTTGCCATTCCATAGGGTGGTTTCTCTGAAGGTGATAACACAAACCCCGGCACTGGGCCAGGGCTTGTGGTACTGCCGGGAAGCTTACACCAGCGCAGCGATTGCCGCGTTGAGCGTGGCGCTCGGACGCATGGCCTGGCTGATCAGTTCGGCGTTGGCGTGGTAGTAGCCGCCAATGTCGACTGGTTTGCCCTGCACGGCATTGAGCTCGGCAACGATGGTCGCCTCGTTCTCGGTCAGGGTCTTGGCCAATGGGGTGAACTGGCCTTGCAGCGCGGTGTCTTCGCTCTGGGCGGCCAGGGCCTGGGCCCAGTACAGTGCCAGGTAGAAGTGGCTGCCGCGGTTGTCGATGTTGCCGACCTTGCGCGATGGTGACTTGTTGTTGTCGAGGAACAGGCCAGTCGCCTGGTCCAGGGTCTTGGACAACACCAGGGCTTTCGGGTTGTTGTAGGTCACGCCCAGATGTTCCAGGGAAGCGGCCAGGGCCAGGAATTCACCCAGGGAGTCCCAGCGCAGGAAGTTTTCTTCCACCAGTTGCTGGACGTGCTTGGGAGCCGAACCGCCGGCGCCGGTTTCGAACAGGCCACCGCCGTTCATCAACGGTACGATGGACAGCATCTTGGCGCTGGTGCCCAGTTCCATGATCGGGAACAGGTCGGTCAGGTAGTCACGTAGCACGTTACCGGTGACCGAGATGGTGTCCTGGCCTGCGCGGGTACGGGCCAGGGTGAACTTCATCGCCTCGACCGGCGACATGATCTGGATATCCAGGCCACTGGTATCGTGATCCTTCAGGTAAGCCTGGACCTTCTCGATCACTACGCCATCGTGGGCGCGCATCGGGTCGAGCCAAAAAATCGCCGGGGTGCTGCTCGCGCGGGCACGATTGACGGCCAGCTTGACCCAGTCCTGGATCGGCGCGTCCTTGGTCTGGCACATGCGGAAGATGTCGCCAGCTTCCACGGTTTGTTCCAGCAGGGTACGGCCATTGTTGTCGCAAACCCGCACCACGCCCTTGGCCTTGATCTGGAAGGTCTTGTCGTGGGAGCCGTATTCTTCGGCTTTCTTCGCCATCAGACCGACGTTGGGCACGCTGCCCATGGTGGTCGGGTCGAAGGCGCCATGTTGCTTGCAGTCTTCGATCACCGCTTGATAGATGGTGGCGTAGCAGCGATCCGGGATCACTGCCTTGGTGTCGTGCAGTTGACCGTCGGCGCCCCACATCTTGCCGGAGTCGCGGATCATGGCCGGCATCGAGGCGTCGACGATGACGTCGCTTGGCACGTGCAGGTTGGTGATGCCCTTGTCGGAGTTGACCATGGCCAGTGCTGGCCGAGCGGCGTAGACCGCCTGGATGTCCGCTTCGATCTGTGCTTGCTGCTCGGCCGGCAAGGCCTTGATGCGTGTGTACAGGTCGCCGATGCCGTTGTTCAGGTTGAAGCCGATCTGGGCCAGGACCTCGGCGTGCTTGGCCAGGGCGTCCTGGTAGAATTCGGCAACGATCTGGCCGAACATGATCGGGTCGGACACCTTCATCATGGTGGCTTTCAGGTGAACCGACAGTAGCACGCCTTGTTGCTTGGCATCTTCGATTTCGGCGGCGATAAAGCTGCGCAAGGCGTTCTTGCTCAGCACGGCGCAATCAAGGATCTCACCGGCTTGGACGCTGGTCTTCTCCTTCAGGACGCTGGAGGTGCCGTCCTCGGCGATCAGTTCGATCTTGACACTGCCAGCGGCGTCGATCAGGGCGGCTTTTTCGCTGCCGTAGAAATCGCCGTTGCTCATGTGCGCGACGTGGGATTTGGAGTCGGCAGCCCAGGCGCCCATCTTGTGCGGGTGCTTGCGTGCGTAGTTCTTGACCGACAGCGGTGCGCGGCGATCGGAGTTGCCTTCGCGCAGGACCGGGTTTACGGCGCTGCCCTTGACCTTGTCGTAACGGGCGCGAGCGTCTTTTTCGGCGTCGCTGCTCACGGTTTCCGGGTAGTCGGGGATGTTGAAGCCCTGGGCTTGCAGTTCCTTGATCGCGGCCTGCAGTTGCGGTACCGAAGCGCTGATGTTCGGCAGCTTGATGATGTTGGCTTCGGGCGTGATGGCCAACTCGCCGAGCTCGGCAAGGTGGTCCGGCACAGCTTTGGCGCCCAATTGCTCGGGGAAGCTGGCGAGAATGCGTCCTGCGAGGGAAATGTCGCGGGTTTCCACGGCGATATCAGCCGAAGCGGTAAAGGCCTCTACGATAGGCAACAGTGAATAGGTGGCGAGGGCGGGGGCTTCGTCGGTGAAGGTGTAGATGATCTTCGAACGGGTGGGCATATTCGGATTAACTCTCTTCTTTGCTAAAGCATGCGCAGAAACTCGAGATGCGCCGGATAAGCGCGTTCGTTCAAAGTCGTCCATGAGTCGAATGTCGAGATTTCTTCGCGGTGATGTTGGGTTGCGTCAGTCGAGCGTCAAGCGGTCGGACTGCGCTAACAGTCCGGCTTTTGGGCGGAAAGTCTCGGCTACATTTCGGTAGCTGGGAGAGGTCGGCCATCGTGACCCTGTGGTCATCGGCGCGATTATACATAGGTTGCTGGCAAAGCGCCGAGGGTTCATAAACAACTCTTTTGATCCATTGGTCTAAAGGTCGCACGCGCAAAGCGCCGGGTGGCGCCGCGCGATGCTGGAGATTGCCGATTTTTTCCAGGAGTTCAGGTTTGTACGCCGCGAACTGCCAGCCTTTCGGTGTAAATAGGGATAGTCGAGGTTTGCGTCTATATTTAACCGGGGTAGGCTCGAGCGTAGCCAGATGTTCAATCCATAGATGGAGGTACAACATGGGATACCAGAAGATTCAGGTTCCAGCCGTCGGTGACAAAATCACCGTCAATGCAGACCACTCTCTCAATGTTCCTGATCACCCGATCATCCCCTTCATCGAAGGCGACGGCATTGGCGTCGATATCAGCCCGGTGATGATCAAGGTCGTCGATGCCGCGGTCGAAAAGGCTTATGGCGCCAAGCGCAAGATATCCTGGATGGAAGTCTATGCTGGCGAGAAGGCCACCCAGGTCTATGATCAGGATACTTGGCTGCCTCAGGAAACCCTTGATGCGGTCAAGGATTACGTGGTTTCCATCAAAGGTCCCCTGACGACTCCAGTGGGCGGTGGTATCCGTTCGCTTAACGTGGCCCTGCGCCAGCAACTCGACTTGTATGTCTGTCTGCGCCCGGTGCGCTGGTTCGAAGGCGTGCCGAGCCCGGTGAAAAAGCCCGGCGACGTCGACATGACGATCTTTCGCGAGAATTCCGAAGATATCTATGCGGGGATCGAGTGGAAAGCCGGCTCGCCGGAAGCGAACAAGGTCATCAAGTTTCTCAAGGAGGAAATGGGCGTCACCAAGATCCGCTTCGACCAAAATTGCGGTATTGGCGTCAAACCGGTATCGAAAGAGGGGACCCAGCGCCTGGTGCGCAAGGCCCTGCAATATGTTGTCGACAATGATCGCAAGTCGCTGACCATCGTCCACAAGGGCAATATCATGAAGTTCACGGAAGGTGCCTTCAAGGAATGGGCCTACGAAGTGGCCGCCGAAGAGTTCGGCGCGACGTTGCTCGATGGCGGCCCGTGGATGCAGTTCAAGAACCCGAAGACCGGTCGCCATGTCGTGGTCAAGGACGCCATTGCCGACGCCATGCTCCAGCAGATCCTGCTGCGCCCGGGCGAGTACGATGTGATCGCGACCCTCAATCTGAACGGTGACTACCTGTCCGACGCCCTGGCGGCCGAGGTGGGAGGAATCGGTATCGCGCCGGGGGCCAACCTGTCCGATACCGTCGCCATGTTTGAAGCTACCCACGGCACTGCGCCCAAGTATGCCGGCAAGGATCAGGTAAATCCGGGCTCGCTGATCCTGTCCGCGGAAATGATGCTGCGCCATATGGGCTGGACCGAAGCGGCTGATCTGATCATCAAGGGGACCAACGGCGCAATCGGCGCCAAGACCGTGACCTATGACTTCGAGCGCCTGATGGACGGTGCCAGGCTGCTGTCGTCTTCCGGCTTCGGCGATGCCCTGATCGCCCATATGTAAAGCGAGCGGCGGTGCACAAAAAAACGCCCGACTCAAAATTTGAGTCGGGCGTTTTTTTTGCCTGGATTTTTCTACTGATCGATTTCAGGCACTGACGTTGTGTGTCTTGGTCTTATGGGGCAATGCTTTCTCTTCGGTGGGGGTCGCGACAACAGCCTCTATATCGACGGCATGCAAACCTTTGGGGCCTTGGATGATCTTAAAGCTTACTGCCTGGCCAGCCTTAAGGGTTTTGTAGCCATCCATCTTGATGGCTGAGTAATGGGCAAACAAGTCTTCATCCTTGCCTTCTTCCAGGACGAAACCATAGCCCTTGGCGTTGTTGAACCACTTGACCTTACCGCTCGGCATGCTCATATCCCTCTGCAAACGACCCCATCACTGGAGTATCATCCAGTTCATCCTTCACTACGTGAACCAGAAAAATGGTTGACGATATGGACCTTTATTACCCAATGTGGGCTCTATTGGTTGTAACACCGATTTGGCGATAGTCAAGGTGACCGTTCGGTCGGTATTGAAACTTTCCGAAACGTCCCCATTACTACAACAGCTCAACTGACGAACCTTTCTTTCCATGCATGCAATCAGCCAGATTCGACTAACCTTCAATCAGGATCGCCCGGATTTTCACGACGACGACTCTGCGGGCATTGCCATACAGGAAGCAAAGCCCTCGTTGCAGGCACCGCCGATGTACAAGGTGGTTTTGTTCAACGATGACTACACGCCGATGGATTTCGTCGTCGAAGTGCTTGAGGTGTTTTTTAACCTGAATCGTGAGCTGGCCACCAAGGTCATGCTGGCCGTTCATACAGAGGGACGGGCAGTATGTGGAGTGTTTACCCGCGACATCGCCGAGACCAAGGCCATGCAGGTCAACCAGTACGCCAGGGAAAGCCAGCATCCGCTACTCTGTGAAATCGAGAAGGACGGTTAACGCCGACCACTTGGGTATGAGGTGAACTATGTTAAACCGCGAGCTCGAAGTCACCCTCAATCTAGCCTTCAAGGAGGCCCGTTCGAAGCGTCATGAATTCATGACGGTCGAGCATCTCCTGCTGGCCCTTTTGGATAATGAGGCCGCCGCTGCCGTTCTACGGGCCTGTGGTGCGAACCTCGACAAACTCAAACACGACCTGCAGGAGTTTATCGACTCCACCACGCCGTTGATTCCCGTTCATGACGAAGATCGCGAAACCCAGCCGACGCTGGGCTTCCAGCGTGTCCTGCAGCGTGCCGTATTCCATGTGCAGAGTTCCGGTAAACGCGAAGTGACGGGTGCCAACGTGCTTGTCGCAATCTTCAGCGAACAGGAAAGCCAGGCAGTGTTCCTGCTCAAGCAACAAAGCGTTGCACGTATCGATGTCGTCAACTACATCGCTCATGGCATCTCCAAGGTGCCTGGGCACGGCGATCACTCCGAAGGCGAGCAGGATATGCAGGACGAAGAGGGCGGCGAGTCTTCATCTTCAGGCAATCCCCTGGACGCGTATGCCAGCAACCTCAATGAGCTGGCACGCCAGGGGCGTATCGATCCATTGGTCGGCCGCGAGCTGGAGGTCGAGCGTGTCGCGCAGATCCTCGCTCGTCGGCGCAAGAACAACCCGTTGTTGGTGGGAGAGGCGGGCGTTGGCAAGACCGCGATCGCCGAAGGCCTGGCCAAGCGCATCGTCGACAACCAGGTGCCGGATCTGCTGGCCAGCAGCGTCGTCTATTCTCTCGACCTGGGTGCCTTGCTGGCCGGCACCAAATATCGCGGCGACTTCGAGAAACGCTTCAAGGCGTTGCTCGGCGAGCTGAAAAAACGTCCACAGGCGATCCTGTTCATTGACGAAATCCACACCATCATCGGCGCGGGTGCCGCTTCCGGCGGTGTCATGGACGCTTCGAATCTGCTCAAGCCGCTGCTGTCCTCTGGCGATATCCGTTGCATTGGCTCGACCAC
This sequence comes from Pseudomonas agarici, assembly GCF_900109755.1. GTDB lineage: Bacteria > Pseudomonadota > Gammaproteobacteria > Pseudomonadales > Pseudomonadaceae > Aquipseudomonas > Aquipseudomonas agarici. The sequence goes on along the minus strand of NZ_FOAR01000019.1, from coordinate 81,912 downwards.
TTTCCAGGAATTTCGCGGCATCTTCGAGAAAGACCGTGCCCTGGCCCGGCGCTTCCAGAAGGTCGACGTGTCCGAGCCTTCGGTCGAAGACACCATTGGTATTCTGCGTGGCCTGAAAGGTCGTTTCGAGCAGCACCACAATATCGAATACAGCGACGAGGCGTTGCGTGCGGCAGCCGAGCTGGCTTCACGCTACATCAATGATCGGCATATGCCGGATAAAGCCATCGACGTGATCGACGAGGCGGGCGCCTACCAGCGCTTGCAGCCGGTCGAGAAGCGTGTGAAGCGCATCGAAGTGCCGCAAGTCGAGGACATCGTCGCGAAAATCGCGCGGATTCCGCCGAAACACGTCACCAGCTCCGACAAGGAACTGCTGCGTAATCTTGAGCGTGACCTGAAGCTGACCGTATTCGGCCAGGATGCGGCCATCGACTCGCTGTCGACCGCCATCAAGCTGTCCCGTGCCGGACTGAAATCGCCGGACAAGCCTGTCGGTTCGTTCCTGTTCGCCGGTCCCACCGGTGTCGGCAAGACCGAAGCGGCGCGGCAACTGGCCAAGGCGATGGGGATCGAGCTGGTGCGTTTCGACATGTCCGAGTACATGGAGCGTCACACTGTCTCGCGTCTGATCGGCGCACCTCCGGGCTACGTCGGTTTCGACCAGGGTGGCCTGCTGACCGAAGCGATTACCAAACAACCGCATTGTGTGCTGCTGCTCGATGAAATCGAGAAGGCCCACCCGGAAGTCTTCAACCTTCTGCTGCAGGTCATGGACCATGGGACCCTGACCGACAACAACGGGCGCAAGGCCGACTTCCGCAACGTGATTCTGATCATGACCACCAACGCCGGTGCCGAAACCGCAGCCCGGGCGTCGATTGGCTTTACCCATCAGGATCATTCGTCCGATGCCATGGAAGTGATCAAGAAAAGCTTCACGCCGGAGTTTCGCAACCGCCTGGACACTATTATCCAGTTTGGTCGCCTCAGCCATGAGGTTATCAAGAGTGTGGTGGATAAGTTCCTTACCGAGCTTCAGGCTCAGTTGGAAGACAAGCGCGTACAGTTGGAGGTGACCGATGCGGCCCGCAACTGGCTGGCCGAAAGTGGCTACGATGTGGCCATGGGAGCGCGTCCGATGGCACGCCTGATCCAGGACAAGATCAAGCGTCCGCTGGCCGAAGAGATCCTGTTTGGCGAGTTGTCCGAGCATGGCGGTGTAGTACACATCGACATCAAGGATGGCGAGCTGACTTTCGACTTCGAAACCACGGCTGAAATGGCCTGATCCGGGCTTGATGCAGTACAAGACAAAGGCGCTTTCAGGCGCCTTTGTCTTGTAAGCCTGGGAGCAATCAAAATGTTTTTTGGGTCTGCTTCACGGCTCGGCGAGGCAAGCTTGCTCACCACATAACAAAAACGCCCGGCGGTGCCGGGCGTCTTGTGTTGACCTGATTAGCGGGCGCGGTAGGTGATGCGCCCTTTGCTCAAGTCATAGGGCGTCAGCTCGACGCGCACTTTGTCACCGGTAAGAATGCGGATGTAGTTCTTGCGCATCTTGCCGGAGATATGCGCGGTTACGACGTGCCCATTTTCCAACTCCACGCGAAACATGGTGTTGGGCAGGGTGTCGACGACAGTGCCTTCCATTTCGAAGCTGTCTTCTTTCGACATGCAGTAAAGCCCTCGGTATCCAGTGAATGGCCCGGTGCAACTGCGCCAGGCAAAAGCGGCGTGCATTGTGCCCGAAAAACCACCTTCACGCCAAGTGGTTAGTGCCAACCGCGAAAATAACTGCCCGCCTGCGGCGACATCAGTCACCGCAATACAGTTTTTTGCGAGGTAAGGGGAAGGCCGGGTGGCTTGGGTGGCGAGTTCTGTCAGGCAATTTCGGCATCAGCCGCCTGGACTGCCGGCATCTGCACTTGAGCTAACGAACTAACCGCACCGGCCACTAGCTGAGCGTGACCCAGCGTTGATTGATCAACAGCTCGATCGGTCGATATTGGGTCTTGTAGTTCATCTTCTTGCAGTTCTTGATCCAGTACCCGAGATAAACGGCGTCCCGGCCCAGTCGATGGGCTTCGCTGATCTGCCAGAGAATCGCGTAGCGGCCGAGGCTGCGGCGTTCTTCGTCCGGCTCGTAGAACGTGTAGACCGCCGAGAGGCCGTTGGGCAGCAGGTCGGTCACCGCCACGGCGACCAGTCGACCTTCCAGGCGAAACTCGTAGAATCTTGAAAAGGGCAGATCGCGCACCAGGAAGGTCGAGAACTGGCCTCGACTGGGCGGATACATGTCGCCATCGGAGTGGCGTTGCTCGATATAACGCTGGTACAGGTCGAAGTATTCCTCGCTGAACCCCGGCTTGGCGGCTCGCACCTGAAGATCCATGTTGCGTTTGAGAATGCGTTTTTGCTGACGGTTGGGCACAAACTGCGCCACCGGGATGCGCGCCGGCACGCAGGCGTTGCAGTTTTGGCAATGGGGTCGGTAGAGGTGGTCGCCGCTGCGACGAAATCCCATCTCCGAAAGGTCTGCGTAGACATGCACGTCCATGGGCTGGCTAGGGTCGAGGAACAGCGTGGTAGCCTGCTCTTCGGGCAGATAGCTGCAAGAGTGGGGTTGAGTGGCATAAAACTTCAAACGCGCCAGCTCGGTCATGATCAACCCTCGGGATAAGCTTTGAATTAAGTGTAAGCCAGCCGATGGAACTCGCCTAGCAAACCCATCGGGCCGTATTGGGCTGATCGAGATGGTGGTGCAGGTAGTCGGCAAAAGTGCTGCGCGGAATCGCCCGGGCACCGAGGCTATGCAGGTGATCGGTGGGCATCTGGCAGTCGATCAAGACAAACCCCGCTGTTTTCAGGTGGTTGACCAGGGTTGCGAAGCCTACTTTCGAGGCGTTGTCGGCACTACTGAACATGGACTCACCGAAAAACAGTTGCCCAATCGCCAGGCCGTACAGGCCGCCGACCAGTTGATCCTGGTCCCAGACCTCGACCGAATGGGCGATGCCGCGCTCGTGCAACTGCAGATAGGCGTTTTGCATCGCCTCGGTGATCCAGGTTCCGTTGGCGTAGGCGCGTGGCGCGGCGCAGGCGCGAATGACACTGGCAAAATCCCGGTCGAAGGTGACCTGGTAGCGCTGCTGGCGCAGAAGCTTGCCCAGGCTGCGCGAAACATGCAGTTCGTCGGGAAACAGAACGGTGCGTGGGTCCGGCGACCACCAGAGAATCGGCTGGCCTTCGGAAAACCACGGGAAACAGCCGTGGCGATAGGCCTGGATCAGCCGGTCGGCAGACAGATCGCCGCCAGCGGCCAGCAGTCCATTGGGTTCGCGCATGGCCTTGGCCAGCGGTGGAAATGTCAGGGTGTCGCGTTGTAACCAAGTCAGCATGGCATTCAATCAGTTATCGTCCAGATACTTCTCGGCATCCAGCGCTGCCATGCAGCCGGCACCCGCCGACGTGATGGCTTGGCGATAGACATGGTCGGCGACGTCGCCGGCGGCGAACACCCCAGGGATTTGCGTCGCGGTGGCATTGCCGTCGCTGCCGCCCCTGACCTGCAGATAGCCGTCGCGCATGGTCAACTGCCCCTGGAACAGGTCGGTGTTGGGTTTGTGGCCGATAGCGATAAACACGCCGGCCAGCGACAAGTCCCAGGTTTCGCCGGTCAGGCTGTCACGCAGGCGGGCGCCAGTCACGCCGGTCGCGTCGCCGAGCACTTCGTCCAGATTCTGGTTCCAGTGCAGGCGGATATTGCCGTTGGCGGCTTTTTCGAAGAGTTTGTCCTGGAGGATCTTCTCCGAGCGCAATTTGTCACGGCGGTGAACCAAGTGTACTTCCTTGGCAATATTGGCCAGGTAAAGCGCTTCCTCGACGGCCGTATTACCGCCACCGATAACGGCTACTACTTGGTTACGGTAGAAAAACCCATCGCATGTGGCGCAAGCCGAAACCCCCTTGCCGGCGAAGGCCTCCTCGGAAGGCAAGCCCAGGTACTGGGCAGAGGCGCCGGTGGCAATAATCAGGGCGTCGCAGCTGTAGATACCGTTGTCACCCTTGAGGATAAACGGTCGCTGCTGCAACTCGGCAGTATGAATGTGGTCGTAGACAATCTCGGTATCGAAGCGCTCCGCGTGTTTTTGCATGCGCTCCATCAGGACCGGACCGGTCAGGCCTTCGACATCGCCTGGCCAGTTGTCGACTTCGGTGGTGGTGGTCAACTGACCGCCGGCTTGCAGGCCGGTAATGACCACAGGCTTGAGGTTGGCACGGGCGGCATAAACGGCAGCACTGTAACCGGCGGGACCGGAGCCCAGGATGATCAGGCGTGAATGCTTGGCTTCAGTCATAAAAACACCTCATAAGCCTTTGTCACAAAAGAAAATGCATGCTCAAATTGAACAGCATGAAAATCGCTGTTGGTTATGCTACACCCAAGCGGCTAGCGTGTGGCATCGGGCGTGTAAACCCGTACAATGGCCATAATGTACCGATGATAGTTTCTGAACGGGCAAGTGCCGATCGCATAAAGGACGGACAGTGAAAAGAGTCCCGGTAGAGTCGCAGAACTGTTCAGCTGCCCCGAATGGGCAGTATTTTTGTCGTCAATCAACAGTTGGGCGCGCCTTGGGCGCAGGAAAAGACGCGTTTTGAAGAAATCCACCGCTACACCCCCTAAAGCAGTCGTGCCGCTCTGGCGTCAGCAACTGCACTATCGTCTCAAGGAAGGCGCACTGATTGCCATCGGCGCCTTGTGCCTGTTCCTGATGATGGCCTTGCTGACCTATGGCAAGGACGATCCGGGCTGGAGTCATAACAGCAAGATCGACGATGTGCAGAACTTCGGTGGGCCTGCCGGTTCCTACAGCGCCGATATCCTGTTCATGGTGTTGGGTTATTTCGCCTACGTATTCCCGCTGTTGCTGGCCGTCAAGACCTGGCAGATCTTCCGCCAGCGCCACGAACCCTGGCAGTGGAGCGGCTGGTTGTTTTCCTGGCGGTTGATCGGCCTGGTGTTTTTAGTACTGTCCGGTGCCGCGTTGGCGCATATCCATTTTCATTCGCCCACCGGCTTGCCGGCCGGTGCCGGCGGTGCGCTGGGCGAAAGCCTTGGCGACCTGGCCCGCAATGCCTTGAATATCCAGGGCAGCACGCTGTTGTTCATTGCCTTGTTCCTGTTCGGTCTGACGGTCTTTACCGACTTGTCGTGGTTCAAGGTGATGGACGTTACCGGCAAGATCACTCTCGACCTCTTCGAGCTGTTCCAGGGCGCGCTGAATCGCTGGTGGGCGGCGCGTACCGAGCGCAAGCAATTGGTGGCGCAACTGCGTGAGGTCGATACCCGGATCGAGGAAGTGGTCGCCCCGAGTACCGCCGACAAGCGTGAGCAGGCCAAGGCCAAGGAACGCCTGATCGAGCGCGAGCAGGCCTTGAGCAGGCACATGTCCGAGCGTGAAAAACACGTTCCGCCGGTGATCGCCCCGGCACCGGTCAAGCCGCCGTTGCCGAGCAAGCGCGTGGAGAAAGAGAAACAAGCCCCGTTGTTTATCGACAGTGCGGTCGAAGGCACCTTGCCGCCGATCTCGATTCTCGACCCGGCCGAGAAGAAACAGCTCAATTATTCCTCGGAGTCCCTGGCTGCCATCGGCCACCTGCTGGAAATCAAGCTCAAGGAATTCGGAGTCGAAGTGGCGGTGGACTCGATCCATCCCGGCCCGGTGATTACCCGTTACGAAATCCAGCCGGCCGCGGGCGTCAAGGTCAGCCGTATCGCCAACCTGGCCAAGGACTTGGCGCGCTCGCTGGCGGTGACCAGCGTGCGGGTGGTGGAGGTGATTCCCGGCAAAACCACCGTCGGTATCGAGATTCCCAACGAAGACCGACAGATCGTGCGCTTCTCCGAGGTGCTGTCGACCCCCGAATACGACAACTTCAAGTCGCCGGTCACCCTGGCCCTGGGCCACGATATCGGCGGTCGGCCAGTGATCACCGATTTGGCGAAGATGCCGCACCTGCTGGTGGCCGGTACCACCGGTTCCGGTAAGTCGGTGGGGGTGAACGCGATGATCCTGTCAATCCTGTTCAAGTCCGGCCCCGAAGACGCCAAGTTGATCATGATCGACCCGAAAATGCTCGAACTGTCGATTTACGAAGGCATTCCGCACCTGCTGTGCCCGGTGGTCACCGATATGAAGGACGCTGCCAACGCCTTGCGCTGGAGCGTCGCGGAGATGGAGCGGCGCTACAAGCTGATGGCCAAGATGGGGGTGCGCAACCTGTCGGGCTTCAATGCCAAGATCAAGGAGGCCCAGGAGCGCGGCGAGCCGATTGCCGACCCGTTGTACAATCGCGAGAGCATCCACGACGAAGCGCCGCTGTTGAGCAAGCTGCCAACCATTGTCGTGGTGGTCGACGAATTCGCCGATATGATGATGATCGTCGGCAAGAAGGTCGAAGAGCTGATCGCCCGTATCGCACAGAAGGCGCGGGCAGCCGGCATCCACCTGATTCTCGCGACCCAGCGGCCTTCGGTGGATGTGATCACCGGCCTGATCAAGGCCAACATCCCAACCCGCATGGCCTTCCAGGTTTCGAGCAAGATCGATTCGCGGACCATTATCGACCAGGGTGGCGCCGAGCAATTGCTGGGCCATGGTGACATGCTCTATATGCCGCCCGGCACCAGCCTGCCGATTCGGGTCCATGGCGCGTTTGTCTCCGACGACGAGGTGCATCGGGTGGTCGAAGCCTGGAAGCTGCGAGGTGCGCCCGAGTACAACGACGACATCCTCAATGGCGTCGAAGAAGCCGGCAGCGGCTTTGAAAATGGCGGTGGCGGCGGCGGTGACGACGATGCCGAGACCGATGCACTGTACGACGAGGCTGTGCAGTTCGTCTTGGAAAGCCGCCGGGCGTCGATTTCCGCGGTCCAGCGCAAACTGAAAATCGGCTACAACCGGGCTGCCCGCATGATCGAAGCCATGGAAATGGCCGGAGTGGTGACAGCCATGAATACCAACGGCTCGCGCGAAGTGCTTGCGCCAGGGCCGATGCGCGACTGACCCTGGGCCGCGTGAGATCATGCGGCCCACCTTTCAAACGAATTTCATGAGGACTCCCATGCGTCTTATCCGCATGCTGTTGTTGCCGGTTCTGGCGTTGACCACCTTGTCGGCTCATGCTGACCAGAAGGATGTGACGCGCCTGACGCAGTTGCTCGAAAAGTCTCAGACGTTGACAGCGCGGTTCTCCCAGTTGACCCTGGATGGCAGCGGCACCCAGTTGCAGGAAACTGCCGGTGAAATGTCCTTGCAGCGTCCAGGCCTGTTCTACTGGCACACCGATGCACCCCAGGAACAGACCATGATCTCCGATGGGCAGAAGGTCACCCTGTGGGACCCGGACTTGGAACAGGTAACCATCAAGAAGCTCGACATGCGCTTGACCCAGACTCCAGCCTTGCTGTTGTCCGGTGACGTGTCGAAGATCAGCGAAAGCTTCGATATCAGTGCCAAGGAAGCCGGTGGCGTGATCGACTTCACCCTTAAGCCGAAAACCAAGGATACCCTGTTCGACAGCCTACGCCTGTCGTTCCGTAACGGCCTGGTCAATGATATGCAACTGATCGACAGCGTCGGCCAGCGCACCAACCTGCTGTTCACCGCGGTCAAGGCCAACCAGCCGATCCCGGCCGCCACGTTCAAGTTTGACATCCCCAAGGGGGCTGACGTCATTCAGGAATAAGAGGTTTCAAGCCCAACCCGTGGATCTGTGTTGTCTTGTTCGTCGACGAGGTCCATCGACTCAATAACGCGATCAAGTCATATATAGATCAATGGCTTGGAAGGGGCATTGTGCGGATTTCTGGGCTTTCCCATTGTTTCGAGGAGGCAAGCCATGCCTGATCTGTTCGCACAAGAGCCTATTGCGCCACTGGCTGAAGCCCTTCGCCCCAAGACCTTGGAAGAGGTGGTCGGACAGTCGCACTTGCTGGGTGCAGGTAAGCCTCTGCGACTGGCTTTCCAGTCGGGCAGGCCTCATTCGATGATCTTTTGGGGGCCGCCAGGGGTTGGCAAGACAACCTTGGCGCGTCTCACCGCCACAGCCTTCAAGTGTGAGTTCATCGCCCTGTCAGCGGTGTTCTCCGGCGTGAAGGACATCAGGACCTCCATGGAACAGGCAGAACAGAACCTATCCATGGGCAAGCACACCATCTTGTTCGTCGACGAAATTCACAGGTTCAATAAGTCCCAACAAGACGCTCTTCTTCCTTATGCGGAAAGTGGCTTGGTCACCTTCATTGGCGCCACCACCGAGAATCCCTCCTTTGAGGTGAACTCGGCCCTCTTATCACGGGCACAGGTCTATGTGCTGCAGTCGCTGACAGACGAAGAACTGAAGCAATTGCTGCAACGTGCCCAGGAAAAAGCACTTGGCGATCTTCAATTTGACGACCAGGCCAGGGACACGCTCATCGGTTATGCCGATGGAGATGCCAGAAGGTTCCTCAACCTGTTGGAGCAAAGTAGCGCGGCCGCCACTACCTCTGGCATAACCTTGATCACCGCTGACTTCCTTCAGAACGCGTTGACCTTGAACAGTCGGCGTTTTGACAAGGGCGGCGACAACTTCTATGACCAGATCTCGGCCTTGCACAAGTCGGTTCGTGGTTCTCATCCCGATGCCGCGCTCTATTGGCTGACCCGCATGTTGGACGGTGGTGCCGATCCTGCCTACCTGGCACGGCGTATTGTGCGTATGGCTTGGGAAGATATTGGGCTCGCTGATCCAAGAGCCATGCAGATTGCCAATGACGCTGCCTTGACCTACGAGCGGCTGGGGAGTCCCGAAGGTGAGTTGGCACTGGGTCAAGCGACCATCTACCTGGCAATGGCGGCAAAGAGCAATGCCGGTTACATGGCCTACAACCAGGCGAAAGCCTTCGTCAAGCAGGATAAGAGCCGAGAGGTTCCCGTTCATCTACGCAATGCTCCCACCAAACTGATGAAGGAACTCGGTTACGGGCATGAATACCGATATGCCCATGATGAGCCCAATGCTTATGCGGCGGGTGAAACCTACCTTCCAGAAGGAATGGAAGAACCCGGTTGGTACCGACCCGTGCCCAGAGGCTTGGAGATCAAGATCGGCGAGAAACTCAACCAACTGGCGGCGCTCGACCGCCAAAGCCCGAAACCACGGAGAAAAACGTGATCCGCACTGTGCTTGCCGTCTCTGTCGCCGGTATCGTCGGTACCCTGGTGCGCTTTGCCACGGGCAATCTAATCAACGCCAATTGGCCGAAGCACTTCTATACCGCGACATTGGCCGTTAATATCGTGGGCTGCCTGGTGATTGGCGTGCTCTACGGCCTGTTTTTGCTGCGCCCCGAAGTTCCGGTTGAAATCCGCGCGGGCCTGATCGTGGGGTTTGTCGGCGGCCTGACCACATTTTCATCTTTTTCACTGGATACGGTGCGCCTGCTGGAAAGCGGGCAGGGCTTGCTGGCCATCGGCTATGTGGCCCTCAGCGTATTCGGCGGGCTGCTCGCGACCTGGGCCGGCCTGTCCTTGACCAAACTCTGAATAACGAGAAACCGACATGCTCGATTCCAAACTGTTACGTAGCAACCTTCAGGACGTAGCGGATCGCCTGGCCTCCCGTGGCTTCAGCCTCGATGTTGCCCGCATCGAAGCGCTGGAAAGCCAGCGCAAGGTGGTGCAGACCCGCACCGAACAATTGCAGGCCGAGCGCAATGCGGTGTCCAAAAGTATCGGCCAGGCCAAGCAGCGCGGCGAAGACATCGCGCCGCTGATGGCCAGTGTCGAGACGCTGGGTTCTGAACTGAGCGAAGGCAAGGTGGCGCTGGATGCCATCCAGTTTCAACTCGATCAGATCCTATTGGGCATTCCGAACCTGCCCGACGAATCGGTACCGGTTGGCGCCGATGAAGACGCCAATGTCGAAGTGCGCCGCTGGGGTACGCCAGCCGCCTTCGATTTCCCGATCCAGGACCATGTCGCGTTGGGTGAAAAGTTCGGCTGGCTGGATTTCGAAACCGCCGCCAAGCTGTCCGGCGCACGTTTCGCTTTGTTGCGCGGCCCGATTGCCTGCCTGCACCGTGCGCTCGCGCAGTTCATGATCAACCTGCACACCAGCGAGCATGGTTACGAAGAGGTCTATACGCCTTACCTGGTCCAGGCCCCGGCGCTGATCGGTACTGGTCAATTGCCAAAGTTCGAGGAAGACCTGTTCAAGATCACCCGTGACGGCGAGGCCGATCTGTACCTGATCCCGACCGCCGAGGTGTCGCTGACCAATATCGTCGCCGGTGAGATCATCGATCCCAAGCAACTGCCGTTGAAGTTCGTGGCACACACGCCGTGCTTTCGCAGCGAAGCCGGTGCCTCGGGTCGCGATACCCGCGGGATGATCCGCCAGCACCAGTTCGACAAGGTCGAGATGGTCCAGATCGTCGAGCCCGCGACCTCAATGCAAGCCCTGGAGAGCCTGACCGCAAACGCCGAAAAGGTCTTGCAACAACTGCAACTGCCCTATCGCGTACTGGCCCTGTGTACCGGTGATATGGGCTTCAGTGCTGTGAAGACCTACGACCTGGAAGTGTGGGTGCCGAGCCAGGACAAATACCGTGAAATCTCCTCGTGCTCCAACTGCGGCGACTTCCAGGCCCGGCGCATGCAGGCGCGTTGGCGTAACCCGCAAACCGGCAAGCCGGAGCTGGCACACACCCTGAACGGTTCCGGGCTGGCGGTGGGTCGCACGCTGGTGGCGGTGCTGGAAAACTACCAGCAGGCCGACGGTTCGATCCGTGTACCGGAAGTGCTCAAACCGTACATGGGCGGCCTCGAGGTTATCGGCTGATGGAGTTTCTGCCGCTGTTTCACAACCTGCGCGGCAGCCGTGTGCTGGTCGTCGGCGGCGGCGAGATTGCCTTGCGCAAATCCCGCCTGCTGGCCGATGCCGGCGCGGTGTTGCAGGTGGTCGCTCCCGAGATCGAAAGTCAGTTAGGTGAGCTGATCGGCAACAGCGGTGGCAAAATGCTGTTGCGCGGTTATGTCGAATCCGACTTGGACGGCTGCGTGCTGGTCATTGCCGCCACCGACGACGAGTCGCTCAACGCTCAAGTCTCCGCCGATGCTCGTCGGCGCTGCGTACCGGTCAATGTGGTCGATGCACCGGCCTTGTGCAGCGTGATCTTCCCGGCCATTGTTGATCGTTCGCCGCTGGTGATCGCAGTTTCCAGCGGCGGTGATGCACCGGTACTGGCTCGGTTGATCCGGGCCAAGCTGGAAACCTGGATTCCTGCCACCTATGGTCAGTTGGCCGGGCTCGCAGCGCGCTTTCGGACCCAGGTGAAAGCCTTGTTTCCTGGCGTGCAACAGCGTCGTGCATTCTGGGAAGACGTGTTCCAGGGGCCTATCGCCGACCGTCAGTTGGCCGGGCAGGGCGCCGAGGCCGAGCGTTTATTGCTGGAGAAGCTCAACGGAGTGGCACCGAACGCGCCAGGCGAGGTGTATCTGGTGGGTGCGGGACCGGGTGATCCCGACCTGTTGACCTTCCGCGCACTGCGCTTGATGCAACAGGCGGACGTGGTGCTCTACGACCGTCTGGTCGCCCCGGCGATTCTCGAACTGTGCCGGCGCGATGCCGACCGTATCTATGTCGGCAAGCGTCGTGCCGATCATACCGTGCCTCAGGACCAGATCAACCAGCAACTGGTCGATCTGGCGAAACAGGGCAAGCGGGTACTGCGGCTGAAGGGTGGAGATCCGTTCATCTTCGGTCGTGGTGGCGAAGAGATCGAAGAGCTGGCGGCCCACGGGATTCCTTTCCAAGTGGTGCCGGGGATCACGGCGGCCAGCGGTTGCTCGGCCTATGCCGGGATCCCGCTGACGCACCGCGACTACGCGCAGTCGGTACGATTTGTTACCGGGCACCTGAAAGATGGCAGCACTGACCTGCCGTGGGTCGACCTGGTGGCGCCGGCCCAGACCCTGGTGTTCTATATGGGCCTGGTGGGGTTGCCGATCATCTGTGAACAGTTGATCAAACATGGTCGTTCGGCGCAAACACCCGCAGCGCTGATCCAGCAAGGCACCACCTCGAATCAGCGCGTATTCACCGGCACGCTGGCCAATCTGCCACAACTGGTGGCGGAGCATGAAGTCCATGCACCGACGCTGGTGATTGTCGGAGAAGTGGTCCAGCTACGCGAGAAACTGGCCTGGTTCGAAGGTGCGCAATCCCAAGTCTGAGGCCGATTTAGCGTTGGCCTCAATCCCCACTGCAAGAGCCTGTAATCCGGCTCTTGCAGGTTCGCGCACCATCATGAGCCTGATTGGCTAAATCGATTTGTTACGGGCATCCCAGTACTGTCGTGCCTGTTCGAAGGCGTGTTCACGAGGTATGCCGAGACCGCGCAGGGCCAGGGCCATGGTCGACAGCAGGGCCAATTGCGGGTAGCTGTCCTCCACCTCGCCCCTCCAAAGAGCCTTGAGATGCCCGGGCTCCAGCGTCGCCGGTTTCACATGACGCTGCGCGGACAATGCGGGCCATTCTTCCTCCCAGCTTTCACCGTTGGTCGTCCCGTAAAGATGACAGGGGCTGTCGGGATTGACCTCGATCTCACCACCGTCGCCCTTGATCACAATGACCGTATCGCCCAACAGGCCACTGGCATCGCGATGCACGGCCTGGTAGCCGGGATGGAAGATGCTTTGCAGGCCGCAACGGGCGCCCAGCGGGTTGAGGATGCGCGCCAGGGAGTGGATCGGTGAGCGCAGGCCCAGGGTGTTACGCAGGTCGATCATCCGCTGCAGCCGTGGTGCCCAGTCACCCAGGGGGAAAAAGGCGATATTGCCGCTGGCCTGAGCCTGTGCGACCGCCTGCCAGGTGCGGCACAACGGAATCTGCAGGGCACCGAGCAATTGTTCGGTGTACAGCCGGCCCGAGGTATGGGCGCCGCCGCCGTGCATCAGGATCTTCACGCCGTTCTGGGCCAGGCACTTGGCGGCCAGCAGGTACCAGGGCAGGTGGCGCTTCTTGCCGGCGTAGGTCGGCCAGTCCAGGTCGATCGGCAAGGCCGGCGCATTGAGCCGCTCGCGCAGGGCCTCGGTAAATCCGGCCAGCTCCACCGGGCTTTCCTCCTTGTGGCGCAGCAACATCAGGAAGGCGCCGAGTTGGGTGTCCTCGACCTTGTCGTCAAGCAGCATGCCCATGGCCTCGCGGGCTTCCTCGCGGGTCAGGCTGCGGGCGCCGCGCTTACCTTTGCCAAGGATCCGCACGAAAGGTGCAAACGCATGCTCGGTGGGCGTTTCGGTGATCAGAGGAGCAGAGTGGGTCATAAACAATTCGTCGGTTTGGGCAGGCCCGCCAGCTTGGCGGCGAGTTTGGCGGGGGTGCCATTGAACAGGCGATTGAGGTGCAGGCTGTTGCCTTTTTCGGCACCCAGTTTCAAGGCGGTGTATTTGATCAGCGGGCGTGTCGCCGGCGACAGGTCGAATTCCTGATAGAAACTGCGCAACAACTCGAGGATTTCCCAGTGCTCCGGGCTCAGCTCGATGGTTTCCCGGGCAGCGAGGGCGCTGGCGACGGCGGGCGACCAATCGCTCAACTCCACCAGGTAGCCGTCCTTGTCCAGGGCGATGTCCTGCCCGTTCACCGTCAAGGTGTTCATAACCAAGTGTTGACCTTATGGTAGCGGATCGACAGCTCGACAAACCCCGGATAGTCCACGCGCGTGGCCCAGTCCGGACATTCCAGGCCTCGGGCCAGCAGGTCTTCGTCGAGCACAAACAGCGACAACTCGGCGGCACGTTCTTCAAGGGCTTCGAGCGGCAGGCTGCGCGGTTGCAAGGCGTAGACAGCGTCGCCACAGAGCAGCAGCGCATCGTCGCTGCCCAGCAGGCGCAGGCAACTGCCCAGGCGGCTGTCGGTGAACGGAGAGTGAGACAGCACATGCAAGGTCGACATCAGAGAGTAATCACCTGGTCATAACGATTAACGAGCGCGATGGTTTCTTCGGCCGTGAGCAGGCTCAAATCCTCGCCAGTGATCTGGCTGGAAAAAATCCCCCGGTCAGCCAGGCTGTCGCGACAGGCATACAGATTCTCGACACCGAACAGTGACAGCGCCTGAAGGTTAGCGGTCAGGTCTTTCTGCTGGAGCGTCTTGGCGTTCTGTGCGGGCGTCAGCTGGAACACCCCGTCATCCATGAACAGCAGGCCGATGGGCAGATCAAAGGCCCCCCCGGCCAGCACGATATCCAGCGCTTCGCGGGCACTCGGGCCAGACCACGGCGCCTGGCGGCTGACAATCAACAGGGACTTGGGCATTTCAAGGCCCTCCGAAACAAATCAATCGGTCGGCGGCCTGCACGGCATCATGCAACTGCCCCAGTCCGGAGAGTTCCCAGGGCTCGCCCAGATTCACCGCCGCGCGCTGATAGCGCTGGGCCTCTTCACGGTTGAGCACACCGCGTCGCAGCGCTGCGGCGATGCAGACCACACCGTCGAGCTGGTGCTCACTGACGAAGGTCGTCCACTGTTGTGGTAAGTCCTGTTCGTCCTGGGGAGTGACCACATTGCTCGACGCGCTATGCACGCCATCCTGATAAAAGAACAGCCGCACAATCTCATGCCCACCGGCAAGCACTGCCTGGGCGAACAGCAGGGCGCGGCGAGAGGAGGGCGCGTGGGGTGCGGAAAACAGTGCAATGGCAAACTTCATGGGAGACTCTGTCGGCAAATCTGCCGTCATAATAAAGCTAGAAACGCCAGGAAGCTAAATCGTCGACAACAAAAAACCCGCCAAAGCGGGCTTTTCGCTTGAGCGGTGCGATCAGTCGTCGCGACCCATGATGCCGAAGATCTGTAGCAGGCTGATAAACAGGTTGTAGATCGACACATACAGGCTGATGGTTGCCATGATGTAGTTACGTTCGCCACCATGGATGATGGCGCTGGTCTGGAACAGGATGCAGACCGAGGAGAACAGCACGAAACCAGCGCTGATCGCCAACTGTAGACCGCTGATGTTGAAGAAAATACTGGCCAGCGTTGCACCCAGCAGCACGAAGAAGCCGGCGGTGATGAACCCACTGAGGAAGCTCATGTCCTTGCGGGTGATCAGCACGTAGGCCGACAGGCCGCCGAAGACCAGGGCGGTCATGGCGAATGCCGAACTGACGACTTCAGCGCCGCCCTGCATGCCCAGGTAGCGGTTGAGGATCGGGCCGAGCAGGAACCCCATGAAACCGGTCAGGGCGAAGGCGGACACCAGGCCCCAGGCCGAATCGCGTAGTTTGTTGGTGAGGAAGAACAGCCCGTAGAAGCCGATCAGCACGACGAAGATATTCGGGTAGCCGACACGCATCTGCTGGGCGACGAAGGCCATCACACCGCTGAAAGCCAGGGTGAGGGCCAGAAGGCTGTAAGTGTTGCGCAGGACGCGGCTAACCTCTAGCTGCTCAGCCTGCACGCTGTTGTTAACGGCATAATCCTGTTCGCGCATGGCGAAACTCCTTCGGGTTTGAAATGTTCAGTCGCAAAGATCATAACAGAGGCTCTGCAACAAGCTATCACGAGAGTTTGACAGTGTGTTTCATTACGGTATTATGGCGCCCGCACTACATAGGAGGTGTGGCCGAGTGGTTTAAGGCAGCAGTCTTGAAAACTGCCGACTGTAACAGGTCCCAGAGTTCGAATCTCTGCGCCTCCGCCATACATAGACCTCAAAGCCCCGGAATTCGGGGCTTTGTCGTTTCTGGGGGTTGCCAGACCAGACCTTGGCGTCTGGCTCGCTTTGGACAGCCCTGGGATTTCACTGACTGAAGACCACTGACTGACGATCAGTTTGCCTCCTTTGCGAAACAGAGGGGGCGTCCTTGATCTGTTTGTAAGCGAACGCCTGCTGCTGGTCATCCTGACAGGCCAGGGTTCGGGCATCGCTGTTGGCGTAGGTTCAGGTCAGTTTGCGCATGCCTGCTGTTTTTGCGGCTTTGCTATCGAAGGTCACGACGTATTCACAGTCCGCTGCGTGGGCGCTACGTTCGATCAGGCAATCGGCGAAATCCGCTTTGGCTTCGGTATAGCGACGTAGGGCTTGCCAGACAATTTCGGCCCGTTCAACTTTTAGTTCCCTGGTGCGCAGTAGTGTCTCGAGCGTCACGAGGATGTCGCTCTTGTCGGATTGGTAGCAGGACTGAAGTACCCACACCAACTCGACCACCGACACCAGCGTTATATAGCCGAGAGAGGCTACGGACAACGACTCTATCAATGCCGTTGCCTTGGCTGCTTGTGCCGGGTCATCCTGAGCGAGATAACGAGCCAGCACATTGGCGTCCAGACCGATCATCGTGCTTTAGCACCCTCAGCCGCGATAGCCTGGTTCATGTCTTCAATACTGATTGGCCTGGCAGGCTTGCGAATCAACCCTTTGAGATCCCGCACGGAATGACTGGCGGTCATGATGGCAAAGGTACCGTCGCTCAATGACGCTGTGCTCATCCTGCTGCTGGCCGCCCGTATACATTATACGGACGAGGCGGTGCGGGCGTTGGCGAAGAGTTGTTTCTGCAGATAATGTAGAAAGCCGGCTTCGAAGGTATTGCGTCGATCCCCTTCCATGAATACATAAAAGTCTACAATAATTTTTAAACATGTCTTGTTTTACTGATAGATATTGAGTCGGCGAGGGTTTGAGATGATGCCAAGGCCTGCATTGATGACAACTGGTCGTTGCTTCGATTTCTGGCGACAGTAGGAAAACACCAAATGGATCTGGTCTGAATGAGACGGAAAGCTCGAATCCTGATTCTCTGCAAAACGTACCCCTCTCCTAGCGCTAAATACGCTGAAACTTCATGTGTTGCTGGGATGGATGAATTTGGCAATCTCATACGCCTCTACCCCGTTCCATTTCGTCTAGTAACCGGGGATCAGCAATTCGCAAAGTGGCAATGGATCGAGGCTTTTATTGACAGAAGCCCAGGAGATCGGAGGCCCGAGAGCCACAAGATCGGTGTCGATACTATCTCGGTAGGCAGAGCTTTACCGGCTGGGGACTGGAAGGAGCGTTGTAAGTTGTTGGATAAATTGACCATTTACGAAAGCTTTGATGCCTTGGAGGCGGCACGGGTAGATAGCAATGTTACTTTGGGCTTGATCAGGCCTGTCCGAATTGCCACGCTGCATATTCGAAAAGCTGCTTCGGAGGAATGGACGCCGCAAGAAATCGAAAAGCTTGAGCTGATGCAGCGGCAGCCGAGCCTGTTTGATGAGCAGCAAGAGCGGGCAAGTATCAAGCGGCTAGAAAAAGTACCGTTCGATTTTCATTACACTTATGAATGTATGATAGATGGCGAGATCAAGCCCTACACCCACAAGATTGTTGATTGGGAGGCCAGCCAGCTTTATCGAAACGTTCGCCGCCAACATGGTGCAGATGGCTGGGAAGCTCCTTTTCGAAAGAAGTTGGAAGCCGATTTACCTAGTAGGGATCTCCTACTTTTAATGGGAACTATTCACCGTTTTCCTGGGCAGTGGTTGATAGTCAGCTTGATCTATCCACCTAAGCGACAGAGCAAAGAATATCAGCAAATGTCTCTATTCTGAGAGGTAGATGTTCGGTTTTCAGTGAACTCTCCAGCTCCTGAGCGGCTTCCGCGATCAGGCTACGATGGCAGAGCTTTGCGTCCGCCTCGTAACAGACCATACAAATTTTTTGTTCTGCAGCGTCTGACACTAACTCACTTAATATAGCGTTTTGTGTTCGGATGTAGATTCGGAAGTCGCGAGAGTATGCTGACCAATCACCGTCCACCTTGTATCGGTTGCGTATTGGTTTTGGACATCCCAGTGGCGGGCTGTGCTCATATGAAATGCCCGCAACGGCTAAGTTTTCAGCGAAGGCTTTTTTGGAAAAGCCCTTTTTGCGAGACAACGGATATTCCCGAACATCCAGCACCTTGTCGATCTGGGCTTGTTTGAGCTGTGCGATGAACGCGTCGATCACGAGCCCTTCGTAGCCTGCGGTGTAGATGGTCATAGATACTCCCCTTTTGCTTCCATGCGTAATCAAAGCGTAAAAAACGCGGCAAACTATAGCACTGGTTGCTCTTAAAGCGTGCGATGACGATGAGCGGAGCGGGTTGAAGCCTGCACGGGCAAAGGGCGACCGGGTCCGAACCTCCTTTCTTGGGATAGAGACGGATTCCCTTTCAGTCTGTTGGGGCAGTAGATAAACGAATGCTTCCAGGTGGTGTCGCGCACACGCTCTGGCTTGCGGCCTGCTATCGCCAGCAGGATGGCCTGGTCGGTGACTTGGCGGGGACTTTCGATAGCACCGTTGCGGTGCCAGCTTTGCAAGAGGGGAGATTGATAAGGGGCCATTTTCGATCTCCAGAGTGAAGGTCGGAGTAGAAGGATAGGGCAAGGTGCAGAGGTTGAAACTTAGTGGATGGAGCAGTGATGCTGATGTGTAACTTCTACATACTATGGTAGTGGGAAATATTCCTACGTTTGCCATCCAATTCAATGAAGCGTCACTATTTTGCGACTCTCACCGATGCGGATCCTGTCCAGTGCTCGGTTCAACGCATCCAAGGCATCGAGGAGTGCTTTTGCCTCGCTCTCGCGGCCGTCTCCCCAAAGCCGCTCAGCCATTTTGTTCAGCGCCTGGATGGATCGTTCGATGTCTGTCGCGGTGGCCGTCGAGGCGCCTGCTGGCAGTGTCTTTGGCATTTTTAGACCTTCGACTGTGAGGGGCAGATTGATGGCCGGTGGATAGTCACCTGTCGCCGAGCATTATAGCGACAGAACCGCAAGCCAAGCTTCCCGTCCGACTGGCGATCAGCTACCGGTGGAGTGTTTCAAGGTTTGATGGGAGACAGAGAGCAGAACTTTCAGGGCGCCGATCGCAACTTTCCAACAATCAAGCCCCTCCAACGAGCGATACTTGTAGCCATTTCACCTCGACCTGCTGTTCTTGCAAACGCCCGGTGTGCACACCACCGACTGCTTAATTCTTGATAGCGTATGACGGATTTCCAATGAGCGCCCCCGCACCTGAACACACCGGCAACTGGCACCAGGTCATCGCATTGGCCCTGGCCGCTTTTGTCTTCAACACCACCGAGTTCGTACCGGTCGGTCTGTTGAGCGCCATCGGCGACAGCTTCGATATGTCCACCGCCCAGGTCGGGCTGATGCTCACTCTCTACGCCTGGGTGGTGTCTCTCACGTCGCTGCCGATCATGCTGCTCACCCGTAACATCGAGCGGCGCAAATTGTTGATGGTGCTGTTCGGGCTGTTTATTGCCAGCCACGTGTTGTCCAGCCTGGCGACCGGTTTTGGCGTACTGATGGTGAGCCGCATCGGCATTGCCTTGTCCCATGCGCTGTTCTGGTCCATCACCGCCTCCCTCGCGGTGCGTGTTGCGCCACCGGGCAAACAGGCACAGGCACTGGGCCTGCTGGCGACCGGCACCTCCATGGCGTTAGTACTGGGCATTCCCCTGGGCCGATTGCTGGGCGAAGCCATGGGCTGGCGAACGACCTTCCTGGCGATTGCCTTGATGGCGGGCGCGCTGGTGCTGTGGCTGGCCAGGACCCTGCCGCTGTTGCCGAGCCAGAATTCGGGTTCCTTGAGAAGCCTGCCCGTGCTATTCAAGCGGCCAGCTCTGGTGGCGGTCTACGGGCTGACGGCAACGGTGATCACGGCTCAGTTCACGGCCTACAGCTATATCGAACCGTTCATCGAGTCGGTGGCGGGCATGGGCGGCGAGGTGGTGACCTTGATCCTGCTGCTGTTCGGTGGCGCGGGAATTTTCGGGTCGCTGCTATTCAGTCGATTCAATCGGCAACATCCACAGCGCTTTCTGATCGCGGCCACCTCGTTGCTGGCGGTGTGCCTGGCCTTGCTGTTGCCGTTGAGCGGCGACGTTTCGACACTGGGTGTGCTCAGCGTGTTCTGGGGCATGGCGATCATGGGCTTCGGTCTGTCGCTGCAGCGCGAGGTCCTGGTGCTTGCACCGGATGCAACCGATGTGGCCATGGCGCTGTTCTCGGGGATCTACAACATCGGAATTGGCGGTGGGGCGCTGATGGGCAGTTGGGTCGGGCGGCAACTGGGGTTTGCCTATATCGGCGTGGTGGGCGGCGTGTTGGCAGGGGTGGCGCTGGCGTTCTATTGCCTGTCGGTCTATCGCGTTGCTCGGGCCGCTGCGCAATAAATCATCGTCGGTGGCGACGGCAGGAAGCTTACGCCCCCTGCCGTCACTCTTAGGCCACTAGGCCGAGGAAACGGCGCAGCGGCGCGATGCGTGACAGCACGCACCGCTCCAGTAGCCACAACACCAGCATGGACGCCCCCAGCAACGGTAGGTAAACGCCCAGTAGCCCCAGCACGCCGAGCATGACGGCTGGGTAACGGCTCTCGGCCAGGGCGGGCGGCGCACCGAGCGCACCCTGCGGGCGGCGGCGCCACCAGAGCACCAGGGCGCTGAGCGACAGGGTCATCAGGCCAAAGGTGGTGAACAGACCGAGCAACTGATTAGCCAGGCCGAACAGTTGGCCTTCATGGACCGCCACCCCATAACCGATGACGCGGTCGAGCAGTGGCCGCTGGCTGAAGTCAATGCGCTGGCGCACCGTGGCATTGACGGGGTCGAGCGTTAGGTGGGTGCGTTGCGGACGGTTGGCGGTGTCAGAGCGGGCGGTCCAGTTCGGTGCCCGTGCCGAGGGCGGCGAGATCAGCACCGGCGACGGCAGTCCCAGGGCTTGGACCATCGGTGCAAGTCGCTCTAGCGGGCTGTAGTCCGGGGTGGTGAAGGTATTCATCGGTGTGGACATGGGCATGTCGTGGTGCATGCCGGGCATGTTCGCATGCTCGTCGCTCACAGGCAGGTTCATCGCTCGGCGCTGGGCCAGTTCCGAGGCGCGGCCAGTGGTCCAGTCCTGTTCCACGGCATGACTGGCGACCCATTGG
Organism: Pseudomonas agarici; assembly: GCF_900109755.1. Classification (GTDB taxonomy): domain Bacteria; phylum Pseudomonadota; class Gammaproteobacteria; order Pseudomonadales; family Pseudomonadaceae; genus Aquipseudomonas; species Aquipseudomonas agarici. The sequence goes on along the minus strand of NZ_FOAR01000019.1, from coordinate 60,891 downwards.
CGCAGCTCCTTCAGCGCGCCGCCCCAGAAGGTCGCCCAGGGCAGGCCGCTGAGAATCAACAGGATGGCGAACAGCGAGATCCAGAAACCGACCACGGCGTGCAGGTCACGCCAGAACAACCGGCCACGCCGGCCCAGCCGTGGGTAGATGACTCCAGCCAGACGGTCGTCTTTCGGCCACCAGAGATAGAGTCCCGAGAGCAGCATCACCAGGGTCCAGCCGGCGGCCAGTTCCACCAGGGCCGAGCCGAGGCCGCCCATCAGCAATTCGCCGTGCAAGTGGAACAACTGGCGAGTGAAGCGCTCGTCGTCTGCCACTTGATGCAGAACCTTGGCGGTCACCGGGTCGACATAGACCCGCAGCAGCGCATCGCCCTTACCGACCAGGATCTGCGCAGCCTCGGTCGGGCCATCGGGCAACTGGTAGGCGTTGAGCACGCCACCCGGCACCAGCGCCAGCGCTGCTTGCAACTGCTCATTGATCGGCCGTCGTGGCGCATCGGCCCGGACCTGGTTGTAGGGACCGTCGAGCCAGGCGTCGAGCTGTGGATGAAACAGGTAGATCGAGCCGCTCAGCGACAGGGTGAGAACAAAGGGAATGCAGAACAACCCTGCATAGAAATGCCAGCGCCAGATCAGCCGGTAGAGCCCCGCGCGGCGGAGCCGAGAGGGCGAGGAAACGCTGGGCCTGTTCAAGGGCGCAGGGCTTGCGCCAGGGTGAGTGATGTCGTGGGCGGGCCGATCAGTAGTCATAGTTGAGCCCCAGGAAGGCCGTGCGTTGTGGATAGGGATGGCTGACGAAGTATTTTTCATTGCCCAGGTTGTCGATACCGGCCGAGGCGCTAAGGTGCGCGTCGATCTTGTAGCTGACTTTGACGTCGAACACGCTGTAGTGACTGATGCCGCCATAGGTGTCGTGGTTGCTGTCGGTGTTCAACAGAGTGCTGTAGGCGGCGCTGGAGTAGCGGTAGCCGAGGGCGTAGGTCAGTTGCGCGTTCGAGTGGTAGATGGCCGAAATCCGGCTGCGCCAGCGCGGGATACGCGGGAATTCCTTGCCTTCGGCGGCAGGCGCCCGGGTGTCCTGCTGCACCTCGGACTCGGCGTAGGTGATGCTTCCTGACAGTTCCAGGCCCGCCAGGCCGACGTCCTGGGCTTCGAGCGCGGTTTCTACACCACGGATACGTGCACGGTCGATGTTTTCGATCTGGGTCAGGTTGGGGCTGACCGTGGTGTCTGTCTGCGAGAACAGGGCGTTGCGACGGTTCTCTTGGAACAGTGAGACGCGCAATTGCCGTTGATCCCAGCTGTATTGCGTGGTCCAGTCATAGGAGCGCATGTCTTCGGGTTTGAGGTCGGGATTGTTCTGCACCAGTTGGTTGCCGCTGGTGACCTGCTGGAACAGCTCACTCACCGTTGGGTAGCGCACCGCGCGCCCGAACGACAAGCGGGTTTGCAGCGCCGGGGTAATGTCGAACGCCAGTGCCGCCTTGGGCGAGAAGTTATGGCGGCGCTGCGTGGGGTAGTTGACCTGCGTCGGGGTGGTCGAGGTGTTGAGGTTGAAACCGTCGAAGGCTTGCCAGTATTCCTCGCGACCGCCCAGGGTCAGGGTCCAGCGCGGGGCCAGTTTCCAGGTGTCCTGCAGGTACAGCGCCTGGGTGCGGGTCTCGCCACCGGAGGCGGCGCTCTTCGGGCCGTCGCCGCCGGTCTTCCAGTTACTGACCTGGTAGGTCTGCTGCTCGAGCAGGTAGTCATCGATGTGATAGCCGAAGGTGATTTCATGTGTCTGGTCGAACAGCGGCTGTGGTCGCCAGATGCCGCGAAGTTCGCCGGTCTGCCAGCCGGTGCCGTCCTGTACCTGGCGTGTGCCGGCCAGGGTCTGGCCGTAGCTGGAAGCCGAGCGCGATTCTTCATTGAGGTAGCGGTAGTTGCTGTAGGCCGCGTGCCAGTCGAATGCTCCCTGGGTATCGCTGCCCAGCGACAGGGCGTTGAGCATATGCAACTCATCGGTGCTGCCTGGGTTGAGACCGGACACCGTATAAGCGTTGCCGTCGATATTCACCGGGCCGTTGTAGAAAGTCTGGCCGGCGCTGTTCTTCAGGTAGCTGTCGACGCTGGTATGCGATTCGTCGGCCCACAAGCCCAAGGTGTAAATGGCGGTGATGTCCGGGTCGATGTCCCAACTGAGCTTGAGCTTGGCCTGGTCCTGGACGCTATGGTCGCGGGCATAACCGCCGAACACCAGGCGCCGATTGCCGTTTTGGTCGGTGTCCTGGTGGGCGCCGCTGACCGGCGTGGCCGAAGCGGCGGCTGGCCGACCCGAGAGGTTAGCGGTGGCGAAGCTCATCGGCTGGCCCTGGGCGTCGAGATGGTTGTAGGAGACCCAGGCCGAGAACGGCCCGACGCGATTGCCGCCGGCCAGGCTGACATTGCCGCTGGTGGAGTTTTCGTGGCTGCCATAGAGCTTGAAGTCCTGCTGCGCGCCAGTGATCGCCGCATGGAATTCCGGGCGGGTCGGCATCCGTGTTTCCAGGGTTACCACGCCGCCCAGCGAGTTCCCCGGATAGAGCGCGCTGAACGGGCCATACATGACATCGACGCGGGAAATCTCGCTGGGCGACACCAGGCCCCATCGCGGTGGGAAGTTGTAGCTGTTGCCCAACAGGTTGGAAAGCAGCAGGTCGTCGGCGTAGACCAACGACTGGGCGCTGGACACCGTCCCGGTGGTGCGGGTGGCCACGATGCTGTTGCGGTCGCCGATATAGCGTTCGCGCACTTCGATGCTCGGTAAGTACTTCAGGGCTTGTGCCGAGGTCATCAGGTTGACGCTATCGTTGATCTGTTCGGCGCTACGGCTTTCCACTACCGCCGGTGCGCTGGCGACGGCATGGGGCAGCGGTTGTACCTGATCGTCGGCGGTTACCGTGACACTGCCGAGGACGATGGGATTGACAGCGGTTTTCTGCTCGGCGCTGAGGGTGGATGAGGCGAGGGTGTCGGCCTGTACCGGTAGGGCGCTTGGCAGTAATACCAGGCTGCTGGCCAGGGCCGAAAGCAAGGTCGTGTTCAGGCTCGAGCGGCGTCCGGCCAGCGCTGGGGCGGCCACAAGCGTCAACGCGGCGAGGGCGCGTTGTGGGCGGGTGATAGGCATCGATATAAGTCCGTGATTCAGAGCGACAAAACACTTGAAAAACCACGGGCGCCGGAGCGTTCGTGATGTTCAGCGGGTGGTTTGTTTTTTAGGGAACGCCTGGATCAGGCCTGGGGCGGTCCGCGTGGACACAGATCCAGCGGCCATTGATACGGTGGGAGGGGTGTCTTGCAGGGCGCGGCAGGCGCTGCGGCGGGCACCTGCGGCGCCAGTATCGTCACGGCCCAGAGCAGGGCCGGACTGTCGTGAAACAACGAACAATAGCCACAGGCATCGAGCGCTTCGTGAACGCCGCCATGACCAGGCTCACCAACGGAATGCTGATGCCCGGCGGCGTTCATGACATGTTGGGAGCACCAGGCACCGTCCGGCGGCTGATGCTCCAGGGCCTGGACGGTACGGGAAATTGTCGGTACGAACAGCAACAGACCCAGGGCCAGCATGGCCAGCCAGGTAGCGAATCGTTGCTGAGTTCGAGTACGCGGCACGTGGGGTCCCGGTCCGGGGCAAGGAGAAAGCTGTGATCTTGCCACGTCGAGAGCGCTCGGCAAAGGCCGGCGGCAATCTGCCGCACCCGCTACTCAAGCTTGCACATGGCGTCTGATCTGTTGCTCCGCGTGTGATACCCGTGGCTGTGGCAACCGAACTTGAGCGAACGAACCAACCGTACAGGCTACTAGGGAGTCGGTAAGCCGACTCCCATGGCCATCAAACCTCTTGGGTGCCCTGCGAATTGATCGTTGGAGGAAGAGCCCGCCTGGCTAAATCATGATTGGTCGATTTAAAAGAATCATGCCAGACGGCCATTTCCATGGCACTCCAATAGAAGCAGTATGCCGTCACTGTAGTAAGGCTTTAGCCTGGATTGGCACCAGGGAATAAACCATTGAAAAAAACCTAGTCGGCGAGCTGCTGTTCGCGCAGAACGTCTACATCGCACTGTTCGACGAGGCGACCGGCGAAGTGACCTTTCCGTACTATGCCTATGAGCGAGGGACCACCTGCCCGGCGGCACGGCGTGGGCACCGGGGGTTGACCGAGTACGTTATCCGTCAGCGTCGCCCTTGTCTGGTCGACACCGAGGAGTCCGAGCGATTGTCGGCGAGCGGCGAAACCGAAAGGGCCCATGAGTCTGTCCGATCCTACTCTTGGCTGGGCGTTCCACTGTTCGATGGCGATGCGGTGCGCGGCGTGCTGGCGGTACAAAGCTACACCTCGCAGGTGCGCTACACCTTGCGCGACCAGGAATTGCTGACATTCGTGTCGCGACACATCGACACGGCGTTGTCGCGTCGCACCGCTGCCGAAGCCATCCATGCCGCCAACTTGATGCTTGAGGCACGGGTGCAGAGCCGCACCCGCGAACTCGATCACGCCAACGCCAACGCCAAGTTGCAGCACGAAAACTCCCATGATGCGCTGACCGGGCTAGCCAATCGTACCTACCTGCAACAGCGCCTCAATCAGGCCTGGTCGCGATTCGACAGCGAAGGCGGGCACCTGTCGGTGATGTTCATCGACCTCGACCGCTTCAAGATGGTCAACGACAGTCTCGGCCATCACTTCGGCGACCTGTTGCTGATACAGGCAGCCGACCGTCTGCGCGGCTGCCTACGCGATACCGATATGTTGGCGCGGGTGGGAGGCGATGAGTTTTCGGTGCTCGCTCCCGAGGCGTCACTGGACGTAGTCATCGACATCGCCGAGCGGGTCCTGGGGGCGTTTGAACTGCCGTTTTTCATCAATGGCCATGAAGTCTTTTCGTCCTGCAGTATCGGTAGTGTCAGTGCCGACAGCCAGTTCCACCATGAGCCGGCTGACTGGCTGCGCGATGCCGATGCGGCGATGTACCGGGTCAAGAGCGCGGGGCGCGACAGCTACGCGGTATTCAACCAGGAAGTGCGTCGCCAAGTCTCGGACCAGGTCGAACGTGAAGGTGCCTTGCGCAATGCGCTTAAGCGCACCGATGAATTGCTGGCGTCTTTCCAGCCGATTGTCAGCGTCGACAGCGGTGAACTGTTGGCCCTTGAAGCGCTGGTCCGCTGGCATCAGCCGGGTGGCCGGGTGATCGCGCCGGGCGAGTTTCTGCCGGACTTCGAGGGCTTGCGCCTGATCGGCCGATTGGATCTGTACATGCTGACCAGTATTGCCGTAATCCTCGCCCAACCCCAGCACGCCAACTGGCCGCCGGTGCACGTCAACTGCTCCAGCTACAGCATGACACGCCCGGACTTCGCCAGTGAGGTGCTGGCACTGTTGGCCAGGCACCAGGTCTCGCCGTCGCGGATCTGCCTGGAGCTCACCGAAGGCGTCGAGGACGCCGCGACCCTGGAGCTGTTGCGCGAAATGGGCGCGGGGCAGGCCCAGGGGTATTACTTTGCCAAGCCGATGGGGTTGGAGGCGTTGACGACGTGTTTCGCGCGCGGCGGATCGGTGCTCGGCTGGGGAGGCTCAATCAGGCGTTAGCGCGACATCTAGTTGGCTTCCTTCACCGCACTGAGAAACGCACAGGTGCGTTCTTGCCGCGGGTGTTCGAAGATCTGTGCCGGGGTGCCCTGCTCATGAATCTGCCCCTTATAGAAAAAGCACACACGATCGGCGAACTCGCGGGCGAAACCCATTTGGTGCGTCACCATCAGCATGGTCAGGTTGTGTTCGGTGCCGAGTTTACGGATCACATTGAGCACTTCGCCACACAGTTCCGGGTCGAGCGCGGAGGTTACTTCGTCGAACAGCATGACTTTCGGGCGCATGGCCAGTGCCCGGGCAATCGCCACCCGTTGTTGCTGACCGCCGGACAGTTGCGAAGGGTAATGTCCGAGTTTGCTGCCCAAGCCCACCAGTTCCAGCAAGTCTGCTGCTCGCTCGCGCGCCTCGGTCGGTTTCATGCCAAGGACTTGGACGGGTGCCTCAATGACGTTTTGCAGCGCTGTCATGTGTGGAAACAGGTTGAAACTCTGGAACACCATGCCGATTTTGCCGCGCACTCGACGAATATGCCGATCATTGGCCGGCACCAGCACACCGTTGCGGTTAAGCATGTGGGTCAACAGGTCGTCCTCGATGCGGATCAGCCCGTCATCGATACCTTCGAGTGTCATCAGCACGCGTAGCAGGGTGGATTTGCCGGAGCCGCTGGGACCGATGATCGCGACTTTCTCGCCGGGTGAGACGTCCAGATTCAAGTGGTCGAGCACGGTAAAGTTGCCGTAGCTCTTGGTGACGTCCTGGAAGCTGACGATTGGCTTGACCGCTTTGGTTTCCTGCATGGCCATGGCCTCCTGCGGATGCAGCGATGTCGGGTTGCCGTGCCGGGAAAGGCCGCCAAGTGTCGAGAGTAGAGAAGTCATTAGCGTAGCTCCAGGCGCACTTCAAGGCGCCGTACCAGATAAGCCAAGGCGATGCTCAGGGCGAGGAAAAACAGACCGACCATGGTGATCGGTTCCAGGTAGCGGAAGTTCTCGGAGCCGATGTTCTTGGCCTGTTGCATGATTTCCACCACGGTAATCGCCGACAGCACCGGCGTATCCTTGAGCATCGCCACCAGGTAGTTGCCTAATGGCGGCAGGATTGGCCGCAGGGCCTGGGGCAGGATGATGTGGCGATAGGCGCCGTAGGGGGCCATGTTCAACGCTGTGACCGCTTCCCATTGCGCTCGCGGCACGGCATCGAGGCCACTGCGATACACCTCGGCGATGTAGCAGGCGTAATGCAGGCCGATACCGATAATCCCCACTTGCATGGCGCTCATGCTGACGCCGTAGTTGGGCAGCACGTAGTAGAGGAAATACACTTGGATCAGCAGCGGCGTGCTACGGATGAACTCGATCACGGCGGTGGCCGGCCACGACAGCCAGACTCTGCGGCTGCGTCGGCCGATGGCCAGGAACAGCCCGAGTACAATGGCGATCAGGAAACCGATCAGGGTAATCCCCACGGTGTTCAGTGAGGCACGGAGCAAATCGGGAAGGATTTGCCAGGCATAGGTCCAGTCGAACAGTGTCATGACAGACCTCCTCGCATCCGCCCGCGAGCCAGATGACGCTCAATGCGACGCATGCCGATGTTGATCGCCTGCGCCATGACAAAATACATCACCAGCGCCAGGCTAAAAATTTCCAGGGTTTGGAACGTTGCCTGATCCAGTTGACGGGCCCGAAAGCTCAGGTCGGATAAGGTGATCAACGACACCAGCGAAGTATTTTTCAGCAATTCGATCAGTAGGTTGGTACCCGGTGCGATAGCGGCCAGCAACGCCTGCGGCAGAATGATGCGGCGAAAGCGCTGGTAGCCGCTGAAGTTCAGCGCCGTGGACGCTTCGTATTGACCCTTGGCCACCGAGCTGATTGCGCCGCGCATCACCTCGGCACCGTAAGCGCCGATGTGCAGCCCCAGGCCGACGATGGCCACGCTGTAGGGACTCAGTTCAAGATTGAACGGCGGCAGCGGCAGCACGAAAAACAGCCAGAACAATTGCACCAGCAACGAGGTCCCGCGAAACACTTCAATGTAGGCGATGGAAAACCAGCGCAATGGCCGCCATGGCGACATACGGCCCAGTGCCGCGAGAATCGCCGCGACAATCGCCAGCAGCGAACCGAAGATTGTCACCTGAAGCGTCACCCAGGCGCCTTGTATCAATAGCGGAAGTAATTCACCCATGGTTTAAACCTGGCCATCCGGATTGAGCAGGGAAATAGGCATCGCGCCGTGGCGCCATGCCTGTTTCGACTATTGAGCGCAGAGCTCGGCAGCCGTTTTGCCGGTCACGTTGGATTTGTCGAACCCAAAAGGGGCGACCGCCTTGAGGTGATCTTCGGAGCCCAGCCACTTTTTCAACTCGGCGTTGACCGCATCGCGCAAGTCTTTGTCTTCTGGACGGAAGGCGAGGGCGCCGTATCCGATGTGCGACGGGTCGTCCTTGAATGCCATGACCGCTTCGACTTTTTCACCACCTTTGGCGGCCAGACTTTTCATGGTCAGTTGAGTACCCACGGCGGCATCGGCACGTCCGGCGCGCACGGCTTGCAACTGGGCGGTGGTGTCCGGTACCTGGAGGATTTGCGCATCCTTCACCCCCGAATCCCGTGCATAGGCCAGGTTCACCGTGCCGGCCATGATTGCCAGCTTCACCTCGGGGTTCTTGGCGATGTCTTCATAGCTGTGCAGGTTCTTCGGGTTGCCTTTGGCTGTCAGTAGCGCGTCCGGCAGTTGATACTGCGGATCGGTGAACAACACCTGCTTGCAACGAGCAGGGGTGATGTACATACCGGCGGCAATTACATCGAAACGCCCGGCGCGCAGCCCTGGAATCAACGAGCCCCACTCGGTCAACACGCCGTCGACCTTCTTGATACCCATTTTTTCGAAGATGGCTTTGGCGATTTCCGGTGATTCACCGGTGACCCTGCCGTCGGTTTCGGTAAAGGCGAACGGGGTTTCGTTGGCATAACCGATGCGGATATTGCTGTTCTGTTTAATGGTTTCCAGCGTACCGGCGGCGTGGGCGCTGGCGGCCAGGCCGAACATCGCGCAGGCCACGAACAGGCGACGCAAAACATGGGTAGGGCGGGAGGGGAAATTGCTCATCGATAAAATCTCCTGTTTCTTGTTGACCCGTCGGTGACGGCTCTGTGGTAGGAGGCAGTGTGACAAGAGCAAAGCGTATAAGAACTGATCCCATGGATAGGGGAACAGTTCCGATACAGGTCAATGGGCTTCTTTGTGGGCTTGAATGATAGCCTGGGCGTCGACCTTGACCTGAGCATACAAAAGCTCTGAGTCTCATTGTATTGCACTAGGACAATTGCTTTGCAGGGATTCTAGCGGGATGCTGTCCCGACGAGCACAGACCGGGACTTAGCGTTGATGGACAAGTGGAAAGCGGCATTGGAAATCGCCCGCAGCGGCGAATCTAAATACAAGATTCTGGTGCAGGCGATTGCCGACGATATCGAGCAGGGCGTCCTCGTCAACGATCAACGCCTGCCACCACAGCGTAATGTTGCCGAAGCCATGGGTATCAGCGTGCAGACGGTCACCAATGCCTATAAGGAGCTGGAGCGTCAGGGCCTGGTGCGTTGTGAGGTTGGGCGTGGCAGTTTTGTTTCGCGGCGCATGAGCGATCGCGTGGCTACCTATATTCTCGATAGCCCCGAACGGGCCCTGGTGGATTTTTCTATCGCGCGGATCCTACACACCCGCGAGCACGACCAGTTCTGGCGTGACACCTGCCGTGAGCTCAGCATGGAGGAGGATCAGCCATGGATTCATGCATTTCGCCCGATTGCCGGTTTCGAGTCGCACCGCGAAGAGGCCATGCACTGGATTGGCCGACAAGGACTGCGGGTGGAGCGTGATGATATTCTGATCACCAACGGTGCGGCTCATGGCATCTTCCTGGCGCTGGCGTCTCTGGCGGGGCCTGATGATGTGGTGCTCTGCGAAGGGATCACCGACCATGGCGTCATCGGTAACTCGCAGGTGTTGGGATTCACCCTCAAAGGCCTGGAGATGGACCGTTATGGCATTGACCCGGAACATTTCGAAGACATGTGCAGCAATGAGCGCATCACCGCGCTGGTGTGCACGCCTAACCTGAACAACCCGACCACCAGCCTGATGCCTGACAGTCGTCGTCGGGAGATTGCCGACATCGCCCGGCGTTTCGGCGTACACATCATCGAGGACGATGTCTACGGGCCGTTGCTGGATGAGCATCGCGCGCCGCCTATCAGCCATTACCTGCCGGAGCTGTCGTTCTATTGCACCAGCATGACCAAGTCAGTGCTGACCGGTCTGCGCATCGGTTATCTGGTGATGCCCAAGCGTCTGGCGCTGCGCACCGAGAGCATCTTGCGGGTCAATAGCTGGATGGCCACGCCCATGGTCTCCGAGATCGCGGCGCGCTGGATTCGCGACGGTCGTGCTGACACGCTCGTGCGTTTGCAGCGCAAACTGTTGGCCGGTCGTCAGGCCATGGTCAGCGAGTACTTGGGCGAACACCTGCTCGGCCAGCATCCTCATGCGTTGAATGCATGGGTGGGTATTCCCCGGCATTGGGAGGTCGACAGCCTGGTGCGGGCCTTGCGTCACCGGCATATTGCCGTTGCCTCGCCGGACCCGTTCACCGTGCGTGGCACGCCTCGGTCAAGGGCCGTGCGGATTTGTGTCGGTGCCGAATGCAGCGACGAGGAGATGTGCGATGCGCTGATGGGCATGCGCGAGATATTCAGTCAGTACCCGCAAATCCATGACTTTTGAGAGAGAAAAGTCCGCAAGAAAGTTTGTCGGTTAAATTGCCCTAGTACATTCATTGTGACAATCCAGTCCTCTTAGACTGCGCCCAACCACAGCATAGTCGGGACGCGGTCATGTCAACGTTGCAGCTACAGGATGTTTACCTCGCTCGCCAGCGCATCGAATCGTTGATCCGGCGCACTCCCATGGAATATTCGCCCAGCCTTTCGCAGCGATTGGGCGTGGCGGTGTACCTCAAACTCGAATCCCAGCAACTCACCGGCAGTTTCAAATTGCGCGGTGCGAGCAACGCTGTCGCACAACTCAGCGTCGAACAACAGGCCCGGGGCGTGGTGGCGGCATCGACCGGCAATCACGGTCGAGCACTGGCGTATGCCGCGTTCCGGCAGGGCGTGAAGGCGACCATCTGCCTGTCGCACCTGGTGCCCGCGAACAAGGTCCAGGCCATTCGCGATCTGGGAGCCGAGGTGTGCATCGTCGGCCAGTCCCAGGACGATGCTCAGCGTGAAGCCGAGCGGATCGCCAGCGAGCAAGGCGCGACATTGCTGCCACCGTTCGATCACCCGGCCATCATCGCCGGACAGGGCACGCTGGGGCTGGAAATTCTCGAGCAGCTGCCGGACGTGGCGCAAATCCTCGTGCCGTTGTCCGGCGGCGGGCTGTTTGCCGGTGTGGCGCTGGCGATCAAAAGCGCCAGCCCGCTCATCGTCACTCACGGCATCAGCATGCAACGCGGTGCGGCCATGCACGCCAGCCTCGCGGTCGGGCATCCGGTGGCAGTCGAGGAGCTGCCGACCCTGGCCGATTCGCTGGGTGGCGGCATCGGCCTGGACAACCGTTACACCTTCAGCATGACCCGCGACCGCTGTGATCACCTGCATCTGCTCAGCGAAGCCTCCATCGCCAATGCCATCCGCCATGCCTATCGCGAAGAACGACTGGTAGTGGAAGGCGCGGCGGCGGTGGGCATCGCCGCATTGCTTGACGGACTGATCGAGCCACGCGGACCGATCGTGGTGGTGGTCAGTGGCCGTAACGTCGACATCGATCAGCATTTACGTGTCCTGACGGGCGCGGATGCCTGAACCCAAACAATAACCGTCTGACTGGAGCTGCGTTGATGAGTGAAATCATTCTATTGAGCGAAGCGGATCTGCGCGCCTGCGTGGCGCTGGATTTGCCCAGCATCGATGCCATCGAACAGGCCTTCGTGCTGCTGGCCACGGCGGCGGTGGCGATGCCGCCGATCCTGCGTTTGGACATCCCCGAACACAATGGCGAAGTGGATGTGAAGACCGCGTACCTGCCGGGTCTGGAGCGCTTTGCGATCAAGGTCAGTCCGGGTTTTTTCGACAATCCGAAACTCGGGCTGCCAAGCCTCAACGGCATGATGATGCTGTTGTCGGCACGTACCGGTGTGCTGGAGGCCTTGCTGCTGGATAACGGTTACCTGACCGCCGTGCGCACGGCGGCGGCGGGCGCGGTGGCCGCGCGTGCGCTGTCGCGGGCCGACAGTCGCTGTGTGGCGTTGATCGGTGCCGGCGAGCAGGCGGCTTTGCAGCTTCAGGCGTTGCGGCTGGTGCGGCCGATTGCAACGGTGCGGGTTTGGGCGCGTGACAGCGCCAAGGCTCAAGCCTTTAGCACCGAGCTGGCGCGTGACAGCCGTCTGGCGGTCGTACCTTGCGCGAGCATCGACGAGGCCATGGCCGGTGTGGACATTGCGATCACCTGCACCCCCAGTCGTGAGCCCTTGATCGAGGCGCGCCACCTGCATCCTGGCTTGCATATCACCGCCATGGGCTCGGACGCCGAACACAAAAACGAAATTTCCCCCCAGGCCTTGGCCAAGGTCGACCGCTATGTGGCCGATCGCCTGAGTCAGACGCGCATCCTCGGCGAGTTGCATCACGCCTTGGTGGCCGGCGTCATGGCCGACGAAGCGAGCCTGGTGGAACTGGGGCAGGTACTGGCAGGCCAGCGTCCCGGCCGTATCGACGAGGCACAAGTGACCCTGTGCGACCTCACCGGCACCGGCGCCCAAGACACCGCCATGGCCAATCTGGCCTTCGAGCGGGCACGCTTGGCCGGCAAGGGCTTTCAGTTTGGCAGCTAATCCATTTTTCATCCGTGCAACATTTCTCGGAGGGCCTGTGCATGTCTCAGATAGTTGTCAATCTCCCGTTCCAGCGGGAGGAGTACGCCCTGCGTCTGGCCAAGGTTCGAGCGGCCATGCAGGCCCAGGGCATCGAGTTGTTACTGGTAACCGACCCGTCGAACATGGCGTGGCTGACCGGTTATGACGGTTGGTCGTTTTATGTTCATCAATGTGTGTTGTTGGCGCTCGACGGCGAGCCGGTCTGGTTTGGTCGTGGACAGGACGCCAATGGCGCCAAGCGCACAGTGTTCATGGGGCACGACAACATCGTTGGTTACCCGGATATCTACGTACAGTCCCGAGAACGCCATCCGATGGATTACCTGTCACGGGAAGTCATCAGTCGCCGGGGTTGGGACGCGCTGACCATCGGCGTGGAAATGGATAACTATTACTTTAGCGCCGCCGCGTACTTGTCGCTGAAAAAGCACCTGCCGAGGGCTACCCTGGTCGACGCGGTCGGGTTGGTGAACTGGCAGCGGGCAATCAAGTCGCCCCAGGAAATCGCCTACATGCGCATTGCCGCACGCATCGTCGAAAACATGCACCGGCGCATCTTTGAGCGGATCGAGCCGGGCCTGCGCAAAAATGAACTGGTGGCTGAAATCTACAGCAGCGGCATTCTCGGCGCCGATGGGCATGGTGGCGATTACCCGGCCATCGTGCCGCTATTGCCCACGGGGGCCGACGCCAGCGCGCCGCACCTGACCTGGGACGATACACCCTTCGAAAAAGGCGCCGGGACTTTTTTCGAGATTGCCGGTTGCTACAAGCGTTATCACTGTCCGCTATCGCGAACCATCTACTTGGGCAAGCCGCCACAGCATTTCCTCGACGGCGAAAAAGCTGTAGTCGAAGGCATCGCCGCAGGATTGGACGCGGCGAAGCCGGGCAACACCACTGGCGACATCGCCGTGGCGTTTTTCAAAGTGTTGGAAAAGTTTGGCATCCACAAGGACAGCCGTTGCGGCTACCCTATCGGAATCAGTTATCCGCCGGACTGGGGCGAGCGCACCATGAGCCTGCGCCCTGGTGACACCAGCGTGTTGCAACCGGGCATGACGTTCCACTTCATGCCAGGCTTGTGGATGGATGACTGGGGACTGGAAATCACCGAGAGCATTTTGATCACCGAGACGGGAGTCGAGACGCTGTGCGACGTGCCACGTCAACTGTTCGTGAAGGAGTGAATCATGAGCCAATTACTTGATAATCCGATCAATGCCACCGTGGATTTTACCCGCGAAGGCGTGCAGCACGGTTTTCTCAAACTGCCGTATTCCCGGGACGACTCGGCCTGGGGCTCGGTGATGATTCCGATCACCGTGATTAAGTGCGGCCGAGGGCCGACGGCGCTGTTCACCGGCGGTAATCACGGTGATGAATACGAAGGTCCGGTGGCGCTGAGCAAACTGGCGCAAAGCCTGACGGCTGGCGAAGTCACCGGACGGGTGATTATCGTGCCGTTCATGAACACCCCGGCGTTCCATGCGGGGCGGCGCACCTCGCCGATCGACAAGGGCAATCTCAATCGCAGTTTCCCCGGTAAGCCGAACGGCACCGTGACCGAGAAAATCGCCGATTACTTCAATCGGATTTTGTTGCCCATGGCCGACATCGTGCTGGACATTCATTCCGGTGGCCGAACCCTGGATTTCCTGCCTTTTGCGGCGTGTCATGTGTTGCCCGACAAGAAGCAGCAGGCGCTCTGCGAAGCCGGCATGCGCGCTTTCAATGCGCCTTACAGCATGCGTATGCTGGAACTGGATGCCGGGTCGATGTACGACACCGCCGCCGAGCGCCAAGGCAAGGTGTTTATCACCACCGAACTGGGTGGCGGTGGTTCCTCCACGGCGCGTAGCGTGGCGATTGCCGAGCGCGGGGTGCGCAATCTGTTGGTGCATGCGGGGATTCTCCAGGGCGAGATCCAGACCCGGAAGTCAATCATGCTCGACATGCCCGATGCCCATTGCTTTGTCACCAGCGAACACGCTGGTTTGCTGGAAATGTGCCGCGATCTAGGCGACAACGTGAGCAAGGGCGAGGTTGTCGCTCGCGTTTACGACGCTACTCGCAGCGGCGTCGCGCCGATGGAGTATCGTGCGTCTCGCAGCGGCCTGTTGGCGGCGCGCCATTTCCCCGGCATGGTGCAGTGCGGCGATACCATTGCGGTCATTGCCGATGTATTGACCTGACCCCAACCCGCGCAAGTGAGCCCCGCTAGCGATTGTGGCGTCAATACCGCCAGTGCGAGCAGGCTCGCTCCCAGGATTTCTCCCTCCATTTCAGGAGCGTATCGGACCCATGCACAAACTTGATCGCTATGACCTGAAAATCCTGCGAATCCTCGCCGAAGACGCTCGGATCACCAAGTCGAGCCTGGCCGAGGCGATCAATCTCTCGGTGACTCCGGCGTGGGAGCGGGTGCGTAAGCTGGAGGCGCTTGGACTGGTCAAGGGCTACCGGGCACAGATCGACTGGAACGCGGTGTTCAAGAGCCAGCAGGTGTTGGTGGAAATCACCCTGGCCCGGCACACCGCCCAGGACATGCGGCGTTTCGAGCAACGCATGAACGAGGCCGCCGAGGTAGCGTTCTGTTATGCCACCGGGGGGGGCATCGATTACCTGGCGATGATTCAGGCGCCGGACATCGACTATTACCAGCGGTTTATTGACCAGTTGTTGCTCGATGATCTAGGCATCGAACGTTACTTCACCTATATCGTGACCAAGACTATCAAGACCGCCGGAGCGTTGCCGGCTGAGCTGGCCTGACCCTCACCGCAAAAAGCCGCTGTTTGTCGGTGCTCAATCAGAAAAAACCGCTTGCCGCATCCCGCCAAACGCCAAATCACCCGCGCCGCGCTGCCCTAGCATGGACTCACGCACACGGTTTGGAGCGAACCTCATGACATACAAACATCCGCTGTTGTTCAAAGCGCTTTGCTACGTAGATGGGCATTGGGTCCACAGTGACAGCGGCCACAGCGTCGCCGTGCACAACCCGGCCGATGGCGAGTTGATCGGCCATGTGCCGATGCTCGATCAACCTCAGATCGTCGTCGCCGTAGATGCCGCACACCGGGCGTTTGCGGCCTGGCGTGAGCAAAGCCTCGATAGCCGTGGGGCGACTCTGCGGCGCTGGGCAGCGTTGATCCTGGAACATCAGGAAGATCTGGCGCGCATCCTGAGCCTGGAACAAGGCAAACCCCTGGCGGAGTCACGCGGCGAGATCGCCTACGCCGCCAGTTTCATTCCGTGGTTCGCCGAAGAGGCGCGACGCCTTTATGGGCAGAACATCCCCAGTCATATCCCCGGCGCGCATTTGGGCACCCTCAAGGAACCGGTCGGCGTCTGTGCGCTGCTGACACCGTGGAATTTCCCCTCGGCAATGATCACCCGCAAAGCCGCCGCGGCACTGGCCGCCGGTTGCACGGTGGTGATCAAACCGGCCCATGAAACGCCTTTTTCGGCATTGGCCCTGGCGCAACTGGCGGAAGAGGCCGGCTTCCCAGCCGGCGTGTTCAACGTGGTGCTGGGCGAACCGCAGATGACCATGCAAACTCTGGTTCAGGACAGCCGCGTGCGCTCGGTCAGTTTCACCGGCTCGACCCGCGTCGGCAAGTTGGTGCTGCAAGCGGCCGCTCAGGATGTGAAGAAGGTCTCGCTGGAGCTGGGCGGCAATGCGCCCTTCATTGTTTGCGCCGATGCCGATCTGGAGCTGGCGGTAAAAGTCGCGGTGGCGGCTAAGTTCCAGACCTCCGGCCAGGACTGCTGCGCGGCCAACCGAATCATGGTTCAACGCTCGATCTACCCGGCGTTCCTCAACCGCTTCGCCGCGGCGGTGCGTGAACTGCGGGTTGGCCCGGCGCTGGTGGGCGATCAGGAGCAAAGCGTCGACATTGGACCGTTGATGCATCAGGCCGCATTCGATGCCACCGCCGAACGCGTCGAAGACGCCTTGCAACACGGTGCGCAACGTCTGGTCGGTGGCGAGGCCCATGCCCTCGGCGGGTTGTTTTATCAACCGACGGTGTTGGCCGATGTCACGCCGCAAATGCGCATCTATCGCGAAGAGAATTTCGCGCCGATCGCGGGGGTCATGCCTTTCGACACCCTTGAGCAAGCCATCGAATGGGCCAACGACACCGAATACGGTCTGGCTGCCTACCTCTGTTCTAACCGCCTGGATTTGATCTACCCACTGATTCGCCGTCTCGACCACGCCATGATCGCCGTCAACGGCGTCAAATTCACCGGCCATCCGATTCCGTTCGGTGGCATGAAAGCCTCGGGGCTGGGCCGCGAGGGCGCCGCCGAGGGCTTCGAAGCCTTTGTCGAAACCAAATATTTTTGCCTGCACCATCAAGGCCAATTCTGAGGAGATCCGCCATGAGCCAAGCACTCGACTCGCTATTCGAACAAGACCGTGCGCACTTCATGCACCCATCGACCCACGCCCATGACCACGCCAGCGGCGCGCTCAAGGGGCGCATCATCAAGAGCGCATCGGGCATCCGTATCCGCGACCACGAAGGTCGTGAATTCATCGACGCCTTCGCCGGGTTGTATTGCGTGAACATTGGTTACGGGCGCACCGAAGTTGCCGATGCAATTTATAAGCAAGCCAAAGAACTGGCGTACTACCACACCTATGTCGGTCACTCGACCGAAGCGATCATCGAGCTATCGAGCCGCATCATCGACTGGGCGCCCGAGGGCATGAAGAAGGTCTATTACGGGCTTTCCGGTTCCGACGCCAACGAAACCCAGATCAAACTGGTGCGCTACTACAACAACGTGTTGGGTCGCCCGCAGAAGAAAAAAATCATCTCCCGTGATCGCGGCTACCACGGTTCGGGAATCATGACCGGCAGCTTGACTGGCCTGCCGAGCTTTCATCAGCATTTCGACCTGCCGGCCGAAGGGGTCAAGCACACCGTGTGCCCGCACTGGTATCGCAAAGCGCCGACCGGCATGGATGAAGCCGCATTCGTGGGTTATTGTGCCGATGAGCTGGAAAAAATGATCCTCGCCGAAGGACCGGATACCGTGGCGGCGTTTATCGGCGAGCCGCTGATGGGCACCGGCGGCATCGTCGTTCCACCGACCGGTTACTGGGCTGCGATGCAAGCGGTGCTGAATAAATACGACGTGTTGCTGATCGCCGACGAAGTGGTCTGCGCCTTTGGTCGATTGGGCTCGAAGATGGGCAGCCAGCATTATGGTATGCGCCCGGACCTGATCACCACGGCCAAAGGGTTGACCAGTGCCTATGCGCCATTGTCGGCGGTGATCGTCGGTGAAAAAGTCTGGGAGGTGATCGACAAGGCTTCCGAATCCCAAGGTGCCATGGGGCATGGTTGGACGTACTCCGGGCATCCGATCTGCGCGGCGGCGGCCTTGGCCAACCTC
The DNA here is from genome assembly GCF_900109755.1 of Pseudomonas agarici. GTDB lineage: Bacteria > Pseudomonadota > Gammaproteobacteria > Pseudomonadales > Pseudomonadaceae > Aquipseudomonas > Aquipseudomonas agarici. The sequence goes on along the minus strand of NZ_FOAR01000019.1, from coordinate 42,914 downwards.
GATATTCTGGAGCGGGAAAACCTCACGGCCAACGCCGCCAAAGTCGGCGGTTACCTGAATCGGCGGATGCGTGAAACCCTGGAAGGGCATCCACTGGTGGGCGAAGTGCGCGGCGCCGGAATGCTGGCCGCGATCGAGTTCATGGCCGATCGTGAACAACGCACACCCTTCGATGCGGCATTGAAGGTGGGTCCGAAAATATCGGCAGCTTGCCTTGAACGCGGCATGATTGCCCGAGCGATGCCCCATGGCGATATTCTCGGTTTTGCACCACCGTTGGTCCTGACCGAGGAGGAGGCCGATCTGATCGTCGATATCACCAAAAGCGCGATCGACCAGGTAGCCAGCGAGATACTAGGCTAAGCTCGACCGCTCAGCAAAAAACCACTCGATCCTTCAATGAACGAGTGGTTTTTTATTTCCAGATCACAACAAAATCCCGCCATCGGTTGACCAAGCATGACTTAAGAAGGCGGCTGTTGGTCTAAAGCTCCGTCATGTCCGGCAAATCGTTCATGGCGAAATTTTGATATTACCCGTCGAGTTGGCGGGAGCGCCGAAGCGCCGCTGCCGATTATTGTTTTCGCATAAAAGCAGGAAACAATAATCATGCTGCCTTCGACAACAAGAATTGATAGTCATGTTCATCTTTACACCTCGAAAGACCTTCACCGAGTTTCTGGCATGCTGCCCTATGCGTTACCGAAGCCGCATCCACTTACAACTTATCTGGATAAACTTATCACTGCCGGAATTGCCCCGAGGCTGATTAACAATGTGCATCTAAGCATCCTCCCGGATTCGGAAAATGTGTTCACTTCTTTTGTTGAACTACAGGGCCTTCAAGCTGCCAACCCCAGCCGCTACGGAGGTATCCGGCTTGTAGGAACAATCAAGGCGGATCCAGCCTACGCCACATCGGAGCGTCTGGCTCATCCGCAGATTATCGGTGCTCGAATCGTTCTGCACGATGCGAAGCCCGAAACTGTTTCCGATACGAGCTTTAGTGATGAGCCATGGTCGGCGTTCTACGCTCGCTTGCTACCACACCAGCATCTGCATGTGTACGCCAAAGAGGCCGAGACAAACTTGCGCGTACTGCGCCAACTCCCCACTCATCTGCGCGTCGTCATTGATCATCTGGGCAGTTGCCACCGGGAACGCGGGCCTGATGAGCCGGCGTATAGCGCATTACTCAGCGAAGCGAGCAGGCGCGGCAACGTCTGGTTCAAAGGCCCAGGTTATCGCACCTCCACCGATCCAGTGGAGACTGCCGGTTATGTGATACAGATTGCCCGAATTGTCGGTGCCGACAAGATTCTGCTGGAAGCCACCGATTCACCGCATGTTGGAACGGACAACAAGGGTGTGCGCTATGCCCAACTATTTGATTTAGCCAAAGCCTTTCACTTTGTCGATGCGGTTGCACAACAGGTGTCCGCACAAACCCATATTCCTGTTGGCCAACTGCTCCAAGCAGCTTCTTGCCAATTGATAAGTTGATCTACGCCCACGCTTTTACCTCGAGATATCTAACGATGACGAACATTACGACAAAAGAAATCAACTTTACCGTTAAGTATGGCGACGCAACCCTAAGCCTCAAAGGCAGCTTATTTCAGCCGGAACAACTCGGCGCTGCGTCGCAAAAATTGCCACCGGTCATCTTCAACTCTGGCTTCACGGGGGGCGTGACGATGTATGGCCAACTGTTCAGTCGCGCCCTGGCAGCTCGAGGTTATCGCGTCATGACCTACGATGTGGCAGGCTTTTTCTCCAATAAGCACATCCGCAATACGTTTGAGGCGGATGGCAAGATCATCACTAACGTCATTCTCGAAGACCAGAAAGACGAAGTACTAGGTGCCATTGAGTGGGCGCGCACGACCTTCGGTGAGATGCCGGTGATCGCATCGTGGGCGATGGGCTCTGTGGCAAGCCTCGGTGCAGTGGCCGAACTGGCGGCGGCAGGGGGGGAACAGATTCGTTTTTGGGTGCCAATGAGTTACACCAACCTGCGCGAGTTGCAGACCTTGCGCGCAGACAAAGACGCGGCTGATGCCGCCATCCGGCGGCTCGCGGACGACGCGCCGATTCCTCCGTTCGATACCGGCACTGACGCAACGCGCCTCGGCTACTATCCGCTGGACCCTGAAACCCAGGCATATGTTGATCAGCAACTGGGCGGCTACACCGAAGCGGGAGGCGCGGATCGTTGGCCGGGCTGCACCTATGTGACCGCGAAGTCCTACACGTCCTATATGACGTATGACCCGGAGCAGTCGATCAAGGGGGCAACAGGCTTTCCGCCCGCGCTGATCATCCACGGTGCCGATAACACCCTACACAGGCCCTCGGAGTCGGTGCGCCTGCACCAGAACTACCCGGGTGATGCTGGCCCGAGCGCGCTGATCATTTCGCACATGCAACATGGTCAGCAAAATCAAGTCGACAGCCCTGTGTTCAAGTCAATGATCCAGCGCATCGACGAGGCCATTCGCGCGCGCGGTTGATCCACTCGACATTCTCCTGCGAGACTTCGGGCACCGTTGTCTCGTAGCGATCTCCGGCATTATGAGGTGTATTGCTCCCCTCATTCTGATCTGTGGTGATGCTGTGCATGGCTCGTTCACTGTCGCAACGATTCAATCTGGCTGAATGCGCGCCCAACCCCTAACATGGTGGATCCACAGCCACTTCCCTGAGTGGCCCGAGCTGTTCACTTGAACGGCTGGACCCTCTTAAAGGATCGGCGATGACAAGCCCCCGTGAGTCGGCGATGCCTGTATACAGCGACACAACCAAGCGAATTGGACTGCTCATTCTCCCTCAGTTTTCCATGATGGCACTGGCGGGCGCCAGCGAGCCTCTGCGCGCCGCGAACCGGCTGTCCGGTAAGGCGCTTTATGAGTGGACCCTCCTTACGGAGTCGGGAGGGGCGGTCAGCTCCAGCAGTGGCATCGAAATTCAGACCCTGTCGATCGAACAAGCCCCTGAGGTTGATCGCATTTTTGTGCTGGCGAGCCTGGACATCGAGCACCAGAAACCACCCAGGATGATACGGTTTCTGCAGCGTGCGGCGGCGCGAGGGAAAACCGTCGGTGCATTGAGTACCGGCACTTTCATTCTCGCTCGCGCCGGATTACTGGAAGGTAAGCGCTGCACTTTGCATTGGGAGTGCATCGCTCAATTCTCCGAGGAATTTCCCACCATCGAAGTCACCAGGGACCTGTATGTCAACCATGGCAATCGCTGGACATGTGGAGGAGGGACAGCGGCGATTGATCTGATGCTTGCGCAAATCGCGCTTGATTATGGTAGCCAGCTCGCCGCCAGCGTCGCGGAGCAATTCTTGCACGCCAGGATAAGAGCCCCGGAAGAACATCAGCGGATGTCGATACAGTGGCGATTCGGGGTTCACGATAAACGGCTGACGGTTGCCATTGCGGTTATGGAGAATAATCTGGAGAGCATCGTGGGTATCGAGGAGATCGCCGACAGATGCAATCTGTCGCATCGGCAATTGGAGCGATTGTGGCATCAGCATTTCGGTATGACACCCAAAAAATTCTATCTTGAACTCAGACTTAGCGAGGCCCGTCGATTACTGCGTGAAAGCACCCAGCCCATTGTTTCTATTGCCTACAGTTGCGGGTTCGTTTCGGCGTCTCATCTGGGCGCCGCTTACCGCCGGGTGTGGGGATGCACGCCAGGGGAAGAACGGCGGAAATTTGATGGTGCCCATTCTTGATTGCAAGCGCTTGGCGATGTCGCCCGCAGGCGCAATTTCTCGAACACCTCCTGAACCGATTCGTCCTACAAAACCGCATAGCAAGCTAATGACTTGATCCGGATGCTGATACGCTCCGGCGGCCTTTGGTTAATCGGCAATCTTCGATCCTTGCTTTCATGACCGCCCCTTTCCTTTGGCGCTGTACGTAGATGGGCTTCGTTATGTCGATTTTTTGATAGAGATCGTCGAACTCAAGGCTCAAGCTCCGTTCGGAACGAGGTAAGGTGACTTAAAAAGTCCGCCGTTCACTTTCAGATGGGCCGCTGGCAAAAAACAAAAATTATATATAAGAAGGCATAACACCCATGGAAACCATGAGTTTCATTCTGGAAAACGCTGGACTGATCAGCCTGTTACTCGGACAGCATCTTTTCATCGTGGCGGTTGCGGTGGGATTGGCAATTCTGACCGGTGTGCCTGTTGGGGTCGCGATATCCCAACAGGCTAGAGTTCGCCGTTGGGTCCTGGCCTTTGCCGCCGTGCTGATGACGATTCCCTCTGCCGCGCTGTTCGGGCTGATGATTCCAGCGTTGTCGTTGATTGGCTATGGAATCGGCGTAGTGCCGGCAGTCATTGCGCTCTTTCTCTATTCGCAGTTGCCGATCATTCGCAACACCACCACCGCGATCTCTAACATTGACCCTGCCCTGCGCGAGGCGGCGATCGGGATGGGAATGTCGACCTGGCAAAGGCTGCGCAAGGTTGAGCTGCCTATTGCGATTCCTCTCATCATGGCGGGAGTCAGGATGGCGACCGTCATCAACATCGGCATCGCGGCCATCGCGGCCTATATCGGCGCGGGCGGCCTGGGAAGTCTGATCATTCGCGGCATCGCCCAATCCGATACCCGCCAGCTATTGGCCGGAGCCATCGTTATCAGCGTCATTGCCGTGGCGGCCGACTATGCGCTGTATGCCCTGCAGCGCATCCTGACGCCAAAAGGCCTGAACCAGAACAACATGGCCGCTGGTCGAATGAAGGAAGCCACAACGTGATCCGGATCGAAAATTTAAGCAAGAAATTTGGCTCAATCACTGCCGTAGAAGATGTCTCATTCAATGTCGAAGAAGGGCAGATTTGCGTGCTGCTCGGGCCATCGGGCTGCGGCAAGACCACGACGTTGAAAATGATTAACCGGTTGATCACCCCGACGTCCGGCACCATCAGAATCAATGGTCGAGATACGTCCGAACTCGATAGCGTCACCCTCAAACGATCGATCGGCTATGTGATCCAGCAGGTCGGGTTGTTCCCGAACATGACCGTAGAAGAAAATATCTGCGTCGTACCTAATCTATTGGGCTGGGATAAAACCAAAAGCCGTCGACGAGCCGCGCAATTATTGGAAGTTGTGGCACTGGATCCATCCCAGTTTCTGAAACGATACCCCTGCGAGCTTTCGGGCGGTCAACAGCAGCGAGTGGGAGTCGCCCGAGCCCTGGCTGCGGACCCACCTGTCATGTTGATGGATGAGCCCTTTGGTGCGATCGATCCCATCAATCGCGACGGGATCCAGGACGAGTTCATGCGCATCCAGCGCCAAGTCGGAAAAACAGTGCTCTTTGTCAGTCACGATATAGACGAGGCTGTGAAGATGGCGGACTGTGTCGCCCTGTTCCACAACGGCAAAATCGAGCAGTTCGGCAGTTCCGATGATCTGCTGGCCCGGCCCAACAGCGAGTTCGTGGCTAACTTCATGGGCGGCGACCGGATCATCAAACGCCTGTGTCTGCTGTGTGCGGCTGACGTGGCCAGCAAGGTCCCGCCACGGGAGCACATGCAGATCGTAGGTGGCAACAGCGGCGTTTCACACTCGCTCCTGATCGTCAAACCTGCGGATGACTTGCGCCAGGTGCTTTCGCAATTGCTGGGTCGCGGCCAGGACTGGGCACTTTGCAACGACAGCGACGGGCGCTTTATCGGTTATGTCCATCAAGCCGACATCCTGGCGCGACTTGTCGAAAATATTACGCCGGTGGTGCACTGACGATGCCTGATTTACTTACCGGATTGTGGAAAGGGTTGCAGTTCTACTGGGACGACATCAGCTACCTGACGCTCCAGCATCTGCAGATCGTTGCGGTCAGTGGCGTCCTGGCGCTGCTCATTGCGCTGCCGTTAGGTGTCTGGATGAGCCGTCCGGCGAACCAGCGTTACGCCATGGCCAGCCTACAGGTGCTTAACGTAGGGCAGGCAATCCCCAAGCTCGCGTTGCTGGCATTGGCCATGAGTCTGATGGGTGTCGGCAGCGGCGCGGCTATCATCGGCTTGTTTGTCGCGACGTTGTTGCCCGTGGCAGTCAACACTTATGAAGGTTTGCGCGCAGTGCCGCAGCATCTACTCGAAGCCGCCGAGGCGATGGGCATGACGCCACGGGAGACGCTGTGGAAAGTTGAAATTCCGAACGCGATGAGCGTGATTTTCGCAGGTATCCGCACGGCGCTGGCGATCAACGTCGGTACCGCGCCGCTGGCCTTCCTGGTCGGCGGCGGCGGATTGGGCGAGTTGATTTTTACTGGGATCGACTTGAACGACTTCGGCATGATGCTGGCCGGTGCCGGGGCGACCGCGTTGTTGGCGGTTGCGGTCGATCTGGGCTGCGGTTTGATTCAAACCATCGCAGTGTCACGGGGCTTGAGGTTGGCCGGGCGAGAATGAACCTGAAGACCAGCGACAAAAACCAATAATAGGAGGTGCATGATGATTTATCGAATGCTAGCCACTCTGATTTTTACCCTGAGCCTGGCTTTTGGTGTGGTGGTCGGCGCTTGCGCCAACAGCCCGATTGTGGTCGGCGGCAAGAAGTTTACCGAGCAGCAATTGGTCGCCGAGATGACCGCTCAACTCCTGCGCGCCAATGGCTACCGGGTCGATAAACGCCCGGATCTGGGCTCTTCGGTGTTGCGCGCGGCGCAAGAGAATGGTCAGGTCGATGTATATTGGGAATACACCGGCACTTCGCTGATTACTTACAATAAAGTCAGCGACAAGCTCAACGCCGAGGAAACGTACCGGAAAATCAGCGAGCTTGATGCGCAAAAAGGCATCACCTGGTTGAACCCTTCCAGGGCCAACAATACTTACGCTTTCGCCATGCGCAAGGAAGAGGCGCAGAAGGATGGCATTGTCTCGATCAGTGATCTTGCGCAGAAGATCGCAACAGGCAAGTCCTATAAATTTGCCTCCAATGCTGAATTCTTTTCCCGGCCTGATGGTTTGCGTCCTTTGCAGGAGACCTACAAGTTTGAATTCGAACGTAGGAACATTGTCCGCATGGACGGCGGCTTGACCTATCAGGCGCTCAGAGACGGTCAGGTCGATCTGGCATTGGTCCTGTCGACGGATGGGCGGATTCCGGCCTTCGGCTTTGTGTTGCTGAAAGACGATAGAGGTTTTTTCCCCAGCTACGCGCTGACACCGGTGATTCGCACTGAAGTGTTTAAAGCCAATCCGAAGATAGCCGAGTTGCTCAACGCGTTGTCGTCCAAGCTGGACGACGACACTATTGCCGGCCTCAATTCTCGGGTCGACGTCGGTCGTGAGTCTATCGAGAGTGTGTCCAGGGAGTTTTTGCAAAAAAATCAGTTGCTCTAGTGGCCTGTGTAGTTGGTTCTGTCAGTCAATTTCGGTGCCGCAAGTGAGCTGCGTTGCTGTTCCTGGCCATGACGGGCTAGAACTCGTCACTGCGCCCTGGCCGTAGATTTGCGGCATCTTTTTAGCCTGCTTAGTTGTGATGCTCAATCCGGCTGCTTGAGATGTGAGCGTATTCCGTTCGTCTGTATTTATTAGGGAAGTTACCCATGCAGCTGAATAAAAAATTTATGACGTACTGGTTGTTACTATTAGCGGCAAGTGTTCAGGCGAATGACGGTATCGACCGTATGACACTCGCCGATATGCGTCATGCATTGAATAGCGGCACCCTGAGTTCCGAGCAATTGGTCCAGCATTATCTGGATAATATTCAAGCGAATAATCACCAAGGGCAAAACATCAATGCGCTGGTGACCCTCAACGAACACGCCATCGCACAAGCCCGTAAGTGGGATGCTCAACGGGCGAAAAACCCCACTGCCAAGTACCCGGCGCTGGCCGGCATTCCGTTCGTGGTGAAGGACAACTTTGACACCGCCGGGATGGTCACCTCTGGTGGGTCCTTCGTGCTGCGTTCCTCGGTGCCGAGCCAGGATGCTTTCACTATCAAGACACTGATCGAGGGGCAAGCGATTCTTCTCGGCAAGACCAACCTATCGGAATTGGCTGCGTCCTTTGGCTGGTTTGGCTACAGCTCGTTTGGCGGTCAGACGCTGAATCCGAAAAACACCCGGCGCGATGCTTCCGGCTCCAGCAGCGGCTCTGCCGCCGCGGTGGCAGCGGCATTTGCCCCCTTCGCGCTGGGCTCGGACACGAGCGGGTCGATTCGCGCACCGGCCAGTGTCACCGGTACGGTGGGTTTTCGACCTTCGCTGGGGCTGATCAGCCGGAGCGGCATTATTCCGCTTTCCCTCACGTTCGATACCGCGGGTGTGATTACCGGCAGCGTGCAGGATCAGGCCATTGTGCTGGATGTGATCAAGGGACAGGACAAAAGCGATTCGGCGACCCTTGATCTTGCTTCAGAGCACATACAGTTCGTGCAAGCGCTGAACCAATCCTCACTGAAAGGCAAGGTCATTGGCGTGGTCACGAATTTCAAAGGCGCCAACGCCGAGGTGGATGAGGTTTTCCAGAGGGCGCAGGAAACACTTGGCGAGCGGGGTGCTCGTGTGGTCTCCATCACCCTTCCTAAGGTATTTGAAACCCTTTGGAGCGGTGTGCTGGGGCCGGTTGGAGAGAGCGAATTCAAGCCGCAATTTGAGCGCTACCTGGCAACCCTCAATGCCAATCAGCCGCGGACACTGGAGGGTTTCCTAGACCTTGCCAGGAAAAATCAGGCGCACAACGGTCCGCATGGCATGAATCCGGCACGGCTCGCCGGGCTGGAACGGGTATTGAAAACCGATAGTACCGATTCGCCAGCGTATATTTCGATTCTGTCGAGAAAGATCCCGCAATTGCGTGTGCAACTGTTGGACATCATGAAGAAGAACCAGGTGGATAGTTTGCTTTTCGCAACCATCAATTGCCCGGCTTCGGTGGTTCATGGTGTGGCGGATGAGAGCTACGTCTGCGCATCTGCGGATACTTATGCATCATCGTACATTGCCTCCGCCACGGGATTTCCTGAGATAACGGTTCCCGCAGGCACCATCAAGGGCAACTTGCCGGTTGGCGTTTCGTTCTTGGGCGGGTATGGAGAAGATGCCAAGATTGTGAGTTTTGGCTACTCCTTTCTTGGCCGGTAGTGTTCTTCAGCTCTGTATGCCTGGACGGCAGCGTAATGGTTGGGTTGCAAGTCTGCTGTAATGGGCTGTAATCAATGCGTTTGCCATGAAAACACTGTGGAGGTCTGTCAGGACTGGCGAATTGTGTTCCTGGGGTGCATGACTTATCCTCTGCGGCGATGGATGCCCGGGTCGCGGTCTAGACGCTCGGGGACCGACGGCAATGGAGGCCGTAACGCATGTTCAAGATCAGGCGAAAAATTGGCGTTCTGCTGCTGGTCTATATCGTCGGGGTCAGTGGTTACATCTACTACCTGCACGACCAGGCCCAACGTATCCTGATCGAGGGCATCAACAACAAACTGTTGCATGCGGCTCTGGGCGCTGCCGCCATTCTCGGCGACCAGTACCACGATGCGCTGGTCGACAAGCATTCAAAGTCCGAAGCCGAAGATCTGGATGCCATCCGCAAACTGTCCCGTTTCAACGAGTCGATGGGCACAGCCTTTGTCTACACGGTAATCAAGCGGGGAGCAAAGGCCATCCTGGTCAGTTCCAGTGCCTCGACCCAGGAGGTCGAGGAAGGCAACTTCGTCCGCTTCTTCGATCCTTATCCCGATGCAAGCCAGGCCCTGCTCGACAGTTTCGATCTGACAACACCGAGCTGGATCGATTACACGGACCACTGGGGTGATTTCCGTGCTGTCTTTGTTCCCATGAAATCCGCGGACGGCACTCCTTATGTCGCCGGCGCGGAAATTACCCTGGCTGACTACTACCACGCACTCAATCAGGACTCCCTGCACCATCTCGTGCTGGCGATCCTGGTCTTTCTCTCTCTCAGTCTCCTGTTTGTCATCGATTCGGTGCGCATGCGAACCCACCTTCGCCAGCTGCAAGTCAATGAGCAGGTATTGAAACAGGCAAAGATCTGCGCCGAAGAAGCCGACCGCCTGAAAAGCCAGTTTCTGGCGACCATGAGCCATGAAATCCGCACGCCCATGTATGGCGTTATCGGTGCCACCGAGCTACTGTCCGCCACGGCACTGAACCCGGTACAAAGTGACCTGCTGACCACGATCCAGACCAGCGGGGAGACGTTGCTGGCGTTGATCGACGACATTCTCGACCTGGCGAAGATCGAGTCGGGGAAAATGGACTTGCGGCCCCGTGTATTCGAGTTACGAATCTTGATCGCCTCGAGTGTCGAGCTGGTCCGCCAGAATATCCAGGACAAGCCGATCACTCTTGAGGTCAGCGTTTTCCCGGATGTTCCTTCGCTGATCAAGACCGATGCCGACCGTCTTCGTCAGGTGCTGATCAACCTATTGGGCAATGCGATCAAATTCACCGAAACGGGAAAGGTCTCGCTGTCTGTCTCGCTCAGTGACAGCACGGTTCCTACGCGACTCAACTTTTCCATACGTGATACGGGCGTCGGTATTCCCATGGACCGACAGGGCAGCCTGTTCAAGCCCTTTACCCGGTGCGAAGGCGCGAACAATCAGCGTTTCACCGGCAGCGGGCTCGGCCTGTCGATCTGCAAGAACCTGATCGAAGCCCAGGGTGGGATCCTGTCTTTCAGCAGCCTGTTCGGTATTGGCTCGACTTTTACTTTCTCGCTACCAATCGAGCCGTTTTCAGACCTGGAAATACCCATTGCCGCCGAGCACCCAACGGTGGGGTTCGACGCCTCGTTCGCCAGGCATTACCCCCTGGATATCTTGTTGGTGGAGAACCACGAACTGAACCGGAAGGTCGCGATGGCGATGTTGCAGACCCTGGGGTACACGCCTGATTTTGCCTGCGATGGTCTCGAATCGCTCGACCATTGTCGGGTGTCGACACCGGATGTCATCCTGATGGATATCAATCTGCCTGGCATGGATGGCCTGGAGGCCATTCGCCGCATCAGGAAACTGCCACAGGGGGAACAGTGCTATATCGTTGCCTTTACCGCCAGTGCATTCTCCAACGAGATCGAGCGTTTCCGGGGCGCCGGCGCCAACGATATTCTGACCAAGCCCGCCTGCTTCCAGGGCTTTACCGAAGTACTGCGACGTTCGCTGGACTACCGCAAGCAATTCCAGACCTGCGCCCCGGTAGCCGAGTGATCCCGACTCGAGGTCAGGGGGCGAATGCCATTACCGAGGCAGGGGAACCGGAACCCTCGTGGAGCCGCAGGATGCCGATCACCAGTGTGGTGCCCTTGGGCGGTAACTGGTCGAGGTTGGTCAGGCACTCCAGGATGATGCCGTTTTTCGCCAGGACTTGGCTATTGGTGGCGTATACCGTGTCCTGGCCTGGATCGGCACCATGGGTATCAGTCCCAACGCCCGCGATGTGGCGTTCGTCAACCAGGAAGGTGGCGGTGTCGCTCCCGAGTCCGGGGAAGTGCAGGCCACCCTGGTCATCGGCGTTGAAAAAACGCTTTGGATCGTTCCAGAATGCCTGCCAGCCGGTGTAGAGCAGCACGATGGAATCCCGGGCGATAGGCCCATGGGCGTGTTCCCAGTTCTTGATGTCCTGGATGCTGATCACATAGTCGGGATTAGCCTTGGCCTGTGCTCGTACATCGATCACCACGGCCGGGCGTACCAGCGACTGTGGTGTGTAGGCATCGATCCCAACGCCCTCGACGTGAAAGCTGTTAGGTGCATTCATATGGGTGGCACTGTGTTCGCCCATGCTGAAGCTACGCAGGTAGTAGCCGTCCTTTTCCTGGGTGGCCACGACATTGAAGTTGACGGGAGGGTCGTGTGGCCAAAGCGGTATGGAAGGGGAGATGACGTGACTGAGGTCGATGATCTTGCGAAACTGAATACTCTGCATTTCCTTTGCGTCCTTTTCCTCTGCGAAACCGTGGGTAGCACCGGTTGCCAGCCAGGCGACCAATAGCCCGACAGATAAGTGCCTGAGTCGTGTCTTGTGTCGCGTTGATAATTCCATGATGTGTCCGCTCCTAAGGAATCAAGGGGCCCCTGCCCTTGATTCCTCGGCAGTCTATCCATTCTTGGTGCGGTAGTGGCAAGGAGATTCAGGGGAGGACGGGGGCATTCGCGACAGCAGGCGTCTCTTTCCGGTACAGGACCAGGGGAATCTCCAGGGTGAACAGCGCGCCTTTTCCTGGTCCGTCGCTGTGGGCGTACAGATGGCCGTTCATCTCGATCGCCGCGAGGGCGCAGCTGTGCAGCCCGAAACCGTGGCCGTCCTTGCGCGTGGTGAAGCCGTGATTGAAGATCCGTGTGATGTTTTCCGGTGCAATTCCCTCGCCATCGTCTTTGACGCTGATACGCAAGGTGGTGTCCTCGATCACCCTGACAGCGAGGGTAATGTCGCGCTCACGGTTCGACAGATCGGACACCGCATATTTGGCATTGCTGATCAGGTTGATCAGGACCAGCAATAGCCGGTGTTTGTCCCCCAGCAGAGTGGGTACGTCCTGGTAATCCTTGAGTACTGTGACCTGATGCCGGGTCAGGGCGCCGGAGTTCATGCGTAGGGCATCTTCGAGCAGGTCGGTGATATTCAGCGGTTCCAGCAGCCTGCAAGCCCCGGCATAGGATTGCTGAGTGGCGACAATCTCCTTGAGGTGATCGACGCTTTTGCTCAGTTGCGTCAATTCCTGGACGATCTCCGCCTGTTCAGTGCCGATGGCCGTGACCAATTGACCCAGATAAGCAGGCAGCAGCTTGCCTTTTTCATCCTGGCTGAGGAAGTGCCCCAGGTCGTCAGCGTGCTCCTTCATCAGTTGCACGGCCTTGCTCAACCCCTGTGCCTTGCTGGCGCGGACCTTGCGGCTCACCAGGTCGGCAGAGATGTTCACGCTGTTGAGCACGTTGCCGACGTTGTGCAGGACGTTGGTGGCGATCTCCGCCATACCGGCCATGCGGGCGGTGTCGAGCAGCTCGCTCTGGGTCTCCCTGAGTTCGCGAGTACGCTCTTCCACCCGCTGTTCGAGGCGTTCGTTGGCAGCCTGCAGGGCGCTGTTCATCTGGTTGATCAGGGCATGGCTGCGCAGTTGGCGAATGATCAGGTAGACCACCAGCAGTGCCATGCATGCGGCGCAGAGTGTCAGATACAGATGGTCCTGGTGGCTCTGGCGGTCCGCACGCCGCTGGCTTTCATTGAGATATTCATTGATGGCGTCGAGGCTGGCGGCCACCGGGATGAAGCCGATACGGTCAAGCAGATCGTTGGCCAGGGGCTGCTCGCGCACGATCAGCTTGACCTGCTCGACCAGTTTGTCGAGCGATGGGATCAAGGTGGCCGCCAGGGCGCTTTTTTGCGCGATCAGGTTCTCGATCTGGCGCTGAATCCGCTCGGCTTTTTCATTTGAGACATGTTGCGCATATTCCAGCGTACTCAAGGTCAGTTTCGAGGCACTGTACAGCACGATCAGTGTGGCGACCGGGTGTTGGATGCTGAAGGGGTCCAATTCTTGCTGGATGGTTTCTTCTATGGCGGACAGTGTTTCGAGATCATCGCGCAAGGTGATGTTCTGCACCTGGAACTGCTCGATCAGCTTGTTCTTTTCCGCCGTCGCGTCCAGGTAGGCTTTTTTCCTGGACTGCCAGATGGGGGAGTCGTCCAATGTCGCGTTCAGCGTCACCAACTGCTCCCAGCGGCGGCTCGACTCGGTAGTCGAACCAGTGAGCAGGTTGTAATTGTATTCGGCGTTGATCCGTGCCTTGAGCACTTTGGCATCCAACTTGCCGTCCAGTTGCTTGAGTTGGCGCAGCAGGTCGCGAGATTCGAAGTAGGTGGAGGTATCCCGCGAATAGACCTTGATCAGCAGGAACGCCAGGAGACTGACGAGAATGATGAACAGTGCCACCAAGGCACTACTTCGGTACCTGTTCCACCGCGCCATGATTTACATCCCTGCCGGAGTTGCTCGTCATTATCGCAGGTCCTTGGCAGTTCTGCCGGTGCCTTTTTTGCCTGGTGCCCGACAAGGCCCGAGTGGCGATTCAAGTCTTGCGGGAAACCGCGAAGTTTGCCCGGTGTCGTCTGTCAGGCACCCGCTTTGGTTTCCGGCAGAAACCCGTTCAGCACCAGGGCGCAGATTCCTCCGGTGGCAACACCTGATTCCAGTACATTGCGCAACGCCGCCGGCATATGGGCGAGGAACTCCGGTACCTGAGAAACACCTAGGCCCAGTGCCAGAGATACGGCGATGATCAGCAGGGCGCGACGGTCCAGCGTGATGCTCGCCAGGATATTGATGCCCGAGGCCGCCACGGCACCGAACATGACCATGGCGGCGCCACCCAGGACTGGCTCCGGCACGGCCTGGATCGCCCCGGCCACCGAGGGGAAAAGCCCCAGCAGCACCAGCATCAGGGCGATCCACTTGCCGATATGCCGGCTGGCAATCCCGGTCAGCTGAATCACGCCGTTGTTCTGGGCGAAGATAGAACTCGGGAAAGTGTTGAAGACGCCGGCCAGCAGCGAGTTGGCACCGTTGACCAGCACGCCGCCCTTGATTCTTTGCATCCACAGCGGACCTTCCAGCGGTTGACGCGACACTTTGCTGGTAGCCGTGACATCGCCGATGGCTTCCAGGGCGGTGACCAGGTAGATCACCAGCATCGGAATGAACAGCGCCCAGGAAAAGCCCAGGCCGAAGTGCACTGGTGTCGGCACCTGAAACAGCGGTGCTGCGTGCATGCCGGTAAAGTCCAGGCGATTCAGGTAACCGGCCAGGGCGTAGCCCGCAACCAGGGCAATGACGATTGCACCGCTGCGTATCCACACCAGCGGGATGCGGTTGAGCACGACGATGATCGCCAGTACTACGCCGGACAGCAGTATATTTTCGCCATTGGCGAAGGTGCCGTTGGCCATGGCGCTGAAGCCGCCGCCCATGCTGATCAGACCGACCTTGATCAGGGTCAGGCCGATCATCAGCACGACGATGCCGGTCACCAGTGGAGTGATCATGCGCTTGACGAAGGGCAGGATGCGCGAGATGCCCATCTCAACGAACGAGCCGGCGATGACTACGCCGAAGATCGCCGCCATCACCGCTTCCACCGGCGTGCCCTGCTTGACCATCAGGGCGCCGCCGGCAATCAGCGGACCGACGAAGTTGAAGCTGGTGCCCTGGACGATCAGCAAGCCAGCACCGAACGGTCCGAAGCGCCGGCACTGGACGAAGGTGGCGATTCCGGAGATCACCAGCGACATCGAGACGATCAGGTTGGTGTCCCGCGCCGAGACGCCCAGGGCCTGGCAAATCAACAGGCCGGGGGTGACGATCGGCACGATGATCGCCAGCAGGTGTTGCACAGCGGCCAGCAGGCCGATTAGCAGGCGAGGCCTGTCCTCCAGGCCGAGGATCAGTTCGTTGGCCTCGGGCACGGCGGTGGGCGGAGTCTGGTGAGCGGTCATGGCAAGTGCCTTGAAAAAAAGAGCGGCGATTCTACTGGGCTTGGCGGTGGTCGCCCAGTACTTGAGTGCTGGCGACCACCGCCATTGAGGTTATCCTCGCGGCAGGCCGGCGCTCCGGTGAACTCGGCTGCTACAGATTCGGTGTCAGTCGGTTAAACCGAGTGCCCGCTCACACATGCAACGCGTGCCCCAATGCCCGTAACGCCGCTTCCTGCACCGCTTCGCCCAGGGTCGGATGGGCATGGACGGTTGCGGCGATATCTTCCAGGCGCGCGCCCATTTCCAGTGATTGGCCGAAGGCTGCCGCCAGTTCCGATACTCCGACACCCACCGCTTGCCAGCCGACAATCAGGTGATTGTCACGCCGTGCCACCACCCGCACAAAACCGCTTTTTGCTTCCAGGGTCATGGCCCGGCCATTGGCGGCGAACGGGAAGTTCGACACCAGACAGTCCAACCCGGCAGCCTTGGCGTCGTCCGGGGTCTTGCCGACTACCACCACTTCCGGGTCGGTAAAGCACACGGCGGCAATGGCGGTCGGGTTGAATTCGCGGTGCTGGCCGGCATTCAGTTCGGCGACCATTTCGCCTTGCGCCATGGCGCGGTGGGCCAGCATCGGCTCGCCGGTGAGGTCGCCGATGGCCCACACATTACGCATGCTGGTCTGGCAACGGTTGTCGATGCGGATCGCCGCGCCGTTCATCTCCAATGCCAGTGCCTCGAGATTCCAGCCTTGGATGCGCGGTTTGCGGCCGACAGCCACCAGCACCTGGTCGGTCGCCAGCTTCAGGGTTGCGCCTTCGGGATCACGTACTTCAAGGGTGGTTGTCGCGGCATCGAAGCCTTCGACGCGGTGTTCCAAGAGAACGGTGATGCCCAGAGCCTTGATCGAGTCGGCTACCGGTTGGGTCAGTTCACGATCGTAGCTCGGCAGGACCCGGTCGCGCGCCTCCACCACTGTCACTTCTGCGCCGAGCTTGCGGTAGGCAATCCCCAGTTCCAGGCCGATGTAGCCGGCGCCGATCACGATCAGGCGCCGGGGAATTGAGCTCGGGGCCAGGGCTTCGGTGGAGGAGATCACCGCACCCCCCACCGCCAGCATCGGCAGATCCACGGTCTGCGAACCGCTGGCCAGCAGCAGGTGCTCGCACTGGATCCGCAGGCCATCGACCTCGACGTGCTTGCCGTCGATTACTTTGGCCCAACCCTGAATGACCTTGACCCCATTTTTCTTCAGCAGCGCCGCGACGCCGCTGGTCAGGCGGTCGACGATGCCGTCCTTCCACTCGACGCTCTTGGCGATATCCAGGATCGGTGCCGACACCTTGATCCCCAGCGGCGAAGTGTTGCCGCTGTAGCTTTGGGTGGTATGGAACCGTTCGGCGACATGGATCAGCGCCTTGGACGGGATGCAGCCGACATTCAAGCAAGTGCCACCCAGTGCCTGGCCTTCCACCAGCACAGTGGGAATCCCCAGTTGTCCAGCCCGGATCGCCGCGACATAACCGCCGGGGCCGCCACCGATGATCAGCAGGGTGGTGTTTTGAGTCTGTTGCATGCTCACTCCACAAACAAACAGGCGGGTTGTTCGAGCAGGCCGCGAATGGCCTGGATGAACTGCGCCGCGTCCATGCCATCGACCACGCGGTGATCGAAGGAGCTGGAAAGATTCATCATCTTGCGAATGACGATTTGGCCCTTGATTACCACGGGCCGCTCGACCATGCGATTGACGCCGACAATGGCAACTTCCGGCAGATTCAGCACCGGGGTGCTGACGATGCCGCCGAGGGCGCCGAGACTTGTCAAGGTGATGGTCGAGCCGGACATTTCTTCGCGCGTGGCCTTGCCGCCGCGAGCGGCCCTGGCCAAGCGATTGATCTCATCCGAAGTGCCCCACAGGTTGAGGCTTTCGGCATGCCGTACCACCGGCACCATCAGGCCGCCGTCGGTTTGAGCGGCGACGCCGACATGCACCGCGCCATGTTGGGTAATGACCTGGGCTTCATCGTCGTAGCGCACATTGATCTGCGGGAAGTCCCGTAGGGCCACGACCAGTGCCCGCACCAGGAAGGGCAGTAGGGTCAGCTTGCCGCGACTGTCGCCGTGCTTGTGGTTCAGGTGTACACGCAGTTCCTCGAGGGCCGTGACATCGACTTCCTCGACATAGCTGAAGTGCGCGGCGCGGCGCTTGGCGTCCTGCATGCGCTGGGCGATCTTGCGGCGTAGGCCGATCACTGGAATCTGTTGCTCATCGGTACGTCTGGCATAGCCGCTGCCAGCGCTCTGCACAGGCTGCCCGGCCTGGGCCAGGTAGGCGTCCAGATCGTCGTGCAGGATACGTCCCGCTGGGCCGCTGCCCTGGATGAAACGCAATTCAATCCCGGCATCCCAGGCTCGTTTGCGCACAGCCGGGGAGGCCAGCGGGCGTTCGTCGGCCTGGCGTGCCACCGGAGTAGGGCGCACGGCGGTGGGGGCCGTCAGCGGCTGGCTGGCGATTTTCGGCTCGACCATCGGCGCTTGCACCACCGGGGTCACGACCGGCGCTGTCTGGGCTAGCGGCGCTTCGCCGCCTTCGCGCAGATTACCGGCCCCGTCCACTTCAATGCTGATCAGGACGCTGCCGACCGCCATGACTTCACCCGGTTGGCCGCCCAGGGCAATCACTTTGCCGTGGACCGGCGAGGGAATATCGACCATGGCCTTATCGGTCATGACGTCTGCCAGGATCTGATCCTCAACCACCAGATCACCGACCTGCACATGCCACTGGGACAACTCTACTTCCGCGATGCCTTCGCCGATGTCCGGCATCTTGATGACGTGGGTACCCATTCAGACCTCCATGACCCGTTTCAAAGCCGCTCCGACGCGCACCGGACCGGGGAAGTATGCCCACTCCTGTGCATGAGGGTAGGGTGTGTCCCAGCCGGTGACGCGCTCGATCGGCGCTTCCAGATAGTAGAAGCAGTGTTCTTGGATCAGCGCGATCAGCTCGGCACCGAAGCCGCAGGTGCGGGTGGCTTCGTGGACGACGACGCAACGGCGGGTTTTCTTCACGGAATTGACGATGGTTTCCAGGTCCAGCGGCCACAGGCTGCGCAGGTCGATGACTTCGGCATCGACGCCGGTTTCCTCGGCGGCGGCCTGGGCTACGTAGACGGTGGTGCCGTAGGTGAGGATCGTCACCTCGCTACCCGGCCGGACAATCGCGGCACTGTCCAGGGGCACCGTGTAGTAACCATCAGGCACCGCGCTGGCCGGGTGTTTCGACCAGGGCGTTACCGGGCGGTCGTGATGACCGTCGAACGGGCCGTTATAGAGGCGCTTGGGTTCGAGGAAGATCACCGGGTCATCGTTTTCGATGGCGGCAATCAACAAGCCCTTGGCGTCATAGGGGTTGGATGGCATGACGGTGCGTAGGCCGCAAACCTGAGTGAACATGGCTTCCGGGCTCTGGCTATGGGTCTGACCGCCGTAGATGCCGCCGCCACAAGGCATGCGCAGGGTCATGGGCGCGACGAACTCGCCAGCCGAGCGATAGCGCAGGCGCGCCGCTTCCGAGACGATCTGGTCGGAGGCCGGGTAGAAATAGTCGGCGAACTGGATTTCCGCCACGGGCCGCAGACCGTAGGCGCCCATGCCGACCGCCACGCCGACGATCCCGCTTTCCGAGATCGGTGCATCGAATACCCGCGAGGTGCCGTACTTGCCCTGCAGCCCCTCGGTGCAGCGGAACACGCCGCCGAAGTAGCCGACGTCCTGACCGAATACCACCACGTTGTCGTCGCGTTCGAGCATCACATCCATGGCCGAGCGCAGGGCCTGGATCATGGTCATGGTACTGGTCGCCACGGCGTTCTCCGTTTGCAGTTTGCTGTGATCGTTCATGACTTATAACCCCAGTTCCTGGCGCTGCCGACGCAAGTGGTCGGGCATTTCCTTGTAGACATCCTCGAAGAGGCTCGCGGCGCTGGGCACCTGCCCGCCGGCCAGGGTGCCGAAGCGTTCGGCCTCTTTTTGGGCCGCAATGATCTCGCTTTCCAAGTCGGCGCTGACGCTGGCATGTTCCTCTTCGGACCAGTGGCCAATGGCAATCAGGTGTTGCTTGAGGCGCGTAATCGGGTCTCCGAGGGGGAAGTGGCTCCAGTCGTCGGCAGGGCGGTACTTGGACGGATCGTCGGAGGTGGAGTGTGGTCCGGCGCGATAGGTGACCCATTCGATCAACGTTGGTCCGAGGTTGCGCCGAGCGCGTTCGGCAGCCCAGGTCGAGGCGGCATAGACTGCGATGAAATCGTTGCCGTCGACCCGTAGCGAAGCAATGCCGCAACCCACGCCACGCCCGGCGAAGGTGGTGGCTTCACCGCCGGCGATGGCCTGGAAGGTGGAGATCGCCCACTGGTTGTTGACCACGTTGAGGATCACCGGGGCGCGATAGACGTGGGCGAAGGTCAGGGCAGTGTGGAAGTCCGACTCGGCGGTGGCGCCGTCGCCGATCCAGGCGGAAGCGATCTTGGTATCACCCTTGATCGCCGAGGCCATGCCCCAGCCGACGGCCTGGACAAACTGGGTGGCGAGATTGCCGGAAATACTGAAGAAGCCATGGTCACGCACCGAATACATGATCGGCAGTTGCCGGCCCTTGAGCGGGTCGCGCTCGTTGGACAGCAGTTGGCAGATCATGTCCACCAACGGCACTTCGCGGGCCATCAGGATGCTCTGCTGGCGATAAGTTGGAAAGCACATGTCAGTGATGTTCAGGGCCAAGGCCTGGGCGCTGCCGATAGCTTCCTCGCCGAGGCTCTGCATGTAGAACGACATTTTTTTCTGACGCTGGGCAACCACCATGCGCGAATCGAAGATCCGGGTCTTGAGCATGGCGCGCATGCCCTGGCGCAGGATCTCTACCGGGACATCCTCGGCCCACGGACCGAGGGCCTGGCCTTGGTCGTCGAGCACGCGGATCAGGCCCTTGGCCAGATCGGCGGTGTCGGCGGGTTCGACGTCGATGGGTGGTTTGCGAACCTGGCCGGCATCGGTCAGGCGCAGGTAACTGAAGTCGGTCTTACAGCCGGGACGGCCTGAGGGTTCAGGAACGTGCAGGCGCAACGGCGGGTAGGCTGAGGTCATGGCTTTCTACGCTCTATCTTGTGAACTTCTTGTAGTGGGCGCTCTAGCAAATATTCCCTGGGTAAGGGAAGTCTTGTCCTACAACCATCATAGGCCGGTCGTAGGAGAATATTTCTCTATGTTTGCTTGCGTTCGAGCCTGCTTGCAGATAAAAAATCTGCATAGTCATAAAAAACAGGTGTTTTTATCTCATGCGCAAACTGGATCGAACCGATATCGGAATTCTCAACCGCCTTCAGGAGAACGCCCGCATCACCAACGCCGACCTGGCGCGCTCGGTCAACCTGTCGCCGACGCCGTGCTTCAATCGGGTCAAGGCGATGGAAGAACTGGGGCTGATTCGCGAGCAGGTGACCTTGCTCGATCCCGATCTGCTGGGGTTGCACGTGAACGTGTTTATCCATGTCAGCCTGGAAAAGCAGGTGGAAGAGGCATTGCAGCATTTCGAGGCGGCGATTGCCGATCGCCCGGAGGTGATGGAGTGCTACCTGATGGCAGGGGATCCTGATTATCTGATTCGCGTGCTGGTGCCGACCATCCAGGCGCTTGAGCGCTTCATGCTGGATTTCCTGACCAAAGTGCCCGGCGTGGCGAATATCCGCTCCAGTTTTGCGCTCAAGCAGGTACGCTACAAAACGGCGCTGCCGTTACCGGCAGGCGGCTTGAGTCTGGCCCTGTGACAGGGGGAAGCGAAGGGAAGATGAGTTGCGGGGGAACTTTCGTCAGCCGCGACCATGGGCGGTAGGGCTGACGAGTGTGCTGTCCTACAGAGGGTCTTTCTTGTCTCCAGCAGACAGGCCGGCCTGGATACGCTGGTAAATCTCTTCACGATGCACGGCAACGTCTTTGGGAGCGTTGATGCCGATCCGGACTTGCTGGCCGCTAACGCCCAGAATCGTGATCGTGATGTCGTCACCGATGTTGATGCTTTCACCGACTTTGCGGGTGAGTATCAGCATGTCTTTCTCCTTGATTGTTACTAAGGTGCCTTTCGCAGGCAGTCCCGGCTTAGGTCTTACACACAGAATACCGCCAAGTTCATTCGAGCGGGTGGTTCATTACAGACGTCATTTCATTCTATTTAATTCCCCGAAGCCGGAAAATTGCCGGTAATTCAGCCTGATAAAGACAGGAGCTGCTCAGTTCAACAAGGTTGAGACAAGCCGTAAGGTGATAAAATCACATTAACTGATCATTACGGGAGACGCTTTGTGCGCAGAATAGCAGTGATGGTGGCATTCGTGGTGCTGGCCGGTTGTGGCGATGGTTCGGAAAACAAGGTCGAGCCGGCAAAAGTGGCTGTCGCGCCAGCGGTCGCGGCGGCAAGCACGGGGTGGGATCTGCTGATCAAGGATGACAAATCCAAGGCATTGACCGACTGGACCGCCTGGCTGATCGAGCATGGTTTCCCGTTCAAGATCCTCGATGACGGTCGGGTGATTGCCGGGCCGTTCGCGAGCAAGGAGATTGCCGAGCAGAAAAAGGCGCAATTGGCCGATAAGCAAAACATGGATTCCGAGGTCGTGGAGCATCAGGCGCAACCTTGAGCCTTACGCGGTTCGCGATGTAGCAACACTGGGCTCTATGATCCATGCAGTCAGGTGTCAGCCACAGGCCTTCAGGTCCACCGCGCCGACAAACTCGTTGCCGCGGCCCATCACGCAGGCCACGCGCTGGTTGCGTTGGCGTTCCCAAACCTGCACGGGATAGGTTTTGTGCCACGCCTCATACAACTGGCGATCCTGTTTCGACAGGCGCAGGCCGTACTGCTTGCTCATGTAGAAATAGGTGCGGGCGATCATTCCGCGAATCGAAGGGCGTGGCATCACTTTCTTTGCCTTGAAGTCGACCTGGGTCAGACACGAGCCGTATTGGCCTTTCTGCTCCGGCAGCCAGCCGAAGCTGAAGTTGCTGCGGTCGCCGTTCACTTCGCCGATGCTCGGTACGAGGTTGTGCAGGTCGGCTTCGGCACGTTTGTAGGCCGGGTCGTGCTGGCTGCAGTACTTGCGCCCGCCTTGCTGCCAGCACTGGCGCTGGTGGCCGATGTGCCAGGCCGGAACGATATGCTCCCACTCGATGCGTGCGGCGCGGTTGGCATTTTTGCGCGGGACATAACCGCAGGCTTCGAGATTGACCCGGTTGCCGTTGTACTTGCAGCCGCAATAGAACTCCGTGGACTGTCGCTCATAGAGTCTGCGGGCGATTTTCTTGGCTTCGGCGAAGGTGCGAGGGGCCTCGGCCTGGGCCGGTAGCAGCCAACACAGGCAGAGCAAAGCGATAACACGCACGAGCATTGTTTCAGTCTTCCTTCGGCACGACCCAGAAAATCTGCACGCCACCGTCATCGCGATAGGCGAGGGTGACGTTGTCGTTCTCGGCGATTTCCTCGAGCAGTTGTTCCCAGTCGTCGATAGACTCTTCCAGCAGGCGGAAGATCAGCGCGGCCCTGGCTTTCTGGGCTGTCGGTGAGTTGATGATGTTCTGTACGCGCAGGCCCATGCGTTCGTAGGCGCTGGGGGCGGCGGAGACTGAGATTGGATTTGCCACGGAACTATCCTTAATAAACTGTACGTGCATACAGTATTTAAACGTAGGCAATTTCGCAACTCTTAGCAAAATCTGGTGCGTTTTCTGACAACTATTTTTGCGATTTGATGTCAGTCGTAGGGAAAATTATAAGGATTTACAATAGGATGGATGTCAGCTGATGATTTTTAACTGGTAGGGGGATTCAGCTTTTGCGGCGTTGAATGTAGGTTGAAGTGTCTGGATTGGTATCGATAGCAGGCTCGGCTAAATCCAAGACCGAAGGCAATCTGATGAAAGCAATCAGCGTCCTGGTAGGGGGCTTAATCGAACCGGCGAGTTTGGGCTTCACGATCAATACAGCCGTCTGATCGCCACTGCGTGTCGAGGGCTTGTCGATGACGCTTTCTTCATGGAACTCTTTGGCTAAAACCCCTACAAGCCCGTTGACAAAATTCGGCGAGGTTCTCATAGTTTGTCTTACGCAAACGTTTGCGCTGACTGTTTTAGGGGCTTTCTCAAAAAAAACGCACCGAAAGCCCTGTCGCGCTCCTGGCGTTGCTCACAATAATCATAAGATCGGAGTGAACCCCATGAAGTTGCCATTCGCTGGACGTCTTCTCGCTGTCGGTGTGCTGGCTGCCGCCTCTGCCGCTCTGCCGTTTTCTTCGGCCTTCGCCGCGCAAACCGCCACCAAACCGAAGGTTGGCCTGGTCATGAAATCTCTCGCCAATGAATTCTTCGTCACCATGCAGGATGGCGCTAAGGATTACCAGAAAGCCCACTCCGCCGATTTCGACATGATCACCAACGGCATCAAGAATGAAACCGATACGAGCGCGCAGATCGATATCGTCAACCAGATGATTCTGTCCAAGGTCGATGCACTGGTGATTGCCCCGGCTGACTCCAAGGCCCTGGTGATGGTCCTGAAGAAAGCCAGCGACGCCGGTATCAAGGTCGTCAACATCGACAACCGTCTGGATCCGGATGTACTGAAAAGCAAACACCTCGATATCCCCTTCGTAGGGCCGGATAACCGTAAGGGCGCGCGCCTGGTGGGCGATTACCTGGCCAAGACCCTGGCCGCGGGCGACAAGGTCGGCATCATCGAAGGCGTACCGACCACCACCAACGCCCAGCAGCGTACCGCCGGCTTCAAGGACGCGATGGAGGCGGCTGGCATGAAGATCGTTTCCACTCAATCCGGCAACTGGGAAATCGACCAGGGCAACAAGGTAGCCTCGGCCATGTTGAGCGAGTACCCGGACCTCAAGGCCTTGCTGGCGGGTAACGACAACATGGCCCTGGGCGCTGTTTCCGCGGTCCGTGCCGCAGGTAAGGCCGGCAAAGTGCAAGTGGTCGGCTACGACAATATCGAAGCCATCAAGCCGATGCTGCGGGACGGTCGTGTCCTGGCCACCGCTGACCAGGCTGCCGCCCAGCAAGCCGTCTTCGGTATCCAGAACGCGCTCAAGCTGGTCAAGGGCGAAAAAGTCGATAGTGTCGACGGCGTGATCGAAACCCCGGTCGAGTTGGTCCTCAAGCAGTAATCCCCGCACTTAGCCGCACGCGATAGCACCCGCTCGTCCTGAGCGGGTGCCTGGAGAGCTTTCCTATGTCATCTTCCGCACCGAACGTTGTCCTGGCGGTCAGCGGTATCGGCAAGATCTACGCGCAACCCGTGCTGAACGACATCGACCTGACGCTGATGCGTGGTGAAGTGTTGGCGCTGACCGGTGAAAACGGCGCGGGAAAAAGCACCTTGTCGAAGATCATCGGCGGGCTGGTCGCGCCGACCACCGGTCAGATGCAGTTCAACGGCCGGGCCTATACCCCCGGCAGCCGGAGTCAGGCAGAAGAACAGGGGATCCGCATGGTCATGCAGGAACTCAATCTGCTGCCGACCCTGTCGGTGGCGGAGAATCTGTTTCTCGACAACCTGCCCAGCCATGGCGGCTGGATCAGCCGCAAGCAACTACGCAAGGCCGCCATCGAGGCGATGGCCCAGGTCGGACTTGACGCCATCGACCCGGATACTCTGGTCGGCGAGCTGGGCATCGGCCATCAGCAGATGGTGGAAATCGCCCGTAACCTGATCGGCGATTGCCATGTGCTGATTCTCGACGAGCCGACTGCGATGCTCACCGCTCGCGAAGTCGAAATGCTCTTTGAGCAAATTACCCGCCTGCAGGCCCGGGGCGTGTCGATCATCTATATCTCCCATCGGCTCGAAGAGCTGGCACGGGTCGCCCAGCGCATCGCGGTACTGCGCGACGGTAACCTGGTCTGCGTCGAACCGATGGTCAATTACAACAGCGAGCAGCTGGTCAATCTGATGGTGGGCCGCACACTCGGCGAACAGATGGATAGGGGCGTGCGCAATGTTGGCGCGCCGGCCCTGACGATCAAGGGCCTGAGCCGTTCAGACAAGGTACTCGATGTCTCATTCGAAGTCCGCGCTGGGGAAATCTATGGCATCTCCGGCCTGATCGGCGCGGGCCGTACCGAGTTGCTGCGCTTGATCTACGGCGCGGACACCGCCGATAGTGGCACGGTGTCCCTCGGTTCGCCGGCGCAGGTCGTGGACATCCGTTCGCCGGTGGATGCAGTACGTCATGGCATTGCCCTGATCACCGAGGATCGCAAGGGCGAGGGGTTGCTGCTGACGCAGTCGATCAGCGCCAATATCGCGTTGGGCAATATGCCGGCGATCTCCCGCGGTGGGCTGGTCAATGGAGGTGCCGAAGTAGCTCTGGCGCGGCGACAGATCGAGGCCATGCGCATTCGCAGTTCGAGCCCGGACCAACAAGTGTCCGAGCTGTCCGGCGGCAATCAGCAAAAGGTGGTGATCGGTCGCTGGCTGGAGCGCGATTGTTCGGTATTGCTGTTCGATGAGCCGACGCGCGGGATCGACGTCGGTGCCAAGTTCGATATCTATGCCTTGCTCGGCGAATTGACCCGCCAAGGCAAGGCGCTGGTGGTGGTGTCCAGCGACCTGCGTGAACTGATGCTGATCTGCGACCGGATCGGTGTGCTGTCGGCCGGGCGCTTGATCGAAACCTTCGAGCGCGGCACTTGGACCCAGGATGATTTGCTTGCCGCCGCCTTTGCCGGCTACCAAAAACGTGACGCGTTGCTCAACGATGCAGCGCCTAGGGGGACCCTATGAAAACTGCACCCTCGACCAGCAAAGCCAGTCGCAACTTCTATGGCCTTGGGACTTACCTGGGGCTGGCCGGCGCGCTGCTGGCAATGATTATCCTGTTCTCCAGCCTGAGCAGTCATTTCCTCTCCTATGACACCTTCAGCACCCTGGCCAACCAGATTCCCGATCTGATGGTGCTGGCCGTGGGCATGACCTTCGTGCTGATCATCGGTGGCATCGACCTGTCGGTGGGGTCGGTGCTGGCGCTGGCGGCATCGGCGGTCAGCGTGGCGATTCTCAGTTGGGGCTGGAGCGTGCTGCCGGCGGCGGCGCTGGGCATGGGCTGTGCAGCCTTGGCCGGGACCCTGACCGGCTCGATCACGGTGGCTTGGCGGATTCCGTCGTTTATCGTGTCCCTTGGCGTGCTGGAAATGGCCCGTGGTGTCGCGTACCAGATGACCGGCTCGCGCACCGCCTATATCGGCGACTCGTTCGCCTGGCTGTCGAACCCGATGGCCTTCGGTATCTCGCCCTCATTCATTATCGCCCTGGCGATCATCATCACCGCCCAACTGGTGCTGACCCGCACGGTGTTCGGTCGCTACCTGATCGGTATCGGTACCAACGAGGAAGCGGTACGGCTGGCGGGGATCAATCCCAAGCCCTACAAGATCCTGGTGTTCAGCCTGATGGGGCTGCTGGCCGGAATCGCGGCACTGTTTCAGGTCTCGCGCCTGGAAGCGGCTGACCCGAATGCTGGCTCCGGCCTGGAACTGCAGGTGATCGCCGCCGTGGTGATCGGTGGAACCAGTCTGATGGGCGGACGCGGTTCGGTCATCAGCACCTTCTTCGGTGTCCTGATCATCTCCGTGCTGGCCGCTGGCCTGGCACAGATCGGCGCGAGCGAGCCGACCAAACGGATCATCACCGGTGCCGTGATCGTGATCGCGGTGGTGCTGGATACCTACCGCAGTCAGCGCGCTCGTCGGCGGGCTTGAAGCATGGCAACCATCAAGGATGTTGCCGCGCTGGCTGGGATCTCCTACACCACGGTGTCCCATGTGTTGAACAAGACCCGGCCGGTCAGCGAGGAAGTCCGGCTCAAGGTCGAGGCGGCGATTGCCGCCCTCGACTATGTACCCAGTGCCGTGGCGCGGTCGCTGAAGGCCAAGACTACCGCAACTATCGGCTTGCTGGTGCCCAACAGCCTGAATCCATACTTCGCCGAACTGGCACGGGGCATCGAGGATTACTGTGAACGCAACAACTATTGCGTGATCCTCTGCAATTCCGACGATGACCCGGACAAGCAGCGCAGTTACCTGCGGGTGCTGCTGGAGAAGCGCGTCGACGGCCTGATCGTGGCCTCAACCGGCGGCGACGAAAGCTTCGCGGCGGGTCTGTCGGCGGTGCGTACACCGATGGTGATCGTCGACCGTGGTGTCGTCGGCCTGGAAACCGATATGGTGCGTATCGACCACGAAGAAGGTGCGTACTTGGCGACCCGGCACCTGCTGGAGCTGGGACATCGGGCGATTGCCTTTATCGGCGGACCGGACAATACCAGCGTGGCGCAACTGCGCCTGGCCGGTCATCTGCGGGCGCTGCGGCAGGCGAAGGTCAAGGTGCCCGCCAAGTGGCTGCTGGCCAGCGACTTCACCAGCACCGGCGGTTATCAAGCGGCGGCCGGATTGCTCGACGGCGAGCGCCCTAGCGCGATTTTCGCCGGTAACGACTTGCTCGGCATTGGCGTATTGCGGGCAGCGGCGGAACGTAATATCCGCGTGCCCGGCGAACTGTCGGTCATCGGTTTCGACGATATCCAGATGAGTCGCTATGTCTATCCGGCGCTGACCACGGTCGGCCAGTCGATCCTGCACCTGGGGGAGACGGCGGCTGAGCTGCTGCTGCGGCGTATTGCCACGCCGCATGTGCCGATCGATCAGCGGATCGTGATCCCGAGTATCGTCTTGCGCGAGTCGACGGCGCCAGTTTCGACCGGGCTCGCATAAGTCCCTTTGGGGCCATAGCGCTGAATCTGACCGAATTGAATTCAAGAGTAATGGTGCATGCAAGCAAAAGTAGCAGTCATAGGCAGTCTCAACATGGATTTGGTTACACGGGCCGAACGTCTGCCGCGCGCGGGCGAGACTTTAATCGGCCAGTCCTTTGCCACGGTTTCCGGCGGCAAGGGCGCGAACCAGGCGGTGGCGGCGGCGCGTCTGGGCGCGCAGGTGTCGATGATCGGCTGCGTCGGCGATGACGCCTACGGTGAGCAACTGCGGGATGCGTTACGGGTCGAGGGCATCGATTGCCAGGCGGTCACGGCGGTTGGCGGCGTGTCCAGCGGAGTTGCCTTGATCGTGGTCGATGCCAGCAGCCAGAACGCGATTGTCATTGTCGCTGGCGGCAACGGCTGCCTGACCACCGATGTGCTCAAGGGCTTCGATGCGGTGCTGCGAGAGGCGGATGTCATCATCTGTCAGCTCGAAGTGCCGATGGAAACCGTCGGCTATGCGCTCAAACGCGGTCGTGAGCTGGGTAAGACCGTCATCCTCAATCCGGCACCGGCCAGTACGCCGCTGCCGGCTGACTGGTATGCATCCATCGACTATCTGATTCCCAACGAGAGCGAGGCAGAGGCCCTGAGCGGCTTGCCGGTGGATTCGCTGGCGAGCGCCGAGACTGCCGCGACCCACCTGATGGCGGCCGGGGCAGGGAAGGTGATCATCACCCTCGGTGCCCAGGGCTTGTTGTTTGCCGATGGCCAGGCTTTGGTGCATTTCCCGGCGCCCAAAGTCAAGGCGCTCGATACCACCGCCGCCGGCGACACCTTTGTCGGTGGCTTTGCCGCGGCGCTGGCCTGCGGCAAGAGCGAAGCCGAGGCCATTCGTTTTGGCCAGGCGGCGGCGGCGTTGTCGGTCACCCGTGCCGGTGCGCAGCCGTCCATTCCGCATTTGTCCGACGTACAGGGTTTCAAACAGCCATGAAAAAAACACCGCTGCTCAATATCGCCCTGTCCCGCGTGATCGCCTCGCTGGGGCATGGCGATATGTTGGTAATCGCTGATGCCGGTCTGCCGGTGCCGCCGGGCGTCGAGCTGATCGATTTGGCCCTGACCCAAGGCATTCCGGATTTCGTCAGTACCCTGCGCACCGTGCTTAGCGAGATGCAGGTAGAGAGTCACGTGCTGGCCGAGGAAATCCTGCTCAAGCGTCCGCCGCCATTGGAGTACCTGGAAGCCTTGAATGCCCAGGGCAATCTCGGACAGCGCCGCCTGCTCGGTCACGAGGATTTGAAGTTACTCAACCGCCAGGCCAGGGCGGTGGTACGCACCGGCGAGTGTCAGCCGTACTGCAACATCGTCCTGGTTGCAGGCGTTACTTTTTAAGAGCCTCTTTCCCGATTCAAACCCTCGCACAAGGAGCGCACAATGCACCGCTATGCTCAGATCTTGCAACGCTGGTTCCGGAGTCTGCTGATTTTGTCCTTGCTCACTGCTACAGGCGCCCAGGCGGCGGAAAAAATCGATCTGATCATCGATACCGACCCAGGGGCCGACGACGTGGTCGCGCTGCTGTTCGCCCTGGCTTCGCCTGAGGAGTTGCATATTCGTGCCTTGACCACCGTGGCCGGTAACGTGCGCCTGGACAAGACCTCGCGCAACGCGCGCCTGGCCCGTGAATGGGCAGGGCGCGAGGAGGTGCCGGTGTATGCCGGTGCGCCCAAGCCGTTGCTGCGCACGCCGATCTATGCCGAGAACATCCACGGCAAGGAAGGCATCTCTGGCGTCACCGTGCACGAACCCAAGGCACCCCTGGCCAAGGGCAATGCCATCAACTACCTGATCGAAACCCTGCGTGGCGCCAAGCCCCACAGCATCACCATTGCCATGCTGGGGCCACAGACTAACCTGGCGCTGGCCTTGATCCAAGATCCCGAGATCACCCAGGGCATCAAGGAAGTGGTGGTCATGGGCGGCGCGCACTTTAACGGTGGCAATATCACCCCGGTGGCCGAGTTTAACCTGTTCGCCGATCCCCAGGCCGCCGAGGTGGTGCTCAAGAGTGGGGTCAAGCTGACCTACCTACCGCTCGACGTGACCCATAAGATTCTCACCAGTGACGAGCGCCTGAAGAAGATCGCGGCGCTGAACAACAACGCCAGCCAGGTGGTCGGCGATATTCTCAACGAATACGTCAAGGGCGATATGGAGCACTACGGTATCCCTGGTGGCCCGGTACATGACGCCACGGTGATCGCCTATTTGCTCAAGCCCGAGTTATTCAGCGGGCGCCGGGTCAACATGGTGGTCGACAGCCGTGAAGGCCCGACCTTCGGCCAGACCATTGTCGACTGGTACGATGGCCTGCAACAGAACAAAAACGTGTTCTGGGTCGAGAATGGCGACGCCCAGGGCTTCTTCGACCTGCTGACGGCGCGCCTGGCCCGCCTGAAGTAACGGTGATAACCCGCGGGCACTTGCCTGCGGGTTCCTAGGCACAAGGGGCGGCAGCATGCCAGAATCGGGTTTTGCTTTTTCTGGAACCCATCCGTGCAAATCGATTTGAACAACCCCGCCAACCTGACCCTCGAGGCCGTGCGCCAGTTGCTCGCATCGGCCAGTGACGAGGTGCACACTCAATTGCGGGTGACCCGTTCCGGCATCGCCTATCTGTCTTCTCGTGTCGTCGGCGGGCAGGATATCGAGGGTCTGTCGTTCCGGCTCGAAACCTGGGCAGCCGGTTCCGGTTATGTCGGCAACGTCGCGGCCAGTGACGAAGTCTGGGTCATGCAGGTCTTCAATGCGTTGAAAGAAAACTGGCCCAATCCGCCATCCGATTACATCGATGTTTACTGATTCAACAATGCGTTCATATTCAGTCACGATTCATTGCACGGGTGAGCCGGCGACTCAGGCAGACTTATCCTTCGTTGCCGTAGGAATCGGGCTGACGATTGTTCGGCATGCAACCAATGACGTAAACGACGGTCGCACGCACTCTACTTATTTTTTTAAAGGAGGCTTCATGCCTTGCAAGCTTGCATCTTTGGGGGCGTTGTTCGCCATGTTGGTCCTGGCGGGTTGCGCGAATGGCGGCTCGGCCTCGACGGCCAATGCGTCTGCCGGCGAGAGTGGCCATAGCCGTTGCGAAGCTAAAGGCGCCGAGTTCGCGCTTGGCAAGCAGGCCTCCGCCGAGCTGCTTGAGCAGGCGCGCAACCGGAGTGGCGCACAGATGGCACGGATTCTTGGACCCGATGATATGGTCACCCTGGAATATCGTTCAGAACGCCTGAACCTTAATGCGGACAGCGCGGGCAAGATCGAGCGGGTCAATTGCGGCTGAGTTTTGTAGCCTCCATAAAAAACCCCGCCACGTGGACGGGGTTTTTTCAGTTCGCGGAAATTTACTCCGGACGAACCTGTGCAGCTTGCATACCCTTTTGGCCTTTCTCAGCCACGAAGGAAACGCTCTGGCCTTCTTTCAGGCTTTTGAAACCGTCGCTTTCGATAGCTTTGAAGTGTACGAACAGGTCGTCACCGCCACCTTGAGGAGTGATGAAGCCGAAGCCTTTTTCATCGTTGAACCATTTTACGGTGCCGGTTTGGCGATTAGACATGGTGTATCTCCAAGAAACATATATTTTCAGTAGTACTGTGCTGCTCAGGCCAACTGGGCACACAGGCCTATCATAGTCGAAATGTTCGACTTGGGAGCCCCCCGCAGTTCCCGATTGCCAAGCAGTCGTGCTTTCTTTATCGCAGTGATTGGCTGAGAGCCCCGGTTTAAAAGGGTTGCAGGAAAAACCGGCGGTGATAAAAAAAGCCGTAAAGCTGCATAAAATGTGTGAAAAGGCTGGTTTTCAAGCCGTTTTTGGTTCTGAAGACCGCGTAAATCTCCGTATGTCAGGGATTATTTGACGACCCGGCAGTCGGCAATGGCGCCCAGGGCCTTGGTCTTGAGTTCGGGACTGGGCTCTTTTTTGGCGTTCATCAGTGCGGAGATTTCATTCTTGCTGAAGTTGTCCCGCAGCTTGTCGGCACTACAGGCACAGTGTTGTTTCGCCACGTTGACCGGGACGCTCCGGCTGGCGGCAGCGGTACAGTCGTTCATGTAGGCAGTGCGCGTTTCCTTTGAAGGCCAGTCAGCGTGGGCACCCGAGGGCAGCAGGAGAAGGGTTGGAACGGCAAAGGCAAAAAGCTGAGTCAGGCGCATGGTTGAATACTTCTCCGGATAAAAACGACGGGCTGAGTAGTAGCGCTTGCCCCGTATTTGAGGGCGTGGGTGCAATTCAAGTTCAGTCGGGCTATTAACCCGCGGACTTTAGCAGTTTGTGCGTCAAGCGAGGCGATGACCGTTCATCTGTGCTAGCATCCCCGACCTGGCTATTTCCGGCATCGGTGCGAGCTGCAACTAATCGATGCCACTGCCATCAACCCTTTTTTGAACTCCAGTCACGGTGGTTCGTTTTCCGGTTGGCCCTTGCGGCTCCTGCCACTGTGCGGCAGGCGTTCTTCACTGAACGGCTGGACGGATCATGTACTGGCTGCTCATCCCAACCCACGTGACCTTTGGTAGGGGTCACCACTAGGAGAGGAGGCGCCATGCCCACTATTACTCTTCCCGACGGCAGTCAACGCTCGTTCGATCGTCCCATTTCCGTCGCTGAGGTTGCCGCCTCCATTGGTGCCGGCCTGGCCAAGGCCACGGTGGCCGGTAAGGTCGACGGCAAGCTGGTCGATGCCTGTGACTTGATCGACGCCGACGCCACGCTACAGATCATCACGCCCAAGGATGAGGAGGGGCTGGAGATCATTCGTCACTCTTGTGCCCACCTGGTTGGCCATGCGGTCAAACAGCTGTACCCGACGGCCAAGATGGTGATCGGTCCGGTCATTGACGAAGGTTTCTACTACGACATCGCCTACGAGCGTCCTTTCACTCCGGACGACCTGGCCGCGATTGAGCAGCGCATGCAGTTGTTGATCGAAAAAGACTACGACGTGATCAAGAAAGTCACGCCGCGCGCCGAAGTGATCGACGTGTTCACCCAACGTGGCGAGGACTACAAGCTACGTCTGGTCGAGGACATGCCGAATGAACAGGCCATGGGCTTGTATTATCATGAAGAATACGTCGACATGTGTCGTGGTCCCCATGTGCCGAACACGCGCTTCCTGAAGTCGTTCAAGCTGACCAAGCTGTCCGGTGCCTACTGGCGCGGCGACGCCAAGAACGAACAACTGCAACGTGTCTACGGCACGGCTTGGGCGGACAAGAAACAGTTGGCTGCCTACATCCTGCGCATCGAAGAAGCGGAAAAACGCGACCACCGTAAGATCGGCAAGCGCCTGGGCCTGTTCCACACCCAGGAAGAAGCGCCGGGGATGGTGTTCTGGCACCCGAACGGCTGGACCCTGTACCAGGTGCTTGAGCAGTACATGCGCAAGGTGCAACGTGACCACGGCTACCTGGAGATCAAGACCCCGCAAGTGGTCGATCGCTCCCTGTGGGAGAAGTCCGGGCATTGGGCCAACTACGCCGAGAACATGTTCACCACCGAATCGGAAAGCCGCGACTACGCGATCAAGCCGATGAACTGCCCATGCCACGTGCAGGTGTTCAACCAGGGCCTGAAGAGCTACCGCGAGCTGCCGCTGCGCCTGGCCGAATTCGGTGCCTGCCACCGCAACGAGCCGTCGGGCGCGCTGCACGGCATCATGCGCGTGCGTGCTTTTACCCAGGACGACGCCCATATCTTCTGCACCGAAGAGCAGATGCAGGCCGAATCCGCCGCGTTCATCAAGCTGACCATGGATGTCTACGCCGACTTCGGTTTCAAGGACATCGAGATGAAACTGTCCACTCGTCCGGAGAAACGCGTAGGTTCCGATGAGTTGTGGGATCGGGCCGAAAATGCCTTGGCGGCGGCACTCGACAGCGCCGGCCTGCCGTATGACCTGCAACCGGGCGAAGGGGCCTTCTATGGTCCAAAGATCGAGTTTTCGCTCAAGGACTGCCTCGGCCGCGTGTGGCAGTGTGGTACCCTGCAGCTCGATTTCAACCTGCCTATCCGTCTCGGTGCCGAATACGTGTCCGAAGACAACAGCCGCAAGCACCCGGTGATGTTGCATCGGGCGATCCTCGGCTCGTTCGAGCGCTTCGTCGGCATTTTGATCGAACACTACGAAGGTGCGTTCCCGGCGTGGCTGGCGCCCACCCAGGCCGTGATCATGAATATCACGGACAAACAGGCTGATTTCGCCCTCGAAGTGGAAAAAACTCTGGCCGAAAGCGGATTTCGTGCCAAGTCCGACTTGAGAAATGAAAAGATCGGCTTTAAAATCCGCGAGCATACTTTGCTCAAGGTTCCCTATCTTTTGGTTATCGGAGATCGGGAAGTCGAGATGCAGACTGTCGCTGTGCGTACTCGTGAAGGTGCTGACCTGGGCTCGATGCCCGTCGCCCAGTTCGCCGAGTTCCTCGCGCAAGCGGTTTCCCGGCGTGGTCGCCCAGATTCGGAGTAATTATTATTAAGCGTGAAATGAGACAAGATAAACGAGCTGCACCGAAGGCCCCGATCAACGAGAATATCTCGGCACGCGAGGTTCGGTTAATTGGCGCTGATGGCGAGCAGATTGGCATCGTCTCGATTGATGAAGCGCTTCGGATTGCCGAAGAAGCCAAGCTGGATCTGGTGGAAATTTCCGCCGATGCAGTGCCACCCGTTTGTCGGGTGATGGACTACGGCAAGTCGATTTTCGAAAAGAAAAAGCAAATTGCTGCTGCGAAGAAAAACCAGAAGCAAGTGCAGGTTAAAGAAATCAAGTTTCGTCCAGGGACGGAGGAAGGGGATTACCAGGTAAAACTGCGCAACCTGGTACGTTTCCTGAGTGATGGGGACAGGGCCAAGGTTTCCTTGAGATTCCGCGGTCGTGAGATGGCCCACCAGGAGCTGGGGATGGAACTCCTCAAGCGGGTTGAAAGTGACCTGCTTGAGTACGGTTCGGTCGAACAGCATCCTAAGATGGAAGGACGCCAGCTTATTATGGTCATCGCCCCGAAAAAGAAGAAGTAACCACCAGGGCACGGCAGGCCTTGCGGTTATGTTTATCAACTGAATGCGGAGTATCCGAACATGCCAAAGATGAAAACTAAAAGTGGTGCTGCTAAGCGGTTTCTGAAAACTGCTAACGGTATCAAGCACAAGCACGCTTTCAAGAGCCACATCCTGACCAAAATGTCGACCAAGCGTAAGCGTCAACTGCGCGGTAGCAGCTTGCTGCATCCGTCTGACGTGGCAAAGGTCGAGCGCATGCTGCGCCTTCGTTAATTTTTGGATCAAGAATAGAGGAAGTAACTCATGGCTCGTGTAAAGCGTGGCGTCATTGCCCGTAAGCGTCACAAAAAAATTCTGAAACTTGCTAAAGGCTACTACGGCGCTCGCTCGCGCGTATTCCGTGTTGCCAAGCAAGCGGTTATCAAGGCAGGCCAATACGCCTACCGTGACCGTCGTCAGAAAAAACGTCAGTTCCGCGCTTTGTGGATCGCTCGTATCAACGCCGGTGCGCGTATCAACGGTCTGTCCTACAGCCGTTTCATCGCCGGCTTGAAAAAAGCGGCCATCGAGATCGACCGTAAGGTTCTGGCTGATCTGGCAGTGAACGAAAAAGCGGCGTTTGCTGCGATTGTCGAGAAAGCTAAAGCCACCTTGGCTTAAGTACCCCCCGACAATCACCTGGGCACGCCTTTGCGGGCTCGGGTGTTAAACGTCAGTAAATAGGGGAAGAGCCTTAAAGCTCTTCCCCTATTTCGTATCTGGAGTCTGTACATGGAAAACCTGGACGCACTGGTCTCTCAAGCACTTGAGGCTGTGCAAAGCGCTGAAGATATCAATGCCCTGGAGCAAATCCGGGTTCACTACCTTGGCAAGAAGGGCGAGCTGACTCAGGTGATGAAGACCCTGGGGAGCCTGCCGGCAGAAGAGCGTCCGCAAGTCGGTGCTCTGATCAACGTCGCCAAGGAGCGTGTCACAGAGGTTCTCAACGCGCGCAAGGCTGCGTTCGAGGAGGCGGATCTGGCTGCCAAACTCGCCGCCGAGTCCATTGACGTGACCCTGCCTGGCCGCGGCCAGACCTCGGGCGGTCTGCATCCGGTTACCCGGACTCTGGAACGCGTCGAACAATTCTTTACCCGCATCGGCTACGGCATCGCCGAAGGTCCCGAGGTGGAAGACGATTACCACAACTTCGAGGCGCTCAACATCCCTGGCCATCACCCGGCCCGGTCGATGCATGACACCTTTTATTTTAACGCCAGCATGCTGTTGCGCACCCATACCTCACCGGTACAGGTGCGCACCATGGAGTCGCAGAAGCCGCCGATCCGCATCGTCTGTCCAGGCCGTGTGTACCGTAGCGATTCCGATATCACTCATTCGCCGATGTTCCACCAGGTCGAAGGCCTGCTGGTCGATCGCGACATCAATTTTGCCGACCTCAAAGGCACCATCGAAGAGTTCCTGCGGGTGTTCTTCGAGAAAGAACTGGCGGTGCGTTTTCGGCCTTCGTACTTCCCATTCACCGAGCCATCCGCTGAAGTCGACATGGAATGCGTAATGTGCAGCGGTAAAGGCTGTCGCGTCTGCAAGCAGACCGGCTGGCTGGAAGTCATGGGCTGCGGCATGGTCCACCCCAATGTACTGCGCATGTCTGGCATCGACCCTGAAGAATTCCAGGGCTTTGCCTTCGGCATGGGCGTCGAGCGTCTGGCCATGCTGCGTTACGGCGTGAACGACCTGCGTCTGTTCTTCGATAACGACTTGCGGTTCCTCGCGCAATTTCGCTAGTCGTCACGAACTTATTAGGAGAACAGGATGAAATTCAGTGAACAATGGCTGCGCGGCTGGGTAAACCCGCAGGTGAGCCGCGACGAGCTGGTTGCTCGTCTGTCGATGGCCGGTCTTGAGGTCGATAGCGTGACCCCGGCCGCCGGCGCTTTCAGCGGCGTGGTCGTCGGTGAAGTACTCAGCACCGAGCAGCACCCGGACGCCGACAAATTGCGTGTCTGTCAGGTCAGCAACGGTTCGCAGACCTTTCAGGTTGTTTGTGGCGCACCCAACGTGCGCCCAGGTCTGAAGATTCCGTTCGCGATGATCGGTGCCGAACTGCCCGGCGACTTCAAGATCAAGAAAGCCAAGCTGCGCGGCGTCGAGTCGCATGGCATGCTGTGCTCGCAAGCCGAGTTGCAGGTCGGTGAAGGCAATGACGGCTTGATGGAGCTGGCCGCCGATGCGCCGGTTGGCGAAGATATTCGTGTTTACCTGAGCTTGGACGACGCCAGCATCGAGGTCGACCTGACCCCGAACCGCGGCGACTGCCTGTCCCTGGCTGGCCTGGCCCGTGAAGTCGGCGCGCTGTATGCCGCTCCAGTCACTCGCCCAGTGGTCCAGGCTGTGGCTGCCGTGCATGACGAGGTGCGGTCGATCGAGGTGTTGGCGCCAGCAGCTTGCCCGCGTTACCTGGGACGGGTGATTCGCAACGTCGACTTGTCGAAGCCGACCCCGTTGTGGATGGTCGAGCGCCTGCGTCGTTGCGACGTGCGCAGCATCGATGCCGCCGTCGACATCACCAACTACGTGATGATCGAACTGGGCCAGCCGCTGCACGCTTTCGACCTCGCCGAGATCAACGGCGGCATCCGTGTGCGAATGGCTGAGGAGGGCGAGAAGCTGGTACTGCTCGACGGTCAGGAAGTCAGCCTGCGTAGCGATACCCTGGTGATTGCCGACCACACTCGTGCCCTGGCGATGGCCGGCGTAATGGGTGGCGAACACAGTGGTGTCAACACCGCGACCACCCGCGACATCTTTTTGGAAAGTGCTTTCTTCGATCAGATCGCTGTCGCTGGCAAGGCCCGTTCCTATGGGCTGCACACCGATGCCTCGCATCGCTATGAGCGTGGCGTGGACTGGCAGTTGGCCCGTGAAGCCATGGAGCGCGCCACCGGCCTGCTGCTGGAAATCACCGGTGGCGAAGCCGGCCCCATCATCGAAACTGTCAGCGAGGCGCACCTGCCTGCCGTAGCTCCGGTGACTCTGCGTGCGGAGCGCGTCACCCAGATGCTGGGCATGGAAATGGACGCGGCCCAGGTGGAGCGCCTGCTGTCCGGCCTGGGCCTGGGCATTGTCGCCAGCGGAGTAGGGCAGTGGCAGGTCGAGGTACCCAGCCATCGCTTCGATATCAGCCTGGAAGTCGATCTGATCGAAGAGCTGGCGCGCCTGTATGGTTACAATCGCCTGCCGGTTCGTTATCCGCAAGCCCGCCTGGCACCCAAAGCCAAGGCCGAAGCTCGTAGCGAGCTACCGGAGTTGCGCCGCCTGCTGGTGGCCCGTGGTTACCAGGAAGCAATCACCTATAGCTTCATCGATCCAAAGCAGTTCGAATTGTTCAGCCCTAGCGTCGAGCCGTTGTTGCTGGCCAACCCGATCTCCAATGACATGGCGGCCATGCGCTCGTCCCTGTGGCCAGGTTTGGTCAAGGTGTTGCAGCACAACCTGAACCGCCAACAGGATCGCGTTCGCCTGTTCGAAAGCGGCCTGCGTTTCGTCGGGCAGCTGGAAGGCCTGAAGCAAGAACCCATGCTCGCCGGGGTGGTCTGTGGCAGTCGCCTGCCGGAGGGCTGGGCACAGGGTCGCGATACCGTCGACTTCTTCGACGTCAAAGCAGACGTGGAAGCGTTGCTGGGCTTTGCCGGTGCGCTGGATTCGTTCACTTTCGTGGCGGGCAAGCACCCCGCGTTGCATCCGGGTCAAACCGCGCGCGTCGAACGGGAAGGGCGTCTGGTCGGTTTCATTGGCGCGATCCACCCCGAACTGTCGAAAACCCTCGGTCTTGATCGTCCCGTCTTCGTTTTCGAGCTGGTCTTGGCCGAAGTGGCATTGGGTAAAATGCCGAAATTCAACGAGTTGTCGCGCTTCCCTGAGGTGCGTCGTGACCTCGCACTGGTGGCGGACAAGGGCGTGGCGGCCAGTGCCGTACTGGAAGTAATTCGTGAAAATGCAGGCGAATGGCTCACAGAGCTCAGGCTCTTTGACGTCTATGAGGGTAAAGGCATTGATCCGCATAGAAAAAGCCTTGCAGTTGGCTTGACCTGGCAGCATCCATCGCGCACTCTTAATGACGATGAGGTGAATTCCACGACGCAAAACATTCTCACCTCGCTCGAACAAAGGTTGAACGCCACGTTAAGGAAGTGACGTATGGGGGCTCTGACGAAAGCTGAAATGGCGGAACGTCTCTACGAGGAGCTGGGTCTGAATAAACGGGAGGCCAAGGAATTGGTCGAACTGTTTTTTGAAGAAATCAGACACGCTCTGGAAGACAACGAGCAGGTCAAATTGTCGGGATTCGGCAATTTCGATCTGCGGGACAAACGCCAGCGGCCTGGCCGCAATCCAAAAACGGGAGAAGAAATCCCGATCACGGCTCGCCGTGTGGTCACCTTTCGTCCAGGGCAGAAGTTGAAAGCCCGAGTTGAGGCCTATGCTGGAACCAAGTCATAACGACGAGCTCCCGCCGATCCCAGGCAAACGCTACTTCACCATTGGTGAAGTCAGCGAGTTGTGTGCGGTAAAACCACACGTGCTGCGTTACTGGGAGCAGGAGTTTCCTCAACTCAACCCCGCCAAGCGTGGTGGTAATCGTCGGTATTATCAGCGTCACGACGTGCTGATGATCCGGCAGATCCGCGCTTTGCTGTACGACCAAGGCTTTACCATCGGCGGGGCGCGTCTGCGCCTCTCCGGCGATGAGGCCAGGGACGACAGCACCCAGTACAAACAGCTTATCCGCCAGATGATTTCCGAGCTGGAGGATGTGTTGATGGTGCTGAAGAAGTAATTTTTTTGGAAATAATACTTCCAAAATTCAAAAGGTTAGGTTAAATTCCTAATCGCTTTCAGAGGTTTGGAAGCACAGCTACTCAGTGTCGGGGCGTAGCGCAGCCCGGTAGCGCACTTGCATGGGGTGCAAGGGGTCGAGTGTTCGAATCACTCCGTCCCGACCAATTATTCTGTAGACGGCTCAAGCACTTACGGTGCTTGAGCCGTTTTCATTTCTGACCCCATAATCAAAACAGAATCAAAATAAAATCAAAAAGTCAGCCCGAAATTTCCTTGATATCGAGGTCTGCGACCACCTCTGACCAGATGATGTCGTTGTGGTCCTTCTGGTAATTCCGCGTCATCCCCTCCGTTGTATGCCCCGCGATTCTCTGCCCGTCCTTGCCAGCCCGCTTGTACAGGTGGAGGGATAGCGCGCGCACCTCATGAAAGCCTGGTTGCTCGGCCTCGGTCCATTTTCTGTAGCAACCCGCAGCGTCCCTCGCGTCCTTGAACGCTCTCGTTAGAAACCTTTCCTCGACCTTCGTCCAATGCGCTTTGCCACTGGCCTGGGACTGTTTTTTGCGCTCAGGCTTCCGGTGGATCAGGTAGGGCGATGCGATATCGTCACGGCACCGAGCGATCACTTCGGCCAGCTCTTTCGTCAAAGCAAACTTGATCCAGCCAGCATCACTTGCCTTCTCTGTTTTGCTCTGGACTACGTGCAGGCCGCCATCGTGCGCATCACTGAACTTCATGTTCAGGATATCGCCCCGGCGCTGGGCGGTTATCAGTGCCAGGTCGATGGCGTTCTGTAGCCAAGCTGGAGAAACCTCGCGAATCGCTTTCAAACCCTCCACGGTGTGGCGCTTGCGCTGCTTTTTCTCGATCTTGGGGATGGTGTTTGATGCTGGATTGTCAGGGCATAGTCCCTTTGATGCCGCGTGGTTGAACACGTCCACCAGCAGCGCCCGTGCCTGGTTTGACGCGCGAGGGGTGAGTCCGTCGAGAATAATGGCAATGTGGCGAATGGTGATCTGGTCAATCGGCTGATCACCGATGGCTGTGCGGATTTGCTTTGCCCGAGTTCGGTAAAGGTCCAATGTGGCCTTTGCCAGCTCGCGAGGTGGGAGAATTTCGCGCTCGTAGTGATCGAGGAACTCGGCCATTGTTTGGCCTGTGCCCATGACTCCGGCGACCAGTTCGCTGCCGACCATCAGCAGGCTGTTCAGTTGCTTGGCGGCCTGGATTGCCTTCTGACGGTCGGTCCCCATACCGTGCCAGGCGCCAGTGTCTGGGCGCCGGTATTTGTAGGATTCGCCGCCGTTGTTCGGATAAAGGTTCGGCGGCAACGCCTTGTTCTTGGCGTTGCGAGGGCGGGGCACCATCAGGCGGCTCCTCTGAGCACCGAATCAACCAGATCGTTGCCAGTTGCGTTTTGATATGAGGTCCAATCAACGAACCAGAGCTTTCCGACGCGCTCGCCTGGCAGTTGATCGTTCCTGATCTGGTTTCGAATTGCTTGTGAGCATAGCGGAGTACCGTTCTCCCCCCATACTCGTCGCTGGAACTCGCTGATTTTTACCAGCTCCCGGCGGCTCTGCGCTGTTTGGCGCGTTGATTTCATGATGATGCTCCTTGCCGCGCGTGGCGGCAGAAGGTGGGCTAGGGTTTGGCGGGGAACCACTCGGTGTCGTATTCGTGCTGGGTCACCAGCTCCGGACTAAGGCTCGGCAACTGACGCTCGAAGGTCAGGTACCCGCATGGCTTTTCAATCCAGCACGGCGCCTCATCCATAAACTTTGCCTTGTAGATCCGGAGCAGGTGGTCAGCGGCCTTCTCGAATTCCTCTTCGCGATAGCTGCCCTCGCAGAATGTGCCGTTGCTGACGCGCCAGACGGTGCGCTTCGGCTGAGCCTCAGCCGCTTTGATCTTCTCGGCAATCTGGTCGCGGGCGTAGCGCATCTGGTCCAGGGTGAGAGTTGCGACCCAGGCATCGGTACCAATGCTCTGCTTATGGCCGAATTCGCATTTGATTTCAGGCATGAGGAATACCTCGCCCGCCGATCACCGGCAGGCTGTAGGGGGATTGGGGTTAGGGGTGCTTCATGAACGTGATCCAGTGCGTTTTTTCACGCTTACCGGACTTGTGTCCAAACAGGGGCTTTTCATCGGTTAGGGCTAGAAGTTCGCTGACCAGCACCTGGGCCTCGGCCCATTTGAAGATCAGGATTCCGTCGGTGGCCAGCACACGAAAGCATTCGGCAAACCCTTTGGCGATATCGTCGCGCCAGTCAGCGGTGAGCACGCCGTACTTGGCGCGCATCCAGCTATCGACGCCTGCGCGGGTGAGATGTGGCGGATCGAACACGACCAGCTTGAATGTGCCATCCTCGAAAGGCAGCGAGCGGAAGTCCATGATGACGTTCGGCTCAACCTTCAACACCCGCCCGTCGCACAGGATGTGTTCCTCGTCGCGGATGTCGCCGAACAGTGCGCGTTGGTCCTGCTTGTCAAACCACATCATTCGGCTGGCGCTGCATGGGTCGAGAACTTTCGCTGAAGCACTCATCACTTCGGCCCTTTGTAGATGAGCCAGGCCATGTAGGCGAGGGCGATCATGGCGTCACCCGCGCAGCCGCTACTTCATCAATAAGCGATTGCGGGAGAGAGGCGGCGAACTCGCCTTGCGACCACGACAATGGCTCGGACT
>NZ_FOAR01000020.1 GCF_900109755.1 Pseudomonas agarici | reverse complement strand
CTGGGCTTGAGTTTTTTCCAATTCGCTCAGCAACCCATCGGCCTGCATTTGCTGCACGGCAGGCTCGGTACTCAACAACAGCCCGGCACCCGCGCGCACGGCACCTTGGGCCTGGGTGTGCAGCTCCGAGCCGTAACCCCGATCGGCCAGACGTTGATTGTCCTGGGTTTGTTTGAGGTGCCCCAGGCTCAGGCCGCTGTGCTGGTCAGTGGTGTAGAGTTCGAGACGGCTTTGCCCGGGACTGTCGTCGAACTGCAAGTGGCGATAGCCGCCGTTGCCCGTGCGGCTGCTGGACAGGTCTTGGGTTTTCCAGCCGCTGAGGACCCCGGCGTGCTGATTGCCCGGAAACCACGCCGGAGCATTGCCGGTGCAACCTGAAGGACCACCCCCCACCTGGTTATGGGCGGCATTGTCCCAGCCTTGACCGTTGTACAGCGCGCCAATCACCACTGGGCGGTCGATGTCGCCTTCGAGGAAGTCGACCAAGACTTCCTGACCCACCCGAGGGATCCAGACGCTGCCCCAGTTGCTGCCGGCCTGTGTCGCGGCCACGTGGACCCAGGTGCCGATGCGAGCGTCCCCTGGCGCATTGTCAGTGCCACGGGGATGGGGTTCGAGACTGGAGCCACGCGTCCCCCGCTGCCAATGGAATTGCACTTTGATGCGATGGTCGCGATCCGTCAGCAGTGGGTCGCCATCGCCGATCACCAGGGCGCTTTGCGAACCCTGGACGGTGGGGCGCGGGTGCAGGCGGCGACCATGGCCGTCGCGGGTTTGCGGACGGTAGGTCTGACGGGCGGGAATCAGGTTGAACTGGTTGACGTACAGCGCATCGATGGCGTCCGGCGGTGGCCCCAGGGCCGCCAACACCGCCGCTTGCAGTTGGGCATCGAGGTTATTGCGTGCCTGGTGACGCACTCGCAGACAGAGCATGGCTTCATCTGCCGCCACGCTGGCATTGCCCTTCAGGCATAGCCGTGAACCGGGGGCCAGACGCCGCCAGGTGCCCCGGCTGTGCACCTGCTGGCGTGTTACGTGGAGCGCATCCAGGTGTTGATGCGCCAGCCGTTCGCCTTGTGCCCACGTGTTCCAAGCGTAAAGCCCGACACTGTCATGATCCTCACAGCCTTTGATACCATCGTGGCTGTCGGCCCGCGCCGACAGGCATTGATGGCTGCGATAGTCCCAGCTTTGGCGTGTGACGCGGCTCACCACCCAATGGTGTTCTTCTTCCCACTGTTGAATGCCATCTTCGTTGGCGGTCACATCGCTGCGCTGAAAGGGCACAGTGGCCGGCGCCTGGGGTGCCAGCCTGAAG
Organism: Pseudomonas agarici; assembly: GCF_900109755.1. Classification (GTDB taxonomy): domain Bacteria; phylum Pseudomonadota; class Gammaproteobacteria; order Pseudomonadales; family Pseudomonadaceae; genus Aquipseudomonas; species Aquipseudomonas agarici. The sequence continues at coordinate 106,984 of NZ_FOAR01000020.1, read as the reverse complement.
TTGCTGTCGCTCAATACCAGGGTGTGGCACCCCAGGCTCGGGGAGCGGGGATCGCCTTGGTGTTCAAAGCGGTAGGCGATGCCTTCCTCGGCCAGCAGGCGCTGGACGAAGTCGAAATCGGTTTCCTGGTATTGCGTGGTCAGGCTGCGCTGGCGGTATCGGCCCCGATCCTCCAGCTCCCAACGCCAGTGCGGATGAATCACGCCTCGGTGGTAGAAGCCAAAGATCTGATCGCAGATCTGCACCACGCTCATGTCGTGAAAGGCGTAGCTGTCTTGCCGATAACGCAACAGGCCCAGCCACGGCTCGATGCGCAACTGGTAACGGGCCAGCCCGCCATTGCTACCCACTCGCGTGTAGTGGCTGACATGCCCATGAAAGGGGCGTAACTCGCTACGCGAGTCCGCGCACTGCATCTGCAGCAGGACCTGCGCGCCCACCAGTTGTTCCAGGGGTAAGCGCCCATCCGAGGATAAAGCACTCAGTTCCAGGCAGTAGCCGCCTTGATCCAGCGCTTCCCAGCCGTCGAGGTATTCGGCGATGAATACGTTCTCGCCCAAGGGTGTGTGCAGGCGCAGGAGGCGGTTCTGTTGGGAAAACGCTTTGTTCAATAAGATGGAGGACATCCCTTGGCTCCTGGATTTCAACGGAGCCCAGAGAGTAAAGACAGAATGGCAACCAAGTCTGTCGGAAATGTCCTCGCTGCGAGGGGGTTATTTCTCCATAGGGGGTATTCCCGGTCGGATCGCTCAATAACCTATGGGGAGCTATCGTACAGTTGGGCGGTACTCTCGGTGAATTGGGAGGCGACGATGAAGCGTGGATTGACGCCCTTGCCTAGTCCTAAAATAGGTTTACATCTGTTTCAAAACTAGACAAGGGCCGAGGTTTACGGATAGAAAGAAAATTTTGCAGGCCAAAATGATCAACTGAACTTGACCTGACCTGACCGTCGCGACCAAAAATCCGATAACTGTCAAATCAAGTTTGAGCTTCTACAATTTGATTGCACCAGTTCGATAACGACATTTCGCTTTCCCTCGCGCCGGGCAATGCCCCGCATCTCAATTCCTTCAAATACAAAGGAATATTCCTACAGCATGATCAGGTCAGGTCTCCGACCGGAAAGCCGATGAGAGGACATCGCCCCACGCATATACGCGCAGGGCATGGCCACTTATCCGCCAGGCAGGAGACGGATCATGTTCCCTTGGTTTACTCACGCTTTAATCAATCGCAGTGTCCGCTTCAAACTGTCCCTGGGTTTCGGCCTCGTGCTGCTGTTGACACTCGTCATCACCGCCACCGGCTGGTACGCCCTGCGACACACCATCGAACATTCGCAACAACTGTCGATCATTGCCCGACTCAGTCATATCACCCAGGATATGCGCGCTGACCGCATGACCTTTCGGGTCCTCAACGACATGCATAGCCATGACAATGTCAGGCGCCAGCTATCCGAGACCGACCAGTATCTGGGTGCGTTGCGTGAGCGCATCGAGGAGCCTGTCTATCGGGATCTGCTGGAAAAACAGCACGCCAGCCTCGTCGCCTTCCAAAACGCCCTCGATGATCTCAGCCAGACGGTCGACGTTCGCGAACGATTGCGGGTGCGGCTATTCGCTGGCCTGGAGCAGGCCCAGCTCGCCGTGGCGACGACCCAGGCGAGTGTCCTCGTGGCCAGTGGGATCTTCGCCACCGGCGCACAATGGCGTGAGCCGATCGAGGGCCTCGAACAACTGCGCCAACAGATCGACCACGGCCACCACCGCGTGGAAGCCCCGGCTTACACCTTTGCCTCGCCGCAAAGCTACGCAGAACAGGCACTCCAGGCCATCGAGCGATTCGACGAGATTCTGGGTCAGGTCAGGCAACACTTTGCCAGCCTGCCCTCGACGGTCAGCGACGACCTATCCGCCACCGTCGGTGCATTGACGACTTACCGCGCCAGCCTCATGCAATTTCGCGACGTACAGACGCAAACCGCAACGTTGCATAACCGCATGGAAATCCTTGGAAAAGCCCTGCTCGACGGCATTGACGCCTTGAGCCTGGGCCAGACAGAAAAACGCGACCGCGACACGCGTCATTCGAACAGGGTGCTGGTCGGTGTTGCCGCGCTCGCCCTGGTGATTGGCGCGTTATCCGCCTGGATCATCAGCACGCAGATCCTGGTGCCCCTCAAGCGCAGCCTCAAGGTCGCCGAGTACATGGCCGCGGGCGACCTGAGCCGCGATATCCGGGTCGAACGTGGCGATGAAATGGGTCAATTGCAGCAGGCTCTACACGGCATGAACCAGGGCCTGCGCAATCTGGTGGGCGGCATCGGCCAGGGCACGGCCCGCGTTGCCGAGGCCGCCCACCAGTTGTCCGGCAGTACCGAACAGACCAACACTCGCATTGGCAGGCAGCGTGACGAAATCGATCAGATCGCCACGGCCATGAAGCAGATGGCCGCGACCACACGCGAAGTCGCACAACATGCCGAAGCTGCGTCTCAGGCCGCCAGCCAGGCCGAGCAACAGGCCCAGGAAGGCGACCGGGCGGTGGCCGAAACGATTGTCCATATCGAACAGCTTGAACAGGAAATGCGCCAGTGCACCGAGGCCATGGGCTCGCTCAAACAGCAAAGCGAGAAGATCGGCGGTGTGCTGGACGTGATCAAGTCGGTATCGCTGCAAACCAATCTGCTGGCACTCAATGCCACGATCGAAGCAGCCCTGGCCGGCGAGGCCGGGCGCGGTTTTGCGGTGGTCGCCGACGAAGTGCGCAGCCTGGCGCAACGCACCCAGGACTCCACCGAGGAGATCGAAAGCCTGGTCAGCGCCTTGCAAAACGGTACCCAGCAAGTGGCACAACGCCTGGACAAAAGCCGCGGCCTGACCCGCACCAGTGTCGAGTCAAGTCGACACAGCGGCAGCAAGCTGGAAGGGATTAGCCAGAGCGTATCGCAGATCCTCGGGATGAACGAGCAGATTGCCGCCGCCGGCGAACAACAACGCGTCGTCGCCGAACAAATCAGTCGCAATGTGCTGCACGTGCGGGACATCTCACAGCAGACCGCAAGCACCTGCGAGCAGACCACCGCCGCGAGCCTGCAACTGAGCCAGTTGGGCGTTCAGTTGCAGCACCTGGTGGAGCGTTTCAAGGTCTGAGCCGCTCGCCCCAGCAACGACAGTGCCTCAGTCGATTTCGGCCAGCCAGGCGGTTTCCTTGAACCACTTGTCATGGATGCGATCATAGGTGCCGTCTTCGGCGATCTGGTGGAGGAAGTGGTTGATCCAGTTCAGGCTATCGTGGTCGCCCTTCTTCAATCCGAAGGCCAGGGGCTCATAGGTAAAGGGCTGCTCCAGACAGAGCAATTTGCCCTGGCCCAGCTTGTTCACCGCCACCAGGTTGTAGGGCGCATCATGGATAAAGGCATCGGCCTTGCCGTTGATCACGTCCTGTACACCCTCCTCCTCGGTGGCATAGCTGACCAACTGGGCATTGCCGATCATTCTTCTGGCGACTATTTCACCGGTAGTGCCGGCCTTGACCCGGATACGGTAGCCGGACTCGTTCAGGTCCTCGAAGCTCTGGACCTTGTCCGCCAAGCCCAACGGAATCAATAGCGTCTGCCCGACCACGATAAAGGGATCGCTGAAATTCAGGCGCAGGTTGCGCTCCTGGGTCAGGGTCATGCCGCTGGCGACCAGGTCGGTCTTGCCCGCCAGCAGATCAGGGATCAGTTGTGGGTAGCTGCTGGGCAGCAACTCCAGCTTCACCCCCAGGGACTTGCTCATCTCATGCAACAGGTCGATTTCAAAGCCCACGATCCGGCCCAGCTTGTCAGTCATCTGGAAAGGCATATAGGTCGGATTGGTGCCGACCTTGAGGCTTCCCCGCTTGACCGCCTCTTCGATGGCCCCCGCCTGGAGCCAGCAGGCGTGGAAGAGTGTGGCAGCGCCCAGCAAGAGTATCGACAGATACCTTTTCGTCATGAAGATTCCTTGGTCCATTTCCCGATGATGCCAGCAGCTTTTGGCGCGCTGTGCGAAGCCACAGTCACCAGCAAGCCTGGTCGGCACGATTTCGGGGCGCGATCCTAACGTACTCGATCACGCTGCCATACGGCATCGGGTGGCTCTTTTGTTACCAAATGACAATAGATGCGGCGAGGTACTGGAGGGGAAATGCGCTGTAACGATGAAACCTCCCCCCCGAGCTGACGGCTCGGGGGGGAGGTTTCAGGCAGGTTGACTGACCACGGCGGCAGGTTGCAACGGCAACAGCGGCGCATGGGGATCGGCATTGATCGAATCACGCCAAGCCGTCAGCCACTCGGCATGACCGTCACCCCAGACCTGCGCATGCAGGCGGGCCAGGGCGACCGGATCGCTCAGCAATTGCAGGCGAGCATGATTGTCCAGTGCCGCCGGACCGACCTTCAACGCGTGCCGCACGCGCTCCACCCGCAGCCATTCGATGGGCTCGGCCTGACCGTGGCGGGCAGTGGCCAGGGCACAGGCCAGGGCATTCTGCTGTGGATCGACCACAGCCCGGACGAAACCGTCGTTCAGCGCGTGCCAACGGTTCTCATGGGTGTATTCATCGGTTGCCAACAGCGCCTGGGGCGGATTGTATTCCTCGGGGATGAGGAACAGGCTCTCATCTTTCGAACGCAGACCCAGGTTGACCCGACTGGAGATCACCGAAACCGGGATCGACAGCATCAGCGAACCGACGATTGGCACCAGCCACCAAAGGAAGCTCGGGTTGAGCCAGATCACCAGCAAGGCCCAGAATGCCCCCAGCAAGGTTTGCGGACCATGGCGGCGGACCGCCTCGCTCCAAGGCGTCGAATCGTCGTCACGCTGCGGCGAGTTCCAGGTCGCTGCCCAACCGAGAAATGCGGCCAACACGAAGCGGGTATGGAAAATCATCCGCACCGGCGCCAGCAGCATGGAGAACAGCATCTCCAGCAGCATCGACAGAGTCACTTTGAACTTGCCACCGAACTCTTTCGCGCCCTTGGCCCAAATCAGGATGATGCTCAACAGCTTAGGCAGGAACAGCAACACGATAGTGGTGGAGAACAGCGCCACTGCCTTGTCCGGATGCCACTGCGGCCACAACGGATAAAGCTGGCGCGGCTCCATGAAGTACTGCGGCTCCATCAAGGTGTTGACCGCCAGCAGAGCCGTCGACAACACCAGGAAGAAGAACCACAGCGGCGCCGACAGGTAGGACATCACCCCGGTAAGGAATACCGCACGGTGTACCGGATGCATGCCCTTGACCAGAAACAGCCGGAAATTCATCAGGTTGCCGTGGCACCAACGGCGGTCGCGCTTGAGCTCGTCCAGCAGGTTCGGCGGCAACTCTTCATAGCTGCCGGGCAGGTCATAGGCAATCCACACGCCCCAGCCGGCACGGCGCATCAGCGCGGCTTCGACGAAGTCGTGGGAGAGAATCGCCCCGGCGAACGCGCCTTTGCCGGGCAACGGCGCCAGGGCGCAGTGCTCGATAAACGGCTTCATACGGATGATCGCGTTGTGGCCCCAGTAGTGAGACTCGCCCAACTGCCAGAAATGCAGGCCGGCGGTGAACAATGGGCCATAGACACGGGTCGCGAACTGCTGCATGCGTGCATAGAGGGTATCCATGCCCGACGCCCGCGGCGCGGTCTGGATGATTCCGGCGTCCGGCGTGGCCTCCATCAGGCGCACCAGGCTGGTCAGGCATTCGCCACTCATGACGCTGTCGGCGTCGAGCACCACCATGTATTTGTAATCGCCCCCCCAACGACGACAGAAGTCGTCGAGGTTGCCGCTCTTGCGTTTTACCCGGCGACGGCGACGACGGTAGAAGATCCGACCGAAGCCCGAGGCCTCACGGCAAACATCCAGCCAGGCCTGTTGCTCGGCGACGCAGATATCGGTGTCGTTACTGTCGCTCAGGACAAAGAAGTCGAAGCGATCCAGGTCACCGGTGGCCGCGACCGATTCGAAGGTTGCCCGCAGGCCGGCAAAGACCCGTGGCACGTCCTCGTTGCAGATCGGCATGACGATGGCAGTGCGCGCATCCTGGGCAATCGGCTCGCTGCCGGCGCTGGCACCCGAAATACGATACTTGTCGTGCCCTGTCAGGAGTTCGAGGAAGCCCATCAAGGCAGTCCAGAAACCGGCCGAGACCCAGCAGAACAGGATGCCGAATAGCACCAGGATGCTGGTCTGCAGAGCATACGGCAGCACTTGCTGGGCGGTCTGTAGCAGCGGCTGGCGCATCACCTCGGAGGGGTCGAAGAACGACCAACCCTGGTAAGGCATGATGCCTTTCATGTACCAGCCAGCGATGACGGTCTGGCCAAGCATCAGCACCAGCAGGATATAACGGCGGATCGAACCCACGGTGCGCCAGCGCGCATGAGGCAGGTCGCGCTTGTCATCCTTGGGCGGTGGCGGGTTGCCGCGCCCGGTCAGGAGACGCCAGCCGCGCACCAGGATATTGGTTCGCCAGGGCTCGGGCACGACTCGGGTACGTCGAATCGGTGGCGTCGCCTTGAGGCACACCCGGCCACTGGCGTCGACCGCGAGCATCTCGGCGTCTTCCAGCTCAGCAGCCGAATTGAGGGTCAGGCGACGCCCCACCGAGGCTTGCGCAGCTTCGGCGGAGTCGACGGACGGATGGGCACTGAGGCGCTCATGCAGCTCGGCGAACGAAGCACAGCTCGCCAGCTCGGCGCGCTGCTCGGTGCTCAACGGCAGGTGCGCCAGATACTCGGCGAGAGTCTCTGGCTGGGTAATTGAATTACTCATCGGCGGGCAACTGATAGCTCCAGGTCTCGGTCAAAACTTGTTCAGTCTTCACCGGCTCCGGGTGGGTAGGAACAGCCTCGGGAGCCGGCGCCGGGGCATCATGCTCTTTCTTGGCCTTGGCCTTGTCTTTCTCCGGGACCTTGGCCGCACCTTTCTCCTGAGTCTTGGCCACAATCTTGTCGGTCTTGGCTACCTGGGGCTCGACCGTGGCCGGCTCAGGCGCAACGATATCCTTGACCAAGGTGGCGCGCATCTCGGTGGTCTTGCTCGGGTCCTTGATCTTCAGGCGCAGCGTCAGGCGCCAGCCCTGGGTCTCGGGGTTGTAGCGCAGGTTGTTTTCCACCACTTCGGCGTTATCGCCGACGCTGATCTGGCTGCGTACCGGGGCATCTTCCGGCAAGGCCTTGAGGGCAGGCCCTTCGAAGTCCACCAGATAGGCGACGCTGCCGTCTGGCTGACGGATCAGGTTCGACTGCTTGACGTCACCGGTGGACTTCAGGGTCTGCTTGACCCAGGCGCTGTCTGGCGAATGCAGGGCGGCTTCATCCTGGGTCCAGTGTATGTGGTAGGCGAAGTTCATCGCCTCACCTGGCTGGGCGAGCTTTTCCGGGTTCCAGAAAGCCACGATGTTGTCGTTGGTTTCGTCGGCAGTCGGAATTTCCACCAGATCGACGGTGCCCTTGCCCCAATCGCCCTTCGGCTCGATCCAGGCACTTGGGCGCTTGTCGTAGCGATCGTCGAGGTCTTCGTAGTGGCTGAAGTCGCGACCCCGTTGCAACAGGCCGAAACCACGCGGGTTCTCCACGGAGAAGTTGCTCACTGCCAGGTGTTTCGGGTTGTTCAGCGGGCGCCAGAGCCATTCGCCATTGCCGGCATGGATCGACAGGCCGCTGGAGTCGTGCAACTCGCGACGGTAGTTGAGGACTTTCGACGGCTGGTTGGCGCCGAACAGGAACATGCTGGTCAGCGGAGCCACGCCCAGCTTGCCGACCTTGTCGCGCAGGAACATCTGCGCCTTCACGTCGACGATGGTATCGCTGCCCGGACGCAGGGTCAGTCGATAGGCGCCCGTGGCCCGTGGCGAGTCGAGCAAAGCAAAGATTACCAGGTGCTTGTCGGTCGGCTGGGGCCGCTGCACCCAGAATTCGGTGAAGCGCGGGAACTCTTCGCCGGACGGCAATGCGGTATCGATTGCCATGCCACGAGCGGATAAGCCATAGGTATGGCCCTTGCCGACGACGCGGAAGTAACTCGCGCCCAGCATGGTCATGATTTCGTCTTGCTTGTCGGCCTTGTTGATCGGGTAAAGCACGCGGAAACCGGCATAACCCAATTGTTCGGTGGTTTTAGGATCGAACTTCAGGTCGCCGAAATCGAAACGGCTCGGATCGTATTTGATCTCCGAGACATCCTTGGCGGTGATTTCGTTGATTTTCACCGGCGTGTCGAAATGCATGCCCTGATGATAGAACGACAACTTGAACGGCGTCTTCTGATCGGCCCATTCGGCCTTGTCGGTCAGGAAGCGGATTTTTTGATAGTCCGCAAACTTCATCTCACGAAATTCGTTCGGCAGATTGCTGCGCCCAGCTTCGTATTTCTGCCCGGCCAGGGTCTTCGCCTTGGCCGCCACATCGTCCAAATTGAATGCAAAGAGTTGGCCGGCACCGAGCAGGCAAAGCAGTGCGGAGCCCGTCACCAATGCTTTTCGTAACCCTTTGGCAGTCAATTTTGGTGCATTACAGGGACTAACAATCACGAGCAACCCTCGCCGAAAACAGATCAAAAAACCAACGGCTAGACCAAGTAACCTGCGTGATCCGTTGGGATGGCTTATTTCAGCGCCACAAATCCAGATACTACGTTGCGACGCCTTGCCATAGCCGGCTATGACTCGTCGCAGCGCTTTGTCTCTGGCCTCCCGGCATCAGAAATAATGCCAGCCAAACCAACCGTACAGGCCACCCATGCCAGGTTGGCGAGCATTGTTCCGACTCCCCTGGGACAAAATGATTCCCCAAACGGTGTCGGACAAGTCTCTACCCAAGTCAAAATGGACCAACGAACGCCGATCCCCATAGCGCGCGATTATCTAGTAGGCCGCGTGACAACGCATCAGGCGAAACAAAGTATTTATCGGCAAATCCCCCTGTTTTCAGCCCGATATGTCGTTTTTGCTGCTTTCAGGTCTGTAACAGGAATGTTACCGGGCCATCATTGACCAGATGCACCTGCATATCCGCCCCGAAACGCCCCGTCGCCACTTGGCCATGCCAACGTCGCGCCTGTGCCACTACATAGTCGAAGAGCGCCTCGGCGACCGCTGGCGGCGCCGCCGTGGAGAAGCTCGGGCGTAATCCGCTCTGGGTATCGGCGGCCAGGGTAAACTGCGACACCAGCAGCAAACCGCCACCGATATCCGCCAGGGACAGGTTCATCTTGCCCTGAGGATCGCTGAACACCCGATAGTTCAGTAGCTTCTTCAGAAGTTTGTCGGCACAGGCCAAAGTGTCGTCAGGTTCCACGGCCAATAGCACCAGCAACCCCTGGTCGATGGCGCCGATCACTTCCCCCGCGACCTCGACCCGTGCCCCACTGACACGTTGTAGCAGGCCCTTCATGCTTCTTCAGGAGGCAGATCGAGCAGACGCCGCGCCATCTGGTCGGCGGCGCGCACCAGCGCATCGGTAATACCCGGCTCCGACGCCGCGTGCCCGGCATCGCGAATCACCTGCAACTCGCTATTGGGCCAGGCCTGGTGCAATTCCCAGGCATTGTCCAGCGGACAAATCACATCGTAGCGACCATGCACGATCACGCCCGGCAAATGGGCGATCTTGTCCATGTCGCGGATCAGTTGGTTGGGTTCCAGGAACGCATTGTTGGTGAAGTAATGACACTCAATCCGGGCAATCGACAAGGCTCGCTGCGGCTCGGAGAAGCGATCGACCACCAACGGATTGGGGCGCAGGGTCGCGGTGCGGCCTTCCCAAAGTGACCAAGCCTTGGCCGCATGCATCTGGGCGATCTGGTCGTTGCCGGTCAGGCGTCTGTGGAAGGCGCTCAGCAGGTCGCCGCGCTCCTCCACGGGGATCGGTGCCAGGTAATCCTGCCAATAGTCCGGGAACAGGCGACTGGCGCCAGCCTGGTAGAACCACTCGATTTCCTGCGGGCGGCAAAGAAAGATGCCCCGCAGGATCAGGCCATGAACCCGCTCCGGGTGAGTCTGAGCATAGGCCAGAGCCAGGGTCGAACCCCAGGAGCCGCCGAACACCACCCACTTGTCGATGCCCAGGTACTCGCGAATCCGCTCCAGGTCTGCCACCAGGTCCCAGGTGGTGTTGTTTTCCAGACTGGCGTGCGGCGTCGAACGACCGCAGCCGCGCTGGTCGAAGGTAATGACGCGGTACAGGTTCGGATCGAAATAACGACGGCTCTGGGCATCACAGCCGGCACCCGGACCACCGTGAATGAACACCACGGGCAAGCCCTCGGGCGAGCCGCTTTCGTCGACGTACAACACATGCGGCTCATCCACGGCCAGATCATGCCGGGCGTAGGGTTTGATCTGTGGGTACAAAGTCTGCATTACGCGCTCCGTAAGGGTCGAGGTCATCCCTGAGGGGGACTTCTGTTATTCTGCCGTCCGGCATCATAAACCCGAATTGCCGAAACGGCATGTTCTTGTCAAAAGCGCTCGCGCGCGCTGCGGCCCTGGCGTCCACGGTTTGGCCAACGCTTAAATCAGTTCAATAAACGCTTTAATTCGCAGGATAAAACCAAGCGGCAGGAGCGGCTCCACAGGGCTAGCAGCACCAGGTATGCAGGGGAATTCGGAGTGTGTCAGTACCGCTGGCCCGATCTGCTTTCCTACCTGGGAAAAGCCGTTATCGTCGCCGATAACGGAATTTTTATCCGCGAAGAGGCCCTGACAGACGCAGCAGCAGCCGAATCAGTCAACGCCCGTAATGCTCACGTCCCCAGGCCAGCAATCCTTGCATCAGTTCCTTGAGCACGACTCGCGTCGGTTCGGCCAGGTCGTCACGGTAGTTGAACGGTTCGAACTCTTCCATATAGGTACACTGGCACAGCTCCAGTTGCACCGCATGGATATGCTCGGCTGGGTTGCCGTAGTGGCGAGTGATGTGACCGCCCTTGAAGCGCCCGTTCAGCACATGGCTATAGTTCGGCTGCCTGGCACAGATCGCTTCCAACCGCGATGCCAGCTGCGGATCGCAGGCCGCGCCGTTGAACGTACCGAGGTTGAAGTCCGGCAATTTGCCCTCGAACAGGCGTGGAATCACGGAGCGGATCGAGTGCGCATCGAACAGCAGTGCATAGCCGAACTCGGCCTTGAGCTGCGCCAGCTCCGCTTGCAGGGCCTGATGATACGGCGTCCACACCTGCTCCAGATAGCTCGCCCGCTCTTCGGCGGACGGTACTTGGCCGTCCCGGAACAGCGCTACACCGTCGAACAGCGTCGCCGGGTAGAGGCCGGTGGTGGCACCGACATACAGGGGTTTGTCGTCGGATGGACGGTTGAGGTCGATGACAAACCGCGAATATTCTCCAGCCAGGGTGCTGGCGCCCAGTTCCGTGGCGAAGTCATAGAGCCGCGGAATGTGCCAATCGGTATCCGGCAGGCTGCGGGCCTCGGGAATCAGCCCGTCCCGGACCGCCGGGGTCAGTTTCAACCCGGCGTGGGGCATGCTGATCAGCAATGGCACGCGGCCTTGTTTGAAGCTCAGGACGTTATCCACCATCATTCTCCTAGTTCAGTGCCGTGGCGCACCACGCGCTTGTTCAGCTCACCGCCCAGCCAGTAGGCCAGGTCCGCCGGACGCTCGATCTGCCAGGCGACAAAATCCGCCACCTTGCCGATCTCCAGGGAACCGTGACTGTCCCCCATGCCCAGCGCCGTGGCGGCGTGCAGGGTGACACCGGCCAAGGCCTCTTCCGGCGTCATGCGAAACAGTGTGCAGGCCATGTTCAACATCAGGCGCAACGACAGGGCCGGTGAAGTCCCTGGATTGAGGTCGCTGGCAACGGCAATCTTCACCCCGTGCTTGCGCAGTACATCCATCGGCGGCAATTGGGTTTCGCGCAAGAAATAGAAGGCACCGGGCAACAACACCGCCACCGTACCAGCGGCTGCCATGGCAATGGCATCCTCTTCGGTCATGAACTCCAGGTGATCCGCCGACAGCGCTTGATAGCGCGCCGCCAGGCTCGAACCGTGCAGCGACGACAATTGCTCGGCGTGCAGTTTCACCGGCAGGCCCAGTTGTCGTGCAACCTTGAACACCCGCTCGACCTGGGCCGGGGAAAACGCCAGGTACTCACAGAACGCATCGACCGCATCCACCAGGCCTTCGGCGGCCAGGGCCGGAAGCATCTCGTTGCAGATATGCTCGATGTAGTCATCGGCACGGCCCGTATATTCGGGCGGTAGTGCGTGGGCAGCCAGGCAAGTGCCGCGCACGCTGATCGGCAGTTCGGCGCCGAGACGGCGGATGACCTTGAGCATCTTGCGTTCGTTGTCCAGGTCCAGGCCATAACCGGACTTGATCTCCACACTGGTCACGCCGTCGCGCAGCAGGCAGATCAGACGCTGCCGGGCACTGGCGAACAGTTCGTCCTCACCGGCGGCGCGGGTGGCCCGCACGGTGCTGGCGATACCGCCACCGGCGGCGGCGATCTCGGCGTAGCTCACCCCTTGCAGGCGCTGCTCGAACTCACCACTGCGGTTACCACCGAACACCGCGTGGGTATGGCAATCGATCAACCCCGGTGTCACCCAGGCCCCTTCCAAGTCGTTGACCCGTGGATAGTCCGCCGCCGGCAGTTCGGCACGCGGGCCGATCCACTCGATCTTCGACGCCAGGGTCACGATGGCGGCATCCTCAATGATCGAGTAGCTGCCTTGCGCCATGCTTGCAACGTGACAGTTCTGCCAAAGGGTTTTCATTCGGAGCCTCCATGGGCTATCGATGCGACGAGGAAGGCGCTTGAACCACCAGGGCGGCCGCTGGCCTGACCCAGATCAGGTAGGCCAGCACCAACAGGCCGATCCAGACCGCGCCGACGATCAGCGCCGGACGACTGTCCGGGAACCAGCCCAGCACGCCGAAGATAAAGACCATGAAGGCGATGGCCGCCATGGGTGCATAAGGCCAAAATGGCACGGGAAACTTCAGTTGGGCCGCTTCTTCACGGCTCATCGAGCGGCGCATGGCGACCTGGGTGATCAGGATCATGATCCACACCCAGACGGTGGCGAAGGTCGCGATCGAAGCGATCAGCAGGAACACGTTTTCCGGAATCAGGTAGTTCAGGACCACGCCACCCAACAGGGCTGCGCCCATGACCACCACGGTCATCCACGGCACACCGGCCCGGGACAGCCGGGCAAAGGCCTTCGGTGCCTGCCCTTGCTGGGCCAGGCCATACATCATGCGCCCGGCACCGAAAATATCGCTATTGATCGCCGACACGGCCGCCGAGATCACCACGATATTGAGGAGGGTCGCCGCCGAGCCAATGCCCAGGTTCTGGAAGATCTGCACGAACGGGCTGCCCTGGCTGCCGATCTGCGGCCACGGGTAGATGGACATCAGCACGAACAGAGTCAGCACGTAGAACAGCAGGATACGCACCGGCACCGCATTGATCGCCTTGGGGATCACCCGCTGCGGGTCCTCGGCTTCGCCGGCGGTGACACCGATGATCTCGATACCGCCGAAGGCAAACATCACCACCGCGAACGAGGCGATCATCCCCGCCGCGCCGTTGGGCATGAAGCCGCCGTGAGTCCAGAGATTGCTGACACCGACTTCAGCGGTCGGCGTGGCCGTGCTGATGCCGAAGAACATAATGCCGAAGCCGCCGAGGATCATCGCGACAATGGCGCCGACCTTGAGTAGCGATAGCCAGAATTCCATCTCACCGAAAACCTTCACCGCGCACAGGTTCAGCGCGCCGATAAAGAACACAATACCCAGGACCCAGACCCAACGGTCGACCTCCGGAAACCAGAAGCCCATATAGATGCCGAAGGCGGTGACGTCGGCCAGGCCGACGATGACCATCTCGAAGGCATAGGTCCAGCCCAGGATAAAGCCGGACATCGGGCCGACGTAGGTACTGGCGTATTGGCCGAAGGAGCCGGACACCGGGTTGTGCACCGCCATTTCACCGAGGGCGCGCATCACCATGAATACCGCCGCGCCACCGATCAGGTAGGCCAACAACACGGCCGGGCCGGCCATCTGAATGGCCGAGGCGGAACCATAGAACAACCCGGTGCCGATGGCGGAACCCAGGGCCATGAAGCGAATATGTCGGGCGCAAAGCCCACGTCTCAAACCTTTGACTGACTGTTGCATAACTCGTCCTTAATTATTCTTATCGGTACAGATCGATGAGAATCAGACTTGTGGCGAAGGTCTTGCGGCCACCCGACCGCAAAAAAGGGTCGCAGAGTACCCAACCCAACCCGCTCAGGCAAAAATCATCTGCCGGGCGGCAGGCCCCCATTTCAATCGGTGGCAGCCGCCAAGTCCGTTCCTGGCAATGCTTACAGGCTAGTGGCCGGTGCTAGGCAGCAACTTCGCCGGGACCAGCGGGGTCAGGCAGCGCGATGCCAGCAGCTCGCTAGCCGCTTCGATATCCGGGGCGAAGAAACGGTCCTTGTCGTAGTAGGCCACTTTTTCACGCAGGGTCGCACGGGCGGTTTCCAGAGCCGGCGAGGTTTTCAGGCCGTTACGCAGGTCCAGGCCCTGACAGGCCGCCAACCATTCGACCGCGAGAATCCCACGGGTGTTCTCGGCCATCTCCCACAGGCGCTTGCCGGCTGCAGGAGCCATCGACACATGGTCCTCCTGGTTGGCGGAAGTCGGCAGGCTGTCAACACTGTGCGGGTGCGCCAGAGCCTTGTTCTCGCTGGCCAGGGCCGCAGCGGTCACTTGGGCAATCATGAAGCCGGAGTTGACGCCGCCATTGGCCACCAGGAACGGCGGCAACTGCGACATGTGCTTGTCCATCATCAACGAAATACGGCGCTCGCTCAGGGAACCGATCTCGGCAATCGCCAGAGCCATGTTATCGGCGGCCATGGCCACCGGTTCGGCGTGGAAATTGCCGCCGGAAATCACATCGCCCTCGGCAGCGAATACCAGCGGGTTGTCCGATACGGCGTTGGCTTCGACCACCAGCACGTCGGCTGCCTGGCGCATCTGGGTCAGGCAGGCGCCCATGACCTGCGGTTGGCAGCGCAGGGAGTACGGGTCCTGGACCTTCTCGCAGTTCTCGTGGGAGCCGGACACTTCGCTGTGCTCGCCCAGCAGGTGACGATAGCTGGCCGCCGCGTCGATCTGGCCGCGCTGGCCACGCGCTGCATGGATTCGGGCGTCGAACGGCGAGCGCGAGCCCAGCACTGCCTCGACCGTAAGGCTACCGGCGACCAGGGCAGCGGCGAACAGATCTTCGCCTTCGAACAGGCCACGCAGGGCAAAGGCAGTGGATACCTGGGTGCCGTTGAGCAACGCCAGGCCTTCTTTAGCGGCCAGAGTCAGCGGTTGCAGGCCGGCCCGCTTCAGCGCGGTCGGTGCGTCCAGCCACTCACCCTGATAGCGGGCCCTGCCTTCGCCCAGCAGCACCAGCGACATATGGGCCAAGGGTGCCAGGTCGCCGGAGGCGCCGACCGAGCCTTTCAACGGAATGTGCGGATAGACCTCGGCATTGATCAGCGCGATTAACGCATCGATCACCTGGCGACGAATCCCGGAGAAGCCCCGGCTCAGGCTGTTGACCTTGAGCACCATGACCAGGCGCACCAGCGCGTCGCTGATCGGCGCGCCGACACCGGCGGCATGGGACAGCACCAGAGAGCGCTGGAGGTTTTCCAAGTCTTCACTGGCGATGCGGGTCGACGCCAGCAGACCGAACCCGGTGTTGATGCCGTAGGCGGTACGGTTTTGCGCAAGGATCTGCTCGACGCAGGCAACGCTTGCCTCGATCTGCGCCGCCGCGCTGTGGTCGAGGGTCAGTTTGACCGGCTGCTGATAGACGGCGCGCAGTTGCGCGAGGGTCAGTTGGCCGGGAATCAGGTTTAACGCAGTCACATTCATGCTCCTTTTGAGAGTTTTATTAACTACCAGTCGCTCCGGAAGCTTCCGTTATCCGTCGCTGTCCGCTTTTTTGAGCGGATGGCGCCTTGGCACGCTGGTTATCGTGGGATCAATGCAGGTTCGTCAACCTGTCGTGCAGAAGCGTGGCGTGCTTGAGAAGCGCTGCCGCGCTGGCGATATCCGGCGCCAGCCAGCGGTCGTGCTCATAGGCCGGTACGTGCTCGCGCAGCAGTTTCCACGCGACGTCGGTGCCAGCGCCGAAGCGCTGCTCCTTGAGGAATTCAAAAGCCTGGCCCGCCAGTAAATACTCGATGGCGAGGATCTGCGTGCAGTTTTCCAAAACCTGATGCAGCTTGAGCGCGGCGTTCGTGCCCAGGCTCAGGTGATCTTCTTGCAGCGCGGAAGTGACATAGTTATCGAGCACTGCCGGCTGCGCCAACTGGCGGTTCTGCGCACAAAGGGAGGCGGCGACGTACTGCACGATCATCATCCCGGAGTTGACTCCCGGCTGGCTGACCAGGAACGCCGGCAGCCCACTGACATGGGGGTTGATCAGGCGGTCGAGGCGACGCTCGGCAATCGAACCGATTTCCGCCATGGCGATCGCCAGCAGATCCGCCGCAAGAGCGACCGACTGCCCGTGGGGATTGGCCTGGGACATCACCCGGAAATTATCCGGAGTGCCCAGCAACAACGGGTTGTCAGTACAACCGTTGAGTTCGATTTCGATCTGCTGGGTAGCATGGACCAGTTGATCGCGGACCGCACCGTGAACCTGTGGGATCGAACGCAGACTCAAGGCGTCCTGGGTGCGAATGCCCTGGCTCGCGGCGATCACTGCGCTGCCGTCAAGCAGCCTGCGCAAGTTGGCGCCGACCTGTTGCATACCGGGATGCGGCTTGAGCGCGATGATTTGTGCGTCGAACGCGGCGATCTGCCCGCGCAGGGCCTCGAAGCTCATGGCCGCGGTCACATCGGCCCACTGCACCAGACGATGCGCGTCGGCCAGCGCCAGGCAACTCAAGCCGCTCATGCACGGTGTGCCGTTGACCAGGCACAGTCCGTCCTTGGCCCCCAACTGCACCGGGAGCAGACCTGCCGTGGCCAGCGCCTGCCGAGCGGCAACGATCTGCCCGCGATAGCTGACCTGGCCGATGCCGAGCAGGGCCACACCGATATGGGCCATATGAGTCAAGTAACCCACCGACCCCTGAGAGGGCACCTGTGGGGTGATGCCGTGATTGAGCAACGCCAGCAGGGCTTCGACCACCTGACGATGCAGGCCGGACTTGCCGTGGCTGTAGTTGATGATGGCGGCGCAGATGATCGCCCGGGTCTGCTCGTCGGCCAACGGCGCGCCGACGCCGCAAGCGTGGCTGAGCAGGGTATTGCGCGACAACTGGCTGAGTTGTTCGCCGCTCAGCGACACATCGGACAGGCCACCGAGGCCGGTATTCACGCCATAGGCCCGCTCACCGCTGACCACGATCCGTTGGACGATGGCCTGGGCGTTGTCGATCCGTGCCCAGGTCTGTGGCGCCAGTTCGAGCCGTGCGCCGTGGCGAGCCACCGCGACCACATCTTGCCAGCGCAAGGGCGCATCGGCGATAACGATTTTTTCAGCCTGGGACATCTGAAGCCTCACACAAATTCCGATGATCAACACCTGTGGCGGTACGGCGTTCCGAGCAGCCCCTCGCCGCCAAAAAACTCACTTCATATCGTTGCAATACGCCGCTGAACAAACCGGTTCACGTACTCATCGGCGGGCGAATGGAGGATTTCCTTCGGCGTGCCGACCTGGATCAGTTTGCCGTCCTTGAGAATCGCGATGCGGTTACCGATACGCACAGCCTCGTCCAAGTCGTGGGTGATGAACACGAGGGTCTTGTGCAGCGACTTCTGCAGTTCCAGTAACTGATCTTGCATCTCGGCGCGGATCAGCGGGTCCAGTGCGCTGAACGCCTCGTCCATCAGGATGATGTCGGTGTCCGCAGCCAATGCCCGGGCCAGGCCGACGCGCTGGCGCATGCCGCCCGACAGTTGGTGCGGATACTTGTTCTCGTAGCCCTTGAGGCCCACGGTGTTGATCCAATGCTGTGAGCGCTCGACGCACAGTTCCTTGCTCTCGCCACGGACCTTGAGGCCATAGGCGACGTTTTCCTGCACGGTCTTGTGGGGCAGCAGGCCGAAGCTCTGGAACACCATGCTGATCTTGTGCCGACGGAATTCGCGCAGGGCTTGCATGTCGTGCTGGAGGATGTCCACGCCGTCCACCAGGATCACGCCGCTGGTCGGATCGATCAGGCGGTTGAAGTGGCGAACCAGGGTCGACTTGCCGGAACCCGACAGGCCCATGATCACGAAGATCTCGCCGGTGCCAATGGTCAGTGACAGGTCGTTGACCCCGACCACGCAACCGGTCTCGGCCAGCACTTGGTCCTTGGTCTTGCCCTGGTGGATCAGGTTCAGCGCATCGCTTGCACGCGTGCCGAAAATCTTGAAGACGTTCTTGACTTCGATCTTGCTGACGATGGAATCAGTCATTTGCTCACCTCATGACGCGCACGACCATAGGCCTGGGTAATGCGGTCAATGACCACGGCAAGAATCACAATGGCCAGCCCCGCTTCGAGACCGCGTCCGACGTTCAGGGTCTGGATCCCGACCAGCACATCCTCGCCCAGACCACGGGCACCGATCATCGAGGCGATCACCACCATCGACAACGCCATCATGGTGGTCTGGTTAATCCCAGCCATAATGCTCGGCAACGCCAACGGCAGTTGCACGCCGAACAGTTGCTGCCAGCGGTTGGCGCCGAAGGCATTGATCGCTTCCATCACCTCGCCATCCACCTGGCGGATACCCAGGTCAGTCAAGCGGATCAGCGGCGGCGCGGCGTAAATCACCGTGGCGAAGATCGCCGGAACCTTGCCCAGGCCGAACAGCATCAGCACCGGGATCAGGTACACGAAGCTGGGCATGGTCTGCATGATATCCAGCAGCGGCATCAGCACCGAACGCAGGCGATTGCTGCGTGCCGACAAAATGCCCAGGGGAATCCCGATCAGCACCGAGATCAGCGTCGCCACCAGCATCAGCGCCAGGGTCTGCATCAGTTTGTCCCACAGGCCGACCGCGCCGACCAGAAACAGCAGGCCGACGATCACCACGGTGGTCACCACCTTGCGGGTGGCATGCCAGGCGATACCGCCGACAATGGCCAGCATCAACCACCAGGGCGCCAGGCGCAGCAGGCCTTCCAGATTGACGATGGCCCACAGCAGAGTGTCGGAGATGTGGCGGAACACATCGCCGTAGTTGGTCACCAGCGAATCAACCCAACCGTTGACCCAGTCGGCGATGGAAAACGTGAAATTCTCGGGAAACATTGCAAACTCTCGATCAAGTGGGTGTAGCGCTCGGACGAAAACCAGTCGAGCGGCGATCAGGCAAGGCAAAAATGGGCGGGGAAACGCAGTTTAGTTCACTCACTGAGCATTACTCACTTCGTTCGCCCGAGCCAATTTTTAACGGTGCATGATCGTCGCGCAGGCCATTTACGTCGGAGCCTGCGAACGTCCCGGCCAGCCTCTCGGTTAGCCGGAAGGTTATTACCTACAGAGCCGCATTGATTTTTCTGGCCGCCTCGGCGCTGACCCAAGCCTGCCAGACCTCAGGGTGTTCCTTGAGAAAGGTTTTCGCCAACTTTGGCGACTCGATCCGCTCCTTGGCCATGCGCCCCAGGTTCTGGTTCAGTAGATCGATCGGCAGATTGGCCTTTTCCAAGACAGCGACCAATTCAGGGGCTTCGTCGTGGAAAGCCTTGGACAGACCGACCTTGATACTCACGCTCTTGTCGACACCCGGTTTCTCTTCCAGCTTGATCAGGTCCACTTGGCCCATCAGCGGCGTCGGCGACCAGTAGTAGAACAGAATCGGTTCGCCGCGCTTGTAGCTCGACAGCACCGCCGCATCCAGCGCCGGCCCGGTGCCAGGTCGGAAGTTGGTGTAAGTGCTTTCCAAGCCGTAGCTTTTCAGCATCTCACTGTTGTCCAGCTCACAGGTCCAGCCGGCTGGGCAGTTATAGAAGCGCCCCTTACTCGGTTCTTCCTGGTCCTTGAACACCGAGGCGTACTGCGCCAGGTCGGAAACCTTCTTCAAGTTGGGAGCCTTGGCCGCGATCTTGCGTTTGGCATCGCCTTCGACCACATAACGCGGCACATACCAGCCCTCGATGGCACCGACCACCGGCGCACCGACACCGACGACCTTCCCGGCTTTCTCAGCCTTGTTCCAGACTTCACTGCGACCGACCCACTCCTCGGCGAAGACCTGGATATCGTTGCTGCTCAGGGCGTTCTCCATGGTGATGGAGTTGCCTGGCAGACTGTCGGTCTTGCAGTCGTAGCCTTTTTCGAGGACAAATTGCAGGACGTCGGTCAGCAACATACCGCTTTCCCAGTTGAGGCCGGCGAACTTCACAGGCTTGCCGGATTCGCACCAGCCAGCGGCCTGGCTGGCACCGGCGGCGGCCAACAGGCCCAGGGATAACGCCGTGGTGAGCAGGGTCTTGGTCATTTTCATTATGTGACGTTCCTCATCATGAAGGGGTTAACGGCAGTCAAGAGGCATCCGGCCTTGGGAGGCCCGCGAGCAGGCCCTGTCCACGTTTTCCAATACAGGCGCGGGTTGTGCTCGGCGGCTAGACGGCCGACGGCTGAACCCGATCGTCGATCTTTTGCGCCGCGAGGTCGCCCTGCTCTATCGCCAGGATCAAATGATCAGGAACCGCGCTATGCCACTTCTTCGCGGCGAAGTAGTACAACGCCGCCGGAACCACCAGACCGATGATCCAGGAAATGTCGGTATCGCCCAGGCTCGCAACCAGGGGGCCGGTATAGAAATGGGTGGCAATGAACGGCATCTGGATCAGCACGCCGAACACATAGATGCTGATGCCCATGATGTTCCAGCGACCGTAGCGGGCATTGGGATCGGACAGCGCGGGGATGTCGTAACGTTCCCTGGTGATGCAATAGAAGTCCACCAGGTTGATCGCGCTCCAGGGCGTGAAGAACGCCAACAGGAACAAGATGAACGCGGAGAAATCCTTGAGGAACGAGTCCTTGCCAAGCAGCGCCAGAGCCGTGGCGATACTCACCATGATGAAGATGTAGAACAGGCGCACAGCGCTGGAAATATGCCGGCTGCCACGAAAGCCGCTGATGATGGTGGCGATCGACATGAAGCTGCCATAGGCGTTCAGCGTGGTCACGGTGACTTTGCCGAAGGCCACGGCGAAGTACAACGCCGCCGCGACAATTCCGGTACCACCGAGACCGACGATGAAAGAAACTTCGTGATGGGCAAATTGCGAACCGGCCAGTGCCGCCGCGAACACACCGAAGACCATCGAGGCCTGGGCACCGATCACCGACCCCAGGCCCACGGCCCAGAAGGTTTTCGCTGCCGAGGTGCTGCGTGGCAGGTAACGCGAGTAATCCGCCACATAAGGTCCGAACGCGATCTGCCAGGAGGCCGATAGCGACACCGCCAGCAGGAAGCTCGCCGGGGAGAAATGCTTGTTGCCCAGCAGCGCGGCAATATCATTGCCGGCCAGCAGCTTGTAAAACAGGTAGATGAAAGCGATCACTCCCAGCACACTGGCGATACGGCCCACGCCGTGGATCACCCGATAGCCGAAGATAGTGAAGATCATGATCGAGGCGGCGAACAGCACGATACCGACCCAGTCCTGGACATGGAGCAACTGCGCCACTGCTTGTCCGGCCAGCAGTGAACCGCTGGCCGAGAAGCCGATGTACATCAGGCACACCAGCACCAGGGGGATCACCGCACCGTAGACACCGAACTGCACGCGACTGGAGATCATCTGCGGCAGGCCAAGCTGCGGGCCTTGCGCGGCATGCAACGCCATCACCCCGCCGCCGAGCAACTGCCCGAGCAGCAGGCCGATCAGCGACCAGTAGACATCGCCACCGAGCACCACCGCCAAGGCACCGGTGACAATCGCGGTGATCTGCAGGTTGGCCCCCAACCACAGGGTAAACTGACTGAGTAGGCGACCATGTCTTTCCGCTTGGGGTATGTAGTCGATCGAACGTCTTTCGATCAACGGTTTGTTGCCTGCACGATCATTTGGCACTGCCATTGTTCAACCTCTGTGGATTGTTTGTCGTTGGGTGCGGCGCCGGCTTATTTGCCGGTAATCATCGGCAGGTTCAGGCCTTGTTCCTTGGCGCAGTCGATGGCGATCTGGTAACCGGCATCAGCGTGGCGCATGACACCCGTCGCCGGATCGTTGTGCAGCACGCGGGCGATACGTTCGGCCGCTTCGTCGCTACCGTCGCAGACGATCACCATGCCCGCATGCTGAGAAAAGCCCATGCCCACGCCACCGCCGTGGTGCAGGGACACCCAGGTAGCACCGCTCGCGGTATTGAGCAGAGCGTTCAACAGGGGCCAGTCGGACACAGCGTCGGAACCATCCTGCATCGACTCGGTTTCGCGGTTCGGGCTAGCCACGGAACCGGAATCCAGGTGGTCGCGACCGATGACGATCGGTGCCGACAACTCACCGTTGCGCACCATTTCGTTGAAGGCCAGGCCCAGCTTGGCGCGCTGGCCCAGGCCAACCCAGCAGATACGCGCCGGCAGGCCCTGAAAGCTGATGCGCTCGCGCGCCATGTCCAGCCAGTTGTGCAGGTGGGCGTCGTCCGGGATCAGTTCCTTGACCTTGGCGTCGGTCTTGTAGATGTCCTGCGGATCGCCCGACAGCGCGGCCCAGCGGAACGGACCGATGCCACGGCAGAACAGCGGACGGATATAAGCGGGAACGAAACCAGGGAAGTCGAACGCGTTCTCGACACCTTCTTCCTGGGCCATCTGGCGGATGTTGTTGCCGTAGTCGAAGGTCGGGATGCCTTGCTTCTGGAAGTCAAGCATCGCTTTGACGTGCACCGCCATCGACGCCTTGGCGGCCTTCACCACCACCGCAGGTTCAGTGATGGCGCGAGCGCGGTATTCTTCCCAGGTCCAGCCAGCCGGCAGGTAGCCGTTGAGCGGGTCGTGGGCGCTGGTCTGGTCGGTGACCATGTCCGGGCGCACGCCACGCTTGACCAGTTCCGGCAGGATTTCGGCGGCGTTGCCGAGCAGGGCGATGGAAATGGCCTTGCCTTCCTGAGTGTATTTGGCGATACGCGCCAGGGCATCGTCGAGGTCGCGGGCTTGTTCATCGACATAACGGCTGTTCAGGCGAAAATCGATGCTGACCTGCTGACATTCGATATTCAGCGAGCACGCGCCGGCCAGGGTCGCGGCCAGAGGTTGCGCACCGCCCATGCCGCCTAGACCGGCGGTCAGGACCCAACGGCCTTTCAGGTTGTTGTCGTAATGCTGGCGACCGGCTTCGACGAAGGTTTCATAAGTGCCCTGGACGATGCCCTGGCTACCGATATAGATCCAACTACCAGCGGTCATCTGGCCGAACATGGCCAGGCCCTTGGCATCCAGTTCGTTGAAGTGCTCCCAGGTGGCCCAGTGCGGCACCAGGTTGGAGTTGGCGATCAGCACGCGCGGGGCGTTGCTGTGGGTCTTGAATACGCCGACCGGCTTACCGGATTGCACCAGCAGGGTCTCGTCGTCATTCAGGTGAGTCAGGCTCTCGACGATCTTGTCGTAGCATTCCCAGTTTCGCGCAGCCCGACCGATACCGCCGTAGACCACCAATTCCTTCGGATTCTCAGCCACTTGCGGGTCGAGGTTGTTCATCAGCATCCGCAGCGCCGCTTCGGTCAGCCAGCTCTTGGCGGCCAGTTGGTTGCCACGGGCGGCACGGATTTCGACGTCACGGCGCTTGGTAAAATTGGCGGTAGGTTTCTGGGTATTCTCAGTCACGAAAAAACTCCTCTGCGATCGTCCAAACCCGCCCAGGCAGTGGGCAAGCGAGCTCGTGCGGACCAGATCCTCACAAGCGGAAAATAGGGTGGCGCGTAACCGTATCCGTCGATTCATACGCACACATACTTACTTGTACATACAAGCATATGCAATCAAACGGCCAACTTGAAAATCAGAGGCTGAGAAATTTTTCAGAATAGTTGGAGAACGCTGTAGGACGGGGCCTTGAGCGGAAAATGAAGTGGTGGGACGAAAAGAAGATACAGGTAAGAAACTGTTACCGAGCGATGGTTTTGCGCCATGCTGGGGCGTTCGGTAACAGGTTAGTGCGCAGCGTAAACGGCGGTTGATCGAATGAGCGGGGCGCCCACCCGTCCTAGTCAGGTGGGAGTCAACTCGATCACACAGCAACGTCCGGTCACCGATACCTCAAGCAACTGTGCGTTACCTTCCAGTTGCAGACAGTCATGGCATCCCAGCACTTCAGCGCCGCGATTGCCCAGGCCGACATGCAGTGGGTCACTGATACTGAAGACCAGCAGCACGTGCGCCGAACTGAAGAAACGCATGGGCTGCACGGCATCCAGCCATTGCAGGCGAGCGCTGTAGCGATCCGGCAGATAGATCAGGTTGAAGTCGCGGATCGGCCCATCGAGCAGCGTGCAACTAACCTGGCTCGCACCACTGAAGGCAAACGGGTCCAGGGCCAGCAACGCCCGGCTGCGCTCGCCATCGACCTGCAAGATCATGCCCGCGCCCTGCAGTACGGTAATGATCCGCTCATAGCCGGCGAAGCTGGAAAAGCCGCCCGACTCGCCGATATCGGCAATCGACAGACGCCAGCCAAAACCATCCAAGCCCTCCCCGGCGTCACGGGTGACTTCCTCGGTGCTGCCACCGCCGTTTTTCCACGGCATGCGCGGATAATCCGCCGCGCGTAGGACTTTCAGTGAGCTCATTTGGTAAAGCGTCCTTCCAGGCGATGACGGGAACCGGGGTGGATCAGGCGAGCGGCTGTCACCGGCTGACGACCGGACCAGGTCCGGCGGCGGATCAGCAGGCACGGCTCACCTGGTTCGATCTGCAGCAACTGGCATTCGGTGGCGTCGGCGAGAATGGCCTCAACCACATGCTCGCCCTCGGTCAGTGGCGCGACTTGGGACAGGTAGGCGTAGGGCGTCTGCAGAGTGAAATCCTGCTTGAGGTAGTCCGGAGCCACCAGCGCATTAACGAAGCGGTCTTCAATCTGCACCGGAATACCATCCTCCAAATGTACGATCAGCGAATGGAAGACCTTCTGCCCTTCACGCATGTCCAGGGCCACGGCCCGCTCGGAACCAGCGGCCTCTTCGCCAAGGGTAATGATCTGGCAGGTGTGGCGATGGCCGCGCGCGGCGATCTCATCGGCAATGTTGTGCACCTCGAACAGCGCCGACTGGCTCTTGGGCTCGGCGACAAAGGTGCCGACACCCTGCATGCGCACCAGCCGGCCTTCGGCGGTCATTTCCCGCAGGGCGCGGTTGATGGTCATGCGGCTGTAGCCCAGCTGTTCCACCAGTTCGCTTTCGGACGGCACGCGATAATGCGGCGGCCAGTTTCCGCTGTCGATCTGCTGGGTGATCATCTGTTTGACGCGGGCATATAACGGCGCCGGACTATCGCCCAGGTGGGCAGCCAGCGGCTTGTTGGCAGGCGGAGTCGGCACAGGAAATCCTTGTTCGATGTTAAAGGTGGTAGTGGCCTGTAACCCACTAACCGTACAAACCACTAGCTTGCCGGAGTTTACCGGGCAGGCAAACGTCTGTATATGTATATACAAATAACACACGATGGGGTGCTAAACCATGTCCGTCTTCTTTGCCGAACGCGCGCTGCTGCCCAGTGGATGGGCCAAAAATGTACGCCTTGAGGTCAATGCCGAAGGCATGCTGGCTCAGGTCCAGGCCGACTCCCATGCGCAAGGCGCCGAACGGTTGAGCGGCCCGTTGTTGCCGGGCATGCCGAACTTGCATTCCCACGCCTTCCAGCGGGCAATGGGCGGTCTGGCGGAAGTGGCCGGCAATCCGAACGACAGCTTCTGGACCTGGCGCGATTTGATGTATCGGCTGGTGGGCAAGATCAGCCCGCAGCAGATGGGCATCATCGCCCGCCAACTCTATATCGAGATGCTCAAGGCCGGTTACACCTCGGTGGCCGAATTCCACTATGTACACCACGACACCAACGGCCAGCCCTATGCCAATCCAGCGGAACTGGGATTGCGCATCAGCCAGGCGGCTGCGGACGCGGGCATCGGCCTGACCCTGTTGCCGGTGCTCTACAGCCATTCCGGCTTTGGCGGCCAGGCCCCGAATGACGGCCAGCGGCGCTTTATCAACAGCACCGAGAATTACTTGGAGTTGCAGGCCCGCTTGCAGCCGCCGCTGGCCAAGCAGCCGGCCCAGACTCTCGGGTTGTGCTTCCACTCGTTGCGGGCGGTGACACCGCGGCAGATCAGCGAGGTGCTGGCCGCCAGCGACCGCCAGTGCCCGGTGCATATCCATATCGCCGAGCAACAGAAGGAAGTCGATGACTGCCTGGACTGGAGCGGCAAGCGGCCGTTGCAATGGCTGTACGATAATGTCGAGGTCGATGAACGCTGGTGCCTGGTACACGCTACCCACGCCAATGCCGAGGAAGTCACGCGCATGGCCCGCAGCCGGGCGATCGCCGGGCTGTGCCCGACCACCGAAGCGAATTTGGGCGACGGCATCTTTGCGGCGGTGGATTTTCTCGCTCAGGGCGGGCGCATGGGCATCGGTTCCGACAGCCATGTGTCACTGAGTGTGGTGGAGGAATTGCGCTGGTTGGAATATGGCCAGCGCTTGCGCGATCAACGGCGTAACCGCCTGTATCGTGCCGCCCAACCGATGGTCGGGCGCACCCTGTATGACGCGGCACTCGACGGCGGCACTCAAGCGCTCGGGCAATCGATCGGCAAGCTGCAAGCGGGCAAACGCGCCGACTGGCTGGTGCTCGACGGCAACGACCCCTATCTGGTGACCGCCGAGGACGATGGCATTCTCAATCGCTGGCTGTTCGCTGGCGGCGATCGCCAGGTCCGTGACGTCATGGTCAACGGCCAGTGGGTGGTGCGGGGTGGTCGACATGCGGACGAAGAACAAAGCGGGCGGGCATTTACCCAGGTATTGCGTGACCTGCTGAACTGAGCCCTAGGCTCTGTACGAGATGTATCAGCGCTCGCCCATGCGGCGTTGAAAGTCGGCTCGCCTGGCCTGGCCCTCGCCCGAAACCATTTCCTACAGGCTCACGTAGCCTGTAGGAACGCCTCTCGCCACAAACGCTCATCATCAACCAATCAGTTGGGCATCTTCGAGTCCGGCGTGCGCCAGATCAGTCGCGTGGTGTCATAGCCTTGCTGGCGTGCCCGGCTCAGCAGATCTTCCCGAACCTCCGCATTGACCTTGGTGGTGCGCGATAGCAGCCACAGGTAACGCCGGCTCGGGTCACCGACAATTGCCGTGTGGTAGTCATCGCTGACATACAGAACCCAGTAGTTACCCTTGGCCACGCCCGGCAGCAATGCGGTGAACCAATTGTCGAAGCGCACCCACAGCTTGTCGGTCCGCCCTCGCACTTGCGGTGTCGCCGTTCCCTTGGCCTCCTCCCACGCCCATTGCTCGGTCAGACAGCGATTGAACACTGCCATCTTGCCGTCGGCCATCAAGCTGTAGCGCGCTTCGGACTGAGCGCAGTGGCGCTGGAAATACATCGGCATTCGCGCCAATTCGTACCAGGTGCCCTGGTAGCGCTTGAGGTCGACATGACCTGCGGTCTTAGGCGCTAGATCGTCACCAGACGTAGCGCAACCAGCCAGCAACAAACCAGCCAAGAGAGAGACAACCAAACGCAACATTCTTCTTCTCCCAAGGGCTCGCGCCCCGGTTTACTTCAGGCCTTGCCCGGAAAACATTAGGACTTTGTCACCGGCGTACTGCACGCTGATAAAGCTATTCTTGTTACCCCAGGTACAGCTCGACATGCCCAACGCCCCCGAACAATCCGAAGGACTGCCCAGTAACGACTCGACCTGCGCCTTGGGCATGCCCGTGGACAGCTTCGAATAGTTTTCCTGGTTGACTTTGCTGCAAGCGACCAACGACACGCACAACGACAGCAGAGCGAGAGAGCGCAACGACATGGGGAGAAACTCCTGAGGACGAAAAGGTCGGCGCGAGGCCTACCGCAATCTTAGAAGAGAAAAGTGCCATCTGGTTCCCGAGCCTACGACCTTTTCTTACGGCACTTTCCTGTGCAGATCAGCGATTTTGCTAGCAAAAACAGCCAGTGCCGCAGGTTTATCATTAAGAAATTAATATTTAACAAGAATATGCCGATAGATAAAGGCATCCTGCCATCAAGCGTGGCAAATTGTCGCCCTTTTGTTGACCAGCCTTTTGCGGACAGCCACTTCATGACCAAAAATCTCAAATTCAGTCACAAGATCCTCCTGGCTGCGGCCCTGGTGGTTGCCGTGGCGTTCGCCTGCTTCATCCTGTTCAACGACTATCGCCAACGCGAAGCCCTGCGCAGCAGTACAGAAGCCTCGATGCAGGTCCTTGGCAGCCTGACCACCAGTAACATCCAGGTCTGGCTGGAAAGCCGCATGCAACTCCTGCACTCACTGGCGCAGCAGATCGCCGTGGACGGCAATGCCGCCGATAGCCTCAAGCACGCCTTGGGCCTACCCGTCTACGCCGACAACTTCCAACTGAGCTATTTCGGCGGCCAGGACGGTGTGATGGTCTCGGTCCCTGCGGGCAACCGCACCGCCGACTACGACCCGCGCGCCCGTGGCTGGTACAAAGCCGCCACGGCTGCCCAGCGGAGCATCGTCACCGAACCCTACATTGCCGCCTCCTCGGGCAAGTTGGTGATCACCCTCGCCACCCCGGTACTGCATGACGGCAAGTTCATCGGCGTGGCCGGCGCGGACATCGATTTGACCAGCATCAGCGCTATCATCCACTCGTTGAACTTCAGTGGCCACGGCCAGGCCTTTATCGTCAGCGCCGACGGCAAGATCCTGATCCACCCGGACAGCAAGCTGATCCTCAAGAACCTCAGCGAAGCCTATCCAACCGACACACCGAAGATCAGTGCCGGCCAGACAGAGGTCACCGTGGGCGGCAAGACCCAATTCATCTCCTTCACCCATGTCACCGGCGTACCTTCGGCCGACTGGTACGTGGCGTTGGTGCTCGATCAAGACGCCGCTTTCTCGATGCTTCGCGAATTCCGTACCTCGGCGATCATCGCCATGGCGATCGCGGTGGTCATCATCATTGCCCTGTTGGGTATGCTGATCCGCGTGCTGATGCAGCCACTGCACCTGATGGGCCGGGCCATGCACGATATCGCCGAAGGCGAGGGTGATCTGACCAAGCGCCTGACTATCCACGGCCATGACGAATTCGGCACCCTCGGCATGTCGTTCAATCGCTTCGTAGAGCGCGTCCACACCTCGATTCGCGAGGTGGCGTCGGCCACCGACCAGGTCAATGAGGTCGCTCTGCGCGTAGTCAGCGCGTCCAACTCGTCGATGCTCAACTCCGACCAACAGGCCAGCCGCACCAGCAGCGTCGCGGCGGCGATCAACCAGCTCGGCGCCGCAGCCCAGGAAATCGCCCAGAACGCCGCCCTCGCCTCGCAGCATTCGAGCGATGCGCGCAGCCTCGCCGAAGAGGGTCAACACGTGGTGGACAAGACCATCGTCGCGATGCAGCAACTGTCGGCGAAAATCAGCGATTCCTGCGCCAATATCGAAACCCTGAACAGCAATACGGTGAACATCGGGCAGATTCTCGAAGTGATCACCGGCATTTCCCAGCAGACCAACCTGCTGGCGCTCAACGCCGCGATCGAAGCGGCGCGGGCCGGTGAGGCCGGGCGCGGCTTCGCCGTGGTAGCCGATGAGGTACGCAACCTCGCGCACCGAACCCAGGACTCGGCGCAGCAAGTACAGAAGATGATCGAGGAGTTGCAGGTCGGTGCACGGGAAGCGGTAGGCATCATGACCGACAGCCAGCGTCAGAGCGAAAGCAGCGTCGGCATCGCCAACCAGGCCGGCGAGCGGCTGGGCAGCGTGACCCAGCGGATCGGCGAGATCGACGGCATGAACCAGTCGGTTGCCACCGCGACCGAGGAACAGACGGCGGTGGTGGAGTCGATCAATGTCGACATCACCGAGATCAATACGCTGAACCAGGAAGGCGTGGAAAACCTGGAGTCAACCTTGCGTGCCTGTGCGGACCTGGAACAGCAGGCGGCGCGGTTGAAGCAGTTGGTGGGCAGCTTCCGGATCTGACCAGCCCCAATTATCCCGAGGCGGGCACCGCTCTGGTGGCGAGCGAGCGGTGCCCGCCTCCAGAAAATTCAGAACCCTGAGCCGGGTTCGCGCAGGAACGCCGCTTCCTCAACCGTAGACTCACGTCCGAGAATGGCATTGCGGTGGGGAAAGCGCCCGAACCGGGCAATCACTCGCCGATGCCGTTCGGCATAGTCCAGATTATCGGCAAACACCGCCTGCTGCTCCGCCGCCTGCTCCTCGACCAAGGCCACAAAACGCGACACCGCCTCGTCCTGCGCCGCCGGGCTCTCGCAGTGCTCCAACACCAGGTAGATAAACACCCTCTGTATCGCCGGTAGTCGTCGGTCGAAGTCCGCCGCCAGTCCCTGGGACACCAGCGCCTGGGCGCGGGCATCACCGCAGAAGGCCCGTGGCGTATCGCGAAAGATCATGCGCGGCAGTTGATCGAGCAGGATCACCACGGCCAGCCAGCCTTCGGGACATTGCGTCCACTCAGCTAAACCACCGGTCAGTGCCTGCTCGACCTGGGCGCCGAAACGCTCGCGGGCCTCAAGGTCCTGGCTGTCACGCTTGCCAAACCACAACCGCCCCTTATCAGCCACGATCTCAGCCGGTGTCTGGGCGAAACCGAACCACCAATCGAGCAGCGGTTGCCAGGGCGCGGACATGGCGTTATTCCTTGTGATAACCGGTCACCCGGGCGACTTCTTCCTTCGACCCAAGGAATACCGCCACGCGCTGGTGCAGGCCGTCAGGCTGGATATCGAGGATGCGCTGGTGGCCGTCGGTGGACGCGCCGCCGGCCTGCTCGATCAAGAAGGACATCGGGTTGGCTTCATACATCAGGCGCAGCTTACCCGGCTTGGAGGGTTCGCGACTGTCGCGTGGATACATGAACAGGCCGCCACGGGTCAGGATGCGGTGCACATCGGCGACCATGGAGGCGATCCAGCGCATGTTGTAGTTCTTCTTCAGCGGACCTTCTTCACCGGCCAGCAGCTCGTCTACGTAGCGCTTGACCGGGGCTTCCCAGTGACGCTCGTTGGACATGTTGATAGCGAACTCCTGGGTGCTGGTCGGCACGGTGATATTTTCATGGGTCAGTACGAAGCTGCCCATTTCACGGTCCAGGGTAAAGCCCTTGACGCCGTCACCGAGGGTCAGGATCAACATGGTCTGCGGACCGTAGATCGCGTAGCCGGCCGCCACCTGCTGGGTGCCCGGCTGCAGGAAGGCCTTTTCATTCAGGCTTTCGTTCTGGCTCAGGTGCTCGTTGGGGCAGCGCAGTACCGAGAAGATGGTACCGACCGAGACATTGACGTCGATGTTCGACGAGCCGTCCAGCGGATCGAATACCAACAGGTAGGCACCTTTGGGGTATTTGCCGGGAATCTGGTAGGCATTGTCCATTTCTTCGGACGCCATGCCGGCCAGGTGGCCGCCCCACTCGTTGGCTTCGAGCAGGATTTCGTTGGAAATCACGTCGAGTTTTTTCTGCACTTCGCCCTGCACGTTCTCCGTGCCCATGCTGCCCAGCACGCCACCCAGCGCGCCTTTGGAGACGGCATGGCTGATTTCCTTGCAGGCACGCGCGACCACTTCGATCAGGAAGCGCAGATCGGCAGGCGTGTTGTTGCTGCGGGTCTGCTCAATCAAATAGCGACTCAGGGTAACGCGGGACATGGATGGCTCCGGAGAAAGGGGGCTGGAAACCCGCGCAGTTTAACGCGAGTTGCGCTGCAAATCCTCTTGTCAGACACAGATGCCCCGCAGAGAGTTCACAAGCACGACTCAGTGTTGTCGCAAACCTGTGCAACGCGCCTGGAGGATTGCTCGTTCCTCCGGGCTGCGGCGGCGTGCGCAACAAGCCAAGGGCCGCCCGCGCAGTCTATCGATCTGCCCCAAAGGCAGTGGCGTCAGCCTGACAACTGATCATTCCAGTGCTTTCCAGATATCGGTGGCGTATTCGCGAATGGTCCGATCCGACGAGAACCAACCCATGCGCGCACTGTTCAGTACCGCAGAACGCCACCACTGGTTGCTGTCATGCCAATGCGCCTCGACTTGGGCCTGGGCGGCCCAGTAGGCATCGAAGTCGGCGCAGACCAAAAAGCGGTCGTAATCGATCAACGAATCGATCAAACCGACATAGCGCGCCGGGTCGTCCGGGGAAAACACCCCACCCCGAATAGCCTGCAACACATCATTCAGGCGATGGGAGGCCGCCACATCCGGCACCGCGCTGAACTCGCCATTGTGTTTGCGTAATTCCACCTGCTGGGCAGTGAGGCCGAAGATGAACATGTGCTCCTGGCCCACTCGCTCGCACATCTCCACGTTGGCGCCGTCCAGGGTGCCGATGGTCAGCGCGCCGTTGAGACCGAACTTCATATTGCTGGTACCGGACGCCTCGAAGCCAGCGGTAGAGATCTGCTCCGACAGGTCGGCCGCCGGGATGATGCTTTCCGCCAGGCTGACGTTGTAGTTGGGCAGGAACACGACTTTAAGCAGGCCGCGCACGGTCGGATCGTTGTTGACCGTGCGGGCGATATCGTTGGTCAACTTGATGATCAGCTTGGCCTGGTGATAACTCGCCGCAGCCTTACCGGCGAAAATCTTCACCCGCGGCACCCACTCGGTTTCCGGCTCGGCGCGGATCGCCTGGTACAGGGCCACGGTGTGCAACAGGTTGAGCAACTGACGCTTGTACTCGTGGATCCGCTTGACCTGCACATCGAACATCGCCGCCGGGTTGATCGCGATCCCCAGCCGCTCCTGGATCAACGCCGCCAAGGCCCGCTTATTGTGCAACCGCTGTTCGGCGAACTGCTTGCGAAACCCGGCCTTCTCGGCAAACGGCTCCAGCCCCTGCAACAGCGCCTCGGGATTGTCGAGCAGCTCCGGGCCCAAGGCCTCGACCATCATCTCGGTGAGCGGCGGGTTGGCCTGGTACAGCCAGCGACGGAAGGTAATACCGTTGGTCTTGTTGTTGATTCGCTCCGGATAAAGCGCGTGCAACTCGCGGAACACCGTGCTGCGCATCAACTGTGTGTGCAAGCCAGAAACGCCGTTGACGCTGTGGGAGCCGAGGAACGCCAGGTTGCCCATGCGTACCCGACGCCCGTTGTCTTCCTCGATCAGCGACACCGCGCGCAGCACGTCGAAATCATGAATACCCTTGGCCCGTAGCGCATCGATATGCTGGGCGTTGATCAGGTAAATGATCTGCATATGGCGCGGCAGCATGCGCTCCATCAACCCCACGGGCCAGGTTTCCAAAGCCTCGGGCAGCAGGGTGTGGTTGGTGTAGGACAGCGTCTCGACGGTGACTTGCCACGCCGCATCCCAAGTCACGCCATACAGGTCGACCAGTTGGCGCATCAGCTCGGCGACGGCAATCGAGGGGTGAGTATCGTTGAGCTGGATGGCCGCGTGCTCGCCGAGACTGAGCACCGAGTCATGCATGTTCTTATGCCGGCGCAACAGGTCCTGCAGGGACGCGGAGACAAAGAAATATTCCTGGCGCAGCCGCAGTTCCTGACCGGCTTCGGTGCTGTCCGCCGGATAGAGCACGCGGGAGATACTTTCGGCCCTGGCCACCTCGGCCACCGCCCCCAAATGGTCGCCGGCATTGAAGCGCTCCAAGTGCAATTCTTCCGTCGCCCGTGCCCGCCATAGGCGCAAGGTGTTGACGCTAGCACCGCGCCAGCCGACCACCGGCGTATCGTAGGCCACCGCCCGGACCGTTTCCGCCGGCCACCAGACCTGCCGACTCAGACCGGTCTCGTCCTGCACGGTTTCGACGCTGCCGCCAAAGCACACGGGATAGATCACCTCGGCGCGCTCGAACTCCCAGGGGTTGCCGAAGTCCAGCCAGTTCTCGGTCTGCTCCTGCTGCCAACCGTCGACGATGGCCTGGCGAAACAACCCGTGCTCGTAGCGAATGCCATAACCATGAGCGGCAATGCCCAGAGTCGACATGCTTTCCATAAAACATGCCGCCAGGCGCCCCAGGCCACCGTTGCCCAGCGCCGCATCGGGCTCCAGCAGGCGAATACGCTCCAGATCCACGCCAAGGTCCACCAGCGCCTCACGGGCGATATCCAGCAGTCCGAGATTGCTCAGGCTGTCGTACAGCAGTCGACCGATCAGGAACTCCAGGGAGAGGTAATAGACGCGCTTCTGGCCCTTGCGATAGATCTGTCGGGTGTGATCCATCCAGTGCTCGACCATATGGTCGCGGGCGGCCAAGGCGATGGCCTCGAACCAGTCATGATCGAACGCGTGATCGGGATCTTTACCTACTGCGTAGGTAAGTTTGGCGAGGACGGCGGCACGAAAGGCCGCCACCTCATCGTCACGGACAAGCGGTTCCTGAGACATCGATACGACCTCTAGCGAGATGGACGATTGAAAAGGCGGGCTGTCTGAGCCTAGTCGCTTCGACACAAGGCGACGGCTCTGGTTCGCTGGTTTTTTCGAGCATAACGGGAAAAACCGGATAGACCCGAGATGCGCAAAAAAATGCGGTCCTGCGGGAAACTTCGCACAAACGTGCCGTTGTGCGAAAAACCGGCAAAAGGTTGTTCACAAATTCGCCAGCCCCGGTATCATCGCGCGCCCTGATACACCCTGGATAACAGCCGGATGAAACCCACTCTGATCGCCGCCGCGGAACTCGACCGCCTCGAAACCTGGCAGAAGTATTCGAGCCATATGTGCTCAGGCTGCATCTCCAGCTGCTGCACCCTGCCTGTGGAAGTGAAGATCAAGGACCTGATCCGCATCGGTATCGTCGACGAATTCGAGCGCGGCGACCCGCCGAAGAACATCGCCAAGCGCCTGCAGAAAGAAGGGATCGTCGAACGTTACAACCAGAAGTCCGAGATTTTCACCCTGCAACGCATGAGCAACAACGATTGCCTGTACCTGGATCGCAAGTCACGGCTGTGTACCATCTATGAAAAACGTCCCGACACCTGCCGCAACCATCCCAAAATCGGACCACGACCCGGGTATTGTGCCTATAAGCCAAAGGCCCCCGTGCGTCAGGCACCAGACAAGACTTTGTATCATTTCTGACCAGTAGCACCCACGGGCGCATCGCCCTTCGCCCTCAAGGCGTGCAGCGCAGATAAAGCACCAACAAAAACGCCCCCGACCTTGCGGTCGGGGGCGTTTTTCATTGCACCTGGGCTAGACGATCAAGCCTTGGCTTTCTTGGCGGCGCGGGTGCGCTCGCTTTCGTCGAGGATTTTCTTGCGCAGACGGATCGACTTGGGCGTGACTTCACACAGCTCGTCATCCTGGATGAATTCCAGGGCCTGTTCCAGGGTGAAGCGAACAGGTGGTACCAGAGCGATGGTTTCGTCTTTACCCGAAGCACGCATGTTGTCGAGCTTCTTGCCCTTGGTGGGGTTGACGCCCAGGTCGTTGTCACGGCTGTTCAGACCAACGATCTGGCCACCGTAGATTTCCTGGCCGTGTTCGACGAACAGCTTGCCACGGGCCTGCAAGGTTTCCAGGGAGTAGGTCAGCGCCTTGCCGGTTTCAACCGAAACCAGTACGCCGTTCTGACGACCGGACATGTCGCCGGACTTCATCACGTCGTAACGATCGAAGATCGAGGTCAGGATGCCGCCACCGGAGGTCAGGGTCAGGAACTCGTTACGGAAACCGATCAGGCCGCGAGCCGGGATGTTGTACTCAAGGCGCACACGGCCCTTGCCATCCGGAACCATGTTGGTCAGGTCGCCTTTACGCAGGCCCATTTGCTCCATGATTGCGCCCTGCGACTCTTCCGGCAGGTCGATGGTGACGTTTTCGTAGGGTTCGTGCTTCACGCCGTCGACCAGACGGATGATCACTTCCGGACGACCCACGCCCATTTCGAAGCCTTCGCGACGCATAGTTTCGATCAGGACCGAGAGGTGCAGCTCGCCACGACCGGAAACCTTGAACTTGTCGGCCGAGTCACCTTCTTCAACGCGCAATGCCACGTTGTACAGCAGCTCCTTGTCCAGACGTTCCTTGATGTTGCGGCTGGTGACGAACTTGCCTTCTTTACCGCAGAACGGCGAATCGTTGACCTGAAAGGTCATGGAAACGGTCGGCTCGTCAACGGTCAGCGGCTTCATCGCTTCAACGTTCAGTGGATCGCACAGGGTATCGGAGATGAACAACTGGTCGAAGCCGCTGATGCAGACGATGTCGCCGGCAGACGCTTCCTCGACGTCGATGCGGTGCAGGCCGTGGTGGCCCATCAGCTTCAGGATACGACCGTTGCGGCGCTTGCCGTCAGCGTCGATGGCGACGACCGGGGTGTTCGGCTTGACGCGACCACGAGCGATACGACCAACGCCGATCACACCCAGGAAGCTGTTGTAGTCCAGTGCGGAGATCTGCATCTGGAACGGGCCGTCACGGTCGACTTTCGGCGCCGGAACGTGATCGACGACCGCCTGGTACAGCGGAGTCATGTCTTCAGCCATGTCGGCGTGGTCCAGACCGGCGATACCGTTCAGAGCCGAGGCGTAGACGACCTGGAAGTCCAGTTGTTCTTCGGTGGCGCCCAGGTTGTCGAACAGGTCGAAGATCTGGTCCAGGACCCAGTCCGGACGCGCGCCTGGGCGGTCGACTTTGTTGATGACCACGATCGGACGCAGACCGGCTTCGAAAGCCTTCTTGGTCACGAAACGGGTTTGCGGCATAGGGCCGTCTTGGGCGTCGACCAACAGCAGAACGGAGTCGACCATCGACATGACGCGTTCAACTTCGCCACCGAAGTCAGCGTGGCCCGGGGTATCCACGATGTTGATGTGGTAGCCGTTCCAGTTGATGGCGGTGTTTTTCGCCAGGATGGTAATACCGCGCTCTTTTTCCTGGTCGTTGGAGTCCATCACGCGCTCGTCGTTGAGCTCGTTGCGCTCCAGAGTGCCGGATTGACGCAGGAGTTTGTCTACCAGGGTGGTCTTGCCATGGTCAACGTGGGCAATGATGGCGATGTTGCGTAGATTTTCGATCACTTGTGTATCTCGATCAGAGGATTCGGTGTGCTGACAAGTCTTGGCAGCGATTGACAGTAGTGTCCGGCGTGGCCGTTACAGCTTGACGGCGGCGTCGGGGGGCCGGTGACGCAGGCCACAGGCAAACAGCCCCGGGCACTTAGCTCGGTCGATAAACGCGCACATTGGCATGCCCCTCACTGAGCAAATGGTGGGCATGCAGGCGACTCATCACGCCTTTGTCGCAATACAGCAGGTACTGGCGAGTAGGGTCCAGTGCCTTGAAACGAGCGTTCAGTGCATAAAACGGCATCGCTTGTACCTCGATGCCAGCGAGCTCCAGCGGCTCATCGTCCTGGGCATCCGGATGCCGGATGTCGATCACGACATGACCTGCCAACGCTTCGCTGACCTCTTCGATCTGCAAGTCCTGGCCCAATTCGTCGATCACCCGATCGATCGGCACCAGCTTGGCTCGCTCGAGCGCACGCCCGAGGATCGCCATGTCGAACTCTTTTTCTTCATGCTCCACCCGGCCACGCTTGGCGTGGGTCTTGGGGTTGACCGAAATCACCCCGCAGTATTCGGGCATGTGCTTGGCGAAGTCAGCCGTGCCGATTCGGGTCGCCAGGTCGATGATGTCCTGCTTGTGGCTAGCGATTAGCGGGCGGATCACCAGCTTCTCGGTCACGCAGTCGATCACCGACAAGTTCGGTAGCGTTTGGCTGGAAACCTGGGAGATCGCCTCGCCGGTGACCAGCGCATCGATGTGCAGCCGCTCGGCCATGACTTCCGACGCGCGCAACATCATACGCTTCAATACTACGCCCATATGACTGTTATCGACTTTTTCGAGAATTTCTCCCAGGACTTCCTCGAACGGCACGCTGATGAACAGCACCCGGTGAGAGCTGCCGTACTTCTTCCACAGGTAATGGGCGACTTCCATCACCCCCAGCTCGTGGGCACGCCCGCCGAGATTGAAGAAGCAAAAATGGCTGATCAGGCCGCGTCGCATCATCTGGTAGGCGGCAACGGTGGAGTCGAAGCCACCGGACATCAGCACCAGAGTCTGCTCCACCGACCCCAGCGGGTAACCGCCGAGGCCGTCATGCTGGCTGTGGATGACAAACAACCGTTGGTCGCGAATTTCCATTCGCACTTCGATTTCCGGCTCTTTCAAGGAGATCCCCGCCGCAGCGCACTGGCGCCGCAGCTGGCTGCCGACGTATTTCTCCACCTCCATCGAGGTAAAGACGTGCTTGCCGGCGCGCTTGCAGCGCACGGAAAAAATCTTGCCCGGCAACACCTCGCCATAATGCTGCTTGCATTTGGCGGTGATGTCGTCGAAGTCGCCCAGCGGGTACTCGGCGACCTGCAGTAAATGGGCGATACCTGGTGTATTGCACAAGCGTGTAGTCAGTTCGTGCAGGGCCTTAGGGTCGGTCAGCGCGGTTTGCAGCTCGAGGTTGTCCCACACGCCATTCACCACCACAGCCGGATCCACGTCACGGAGCACGGCACGGATGTTCTTGGCCAACTGGCGGATGAATCGCATCCGGACAGGGCGGCTTTTAATGGTGATTTCGGGGAAGACTTTTACGATTAATTTCATAAAAACAGCGCGCGAAGGGCCGGCCGAAAAAGGGGGCGCGGATTATAGCGGAAATTGTTCAACGTTTAACCAGTTATTGTACAGACGGTTTTTTGCGCACCAAAAAAGACCAAGCGTGCCTTTTTGGCACCGAAAAGGTGCGCTCAATGCACCGAAATTCTCCTATTGCTGGCCGTAATGCTTGAGATTGGAGCAAAAAAACTCTCGCAAGATGCTGGCATGCAATTTGCTCTCTTGTGAGGCAGATTGCCTTGGCCGAGTATTCGCGCCGGCATCACCACTATTTCAGGGCTAACGCCACTAGCCCGAAGCCACCCGGAGGACACCATGTCGAAGTCGGTTCAACTCATCAAAGATCATGACGTTAAGTGGATTGATCTGCGCTTCACGGACACCAAAGGTACTCAGCACCACGTGACCATGCCGGCTCGTGATGCGCTGGATGACGATTTCTTCGAAATGGGCAAGATGTTCGACGGTTCCTCCATCGCCGGCTGGAAAGGCATCGAAGCCTCCGACATGATCCTGCTGCCGGACGACAGCACCGCCGTGCTCGACCCGTTCACCGAAGAGCCGACCCTGATCCTGGTTTGCGACGTGATCGAGCCCTCGACCATGCAAGGCTACGACCGCGACCCACGGGCAATCGCCCGTCGCGCCGAGGAGTACCTGAAGTCCACCGGTATCGGCGACACCGCTTTCTTCGGCCCCGAGCCTGAGTTCTTCATCTTCGATTCGGTCAAATTCAAGTCCGACATCTCCGGTTCCATGTTCAAGATCTTCTCCGAACAAGGTTCATGGATGTCCGACCAGGACGTGGAAGGCGGCAACAAAGGCCACCGTCCAGGCGTCAAGGGCGGCTATTTCCCGGTGCCACCGTTCGACCACGACCACGAAATCCGTACCTCCATGTGCAACGCGCTGGAAGAAATGGGCCAGACCGTCGAAGTTCACCACCACGAAGTGGCGACTGCCGGCCAGAACGAAATCGGCGTGAAATTCAACACCCTGGTAGCCAAGGCTGACGAAGTCCAGACCCTGAAGTACTGCGTACACAACGTGGCCGATGCCTACGGTCGTACCGCGACTTTCATGCCAAAACCGCTGTATGGCGACAACGGCTCGGGCATGCACGTGCATGTGTCCATCTCCAAGGATGGCAAGAACACCTTCGCGGGCGAAGGCTATGCCGGCCTGTCCGACACTGCCCTGTACTTTATCGGCGGTATCATCAAGCACGGCAAGGCTCTGAACGGTTTCACCAATCCGTCGACCAACTCCTACAAGCGTTTGGTCCCAGGTTTCGAAGCCCCGGTGATGCTTGCCTACTCGGCTCGCAACCGCTCTGCCTCGATCCGCATTCCTTACGTCTCCAGCCCCAAGGCTCGTCGTATCGAAGCACGCTTCCCGGATCCGGCCGCCAACCCTTACCTGGCCTTCGCCGCGCTGATGATGGCTGGCCTCGACGGCATCCAAAACAAGATCCACCCCGGCGATGCCGCTGACAAGAACCTGTACGACCTGCCGCCTGAAGAGGCCAAAGAGATCCCACAGGTTTGCGGTAGCCTGAAAGAAGCCCTGGAAGAGCTGGATAAAGGTCGTGCGTTCCTGACCAAAGGCGGCGTTTTCAGCGACGACTTCATCGATGCCTACATCGAGCTCAAGAGCGAAGAAGAAATCAAGGTACGTACCTTCGTACACCCACTGGAATACGAGCTGTACTACAGCTGCTGATCCCGTGGCGCCTGCGCCAGCAGGCACTGCTTCGAGGAAATGCCCCGTATCGATGGATACGGGGCATTTTTTATAGGCGACGATAAACGACAGCCCATTATTCGAGATTTTTTGCAACGCTTAGACGCTAGCCAAAGCGTGTAGACCGGCGTTGACTACTCTCCCCAGGATTGCCGCCAAATCCTACGCAAGCCGCCGCGCACGGACGGACGGCGAATGCCCGCCAACACGGAGAGTTAGCCCATGACATTGCCTTCAAACACCGCCGCCGAACATCCCGACAGCAGCCAACCGAAGACACTCGCCGCACCGACCGCCGAGGTCCTGCTGCGTGCCAGCAGCGGCTGGGAGGGCACTCCCTATGAGGCCTACCCCGCAGGGCCGCCCGAACTGACCCTGCTCAGGATCAACATTCCCGCCGACACCGAACTGAACTGGCATATCCATCCCATTCCCAGCGCCGCCTACATCATCTCCGGCGAAGTACTGGTCGAGACGCGAGAAGGCAACAAGCAGACTTTGCTGAAATCTGGCGATACGATTGCCGCCGTGGTCAATGTCGAACATCGCGCCAGGACCGGGGCAGTCCCGGTGGACCTGCTGGTGTTCTATGCCGGCAGCGAAGGCATGGCGCTCTCGGAGGCCACCGAGCCGACCTGACTGGCGTCAATGGCTCGCCGCCCATCGACGGATGCAACGGCAATCCGCTTCTTTTATGAAAATACGCTGGCGCTTGCCCGATCCTGTAACGTTAACTTTGGGCCTGCATCCGCCGCCGAAAAAGTCGAAGCCCGCCATGTTGCCGAACTACCGTATTGTGAGCCTGCTGCTCGCCAGCCTCCTGGGCGCCAACGTCCTTGCCGCTCCTGCCCCCGCGAAAGCTCCCGATGCCCTGCCGCCCCTGCTGCGGGCCATCAGCGAGCGCCTGAACATCGCCGAGCAGGTAGCATTGACCAAATGGGACAGCGCCAAGCCGATCCAGGACAGCTCGCGCGAACAGCAGGTGATCGCCAATGCCCGGCAGCAGGCAGCGACCTATAAGATCCAGCCCGAAGACATCGGTGAGTTTGTCGCGGCGCAGATCGAAGCCAATAAACTGGTGCAGTACGCACTATTGGCTAAATGGCGAGCAGCCGGCAAAGCACCGGTCATCCCCAGGCCCGACCTGGTCACGCAGATCCGCCCGGCGCTGGATCGGTTACAGGCCAGATTGTTGCAACACTATGCAGCCTTCGCCCCTTACCGGCAGGACCCACAATGCCCAGCCTGGCTAATCCAGGCCCGCCAAACCCTGACCTCGGACACTCTCCACGACCTGGCACTGATTCGCG
Organism: Pseudomonas agarici; assembly: GCF_900109755.1. Lineage (GTDB taxonomy): Bacteria > Pseudomonadota > Gammaproteobacteria > Pseudomonadales > Pseudomonadaceae > Aquipseudomonas > Aquipseudomonas agarici. Next base: position 65,073 of record NZ_FOAR01000020.1, on the reverse strand, counting down.
CCACGGGTGAGCTGTGCCAGAATCCACGGTGAAAAGGCCTGGAGTTGTGCTCTATGCTGATCACAGGACGCAGCTAAACCATGCGCCCCGACCAGGACCATCATCGGGAGTCTCCATGGGTCGACCTCTGCTCTACCTGCTGCTGGCCTTCACGCTGCCCGTATCGGCGCAGATCTATCAATACACCGATGCGAACGGCAATACCGCCTACAGCAACCAGCCGCCCGCAGGCAGCGCCGCCCGCGCCGTGGAATTGCCGCCGCTCAACAGCGTCGAGCTACAGAAACCGGCCCAACCGGCCGCTGCGCAATCCGCAGCCACGCAGCCGGCAAAAGCCCAGGCAAACATCGCGCCCTACAGCGTGTTTGAACTGACGGACGTCCCTACCCAGCAAGCCCTGCGCGCCAACAACGGGACCTTTACCGTCGGCGTGAAAATGGAGCCGCGACTACAGCGCCAACATCTGCTGCGACTGGTGCTCGACGGCAATCCCTATGGCCAATCCAGCAATGTCCCACGCCTGCAACTGGTGAACGTCGACCGTGGCGATCACACGCTCAGCGTACAAGCGCTCGAAGGCGAGCAACTCGTCCAGCAAAGCCCTACCGTGGCGTTCACCGTCCAACGGGTGCATACCCCTTGAGCTGTTCATGATTCGACTTTTCACAGGTGTGCGTCGCGCCAGCCAGCCTTCCGCCATTTCTATAATCACACGCCAGCAAAGCACCATGTTGGTGCACTAAACTGCACACCTACCCGACCCGAATCGCATTTTGGTTCGAAAATACCCGTCGCGACTGGCGCAGCGCTACTCAATCGAGCCCGAAACGCCTATTTCAGACAATTCACGCCGCTTTTTTGCAGCCTTGGTTTGGTTTTTGCATTTTGCTTCTATCGACGCCTTGTTCGTGCGCGCAAATCGGCACCGATCCCGTTTGCCATGCTCCAAAAGAGGTCCCCATGACCATCAGCGATGCCTTGCACAGACTGTTACTCGACAACCTGACCACCGCCACCATCCTGCTCAATGCCCAACTGCGCCTTGAGTACATGAACCCGGCGGCCGAAATGTTGCTCGCCATCAGCGGCCAGCGCAGCCATGGTCAATTCATCAGCGAGCTGTTCACTGAATCGACCGAAGCCTTGAACTCCCTACGCCAGGCCGTCGAGCAGGCACACCCGTTCACCAAGCGCGAAGCCATGCTGACGGCATTGACCGGCCAGACGCTGACCGTCGACTATGCTGTGACACCGATCCTCAGCCAGGGTCAAACCCTGCTCCTGCTGGAAGTCCACCCCCGTGATCGCCTGCTGCGCATCACCAAGGAAGAGGCCCAACTGTCCAAGCAGGAAACCACCAAGATGTTGGTGCGCGGCCTGGCCCACGAGATCAAGAACCCTCTCGGCGGGATTCGCGGTGCCGCCCAGTTGCTGGCCCGCGAACTGCCGGAAGAAAGCCTCAAGGACTACACCAACGTCATCATCGAGGAAGCCGATCGCCTGCGAAACCTGGTGGACCGCATGCTTGGCTCGAACAAGCTGCCATCGCTGGCCATGACCAATGTCCATGAAGTCCTGGAACGCGTCAGTAGCCTGGTGGAAGCCGAAAGCCAGGGCTGCGTCACGCTGGTGCGCGACTACGACCCGAGCCTCCCCGACGTCTTGATCGACCGTGAACAGATGATCCAGGCCGTGCTCAATATCGTGCGCAACGCCATGCAAGCTATCAGCAGCCAGAACGAGCTGCGCCTGGGCCGTATCAGCTTGCGCACCCGTGCCATCCGCCAATTCACCATCGGCCATGTCCGCCATCGCCTGGTGACCAAGATCGAGATCATCGACAACGGTCCGGGCATTCCCGCCGAACTTCAGGACACCATCTTCTACCCAATGGTCAGCGGCCGTCCGGACGGTACCGGACTGGGCCTGGCCATAACCCAGAACATCATCAGCCAACACCAGGGCCTGATCGAGTGTGAGAGCCATCCTGGCCACACCACCTTCTCGATCTTCCTGCCTCTGGAACAAGGAGTCGCATCGACATGAGCCGTAGTGAAACCGTGTGGATCGTCGATGACGACCGTTCTATTCGCTGGGTCCTGGAAAAAGCCTTGCAACAGGAGGGCATGACCACCCAGAGCTTCGACAGCGCCGACGGCGTAATGAGTCGCCTGGCCCGCCAGCAGCCGGACGTGATCATTTCCGACATCCGCATGCCTGGCACCAACGGCTTGGACCTGCTGGCACGGATTCGCGAGCAGCACCCGCGTTTGCCGGTGATCATCATGACCGCCCACTCCGACCTCGACAGTGCCGTGGCGTCCTACCAGGGCGGAGCCTTCGAATATCTGCCCAAGCCGTTCGACGTCGATGAGGCGGTGTCGCTGGTCAAGCGCGCCAACCAGCATGCCCAGGAGCAGCAAGGCCTGGAGGTGTCACCAACACCGACCCGCACCCCGGAAATCATCGGCGAAGCTCCGGCGATGCAGGAGGTGTTTCGCGCCATCGGGCGCCTCAGCCAGTCCAATATCACCGTGCTGATCAATGGCGAGTCCGGCACTGGCAAGGAACTGGTCGCCCACGCCCTGCACCGTCACAGCCCACGGGCCGCATCGCCGTTCATCGCCCTGAACATGGCGGCCATCCCCAAGGACCTGATGGAGTCGGAACTGTTCGGCCATGAAAAAGGCGCCTTCACCGGCGCCGCCAACCTGCGTCGTGGACGCTTCGAACAGGCCGACGGCGGAACTCTGTTTCTGGATGAAATCGGCGATATGCCGGCTGACACCCAGACCCGCCTGCTGCGGGTCCTGGCCGACGGCGAGTTCTACCGGGTGGGCGGTCACACGCCAGTCAAGGTCGACGTGCGAATTATCGCAGCCACCCACCAGCATCTGGAAGCCCTGGTTCACGCCGGAAAATTCCGCGAAGACCTGTTTCACCGACTGAACGTGATTCGCATCCATATTCCGCGCCTGTCGGATCGTCGCGAGGACATCCCGACCCTGGCCAGGCACTTCCTCGCCCGCGCGGCACAGGAACTGTCGGTCGAGCCGAAACTGCTGAAAGCGCAAACCGAGCAATATCTGAAGACCCTGCCGTGGCCTGGCAACGTGCGCCAACTGGAAAACACCTGCCGCTGGATCACGGTCATGGCCTCCGGTCGCGAAGTGCATATCGGCGACCTGCCACCGGAACTGTTGAACCTGCCACAGGATGAAATTCCAGTCAGCCACTGGGAACAGGCCTTGCGCCAGTGGGCGGACCAGGCCCTTGCGCGAGGCCAGTCGAACCTGTTGGACAGCGCCGTGCCGAGTTTCGAGCGGATCATGATCGAAACCACCCTCAAGCACACTGCCGGCCGGCGCCGCGACGCCGCTGTCTTGCTGGGCTGGGGCCGCAACACCTTGACTCGCAAGATCAAGGAGCTAGGCATGCGCGTCGAGGGCACGGACGACGACGAAAGCTAAACGCGGCAAGCCCCAACCCTCAAGCCACGAGCCCGGCGAAGCCAGCAGAGGGCTTGTTGGGAACCTAGTGGCCTGTGTGGTGAGTTCTATGAGTCAATTTCGGCGCCACAAGCCCCTGGCCGGCGTTGCTGTTCCTCACCATAGTCCTGCTATGACTCGTCACAGCGCCTTGGCCATGAACTTCTGGCATCCGAACGTGAGCTAACGAACTCACCGCACAGGCCACTAGGTGCCGGCAGGCCGCAGGTTCCCTCGGCTATTTCTCTCGCAGCTTAACCACCAACCTCCAGCGTCCATCGACCTTCGCACCGACCCACTCGCCCTGCAGGGGACGCGCAGCTAGCAGCGTCACCAACATTCCCTTGTCACTCAAGCGCACCCGCCAATTGGCGTCCTTGCCGGCGACCGTCAGGCGGCCACTTTGTGCCTTGCCCTCGGCATCGAACAACAGCGCCACAACGCCATCGACCTGCTCGCCATGAACCTTCGGTTCGGCACTGAACCACAGTGTCAGCGTATCGGCCTGCGCCTCGACCTGCTGCAACACCAGTGGCTCAGGAGCGCTAAGGCGACCGATCATCAACCCCACCATCAGGCCGACAATCGCCAACGATCCCAGTACCCGCGGCAATAGCTTCGGTCGCGGGTCCTCTTCGGGGGTAGAATGCTGCCCATCTTCACCTTTGGAGCCGTGCATGTTTCACGTCATCCTTTTTCAACCGGAAATTCCGCCGAATACCGGCAACATTATCAGGCTGTGCGCCAACAGCGGCTGCCACCTGCATTTGATCGAGCCCATCGGGTTCGAAATGGACGATAAGCGCCTGCGCCGTGCCGGCCTCGATTATCACGAGTACGCCACGCTCAAGATCCACCCGGACCTGGCCAGTTGCCTGGAAAGCCTCGGGCGGCCACGGCTATTCGCCTTCACCACCAAGGGCTCGCGGCTGTTCCACGACGCTCGATTCGCCGAGGGCGATGCCTTTCTCTTCGGCCCGGAAAGTCGCGGATTGCCGGCTGAGGTGCTCGATGTGTTGCCCGGCGAGCAACGCCTGCGCCTACCGATGCGAGAAGGCTGCCGTAGCTTGAATCTGTCGAACACCGTGGCGGTGGCGGTTTACGAAGGGTGGCGCCAGTTAGGTTTCGCCTGAATAAAAAAGCGCCGGCAATGGCGCTTTTTTCTTTGTAGATGCCACCACGCGGCGCCTACAGGTTCGACCTTATTGAACGGTCTGCGAGCCTTCTTCCTGCAGGCGCTGCAACTCTTGCGCGTACAGGGCATCGAAGTTGACCGGGGCGAGCATCAGCGCCGGGAACGAACCACGGGTCACCAGGCTGTCCAGAGTCTCACGAGCATACGGGAACAGGATGTTGGGGCAGAACGCGCCCAAGGTGTGGCTCATGGAAGCGGCGTCGAGGTTCTTGATCAGGAAGATGCCTGCCTGCTGAACTTCGGCGATAAAGGCAACTTCTTCGCCGTTCTTGACCGTCACCGACAGAGTCAGCACCACTTCGTGGAAATCGCCTTCCAGAGCTTTCTGGCGGGTGTTCAAATCCAGGCCGACGCTGGGCTCCCACTGCTGACGGAAGATCGCCGGGCTTTTCGGGGCTTCGAAGGACAGATCACGCACATAGATGCGCTGCAGGGAGAATTGCGGGTTGTCTTGGTCTTCGCTGGCAGCAGTGTTCTGTTGGTCAGTCATCGCAGATCCTTCTTGATCTTCAGGTCTTTAGGGTTTCAGAGTCAGGCGTTGAGCAGCGCGTCCAGTTTACCGGCGCGCTCAAGAGCGAACAGGTCGTCGCAACCACCGATGTGTTTGCTGCCGATCCAGATCTGCGGCACGGACGTGCGCCCGGCCTTCTTGATCATTTGCGCACGCACCTGCGGCTTGCCATCGACCTTGATCTCTTGGAAGTCAACCTGCTTGCTCGCCAACAGATGCTTGGCGCGTGCGCAGTAAGGGCAATATTCACTGGAGTAGACGACAACCTGAGTCATATCATTTCACCAATGGAAGATTGTCGGCTTTCCAACTGGAAATACCGCCGGATAGTTTGGCCGCGATGAACCCGGACTTGAGCAATTCGCGAGCATGACTCCCGGAATGCTGGCCCTGAACGTCGACCAGAATCAGGGTCTTGGCCTTGTGCTTTTCCAGTTCGCCGATACGCGCCATCAACTTATCCTGTGGAATATTCAGCGCGCCGACGATGTGACCGGCGGCAAAATCCTTGCTGGGCCGCAGATCAATGACCACGCCCTGGTCTTTGTTGACCAGCGCGGTTAGCTGGCCAGTACTGAGGCTGGCGCCTCCACGGCTCATTTCATGAGCAATCAGCAATGCTAGCAACAGCACGAAGGCACCGACTAACAAATAGTGGCTTGAGGCAAATTCAATCAGGTGAGCAACCATCAGGAGGTTCCAGGGCGTTAAAATGTCGACCAGTATACACAGCCCTCAAGGTGGGCCAAACCCCGCCCGGCGGTGACTGTGTTTGAACTTGGCTTTAAACTGCGACTCTTTTTCCATGTCCTTTCAATCCAGCCACGAGTGGGATCTATGACTACCACGCCTAAACCTTTGGTCCTGATCATCCTGGATGGCTTCGGTCACAGCGAGAACCATGACTACAATGCCATCTATTCGGCGAAGAAACCGGTACTCGATCGCCTCGTAGCGACCATGCCCAACGGCCTGATCTCAGGCTCCGGCATGGATGTTGGCCTACCGGACGGGCAGATGGGCAACTCGGAAGTGGGCCACATGAACCTCGGCGCCGGCCGAGTGGTGTACCAGGACTTCACCCGCATCACCAAGGCCATCCGCGACGGCGAATTCTTCGCCAACCCGGCCCTGTGCACCGCCGTGGACAAGGCCGTGGCCGCCGACAAGGCGGTACATATCCTTGGCCTGCTGTCCGACGGCGGCGTGCACAGCCATCAGGACCACCTGGTCGCCATGGCCGAGCTGGCGTTCAAGCGCGGCGCCCAGAAGATCTACCTGCACGCCTTCCTCGACGGTCGCGACACCCCGCCGAAAAGCGCCCGGTCGTCCATCGAGCTGCTGGATGAAACCTTCCGCACCCTCGGCAGGGGTCGTATCGCCAGCCTGGTGGGGCGTTATTTCGCCATGGACCGTGACAACCGCTGGGACCGCGTGGCCCAGGCCTACAACCTGATCGTCGACGGCCAGGCCCAATTCCAGGCCGCTACCGCCCAGGACGGCCTGCAAGCCGCCTATGAGCGCGGCGAAAGCGATGAATTCGTCAAGGCCACCAGTATCGGCGAAAAAGTCCGCGTCGAAGACGGCGACGCGGTGGTTTTCATGAACTTCCGCGCCGACCGCGCCCGTGAGCTGACCCGGGTGTTCGTCGAGGATGGCTTCAAGGACTTCGAGCGCGCCCGCCAGCCCGAACTGGCCGGTTTCATCATGCTGACCCAATACGCGGCCAGCATTGCCGCGCCTTCGGCCTTCGCCCCAGGCAGCCTGGAAAACGTCCTGGGCGACTACCTGGCGAAAAACGGTAAGACTCAGCTGCGCATCGCCGAGACAGAAAAATACGCCCACGTGACTTTTTTCTTCTCCGGCGGTCGGGAAGAACCCTTCCCAGGCGAAGAGCGCATCCTGATCCCCTCGCCAAAAGTTGCCACCTACGACCTGCAACCGGAAATGAGTGCGCCGCAAGTCACGGACAAGATCGTCGAGGCCATCGAGCAGCAGCGCTATGACGTGATCGTGGTCAACTACGCCAACGGCGACATGGTGGGTCATAGCGGGGTGTTCGATGCGGCCGTCAAGGCAGTGGAATGCCTGGATTTGTGTGTAGGACGTATCATCGAGGCGCTGGAAAAGGTCGGCGGCGAAGCGCTGATCACCGCCGACCATGGCAATGCCGAGCAGATGGAAGACGAATCCACCGGCCAGGCCCACACGGCGCATACCAGCGAGCCAGTACCTTTCATCTATGTCGGCAAGCGCGCGCTGAAGGTCCGCGAAGGCGGGGTATTGGCCGACGTCGCACCGACCATGCTCAAGCTTCTGGACCTGCAACAACCAGTAGAGATGACCGGTACATCGATCCTGACGGACTGCTAAAAGCCAAGAAATCAGGCCGACAATAGATTGTCGGCCGACCTCTTTATCAGAAACGCCTGAAAGCAAACGCTTTTGGACGTTTTTTTTGCAGCGCGTGGCGGGCATACTAGGCCATCCCGTTCCCAGGTGTCGCCCGCCCCATGCTTCGCGCCCTTATCGCCCTAGCTCTGACCTGCCTGCTTCAACCGGCGTTTGCCGACGAGCGGGCGCAAACCCAACAACAGTTGGACGCAACGCGTCAGGACATTGCCGAACTGAAGAAGCTGCTGGGTAAGCTGCAGGAAGAAAAATCTGGCGTGCAGAAAGACCTGCGCGGCACTGAAACCGAGATGGGCAAGCTGGAAAAGCAGGTCGACACCCTGCGCGAAGAGTTGAAGAAGAGCGAAAGCGAACTGCAGCGGCTCGATGGAGAGAAAAAAAAACTCCAAAGCGCGCGCACTGAACAACAACGACTGATTGCCATCCAGGCTCGCGCCGCGTACCAGGGCGGTCGCCAGGAATACCTCAAGCTGCTGCTCAATCAGCAGAACCCGGAAAAATTCGCCCGCACCCTGACCTATTACGACTATCTGAGCCAGGCCCGCCTGGAGCAGCTGAAGAACTTCAACGAAACCTTGCGTCAACTGGCCAATGTCGAAACCGACATCAATCTGCGCCAGGCGCAATTGCTGGTGCAGAAAAGCAGCCTCGACAGCCGGCGCGACGAACTGGACAAGGTTCGCAAGGAACGCCAGGCCGCTCTGGCCAAGCTCAACGAGGACGTGAAGGCCCGCGACCAGAAGCTGGCCAGCCGCGAACAGGATCAGGCCGACCTGTCAAAAGTCCTGAAAACCATCGAAGAGACCCTGGCACGCCAGGCCCGCGAGGCACAAGAGGCGCGCCAAAAAGCACTGCTCGCCCAGCAGGAAGCGGAAAAAAAACGCCAGCGCGAGGCCGAGGCACTGGCCAGCAAGGACGACGACAGCCCGCGTAAACCGCCCCGGTCCACGCCCGGCCCGCTGGTTTCCAGCGCGGGGGAGTCGTTCGGCGGCCCTTTTGCTTCAGCACGCGGCAAACTGCCATGGCCCGTTGATGGTCGACTGCTGGCACGCTTCGGAGAAAACCGCGGCGATGACGCCCGTACCAAATGGGACGGCGTAATGATCGGCGCCGCCGCCGGCAGCCAGGTGCACGCCGTGCACGGTGGCCGCGTGGTGTTCGCCGACTGGCTGCGAGGTGCCGGCCTGCTGGTGATTCTCGATCATGGCAACGGCTACCTGAGTTTATACGGCCACAACCAGACGCTGCTTAAATCAGCGGGCGATGTGGTAAAGGCTGGTGAGTCGATCTCTACCGTAGGCAATAGTGGCGGTCAGGACGCGCCTGCGTTGTATTTCGCTATACGTCAGCAGGGTCACCCGAGTGATCCAGCACAATGGTGTCGCGCGCAAGGATAGACGCCGTACCTTATTTTAGGAGTTCGTTCGACATGCTGCATTTGTCCCGCCTCACCTCGCTGGCCCTGACGATCGCCCTTGTGATCGGTGCGCCCCAAGCGTTCGCTGCGCAACCCGCGCCAGCGGTCGCTCCTGTTGTCACCGCCAAGGCCCCGCTGCCGCTCGACGAACTGCGCACTTTCGCCGAGGTCATGGACCGGATCAAAGCCGCCTATGTCGAACCGGTGGACGACAAGACTCTGCTGGAGAATGCCATCAAGGGCATGCTCAGCAACCTCGATCCACACTCCGCCTACCTGGGCCCGGAGGATTTCGCCCAGTTACAGGAAGACACCAGCGGCGAGTTCGGCGGCCTGGGCATCGAAGTCGGTGCCGGCGAAGAGGGCATCGTCAAGGTCGTCTCGCCGATCGACGACACCCCGGCGTCCAAGGCCGGCATCGAAGCCGGCGACCTGATCGTCAAGATCAATGGCCAGCCGACCCGTGGCCAGACCATGAGCGAAGCCGTCGACAAGATGCGTGGCAAGGTCGGCCAGAAGATCACCCTGACCCTCCTGCGCAACGGCGGCGTGCCATTCGATGTGACCCTGACCCGCGCCATCATCCGCACCAAGAGCGTGCGTAGCCAGTTGCTGGAAAACGGCTACGGCTATATCCGTATCACCCAATTCCAGGTCAAGACCGGCGAAGAGGTCTCCAAGGCCCTGGCGGCGCTGCGCAAGGAAAATGGCAAGAAGCTCAACGGCATTGTCCTCGACCTGCGCAACAATCCGGGCGGCGTGCTGCAGGCGGCCGTCGAAGTGGTCGATCACTTCATCACCAAGGGCCTGATCGTCTACACCAAGGGCCGTATCGCCAACTCCGAGCTGCGCTTCTCGGCCACCGGCCACGACCAAAGCGAAGGCGTACCGATGGTGACACTGATCAACGGCGGCAGCGCCTCGGCCTCGGAAATCGTCGCCGGTGCCCTGCAGGACCAAAAACGTGCCGTCTTGATGGGCACCACCAGCTTCGGCAAGGGCTCGGTCCAGACCGTGCTGCCGCTGAGCAATGACCGCGCGCTGAAGATCACCACCGCACTGTACTTCACCCCCAATGGACGCTCGATCCAGGCCCAGGGCATCGTACCGGACATCGAAGTGCGTCAGGCCAAGGTCACGGGTGCCCAGGATGACGAAACGTTCAAGGAAGCCGATCTGCAAGGCCACTTGGGCAACGGCAACGGCGGTGCCGACAAACCCAGCGTCAAGCCCCTCAAAGATAAGGCTCGCCTGCAGGACGACGACTATCAACTGGGACAAGCCCTGAGCCTGCTCAAGGGCCTGAGCGTCACCCGCGGCAATTGAGATGCCGCGCTGGTCACTGCCCGTCCTATTCGCCTGCCTGATCGGCGTTGCGCACGCCACGCCGGTCGATTCGCCGACAGCACCGAAGGCCTATCTCACGCTGATCATCGACGACCTGGGGCAGAACCTGCCCCGGGACCGGCGCGTGCTCGCCCTGCCTGGCCCGGTCACTCCAGCGATCATGCCCGACACCCCGCATGCAGCCGAGTTTGCCCGCGAAGCACACCAAGCCGGCAAGATCGTCATGCTGCACATGCCCATGGATCCGGCCACTGGCCCCTTCGCCTGGCATCCCGAACTGCCCCTGGAGGAGTTGCAAAAGCGCCTGGCGGCTGCCTTCAAGGCCGTGCCCTATACCAGCGGCGTAAATAATCACGAGGGCAGCCGCATGACCGCCGAACCGCCGGCCATGGCCTGGTTGATGGGCGAACTGCAGCGACGCAACAAGTTTTTTGTCGATAGCCGTACCAGCGCCCGCACCGTCGCTGCGGCCCAAGCGCAGAAGGTCGGCCTGGCGAGCGTGTCACGGGATGTGTTCCTCGACAACGAACGTACTGAGCCGGCCATCGCCGCCCAGTTGACAACCGCCATCAGGCTGGCCCGCCAACAGGGCACAGTCGTCGTCATCGGCCATCCGTATCCGCAGACCCTGGCGGTGCTGGAGCGCGAACTGCCCAAGCTCAAGGAACAGGGAATCGATTGGATCGATATCAAGTCGATGATCGCCCTGCGCGGCAACCAGGCGAGCGAAGCCCACGGCAAGCAAGGCGTTTATCGCTGATATCTATCCATACACACCCGTTCCAACCACGCCAGTAAGTTCAGTGCTCACGAACTTGACTGAGCCGACATGAACGACACACTGAAAAACCTCCTTTATCCCGCGCTGCTTTTCCTGCCCCTCAACCTCCAGGCTCGGATAGAGCCTCACAGCGCCTACGGGATACCGCCCCCCGCTTTCGTGGAGAATGTCGATGGAGGCTTCAGCAAATGGAGCGGCATCGGCCGCATCAGGACCCAGACCCAGGCACTCTGTACCGCCACCCTCCTGGACACCCGCACGCCCGATACCCGTGCCGATGCGCCGGCCTATATCGTCACCAGCAGCCGCTGCCTGCACACAGACAACCGGGAGATCCAGAAGGACCGCCCCATCGTTGGCACAGTAGCTTTCAACTCCTTCGCTGACAGCATTGAGCAACTGAAACTCTATCGACTCAAAACCCTGGCCTGGAGCAGCAGCCTCGGCATGGACCTGGCCATTATCGAGCTGGAAAAACCCCTGGCCGCGTTGCTCGCCGAGGGTATCGAGCCAGTGAAGCTAGCCGCCGCCAAGCCTCGCCCAAAGAGCGATATATTGGCGCTCGGCGTACCTGAATGGGCGACGCTGCGAGTGTCCGCCTGCACTCATCTGGCGAGCGTGGAAATCCTTGAACAGCCCTGGGTCTGGCGCTCGACCATGAAAAACCGCTGCCGTGGTATCACGACGGGAAGCTTCGGCGGTCCCTTGCTGGACAGGCAAACCGGAGAGCTGTTGGGGATTATCGCCACCACCACCCATGGCACACGCGAAGAAAAACAGTGCCTGGCAGGATCACCCTGCGAAATCACCTGGGGCCACCCCGACTGGCAGCCCGCTACCAACTATGGAAGCTCGCTGGCCTTTCTGAACAAGTGCTTTGTCGCAGGTCGATTGACGACCGATCCGCAAAGGTGCGACCTGTATCCGACAACCTCGATCCGTTTTGCAAACCCACAGCCGCTCCAGCAATACTTTGTCACGCGACCCAACGGCAATACCGACCTGATCCCCAACTGGAAAGCGCCCTTCAGTCTCAGCACGCCGTTCTACCGCTTCAAGACTGTCCGCCGGGCGACTGACTGCGAAGACCCGGCAGGCTACGGCCCGGTCACCCCTGGCAACAACGCCACGATTGATCTGCCCATCGGCCCGCAAACCGGTCTCCATATGCTCTGCATCCTGGGGATGGAGACGCAAACCCAGCAACACACCCCGGCGCGGATGAAAGGTGCCCTGACCCTGGCTGTCGAGCTGGCGGAGCCGGGGCCGGCGAGATCGCCGGACATGAGTATCGAGCTGGACAGGACGCTGCTAGGCGCCTACGCCGTCACCTGGCAGCACTACCCGCCGTTCTATGCCCGCTATGAATACAAATACGGCCCTGCCCACTCAACGGACTGCCGGAACAACACCGGCTTCGTGGAGATTCCCCCACCGCAGGAAGAGGAGGAGGAGGAAGATATCCTGCCGACCGTCGCCCCTAACCTCCCGCCCATTGTCAAAACCCTGACCAAGACGATCAACGTGCGCATCGACGAATTGCCCAACGGGCAATACAAGGAACTGTTCTCGGTGTACCGGGAGCCGATCAAGCTCTGCACACGCTCTTATGACCAGGCCAACCAGGTCTCGCCAGTCAGGACCGATATCCTCAGGCCGCGCTAATCAACCCTACGCTGGCAGCGAAAAACCAGATCCACCGTACCTTCGCGGCGCGGCTGATCGAACGCCGACCGGCGCGGGCAACGGTCGCGCCGGGCACCTGGTTGTCGAGGCTCAGGTAAAGAGGCGCACGGGTGAAACCCGAGAACTGATGGCCTGGGCTCCACGATTATTACGCGTTGAAAGCTAGCGAACGACGATTCCGCGCTGGGCCATATAGGCCTTGGCTTCCGGCACCGTGTACTCGCCGAAGTGGAAGATACTCGCCGCCAATACGGCACTGGCATGGCCTTCGAGAACCCCATCGGCCAGATGCTGGAGATTGCCAACGCCGCCGGAGGCGATCACCGGAATGCCCAGGGCATCGCTGATAGCACGGGTCACGCCGAGGTCGAAACCGTTTTTCATGCCGTCCTGATCCATGCTGGTCAGCAGGATTTCGCCGGCGCCCAGGCCTTCCATCTTCAAAGCCCACTCCACCGCATCGAGCCCGGTGGGCTTGCGTCCGCCGTGGGTGAAAATTTCCCAGCGTGGAGTTTCGCCCGGCAATGAGACCTTCTTCGCATCGATGGCGACGACGATGCATTGCGAGCCGAAATGCTGCGCCGCCTCACCAACGAACTCGGGGTTGAACACTGCCGCCGTATTGATCGAAACCTTGTCGGCCCCGGCATTGAGCAGGTTACGAATGTCCTGCACGGTGCGCACGCCACCGCCCACGGTCAGCGGGATAAACACCTGGCTGGCCATGCGTTCGACAGTATGTAGCGTGGTGTCACGACCGTCGACGCTGGCAGTGATATCGAGAAAAGTGATCTCGTCGGCACCCTGCTCATCGTAGCGCCGGGCGATTTCCACCGGATCGCCGGCATCGCGGATGTTTTCGAACTTGACACCCTTGACCACGCGACCGTTGTCGACGTCCAGGCAAGGGATGATGCGTTTGGCCAGCGCCATGGTCAGTCCTCAGCCTGTGTACGAATCGCAGAAGGCTTGCGCCTCGGCAACATCGAGAGTGCCTTCGTAGATCGCCCGGCCAGTAATCGCGCCGATGATGCCCGGTGCCTTGGCGTCCAACAGGGCCTTGATATCGCCCAGGTTGTGGATACCGCCGGAAGCGATCACTGGAATCCTGGTCGCTGCGGCCAGGGCTGCGGTGAAGGGCACGTTGCAGCCCTGCATCATGCCGTCCTTGGCGATATCGGTATAAACGATGGCGCTGACGCCATCGGCCTCGAAACGCCTGGCCAGGTCGATCACCTGCACCGAGCTGACTTCAGCCCAGCCGTCGGTGGCGACAAAACCGTCTTTGGCATCCAGGCCGACAATCACCTTGCCAGGAAACGCACGGCAGGCCTCGGCGACAAACTCCGGTTGCTTGACGGCCTTGGTGCCGATAATCACGTAGCTAACACCAGCTTTCACGTAATGCTCGATGGTTTCCAGCGAACGGATGCCGCCGCCAATCTGGATCGGCAAGTGTGGGTAACGCCGGGCGATCGCGGTCACTACCTCGCCGTTGACCGGCTGGCCTTCGAAGGCGCCGTTCAAGTCGACCAGATGCAGGCGTCGGCAGCCACCCTCTACCCACTTGGCGGCCATGCTCACCGGGTCATCGGAGAACACCGTGGAGTCTTCCATGCGGCCCTGGCGCAGACGCACACAGGCACCGTCTTTGAGATCGATAGCGGGAATAATCAGCATCTGGCAAACCTTAAAGTCGTTTTTCAGCTTCACTCGGAAATCAGTTTTTCTCGAGTGCCCACAAGTCGCTTTCGATGCTCTCGAACCTTTCCTTAAGGTGGCTCTGCACATCGAAAATCGCCCTGTTGTAATAGTGCGGCGCAATTTCGCGGGTAAACAGATCGAGGATTTCAGTCGCTTCGAACGAGCCCAGGTTCAGTTCGAAGCGATCTTCCATAAAGCGTTTGATCTTCTGGCTGGCCTCACTCTCCTGTTCGGGAGTGAGGGTCAGGATCGGCGGCTTGGTTTTGGGGCGCGTCATTTACCAGCGCCCATCCCAGGCCGCGAAGTTCTGCAGCAGTTGCAGACCATGGGTATGGCTCTTCTCCGGGTGGAACTGCACGGCGAAACGCGAGCCTTCGGCCAGCGCCGCGGCGAAGTCGACGCCGTAGCGACCGCTGCCCACCACCTGCCGAGGGTTGCCGGCGCTGATGTAGTAGCTGTGTACGAAGTAGAACCGCGCCAGATCCGCAATGTTGTGCCACAGCGGGTGATCCACCGCCTGTTTCACCTCGTTCCAACCCATGTGCGGGACTTTCAGGTGCTCGCCCTCTTCGTGCAGGTCCTTGCCGAAGAACTTCACCTGACCGGGAAACAGGCCAATGCAGTCGACGCCACCGTTCTCTTCACTGTGTTCGAGCAAAGCCTGCATGCCCACGCAGATGCCGAGGAACGGACGGTCCAGGCTGACTTCGCGCACCAGTGTGTCGAAACCCAGGCGACGGATCTCGGCCATGCAGTCGCGAATCGCGCCAACGCCGGGGAATACCACCCGATCAGCTTCGCGAATCACGCTGGCATCGCTGGTGATCAGCACCTTGCCGGCACCTACGTGTTCGAGGGCCTTGGCCACCGAGTGCAAGTTGCCCATGCCGTAATCGATAACCGCGACCGTCTGCATTACAGGACGCCCTTGGTCGATGGCATTTGCCCAGCCATGCGTTCGTCGAGTTCGACGGCCATGCGCAGGGCGCGCCCGAAAGCCTTGAACACGGTTTCGATCTGGTGGTGGGTGTTGCTGCCACGCAGATTGTCGATATGCAGGCTGACCAGCGCGTGGTTGACGAAGCCCTGGAAAAACTCCTGGAACAGATCAACATCAAAACCGCCGACAGTGGCACGGGTATAGGGCACGTGCATCTGCAAGCCGGGACGGCCGGAAAAGTCGATGACCACCCGCGACAGCGCTTCATCCAGCGGCACATAGGCGTGACCGTAGCGACGGATACCTTTCTTGTCGCCGATGGCTTTGGCGAAGGCCTGGCCCAGGGTGATACCGACATCTTCCACCGTGTGATGGTCGTCGATATGCAAATCGCCCTTGCACTCGATATCCAGGTCGATCAGCCCGTGACGGGCGATCTGGTCGAGCATGTGTTCAAGAAAAGGTACGCCGATATCAAATCGGGCCTTTCCGGTGCCATCCAGGTTGATCGAGGCTTTGATCTGGGTTTCCAGAGTGTCGCGCTCGACGGACGCCTTACGTTCGGCCATCACCAGCTCCGCAAAATCATTGGGCGAAAAAGGCAGCCATTATAGGGGCGCGGGCGCTAAACAGAAACATCGGCGGGGATAAGACTGACGAGTTGAAGCGCGGGGTGGCGAGGATAGACATGCCTGTACAAGTGGGCGCGCCAAGGTGGTGCGCCGACCCGCGACAAAATCACCTCGGTGTGCCTGAGCCATCCAGGCGTCTGCAGCACGCACGGGCCCGGCTCATACAAGCCGGACCCCACGGGGGATCGCTGATTTAGTGGAACAGTACCGCCGTCTTCTGCAGAGTCGCCCACACGCCCCACGCCAACGGTATGCCCACCACCAGCCAGGCTGCCACCACCATCGGTTTGCTGCCAGCAGAGGCTTTCCACTCCAGCACCGTGCTGCTATCGGCGCCCTGATCATGGCCCAACGCCTGCTCGGCGGCCAGTTCGGCGTCGGTCATGAAGTACTTGTCAGCCACCGGACGCACCAGCAGGTTACAGATAAAACCCAGCACCAACAGGCCGGCGAGGATATATAGCGTGATGTCATAGGCGTCGGCGCGTGCCACGCCGACACTCAGTTGATACTCACGCAGGTAGTTCACCAGCACAGGACCGAGCACCCCGGCCGCAGCCCAGGCAGTCAGCAGACGACCGTGGATCGCGCCGACCATCTGGGTGCCGAACAGGTCGGCCAGATACGCCGGAACCGTGGAGAAGCCACCGCCGTACATCGACAAGATCACGCAGAAGGCCGCCACGAACAGGGCGATGCTACCCAAATGGCCGAGGCTCGGGACCGACGCATAGAGCGCAAAGCCCAGGGCAAAGAACACGAAGTACGTCGCCTTGCGGCCGATATAATCCGAGAACGAGGCCCAGAAGAAGCGGCCACCGATGTTGAACAGGCTCAGCAGACCGGTGAAGCCGGCGGCGATGGCCGCGATCTGGCCCAGTTGCGCCGCATCCAGTTGACCGAAGGTCAGGCCGTTGCCGAGCAATTTACCGGCGAAGACTTCCTGCAACAGGGGCGAAGCCATGCCGAGGATACCGATACCGGCGGAAACGTTCAGGCACAGCACCAACCACACCAGGCGAAATTGCGGGGTCTTCCAGGCCACGTTCACATGCACGTGACGATGGGTGATCATCGCATTGCTCGTCTTCTTCACCGGCGCGGTCCAGCCTTCGGGCTGCCAGCCGGTCGGTGGTACGCGGTACGACAGCGCACCGCCGAGCATGAAGATGAAGTAGATCACCGCCATCACCACGAAGCTCTGCCATACCCCGACACTGGTCGGCGAAGCGAAATGCCCCATCAGCGCCGCCGCCAGCGGAGCACCGACCATCGCGCCACCACCGAAGCCCATGATCGCCATACCGGTCGCCATGCCACGCTTGTCCGGGAACCACTTGATCAGGGTCGACACCGGCGAAATATAGCCCAAGCCCAATCCGATACCACCGATCACCCCGGAGCCGATCCACATCAGCCAGATCTGGTGGGTATAGATGCCCAGAGCCGAAATCAGCAGGCCACCGCACCAACACAATCCAGACACCACACCAGCCTTGCGCGGCCCGGCATGTTCCAGCCAGCCGCCCCAGATTGCCGCCGAGCAGCCGAGAAAGATGAAAAATAGCGTGTAGATCCAGCCAAGCATCGAGATCGGCCAGTCACATTGCGAGGAGAACACCTGTGCGACAAAGCTCATGTCCGGCGCGCAAGCGACCGGCGCGGTGATGCCCAGAGCCTTGGACAGCGGCAACCAAAACACCGAGAAGCCATAGGCCATGCCGATGCACAGGTGAATGGCCAGGGCGGCCGGTGGGACCAGCCAGCGATTAAAACCTGGCTTGGCGATGATACGTTCTTTTGACAGGAATGCTGGCTCGGTAGCCAGCCTGCCGGCCGTGGTGCTAATGCTCATGATGTTTCCCCCCCATTGAAATAATGATTCGACAGCAACACTTCACTCCGACCTCTGACAGTGCACACAGGCATGGTCGTTTTGTTGAGTAAAAGCTCAGAAACGCGACAATACGTCGCAGAAGGGCTGACGAACGACGAAAGATTAGCACTTGATCGAGGCAGAAAAACCAAATTGATATCATCTTTTGTCATACAACAGCATGGAAACCTTACAGAGCGCCTGCTAGGCGCCTGTCTGAATTATGCGTGCGAAAAATTACCCACCGTCACAGGGCAACCATAGAGTCTGCTCGCAAAACGTTGCCAATGACCTCGCCACCAGCGGCCGAGCCGCTCCCGCAGGCCATCTCCAGACCCCAGGGGCCGATAGCCAAGCTCCATTTGCTTCTGAACACTCCGTCGATAGTATCCCTGCCCTGCCATCTGTCCGTAACGTTATACTTGCGAGCTAACTTCATACTCGACTGACTACAAGGACTCGCCCATGAAAGCGTTCGGCAAAATCCTGGGTCTGGTGCTTCTCGGGTTGTTGCTGATCATCGTGGCGCTGGGCTTCGCCCTCACCCACTGGTTCGATCCCAACGACTACAAAAACGAGATTCGCCAGATGGCCCGCGACAAGGCCCACATTGAGCTCACCCTCAATGGCGACATCGGCTGGAGTCTGTTCCCGTGGCTGGGCCTGGAACTCCATGATGCCAGCGTGGCAACCCTGGCCAATCCGACCCAGCCGTTCGCCGACCTGCAGATGCTTGGCCTGTCGGTCCGCGTACTGCCGCTGCTACGCCGCGAAGTGCAGATGAGCGACGTGCGCATCGAAGGCCTGAACCTGATGCTCAACCGCGACAAAGACGGCCACGGCAATTGGGAGGACATCGGCCGCCCACTGCCGGGCGCGACAGTGACCGGCGCGCCTGGCCAGAGCGCCGACACACCCGAGGTGGCCGGCCATCGCGAAGCGGAAAAACCTTCGCAGCCGATTCGTCTGGATATCGACAGCCTGACCGTGAACAACGCCCGGGTCGAATTCAACGATGAGAAGAGCGGACGCCAGATCACCTCGGAAAGCATCCAGCTAAGCACCGGCCCGGTCCATGAGGGCAAGGACATCTCGGTGAAACTGACGGCCTTCTTCGGCACCAACCAACCGGTGCTGCGAGCCAAGACTGAACTCAACGGCGAGCTGCGTTTCGATCGCACACTCAAGCGCTACCAGCTCGCCGACATGCGCCTGAGCGGCGAAGCCTCTGGCGAGCCGTTGCAGGGCAAGAGCGTGACTTTCTCGGTCCAGGGGCAATTGCTGGCGGATATGGCGGCGAACGTCGCCGAATGGACCAACCTCAAGTTATCGGTGAACCAGTTACGCGCCATCGGCGAACTGAAAGCCAATGACCTCGACAAGACACCGCAGATCAACGGCGGTCTGTCGATTGCTCAATTCGACCTGATGAAATTCCTCGACAGCGTCGGCCAACCACTGCCACCGATGGCCGATGGCAGCCTGAGCAAGGTCGAGCTGGTGACCCGACTGAACGGCACGCCGACCAGCCTGGCGCTGGACAACATCAACCTGAAACTCGACGACAGCAGTATCAGTGGGCGGATCGCCGTCGATGACTTCGCCAAGCAGTCTCTGCGCGTGCGGCTCAAGGCCGACACATTCGACGTCGACCGCTATCTGCCACCCAAGTCAGCGCAAGCCGACAGCGCCGCGAAAGTCCGTCAGGCCGAAGTCATAAGCAGCGAAGCCAATGCCGTTTCCGGCACCACGCCACTGCCCGAGGCGCCGACTAAAGGCGCCTGGAGCACTGACAAGCTGCTGCCTATCGAGCGTCTGCGTAGCTTGGATGTAGACGCGGACCTGAACTTCGACCAGTTGATCTTGAAAAAACTGCCAATCGACAACGCTGCCCTCAAGGCCACCGGCCAGGGCGGCCTGCTGACCCTCGCCAGCCTGCGGGGCGATCTCTACAACGGCGGTTTCGACACCAAGGGCAGCCTCGATGTACGCAATGATCAGCCACGCCTGAACCTGCAAACGCGGCTGAACAAGGTGCCGGTCGAGCGTGTGCTGCAAGCGCTCGGGCAGAAACCTCCGATCAAGGGCGCCCTGACCCTCGGCAGCGACCTGAGCGGCACCGGCAACAGCGAGAAGGCCCTGATCGACAGCCTCAACGGCACCGCCAGCTTTGTCCTCAACGACGGCGTGTTGCTCAATGCCAATCTGGAACAGCAACTGTGCAGCGGCATCGCCCTGCTCAACCGCAAGGCCCTGAGCAGTGAGCCGCGTGGCAAGGACACTCCGTTCCAGGAGCTCAAGGGCAGCCTGACGATACGCAACGGCGTTGCCAGCAACCCCGACATGAAAGTGCGCATCCCCGGTCTGGCCGTCAACGGCAACGGTGACATCGACCTGCGCGTACTGGGTATGGACTACCGTGTCGGCATCGTCGTCGAAGGCGACAAGAGCGACATGCCGGACCCGGCCTGCCAGGTCGGCGAGAAATTCGCCGGGATCGAGTGGCCGCTGCGTTGCCGTGGTCCGCTGGAGCTGGGCGCCAAGGCCTGTCGCATCGACAAAGACGCTCTCGGCCAGGTGGCCGCACGCGTGGCCGGCAACAAACTGAGCGAGAAGATCGACGAGAAGCTCGGCGACAAGGTCAGCCCTGAACTGAAAAACGCGCTCAAGGGGCTGTTCAAGCGATGAGAGCCGAGCAGTTTTCAACGGCGGTACTGGACTGGTACGACCGTCACGGGCGCCATGACCTGCCGTGGCAACAGGGCATCACGCCCTACCGGGTGTGGGTGTCGGAAATTATGTTGCAGCAGACCCAGGTCAGCACCGTGCTGAACTACTTCGATCGATTCATGGCCTCCCTGCCGACAGTCGAGGCCCTGGCCCGCGCACCGGAAGACGAAGTACTGCACTTGTGGACCGGGCTGGGCTACTACACCCGTGCGCGCAACCTGCACAAGACCGCGAAGATCATCATGGCCGACTATGGCGGCGAGTTCCCACGGGATGTCGAGAAGCTCATCCAACTGCCGGGTATCGGCCTGTCCACCGCCGGTGCCGTCGCCAGCATCAGCATGGGCCTGCGCGCGCCGATCCTCGACGGCAACGTCAAGCGGGTGCTGGCACGCTATACGGCCCAGGAGGGCTATCCCGGCGAGCCGAAGGTGGCCAGGCAACTTTGGGCCAACGCCGAGCGCTTCACGCCCCACGCCCGAGTGAACAACTACACCCAGGCGATGATGGACCTGGGGGCCACACTCTGCACCCGCACCAAGCCCAGTTGCCTGCTGTGCCCGCTGGAAAATGGCTGCCAAGCGCACAAGCACGGCCTGGAGAGCCGCTACCCGATTCCCAAACCGCGCAAGAGCGTGCCACAAAAGCGCACCTTGATGCCGCTGCTGGCCAACCGCGAAGGCGCCATCCTGCTTTATCGCAGGCCTTCCAGCGGTCTCTGGGGCGGCTTATGGAGCCTGCCGGAACTGGACGACCTCGACGACCTACCGCATCTTGCCCTGCAACACTCGCTGGAGCTTGGGCGCCCGCAGGAACTGCCGAGCCTGACCCACACCTTCAGCCACTTCCAATTGGCCATCGAGCCGTGGCTGGTGCGGGTCGAAGAGTCCGCCCATCACGTGGCCGAGGCGGACTGGCTCTGGTATAACCTCGCCACCCCACCGCGCCTGGGCCTTGCCGCCCCGGTGAAAAAGCTGCTCAAACGTGCAGCCGACGTATTGAATGCAGGAGAGTTGCAATGACCCGCACCGTGATGTGCCGTAAGTACCACGAACAACTGCCGGGCCTGGAGCGCCTTCCCTATCCGGGCGCCAAAGGCCAGGATATCTTCGACCACGTATCCCAGAAGGCCTGGGCCGACTGGCAGAAGCACCAAACCCTGTTGATCAACGAAAAGCGCCTGAACATGATGAATCCCGAGGATCGCAAGTTCCTCCAGGGCGAGATGGACAAGTTCTTTTCCGGCGAGGAATACGCCAAGGCCGAAGGCTACGTTCCACCCGCCGAATAATCCCGGCGGGGCCAGGTTTGGATCGTAAGCGACGGTAATAGTTAAATATTTTTTGAAATCATGCTTGACGCATCCTCGAAAAACCCGTTTAATGCGCCCCGTTGCCCAGATAGCTCAGTCGGTAGAGCAGGGGATTGAAAATCCCCGTGTCGGCGGTTCGATTCCGTCTCTGGGCACCACTAATTTCAAAGGCTTAGCGCAACACTAAGCCTTAGTCCATCGCTCCAGAGGTACAGTTTCGGTACAGTGCCGATACGTAAGCTCTGGAGACAGCGATGGCGACAATAGTAAAGACCCCCTCCGCAACATGGAAAGCAGTCATCCGCAAGCAAGGATGGCCTACAGCTTCCAAGACCTTCCGAAC
Organism: Pseudomonas agarici; assembly: GCF_900109755.1. Lineage (GTDB taxonomy): Bacteria > Pseudomonadota > Gammaproteobacteria > Pseudomonadales > Pseudomonadaceae > Aquipseudomonas > Aquipseudomonas agarici. The sequence continues at coordinate 42,699 of NZ_FOAR01000020.1, read as the reverse complement.
CAAACGTGATGCCGAAGACTGGGCTCGTAGCACCGAGGACGAAATGGTCCGAGGGATGTATGTCCGTCGAACGCTTTCAGAAAAAATGACTTTGGAAGCAGCCCTGCATCGCTATCTCCTCGAAGTCACTCCCTCCAAAAAAGCTTCCACTCAAAAAGCCGAAAAGACCAAGGCCGAACCGCTAATACGTCTTCTGGGAAAATACTCACTCGCCGCATTAACTCCAGATATCGTCGCCGGCTACCGCGACAAGCGATTAAACGAGCCTGTGCGCACGAAGCTCAAGAAAGATAGCCTGATCATCCCCAGGAACGTCAGCGCGAACACAGTGCGCCTTGAACTCGCCCTACTCAGCAACTTGTTCACGGTAGCCATTCAAGAGTGGCGTATTGGCCTTCCACAAAATCCGGTAGCAAACATCCGCAAGCCGAGTCCTGGACCAGGAAGAAATAGACGCCTCGCTCCAGAGGAAAAAATACGCCTTCTCAAAGCCGTAAACGCCTATCACAACCCCATGCTCGGCTGGATCGTCAGAATCGCCGTAGAAACCGGTATGCGCTCTTCAGAGATCACGACGCTGCGTCGCCATCAGGTCAACCTCAAAAAGCGCGTAGTGACGCTCTCAGACACCAAAAATGGTGAGCACCGCTCTGTACCTCTCAGCACTCTGGCGACAGCTGCGATTACCGAGGCGCTGGACAACCCCGCGCGGCCGACCGACACGGACTTAGTTTTCTTTGGTGAACCAGGCAAGGATGACAAGCGACGTCCATATGTGTTTTCCAAGATCTGGAACGACATGAAGAAGAAAATCGGCATGGCGGATTTTCGTTTTCACGACCTGCGCCATGAGGCGGTGAGCGGGCTTGTTGAAACCGGCCTGTTCTCCGATCAACAAGTTGCAGCCATCAGCGGCCACAAATCGATGCAGATGCTCAAGCGATACACACATTTAAGGACGGAGGACCTTGTAGAGACGCTCGATAAGGCAGACGCCAAAAAGCAGAGAAAGGAAAGAGCGGCCAACTGAGGCAATATTACCTTCTGTAGAAAACGATCAGCGAGACTTCCCGCGCCTTCATTTTGCCATTAGGATAGCCTCGCGACTGTTCAGGACTCGCATTTCTGAGGCGAATTCGCCTTGGCTTGTAGCGCTTTTACCTTTGACTCTTCGAGTTGGCCGGATAGAGGTCATCTCTCCGGAGTTGGAGTCCTGGGCAGTCCACCTAATTCCGCAGCAGAGAATGGAAGCATGTCTGTCCCCGAAGTAAGTCCTCTACCCGCCTCAATTTTAGATCTCCTAGCCCCCACTGTAAAAATAAAAAACAATAAAGAACTAGCTGCGGAACTGGGGATAAGTTTAGGCCGACTTAATTATTACGCATACTTCCTGCCAGATCATAAAAAATATAAGACTTTCACTATAAGCAAAAGAGGCGGGGGCGAGCGCATTGTCGAAGCGCCAGTGAAAGGGTTAAAAGACCTGCAGAAAACCATCCTTGGTAAATTCGAGCCCTACTATAAACCAAGGGCATGTGTATTTGCCTATGTTCAAGATCGAGGAATTGTTGAAAATGCAGATGTCCACGATTTTCAACGATGGGTTTTGCGAGTTGACCTAAAAGATTTCTTCCACTCTATAACTCAAAGAAGAGTTATTGGCATATTTTCCAGCCCCCCTTTCTCATTATCCCGAGATGCCGCTAGAACACTTAGCTTTTTATGCACGAAGGATGGAAGATTAACTCAGGGCGCCCCTACGAGCCCTCTAATTAGCAATCTTGTGTGCAAGGGATTAGATTACACCCTTAAAGAGCTTGCCGCCAAAAACAAGTGTTACTACACCCGTTACGCCGATGACATATTTTTCTCCAATAGCGGTGCAATGTTCCCTAGAATAATAGCTGAAAAGATGGAAGATGGGAGCGTAAAAATTGGAGACGAACTTAAGAACTTAATCGAAGGCGCGGGATTTGCTATAAACGAGGAAAAAGCATTTCTTCGAAGCCGGGCTGAACGGCAAATAGTTACTGGTTTAGTAGTTAATAAGAAAGTAAACGTCCCTCGCGAGTTCACGCGAGAAGTGAGGGCAGCACTATATTCATGGGAAAAACATGGACTAGAGTCTGCAGAAAACTTCTGGAAAGAAAAAGTCGACAAAAAAAACCGCCATAGCGAGTCAGACTCCAGATTTAAATGGGTCGTAAGAGGGAAGATTAACCATATTGGTCACGTAAAAGGTTACTCAGACCCAGTTTTTCTTTCACTTGCTCGAAGGCTAAAAGCTCTTGATGACACCTACAAGCTAGACGAAAGAAAAATAACCGTAGCTATTGCCCAGGAAATCCATATCTATACAGAAGGTGTTACTGACAACAAACATCTAAAAAATGCCTATGAGCATTTTAAAAGATCCAACCAGTTCGACGACCTCAATATACTTTTTAAAGAGACAAAAAAATCTGGAAGTCCCGCACTTAAGGCTTTATGTGAAAACTTAAGTGAAGCACTGCAACGCCATCTGACTATCTGTATATTCGACCGGGATGAGAAAGACATAATTAGTAACATGGGTGGCTCTCCGGGAAGCTATAAGGATCACGGAAACAACGTGTTCAGTTTGGTGATTCCTGTACCTGATTTTCGTGACACTCAGTTTGTTTGTATTGAACACCTTTATAAAGATGAACAGTTGTTCCAAGAGGACATTGAAGGTAGAAGATTATTTTCAAAGGACGAATTTGATTCTCTTAGCTGCTTTAAAGGTGAAAAACCGCTATTTTGCCGATTACCAAATAAGCAGTCTCTAATCTACGACAGCGAAATAATTGACATGAGCAAAAAAGTCAACGTAGCTCTATCGAAAAACAAATTTGCTGACTATATCCTTTCGCGAGTCGCGCCTTTCGATAAAATTGATCTATCAGGCTTCACCGGTACATTTGAGCAGATCAGAGAAATTGCGAGATCCTACGGGAACAAGCGCTAAACGACCTACCTTCGAAAGCTCAGTCTAGGTCTAAAAATCTAGGCCTAGACACGAGCTGCGTTAGCATTAAAACGGACCCTTTCAATATCCCGTTCTCATCCCGACAGTGGCTGCGTAATGCCTAGTTTGATACTTCAAAACATGTTTGGCCAAAAGCACCACATCTTCATCTAGGCCCCACTCAAGAGCTAGCTTGTCTAGGCTTTTTATAGAGTTGTCTTTACGCTGAACTTTAGTCTCTCGCTTTAAACTATCCCATCCCATAACGAACAGCCTTAACGCTTCTGCACGCTCATCCGTCAAGCAAGGATAACGTCGAAATCGATCGATTAAATAAATCGCCCTCCGCTTTGAGGTTTCATCCCCTCCCAGATCTCTGAACACTTCTTCAGGCCGCAGATTATCCGAGTACCATATCAATAGAGCAAATTCTACAAAGGTCTCTATTTCAGCGTGCTTAAAGGGGCAGCACGCTAATCGATATAGCGGATGAGAATGAGAGGGAGCGTTCATTTTTCCAATCATTCTTCCACAGCCGAAATCAAGTTTGACAGAAACAGACGAAACGCACGCTCGGTGTAAAGCGTCGTCGCCGCAGCTTGATAGGCAGCAATAACCTGATCAAGAGCCGGTTGAAGCGTGGCGCAGAGCCCCCTCATTTCGTGGTCAAACTCTGGAGCATCAGCTTCCGGAGACGCTTCGTAGAGAAGATCTTCAACAAGATTTTCAGATACAATCGACATAGCCATTTCAGGACCTCCTGCGGTCTTGGTGGTTAGGCGCTGCCTGGGGTTGCCGCCCCGGGCAAGCGCTGACTTCTTTTAGTTTCGGTAATAACCCCCCTCCCGTCCAGTGCTGTTTGTATGTTTTTCTTTTAGCCAATACAAAACAAAGCTTTAGACACACTCCACACCGTGATCTACGTGGCCCACAGTACTAGTTAGGTGAATACTTATGGGGCGAAGGTGAACGGATATGGGGCGTATGGTGAACGTTTATGGGGAGCAGCTTCTTGTAAGGTGAAAGCTTATGGGGAGCGTGAAGTGAACGTCTATGGGGAGCAAGGTGAATGGATATGGGGCACCACCGCCCAACTGAAAACCCTTTATGAAAAATTTTAAATTTTGGGGTTTACAGCACACTTCGCCACACAAACCCTATAATAGCTAAAATCTGATACTCACTCGCTATAGGGTTTTTTCGAAAATTCAGCCCAAACACCCATAAATTAAAAAAGCGCATAAAAAATAATACGCAACAATACATTTGACAAAAAACAAATAAACTCCAAATGATCTGGGCGCACTCTTCCTGACTCGAGAGCCCGTCAATGAACGCAGCTACTAATCTTAAGCCCACATTCGAATCCGAATTTTTACATCGCTATGGGCCGCTTCTTTCCCAAGACCAGATGGCCAATCTTCTGGAGAAAACTCCAGGTGGTCTCAGAGCTTTTTTACTTCAACGATCAAAGCTTGCTGTAGGGCTCTCAAACTGCAAAGTTCAGGTCGGCCGGAGGATCTTCTACCGAACCATTGAAGTTGCGGAGCTTCTATCATGCCGCGCATAAGATCACTTCTTTCTTCGCCCCAACTTACAACTTTAACAAATCGGATGTTTTATCTATTGCTTCTGCTGTCCAATATTTTGTTACCTGCAGGGCAACATAGAGCATGGGGAGGTCTCCGCCGATGGTGGATATTTCCTTTGACCGCGGCCGCAACCTACATATCGATGCAACTCTATCTCAATGGTCACGGCTCGTATTGGCGGCTGGCCGGGGTGCCCTACGCGTTGCTGTACGTGCACGACGCCTTGGCAGTAACCGCAGTTTCAGCCAATAGCCCGAGTGTTGAGAAATGAGATTAACCTTCCATTTGCTGACGCTGCTTGCGGCTCTATCCTGCGAACCAGTCCTAGCCGCAGGCGGCCCCTTTCAGCAGTTCACTCCACCACCAGGTGATACGTCGATCGACTTTCTGGAGGAAGTATTCGGATCCATCGTCGGCACCATCCATTCAGGAGGCAATGTCCAAACAGGGGAAGCCGAGGACGTTATGGGCTCCATGATGGGAGTCTTCGGTGGCGCAGTGCTCTTCCTGGGCATGCTTTTCGTGGGCTACACCACGATCAAAGGCACGATCGACTCCGCGCATGACGGAGAGGTGCTTGGCAAGAAAATGAGCTCTATCTGGATTCCGCTTCGGACTGTCGGCGGTACCGCCCTGCTGCTCCCCCTCGGGCATGGCTACTCGCTGATCCAAATCATCGTGCTCTGGCTCGCGATTCAAGGCGTCGGCATCGGTGACGCGATCTGGAGCCAGGCTGTGGACCAGATGGGGAAAGACGGGATGCTCACCCGCCCAATGATTCCTGATTCGCGACCATTGGCGGCCAGTATTCTGAAGTTTGAGGTGTGCGCCGCAGCCATGAACAAACAGTTTGCGGCCTCAGGGCGCTCAACCAAGATTCAGGCGGTTTCCTCACCACGCAAAGTGGTAAATACCGGAGAGCTCAATGTGGCTCTTCCGGACGCCATCCCAGTTTATGGTGCGGCGAATATGATCCAGAGGTACGCCAATGCCTCGTACACAGTCATCGACTACAAATGGAAAGCCAACGACAGCTCTTACATGAATCCTGATGTTTGCGGCGCGTTGACCTGGAAACAAAGCTGGGAGGCCTCGGAAGGCAACAGCAACACAAAGATCATCAAGGAGCCGATCCTCGCAGCCCATGCAAAAGCCGTTCAGCAGATGATCCTCGATATTCGTCCGACGGCTCAGCAGATCGTTGCAGGGCAGAAGCCTGAAGCTGGTGCCCTCGACTCTGCGGCAAACAAGTATGAAAACTCACTTCGGGCGGCAGCCAAAACAGCCGTTTCGCAGACTAGCGATCGAGCCCGGGCTGACTTCCTCTCAGGCGCGAAAGACGGCGGGTGGCTCTTTGCCGGAACCTGGTACAACCACATCGTCAAAATGAACGACGTCATGCAGTCGACCTTGAATGCTCTACCGGCAGCCGAGCCCATCGACATCGTCGACAAGGAAACGAAGGAGTCACTGCAGACGTATCAGGACGTCATCACGACAGCCGATGAATACGCAAAGAATCGGGTTGAGTCCATCAGAAACGTTTACTACACCGATACGAACATTCGCGCACCAAGGGACGGCGAAGGAGCATGGGAGTACGTCAAAAAAATGCTTTCGGCGCCTTTCATGGGTGCTATCAACCAGATGACTCAGAGCATTGCCGGCTCGAATTTGAACCACATGAGCCAGATGAAATCCTTCGGCGATGTGATCGTCACGACCGGTGAGGTGATGATGGCTGCGATGGCAAGTGCAGTGGGCGTCTCAAACTCTTGGGCAGCTCAGGCGACGGTGAAGGTGGGTTTCGATGCCGGAGCTGTTTTCCAATTTCTTTCTTCATTGATCACAGTCTTACTGATCAGTTTATTTTTCTTCGGCGCCACGTTAAGCACCTATGTGCCAATGATCCCATTCATCACATGGATTACCTCCGTAGTGAACTGGTTCGTCCTGGTGCTTGAGTCAGTGATTGCCGCCCCCCTGTTCGCCGTTGCGCATGTTCACCCGGACGGCGACGACGCAGTCGGCAAGGCCGGCCAGGGTTACATGATGATCCTCTCGCTGGTAATGCGCCCAGCGCTCATGCTGTTTGGACTGATAGGCGGAATGCTACTGACGCAGCCGATTGTGGGCTTCATCAACGTTGGCTTCATGTCCGTTGTAGCAGGCATTCAGGCTGACTCCATGACTGGGATAGTCTCCTTCGTAGCTTACGTGGCCATCCATGTGATCGTGATGACCACTGTCGTGCACATCGTTATTAGCCTGATCCATTGGGTGCCAGACAACATCATTCGGTGGATTGGTCACGCTGCCGGCGGCATCGGAGACGCCCAGAGCACTGGCGACAGCGGTCACGATGTTTTCATCGGTGGTGTCAGAGAGGCCAAGCATGGGGCGTCTGGAGGCTTGGGCGGGGGTTGGCATAAGTCACTTGGGCCGGAGGGAAGCGGCACCCCGGGGCCGAGCGGCTCAAAATCACCAAGCAATAAAGATCTTCTTGGAAGTGGCCCGAGACCAGGTGACTGAGAACTCAGTCTTGGGGAAAGAGGTTATTACCGGGAAAAGCCTTTCGGGCTTGAGACTTCATAGCCACTTTCAATCATGCACTCCTCGAAAACCTCTTGGCGAATGGCATCACGATTTTGCTTGATTAACAAATGAGAGTTTGGGTTTACAGCTCTTAATTCATCCATGAGCAAGCGGAGCAAATGATTATTCGCGTCGAAATCGGCTTGCATGATTACCACACGCTCATTCAGTACGGAAACTTGAGTCTTTAATTTATTTGAGTGAGCACGCCACTCAGCAATCTTAGATTCATATTCATTCTGGATGGATCGTGCGCGAGCAAAACCGGCACCAAGACCACCTTGATAATCAGAGTTACTCATTCAAAACCTCCAAAGCAGACTAAAACTCAAAGAGAGAAATCATGCGGAGATTCAAGCAGCAAATCAACTTAAAATCCAGTAGGCAATCAGGCTTTGCCGCAATAGAAATGATTGTTGTACTGATACTGGTGGTAGCAGCATTGGGGATTGGCTCTCAAGCGATGTTCGACCATGCAGATAACATGGCGGGACAATCTGCGGCTGATCATCAAAAAATCATTTCGGATGCAGCAAGTGCATACATTAAAGACAACTACGCCGCCGTTCTCAATGTCGCAACACCGACGGCGCCGGCCAACATTACCGTGAGCATGCTTAAAAACACCGGTTATCTACCACCCAGCGTGACTGACATAAATAACTTTGGCCAAAGCTATTCGGTACTTGCTATTAAGCCAACAGCAAACAAGCTTCAAACCCTGGTCATCACTACCGGAGGGGAAACAATTCCGGAAACCAGCATCCGTCGAATCTCCAAGCAGGTGGGTGCAAGAGGCGGGTACATTTCGAACATCGATACCAGTGTCGTTGAAGGTACATATGGAGGGTGGAATGTTTCTTTGGCGCCCTATGGCATTTCACCAGGTGAAGGCCATCTTGCGACCGCACTGTTTTTCGATGATGGAGCCCTCACCAACGACTACCTCTACCGGAACGCTGTGCCGGGCCATCCGGAAGTCAATGAAATGAACACCTCGATCGATATGAAGGGAAACAACCTCAACAACGCTGCAAATGTGAACGCCACGAATGTCAATGCAACGACTGTAAACGCCAGCAACGCTGCGGTTACCGGCACAGTTAAAGCGGGTACAACGGACACCACCGGTGAAACCTATACCGGCGGCTGGTTCAGGACTCGAGGCGACACCGGCTGGTACAACGAAAAGTGGAACGGTGGCTGGTATATGACCGATCCTAACTGGGTTCGCTCCTATGGTGACAAGGGCGTTTACACCGGCGGGGCGATTGCGGGTGGGACTTTGCAGTCTAACGGCAGAACCACCGTAGGTGAGTATCTACAGCTCAACGGCGTTGCGACTGAAGGTGCAGCGTGCTCCCCCAATGGCCTAGTCGGCCGAAACGCGGCAGGCCTAACACTATCTTGCCAATCCGGCGTATGGAAGGGGACGGGTAGCATCCGCGGCATTGGCAGCGGATTCATGACTGGTGGAGCTGGAACTTACGTAAACCAAATGACAGGTGGATTTAATTGCCCTGCGGGACTAATGCCGGTCCTTACAGGTGGGCAAGTTAACGGTAGTTGCCAACCTTGCTTTATGTACTCGTGCGTCCTGCCATAGCAAAAGTCCAAATCTCAGGACAAGTAAATAGGGCCACTCGTGACCTAAATACGATAGTCATCAGTGACCTAAAAAAAATACACCACATGTGACCTAAAAATAAAACACATTCACGCACCTGCGTGAATGTGGGCGCTGGTCGACGTAGTCGATTCACGTAGTGAAAAGCGCCCTTTCCGTCAGCCACAGAAAAGTCTCAGGTCACGAAAAGGAATAGATATGAGGACACAGTCAGAAGCATTCGCTCTCGCTGTAGAAGCAAGGCAACATTTAAAAAATCAGAAACCAAGTTCTCTATCTGAGCAAACCATAAAAGGATATGAGAGCGAGGCACAACGACTGTTCGCCAAAAGCGATTCGGACATCAATAAAATTCTTCCCGCCATCCGCGATACAGAAAGTAAATCGACCTACCACAGACGCAAGGCCGCGATTAAGTACGTCCTGATGCAGATACTTGAGAAACAATTGCGTCTTCAGGATAAGGCGCAACGAGATCAGCACATCGAAGAATTCCATCGGCATATAGAGGTCATTAGTGGGACCTTGAGATTGCTCGATACGATCACCAAAAGTACAAATGCCAAGCCGTTAGAAACGACCAGAAGGCGAAGATCCAAGCGTCAAGATCTTCATAGATTGCCGTCTAACTGGCGCGATCTGATGGCGGACAAAACCGAGCATGGCAAATACAAGATCCCTTACCTTGTAAGCGCGATTAGCGGTTGTCGACCAGGTGAGCTCGAAAAAGGCATAAAAGTCACCTTTTCTGATGGCGATCTGCTGATACGCATTGATAGCGGAATCAAGGTCTCCGAGAATAAGGGACAACCGTGGAGGGAGATTCGGTATTCACTAAAGGATCACGATCACCCACTGATACGTAGCCTCATTGAGACCCTCCAACGCAAGCACCAAGCCAAAAGCGGGTCGGATGTCATTTCTATCGAGAAACAAACAAATTTCAGATCAGCCATGGCCGAAGCAGGGAAAAAACTTTGGCCGAACGGCCCAAGGGTGACCCCTTATTGCCTGCGTCACGCCTTTGCCAGCGACCTCAAACGTGAGCAGAGATTGAGCCAAGACGACGTGTCAGCGGCTATTGGGCACTGCGTGAACAAAACAGCGAGCTATTATGGCCAATTCCAAATCGGAAAATCGGGAAGTGAAGGGGTTAGACCGTCGTCAGTACAAGCTGCACGACCGATCCTACAGACGCGAAGCAATATTCCGGGCATGCAAGCACTGAAGGATCAAGGCTCGTGATCCGATGCCGCCGAAGTACAATCCGAGACTGTGCCACCAACCCTCGACCTGCTGCGGCAGCCGAGCTGCCTTGGTCTCGGGTTATGCATCATGATGTACAGCCTTCATCAGAGCTCAGGCACGGTATAACTCAGCGCAAAAGCTATAGAAAATGCCCTACCGTGTACCTACTGCCTACCTATAGAACCCGGTACAATAATCGTAAACCATACGCGGATAGAGAAGAATGCCAATCCTTTCTGGATCAATTACAGACCCACTGGGTAGGTATTATACGAAGGAGAGAATTAGCGCAGCGCTGATTTCAGCCCTATCTGTCAATAATCCAGAGTTGATATTGGATCTGGGAAGCGGCGACGGAGCTCTTTCACGGGCTGCATATAATCGTTGGGCGCAGGCGCTTTACATCACCGTTGACATCGATCGCCATCCGCTCATGGGAAGCGACAGCGCCAACAACTCTGAAATCAGACACTTTCACTATTTGAAAGATGCACTTTCTCCAAGCTTAATACAGGACATTGGAATTTCACCAGAGTCTGTAGATATTGCGTTGTGCAACCCTCCATTTATCAAGCCAAAGTGGCGCGACGAATATAAAAGTATTCTTGAACAAGCCGGTTTTGCCACACAATTGCAAGCGATTAAATACGCCTCCGCCGAATTCATTTTTATCGCTCAAAATTTGCTTTCCCTAAAACAAGGTGGCCAATTAGGTCTAATAGTTCCCGACGGTTTTGTATCCGGTGAAAAGAATAAAAAACTTAGAGAGTTAATTTTACAAGAACACTCTATAGATTCGGTAATAAAGCTGCCGCGAAATGTATTTGTGGGAACTGAAGCACAGGCACATATTTTAATCATCACAAAAAATGGCGACAGTTCTTCACCTATAAAATTACAACATTTAGATTCAGACAGTGACACAATGCTTATAAGCGCAAAAGAGGCGGTGCAAACTCTAGACTATAGCTACTACTCTGCGAAATCCCTTCAGACGCTTAGATCATCTACAGTGACTCTATCCAGTATCGGCTGCTCAATTTCCAGAGGAAAGTTAAACTCACGTCAAGCCCGAGAAGCGCAGTTTGACGTTTTGCATACATCAGATCTACGACCTGGCAGCACCTCGTTAGACCTTACTACTATCGGTTCGAATCTGAATTCGCCAGAGGATGCAGTATTTGCAACAACTGGGGATATTTTGATAGCGCGTGTCGGCAGGGATTTAGAGGAGCGCGTTTGCATCGTATCTAAAGGCACATTACCGATAACAGACTGCATATACAGAATACAAGCTCCAAAAAAGTGGCGTCGATTGATTCTAAAACAGCTTACCAGTAAGGCAGGCAAAGCTTTTCTTACCTCTAGAGCGCATGGGGTCAGCGCAAGACATCTTCCGCTCAAGTACTTGCTCGACCTCCCAATTCAAAAGGATTGAAATTTTCATGGAAAATGAAAGCATAGAATTTGATATCGCATTAGAACAACGCGCTGACTTCATTACTAACGAAGAGCTTCGAGAAGGCACTGCAACAAGCGATTTTTTTGACGACATCATTGCGAATTTAATAAAAAAACAAACAACCCTTATTGTAGGCCCCCGCGGATGCGGAAAAACGCACATGATGCGTTATGCTTCTATTCTTTGCAAAGAAGATATCAGAAAACCATTAGCCATTTACATATCTTTCAATCGGTACTATCGCCTAGAGCCGATGCTTATCAGCCGAGCAAACGCAATAAACTTATTTCACGCATGGGTATTGGCGAGAATCATTCTTGCTGCGCATGAAACAATCATGGATCTTGATGAAGAGTTTTCTTTAGAGGAAATTGAAGAATCGCTTGAATATATTGACATTCAAGCACTTCAAAACTTGATTTCCAAACTAGAAAAAAGTCTGCCACTCTCCCAGTCCGAACTAGATCTAACCAATCTTCTGACCCTACATAACACCAAAAGAATCATAGACAACCATGTAGCTCTAGCAGGGCGCACTCGTGCAGTGTTACTCCTGGATGATGCGGCACTTACACTAACGCCAGAATATATGGCCGAATTTTTTGAAATCTTCAGAACAATAAAAACCTCTGAAATTTCGCCTAAAGCTTCCGTCTACCCTGGAACAACAGAGTATGGATCGCGCTTCCATCCCACTCAAGAGGGTAGCTTCGAGCCTGTTTGGTTGAGTGTTACTGACGCATTTTATAGCCAAACGATGTCGACAATCGCTGCACGTCGCATTCCCGACTTTGAAGAAATCCCAGAAGACGTTAGACAGTACTTAGAATACGCCGCATTTGGAATACCACGTGCTTACCTACACATGCTTCAAGAGTTTCAAAAGAAACAGTTCAAGACCACTCAACAAGGCCTGAATAGAATCGTCCAGTCGCACATTGAAGCCCGACAGGAAGAATTTCGATCTCTTATTATTAAAGCTCCAAAATTAAAGACTCTCATCGAACACGGAGAGCAACTTTTCAATAAACTCGTGACGTCATTAAAAGAGTTTAACGACAAGCTTGTTGAGCGCGGATCAAAACAATTACTCATAGGTATTTCAGGCGCCAACGATCTACCTATGGTACAAAGAATGTTCAATCTCCTTGTTGAAGCAGGCCTGCTATATCCAGTAGCCGAAGCCGTATCTCACGGCGAAGAAAGAACGTATGACCGATATATACCTCATATTGCAGCTCTTTTTAGAGAACGGGCATTTTCTGCAAATGCGCGTGGATGGTCAGCAAAATCCGTAGTGGAAAAACTAAGTAAAAAATCTACTAGGCAACCACTGCGACGCTCTGTCACGAATATTTTCACTACAAAAGAACTTGCATCACTCCGCTTTGACTTGCCGCCCTGTGGCAACTGTGGTCATGACAGGATAAATTCCAGTCAGAAGTTCTGTCACAACTGCGGCACAGAACTTCTTTCTAGCTCGACATTTGAAAAATGTATGTCTCTTCCCCTTCACGAGATACCCGGCCTCACCAAATGGCAGATATCCCGACTTAAAGAAGACTTGCCAAAGTTTAAAACAATTGGAGACCTTCTCTCGGTACAAGATCCAGGAACGGAACTCCGAAGGATACATCGCGTGGGCCAAGCCAGGGCCGAAAAGATGATTAAGGTTGTAACCAGCTTTGTTGACGAGTTTCTTCAATGACTACCCCAACGCAAGCCCTGACCCCAGCGAAAGTAATAACTACATCCGCAGACTACTCAGCTATTGTTCAAGCTGGAGCGATAACTAAAACTATTGATACTCAAAAACTTTTTGACAAAACTGCTAAAGAAAGCACTTCATCCCCCCTTGATCAGTTTATAGCAAACTCAAACACTCTTAATCTTTTATGGTCAAATCAGGAAAACGTATCAAAGGAATTTTTAAGCATTGTATTTCTTGGATATATTTCAGCAGTTGAAAGCTATGTTAGAGCGTTAATACGCTCCATCATTCAGGTCGATGTTATATCGCTAAAAAATGCCGAAAACAAACCTATCACTTTCGGCGCCGCGCTTCATCATAGCAAGCCACTGATGCCAGAAGCGCTGATGGACAATGCATCATTCATATCATGCGAAAATATAGTTAACACATTTAAAAATCTTGTAGACATTGACTTAATCCTGGATGACACCACAGCCCAAGAATTCGACAAAATATGTCAGCTACGGCACTGCTGCGTGCATAGATTTGGGAAATTAGGCGCAAAAAATGCTATAGCACTAGGATTGGAATCCCATAGTTCTCTTTTTGAGAAACCGTTGATTCTTGATAAGCCGGCTCTTGGGCAAATCGCTTTAACGTTACGAATCATAATGAAAACGATAAACAACTCTGTATATCGCTCAATTCTGGATCGGACATTCCCGACTACACCAGTGGGTAAAGGAAATGATAAACAGCTACCCAAAGCACTATGGAGCAGGAATTATGAAACAGATAAAATACTATTCGGAAAATATTACAGACTTTTTTCTACTAAGTTAGAAAAATCGCCTCCAGTCAAAGAAATGTACAACCGTTTTATTTCAGAGAAAGAAGCTGCATTGTTAAAGCTGGCTAAAGGCTCAAAAAAGCCTGCAGTGCCTAATCCTCAGCCCGTTCCAGCACATCAGCCTATCGTAGCTGAGAATGTTGAGCCTCCCGCGCCAGAACCTGGAGCAGGAGCTGAATGATCAATAAACCCGAGACCAAGGCAGCTCCGCTGCCGCCGCCTGTCGAGGGTTGGTACTCAGATCCTAAGCCGGGTGATGAGACACTGCTTCCAAGACATACTCCGCACCATGGCTTTTCAGGTACACCAGCAGTACAGTACGGACGAGCTCGAATGTAACGTACCGTACGCTAAAGCACTGTTTGATAAGTACTTTACCGTGATGTACCTTACTCAAGCGAACGCCAGTGTAATCTAGCGTTGCAACGACATTGGCGAATTGAAAATCCCCGTGTCGGCGGTTCGATTCCGTCTCTGGGCACCACTAATTAATTTCAGGTGGTGCCAAAACCACCCGGAAGCCCACAAGAAGCCCGCCTCGTGCGGGCTTTTTGCTTTCCATGGTTCCCCCACCGTTCCCTTGTAAGCCCAAACAGATGTGAGTAGATCCAGTTCGGTCTAGAAATCTACTCACACCACGTCGGCTAAATGCCCGCCTGGTGCGGCCTGCAAGGGGGCTGCTTTGCCACTATCAGATACCACCGTCCGCACCGCCAAGCCGAAGGACAAGCTTTACCGGCTTATCGACGCCAAGGACCTATGCCTTGAAGTAACCCCGACCGGCTCCAAGCTGTGACGCTATCGGTTATCCGTAGGCTCACGCAATGGAACCTGATGCGTACTTTTCACCACACAGATTAATTTTCTATTGATGAGGAATCCATGAATCGCATCGGTCCGCGTTCGACCCCCACGCAATATGGTCATGACTCGAACAAATTGCCCCTTCATACAGCTGTCGAAAACAACAACGAGCAGCTCATCAGGCAATTGCGCAACGCGGGTGCGCGCGCCAATACACTGGATGAAGCTGGTCACTCGCCGCTTGATGTGCTCGACAGCAAACGGGATATCGACCAACGCAGCCGGTCGGGGCTGCGCATGGCCTTGTTGCAATCGCTGAACCCGACCGCGCCGCTAGGTTACATGAAGCCCGAAGCTATTCACGGTAGCCCGTGGGGTTTGGAAATTCTGCAATCCCAGGCATTGATCGGTGGCGTGACGGATCAAAAGGGTGGGAGCGAGTCACTGGAAGGCAAAGTGTTCTTTTCAGACCGCACCCGGGAAAGCACGGGCGACCAAACCACACGCAAGGGATTTCGTTCCAAGCCGAGGATTTACGCGGCAGGTCAAGGCGAGAAATCCAGCAATGCATATTCCAGGGCAGAGCAACATCGCCTGACGCAAGTCATGCTCACGGCGCTGAAAGCAGGCATACCGCTGCAAACCAACGCCCCAGGAGTTCGTATAGATGTCGCCAATCTGGGCCACATGAGCGACGAGGAATGTACCACCTGGTTGCAGACGTTCTTGCACAAAAAGCACATCTATGGCAATGGCGGTAAAAAATTCATCACCGCGCCTCTGAATCAGCACATCCACGAACTGCAAATGCCCGCCAGCGTCACGCTACGATCGGGCGAACAGAGCCGAGTCATTCAAGGTCCTGAATTGATGCAATTCTATCGCCGCGCCGCGAGAGTGTTGCAACATTCCCTGGAAAACGGCAAGGCGCCCTACCTGGGAATGCTCAACCAAGGACGTATTGTTCCCGTGGTATTCGGCTTCGAGAAAATTAAAAATCTGGCTTCACACTCACTACGCTCCGGGTTCAGCCAGAAAATCAATAGTTATTCTTACCAAAACGAAGCCCATCCGTTGTCCGGAAGCGCCAAAGGCGGAAAGCTCAAGGAAATCGAGGTGCGGGACCTGCCAGACTTGGCCACCTTGTGCCTGGGTTGTGCCGCCAAAGGCATCGCGCTGCCAAAGGGCGTGGTCGTTCGAATCAAGGCCCATAAACAAGTCAAGGCGCAATACCTTGCCCCCCAGAAAGTCGAGCGGTTTCAGAACACCGTACTGCACAGTGCCGCTCAACTGACAGGCGCCAGGGACTTGAGCAAGGAGGGCTTGGAACGCTTACAGGCCGTTAATGCGCATTTACGCTCCAGCGATTTGATGTCGTATTTCTGACTGGAACCAGGAAAATCAACCACTGGCCCTGTTCCATCAGGACAGTAAACATTGATCAAACCGATACCGGTCCACCAGACGGCCAACCACAAGGGCCCCTGGAGCCATGGAGTGGCTGGAGCCGGCCTGATAACGCTGGCCGGCACACAAAAACCCCTCAACAGCGCTAAGCCTCGCTGGGGTCGAGCGGGTCAGCCGCTCCTCTCCCGCGACTGATCCTGAAGTCCAAGCGGATGACGCCCGCAGCCACCACGCTCCCAACCTCATCCAGTCCCAGCCCCTTCGGCTTTAGTTATCGCTATCAAGAATTAACATTATTCCAAAAGAACCTAAACACCTGTCAATTCTTACAGTAGACGGAGTAACCGTAAGCTCTTTAACATCAAAACTTCAATGAGCCACAAAAGATGCTCACCAAAAAATACGACAAACCCATTATGTTCATGATGGTGGCGTTGCGGGCGGACTGCCTGCGCGGATACTGCTGCCTTGCATTAGGTTGCGACCCGGATGTATTTGGATGATCTTGAATACATCAAGTAAAAATGACCACTACCAAGTCCACCTTAATAGAGGCCGATAACAATGCAATGTATATCCGTAAGCACTTAAAAAAGCTTTCAACATATTTGTGGAAAATTGATAGGGAGAATACTGCAAATACACAAGCCAGACTGTGGTAGCTATTTTTTTGTAAATCAGTGCTTTACTAAAAATATAGATAAATTATGACAGCAATTAAATCCAGTACGCCGGGAGGTGGGGCTCAACCTAACGGCACCGCAGGCATATACAAGGAAAATCATGGCTATCTATTCGGCAATACAACTGCGGACGCCCAGGGCAGCAGCTCCCCATCTGCATCGGGAAGGCCAAACGATCACTGCACAGGAATCAAGCAGCAACACATGAACAGACTATTGCCCCATTGATATTTTGTAGACAAAGGCTCATCGAAAAAAGCCTCTCACGGATTTTTGGAAGCACAGAAACAAGAACACCGATTTTATTAATGATGTTCGTGCGAGCAAACGCATCTAACAAACCGGCGTTTCCATGCACAATATTTATATTTCTTCGCCCCTAGTCACTCACGTTCTTAATAGCGACCAAAAAAATTTCCCCGACACGAGCAGAAGTCGCTCCCGCGCCACTGCAACCCGCAGTCGCTTGCATGGCCAACCTGGGAAGGTCGATCTACCAGACCCCATACGCCGATTGGCGTCTTGACAAGGATTGCCACAATGCACATTGCCCAAATCGCGCCACTGTACGAAGCCGTTCCACCTCAGCTCTACGGCGGTACTGAGCGCGTTGTGTCCTATCTGACCGAAGCCTTGGTTGAACTCGGGCATGAGGTCACGCTGTTTGCCAGCGGCGATTCACGGACCTCGGCCAAACTCGAAGCGCTCTGGCCACAGGCGTTGCGCCTCGATCCGACAATTCGCGACACCCTGGCGCCCCATATGCTAATGCTCGAAGAAGTGCGCAGCCGGGCGAGCGCGTTCGACATGCTGCACTTTCACTTCGATTATCATCCGTTTTCGCTGTTCACCCGCCAGCCGGTCCCGTTTTTAACGACACTGCACGGCCGTCTCGACCTGCCAGAGCATCAGCCCATCTTCAACCGATTCAGTCAGGTGCCGGTGGTGTCGATTTCCAACAGCCAACGCCTGCCGTTACAACAGGCAAACTGGCTCTCCACCATCTACCACGGCTTACCTGAAAACCTGCTTCAGCCGATTCCCGGGAGCAGGCCTGGCTACCTGGCTTTCCTTGGCCGCATCTCGCCGGAAAAACGGCTCGATAAGGCCATTCGTATCGCCGAACAAGCCGGCCTTCCCCTCAAGGTCGCCGCGAAGATCGATAATGTTGACCGCGCTTATTATGAAGCCGTGATCAAACCGCTCATGTCCCTGCCCCATGTTGAGTACGTGGGCGAAATCAACGAATCGGAAAAGAACGCCTTTCTTGGCAACGCCTTGGCCTTGTTATTCCCGATCGATTGGCCCGAGCCTTTTGGCTTGGTGATGATAGAGGCCATGGCGTGCGGCACACCAGTGATTGCCTTCAACCGCGGCTCGGTGCCTGAAGTGATCGACAACGGTATTTCGGGGTTCATCGTCGAAGACGAACTCGGTGCCATTGCCGCCCTACAGCTCTTGGACACTCTGTCGCGCGAAACAGTGCGCAAAGCCTTCGAGGAGCGCTTCTCGGCAAAGATCATGGCCCAAAATTACATCAACTCATACGAAGAACTGCTATCTCAATAGTCGGTCACGCGACGGTATAAGAGGCGGCCACTGCGAATATCGGTCAGAGCCTACAAAAATGACTTGATTAGACAGCGAGCCGAATAGACTCGCGCTAATCGGCTCACAGATGAGCAGCCCCTATGAATGGCCCTTTCTGGATCTGGCAGCAACCCAACTGGCCGCACTTCAGTTGGCAAGCCGAAGCGCTTGCCCCGCTGCTGCGCGCTTGCGGCCAGGCTCAGGGCCGCTTGCTCGGGATGCTCGGTGCTGTTGGCCGTGCAAAAAGGGGACACAAAAAGGGGACAGATTTATTTTCGGATACGACTGGCGGGCCTTCCTTGCCCACGCCGCTCAATCCGTAAGCCCATAATCCTCTCAACCTCATCAACAAAACGAGAGTTTCCGGTCAGTTGTCCGCGTTGTAACGATTCGCGAATCAACGTTAACTCTTCAGATGAAACACCCTGACTCACAAAATTCCGATATTTAAGTTTTCTATCCTCCAAGGTGTGACCAAGACCCTCAAAGCAAGGATCCGTATCGAGCCAATTATCATAGGATTTCTCACTAAACCGTGACAGGTAACTTGACCAAGTATAATCTTCGGGCCGAACAGCTGTTTTTGCTCGAACCGGATTTAGTTCAATGTAACGACTGCACGCAAGCAGGTAGCAATTTGATTGCACGAGACTTGATTTGTAACGCCCCTCCCACAGAGTGCCGGAACGCCCTTCGAGCTTATTGCGATAGCGGGTCATTCGTGCGGCTAGAGCTTTCATCAACTGTCCAAGGCCAGCTGTTGACTCATCTGGAGCGACTAACAAATGTACATGATTAGTCATGAGGCAGTACGCGTAGACCTTGACTCCGAATACGTCCTTGAGTTCACGCAAATCGTACAAATAACGCTGGAAATCACAAGCCTTCGCAAACACGACCTGACGATTGTGCCCCCGTTGAACAATGTGATGAGGGTAGTTTGGTAAGACAACACGCCCCATTCTTGGCATAAAACCTCCTTCCGTGGAAATATCAGCATAGCAAATGGAGGAAAAAATAAATCAAAAAATAAATCCGTCCCCTTTTACTTTTATCAACTAACTATCATGCCCCATGTTGATGAAAACACGTCGATCAGCAAGGGCTGAGGTCAGGAAAAATGGACACCTGAAGAAGGTTAAGTAAGTGCCATTCAAATCCGTTCCCTTTTACCCGGAAACATCAGCATAGTCTGTCCTCTTTACTCTTCTATCGCCCACGAGTACGCTCTTTCAAAACCAAAATATCTATCGCAAGACTCGCATCTATACCAGAATAAACAAACGAGTCAACTATTAGAAAAACCTCATCAGCCATCACCCTATTTTCAGACCAAAATTCACTACTCAACTCACCAAGGGCGACAATCAACTCTCCATCATACTTAAATCCCGCCAGAAAATCTTCTCTAAGAAACTCAAGCGCAACTGGAACAACTTCGAGCACATAAATTCCCTGCCTAATAGCACGACATAAATCACCGACCGCAAGAGACTCAACAGGAGTATTGCGAATAGAACTATACCATTCAGTCAACGATGAAGACGAACTGCTAGATTGCCAGTTAATTTTATATTTTTTTTCCAAATCGCAGAAAGTTATTTTCATATCCCGAAACCTTTCATAGCTGACTCAACACGATCAATAGCATCCAGCGCCTGCTGCCGTGCAGCTTGCGCAGCGGGATCACCTAGCCCTTTTAGAGTTTCCGCATGATTTCTTAATCCACGTAAAGTATCATTCATTTCCTTGAGGTGATCCCAGTAAGTTCCGTCATTTTTTGGCACGGGCTCTCCAGCCATATCTTTTAATGCACCCTCTATATCACTGCTTTTGAAATTATTTAGAATATTGTCGATTTTATTTATTGCGCGCTGCTGCCCCTGACTTAGCCGGATAACAGCATCGCTTCCTTCTCCCGTCGCTTCAGCGGAAGTAATTGCAGATCCGCTCGTTAATCCTCCTTCAGTAACTCCCTCACCCACCTCACTAAACAAGCCTCCAAAAGCCGGTAGCGAGGCCAGCGCCTCCTCCATCGACACAGATGCCAAAGCACCAAATCTACCGGCAAATCCCCCCATGAGGGCTGCGGCCATCAAGGCTGTCTGGTTCGCAGGGTTTACCGAAGATGATCCACCAATAGGCATCCCTATGCCATCAGATTGATTGGTAGGATCCTGCCCCGCAATATCGCCCTCGGGGTTTCCGCCTTTGGTTGTCGTGAACAGCTTCTTAGCTGCATCCTGTATTTCCTGCGCATGAAGCAGCAGGTTGTACTTCTCGCCATATCCACCAATCATGCTTCCCGTAGACGCATCGCCACCGGCCAGCGAGGCAGAGATCAACCCGATAATCTGGGCGGTTGCAATCTTGCTCTGGCTACCCTGCTGGCTCAGATTGTCAGAGGCGAACAGGTCACTGGCATATTGGGCCAGCAACCCGTTGGCGATCGGTGTCAGGCCATCGGCAACGCCACCTGCGATAGCGCCGCTGGTAAAGTCTTGTCCCTTGGCAACCGAAATCAGACCGCCCAGTGCGGCATGGAGCAATATGGTCTGGGCGGTCCCCGGATCGGCATTGAGTATCTTGGCCAGATCACCGACGCTTTTGTTGCCAGCCGCTGCCGCGAGATCTATCCCTTCATTGATAAGCGCGCTACCCAGGTTGCCGCCAAAGCTGCCGCCATTGATGGCCGTGGAGATACCGCTACTGATAACCGCATGTGCCCCACTACGCACAATGGTGTCGGTGGCGTTGCCCCAGGTGAGCATGTCACTGGAATAACCTGGGTTCTGTATCGGTCCCGCGCCAATGACCTGCGAACCACCATTTGTGGCAGCCTCTGCCGATCTGAACCAAGTGCTATCGGCGTAGCTGATGGCTCCGGCGGTCAAGCCACCGATAGCAGCGTTTTTCAAACTGTCGCGACTGAACGTGTCTTTCAACGCAGCGCCAAGATCACCCTTGTCGTTAACGGTGCTGACCGCAGCGGTGCTGGCCATGGAAGTCAGCACCGAAGTCAGCGCCACATTGGCCCAACCGGCAGACGCGGTCCCGACTGCCGTACCCGCAACCACCATGGCCTCGCTGCCAGCTGCGGCCAGCGCCGCGCCACTGCCGGCCTCGGCACCAGCGCCCGCCACAGTACCGATAGCCCCACTTGCCGCTCCCGCCGTCAGCACCGTGACAATGATGATGATCGCCAACATCGCCCCAACCCCAAGGCTTGAGCTGCTGTATTTGTAGGAGTCGTGAATTTCCTTGATTTGTCGCCAATCTACGTCACCGCGTCTCTCGGCGTCCTTGAGCCAGGCCAGTTGCGGATCGGCTTGAACCATGGCATCGATGGCCTGGCTGACGGTCTGCTCGTTGACCTGTTTGACGTCGATATGCAGGCCATCGACTGCCTTGATGACCACCTGCCCCTTGGCGCTCATTTGGGTCTGTTGAAGGGTTTCGTTCGTGCTGCCCTTGCCTTTCATGGTGTTCCAGGCAAGGCTGGTACTGCTCTTGGCGTGATCCTCCTGGTGCAGGTCCTTGACCCCTTCCAGGGTGATACTCCCGCCACTCTGCAATGTCAGGTCATTGCCGCCCTCAAGCTTCGCCGCCTGGTAGTGCTGATCACCGCTGCTGATCAGGCCGATATCGCCACCGGCCTGGATCTCGCTCCCCACATTGGTTACTTGCGTGACCTGATCATGTTGGGTCTTTTTGCGGCCCCAACTGCCCTTTTTCTTCATGTCATACAGCGAATAGTCGCTGTTCTGGGCCGCCAGCAGGCCCAGTTTCCCGCCCGCCACCAGATAGGCTTCGGTCGTAGCATCGACTTTGCTCGATACCAGCATCAGGTCGTTGCCGGCATTGAGCCGGACAGCACCACCGGCGCTGACGCTGCTCGCTACCTGGCTGACATGGTCTAGCTGGGAGGTGACTTTCTTGGTCTTGCTATAGTCGTGTTCTTCGTCTGCGGCTGACGCCAGGGTCAGGTTGTCGACCGCCGACAACGTTACGTCGTGCTTGGCCTCGATCTGGCTGGCCACCGCCGTGAGATCGCGCCCCGCGTTAACGGTGAGATTGCCACCTGACCAAACGCTGGAGCTATCCTGGGTAATGCTCTGGTCACGATAGCGAGTACCCCGCGTGTTGCTGTTGATCTCTTCGACGGAGGTGATATTGACGTCGCGGTTAGCCTTGAGGGTGGTGTCGGTACCACTTTTCAGCAGGCCACCGATGTTATCGAGGTCACGCCCCGCCGTTACACTCAAGCTCTGCGTAGCCTCGATCATCGCCGCATTGTCGGCAAAGGTACGTTGCTCGGTCTTATAGCCCGTGCTGCTTTCATGGGTGGTGATCGTGCGTTCATTGGTCACGTCACCGACCACCGCCGTCACACTGACGCCCCGCCCGGCAATAATGCCGCCTGCCTTGTTGGTCAGGCTGTCGCCTGCCAGTGCATCCAGGCGGTTGTTCGCCTCCAGCAGCCCGCTGTTGACCAGATCGTTGCCAGCGGCGACCGTGAAGTTGCTGCTGGCGCGCAAGGTGCCGGCGTTGACCAGGTCCTTGCCAGCGATCAGGGTCACATCGCTGCCCTGGATCAGCGCACCGTTGGCGGCCAGGCGGTTGTCGGCGTTGGCCAGGTACAGCACCGGCACCAGGACTTGCTCGCCGTTCATCGTCGCGTTTTCCATCCACACGATGTCGTGGGTCAGGGCCGCGACCTGTTCGGAGGTCAGGCTGACACCCAGTTGCAGGTCCAACTGCTGTTTGCTGGCGACGGCGTTGTTCATCAGGTACTTGAACATGTCGTCATCGGAGGTCTGGCCATCGATGAAGCGCTGGCCCGTGCGGGCAGTCACGGCCTGCTGGATCAGCTTCTGTTCATAGAAACCGTCACCCAGGCGCTTGGCGCTGGCCTGCGGGTCGTAGCCCAAGTTCGATAGCAGGTAGTCCGAACTCATGAACTGCTTGAGGTCGGTGAGTAGCGGGTTGGTTTCGATCAGGTATTTCTGTGGGCTGGACCGGCCAGAGGTGTCAGGCAGGCCCGGAACGTGAACCGCTGGTTGATTGGCCGTGCTGGTCTGGCCGCTGAGGCGAAACAAGCCGTTCTCGCCGACAGGTAGCGAGAAACCCGGCAGACTGAGCGGATTGACCTGCTGCTGTGCCAAGTCCGGCGGTAGTTGCCGGTTGACGGTGAGGCGGGTCGAGAAGGTATTGGCCGGCGCCTGGGTATCGGTGCGCGGCCCGGCGCCGACATAGGTGTAGCCCGCACGTACAACGCTGCTGCTGAAGCCGTTCTGGGCATTGACGCTGACCGCCCCGCCCGCCTGGATGACAGCGGCATAACTCTGGTCGCTGGAGGCAATGTTCCGCGAGGTTCGGAACTGACTCAGTTCGATCTCGGTCAGCCCGATAAAGCCACTCAGGGCGCCTGGTAGGCCGCCCAGGTTATTGGGGTTATAGCCTGCGCTCTGCAACCAGTAGCTGTTGTTGAACGCGGCGGCGGACGCGTACCACATATCCGCGTTGCGGGTACGCTCCGACATGAAGGTACGTGAAGTCTCGGTTTCCCCGGTCTCGATACCGCTGTTGGTCAGGTTCAGGACCGTGGCGCTCAGGGCACCACCAGCGGAAATCGTGCTGCTTTGGTTCAGCAAGTCACCGCCCTGGATACTCAGGTGAGTGCCGGAAGTGATGCTGGATGCCGCGCTGGCCTCGGTCACTTCGAACTTGTCACGCTGGGTGATTTGCCAGACATGGTTCTGCTTGCCGCCGCAGTCACCGGCGTTGTAACCCTCGATGCACTGGACTTCGACAATCGAAGCGGTGTAGATCCCCTGGTTGTTGGTGGTCAATACCGCTCGCACGTTCTGGATCGTGCTGGCCGTCAGGCTCATGCTGGCGTCGCTCTGGATCGAGCCGGAGCTGTTGACGATGCGGCTGGCCAACGCGCCTTGGCCGTCGCGGTCGATACTCAGGTTGCCCAGGCTGTAGATGCTGGCGTAGCTGTTGCTCAACGAATCGACCCGCAGCCCCATATCGCCGCCACTGAAGATCAGGCCATGATCATTGAGCAGCGCGCCGGTAGTTGCCGTGAGCTTTTGCGCGCCGCCGAGTGCGCCATAGTTGTCGATAGCCGCCGCGTTCAGCGTCATATCGGCAGCCGAAGTGAGGCGGCCGTGGCTGGTCAGCACGCCATCTACGTTGACAGTACTGGTCCCACCTCCGGCGATGCTGCCGGCCTGTCCCAGATTGATCAAGGCGGCGTGCAGATCGAGGGCACCGGCACTGCTCAGACGCCCTTGGCCACCATAGCCACCGCTCAGGTCGAGCGTGGCGTTACCGTCCGTGCCGATCTGGCCATCGTTGTTCCAATCGATACCACTGCCGTTCAGGCCGGCGGTGGCAAGCAGTTGACCGGTCGCGGTCTGGCTCAGGTGATTGACGTTGACGGTCAGGTGGCTGGCCTGCAGGGAGCTGCTGTTGGTCCAACGGTCGCCGTCGAGCGTCAGGTCGCCATGGGTGACCAGTTGGCCGCCGACATCGTTGAGATTGGCCATGGAGAGGCTGGTGCCGTACTCGGCAAACACCGGACGCACCCAGTCCCAGGCCACCGGACGG
This sequence comes from Pseudomonas agarici, assembly GCF_900109755.1. Lineage (GTDB taxonomy): Bacteria > Pseudomonadota > Gammaproteobacteria > Pseudomonadales > Pseudomonadaceae > Aquipseudomonas > Aquipseudomonas agarici. Next base: position 17,541 of record NZ_FOAR01000020.1, on the reverse strand, counting down.
GTCCAGCGCAGGTCATTGCGCCAGTAACCGCCGCTGTCGCCGGACAAGGTCTGGTCCTTGTAGCCGCGAATCGATGACTGTCCGCCCAGGCTCATGCGCTGCGAGCTGAACAACACGTCCTCACTGCGCTGGCCGGTCATCAGGCTGCTCAAACTCAGGGACTCGCCCCACAGCTTGAACGGTTGCAGGTAGCTCAGCGTCGCGGTGTATTTGCGGTAGCGGGCATCGGTCTGGCCCGGCTTCGGGTCGTGATTGCCCTGGGCATCGAAGGCGCCGATGCCTTCCTGCATGCCGAGGTCGACGTTGACGAAGGCACCGCCGATCCGCCGGCCATGGTTGATGCCCAACTGCGCTTCGCTGATGCGGTTGCTGCTGAGGTCCAGCTTGCTGTCTTCGATAAAGTTGTTGGTGCGCAGGTAGGACAGGCCGGTGTTGAGCGAGGTCTTGCTCAGGCCATCGCGGTAGATGACCCGTTCCAGTTTCAACTGGTGATTCTGGCTGTCGCCGGTCTGCTTGAAGTCGAAACCGCTGGCCTTGGCCAACGAGCGGTACTCGCTTTCGCTATAGGTGTAGCTCAGGTTCCACCAGCCGAACGGCAGGTTGTAATACAGCATCGCGTTGCGCGAAGTTTTCTGGTGATCGCTGCTGGCATCATGGCCACCGCGCAGCGATAGCTGATCGGCCAGCCCCAGGGGATTGTCCCAGTCGAGGCTGGTGCCCCATTGCTGTTCGCCGGTACTGCGTTGACCATCGTTATGCCGGGCCAGGCCAACCCGCCAGGGTTTCTGTGGGTAGTTCTTGACCAACACTTCGCTGCCGCCGACTGCCTTGCCCGGTGCCAGTTCCATCTGCGCCTGGTTCGACGGCAGGCGGTTCAGTTGATCGACCATCTGCTCGATTTCCCGTAGGTTGAGCAGATCGCCCGGCTGGCCCGGAAACGTCATCGCCAACTGACGATCGGAAATACCGTTGCCGTCAGCCCCCTTCAAGCCTTCGAGCTTGCCTTCGACCACCAGCACCTTCAGCTTACCGCCGGACAAGTCCTGCTGCGGCAGGTAGGCGCGGCTGGTGACCAGACCCTTTTCGATATAGCGGTCAGTGATGACTTTAAGCAGTTCATTGAGCTGCGGCACGCCCAGACACTGGCCGATATAGGGCCTGAGCAGACGTGTGCGTTCGCCCTCGGACAACGAATCGGCGCCCTTGAGTTCGATAGTCTTGATGGGGAAACAACGGCTCTCGAGCAGAACCGGTGGTGTTACGGGAGCTGCGGTTTTGCCGGGCAAGTCCTTGAGCTCTTCGAGACGCCGGCGTTGTTCTTCGAGGAGCCGATCCTGGCGATCGCGGATCACATCGGTCACACCGGGGTTATCAAATGAGGCCGCATGAGCCACATCGAACGTGCCCAGGCAAAATAAAGCGGACAGCAGACCGCGCCTCGTCCTGAGCACAAACCCCAACATGCCAGATCCTTCTAGATGGCATTAGGCCACTATTCCGGCGCGATCATAGAGGGACCCTTTACTGGCGTCAATTAGAGGTATCTATTTATCTCTCACTGATACGGTCACATCGGGGCAACTGTTCAGACTGGCATCAACTGGCTACAGCGTCGTCGCACCCATCAGAACACGTTGATCGGGTAGTTGATGTGCACACGCACTTCGTTACCGCTGATGTTGTACTCGCTGGATTTCTCCGACACACGCAGGATCGAGCTACGCACCTTCACACTCAGTCCCTTGGCAGCGCCACTCTGGACCACGTATTTGATCTGGTTGAAGATTTCGCGCTCGGTACCGCCCGTGCTGGTGGAGGTGGTGATGTTGTCACCCCGTATATACGCCACGTTGTAGCTCAGGCCAGGCACGCCGAAAGCGCCAAAATCCAGACCATAACCCAACTGCCAGGAACGCTCGTCGGAGGCGTTGAAGTCGGACCAGTAAGAGTTGGACAGGTAGATGGTGTTGCCACCATCGCCGACACGCCCCTGGCCACGCAGGTAGCCGCCATACGGGTAGCCCAGCAAGCTGTCGCCGGTGCTGCGCTGATGGGCGACGGTGAAGGAATGAGCACCCAGGACGTAGGTGGCCGCCAGGCTCCAGATCTTGTTGTCTTGGCCGCCGGCATTGGCCTTGGCTGCATAATCCTTATCCAGCTCGGTGCGGTAGCCGTTGAAGTCCAGGCTCAGGGACTGATCCTGGCTCACCGGGACCACATAGTTCAGGTTCACGTACTGCTTTTTCATCACGTCTTCGAAGTCGGTGCCGTACAGCGCGGCCTTGAAGTTGTCGGTGAATTGATAGCTGGCGCCCAGCACATTGAGGCTTTTCAGGCCACCGCTGTCACGCCCTTCATCGCTCTTGCGCGATGCTTCGGTGAAGTGACCGGCGTTGAGCTCCAACCCCTTGATCTCCTTGGAGGTAATCAACGTGCCGGTGTGGCTTTCCGGCAGCAGGCGGGAGTCGTCGAAGTTCAGCACCGGCAGGGACGGCATTTGATCGCCGTAGGTCAACACGGTGTCGGACACCCGGAATTTCACCGCGGCGCCGCCCTTGGCGATATCACGGACCGGGTCGCCTTTGTTGTCCTGGGCGAAGAAGTCGATGCCTTGGGCACCGGTTTCGCCACGCCCGCCGTCCAGGCGCAGGGCATACAGGCCGAAAGCATCGACGCCGACGCCGACGGTGCCCTGGGTAAAGCCGGATTTGAAGGTGCCGATAACCCCCTGGCCCCACTCGATCTTGTCCTGGTTATGGCGTTTGTAGTCACGGTTCATATAGGCGTTACGCAGCAGAATGCTCAGATGGCTGTCTTCGACAATGCCCTTGGCTTCCGATTGCTCGCTAGCCATGGCCTGAGTAGCACTGAGGATGCCCAGTGCGAGCAGACTGATCCGTTTGTTCAACATACTATTATTTTCCTTATTACTGGATGATACGCCCTGCGACTTCGAGCTGAACCTGTGTATGTGAGTGGCTTCAAGCAGAAACAAAAAGGCCCGCTGCAGGGGTGTGCAGCGGGCCTTTTATGTATTTTATTATATGGCTTATAGCCACAGGCGTGACGCGAATCGTATCTGCGACACAACTAAAGTGTCAATTTCATGAATCCCAGGCAATTAGACAAAAGCTCTTCGCCAACCTCAAAAAAAGATATATCAGCCAACGTCATAGTCGACTCGCAACGGTGCCCTCCAGTATTCGGTGCACACGACCCTCCAGGCTGCGGACCGCTCCCGCCGTGGTGATTGCCGGGATGCGGGCTGATTCGCGGAGCCGTATAACAGGCCAGGTGGGCGCTTATGTAGCCATCAAGATATATTGAAAAAAGCTCAACACGCAGGTAATTGCGCAGCTTTTTTAATAGTGACTAAGCGTAAATTTTCCCGCCTTTCTCGATACACGCTCGACGTGACACACCGCAATCGCGCCGATACCGACCTTGGGCTATCCGCGACGACGGCCTGCATACGCACGCCCCAGCGGTCACCGACACCTAGTGGCCTGTGTGGTGAGTTCTATTAGTCAATTTCGGCGCCACAAGCCCCTGGCCGGCGTTGCTGCTCCTAGCCATAGCCCAGCTATGACTCGTCACAGCGCCTTGGCCATGGACGTGTGACATCCGGACTTGAGCTAACGAGCTCACCGTACAGGCCACCAGGGTTTCTGAAACGGATAAAAAATACCGCCGCCAGGATCGCTCCGGGCAGCGGTATTTTTTCTTTAGTCCTTTAACCCTGCAAAACCCCTAGCAGGGCTTCCAGTTCAGCTTCGCTGAACAGTCCTTCGGGATAGCGGTCGATAATAATGCGACAAGGTTCCTGACCTCGGGTGGTAGGCGTTCCATCGCTTTTCAACCACTGGGCCAGAACTTGAAGCGACTCGCTCGTCACCGACAGGGGATGCGAAACTCGCTCGCTGGCTACGTTCATATCGACGCTCTCCTGGTTCATGAGCGGCTAACTTACTCAAGGTTTATGACAGAACGTCGCAATCTAAAAGACGCTTCGCTCATAGAGAAAGCTGATACAAGAGTTATGCCAAAATGCCAGCTTTGTCGACCGCGCCACGGAAAAAAACCCGCACCCCACAAGGGCCGCGGGCTAGGTGAAGAAACATTCGCCAATGATGCAAAAATGCCATCACTGGCGAAATAACACTATTTGTTACAGCTCCACTCACTCCTGGTACGTTGCAGGCTGTTGTTGTGTAAGGCAATGGATATTCCCACCGCCCAGTAACAACTCCCGACCTGGCACCATCACCACTTCGTGCTGCGGGAAGAGATCCTGCAAGAGGTCCCTGGCAATGCTATCCAGCGGATCGTCGAAGCTGGGCACGATAATCCCACCGTTGACGATCAGGAAGTTCACGTAGGAGCCAGCCAGGCGCACCGAAGGATTGCGCTCCTGGCTGCCGGCAACGGCATCCACCCCAGCGCACTCTTGCGCGGTGGCGTACAGCGGGCCGGGAATCGGCATCTTGTGCACCACGAACTGGCGGCCCTTGGCATCCACACTGTTCTCCAAGACCCGCAAGGCGACCTGGCAACGCTGATAGTTGGGGTTTTGCGGATCGTCGGTCCAGGCCAGCAGTACTTCGCCCGGACGCACGTAGCAACAGAAGTTATCCACATGGCCATCGGTCTCGTCGTTGAACAGGCCGTCCGGCAGCCAGATCACCTTGTCCACCGCCAAGTGCTCGCACAGAACCTGTTCAATCTCCTCGCGGGTCAAGTGTGGGTTGCGATTGCGATTGAGCAGGCATTCCTCAGTGGTGAGCAGCGTGCCTTCACCGTCGACATGGATCGAGCCGCCTTCGAGCACGAAACCTTCGGGGCGATATGCCTGACAGCGCTCAAGGTCGAGGATCTTGCCGCCGACCTGTTCGTCGCGGTTCCACGGCGCGTACAGGCCACCGTCGAAGCCACCCCAGGCATTGAAGCCCCAGTGTACGCCGCGGATTTCGCCCTGGTTGTTGATGACGAAAGTCGGCCCACTGTCGCGCACCCAGGCGTCGTCGCTGGACATTTCCACCACGCGGATATTCGGCACGTCCAAGTGCGCCCGGGCATTTTCATACTGGCCCGCGGAAACCGCGACCGTTACCGGTTCGAACCGGGCGATGGCCTTGGCCACTTCGGCATGCGCCGCCTGTGCCGGCTTGCCGCCCAGGCGCCAATTGTCGGGGCGCTCGGGCCAGATCATCCAGACCTGGGTCTGGGGCGCCCATTCGGCGGGCATATGAAAGCCGTCGGCGCGTGGGGTGCTGCGCAAGATAGTCATAGAATTCGGGACTCCAGGGAACCGTCAAGAGTTTTCAAGGCGCTGAGAGGTTCGGACGGCGGTCGTGACAAGTGTATGTAGGAACAACAAGAGACTTTATAGGCGATAAAAATCGACTTTTAAAGTTAAAAAACAAAGAGCCGATGCACATGGCGATAATTTTACCGATAAGAATCGATACTTTTGAGGATGACACCCTTGCGCACGCCACCCAGTCAAGGCGGCCGTTACCTGTTCCGCGCCCCGAGAACCCTAGTGGCCTGTACGGTGAGTTCGTTAGCTCAAGTTCGGACTCCATAAGTCCCTGGCCAAGGCGCTGTGACGAGTCATAGCCGGGCTATGGCGAGGAACAGCAACGCAGGCCAGGGGTTTATGGCGCCGAAATGGACTCATAGAACTCACCACACGGGCCACTAGACAACAGCCAGGAGCCGTTCCGTTTGCAGGCGATGCTTTCTACAACCCTTCGTCCAGCACCTTCGACAGCATATCGACAAAAAAGTCCACGCTCCGACGCGTGGTGCACATCGGCGGCTTGATCTTGAGGATGTTCAAGTAATCGCCCGTGGGCTGCATGAAGATCCCGAGTTCCCGGAGCCGGTCGCATAGCAACGCGGTTTCTTCGGTCGCCGGCTCCAGCGTTTGGCGATTACGGATCAGTTCGGCGCCCAGGTAAAAACCCGAGCCGTGCACCGCGCCCATCAACGGATGCCGATCGATCAGGGCCTCCAGACGTTCCTTGAAGTAGCCACCGACGACCCGGGCGTTTTCCCAGAGCTTTTCCTCGGCCATCACTTCCAGCACCGCGATGCCGATACGACAACTGACCGGACTACCACCCGAGGAGGAGAAGAAATAGCCTTCGGCCTCCAGCGCCTCGGCGATCTCCCGCCGGGTAATCACCGCGCCCAGCGGCTGGCCGTTACCCATGCCCTTGGCCATGGTGATGATGTCCGGCACCACGCCCTGTTCCTCGAAACCCCAGAAGAACCTGCCCATGCGCCCGTAGCCCACCTGCACTTCATCGGCGATACACACACCACCCCGAGCCCGCACCAGCGCATACACCTGCTGCAAGTAACCCGGCGGCAAGGAAATCCCGCCGGCATTGCCATACACCGGCTCGCAGATAAAGCCGGCCAGTTGGCGATTTTCTTCGGCCAGCTTCGCCAACTGGTGCTCGACACTGCGCACATAGTCCGGCGCGCTGGCGCTGCCACGGAAGGCACCGCGATAGGTGTTGGGCGCAGTGACGGGGTGCACCCAGTCCGGGCGACTGTCGAGGGCTTTGGGGTTGTCGGCGATCGAGGTGGACACCGCATCGGCCGCCACCGACCAGCCATGATAGGCCTCCAGCACGCTGAGCATGTCGCGCCCGCCGCTGTAGGCCCAAGCCAGGCGGATCGCCAGGTCGTTGGCCTCGGTGCCGCTGTTGACCAGGAACACCCGGTCCATGGAGTCCGGCGCCAGGGCCAGCAGCCGCTCGGAGAGCTCGGTGACGGCAGCGTAATGAAACCGCGAGTTGGTGTTAAGCCGCGACCACTGTTGCGCCGCCTCGGCGGCCATCCGTGGATGACCATGGCCGAGCACTGCGACATTGTTGAGCATGTCCAGGTAGGAGCGGCCCTGCATATCGATCAGGTGATTGCGCCAGCCACGCTCGATCTGCGGTGGGTCGACGTAATAGTGCTTCTGCGTGCGAGCAAAACTGGCGGCGCGACGGGCCAGCAGGTCGCTCGCATCCGCTGCCGGTTCGGCGTCGCAAGCCAGACCCAACAATGTCGCCGGCGACGGGCACAGGGCCTGCCAGGCGGCGGCGCGCGAAGGCGTGCAGAACAACGGCGGATCGAGTTCGGCATGTCGACACAACTGCACCCGTAGCACGCCGCCGGACTCACCCAGCACTTGCCCCTTGACCACCGCGGCGCCGAATTCCAGGGACGCCTTTACGCCCCAAAGCCGCAGGCTCAGGGGTTTGCCCACCAACTGCACGCCGCCTTCGCCGAGAGCGTGCAAGGTCCCGGCAAAGGGTGACGCCACGACGGTGCCCGCCGGGACCTGCACGTCGACGTGCAACGGGCAGGTATCAGGTTCCACCGCGCTGTCCGGCCGGGTGCGAGACAAACGGTATTGCCCGTAGCGGCTGGCTGCCAGGCCATTGGCCGCCGCCGCTTCGGCCAGCAGGCGCCGGTCTATACCGTCCTGTTCCCAATTGCCCGCCGCGAAATGTGGGCTGAGCACGCCCAGGTCGACCAGCGCAAACGCCTGTCCCGCCAGCCCCGGCAGCAAGGACGCAAAGCCTTCGCCGCCGATTGCCTCCAGAGGTTGCCCGAGCGCCGTGAGAATCGCCGCTTCCATCAGTTCGGCGGGCACCGAGGTCGCCACCTCGAAGATTTCCCACTCGTGGGCCAGGTTGTCACGGCTGTAGCGGTTGGCCGGATCGATACTGACCTGCTGTTCGCCGCTGAGCACCAGCACCGCGGCGCGCTTCACGATCAGCGGCCACAGGGCCAGCAGCTCCTCGCGTAGCAAGGGATTGACCGCGTGATAGGCTCGGATCGCCGCCAAAATCACCCAGGGATCATCTTCGGCGTGGTGCAGCAAGGCCGCGCAGGTCACCGACAGCTCGGCAATGCGCCAGGTACGGACCAGGTCGCCGAAATCGATAACGCCCTGCAACTGCCAGCGTCGTTGTCCATCACGGCGCCACACCACGTTGTCGTCGGTGATATCCAGGTGAACGGCTTGCACCGGCAGTTTGTCCAGCAACGGTTGCAGGCGCCGCCCGGCCTTGGCGACCGCCTCACGAATGACCGCCTGCTGCAACGGGTCCTTGATCACCGGCAACAGGTGGTCGATCAGCGCACTGGCGTGGCGGGCATCCCATTGCAGGCTACGTTCCAGGCCCGGATGCCGGAAGTCCGCCAGGGCGCGGTCGATTTCCCCGCACAGGCGACCGAGGCCGATCACCAGGTCGCGGCTCAGGTACTTGAGGCGGGTCAGCGGCTGGCCTTCGATATACTCCAGCAAACGCACATGCAGCCGCTGCCCGTCGAGTTCGAGGGACAGCAGGTCCTCGCCGTTGTTCGCCGCAATCACTCGCGGCACCCGCAGGCCATCGCGACCGCCGAGGTACGCCAACCCGGCATGCTGGGCCTGCAACTCGACGATGGGGTAGTCGCCGTGGCAGATTTTCAGGACGAATCGACCTTTGGCACTGTCGACCCGGTAGTTGAGGTCCTGTTGGCTGCCCAACGCCTGCAAGGTTGCACAGAGTCCGTAATGTTCCTCAAGTAGTTGCAGCGCCCACGCCATCGGGACAGACGGGCTTGGCAGACTGGCGCGACGGATCAACGTGGCGGGCAACATGTAACGATTCCCTGAAATTCTTATTGACTGTCTATATCGCCATTGCTGTCGTCAATACGCAAGCAAGAAGTAAAGTAGGCGGGACCGGCATCGATACAAGAGCAATCGTACTTGCACCGCCGAGCGCCTACCCACAAGCTATGCAGCATTAATTGAATGTCTGTCTAAGGAAAAGGCATCCCGACATGCGTATTCTAGTCACCGGCGGTGCCGGTTTTATTGGCTCTGCCCTGATCCGACACCTGATCCGCAACACCGAACACGAAGTCCTCAACCTCGACAAACTGACCTATGCCGGTAACCTCGAATCGCTGAGCGGCATCGCGACCGATACCCGCTACGAGTTCGTCCAGGCCGATATCGTCGATCAGGCGACCGTCAGCGCCATCCTGGCGCGCTTCGAGCCCCACGCGATCATGCACCTGGCTGCCGAATCCCATGTAGACCGTTCCATCGACGGCCCGTCGGATTTTATCCAAACCAATATCGTCGGCACCTACAGCCTCCTGGAAGCCGCTCGCGGCTACTGGTCGAAGCTCGCCACGCCAGCAAAAAATGCCTTCCGCTTCCACCATATCTCCACCGACGAAGTGTATGGCGACTTACATGGCGTCGACGATCTGTTCAGCGAGACCACCCCGTATGCCCCCAGCTCGCCGTATTCCGCGAGCAAGGCTGCGTCCGACCACCTGGTTCGCGCCTGGCACCGTACCTATGGTCTGCCGGTGCTGTTGACCAATTGCTCGAACAACTACGGTCCGTTCCACTTCCCGGAAAAACTGATCCCGCTGGTGATCCTCAATGCCCTGGCCGGCAAGCCCCTGCCGGTGTACGGCGACGGCCTGCAGGTACGCGACTGGCTGTTCGTCGAGGACCATGCCCGCGCGCTATGCAAGGTGGTGACCGACGGCGTGGTGGGCGAGACCTACAACATCGGCGGCCATAACGAGCAGAAGAATATCGACGTAGTCCGTGGCATCTGTGCCCTGTTGGAGGAGCTGGCCCCGGCGCGTCCGGTCGGGGTCGAGCGGTTCAGCGACCTGATCACTTTCGTCAAGGATCGCCCAGGCCACGACCTGCGCTACGCCATCGACGCCAGCAAGATCGAGCGTGAGCTGGGCTGGACACCTGAAGAAACCTTCGCAAGCGGTCTGCGCAAGACCGTCCAATGGTATCTGGCCAACCTGCAATGGTGCCGTCGGGTCCAGGACGGCAGCTACCAAGGCGAACGCCTGGGCGCCCTCGATCACAAGGAATTGTTGGCATGATGAAAGGTATTGTCCTGGCCGGCGGTTCCGGCACCCGCCTGCATCCGATCACTCTCGGAGTCTCCAAGCAACTCTTGCCGATCTACGACAAGCCGATGATCTACTACCCGATTTCGGTGCTGATGCTCGCCGGCATTCGCGAGATCCTGGTGATTTCCACCCCGCAGGACTTGCCGCAATACCGCAACCTGCTGGGCGATGGTAGCCAGTTCGGCGTGCGCTTCAACTACGCCGAGCAGCCGTCTCCAGATGGCCTGGCCCAGGCGTTCCTGATCGGCGAGGCGTTTATTGGCGATGATCCGGTGTGCCTGATCCTCGGCGACAACATCTTCCACGGGCAGTCTTTCAGCAGCCAACTGAAAAACGCCGCCAAACAGCCCAAGGGCGCAACGGTCTTCGGCTACTGGGTCAAAGACCCGGAACGCTTCGGTGTGATCGACTTCGACAGCGAAGGTCGCGCACTGTCCATCGAAGAGAAGCCCGCCCAGCCGAAATCCAGCTATGCGGTGACCGGCCTGTATTTCTACGACAACGACGTGATTGAGATCGCCAAGGCGGTCAAGCCATCGCCACGCGGTGAACTGGAAATCACCGACGTCAACAATGCTTACCTCAAACGTGGCGATCTTCACGTCGAGCGTTTCGGTCGTGGCTTTGCCTGGCTCGATACTGGTACCCATGACAGCTTGCTGGAAGCCTCGCAGTACGTGCAGACCATCGAACACCGCCAGGGACTGAAAGTCGCCTGCCTGGAGGAAATTGCCTACCAGAATGGCTGGATCGATCGTGATCACCTGCTTGAGCGCGCCCGCTATTTCGGCAAGACCGGCTACGGCCAGTACCTGTTCACCCTCGCACGAGAGCAACGATGAAGGCGACACCGACACGCCTGCCAGAGGTGCTGATCCTTGAGCCCAAGGTGTTTGGCGATGAGCGCGGCTTTTTTTACGAAAGTTTCAATGCCCGAGCCTTCCAAGCGGCCACCGGGTTGGACCTGGACTTCGTTCAGGACAACCATTCGCGCTCGCAGAAAGGTGTACTGCGCGGCCTGCACTATCAGTTGGAAAACACCCAGGGCAAGCTCGTGCGCGTCATCAGCGGCGAAGTCCTCGACGTGGCCGTGGATATCCGGCGCAGCTCGGCGCATTTCGGCCAATGGGTCGGCATACGCCTGTCAGCCGAAAATAATCGCCAGTTGTGGATACCCGAAGGCTTCGCCCATGGCTTCGTGGTGCTCAGCGACTACGCCGAGTTCCTCTACAAGACCACCGACTACTACACCCCCAGCGCCGAGCGTTGCATCCGTTGGGACGATCCGACCCTGGCCATCGATTGGGAATTCGAAGGGATTGTGCAACTTTCGGCCAAGGATCAGCACGGCAAATCCCTGCACGAGGCCGACCTGTTCGAATGAACCCATCTCCCCTGAAAATCCTTATCAGTGGCCAGCATGGCCAAGTCTCCCGAGAGTTGCAAAAGCGCTTGGGCGATCTGGGTCAGCTAATAGTGGCGGGACGCGACCAGCTCGACCTGGCGCACCCGGAGCAGATCCGCCGACAAGTCCGCACTCACCGCCCCGACCTGATCATCAACGCCGCCGCCCATACCGCCGTCGACCTGGCGGAGTCCGAGCCGGAGCTGGCCTTCGCGATCAACGCTAGCGCCCCCGGCATCCTGGCCGAGGAAGCCGCCGACCTGGGCATTCCGCTGATTCACTACTCCACCGACTATGTGTTCGACGGCAACAAGGCCGAACCCTATACCGAAGACGATGTGCCCCAGCCACTGAGCGTCTACGGCAAAAGCAAGCTGGCCGGCGAGCGGGCCATCGCCACGGCCCACGACCGGCACCTGATCCTGCGCACCAGTTGGGTCTACTCCAGCCACGGACGCAACTTCCTGCTGACCATGCAGCGGCTGCTACAGGAGAAACCGCAACTGCGCATCGTCGCCGACCAGGTAGGCGCGCCGACCTGGGCCGGAACCATCGCCAACAGCACACGCGCCCTGATCGAGCGCTGGCAGGCCGGCCAGGCTGGGGCCTGGGGCACTTACCACCTGACCGCCAGCGGCGAAACCTCATGGTTCGGCTTTGCCCAGGCCATCGGCGAGCACTTGCAGGCCTTGAACAAACCTTGCGCAGTCCTTGAGGCCATCCCATCGAGTGCCTACCCGACACCCGCTCCCCGCCCGCTGAACTCGCGCCTCGACTGCAGCCGCCTGCTGCGCCAATGGCAAGTGAGCCAGCCAGATTGGCATAGCGCATTACGCGAGTGTCTTGCGGAGCAGGGCTGAGACATAATGCGTCGGATTCCAACGGCGCAGTTTCTCGATGATCACGACCTCTCCCATTCCCCGCAGACCCCGCTGGCGCAGCCTGGCCCTGCTGTTCCTATGCCTGGCGCCCCTGCTGTGGCCGCTGGAACACCTCGCCGAGCGGTATTACCGTGGCGAGCTGGAGGGCCAGAATCGCCAGACCCTCGACCTCTATGTAGCCAACCTGCTGGGTACCCTGCATCGCTACGAAGTCCTGCCGCAGATCCTCGGTGACCTGCCTGCCCTGCATGAGGCCCTCGCCGAACCGGAACAGGGCCGACATGTGGAAAGCGCCAACAGCCTGCTGCGCGATATCTGCCGCCAGACCGGCGCCGAAGTCATGTATTTGATGGACACCCATGGCAAGACCCTGGCCGCCTCCAACTGGGACAAACACGACAGCTTCGTCGGGCGCAATTTTGCCTTCCGCCCCTACTTCAGCGAAGCCATGGCCGGTCGCCTGGGTCGCTTCTTCGGCCTCGGCACCACCTCGGGCAAGCGCGGCTACTTCTTTGCCGCCGCCGTTCGCGATGGCGAAAAAATCATCGGTGTACTGGTGGCCAAGGTCGACCTGGACCACACTGAAAGCCTCTGGGGCAACACCCCCGAGCAACTGCTGGTGACCGACCATAACGATGTGGTGATCCTCACCTCACGGCCGGAATGGCGCTTTCGCGCGAGCCGTAATCTGAGCAATACGGAACGCGAGGCCATCACCGTCATCCAGCCCTACCCGACGCGCAATCCGCAGCCGCTGGATATCGATCCCAAGGCGTGGCTGACCCAGACCCGGCAGATCGAGGAAACCGGCTGGAGCGTCAGCATCCTCGCGCCGCGCACCCTGATCGACCGCCCGGTACGGACCGTCGTCGCGATCGGTGGCGCCGCCCTGCTGGTGCTGATGCTCCTGCTGGGCCTGATAATGCAACGTCGGCGCCACTACCTGGAGCGGATCGCCTTCGAGGCCAAGGCTCGTCGTGAACTGGAAATGCGCGTGGCCGAACGGACCAGCGACCTGGAAGGACTCAACTGTCGGCTCAAACTGGAAGTGCTGGAACGTGAACATGCCCAGCAGGAACTGGTCCGGGCTCAGGACGACCTGGTCCAGGCCGGCAAGCTGTCGGCCCTGGGCACCATGTCAGCGAGCATCAGCCACGAACTCAACCAGCCGCTGGCGGCGATCCGCAGCTATGCGGAAAACGCCGAAGTACTGCTCGACCATGACCGGACCGACGAAGCTCGCGGCAACCTCAAGCTGATCAGCGAACTGACCGGACGCATGGCCTCGATCGTTGCCCATCTGCGCGCCTTTGCCCGCCGCGACCGGCATGCTCCGGAAAGCGTGGCCCTGCAACCGGCGCTCGATGACGCTTTGGCGCTGCTGGCCAAGCGTCGACGGGCCATGGAGGTCGAGTTGATCCGCGACCTGCCGGCGGCGGCCCTGTGGGTCGAAGCCGGTGAAACCCGCCTGCGCCAGGTGCTCGGCAACTTGCTGGCGAACGCCCTCGATGCCCTGACCGAAAAAGGCCCGCCGCGCAAACTCTGGCTCAATGCCCAATCGTCGCCGGAAGGTGTGACCCTGACCCTTCGCGACAACGGCCCGGGCTTCTGTCTCGAAGCCCTGGACCGCGCCGTCGAGCCATTCTATACCACCAAGACCCGCACCCAGGGCCTCGGCCTCGGCCTGGCGATCTGTGACGCTCTGATGCGCGCCTTCGGCGGCGAACTGCTGTTCGCCAACCACCGTGAAGGCGGCGCCCTGATTACGCTGCGGCTGCGCGCCGGTTCGCCCGGCGTCAGCCGGCAGCCTGCCGAGGACTCGATGATATGAATATCGACCACCAGCTCCAGGTGATACTGATCGACGACGATCCCCACCTGCGCCTGGCCCTGAGCCAGACGCTCGACCTCGCCGGCCTGAAGATCCTGCCGCTGGCCGAGGCCCAAGGTCTGGCGGGACGTATCGAAAGAGACTGGCCGGGGGTGATCGTCAGCGATATTCGCATGCCGGGCATGGATGGCCTGGAGCTGTTGAACGAACTGCATGCCCTGGACCCAGAACTGCCGGTGCTGCTGATCACCGGTCACGGTGACGTGCCTCTCGCCGTCCAGGCCATGCGCGCCGGCGCCTATGATTTCCTCGAGAAACCTTTCGCCAGCGACGCCCTACTCGACAGCGTGCGCCGCGCCCTGGCCCTGCGGCGTCTGGTGCTGGACAACCGCAGTCTGCGCCTGGCGCTGAGCGATCGCCAGCAACTCAGCGCGCGTCTGGTAGGCCAATCGCCGCAGATGCTGCGCCTGCGTGAACAGATCGGTGCCCTGGCGGCCACCAAGGCCGACGTGCTGATCCTCGGTGAAACCGGGGCCGGCAAGGAGGTGGTGGCCCGTGCCCTGCACGATCTGTCGAACCGTCGCACCGGCCCGTTCGTGGCCATCAATGCCGGCGCCCTGGCCGAGTCGGTGGTGGAAAGCGAACTGTTCGGCCACGAGCCCGGCGCCTTTACCGGCGCGCAGAAGCGCCGTATTGGCAAGTTTGAATTCGCCAACGGCGGCACCCTGTTCCTCGATGAAATCGAAAGCATGAGCCTGGATGTCCAAGTCAAACTGCTGCGCTTGTTGCAAGAGCGGGTGGTCGAGCGCCTGGGCGGCAACCAGCAGATCCCGTTGGATATCCGCATCATCGCCGCGACCAAGGAAGACCTGCGCCAATCCGCCGACCAAGGCCGTTTCCGAGCCGACTTGTACTACCGGTTGAATGTCGCGCCGCTGCGGATTCCGCCCCTGCGCGAACGCGGCGAGGATGCGCTCATCCTGTTCCAGCATTTTGCCGACGAAGCCAGTCGCCGCCATGGCCTGGCGCCCCGCAGCCTGCAACCGATGCAGCGGGCACTGTTGTTGCGCCACACCTGGCCGGGCAATGTGCGGGAACTGCAGAACGCCGCCGAACGTTTTGCCCTCGGCCTGGAACTGGCGCTGGACAACAACCTTGTGGAAAGTCTGGACAGCAACATCGTCGACGTGATGCCAGGCGGTCTCAGCGAGCAGGTCGAGCGCTTCGAGAAATCCCTGATCGCCGCCGAGCTGGCGCGCTCGCACAGCTCCTTGCGCAGCCTGGCCGAAGCCCTGGGTATCCCGCGAAAGACGCTGCACGACAAGCTGCGCAAGCACGGGCTGAACTTCGACAGCGCCAGCCACGGCGCCAGCGACGAACTCGAATGAATCACCCCAGAGAGGTCACTGCATGAACCGCGACAGTCGTTACCTGGAGTCCATCCTGCACCACGACATTCCCCTGACCCGCGAGATGGGTCTTAAGGTCAGCGGCTGGGATGCCGGGCAACTGCGTCTGCGACTGCCGCTGGAGCCGAACGTCAACCACAAGAGCACGATGTTCGGCGGCAGCCTGTACTGCGGCGCGGTGCTGGCCGGCTGGGGCTGGCTGCACCTGAGCTTGCGCGAGGCGGGGATCGAAGATGGGCATATCGTGATCCACGAAGGTCGCATCAGCTATCCCTTGCCAGTTACCGGCGATGCCGAGGCACGTTGCGCGGCACCGGATGACAAGACCTGGAAGAAATTCCTGGCGACCTATCAGCGTTACGCACGGGCGCGCCTGACCCTGGACACCCAAGTGATGAATGCAGGCAGCGAGGACGCCGCCGTGCAGTTCAGCGGGCAGTACGTGCTGCACCGCTGAACTGCACGGTCTCTTTCTGATCGCTCCCACGCTCCGCGTGGGAGTGCACCCGCAATTGCTACTGTCTCGGTGGGTTGTTCAAGAACGCCGACAACCACCTGACCGGCGCTGCCTGAGATTCCAGATTCCAAGATACGTCGCTCAGCTATATCAGCCTCATCCTACAAAATGTTTTTACGCATCCCTATCAAAATAAGCCCTCGTCATTTGACTAGTCAGAAATGGCAAGGGGGAAAGGATGAAACGCTACCTAATTGTAGAAGGAGACCCGACCAGCAGTGGCGGTGTCGTGATAGTGGGCGGGCCCACCTTATCGACGATTAATGGTTGGAGCATAGCAGGTGTGGGTGACGCAGCGACGTGTCCGCTGCACGGCGGGGTGTTTGCGATTGTCACCGGTGACCCTACTTATATCGTCAACGATAAGGCAGCGGCCCGAGAAGGCGATTTTCTTTCATGCGGCTGTTCACTCGTCTCGGTCAAGCAACGTTTGCAATACCGCGATGATGGAGACGCAAGCGGCACCGCGACACCCGACCCCGTACAGGCCACACTCTCTGCCGTGGCGCAAACGACGCCCGCCTCAGATAGCAAGACACCTGTCTGCGAAGCGTGTTTGAAGAAAGCCATGCAAGCGGGCACACCGCTGTTGGGGCGTTGATCATGACCCGTTTCGTGATAATCGATGCCCTCACCCGACCCGACACACTCAACGCCATTCTGTTCTACGCAGAGGCACTCCCGCACCGCAGCCTGTTCGACGGCCAACCCGAAGCCACGCTCGCTCATGCCGGGCCGTGGCTGGTGCAGCTCAGCGACCATGGCCCAGGCAATATCGAGGCATGGTTAAGCGCCCTGGAGCGTAACGAGGGTGCCGTCACCTGGCTTACCAGCGAGGCCACCTTCACCGTTCTGTTTCAGCATCTGCAAACCCACCTGGATATCACCCTGCCCGATGGCAGCCTCGCGCTGCTGCGCTTTTGGGATGGTCGTACCTTCCATCGCCTGGAGTGGGTACTCACCCTCGAACAACTGCTGGAGCTAATGGGGCCGGTAACGAGCTGGCGGGCCAACGCCGGTCGGTTTCAAGTCAACCTCCAGCGCAGCGAAATCGAGCACCTGATCGAGGAGCGCCGTCCATGATCACACTGAGCCAAAAGCAACAAGCCCTGATGCGTTTGCCCGACCCCAGCAGCTTTCTGCCCAAGCTGACCTGGGAGATGCGCCAGGACTTCACCAGTGGAACGGTGCCCCGCCTTACCGATACCCAACTACTGAATGAGGTACAGAGCAGTTATCAGCATGCCGTTTATGAGCTGGGCATCACGCGTCTAGCCACCTTGGTTAAGTGGGTCAAGGCCGATGTCGCGGGCGGCGGCGAACTGCGCCGGGACATGAATATTGACCAGCGTCTGCGCCAAGCCAACAACCCCAATGCGGCTGCTGAAGATTTCTTAACCGTTTTATCCGCTCAAAATCGTTGGGAGCCCTGATATGGCCGCTATTCCTGCCCATGGCCTGCGCTTGCTTGGCCAGCTATTCAAACGAGCCGGTACTGCCGAAGGCGTTCGGGCTATCGATAAAGTCGTTGTGACGGGCGCGCA
>NZ_FOAR01000047.1 GCF_900109755.1 Pseudomonas agarici | reverse complement strand
CCAACCATCAAGGATCGCGACCCGCTACTGGTCGACATCACGATCCGGGAGTTCACGGGTGATGGCATCTACCTCTTCTCCCACGACGAAATGCTGTACGTGAAACGCCTGCAAAAGAAAGGCAAGGATCGCTTCAAGATGATCTCGGACAACAAGCACCACGACCCCGAGGACATACGAGTGGATGACACCCACATCCTAGCTCGCGTGCTTTACGTGTGGAACGGGCAGCCGGTGTGACGCTATGACCCTCACTAAACGCTACCAACCGCTGCGCCGCGACCTGAAAGAGGCTGCGGCATTCTCAAGTAGTCGGGAGTCGATCTGATGAAGGGCGCCGTGCGACTGTCTGAGGATGGCCAGTAAGATGAGGTTAGGGAGTTGCTGGAGATCGCGGCGAGTTACCTGGCTGTCGAGGGATATGCAGATGAGGTGAAGAGGGAAGCATTTCGAGAACGCAGTAACCAATCGGAATAAGTGAATATACAATTCAAGGATGTGAAATGAGCGGCGAAGACTCTAACGTTTCTTTTGAAGATGTTCCGGTGCTAGCTGACATTGAGTCGATTGTCTGCCGCCCAAAATATCAATCCTCTCTTTATTTTGTACCCACACACAAGGACAGGAACTTTGGAAGCATCGTCGCCCCTTACCATCTAAATGGAAAAACGATTAAGTGTGGAATATCGGACTGCGGAAAGCCGCACTTACACGGCTACCTTATTACTACTAGTGACGAACAAGAAACAAACATAGGCAAAGACTGCGGTACAAAGCATTTCAAAGCAGACTTCTCGTCAGAAATGAAAAGGCATGATGAGCTATATAGCAGAAGACTCAAAGTAAATAGGATACTTGAGCTTAAGGCAGTTGCTCCATCAATGCTCGCGACAATATCCAGCCTACAACAACAATATTTATTTCTTAAATCGCTTCGCTTCAAGCTTCGAGGGGCATTTTCTGCGGCTGACAGCAGCCGGCTTGATCATAAACTAAAAACCCGAGATCCAGGGCTCTATAGGTATGAAGCTAGATCCCTAGCCGAGAGAGAAGCTTATCTTGAGACCAACCCTGCGGCGAAGAAGTCGGGTGCTGTGCCACCAAAACAGATAAAGATTGGCGAAATAGCGGGATTCAGCTTTTTAGGCGCTTCTTACAAGGACGAAGAGATATTTAACTTTATTAATCCATTAAAAAACGTTATAGCCGCAAGCGAAGTTGAAATACATCAATGGCGCGCAGGGGAAATTAGCAAAACTCACGCATGGATTAGTTTAATCCCAAAAGGCGTCGCTCGTATTGAAAGCCTTATTTCTAGCGGCAATGATTTTTTCACATCCAAGAATCTTGAAGATCTTTTGCTAATAGGGATTTCAAAAGACAGCCTATCTCCAGCCATAAGTGAGATACGAAGGGTCATGTCTCTTTCTGGACGGAGATTGTAGCGCTTTCTATTTTGGCATTAGATAGCTTTTGGCAAAGATTGCTCATAAGCTCCGGCGATGGAAGTCCAACCCAGAGCAGGGCCTGCTCATGATGTAGTGGTTCGTAAGTAGCGAATAAATAGAACCCTGGCTCATCACCTAGGTTTTTCCATGTCGCAACCATAAATCCTTCGCATGGGCTGTAGATTAGGCACTCCTGATAATCTCTTGGCTTGCATAACGAGGTAAGGTTTAGGCTCTGAACCGCTGGGGTGGATTTCATCTATCACCTTTAGGAATCTATTCTTAAAAATGCATTCCTTAGTAGAATATACCAAAATGGCTCCGGAGCAGGGTCTCTTACATATGACTTCCCCGCCATAACCTGTAGCCCGCCACTGAGCGGGCTTTTTAGTGCCCGTCAGAACGGGGCCAACTCCTCTTCAGGCTCAAACTCAGCCTCTCCTTTTCCCGCCGTATCCAACTCCTGTTGCTCCCATCTCACCGTCACGCTGCCGTCGTCATTGAGCGTCAGTTCGAGTTCGTCAGTTTCAGCGATCACGCTAAGCACTTCTTCCCATTCCCGATCACCGTCCGTGTCCAGGCGATGAACAGTTACCTCACGCCGCTCCTGCGCGATCGGATGATTGATCATCGATGAAACTCGCAGGCTGAGCCGCTCTATCCCGGTCATACCGCTGGCTTGTGGTGGTTTTACATTTCCGTGGACTGCCATAAACATCTCCTTAACAAATACTGTATATAAATACAGGATAGGCAAAGCTTAACGTCTCGATCTGGAAATGCAACCCCCTCAGCCGCTGACTTTCGCCGGAGAAGAAATTTGAAAATAATTAGGCATTACCTATTTACAGAAATTAGGCATTGGCTTATCGTTCACCCATCGCAGCGACACAGCCACTGCGAAGGGCCTCGAAAGGGTCCGCTCCGATTCGGAGTCGCTCTTTAAAAATTCAGAACACGATCCTGCTGCGGAAATAACAGCGGGGCCGCCTGTCCGGCAAGGACAGGGAGGGCCGATGCAAAGGCTCTGTCAAAAACTAACGATTGGCCGCTACGCCTCTACTGGAGACCGGCGATCTGATCTGACCTACCGCCACGGGAGTGACTTTGGCGCTGGGAGGAAACGCAGGGAGAACCTGCGGCAGACGAGGGATACCGAACTGGCGAATGACCCAGATATGCGTAGCGAGACAGATTTCCTCGATGCCCTTCTTACGAGGGGTATCAGGGAAGTCAAACCGGGGTAAGGAAATGAACGAAGAACAGATTGAGCGAGTTCGACAGATTGTTCTTGAGCTGTCTGAAAAAAGCGGCACCAGTTTTGATACCGCCTTTGAGTCAGCTATTGGCGTAATGAGGTATCACGCGATTGATGTTGTGCCCTGGGGCAAGTCAGCCGCCGGCGGGTCAGGCCTCGTAAAGGAATGCTGACCACTCACTCCCTTCAACACGGCATAGAAAAATTGAAGCAGCGCCTCGCGAAGTAAGCGGATCAGAAATAGATTTGACTCTGTCTCTCAATACAGAGGTGCTTAGGGCGCTTGCTCCAAAGTACGTGCCTATCGGCATGTCATAAGTTTTTCCGTCATCAAACTTAACCGTCCGCTTCAGGCCTAAAGCAGCCATTTTTTCGTGAAGATCGGCGTAGTCCTCGCCATCGGCCCTGAACAGCTCAACTCGAGCCATGTATTCCGCCATAACTGCATTCCTTGTTTCGACTGTGGAGGTCGAAGCATATGGGTTTCCCTCGACTGTGGAAAGCGAGGAAACAGGGAGCCTGCCCCTGTAAAAACAGGCGACCACATTCGATTCAAGCCGGTGACCGACGCCAGTAGCGGGCCACGGCGGAAAGTTTCACTGATGCGCCTGGTGACGGGTGCATTGGGAAAACAACCGAGGCAATGACCATGCTCAATATCAACGAAGCCGAACTGAAAAAATCCATCGTGGCAAATGTCGCCGACCAGTTGCTGCGAGAGGACGAAGACCTCTCCGAGATGGTCGCGAAAGAAGTGAAGAAACGCATCGACAAAATCTTCGACGAGCGCGTGACCTCGCAGATTCAGAAGGCGATCGACGAAACCATCAACGGTTCGTTCGAGCGTGAATATCGCCGGGTGAATCAGTGGGGTGATCAGGAAGGGCCGTCCACCACGCTCCGCAAGGAGCTGGAAACAACCGTCACTGCTTACTGGAACTGCAAGGTGAACCCTGGCGATGGCAAGCCAGCATCCAGCTCGTACAACACTGTGACGCGCGCCGAATGGCTCATGACCAAGATCTGCGCCGAGGACTTCACCAAGCAAATGCAGACCAGCGTCAACGCTGTGACTGGCGCACTTAAGGACGGCCTGCGTAACCAGTTGGCCGGCCAGATGGACATGATGTTGAACAACCTGTTCCACATCAAAAGCCTGCAAGACCAGGGCAAGGTCGAGAAGCCGTACTGAGCATCACTTCTGCCCATTCACTGGGTGGGCAGATGGATGTGACAGGCCTCAGTTGTTCTCGTTTTCTTCGGCCACTCGTCGCTCTTCGGCCAGCTCCGATTTTGCATCCTTCAACAGAGCAATCAGGTCGTCGACCTCTTCGTCAGCAAAAATCAGCACGTGCTCTTCACGGCCCCCCTGATCCTGTTTGATGCAGATGTTCCCGGCGTCAGAGATGTACACCTCTGCCCCGTATCGCGGCTCAATTTTTCCAACCATGGAGTGCACCTATGCGATTTACCTACGAAGTGAAGGGTGGAATGTACATCTACAAGGGTCCGAGTGGTCACGGCGGAATTGCTTACTCCCTCGAGCAAATCAACAAGCGGCTAACAAAAGCTTACGGCGCCGCCGGCTACGAGCTGGTGAAGTCCTGACCAACCAGCGCCACGACAGCCTGTCGTTAACTGCCCGATCCTCTCTATGAGAGCGCACAGTCTGGAGGGTACATGAAAAAGCAGCGTCTTGTTTATGGCGTTGGCCTGAACGATGTCCCGATGTCGGCAGGCCGGGCGGAAAGCAACAGATTCAAGCACGACCCGATCTATGCAAGATGGTCTGACATGCTCATGAGGTGCTACTCGGAGCGATACCAGGCCAAGTACCCAACCTATCGCGGCTGCACGGTCGTGGAAGAGTGGAAGAGGTTCTCCGCTTTCAAAGGCTGGATGGTCACTCAGCGCTGGGAGGGAATACATCTCGACAAAGATTTTCTGGTTCCCGGCAATCGGGTCTACGGACCGGATACATGTGCGTTCATACCACAGTGGTTGAACCTCTTCTTCGGCACCAATCAGGCGACACGGGGCGAGTGGCCGATAGGCGTTGCCTGGGTCAATTGTAAGTGCGACAGGAAGTTCGCCGCATCCCTGAATGTCGATGGCCTGCGCGTGACACTTGGCAGGTTCCACACCCCGGAAGAGGCGAATCAGGCCTACCGGGAAGCCAAGCACCGCGAGCTTCTAAAGCGGATTGAGCAGTACAAGGCTTGCGACTCTCAGGATCCTCGGGTTCTCACCGCCTTGAGTGATCGCGCAAGAGAGTTGCTTGCCAATGAATTGGTCGGCTTCCAATAGCGGCCATAGATGCGGACGAAACTGCGGCCTATAACCGCCCACCTGCATTGCAGATGAACCGCCGAGCGCGGGAATTGCCCATCCGTCCCCGGATACCTGATCGCGGCTAGAGCTGAAAGCGCGACGAGGTGATAACGCCGGGAGCAGGAACGGTTCGCCTAGCCTGCCATCTGCACAATCAATAGGTGGCCACTGCCTGCCCAGTGAGCGAGCAATAGGAGCTACCGACATGAAGTAGCCGAACGATTCACCTGCGTGGCGCAGCAAGCCTGAAGGCTGCGCCCAATACTCATACAGGCAGCGGACAGTAGGTCGTCGATGTCACCGCGCATCGGCCGGAATTCCGGTAGGCCACCCCAGCGCACCAGGACAACTTGACGCTGCAAACCCAGGCCGTCGCCAGTAGCGGGCCTGGGGCCTATCTCTCAATCGGAGCCGCCACATGGAAAAGCTTCAAGTCCAAACGGACAACGGCTGGACCTTCGTCTTTTGCTTCATCGGGAAGACGTTGAAAACGACTGACAACCGCGACCATGCCCTTCCGCGCAAATGCCCCGAACTTGCGGGCAGAATTCTTGAGGAATTCGAAAAGGAATTCCCTGAACGGAAATTCCGGCTGGCCTGATCGGGCCGGCTGCACCCTCCTCCCGACACCACCCGCATGCACTCCCCTCCGCGCCCATCGGCAACCAGCGGGAGGCATGAGTGTTGAACGAATACAGGTGAACCAAATAAGCGGAGCAAATCATGAGTAAAGAAATCAGCTTTCTCGCACAACAGGTTTCTTCGGAAGCCGGTTATTTCCAAGACCGACAGCGCCACTACATGACAAAGGTTTCCGCCACGCTGGCAAGTATTGAAGAGAGTGAAATCCTTGCTGAGTTCACACCTGAAGAGATTTTGCAGGTGCACGACCGTGACGCATTCCTTGAGCTGATCGGCGAGGAATATGCCTGCAATTATTTCCTCGTTGCGCCAGAAGATTCCCCCTTTTAACCGGGCGAACCAACGAATGGAGAGAGTCATGAGCAAAGATGATGGCGGGCCGGCCTTTCCCGCGCCCGAAGCCGCTGTTGCACGATTTGGCGATGCCAATGCCGATGCATTCCTCGGCATGACCCTGCGCGATTACTTCGCAGCCAAGGCGCTTGCTCCAGCATTTCCCGGCATGAGTACCCGCGACGTGCAGTACGCCGCCGAGTCTGCGTACGCAGTTGCCGACGCAATGCTCGCCGCCCGTTCCGCCCAACCCCAAACACTGGAGGTCGCCATGAGCGATTTCGGATATTGCGAGGGCGACGCGTGCGCCCGTGATGGCTGCGCAGGCGTCATCGAGCTGGAGCAGGTAAAGGACTGTAGCTGCCATTTGAACGCGCCATGCTGGCGTCATCAGGAAGCCGATATGTGCTGCACGAAATGCGGATGGCGGGCTGCTGATGATCCTTTGTGCGTTCGCGAAATCGCAACCATCAGCATGGGCGATCTTCCCCGCATAGAAACAAGGCCTCGCGTCCTTGATCCCACAAAAATCGACTGGGTGGCAAAGCTCCACAGCAGCAGCTCCATGATCAAGGAGGGCGTCTTCCCAATCGGAACGCTTGTCTCGGATGTGGAGAGGGTGGTGCGCGGCACCTTCGGCGGCAGATTCGAACGCTTCAACGAAGACACCGGCCACTTCAAGTACATCGCTTACACCGACTGATCCGGCACTCTGGAGGCGACCATGAACGCAGCATTGAAGATATGCCAAGGCCGTTACGACGCGCAGTTGCCGCCCCCAGTGAGCGAGTCGGCCGTAGAGATTGCACGCGCCGAGTGGCTGTACAACGCAACAGAGCAGCTTGTCCGCTTCCGCACTGATGTGAAGTTTCAGCGCTGGATGAGAAAGTCGCAAGGCGTGACCGTTGCTCAACTGGCTCTGGCGGTAGATGAGCATGTGAATAGTCGTCTTGAGGACTGCAAAGTCAGCTCCTCGGCGCTTGGCTGGCTGCTGTTAACCGCTGGCGACAAGCCCGACAAGAGCGCGATCTCCGAACTGCTCGGCCCAAGCGACAATCATTTCGGAAAGCTTGGCGAAATCGCCGAGAGCTTACTCCGACCCCTTTTCGATGACGCACTTGCCGCCCAGGCCGAGGATGACTCGTTATGAGCCCCCACGTCTTAATCGGACAAGAGCTTGAAGCGCTTGAGAGCCCGGAAACGCTGATCAGTTGGTCAGTAATGATTCAAAAAACGCTTTCAGAAATGATGCTGGACGGACGCCTCAGCGTCGAAGAATTCAATCACTACTGCTGCCGACTCAACAAGATTGTTGAGAAGCGCAAGGAGTTGTTATGAGCACATCACCAGTTAAATCACTGATCGACGAACAGATTGAAGAGATTGAGCGAGCGCTTATAGTCCTTGGGGCTGGCTTGCCGCGTGATCTACCCGTTTCGGCACTGCCGCCAAATCTTGCTGAAGCAATTAAGGGTGGGCGGATTGCCGTAAGGGCTCGAAAGCAGGTGGCGCCATGAGGGTTTTATTCTGGCTTCTAGCCGCCGCCGCTCTAGTTCTTCTTCTGCAATACAGTCTTTTCAAAGAAAACGGTGAGCCGAGACAGATTATTTCGTCTGAGCATGATGCAAGGGTTGGCCCATGACCTCGCATCAGCGCACTCGCCGACTTTTGATTTTGCGCGGCTCATTCACATCTATCGCATTCTTCACTCTCTTGATGTTGCTCAGCGCTCTCGCTGATCGAATCACTCAATAACCAGCACCTTCACAGCGCCCCTCTCTGGTGGCGCGGAGAGATACTCATGCCTGACAAAAACATGCAGATTTGGGATCGTGTCGAAAAGACAGATACCAGGTTTACGAAGGAAGCCAAGGTAGGCGGACAGCAAATCACTAGCCTGAACGGCACGGCCATGATTATGAAGGCTACCGAGGTTTTCGGACCGGTCGGAATTGGTTTCGGCTGGAGGGTGAGCGAAGAGCGCTTCGATAAGGGCGCCGAGATGTTCGTCGGCGAAGGCGATAAGCGCGCCAGCCTGGGTTTCGAGCTGAATCACACAGTCAAGATCCTGTTCTGGTTCAAGATCGACGGCGAGCGAGGGGAGCTGGAGCAGTACGGATGCACGCCGTACTTGTACAAGTCGAAGTTCGGCACGACTACGGATGGCGAGGCACCGAAAAAGTCTCTCACAGATGCAATCAAGAAATCTCTGTCGATGCTTGGCTTCAGTGCTGACGTGTTCCTTGGCATGTTCGATGACCGGGACTACGTCCAGCAGCGTCAGGAAGAAGAAGCGATCGAGCAGGCAATAGACAAGGATGCCGAAATCGCTAAACAGCAGCAGGAACGTCTCGACTACATCAAGTCGGTCATTGAAAACCTGAAAGGCGCTCAAACACCACATGAGCGAAAAAAGATTCATGACGTAGCGGTTCTTCAGCTCACGCGGCGGAAGGATGAGAAAGGCGCGGCGCGGATATCCCTTGAGTGGAAAAATCTCTCTGAACTGAAACAGGAGACTACGGCATGACTCGGCTCTACGCGCTTACCGGCAAGCTGGCCGAGCTTCAAGGCATGGCTGATGCCGATGATGAGAGCCTAAAAGAGGCCTTGCAACATGCAATGGATGAGATCCAGGGCGAGCTTGAGGTGAAGGCCGACAACATCGTCATGCTCCGCCGGAACATCGAAAGCGACGTCACCGCGATTGAAAACGAGATCGAGCGCCTAGCCGAACTCAAGCGCGTCAAGACCAACAGTGTGTCGCAGATCAGCGACTACCTGCGCAGGAACATGGAGGCCGCCGGCCTCAAGTCGATCAAGCGGCCTCTGTTCACCATCACCCTTGCCCTAGGCAAGGAGAAGGTCATTGTCGACAAAGAAGACGAGCTACCTGAGGACTATGTCGTCCCAAAAACAACCTTCGCACCAGACAAAACTGCCATTGCAGCCAAGCTCAAGGAAATTCGCGAGCACAACGAAACCGTGCGCAAGCGCATGGCCGCCGGCGAAGACGCAGAACACGAGCTGATCGAGGAGCCGGTTTGGGCGCACCTTGAGCGCGGCGACAGCTCGATCCGCATCAAGTGAGGAAAACATGATCAGCAACCACCTCAGCCTGGTCGAGCATCATCGGCCAAAGGCGGACGCCATATCCGAGCAGATCGCCAAGTTCCTTGCAGCCGGCGGCCATATCGACGAGCTGCAAAGCCCGCCGCGCAATCCGATACCGCCGCCCCGCTCCACCCGGATAGACCCTGAAACGGTCCTCAAGCGCAAACCCAGGCCTCTGTCGCTGGCCGAGCGACGCGCCCTACGCAAGATGGCGGACTCGCTATGAAGTCGAAACGCAAACCCAACAACGGTTTCGCCAGGGCCGAACGCAGTTGCCGGGCGCTGCTGCGCACCAACCACGTCGCGGTGGTGAACATCGACCCCAGCGGCACGCAGATCATGGCGAACTGGAAGAGCTGCAAACAGATCCGAAGCCTTGCGGTCGCCAATGCCATTTTCGATTTCTCCTACCACTGGACGATCTACATCGCCGCCATGTGCCGAGACGAGCGCGGCGCCGAGTACATCAAGTCGGTGGAGATATCGCCCGAGGGCATCTACAAGGTCGAGCGCCTGACGGATGCC
>NZ_FOAR01000048.1 GCF_900109755.1 Pseudomonas agarici | reverse complement strand
ATTCGATCAGCGAGAGCGCTGAGCAACATCAAGAGAGTGAAGAATGCGATAGATGTGAATGAGCCGCGCAAAATCAAAAGTCGGCGAGTGCGCTGATGCGAGGTCATGGGCCAACCCTTGCATCATGCTCAGACGAAATAATCTGTCTCGGCTCACCGTTTTCTTTGAAAAGACTGTATTGCAGAAGAAGAACTAGAGCGGCGGCGGCTAGAAGCCAGAATAAAACCCTCATGGCGCCACCTGCTTTCGAGCCCTTACGGCAATCCGCCCACCCTTAATTGCTTCAGCAAGATTTGGCGGCAGTGCCGAAACGGGTAGATCACGCGGCAAGCCAGCCCCAAGGACTATAAGCGCTCGCTCAATCTCTTCAATCTGTTCGTCGATCAGTGATTTAACTGGTGATGTGCTCATAACAACTCCTTGCGCTTCTCAACAATCTTGTTGAGTCGGCAGCAGTAGTGATTGAATTCTTCGACGCTGAGGCGTCCGTCCAGCATCATTTCTGAAAGCGTTTTTTGAATCATTACTGACCAACTGATCAGCGTTTCCGGGCTCTCAAGCGCTTCAAGCTCTTGTCCGATTAAGACGTGGGGGCTCATAACGAGTCATCCTCGGCCTGGGCGGCAAGTGCGTCATCGAAAAGGGGTCGGAGTAAGCTCTCGGCGATTTCGCCAAGCTTTCCGAAATGATTGTCGCTTGGGCCGAGCAGTTCGGAGATCGCGCTCTTGTCGGGCTTGTCGCCAGCGGTTAACAGCAGCCAGCCAAGCGCCGAGGAGCTGACTTTGCAGTCCTCAAGACGACTATTCACATGCTCATCTACCGCCAGAGCCAGTTGAGCAACGGTCACGCCTTGCGACTTTCTCATCCAGCGCTGAAACTTCACATCAGTGCGGAAGCGGACAAGCTGCTCTGTTGCGTTGTACAGCCACTCGGCGCGTGCAATCTCTACGGCCGACTCGCTCACTGGGGGCGGCAACTGCGCGTCGTAACGGCCTTGGCATATCTTCAATGCTGCGTTCATGGTCGCCTCCAGAGTGCCGGATCAGTCGGTGTAAGCGATGTACTTGAAGTGGCCGGTGTCTTCGTTGAAGCGTTCGAATCTGCCGCCGAAGGTGCCGCGCACCACCCTCTCCACATCCGAGACAAGCGTTCCGATTGGGAAGACGCCCTCCTTGATCATGGAGCTGCTGCTGTGGAGCTTTGCCACCCAGTCGATTTTTGTGGGATCAAGGACGCGAGGCCTTGTTTCTATGCGGGGAAGATCGCCCATGCTGATGGTTGCGATTTCGCGAACGCACAAAGGATCATCAGCAGCCCGCCATCCGCATTTCGTGCAGCACATATCGGCTTCCTGATGACGCCAGCATGGCGCGTTCAAATGGCAGCTACAGTCCTTTACCTGCTCCAGCTCGATGACGCCTGCGCAGCCATCACGGGCGCACGCGTCGCCCTCGCAATATCCGAAATCGCTCATGGCGACCTCCAGTGTTTGGGGTTGGGCGGAACGGGCGGCGAGCATTGCGTCGGCAACTGCGTACGCAGACTCGGCGGCGTACTGCACGTCGCGGGTACTCATGCCGGGAAATGCTGGAGCAAGCGCCTTGGCTGCGAAGTAATCGCGCAGGGTCATGCCGAGGAATGCATCGGCATTGGCATCGCCAAATCGTGCAACAGCGGCTTCGGGCGCGGGAAAGGCCGGCCCGCCATCATCTTTGCTCATGACTCTCTCCATTCGTTGGTTCGCCCGGTTAAAAGGGGGAATCTTCTGGCGCAACGAGGAAATAATTGCAGGCATATTCCTCGCCGATCAGCTCAAGGAATGCGTCACGGTCGTGCACCTGCAAAATCTCTTCAGGTGTGAACTCAGCAAGGATTTCACTCTCTTCAATACTTGCCAGCGTGGCGGAAACCTTTGTCATGTAGTGGCGCTGTCGGTCTTGGAAATAACCGGCTTCCGAAGAAACCTGTTGTGCGAGAAAGCTGATTTCTTTACTCATGATTTGCTCCGCTTATTTGGTTCACCTGTATTCGTTCAACACTCATGCCTCCCGCTGGTTGCCGATGGGCGCGGAGGGGAGTGCATGCGGGTGGTGTCGGGAGGAGGGTGCAGCCGGCCCGATCAGGCCAGCCGGAATTTCCGTTCAGGGAATTCCTTTTCGAATTCCTCAAGAATTCTGCCCGCAAGTTCGGGGCATTTGCGCGGAAGGGCATGGTCGCGGTTGTCAGTCGTTTTCAACGTCTTCCCGATGAAGCAAAAGACGAAGGTCCAGCCGTTGTCCGTTTGGACTTGAAGCTTTTCCATGTGGCGGCTCCGATTGAGAGATAGGCCCCAGGCCCGCTACTGGCGACGGCCTGGGTTTGCAGCGTCAAGTTGTCCTGGTGCGCTGGGGTGGCCTACCGGAATTCCGGCCGATGCGCGGTGACATCGACGACCTACTGTCCGCTGCCTGTATGAGTATTGGGCGCAGCCTTCAGGCTTGCTGCGCCACGCAGGTGAATCGTTCGGCTACTTCATGTCGGTAGCTCCTATTGCTCGCTCACTGGGCAGGCAGTGGCCACCTATTGATTGTGCAGATGGCAGGCTAGGCGAACCGTTCCTGCTCCCGGCGTTATCACCTCGTCGCGCTTTCAGCTCTAGCCGCGATCAGGTATCCGGGGACGGATGGGCAATTCCCGCGCTCGGCGGTTCATCTGCAATGCAGGTGGGCGGTTATAGGCCGCAGTTTCGTCCGCATCTATGGCCGCTATTGGAAGCCGACCAATTCATTGGCAAGCAACTCTCTTGCGCGATCACTCAAGGCGGTGAGAACCCGAGGATCCTGAGAGTCGCAAGCCTTGTACTGCTCAATCCGCTTTAGAAGCTCGCGGTGCTTGGCTTCCCGGTAGGCCTGATTCGCCTCTTCCGGGGTGTGGAACCTGCCAAGTGTCACGCGCAGGCCATCGACATTCAGGGATGCGGCGAACTTCCTGTCGCACTTACAATTGACCCAGGCAACGCCTATCGGCCACTCGCCCCGTGTCGCCTGATTGGTGCCGAAGAAGAGGTTCAACCACTGTGGTATGAACGCACATGTATCCGGTCCGTAGACCCGATTGCCGGGAACCAGAAAATCTTTGTCGAGATGTATTCCCTCCCAGCGCTGAGTGACCATCCAGCCTTTGAAAGCGGAGAACCTCTTCCACTCTTCCACGACCGTGCAGCCGCGATAGGTTGGGTACTTGGCCTGGTATCGCTCCGAGTAGCACCTCATGAGCATGTCAGACCATCTTGCATAGATCGGGTCGTGCTTGAATCTGTTGCTTTCCGCCCGGCCTGCCGACATCGGGACATCGTTCAGGCCAACGCCATAAACAAGACGCTGCTTTTTCATGTACCCTCCAGACTGTGCGCTCTCATAGAGAGGATCGGGCAGTTAACGACAGGCTGTCGTGGCGCTGGTTGGTCAGGACTTCACCAGCTCGTAGCCGGCGGCGCCGTAAGCTTTTGTTAGCCGCTTGTTGATTTGCTCGAGGGAGTAAGCAATTCCGCCGTGACCACTCGGACCCTTGTAGATGTACATTCCACCCTTCACTTCGTAGGTAAATCGCATAGGTGCACTCCATGGTTGGAAAAATTGAGCCGCGATACGGGGCAGAGGTGTACATCTCTGACGCCGGGAACATCTGCATCAAACAGGATCAGGGGGGCCGTGAAGAGCACGTGCTGATTTTTGCTGACGAAGAGGTCGACGACCTGATTGCTCTGTTGAAGGATGCAAAATCGGAGCTGGCCGAAGAGCGACGAGTGGCCGAAGAAAACGAGAACAACTGAGGCCTGTCACATCCATCTGCCCACCCAGTGAATGGGCAGAAGTGATGCTCAGTACGGCTTCTCGACCTTGCCCTGGTCTTGCAGGCTTTTGATGTGGAACAGGTTGTTCAACATCATGTCCATCTGGCCGGCCAACTGGTTACGCAGGCCGTCCTTAAGTGCGCCAGTCACAGCGTTGACGCTGGTCTGCATTTGCTTGGTGAAGTCCTCGGCGCAGATCTTGGTCATGAGCCATTCGGCGCGCGTCACAGTGTTGTACGAGCTGGATGCTGGCTTGCCATCGCCAGGGTTCACCTTGCAGTTCCAGTAAGCAGTGACGGTTGTTTCCAGCTCCTTGCGGAGCGTGGTGGACGGCCCTTCCTGATCACCCCACTGATTCACCCGGCGATATTCACGCTCGAACGAACCGTTGATGGTTTCGTCGATCGCCTTCTGAATCTGCGAGGTCACGCGCTCGTCGAAGATTTTGTCGATGCGTTTCTTCACTTCTTTCGCGACCATCTCGGAGAGGTCTTCGTCCTCTCGCAGCAACTGGTCGGCGACATTTGCCACGATGGATTTTTTCAGTTCGGCTTCGTTGATATTGAGCATGGTCATTGCCTCGGTTGTTTTCCCAATGCACCCGTCACCAGGCGCATCAGTGAAACTTTCCGCCGTGGCCCGCTACTGGCGTCGGTCACCGGCTTGAATCGAATGTGGTCGCCTGTTTTTACAGGGGCAGGCTCCCTGTTTCCTCGCTTTCCACAGTCGAGGGAAACCCATATGCTTCGACCTCCACAGTCGAAACAAGGAATGCAGTTATGGCGGAATACATGGCTCGAGTTGAGCTGTTCAGGGCCGATGGCGAGGACTACGCCGATCTTCACGAAAAAATGGCTGCTTTAGGCCTGAAGCGGACGGTTAAGTTTGATGACGGAAAAACTTATGACATGCCGATAGGCACGTACTTTGGAGCAAGCGCCCTAAGCACCTCTGTATTGAGAGACAGAGTCAAATCTATTTCTGATCCGCTTACTTCGCGAGGCGCTGCTTCAATTTTTCTATGCCGTGTTGAAGGGAGTGAGTGGTCAGCATTCCTTTACGAGGCCTGACCCGCCGGCGGCTGACTTGCCCCAGGGCACAACATCAATCGCGTGATACCTCATTACGCCAATAGCTGACTCAAAGGCGGTATCAAAACTGGTGCCGCTTTTTTCAGACAGCTCAAGAACAATCTGTCGAACTCGCTCAATCTGTTCTTCGTTCATTTCCTTACCCCGGTTTGACTTCCCTGATACCCCTCGTAAGAAGGGCATCGAGGAAATCTGTCTCGCTACGCATATCTGGGTCATTCGCCAGTTCGGTATCCCTCGTCTGCCGCAGGTTCTCCCTGCGTTTCCTCCCAGCGCCAAAGTCACTCCCGTGGCGGTAGGTCAGATCAGATCGCCGGTCTCCAGTAGAGGCGTAGCGGCCAATCGTTAGTTTTTGACAGAGCCTTTGCATCGGCCCTCCCTGTCCTTGCCGGACAGGCGGCCCCGCTGTTATTTCCGCAGCAGGATCGTGTTCTGAATTTTTAAAGAGCGACTCCGAATCGGAGCGGACCCTTTCGAGGCCCTTCGCAGTGGCTGTGTCGCTGCGATGGGTGAACGATAAGCCAATGCCTAATTTCTGTAAATAGGTAATGCCTAATTATTTTCAAATTTCTTCTCCGGCGAAAGTCAGCGGCTGAGGGGGTTGCATTTCCAGATCGAGACGTTAAGCTTTGCCTATCCTGTATTTATATACAGTATTTGTTAAGGAGATGTTTATGGCAGTCCACGGAAATGTAAAACCACCACAAGCCAGCGGTATGACCGGGATAGAGCGGCTCAGCCTGCGAGTTTCATCGATGATCAATCATCCGATCGCGCAGGAGCGGCGTGAGGTAACTGTTCATCGCCTGGACACGGACGGTGATCGGGAATGGGAAGAAGTGCTTAGCGTGATCGCTGAAACTGACGAACTCGAACTGACGCTCAATGACGACGGCAGCGTGACGGTGAGATGGGAGCAACAGGAGTTGGATACGGCGGGAAAAGGAGAGGCTGAGTTTGAGCCTGAAGAGGAGTTGGCCCCGTTCTGACGGGCACTAAAAAGCCCGCTCAGTGGCGGGCTACAGGTTATGGCGGGGAAGTCATATGTAAGAGACCCTGCTCCGGAGCCATTTTGGTATATTCTACTAAGGAATGCATTTTTAAGAATAGATTCCTAAAGGTGATAGATGAAATCCACCCCAGCGGTTCAGAGCCTAAACCTTACCTCGTTATGCAAGCCAAGAGATTATCAGGAGTGCCTAATCTACAGCCCATGCGAAGGATTTATGGTTGCGACATGGAAAAACCTAGGTGATGAGCCAGGGTTCTATTTATTCGCTACTTACGAACCACTACATCATGAGCAGGCCCTGCTCTGGGTTGGACTTCCATCGCCGGAGCTTATGAGCAATCTTTGCCAAAAGCTATCTAATGCCAAAATAGAAAGCGCTACAATCTCCGTCCAGAAAGAGACATGACCCTTCGTATCTCACTTATGGCTGGAGATAGGCTGTCTTTTGAAATCCCTATTAGCAAAAGATCTTCAAGATTCTTGGATGTGAAAAAATCATTGCCGCTAGAAATAAGGCTTTCAATACGAGCGACGCCTTTTGGGATTAAACTAATCCATGCGTGAGTTTTGCTAATTTCCCCTGCGCGCCATTGATGTATTTCAACTTCGCTTGCGGCTATAACGTTTTTTAATGGATTAATAAAGTTAAATATCTCTTCGTCCTTGTAAGAAGCGCCTAAAAAGCTGAATCCCGCTATTTCGCCAATCTTTATCTGTTTTGGTGGCACAGCACCCGACTTCTTCGCCGCAGGGTTGGTCTCAAGATAAGCTTCTCTCTCGGCTAGGGATCTAGCTTCATACCTATAGAGCCCTGGATCTCGGGTTTTTAGTTTATGATCAAGCCGGCTGCTGTCAGCCGCAGAAAATGCCCCTCGAAGCTTGAAGCGAAGCGATTTAAGAAATAAATATTGTTGTTGTAGGCTGGATATTGTCGCGAGCATTGATGGAGCAACTGCCTTAAGCTCAAGTATCCTATTTACTTTGAGTCTTCTGCTATATAGCTCATCATGCCTTTTCATTTCTGACGAGAAGTCTGCTTTGAAATGCTTTGTACCGCAGTCTTTGCCTATGTTTGTTTCTTGTTCGTCACTAGTAGTAATAAGGTAGCCGTGTAAGTGCGGCTTTCCGCAGTCCGATATTCCACACTTAATCGTTTTTCCATTTAGATGGTAAGGGGCGACGATGCTTCCAAAGTTCCTGTCCTTGTGTGTGGGTACAAAATAAAGAGAGGATTGATATTTTGGGCGGCAGACAATCGACTCAATGTCAGCTAGCACCGGAACATCTTCAAAAGAAACGTTAGAGTCTTCGCCGCTCATTTCACATCCTTGAATTGTATATTCACTTATTCCGATTGGTTACTGCGTTCTCGAAATGCTTCCCTCTTCACCTCATCTGCATATCCCTCGACAGCCAGGTAACTCGCCGCGATCTCCAGCAACTCCCTAACCTCATCTTACTGGCCATCCTCAGACAGTCGCACGGCGCCCTTCATCAGATCGACTCCCGACTACTTGAGAATGCCGCAGCCTCTTTCAGGTCGCGGCGCAGCGGTTGGTAGCGTTTAGTGAGGGTCATAGCGTCACACCGGCTGCCCGTTCCACACGTAAAGCACGCGAGCTAGGATGTGGGTGTCATCCACTCGTATGTCCTCGGGGTCGTGGTGCTTGTTGTCCGAGATCATCTTGAAGCGATCCTTGCCTTTCTTTTGCAGGCGTTTCACGTACAGCATTTCGTCGTGGGAGAAGAGGTAGATGCCATCACCCGTGAACTCCCGGATCGTGATGTCGACCAGTAGCGGGTCGCGATCCTTGATGGTTGGCGCCATCGACTGACCCCAACCTGTCACCATCTTCAGGTGGAAGTGTTCTTTGAACTCAACACCCATCGCCCGAAGCTGGGAAGGGCTGACGCGCACATCCTGAAGCATTTCCGGATAGTCGTGGGCGACCTCACCACCACCCAAAGCGCCGCGAATGTCGTAATGGGCAATCCACACCTCGTCGCCGACCTTGCCGAGCCTGTACGCATCGTTCGCTAGAACGCTGACAGTTCCCACTGGCTCGTCTCCCTCGGCGATCGCCAGAATCCTCTGCAAACGATCATCGTCCAAGGCCTTGCCTTCCAGCATATGACGAACCTTATCGGCCGCAGACGACACCGGCGACTTTTCCGCTCCGCCGCAGAAAAGCTTCCTAGCCTCAAGTGCTTCTTCCGAGTATGCGAAGCCCAGACGTAAACCCCAGTGGTCCGGCCCGACCACGTCTGAAAAATAGTCGATCACGTCCATCAGCTTCGATTTATCGATCCTGCCGTTTTTCACCCAGCCCTGTATCGACGGAGGCTTCACTGCGAAGTCGTCTGCGAGCTGCTTTTTTGATACGCCCTTGGCGATCCGCGCAGCCTCGATGGCGGCGCCTAATTCCGGTCCGGTAAGCATTGCCTAATTAGGCCCGTAGCAATATTGGTTAGGCAATGGCTTGTTGTAGATAAGGTAATGCCTTATATTCACCGCAACATCTCCAGGAGACAACTCATGAAGCCAGCAGAAGCAGCCAAAGAAGCATCCCGCTTGCTCGGCAGCCAAGCGGAAATGGCGCGCCGCCTGCGGGTTGCTGCGCCCACTGTCAACCAGTGGTGCTCTGGCGAGCGATCCGTTCCCGCCAAGCGCGCAATTGAAATCGAGGCATTGACCGGAGGCGCAGTTGATCGCGCCGACCTCTGCCCATCTTTTCCGTGGGCGCAGATTCAGTCTGCGGCCAGCCAAGCACTCTCCGCCGCCTAACCCCTTTATCAGTCACAAGGAACAGCAAATGTACGCCGATCAATCGCATAAGCGAGACACGCCCCGAAAGGTGCGCTTCAACAAAACACTCGACCGGATTCTCAGTCGCGCAGCAGAGCGCGCTGAGATGCAGCACGCCACATATCTGTACGAAATGATCGAGTGGGCTGTTGAGAACGGCGCAATCGAAGCGCTCAACAAGAACGACAAACAGTCTAGCGCTGCATAGAGGCCCTTTGGAGGTCACGTGCCTGAAATCGAATATGAGCACCTGAGCGATGGTGCAAAGAGAAAGATCGCTGCCTTCGCCTTGAAAAGTGGGGTCGGCGTCGACGAAGCGCTCGAAGCAATTGCTATCGAGTTTTTAGCAATGGGGGGGCCGTCTCTAATGAGGCGCCCAAAAGCCAGGCTGTACCAATTAGCCCCTAAAGAGGGACTCAAAAGTGAAAAATGACAAATCGCAGGCACAAAAAAGCCAGGTTCGCGGCCTGGCTTTTTGTGCAGCACATACAAGTACGTTCTGGAGCTGATTATGCACAGTTCAATAGATGCCGGCAATACCCTCAACAATCTCGCGCCACGTTTTTCGCAATCTGAAAACGTGGCGCACGAACGTAACTATCACATATCTGCTGCGATGCATGCTGTTCGGATGGTTCGGTTTCAATACACCAAGGAAGCCAAGAATCAATTCCGTCGCGAATGTCTCGATCACCTGAGGGCTTCATTGTCTGGGGGCGCGGCATGAACTACGGATTCATTTACTGCCTCGCCAGCGAAGCCATGCCAGGCATCTACAAGATCGGCATG
>NZ_FOAR01000049.1 GCF_900109755.1 Pseudomonas agarici | reverse complement strand
GTAGATGCCTGGCATGGCTTCGCTGGCGAGGCAGTAAATGAATCCGTAGTTCATGCCGCGCCCCCAGACAATGAAGCCCTCAGGTGATCGAGACATTCGCGACGGAATTGATTCTTGGCTTCCTTGGTGTATTGAAACCGAACCATCCGAACAGCATGCATCGCAGCAGATATGTGATAGTTACGTTCGTGCGCCACGTTTTCAGATTGCGAAAAACGTGGCGCGAGATTGTTGAGGGTATTGCCGGCATCTATTGAACTGTGCATAATCAGCTCCAGACGTTACTTGTATGTGCTGCACAAGAAGCCAGGCCGCGAACCTGGCTTTTTTGTGCCTGCGATTTGGTTGTCATTCACTTTTCAGGCCCTCATCAGGCTTTGCTCTCGCTGGGTTGTAGGGTCGTCTGAATGGCTGAACTGTCCCCGTCATCGTCTTCGGTCTTGTTCTTGCAACGATGTGGCGTTCAATCAGCTCCTTGACGAGTTGCTGCGTTGTGATTCCCTGCTCGGCGGCTGCCTGCTCAAGGAAATGGATGTCATCGACATCCGCGATCTGCCGCAATGACAGGTCGCAAGGGTTCTCAGGCATAGAGCCTCCATTGCGGGCCTTCAGGCCATGTCTTGAACGCGGGTAAGCTCATCCCTCATCTGCTGAATTGCAGCCTTCAGAATTTCACGGGCAAGAACAGCTTTTTGAGTGCCGTGGATTTTTGCTAACGAGCGAAGGTAGCTGTCGTACTCATCGCTCAGACGAACCTTTGTTTCGTTATGATTCAAATGCTTAGGGTCTTCGTACATGTATTGCTCCTTGTGGCTGATAAAGGGGTTAGGCGGCGGATTTTTGGGATGGAAACGGACGCTGCTCTTGGGCCTGAAATGTTCCATCAGGCAATTCCAGGACGCGGATATCTCGCTTCGCGGTGAGCGCTTTATGAATTGCCGGGGCGGTCACACGAAGAAGCCGTGCGGCTTCGGACTGCCCTTTTTCAGCAACAAACTTATCGAGGGGGGTCTCGTTCATGATCAAGCCTCGGTCGTAGATGAGGCTGATATTAACCATCTGTTAATTTTTAATCAATACCGATGGTTTCTTCTTATTTTTAACCGTTGATATACATTCGCACGATGACGAAAAAAAGAATCCTGCCTCCTGATCGCTTAGCCGAGTGCGAAGCGGCGCACGCTCTGTTCCTCTCAAAGAAGAACGAGCTGAAGTTAAGTCAGAGGAAAATCGCAGACGCTGCCGGCATGACGCCAGCCGCAGTGAATCTGTATTTCAAGGGGATAAATCCGCTAAACGCACAGTTCGCCGCCGTACTGGCTCGCATGATCTTCGAGCCAGTCGAGGCGTTTAGTCCTCGTCTGGCTGAGGAGATTAGAAATCTCACCAGCGTGCCAGCCGCAAAGAACGACAGCACCGCCAGGGTCTCAGGAGGGACAGCCGCTGACGCTGTCCGGGATATGCTGAGTCGCATCGGAAACAACCTTTCTGAAGATGCCCGCAGACGATTGCTTGACGTCGCCCAGGCTGAAGATGGTGGTGGCGTAATCGAGTTGGACTACTACCGCCCCGGAGCTGTTGGTGATGAGGTGTGGATCGCGCACTACGACGTGCGTGCGGCGATGGGCGGCGGACAGATCCCGCACGAATACCCGGAAATGCTCCAGGACATCAGGGTCAGCCCCAAGCACCTGAGGGAGATGGGGGTTTCGTTCAAAGAACACTTCCACCTCAAGATGATCACCGGTTGGGGGCAATCGATGACCCCAACCATCAAGGATCGCGACCCGCTACTGGTCGACATCACGATCCGGGAGTTCACGGGTGATGGCATCTACCTCTTCTCCCACGACGAAATGCTGTACGTGAAACGCCTGCAAAAGAAAGGCAAGGATCGCTTCAAGATGATCTCGGACAACAAGCACCACGACCCCGAGGACATACGAGTGGATGACACCCACATCCTAGCTCGCGTGCTTTACGTGTGGAACGGGCAGCCGGTGTGACGCTATGACCCTCACTAAACGCTACCAACCGCTGCGCCGCGACCTGAAAGAGGCTGCGGCATTCTCAAGTAGTCGGGAGTCGATCTGATGAAGGGCGCCGTGCGACTGTCTGAGGATGGCCAGTAAGATGAGGTTAGGGAGTTGCTGGAGATCGCGGCGAGTTACCTGGCTGTCGAGGGATATGCAGATGAGGTGAAGAGGGAAGCATTTCGAGAACGCAGTAACCAATCGGAATAAGTGAATATACAATTCAAGGATGTGAAATGAGCGGCGAAGACTCTAACGTTTCTTTTGAAGATGTTCCGGTGCTAGCTGACATTGAGTCGATTGTCTGCCGCCCAAAATATCAATCCTCTCTTTATTTTGTACCCACACACAAGGACAGGAACTTTGGAAGCATCGTCGCCCCTTACCATCTAAATGGAAAAACGATTAAGTGTGGAATATCGGACTGCGGAAAGCCGCACTTACACGGCTACCTTATTACTACTAGTGACGAACAAGAAACAAACATAGGCAAAGACTGCGGTACAAAGCATTTCAAAGCAGACTTCTCGTCAGAAATGAAAAGGCATGATGAGCTATATAGCAGAAGACTCAAAGTAAATAGGATACTTGAGCTTAAGGCAGTTGCTCCATCAATGCTCGCGACAATATCCAGCCTACAACAACAATATTTATTTCTTAAATCGCTTCGCTTCAAGCTTCGAGGGGCATTTTCTGCGGCTGACAGCAGCCGGCTTGATCATAAACTAAAAACCCGAGATCCAGGGCTCTATAGGTATGAAGCTAGATCCCTAGCCGAGAGAGAAGCTTATCTTGAGACCAACCCTGCGGCGAAGAAGTCGGGTGCTGTGCCACCAAAACAGATAAAGATTGGCGAAATAGCGGGATTCAGCTTTTTAGGCGCTTCTTACAAGGACGAAGAGATATTTAACTTTATTAATCCATTAAAAAACGTTATAGCCGCAAGCGAAGTTGAAATACATCAATGGCGCGCAGGGGAAATTAGCAAAACTCACGCATGGATTAGTTTAATCCCAAAAGGCGTCGCTCGTATTGAAAGCCTTATTTCTAGCGGCAATGATTTTTTCACATCCAAGAATCTTGAAGATCTTTTGCTAATAGGGATTTCAAAAGACAGCCTATCTCCAGCCATAAGTGAGATACGAAGGGTCATGTCTCTTTCTGGACGGAGATTGTAGCGCTTTCTATTTTGGCATTAGATAGCTTTTGGCAAAGATTGCTCATAAGCTCCGGCGATGGAAGTCCAACCCAGAGCAGGGCCTGCTCATGATGTAGTGGTTCGTAAGTAGCGAATAAATAGAACCCTGGCTCATCACCTAGGTTTTTCCATGTCGCAACCATAAATCCTTCGCATGGGCTGTAGATTAGGCACTCCTGATAATCTCTTGGCTTGCATAACGAGGTAAGGTTTAGGCTCTGAACCGCTGGGGTGGATTTCATCTATCACCTTTAGGAATCTATTCTTAAAAATGCATTCCTTAGTAGAATATACCAAAATGGCTCCGGAGCAGGGTCTCTTACATATGACTTCCCCGCCATAACCTGTAGCCCGCCACTGAGCGGGCTTTTTAGTGCCCGTCAGAACGGGGCCAACTCCTCTTCAGGCTCAAACTCAGCCTCTCCTTTTCCCGCCGTATCCAACTCCTGTTGCTCCCATCTCACCGTCACGCTGCCGTCGTCATTGAGCGTCAGTTCGAGTTCGTCAGTTTCAGCGATCACGCTAAGCACTTCTTCCCATTCCCGATCACCGTCCGTGTCCAGGCGATGAACAGTTACCTCACGCCGCTCCTGCGCGATCGGATGATTGATCATCGATGAAACTCGCAGGCTGAGCCGCTCTATCCCGGTCATACCGCTGGCTTGTGGTGGTTTTACATTTCCGTGGACTGCCATAAACATCTCCTTAACAAATACTGTATATAAATACAGGATAGGCAAAGCTTAACGTCTCGATCTGGAAATGCAACCCCCTCAGCCGCTGACTTTCGCCGGAGAAGAAATTTGAAAATAATTAGGCATTACCTATTTACAGAAATTAGGCATTGGCTTATCGTTCACCCATCGCAGCGACACAGCCACTGCGAAGGGCCTCGAAAGGGTCCGCTCCGATTCGGAGTCGCTCTTTAAAAATTCAGAACACGATCCTGCTGCGGAAATAACAGCGGGGCCGCCTGTCCGGCAAGGACAGGGAGGGCCGATGCAAAGGCTCTGTCAAAAACTAACGATTGGCCGCTACGCCTCTACTGGAGACCGGCGATCTGATCTGACCTACCGCCACGGGAGTGACTTTGGCGCTGGGAGGAAACGCAGGGAGAACCTGCGGCAGACGAGGGATACCGAACTGGCGAATGACCCAGATATGCGTAGCGAGACAGATTTCCTCGATGCCCTTCTTACGAGGGGTATCAGGGAAGTCAAACCGGGGTAAGGAAATGAACGAAGAACAGATTGAGCGAGTTCGACAGATTGTTCTTGAGCTGTCTGAAAAAAGCGGCACCAGTTTTGATACCGCCTTTGAGTCAGCTATTGGCGTAATGAGGTATCACGCGATTGATGTTGTGCCCTGGGGCAAGTCAGCCGCCGGCGGGTCAGGCCTCGTAAAGGAATGCTGACCACTCACTCCCTTCAACACGGCATAGAAAAATTGAAGCAGCGCCTCGCGAAGTAAGCGGATCAGAAATAGATTTGACTCTGTCT
Source organism: Pseudomonas agarici (assembly GCF_900109755.1). Lineage (GTDB taxonomy): Bacteria > Pseudomonadota > Gammaproteobacteria > Pseudomonadales > Pseudomonadaceae > Aquipseudomonas > Aquipseudomonas agarici. Next base: position 4,793 of record NZ_FOAR01000049.1, on the reverse strand, counting down.
CTCAATACAGAGGTGCTTAGGGCGCTTGCTCCAAAGTACGTGCCTATCGGCATGTCATAAGTTTTTCCGTCATCAAACTTAACCGTCCGCTTCAGGCCTAAAGCAGCCATTTTTTCGTGAAGATCGGCGTAGTCCTCGCCATCGGCCCTGAACAGCTCAACTCGAGCCATGTATTCCGCCATAACTGCATTCCTTGTTTCGACTGTGGAGGTCGAAGCATATGGGTTTCCCTCGACTGTGGAAAGCGAGGAAACAGGGAGCCTGCCCCTGTAAAAACAGGCGACCACATTCGATTCAAGCCGGTGACCGACGCCAGTAGCGGGCCACGGCGGAAAGTTTCACTGATGCGCCTGGTGACGGGTGCATTGGGAAAACAACCGAGGCAATGACCATGCTCAATATCAACGAAGCCGAACTGAAAAAATCCATCGTGGCAAATGTCGCCGACCAGTTGCTGCGAGAGGACGAAGACCTCTCCGAGATGGTCGCGAAAGAAGTGAAGAAACGCATCGACAAAATCTTCGACGAGCGCGTGACCTCGCAGATTCAGAAGGCGATCGACGAAACCATCAACGGTTCGTTCGAGCGTGAATATCGCCGGGTGAATCAGTGGGGTGATCAGGAAGGGCCGTCCACCACGCTCCGCAAGGAGCTGGAAACAACCGTCACTGCTTACTGGAACTGCAAGGTGAACCCTGGCGATGGCAAGCCAGCATCCAGCTCGTACAACACTGTGACGCGCGCCGAATGGCTCATGACCAAGATCTGCGCCGAGGACTTCACCAAGCAAATGCAGACCAGCGTCAACGCTGTGACTGGCGCACTTAAGGACGGCCTGCGTAACCAGTTGGCCGGCCAGATGGACATGATGTTGAACAACCTGTTCCACATCAAAAGCCTGCAAGACCAGGGCAAGGTCGAGAAGCCGTACTGAGCATCACTTCTGCCCATTCACTGGGTGGGCAGATGGATGTGACAGGCCTCAGTTGTTCTCGTTTTCTTCGGCCACTCGTCGCTCTTCGGCCAGCTCCGATTTTGCATCCTTCAACAGAGCAATCAGGTCGTCGACCTCTTCGTCAGCAAAAATCAGCACGTGCTCTTCACGGCCCCCCTGATCCTGTTTGATGCAGATGTTCCCGGCGTCAGAGATGTACACCTCTGCCCCGTATCGCGGCTCAATTTTTCCAACCATGGAGTGCACCTATGCGATTTACCTACGAAGTGAAGGGTGGAATGTACATCTACAAGGGTCCGAGTGGTCACGGCGGAATTGCTTACTCCCTCGAGCAAATCAACAAGCGGCTAACAAAAGCTTACGGCGCCGCCGGCTACGAGCTGGTGAAGTCCTGACCAACCAGCGCCACGACAGCCTGTCGTTAACTGCCCGATCCTCTCTATGAGAGCGCACAGTCTGGAGGGTACATGAAAAAGCAGCGTCTTGTTTATGGCGTTGGCCTGAACGATGTCCCGATGTCGGCAGGCCGGGCGGAAAGCAACAGATTCAAGCACGACCCGATCTATGCAAGATGGTCTGACATGCTCATGAGGTGCTACTCGGAGCGATACCAGGCCAAGTACCCAACCTATCGCGGCTGCACGGTCGTGGAAGAGTGGAAGAGGTTCTCCGCTTTCAAAGGCTGGATGGTCACTCAGCGCTGGGAGGGAATACATCTCGACAAAGATTTTCTGGTTCCCGGCAATCGGGTCTACGGACCGGATACATGTGCGTTCATACCACAGTGGTTGAACCTCTTCTTCGGCACCAATCAGGCGACACGGGGCGAGTGGCCGATAGGCGTTGCCTGGGTCAATTGTAAGTGCGACAGGAAGTTCGCCGCATCCCTGAATGTCGATGGCCTGCGCGTGACACTTGGCAGGTTCCACACCCCGGAAGAGGCGAATCAGGCCTACCGGGAAGCCAAGCACCGCGAGCTTCTAAAGCGGATTGAGCAGTACAAGGCTTGCGACTCTCAGGATCCTCGGGTTCTCACCGCCTTGAGTGATCGCGCAAGAGAGTTGCTTGCCAATGAATTGGTCGGCTTCCAATAGCGGCCATAGATGCGGACGAAACTGCGGCCTATAACCGCCCACCTGCATTGCAGATGAACCGCCGAGCGCGGGAATTGCCCATCCGTCCCCGGATACCTGATCGCGGCTAGAGCTGAAAGCGCGACGAGGTGATAACGCCGGGAGCAGGAACGGTTCGCCTAGCCTGCCATCTGCACAATCAATAGGTGGCCACTGCCTGCCCAGTGAGCGAGCAATAGGAGCTACCGACATGAAGTAGCCGAACGATTCACCTGCGTGGCGCAGCAAGCCTGAAGGCTGCGCCCAATACTCATACAGGCAGCGGACAGTAGGTCGTCGATGTCACCGCGCATCGGCCGGAATTCCGGTAGGCCACCCCAGCGCACCAGGACAACTTGACGCTGCAAACCCAGGCCGTCGCCAGTAGCGGGCCTGGGGCCTATCTCTCAATCGGAGCCGCCACATGGAAAAGCTTCAAGTCCAAACGGACAACGGCTGGACCTTCGTCTTTTGCTTCATCGGGAAGACGTTGAAAACGACTGACAACCGCGACCATGCCCTTCCGCGCAAATGCCCCGAACTTGCGGGCAGAATTCTTGAGGAATTCGAAAAGGAATTCCCTGAACGGAAATTCCGGCTGGCCTGATCGGGCCGGCTGCACCCTCCTCCCGACACCACCCGCATGCACTCCCCTCCGCGCCCATCGGCAACCAGCGGGAGGCATGAGTGTTGAACGAATACAGGTGAACCAAATAAGCGGAGCAAATCATGAGTAAAGAAATCAGCTTTCTCGCACAACAGGTTTCTTCGGAAGCCGGTTATTTCCAAGACCGACAGCGCCACTACATGACAAAGGTTTCCGCCACGCTGGCAAGTATTGAAGAGAGTGAAATCCTTGCTGAGTTCACACCTGAAGAGATTTTGCAGGTGCACGACCGTGACGCATTCCTTGAGCTGATCGGCGAGGAATATGCCTGCAATTATTTCCTCGTTGCGCCAGAAGATTCCCCCTTTTAACCGGGCGAACCAACGAATGGAGAGAGTCATGAGCAAAGATGATGGCGGGCCGGCCTTTCCCGCGCCCGAAGCCGCTGTTGCACGATTTGGCGATGCCAATGCCGATGCATTCCTCGGCATGACCCTGCGCGATTACTTCGCAGCCAAGGCGCTTGCTCCAGCATTTCCCGGCATGAGTACCCGCGACGTGCAGTACGCCGCCGAGTCTGCGTACGCAGTTGCCGACGCAATGCTCGCCGCCCGTTCCGCCCAACCCCAAACACTGGAGGTCGCCATGAGCGATTTCGGATATTGCGAGGGCGACGCGTGCGCCCGTGATGGCTGCGCAGGCGTCATCGAGCTGGAGCAGGTAAAGGACTGTAGCTGCCATTTGAACGCGCCATGCTGGCGTCATCAGGAAGCCGATATGTGCTGCACGAAATGCGGATGGCGGGCTGCTGATGATCCTTTGTGCGTTCGCGAAATCGCAACCATCAGCATGGGCGATCTTCCCCGCATAGAAACAAGGCCTCGCGTCCTTGATCCCACAAAAATCGACTGGGTGGCAAAGCTCCACAGCAGCAGCTCCATGATCAAGGAGGGCGTCTTCCCAATCGGAACGCTTGTCTCGGATGTGGAGAGGGTGGTGCGCGGCACCTTCGGCGGCAGATTCGAACGCTTCAACGAAGACACCGGCCACTTCAAGTACATCGCTTACACCGACTGATCCGGCACTCTGGAGGCGACCATGAACGCAGCATTGAAGATATGCCAAGGCCGTTACGACGCGCAGTTGCCGCCCCCAGTGAGCGAGTCGGCCGTAGAGATTGCACGCGCCGAGTGGCTGTACAACGCAACAGAGCAGCTTGTCCGCTTCCGCACTGATGTGAAGTTTCAGCGCTGGATGAGAAAGTCGCAAGGCGTGACCGTTGCTCAACTGGCTCTGGCGGTAGATGAGCATGTGAATAGTCGTCTTGAGGACTGCAAAGTCAGCTCCTCGGCGCTTGGCTGGCTGCTGTTAACCGCTGGCGACAAGCCCGACAAGAGCGCGATCTCCGAACTGCTCGGCCCAAGCGACAATCATTTCGGAAAGCTTGGCGAAATCGCCGAGAGCTTACTCCGACCCCTTTTCGATGACGCACTTGCCGCCCAGGCCGAGGATGACTCGTTATGAGCCCCCACGTCTTAATCGGACAAGAGCTTGAAGCGCTTGAGAGCCCGGAAACGCTGATCAGTTGGTCAGTAATGATTCAAAAAACGCTTTCAGAAATGATGCTGGACGGACGCCTCAGCGTCGAAGAATTCAATCACTACTGCTGCCGACTCAACAAGATTGTTGAGAAGCGCAAGGAGTTGTTATGAGCACATCACCAGTTAAATCACTGATCGACGAACAGATTGAAGAGATTGAGCGAGCGCTTATAGTCCTTGGGGCTGGCTTGCCGCGTGATCTACCCGTTTCGGCACTGCCGCCAAATCTTGCTGAAGCAATTAAGGGTGGGCGGATTGCCGTAAGGGCTCGAAAGCAGGTGGCGCCATGAGGGTTTTATTCTGGCTTCTAGCCGCCGCCGCTCTAGTTCTTCTTCTGCAATACAGTCTTTTCAAAGAAAACGGTGAGCCGAGACAGATTATTTCGTCTGAGCATGATGCAAGGGTTGGCCCATGACCTCGCATCAGCGCACTCGCCGACTTTTGATTTTGCGCGGCTCATTCACATCTATCGCATTCTTCACTCTCTTGATGTTGCTCAGCGCTCTCGCTGATCGAAT
>NZ_FOAR01000053.1 GCF_900109755.1 Pseudomonas agarici | reverse complement strand
AAGGTGCTCGAATACGAGGTCATCGACCAGTGCGGCAACTACTCGGTGAAGTGGTCGCCACAGGTGGTGCTCAAGGTCAATATCGGCAATGACAGTCGCCCTCGCCTGCCCTATGCCTATATCGACGAATCAACCCTCGGTGAAGAATTCGATACCCTCGACTACGATGTACTCGGCGAAGATAACGACGCCACCCTCGTGATCACCCAGGTTCGCCAGGGCTACTTGATTGGCGATGCCTTGCACATCACCCTGGAAGGACGCACCGCCGATGGCACTAGCGTGCACGAAGTCATCGACTTTCCGATTCCCGATGACCAGATCGGTCGTAATACCCGCCTGCCTCTGCGCAACGAAATCGTTCGCGAGCTGGTCGGCGGCACGGCAGTTCTGAGCTATGAACGGATTCGTGCCGGCAGCGAGCCGCAGCCGTCGGAACTGACCCGCCTGGCAATCATTGGCAGCTTCCTCAGCCGACTGGCCCGTCCCTTGGTGCTCGAAGCCGTCGGCGATTTCCTCGATCCGACGTCCCTGCTGGCTACTGTGGAAATCAGCCCCTATACCGGTCAGCAATCCAGCGACCGCGTTGACCTGTATCTGCTGGGGACGCGGGCCAATGGGGAACGGGAGTTCTGGCATTTCTTCAAGATGGCCGGCAGCAGCAACGCTCCGGTGCTCTTCTATTTGCAGCATGACCTGGACCTGGATATTGCCGGACTCAACGGTGGCACGCTGGAAGTGCATTATGTGGTCGACGGTGATCGCGAATCCTTGCACACCCAGCTCAATGTCGGTGAAGCCGCCGCGACCCTGCCGGCCCCGAACGTCCCCGAGGCCCCTGGTGGCGTGCTGGACCCGGAGGCCTCGATTCGTGGCGCCACAGTGGTGGTACCCAGGGCCGCTGATCTGGAAGAAGGCGATCTGCTCAGCGTGTACTGGCAGGGCAGCAAACCCGGCGGTAGCTTCATCCACCGCAAGTTCGAGGTCACCAGCGCCTGGCTCAACAGCGATATTCCGTTCCCAATCGAACGTGAGTATGTCGATGCCAACAAAGGTGGTTCAGTCAAGGCGTTCTATATCGTCGAACGCGGGCGCGAGCCAGTGCGCTACTCCCATACGCTTAACCTGAGAGTCGGAGCCAATCTGGCCTTGAAACCGCCCGAGGTACTGGAAACCATCGAGCCAGGCGGTAATGTGCTCAACCCGATCAATGCCCAGACCGCCGTCACGATCCGGGTGCGTTATGACGACATGAAAAACTCCGACAATATCCAACCCTACTGGAAAGGCATAGCCGGTATCGGTAGCCCGGTGATTGAGCCAAAACCTGGGAATGCCGCGCAGGGATATGTCGACTTCACCCTATCGGGTGCCGCTGCCGTGGGGGCCAATATCGGCAAGGTAGTGGAAGTCAGTTATGAGGTAACCAACTCCGAAGCGACCCAGTCTTCGGACCCGCTGAACCTGACCATCCAAAGCATACCGGTCTCGGAACTGCCTCCCTTGCAGATATTGGAGGCCAACGCCGGCCAGGTGGATGTCAACGGCACCGTGACTTTCCGGGTCGATGCCTGGCCATTCTATCGCCAGGGAGATCGGGTCTGGCTGGCCCTGGAAAGCGACAACCCGGATGGAACGCCCAATCGGTTGCCGATCTGGACCGCCTCGCCAATCAGTGCCTCGGAGTTCAATCAGAAATTCCTGACCCGAGTCATTACCAGCAATCCCGATCACACCACCTGGCTGCGAGCCCTGGAGCATGGCAGCGAATTGCGCGTGATATTCAAAGTCGTATTCGGTGGCGGTAGCAATGAAGCCGATGCGCTGACTTTCCCGTTGCGCACCTATACCGTCCATAACATTGAGGAGATAGAGGCGCCGACCATCACATCCGTCAAGAACGCCGCTGGCGGCGAGATCGCCAACGGATCCACTGTGGTCACCGCGACCGTGACGCTTACAGGCACGGCTCCCAATGGGCAGCAAGTGGAGATTCGCGACGGCACCAATACCGTGATGCACACGGCCACCGCCAATGGCAGTGGTATCTGGACCACACCCGCATTGCCTGTAACGGCCAAGGGTTACAGCATCACCGCACGTGGTCTCTATGCCAGCAACCCGGTGTCCACGCCACCGCGTACCTTTACCGTGGTCGCCTCGGCAACGCCGACCATCACCTCCGTCAAGAACGCCGCTGGCGGCGAGATCGCCAATGGCTCCACCGTGGTCACCGCGACCGTGACGCTCACAGGTACCGCCCCCAACGGGCAGCAAGTGGAGATTCGCGACGGCACTAACGTGATGGGCACCGCCACCGCCAACGCCAGCGGTGTCTGGACATCGTCCGCATTAACGGTGACGGCCAAGGCCTACAGCATCACCGCACGTGGTCTCTATGGCACCAACCCGGTGTCCACACCGGCACGCACTTTTACCGTTACCGCGCTGGTGACCCCCACCTTGACTTCCGTGAAAGATCCCAAGGGGGCTGAAGTCGCGCAAGGGACTACTACCAGGGAAAAGGTTTTCACCTTGACCGGGACTGCCAGCAAACTTCAACGCGTCCAGATCGAAGACGGCAACGGAGCCTCAGCCGCCGTCCTGGGCACCGCAACTGCCAACGCTTCTGGTATATGGACCTTCACAACGTCTACCCGCCCAACCGGCGAGAGAAGGCTCTATGCCCGGTCGCTCTATCACCCCAGCTCGGTTTTTTCGAACGTGCGCACTTTTACCATCGCCGACGAGGTGAAACCGGTTATTACTGGCGTGCATACCTCTACGGGGGCTTCGGTCCCTCACAACGGAACTACCAATCAAAGAAGCCTGACAATATCAGGAACCGCAACACCCAACTCCACCATCGAGGTAAGGGACGGTACGACAGTCCTACTAACTACCTCGGTTAACAACTCCAGGGCTTGGAGTGGCCATATCAATAATTTATCGGAAAGAAAATACAACCTCATCGCTAAAATCGTCGGAGGAACGCTTTCATCGGACACCAGAAGTTTTACCGTACAATTGCATCCTCCTTTGGCTATGAATACCTCGCCAATGGTATTGAATGGCAGAGCCATCAGAACCAGCCTAGGCTGGCCACAGACCGGCAACGACTTCGTCAATAATACAGCTACTCGTACACCTACAGCAGGTTCCGGCTCATACGCCTATAGTTCGAACAACATTAGCATCGCCCCCGTGTCAAATACCGGAAAAGTCACAGGACTGAGAAATGGGAGTGCGAGAATTACCGTTCGAGACGAACAGACCGGACAGAGTCTGGGGTATGACGTGACCGTCAGCAATGTGTGGGAGTTGAATATAAACAACTCACGATTGGCGAGCCACGAAGCGAATACCTGGAGAATCAACAGGAGAGGCATCAATTTAATTCAGAGCGATATGGATTTATTGAAACGTTATTACACCAGCCCATTCCCACGAAGTAATTTACTGCAGAATGCATACTGGTGCGATACCTCAAGCGCCTCGTGTAGCGTTGGCTATAATCTGGTTTACTCAGCGACTAATGGAAATGTTTCATGCGGCCCGGCAACGGGGACATGGGGAGCATTTTGTATCACATCAAATGATTAAAACTCCATTCATGGGATGGTCCTGAAATGTGTGTCAGAAAGGGGAGCTCCGCTCCCCTTTTGCTTTTCATCAACCCTACCACTCGTCGCCACTGTTATTTCTGACAGCTAGCCAGTCCTCCCCCCCCAGGCGTTGAATGATCCTCACGACTCGCCATCCGGGTTTTCGGGTCGCCTCCCTGAATCCGCCAAAGGTGCCTCGTCATGAACGAAGATCCTTCCTTGTCCGTGTCGCCTACGTCCCAAGGTCTCGACTCCCTCTCTCTCAACCCCTCGTCCGCTCCCAGGCAGCCGGATTTCAGCTTCGAACGCGACCCCACTCCCGAACGCCGTCCCTTCAGTGACCTGGTGATCGAGGTCTATGGCCAGCGCCCAGTGATCGGCGCCGATATCGGTGTCAACAAGGCCGCCCTCGACACCTACTATCTCGACGGCCTGCTGTGTTACCTGCACCCCTATCTGTCGCAGGCGGAGGGCGACTTTGTCGAATTGTTCTGCGGCAATGCCGACGATCCGGTGGCCTTCACTTCCGTGTCCCAGGACGAAGTGGACAAAGAGGCGAAAATTCCCCTGTTCATCCCTCGTGCCCGCCTGCCCGACGGCGTGATCCAGCCGGTGTTCTTTCGCCTCACCCGCTATACCGGCGGCAACAGCG
>NZ_FOAR01000052.1 GCF_900109755.1 Pseudomonas agarici | reverse complement strand
CCCGTGAGGCTTGACCCTATAACACCCAAGCAATTTGTGAACTTGAGCCTGAGGGCCAGAGAGCAGATTGCGGGGTGTGAAGACGAAACGAACCGAAAGTTTGTGCTGATTCGCATCGAAAATACCTGATCACATACCCGATTTGCTGAAGCGCGGCCGATGGCCACGACTCGGTACCCGAATTTCTTGACGACCATAGAGCATTGGAACCACCTGATCCCATCCCGAACTCAGCAGTGAAACGATGCATCGCCGATGGTAGTGTGGGGTTTCCCCATGTGAGAGTAGGTCATCGTCAAGATTGAATTCCGAAACCCCTATCTGCTCAGCAGGTAGGGGTTTTGTTTTTTGCGTCGTGTGCGCCATCAATGCATACCGTAAGCGTCCGGCCAAGTCATCTACCCAGTCCCGCAAAGCCAAGACATGGTGTCCACTTAAATTGATCTGACCCCGAAAAGTTGGACGCCTTCTATGCCCGCCGTGCTTGAGTCCTGTATTCCACAGGACTTAGGCCACTCAGCCATAACCTCAACGCAAACCTCGTCCACAAATGGATTCGGCTGCAATCGCAGAAAAGCACAACGCTGCAACCTGCATTTATTCCGTTACCCGTGCCGCTGGCCGGGACAAGCTTGCACTCAGCATCATCGAATATCTGCGTTGAAATACAGCACCCGCGCGGCACCGTCACAGTGAACTGGCCCACTGAAAATGCTGCTGCCTGCGCGACCTTTCTTCGAGACCTTCTGCGATGATTCGCATCGACTCCATCTGGCTCGCCACCGAGCCGATGGATATGCGCGCCGGTACCGACACGGCGTTAGCCCGGGTGATTGCGGTGTTCGGTGCGGCGCAGCCGCACTGTGCTTATCTGTTCGACAACCGCCGCGCCAATCGCATGAAAGTGCTGGTGCATGACGGCTTCGGAAAATAGGTCTGCGATGACTGCGAAACGCTGACCCAGGCACCCGTTCAGGCGCAGGTTATTGATAAGGGCATTCCGACTGCGGGCCTGCTGGCCCACGTCATGATCGCCAAGTTTGCCGACCATCTGCCGCTTTACCGTCAGGAATCGATCTTCGGTCGAGCGGGCTTGGCGATTCCACGCTCAACCTTGGCTCAATGGGTGGGCGTGACTGGGGTTCAGTTGCAGCCGCTGGCTGATGCGCTGCGCGACGTGGTGCGCGGGCAGCAGGTTATTCACGCCGATGAGACACCTGTGCAAATGCTCATGCCGGGAACTAAGAAAACCCACCGTTCTTATGTTTGGGCCTACGCCACCAGCCAGTTCTCGGACGTGGCAGCGGTGGTTTACGACTTCAGCCCTAGCCGCGCTGGAGAGCACGCTCGCAACTTCCTGAATGACTGGAAGGGCAAGCTGGTCTGCGATGATTTTGGCGGTTACAAAGCCAGCTTCGAACTAGGCGTGACCGAGATTGGGTGCATGGCTCATGCGCGGCGTAAGTTCTTTGAACTGCACGCTACCAATAAAAGTACGCTCGCCGAGCAAGCCCTGCGCTATATACAGCGGTTGTACGAAATCGAGTGCGAAGTCAGCGACCTGGAGCCGGATTTACGGCGCCGAATACGGCAAGAAAAAGCCGTGCCGGTGATGGATAGGCTGCATGCCTGGATGCTCGCCCAACGTGATCTTGTGCTCGAAGGTTCAGCGATCAGCAGAGCGCTCGATTACAGCCTGAAACGCTGGGCAGCGCTGTCGCGCTACCTTGATGACGGGGCCGTGCCCATTGACAACAATTGGGCCGAGAACCAGATCCGGCCTTGGGCGCTTGGACGCAAGAACTGGCTCTTCGCAGGGTCGTTGCGCAGCGGGAAAAGGGCGGCGGCGATCATGAGTTTGATCCAGTCTGCACGGCTGAATGGGCATGATCCGTATGCTTATCTCAAAGATGTGCTGACGCGGCTGCCTACGCAGCAGGCGAGAGAGATTGACCGGTTGCTTCCGCATCAGTGGATGCCAGCCTGACTCATAAGATTCAGGGCTGTACATAATTGAATATGGCCAGCGCAGCGAGCAAAAGGATGTGGATGCCTAACAGACTCACCAGCAGCCGTCTCATGCGCGGCGGGAAGCGTTTAACTTCATCGAAATCAATTAACTTCCTGCGCACAAAGATCTTCGGTACAGCCAGCACCATTGAGATCAACCCGGTGCGCATGACCTTGCCCAACAAACCTGCATGTTGAAATGTATTTTTATTGCCGGTCACGAAGATGCAATTCGTAAGAAACGACTCAAAGCGCTCAGTGTATTTATGTGCAATGTAGCACTGTACGACCATAGCCAGCATCATGGGTGCAATGATCAGCAACGCGATCAATCCAGGGGCAACTTCATTCACTCCGATACCTCACCATACAAAAAGTCACCCAGCATCTCGCCTGTCTTGCTCCCGAAATCACCGAAGAGCTTACCGCCCACTGCACCGCCGACGACAGCACAAGCTAGTGCTCCGGGGCCGCTTGTACTGACCCCCAGAACTACGGCACAAACAGCAGTCCCAGCCATACCGCCCACATACCCCCCGGCGCTGCCGCCCGCCAAGCTCCCCATCAATGTCGAACTTTCGACATATTTGGCGCGGCGGCATTGTTCCTCCCGGCCCAACGTGCAGGCTTTATGAATCGACAAGCCTGTGGACGCCACATCCAGCGCAGTACCAATATAAGTGCCTTTCTTGATTAGATTCGACGCTCTGGCAACGCCAGACACTTTGTCGGCATAGCCGGCGATCTCTCCTGTATGGAGGTAGCTGCGGGTCGAGATACCCAATGCCTGCTTGATCTTTCCCTGGTTACGTAACCCTGAGCCATACGCGGCAACGTTCCCCAACTGCTTTTCGAGCTTTATGAACAAAGCGGTGCGCTTGGCGTAAAACGTGTCGCGGGCACTCTCAGGGTGCCAGAGCCGAGGTAATCGCGGTGTAGTTTCTCGATCTCCTCAAGTGTGACCTTGATATTTCCCAGGTGCTTGCTCCACCCATCACTGGCTGCACCCGCTCCGATTGAGGCATTGGCCAGTACGCTCTGCAGCAAGTCGAAGTGTTCCAGGAAAAAATCATCCCCCTCCACCCAGCTGGTTAGCAGATCTCTATGCACCTGAGCAGCATTGGCCATCAAGAACGCTTCTTGGCTGGTGCAAGATGGCGTACTGGCGTCGCCCACAATAACAAGCTCCCCGGCCATGACCACACTGGTGGCAATATGCGTATTCAAGACATCAAATTTGCCTTGGGCATACCCGGACACCGGTGTGCTAGCTTTCAACGACTGGTACGACTGAGTTCTTGGGTTGATAAAGCTGCGTGCTTCAGACATTGCTTTTTCTCACGCGTACTTCTTATTGTTGATCCGATCCCAGCCCCCTGTCACATTCCCGCCACCGCTACCATCGGAACGTTTTTGCCGGGTGTACGTGGTTTTGATACGCCCGTAATTCAACTGAATGACTTCGATGGGAACGCCCGAACTGGCGTTCTGTGAGTAGTCGGCAATGATCACCTCCTCCAATACAATTTCGTAGTACTTAAGCTTGTCCGTGCCTGCCCGACAAAGCACGAGCGTCACTTCCTTAAAATGTTGACCCGCACAGCTTGCTTCCAGCAGCTTGCAACTGGCGATGTCGAGAAACTTGGTGAAGGTAAAATTGGTCAGAGTCGTACGCCCTGAAGCTGCGCCGCCAGAAGAGCTTGCGGTGGCAGAGGTGCTTTGATTGATGCCGAAGTTGTAGCTTGTGGTCTCGATCCAGTTGGTGTACAGGTCATCCAGCGCTTCGCCAGCGATATCGTCAAATTGGATGAAGGCGTCGAAGGCCATGCTTACCTCTCCTTGGTAATAGTTGGGTTGAAACCTGGCGAATGGTTGTGACTGTTGCGTCACCAAAATGTTCCCTGATACAAAAGCGCCACCTCTACCGAATAAAGTCATGGGCATATGAGCTAGAGAGCTGGTTCTCCGCAGTCGGCTGTGCAAAGGCGAGCGCGCAGCCGCGATTATGAATTTGATTCAGCCTACCCATAACTTGTCCTTGTCAAGAATGTGCTGACAGGCTTGCTGGTAAGCGGGCGAGTGAAATTGAGGAGCGGATACAGCATCGCTGATAGGTGATATACGGCCAGGAGCAATTAACAAAACTATTGCGCGTCCGCCCTAATGTAAGGGGCCGGGGAACACACCTTCCGAGCCCGAGCAATAAGGACGATTGTGTCCGCGTATTTTTAAGCGGACGCAATTACCCTTAATGCCAGG
>NZ_FOAR01000054.1 GCF_900109755.1 Pseudomonas agarici | reverse complement strand
AGGCGTTGATGGAAGGCGGCGCGTTGTTGAGGCGGTACGAGCACGGGGTGTTCAAGCATCAACCGGTAAAACACGCCATCGGCTTCCGCGTCTGCCAGCAATTGATCAAATTGCTCGGTCGACAGGCGCAGATGCGTTTCTGAGTCCATCTCGGCGGCGTCGACTGATACAGGCTCAATAGGCCCTGTCTGCCACTCTCCGCTACGAGCAAACCAGCGCCAGCCCTGAACGATATCGAGTACGCGCCGGTACTGGGTCGGAGAAAGGGTTTGCAGCAACCCCGGCAGAATACGGGTGTCGGCAAAGCGCAGATGAACCGGTTTGGGCCGCTCCTGAACCTGGGCCTTGGCCAGATAGCCGAACAGCATTTGCAACGCCGGCTCGGGGTAGGCACTGCGCAGCCAACTGAGGGCCGGTGTGCCGGCGGTGAGTCGCAGCAGTTGTTCGATTTGCGCAGTGCGCTGTTGCGGCACCTCACTGATCGCGATCAGGTGCGGTGCCACTTCGCCAAAGGCTTGCAACGGCGTATTCGCCAGCGCATTGACAGGTGTCCAGCGATGGCGGCGGGCGGTCGCTTTAAATCGGTCCGAGCCCACTAGCGCCACATCCACCAGCGCCCAATAGGGTGCTGGCGGTTCGGATTGCATCCAGGTCTGTACCTCAAGGGTGGCGTTAGCCGTGGGCGGGTCGTAGGCAAACATCAGCGCCATTACTGTAACTCCGCATAGGGCGCGCCTTTACGCGCCGCTTTAAGCATGCATTCCACACAAACTGATTGCGGGAACAGCGGCAGGCCGAAGTGGGAACTACTGGGCTCTTCGAACTGATGCGCACTGGCCTGTACCTTGATTGTCCCCGGACAACTGAAGGTGATATGGCCGTCTTCAAGGGTCACGCTCGCACCGCCCTCCACGGCCAGGTGCAGGGTTTTACCCGCCGCCATTTCCGCTTCGGCATTGATCGAGAGAATCTTCAGTTCGCCTTGGGCATTGAGGTGGAGGTCGTCCTGTTGCGCCTGGATATCCACCGCGCCGTCCCCGACGATCAGGCTGATGCCGATGTCATCGGCCTGTTGCGCGCCCGCGAGGTAGCCGATGGCCTGGCCGCTGTGCAGGCGCACGCTGTAGCCGGCGACCATCTGGGTGTTGTAGCCGCTACCGAGGGTGAGGGTTTCGCCAGCGCTCCATTGCAGTGATTGACCGGCGATCTTGGCGATGCTGTCGCGGGCGCTGAGGGTCAGCAAGGGGTCGCCGCTGTGGGGGATGGCGTGGTGGCTTTGGCGCTGCAAGGCCTCTCCCGCGGCCTTGGCCAGTTGCTCGGGGGTGACGGTGGTGTTCAGGCTGGTGTGCAACGCCTTGAGCGGTGCCTGATCGTTGATCAGCGCGCTCTGGTTGGCCTGTTTTACCCCGCGATGGCTGGCCAGGGGGACGCTTTGGTGGATTTGCGCGGCCAGGTCAAAACAGGCGGCGATATCACGCTGGCGTTGCAGCAGGGCTTGCGCGGCAACGGCATCGCCCGCCGGGGTTTGCGGTTCGATGGCGTAGGTGCTGAGCAGCAGGCCCTTGGCGCCACGCAGGACGCCGTAGGCGTCGGTGCGCAGTTCAAAGCCCTGGCCACGAAAACTGCCCCGGTAGTTGCCGGCCTGATGAATCAAATGGCCCAGGTTGAGCTGGCTGTGGGCTTGGGTGGTCGCCATCTGGATGCGGCCTTGCTGGTCGCTGTCATCGAACACCAGTTGGTTATAGCCCTGGCCACCGAATTCCTGGGTCTTGAACCCCGACATCGCCGCCGCGTTGCGGTGCAACTGGTCGTTCGCGCAGCCACCGTGCCAGGCCGGGCTGTTGCCGCCCGTGAGGTTGGCTTCGGCGCTGGGGTGTCGGTCGTTGGCCACTTTATAGACCGACAACTGGCGCTCGCCGGGAACACCGCCCGGTGTCGGGGCCTCGCCCCCCTCGCCGCGACCGTTGTACAGGGCCTTGGAAATAATCGGTCGGTCGATATCACCGTTGATGAAATGCACCAGCACTTCCTGGCCGATGCGCGGCAGAAACTGGGTCCCGGCGCCATCGCCGGCAGCGGCTTGCCCCACCCGCAGCCAACAACCACCACGATCTTCCTCGGCTTGCCAGTGAAAGCGCACCCGCACACGCCCCAAGGCATCGCAATACAAGGGGCTGCCACTGCCCGGCGTGGTCTGGCCGTCGGGGCCGACGACGATGGCGGTTTGCGCGCCGGGGGCGGTGGGCACGGGATTGAGCCGTTGGCCGGTGCCATCGGCCAGCGTCGGGCGCCAGGGTTGGCTGTGCGGCACGGCCTTGAACTGCTGGCCAAAACCACTGCGCTGGGCTTGGGCCTGCACGAGGGGGTCCAGCTCGTCGAGTGACAATCGCCGGGTCAGGTCAGCCTCGTCCAGTGGGGTGCCGCTGTCCAGGTGGTTGATGCCGTAGCTGTGTACCTGGGTGAAGAGGAAACGTTTCTGCCCGTGCAGGTGTTTGGCCTGGGTCCAGGGCGCCTTGAGTACTTGAAAGTGCGTGCCGGCACGGGCGCTGCGCACGGTTGCACGGCCTTTCCAATGCAGTTTGTCGACCTGCAATGCATCATTGTGCAGGTGCAGGTAATGCTCGGCCTCCCGGTGGTCGGCAAAGGCGTAGTCGCCAACCGGGTCGTAGCTTTCCAGGCTTGCACGTCCTGGCCCGAGGGCGCGTGAAATACTGATGGCCCGGCGGCTTTTGTAATTGCTGCTCAGCAGGGTGATGCGATTGGGGCTCAACTGGCTGCGTTGTCCCATGAATTCCACGCTGTCTTGTTCTTCCACCGCGCCGGGTGTGTGATAGCGCAGGCCGTCGGTGCTGGCTGAGGTGAGGTCTTCGGGCAGTAGCGGGCTGTGGCCAAAGATCACCAGGCAATGGCCGGCGGGGGCCTGTTCATCCTCGACAAAGCAATAGCCCAGGCCTTCCTCGGCGAGGATGCGTTGCACAAAATCAAAGTCGCTTTCGCGGTACTGCACGCAGTAGCTGCGGGGGCGAACCTGACTGAGCAAGCGGTTGGCGTCGCCAGTGAAGCGCCAACGGGCGTAACGTTCATAGCCGGCGAAGACCTGTTCGATGATCGCCTGCACGGTTTTGTCCTGGAACACGCGCGAGTGAAAGCCCTGGGTCAGGGTCCACAGCCAGGGCACCAGGGTCAGGTGATAGCGGGTTAGGGCGCCGTCGCTGCCCTGGCGGCTGATGTGGCTGAGCAAACCGCTGCGGCGGCTGTAGCGGCCATCGGCGAGGGTGGTCAGCAGGGTGATTTTTGTGCCGAGCAAGGGTTGCAGCGCACAGGTGTGATCGGTCCCGAGGGCCAGTACGTTCCAGTGGTAAAGCTCGGATAAGGTTTCATGGCCGACCCAGCGTTCCACTTGAAGTTGATTCAGGGGCAAGGGGGCCTCAAGGGAATGCAGGCGGGTGTGACGAGGCATGGTGGAGTCGGGTGAGTTCATCGCGGTGATATCCATCTTCAAGGCTGCGGCCATGCAGTCGGTTGAAAAGCTCGCCGTTTAGCCAGTCGGGGATCACCCGCCATATGTACCAAGGCGTAGGAAGTTCATGGCGCGTATAAAAAGAACAGGTACGCGAGAGGCCAGTGTGCCTAGGTGTGCGGGAAGATGGGGGGGTGTTCGGTGTTTAAATAGATGAGCTACAGCAAGTAAGGAAAAGTCCTACAAGACTCCGCACATTGAAGTTCTTTATTGC
>NZ_FOAR01000055.1 GCF_900109755.1 Pseudomonas agarici | reverse complement strand
ATCGTCAAGGTCTGGGTGGGAGGGGCTTGCCTGGGGTTCAAGGAGGTTGGGCGCTTTCAGGCCGAGATCGAGCCGCAAGGGCCCTATCTGAACGGCAACGGTATTTATTATCGGGCGCCGAATCCTGAGGCTCAGGCCTATATCGACCAGCATGGTATTCCCTATGGCACTTGGTAAGGGAGACGTTCAGTGGGATTTTTCTTTAACAAACCCAGTGTCCTGACGGATACATTTTTGAGGGCGGGACTATGCAGCAAGTAAAGCATGCCGGTAGTACTAATGACGCTGATGGCAGTGTAATCAAAGTTGTATCCGCCGAAGGTGCCTTGACATGGGTATCACCGGCTGAAAATGAATTGTTCACAATTACGCCAGATGCTGTGTTTCCTAATATTGTTTTCGAGTTTCGGACAACAATCCCTGGCGACTATCAATGGTCCTGGGCGATTGAGTGGCAAGCAAAAACCAGTGGGTTGAGGGAGCAAGCACGAGAGCGTGGGGTCTTGGAGGGCTTCAAAGAGGCGGGGGAGTTTGTAGGTAATAGCAAAATATAGACAGTTGATTTTTCTGGAAGAGTCCTAGGCGGAAAATTAACGGTGACGGTGATTATTGGTCAAAAGACGTTGGTCAGAACTGTCTGGATAGCTGGGCAAAACCCTACTCAAGAGAATGTAGCGACTTATGTGGCTAGCTTGGAGGATATGAATGGCTTCGAGAAGCTTTTGCAGCAAGAAACCAACGCTAAACACTTTATCAATTTTGATGGTGAGCCAATTGTTGCCTTTGATAAAGGCTACGGCATCACGCAAATGACCAGTCCGGCACCCTCCTATGAGCAAGCGTGGAGTTGGAAAGCCAATATCGTGGCGGGATCCTCGATTTACAGGGACAAGGTACGGATTGCCAAAAAATATCTCGCACAGGCAGGCAGAACCTATACGGATGATCAACTGCGGCACGAGGTGTTCAGTCACTGGAACGGAGGTTCCTATCATGTGTGGGATGCCGATTCAGCTTCCTGGATCAGAAAAAAGAACGTCCTCTGTGACTCTAATACCGGGAATATTGGTTGGTCGATGGACAATGAAAAGAATAAAGACAAGATAGAGTCTGAACTGCATGAGCGAGATAAGGATACTTATAAAAAAGGCACAAAGGGGCAGTCCGATGATCACCCATGGGGCTATAAAGGCGGGTGCTATGCAGATCATGTTATTGAGAAGTAGATTTTGGCGGGCATTGTTTTTTTTGTGGCTGACTTTAGCGGTGGTGAGTAATGTTTTTGCCGGGTCATCAATATCATGGGCCAGGAATAAAGATGGGCAGGTGAGTGTGGGTATGGCTGATGGTAGTGTCTATAAGCTCAAGCTGTCCTCCGATGTTTCTGGTATTTTTTATGATAAGGTGAAACACCCTGTTGCAAATAATAATTATGTGTCGATATTTGAGGTTTTATATTCTGATCGTGTCAATCCACAAAAAAATTGTGGCTCGGGAACTGAAATTTGGTTATACGTATATGAGGTGGCAGGCGCCGAATTAAGTGCGCGGGAAAGGGTGTTGGTGAGCAGTTGTTGGCGATCGATTTCACTGGTTAGCCAGAACTCCGGAAAAGATCTGCAAGATTCTGACTTTTCTTCGGTGCAATGGAGTGCGCAGGGATTTTCGATTGAATGGTTTTATAATGTTGACGCTACTGGACGAGCATTGAGTTCAACAAATTATGTGTGGCGTAACAATGTTTTCCTGCCCATTGAGGTGTTGAGTAAAGAACAGCCAGATAAGTAAGCCGTTCGATTCTTAGAGTAGGGATAACTATGAAGGACATCATCCGTATTGGCGACAAAACGACCGGGGGCAGCACAGTTCTTTCGGTTTCTACAGATAGGTGGTTCAGCGCCATCGGTGTGGCTCACCAGAGTGGCCCGGTGAGCTGTCCGATTTCTGGCCATGGCCGAACAGTGGGCGCGAGTTAGTCATGTCGGTCAGATTGGATCAAGTCCCACCACGGGCTCCACGACCTGCTCGGCCTAGAGTCTGGCTTTGGCTAGGTGTATTGCCACTGCTGCTTTTACTACTAGGTGTATGTGGGACGTTATTGTTTGGTTCTCAAGGGTTACGCCAACAACCCGTGAGTTTCTGGGGATTGACCTTGGGGGGACCGCTCTTGGGCTGGTGCCTGCTGAGTTTCGGGCGTGTTTTGCTGTATTTCGGCCAGCAGCAGGTTGCCGATGGGTGGGATAAGGCTCGTGAAGAGGATTTGACTCACAAGATTCGACGTGGTCGGCGCGTACAGCAGGTGTTGGGTGTCAGTTTGTATACGGCCCTGCGGGCGCCAGGGGAGGAGGAGGCACTACAACGAGCTGCCTTGCTGAGCGGCACCCAAGCTATAAAGGTTCAACCGTCTTGGCTGGACAGGACGATGCTGCGTCATAGCCGCTTGCCTGGCATTACCAATGAAACCTGCGAATACGCATTGCTGCGGGTGGTGGAGCAAGTGCTTGGCGATCTGGCGCAACCGCTGATGCGACTACCCGACGATACGCCGTTAGCCTTGTTGTTGGCGGTCGATAGCGCATTGCCAGAGAACGTGTTGCAGCGGGTATGGCGACGGGCATGGAGCGAGTCCGGTATCCGTCAGTCGGCGGTGCCCGTTGAAGAGGATGGACTAGAGGCCTTGGATCAGTGGCTTGATCATCGAATTGGTGATCGGGCCGTGCTGTTGGTGGTGGCGCTACGGTTTATGCCCCAGCAGCCAGAAGGGACGGCTGAAGCGGCTGTTGGACTGCTGTTCGGCAATCGACTGACGCAAGCCTTATTGCCGCCAATAGCCCACCTGCATCGTCCGGAGCAGCAACGCGAGCCGACCCCGGGCGCGTTGTTCTATGCCGCACGCCAAGCCTTGGACTGGGTGCCACTGGAGGCGCAATCGATCGAGCAGACATGGCGGGCGGGGATTGATGCGCGGCGGCATGAGGCGTTGGCCACGGTCTTGGCCGAGGCGTCGCTCCCGGCAAAACACAACCACGGGTTTTACGATCTGGATAGCCAGTTGGGACACCCAGGCAAAGCGTCGCCGTGGCTGGCGATTGCCGCTGCAACGCAGACCATTCAATGCGGCGCTGGGCCGCAGTTCATTTTCAGCGGGGGTGACTGTGTTGATACAGGGCTCTGGAGCACGGTATTGACGCCTGTGCCATCGCTCTCGAAGTAGGAATTTCGAATGCAGTTTCGACGTGTTGTGTGGTTGCTGGCTCTGGTCGTCGCGTTGCTGCTGATCGGTACGATCCTGAGTGTATTGGTTTGGCATTATCCGGCGATGTTTGGCTTTAGATCCGGTAGCGATCGCCAAACGATGGGGCTGTGGGTGATAGCCGCTACGACCTTGGTCCTAGTTTTGTGCGTCGCGGCCTACCATTTGTTGGGGCAGCAGTTGGGACATTCGGCTTACCTTCAGTTGAAGGCGGATGATGTGCCCCCGCCTACGCAGATTGGCCTCCCTGAATCTCTTGATACTCAGACTGCACAAATCATTTCCTCAATTAAAGTGCATCTGCGCGACCATTACGGCCTCTTCTGGCGCCGCAAAGTCCGCCTGCTGCTGGTCATCGGCGAGTCCGCCGAAATCGAAGCCATTGCCCCGACCCTGACCAAGCAATT
>NZ_FOAR01000068.1 GCF_900109755.1 Pseudomonas agarici | reverse complement strand
GGCTCGGGGCTTGGGCTGACCTCGGTGGTGCTGGAGTTGAGCGAGGCGATTGCCAAGCAGCATAGTGCGGCGGTCAGTATAAAGTTGAAGATTGCAGCGGGAAGTTTGGGGGTGGCCGGGTTGGCAGTGGATACGATGTTCTCATTTATTACTACCAGATCTAAGTTTCAGAAAAATGATATAGATGCTGCTGTAGCTTACGGAATACAAACTGCTGCGTTTGCTGGAGCTGGAGTGGCTAGTGGGTTCGCTGTAGCATTATTAGCTAAAAAAACAACGATGGTCGGAATTGGATTGTCATGGACAGGCTGGGCACTGATTTTAGTCGCCTTGGGCATGACAGCGGGCTATGTTGCAGCGCTGTTGCAAGATACTCCAACTGAGGAGTGGGCAGCACGGAGTATTTGGGGGCGAGCCAATGATCGGTGGAACTCGATCAAGCGAGAACAGGAGGAGCTGAACAAGATTTTACTGGGGCTCAGCGTTGAGTTTGATTATAGCCATAACCTGATCGATAACCTCAGCGCTTCCGCTACCACCGCTGATAATCCATTTGTATTGGAGGCGCCGGATAAATCGTATGTCAAGGAAGCCCGGCTACGTTTATTGATTCCAGCAATTCTGAAAGATAAGTTACAGTGGAGCGCCGAAGTTTATTTGTATCATACCAATGGCGCCAAGGAGTTGATTTATTCGACGGGCAATACCGCCCAGTCCAGCGCCATCAAACCTTATATTGCCGGTGTGGCCTCGCCGGAAATCACACAACACTCTCCTGATTTGACAGTCATCACAATAAAGGCGGAAATGTTGAAGTACCCCTCAAGTTCCGCAACCTTTAATCTGTATGACGATGTGACAGATGGGCAACTACTCGTCAATGAAACTTTTTGGGTGCGTTGATTATGACCAAAAAAAATCCAAAATACGACGTTTATCTGCCGACCTGGAATCAAGCCGAGCCTTGGTTTGAGTTTTCTGAAGGTCAGCGCCAGGCGTTTGTGGGTGGCAACCCTTGGCGCCTAACTCCGTTAGATAAAAAAGAAAAAATCCATGCGCAAGCCAACAGTTGTGAAGCGGTTGTTAATGTTTATCCAAATGCAATAGCAGTAGGCGGGCCAGCAGGAACAAGCGACACAAATTCAAGCGGAATTTTTACTATCCTGATTTGCATTATGGTTGTTGTAATGAGCCTCGTACTCTTAGAAACTACGAGACTCCATCCATTTTCACTGCTAGTTCTGCTCATACTTGTGCCAAGTCTATATTGTTTGTCGTTTTTTATAAGGATGACTTTTTTCTCGTTTCGTGACTTACCCACTCTGTTTAATAGAAAGTTACGAACGGTGAGTATATCAGAGCCACGACCATTATCGTTTTTAAAGTTCTGGCAGCCGGCGGTAGTCGATAGGGTTGTTACCTACTCATGGGACGC
>NZ_FOAR01000056.1 GCF_900109755.1 Pseudomonas agarici | reverse complement strand
GCTTTGGTAGTCGCCAGTGGCAAACCTGCCCATGTTTTGATTGGGGTATTCGCTCAGCACCGAGTCTTCAAACTCTTCACGCATCTTGTCGCTCATACCCGCTTCTCCTGCGCTTCCGCGATAAGGTCCTTGGGCACGCTTACAGTGTCGCCAGCGGATTGTTGAGTCTTGATCAGATCGGCAGCACGAACAGCGATCGAGAGCGCCTGAGAATTTGTTTCATCGTGCTCAAGCATCCTCGCGATGTGGAATGCGTCTTCTGGGGAGACTGGGCCCGAAAGCTCCGCGCCCAGGTAGTGATCAAGCTCTTCGCTCGCCCCGTATTCGGTCAGCGTGTACTCGAGCAGGCGACCGCAGGTTTCACAGTGACAGCAGCCGTCATTTTCTTGATGCCATCCGCCATCGACGTATTCAGCACGCCCTGCTGCGACCTCAGCCTCTGCGCATGGCCGGCAGTAGGACGGACCCTGGTCGGCGTCAGCTCCACCAATCCAGTGAGGGAATGGGACATCCAGGGAGCTCGCGTGCGCACTCAGAACCAGCAGCGCCGCGCCCGACAGGTCTTGCGTCTTCACTTCTACGAATTCAGTCACGTTCGCTACCTCAAGGGATTTGCGTAGTTGTGCTGGGTTTGCTCGTTTCATCAGAAGCGCTCCTTGCTGCCATAGCGACTAGACAGCGGGGTCACCTTTGATGGCGCTACCTCGGCTGGCTCAGGCTTCCAGCCGGCGGCTAGATTCTCGAATCGGTTGTATTGACCCAGGAATGCGGCTCGAACGGTGCCGGTTTCGACATCGCGACCCTTGCCGATGATGATTTCGGCGATGCCTTTGTGTTCGCTGTTCTCGTGGTAAACCTCATCGCGGTACACGAAAAGGATCACGTCGGCGTCTTGCTCGATCGCGCCAGACTCACGTAGATCCGACGGCACCGGACGCTTGTTGGGGCGATCTTCGCATTTTCGGGAGAGTTGACTGAGCAGCACAACCGGGATTCCCAGTTCGCGAGCTAGGAGCTTGCAGCCACGGCTGATGCTGCTGACCTCTTCAGTGCGATTGCCGCCCTCGCCTTCCATGAGCTGGAGGTAATCAATCATCAGGATGTCGAGGCCGTAGCGCATCTTTTGGCGCCGGGCCAGTGAGCGAATGCGTGCTACGGTGGCTCCAGCCCGGTCAGCAATGAACAACTTGGCCTTCTTGATCTTGCCAACCGCTACGCTCAGGCTCTGCCCGTGCTCCTGACTTGCCGTGCCGTTCTTGATCAGATTGAGCGGTATCTTCCCCTCGGAAGCGACAGCCCGGTCAATCAACTGGCCTTTGCTCATTTCCAAACTAACGACTAATCCCGATTTTCCCTGTCGCACAGCGGCGTCAATCACAAATCCCATCGCGAGTGTGGTTTTGCCCATGGCTGGGCGGCCCGCCACGATTATCAGTTGTTCAGGCTGAAGACCTCCCAGTTTCTCGTCCAGATCAGTCAGTCCCGTAGACATCCCGATCAGGGTTTGCCCGCTAGCGAATCGGTCGTGCCGGTCCTGCCAAACTTCCAGTTGGTCAATCAGGGCGTCCGAAGCCTTGACCACCTCGTCGGCGCCGGAACCGCTGTCAATCGCCATAGCAGCCGCTTGGATGGCGGCGATCTTGGCCTGGGTATCCTGGTCGCCACGGGCAATGTCCATGGCCTGGCTGCCGAGGTCATACAGGGCTCGGTCAATGGCTCGCTCACGAACGATCGAAGCGTAGGTGCTGGCACTGGCAACGCTCGGGGTGTTCTTGACAATCTCGGCGCAGTAGGCAAAAGCCGGCGATCCACCGGCTAGGGTTCCGATGTAATCTCCAACGGTCAGGAAGTCAACCGCCTGCCCAGCGGAACGAACAGCCATGATGCCGTGGAAGACTTCAGCGTTCTCAGAGAAGTAAAACGACTCAGCGGACAGATCGTCGCTCAGGGTGTCGATCAACTCAGGCCGCTGCATCATGGCGCCTAGCAGACCGTGTTCTGCCTCGATGCTGTAGGGATCACGCACGATAGTTGCCCTCCACGACTTTCACGAAGTTGGACGGGCAGATCAGCCAATCGAAACTGCACCGGAAAATCTTGCCGTTCGAGCCGGGCGTTTTTCCAGTCAGGAACGGGCTCTCCTTCACGGTTCCGAAGTAGTCCCTCCAGAATTCGTAATCCTGGTGGACAGGACTCTCGTTCCAGCGATTTTTGATCTTGGCTTCTCGATCCTTGTTGATCATCACGACCTGAGGCAACTCCGTGAGGATCTCGTTGAACAGACCGACGATTACTTTTGCCAAGCACTTCGGCTTCGAATTGGGTTGGCGTTCTGGCTGGCCAACAAGAGGTGATGGTTCACTTTGCGGTTCTATTACGGTTCTGGGTGCACGTGGTGCGGGGGTATCTGTCGTGACGTGCGGGGGTGGTGGCGCATCTGGTGCGGGGTGCATTTCCTGCGGGGGTGAATATGCTTCGGGGGTAAGGGTGTAAATTGTCGAACGCCCCATGCGCTCGCGCGCAGTAAGGATTTTCGCCTGACTGAGCCACTTAATGGAGTTCTGAACGGCGCGCTCAGAAAGGCAAGTGCGGATAGAAATCCGCGCAACCGAAGGCCAGCACACGCCCTCATCGTTTGCGTTGTCGGAAAGGGATATCAGGACGGCCTTCTGTGTTGGGCTCATGCCCTGGAGGGGCCAGCAGGCGCTCATGATTATTGTGCTCACCAATCTAGCCCCTCTGTTGCCTTGGCTGGACTCACCAACGTCATAAGCCTCGTTACAGGCTCTTGCCGTGGAATCAGCTCTAGGATGGTTTCTTTAAGTCCGGCAGCGGCCCCTGTCATCCAGCTGTCAAAGGCGAGCTTCTTAGATGTCTTGATTGAATCGCCATCGCGCCATATTCGAGCACCCGAAAACTTCAGCGCAGCGAGCAATGCCATGGCTTTTTGCTCCGTGCTGTTTGCGCAGAAGAAAGCGCTCATCAATCGCGCGCGCTCACTCTCTTCGACGCCATCGGAGGTATGGGCTACTGGGTCGGCGTACTGATCGAACATCTCAACGATGTTGCGGTAGTCGACCCGAAAGAACTCGCGCGAGGCGTTGATCCGCTGGGATGAGAAATGCCCATGAATTTCACGCTCAACCGAAAGAGCGTTATCAACTTCGCCATAGCAGAGGATCTTGAAAGCAAGTGGGGCGCTGGTTGAGCTGGAAAGCTCAAAGCAACGCTGGCTTGGCGCGCGCTCGGTCATGCCGATCTTGTAGATGCCTGGCATGGCTTCGCTGGCGAGGCAGTAAATGAATCCGTAGTTCATGCCGCGCCCCCAGACAATGAAGCCCTCAGGTGATCGAGACATTCGCGACGGAATTGATTCTTGGCTTCCTTGGTGTATTGAAACCGAACCATCCGAACAGCATGCATCGCAGCAGATATGTGATAGTTACGTTCGTGCGCCACGTTTTCAGATTGCGAAAAACGTGGCGCGAGATTGTTGAGGGTATTGCCGGCATCTATTGAACTGTGCATAATCAGCTCCAGA
>NZ_FOAR01000059.1 GCF_900109755.1 Pseudomonas agarici | reverse complement strand
CGGCTGCACCAGCAGTACGTCGGCAAGATCGAGCGCTTCTCTGATGAGTTGATGGTGTTTCAGGACGCCGCCTACGCGATGGGCCTGGATCGCGGTGCCGAGCTCGCCAAGGCGCCAGGCGTAACGCTCGCCGCCGCACGCGCAAACCGTGTCTATATCGCCGGGCCAATGACTGGCATCGAGGACTTCAACTACCCCGCCTTCCATGCCGTGGCCGCCCAGCTGCGCGCCAAGGGTTACGAAGTCGAAAACCCGGCAGACCACGGGATTGTCGAGGGGGCGGTCTGGGCCGACTACCTGGCCTACGACCTGACGCGCCTGGGGCTGTGCGGCGTGATCGCCCTGCTGCCCGGATGGGATTTATCACAGGGCGCACGCCTCGAAGTGATGATCGCCGAACACCTAGGGATGCGGGTCGTGAATGCCCATGACCTTGTAACGAGGGAGGCTGTATGAGTGAAGTTAATAGGTACGCAAGAATTGGAAACATGGTTGAGCCGACCCAGGAATTGCTCAGGCTTTATCCGGCGATGAATGTATATGTTCTGGCTTCCGACTATGACCGTGTTGCCGCAGAGCGAAAAGCATTGCAACAGCTCTTGAACTTAGCAGATGAGCGTATCAACGCTGCTACAGACATAGTGCTTAGAGCGCGGGCCGTTATTGAAGGTCAAGGCTATGCGGAACTTGAACGCGATATCGCAGCATTTCTCAAGCCATCGGAGATTGAATGATGAGCGAAGTTAATAGATACAGATTCAAAGGCGCGGCTGGCGAATACGTCTATGCCGCTGACTTCGACAATGCGAGCCGTCTTTTTCTTGATGCTACCGAGCGATGTATCGCAGCAGAACGACGCGAGCAAGCACTACTTAGTAGCGTTGAACATGCAAATGCTGTTCGCGCACGTTTGCAGAATGAAGTCATCGCCCTTCAGCGGCTCTTGAGCGCGGCGGATGAGCGAGTGAATGTTCTGACACGAGATTTAGCCATTGAATCGGCGATCAAGGAGCCCATGGGCGAGGACGTTTTGTGGCAAGTGCTTGACGCGGCTGTTGGCGTCCTCACCCGGCGCGCAGCTCCGCACGCGTGGGAGAGTGAAGCTCATCAAGCCGGTTTAAAAATCATTCTAGCGCGCCGCGCTGGACTTTCTAAAACACTCAAGCCAGCGGAGGTTGGAGGCGATGAAAATTGAAGTACATGTCGAATGGCCGACCGGTTCAGAAACAGTCGAATTTGAGTTAGACGACGACTGCACGCGAGAACAGATCGCCGATGCTGCCGAGCAAGCTTTCTTCGACGTATGAAACTTCGGGTGGTCAGTTGACGGAGAGCTTCAATGACAGATGACCAGATAGAACTTATGGATCTTTTTCGGCGAGATATGTCAGGCCTTGAGCCAACGTCAACGCGTCATGATGACGATATCCATCCGTCATTTAAAAAATTTCCGGAAGTCTTCAAATATGAGCACTCAACGTTTCTTTTCAACACCTGGCTAGCGGGCCGAAACAGTGCGGAAGTTAAATTTCGATGAACATTACCAAAATGATGCGCCGCGCTAGCAAGAATAAACTTTGCGTTAAGTGGAACGGCCAGGAATTCGTTTGCACGCACCCCAACACGAACGCGACAGGGCACGGCTCTACGATAAGCGCCGCAATTAAAAACTGGCAGTACTGGTGGAACATTCCTTATTGACACTGCTGGCACAACTAATTTGTGAGGTGATTTATGAAGACGGAAGCTGCCGATAATCTGCAAAAGCACATTTGTGACGAGTCTAAACGCTTGAGGGATATGGCAAAAATGTACGCCATTCAATATGCCGATAGTGACGATCCTGCCGACAAGGCGAACTACACACGCTACAGGTTCGCGGCGGACGAAGTGCAGAAGCTGCACGCGCCGACATGTAATGTGCTGCACGTCCTTGAATCGCAAATCCCGGACAAGGTGAAGCAATGAGCAATAACAAAATGATCAGCGTGCCGCGTGAGCTGCTGAATCGAGTTGCAACCGAAGCAAATCACATGCTTGGTTTCACCTCTGCATCGAACTATGACGAATGCAGGAACGCTGTGGACGAGCTGCGCGCCCTGCTTGATGCGCCTGAATCTTCAGTTTGCGCAAAATCGCAAGTTGAGCCAGCCGCCCAGGCCCAGGCCCAGGGCGAGCCGGTGGCGTGGCGTTACAAGTCCCATGCTGTCGGTCCTTGGTATTTGTCGAGCAGCGAACACAATGCGCGCACGTTTCAGGGTAACGGACAGGGTGGCGAGGTTCAGCCGCTCTACGCCGAGCAGCCCGCGCCTTTAGCTGTGTCCCAGGGCGAGCCGGTGTCCGATCTTATCCAGCTTGACCGCTCATATCGCAACGGCATCATGGCTGGTTTCCAGTTCGGCATAACCGGAGACGAGAAAGGCTATGCGGCTTGCATTCAGCGGTACAACGCGGGGATTCATGAGGCTAAATCCCAGCAGCCCGCGCCGGTATCGGTGGTGCTGCCTGAGCGCCGTGAAGTAGTTGGAATAGGCGGACACGCTTACTACAGCCCGATCGGCTGGAACGCCTGCCTCGACGAAGTAGCCCGCCTGAACCCCTCTTTGTAACCCCTTCCCATTTTTTCAAAGTCAGCCGCTATAGCGGAAGGACGAAGTCATGCCTGAAGAAAAGGTTGTGATGTACGAATCGCCGGAAGCGGCCAGCATTCAAACCGTC
>NZ_FOAR01000057.1 GCF_900109755.1 Pseudomonas agarici | reverse complement strand
TCCGATGGGCGTCCCTGTTCGCACGGAACGCACCGGCATGACCGACACCTACTGGGCCGCCCGCGAAGGCGATGCCTTGCTGCACACCGCGCCGATGGCCGACCTCCTGGGCGGCGTGCTGGAAATCGCCGCCTCTGTCGCGGTCGGCACACTGGCCACCACGGCGGTTGTCGCGGCAACGGGCCTTACCGTCGCCACCGGTGGGCTGGGCTGCCTCGTACTCGGGAGTGCGGTGGGCATTGCGGTCGGCGTCGGCATGAACCAGACCGGCACCGACGAGGAGGTGAAGCAGTTCTGCGACTGGCTAAGCAATGCGCTGTTTCCGCCCACGGTCCAGGCTTATATCACCACCGGCTCGCCCGACACCTTTATCAACGGCAAACCCGCCGCTCGTGCCGCTGGCAGGATCGGCCCGGTACTGGCCGGCGAGTCCGCTGGCTACCTGGATATCGCCCAGGGCTTCTTTTCCCAGCTATGGCGGCCCACCGTCGCCACCCCCGCGCCCGGCGCCATTCCCAGCCCTTATGATCGCGTGGCCTGCGACAAACACCCGCCGATGCCCCAGGTCTATCTCGCCGAAGGCTCCAGCAAAGTCACCATCAACGGCCAGCCCGCCGTGCGCACGGGTGATCGCAGCACCTGCGAGGCTCGGGTCGGTGCGGTCAACGGGCTGATTTCACCCAATGTGCGCATCGGTGGCGCGCCCGTGGTGATACGCGAAATCCGCAGCGGCAAGCCCCCCGGCGTGGGCCTGGCGGTGGGCACCTTGTTGATGTTGCGCGGTGGCGGCGCGAAGTTTTTCAGCCAATTGCCCTGCATGCTGGTCGGCGGACTGACGTCATGGGGCACCGGCCAGGTCAGCAACGCCCTGAGCGCGGCGATGTCCGGCTCGCCTAACCCGGTCCACGCCGCCACTGGTGCCAAGGTGCTGGGCGGCGAGGACGAGCTCGATTTCGCCTTGCCCGGTTTGCTGCCCCTCGACTGGCAACGCTTCTACAACAGCCGCGATGAACGCCACGACAGTTTGCTCGGCCAGGGCTGGAGCCTGCCGTATGAAATCAACGTGCGCCTCGAAGCCCGTCCCGAAGGCGGCGAACGGCTGATCTACACCGACGAGCAGGCCCGACAGATCGATATGGGCTCAATCCCGCTGGGCCATGCGGTGTTCAGTGCCGGCGAAGGCTTGAGCGTGCGGCGCCACGACAACGGGCAGTTGCTGATCGAGAGCGAGGACGGGCTGTACCGGCTGTTTGAACCGACCCTCGCCGATCCCTCGCGACTGCGCCTGAGCCAGTTGGGCGACCGCAACGACAACCGGCTCTACCTCGACTACAGCAAGTCGGGCACGCTGATTCGCTTGCGTGACACCTTCGACCAAGTCCAGGTGGAACTGATCTACCACAGCCCCCAAGGGCCTCGGCGTATCGGCCAGATCGAACGCCTGTACCCCGATCAAACCCGCGAAGTGCTGGTCAGCTATGACTACGATGCGGCGGGCGACCTGAGTGAAGTTCGCGATGCCACAGGGCAAGTTCAGCGGCGTTTTGCCTATGACGAACACCGGCGCCTGGTCGAACACCAATTGCCCGGCGGCCTGCGTTGTTTCTATCAATGGGCGCTGATCGAAACACAGGAAACACAAGAAACACAGAAAACACAAAAAACACAGGAATGGCGCGTCACCCGGCACTGGACCGATGACGGCGATGACTACCAGTTCGACTACGACCTGGAGGCTGGCATCACACGTATTACCGATGGTTTACGGCGTGTCAGCACCCTCCAGTGGAACCGCCAGTACCAGATCACCGCCTACACCGACCCCCTCGGCCATACCTGGCAATTTCAGTGGAACGACGAACGCCAGCTACTCGGCGCCATTGATCCGCAGGACGGACACTGGCGCTTCAGCTACGACGCCTCCGGCAACCTGTCCACCAGCGAAGACCCATTGGGCCGTATCGACTCCACCCTGTGGCTGGAACACTGGTCGCTGCCCCAAGTGCAAACCGATGCCGCCGGCCAGGCCTGGCAGTACCGCTACGACCAACGCGGCAACTGCCTCAGCGAAACCGACCCGCTGGGGCACACCACCACCTATCGCTACGATGCCTTCGGCCAGGTGGTGGAAATCATCGATGCCACGGGCAAAAGCCGAACCTTGCGCTGGAACGAATGCGGGCAACTGACCTACCACGCCGATTGCTCCGACTATCCCACGGACTTTTACTACGACCGACGCGGCCACCTGTGTACGGTGGCCGATGCCTTTGGCGAACGGGTGCACTACCAACGCGATGCTCAAGGCCGACTGCTGCAAACCGAACGGCCCGTGGACCGCTTCGACCACTACCAGCGCGACGCCCACGGCCAACTGATCGCCCATATCGACGCCGCTGGCGGCAGCACGCGCTACCAGTACAACCGACGCGGCCAGGTACGCCAACGCACCGACGCCCTTGGCCGACAGATCGAATACCACTACGACGCCTATGGCCGCTTGCAGGCACTGACCAACGAGAACGGGGAAAGTTACCGCTTTGCCTGGGATGCCAACGACCGTCTGATCCGCCAACAGGATCTGGACGGCAGCGCCCGGCAGTACAGCTATGATGCCCTGGACAACGTGACCCGCGTCGAACACCTGCCGGCGCCCTTCGGCACGGGCCTGGCGTGCGTCCCAGCCGAACCGGTGCCTCCCATCGTTCACCGGTTGGAACGCGATGCGCTGGGTCGCCTGATCGCCAAGATCACCGCCGATGGCCGCACCACCTACAGCTACGACCGGCTGGACCAAGTGACCGCCATCACCTTTACCGACCATGACGGTAATGAACAAACACTCAACTTCGCCTATGACGCCCTCGGCCGGTTGCTGGAAGAACAGAGCGCAGCCGGCAGCTTGCAGCATCACTACGACGAACTGGGCAACCTGAGCCAGACGCAGCTACCCGATGGGCGCTGGCTCAATCGGCTGTATTACGGCAGTGGCCACCTGCATCAGCTCAACCTCGACGGCGAGGTCATCAGCGACTTCGAACGCGACCGC
>NZ_FOAR01000058.1 GCF_900109755.1 Pseudomonas agarici | reverse complement strand
TACGGCCTCTTCTGGCGCCGCAAAGTCCGCCTGCTGCTGGTCATCGGCGAGTCCGCCGAAATCGAAGCCATTGCCCCGACCCTGACCAAGCAATTCTGGCTGGAAGGGCAAGGCACCGTCCTGCTATGGGGCGGCAGTGCCCAGGCGATGTTGGATCGACCCTTGCCCACGCAATGGGCTGGGCTGAGTCGCTGGCGGGCGCTGGACGGGGTGGTCTGGGCGCTGAACGCTACCCAGACCGGTGATGATGCCGCGCTGGGCGCGGGCGTGCGCCAGTTGCAGCGTTTGGCCCGTGGCCTGGGCTGGCAGTTGCCGCTGTCCCTGTGGCAGGTCTGCGACAGTGCCTGGTCGCAGGACACGCGCAAGACGCAGCCCGTGGGCTGCCTGCTGCCCGCAAACTTCACCGCGCAGGCGTTGGAAAGCGGCCTCAATGGCTTGCTCGAACCGTTGCGCCGCGAGGGCCTGGCGCAGATGAACGGTGTCATGGGCCATGACTTCCTGTTTCGCCTGTCCCGCGATTTACAGCGCGAGGGCATCGGTCGCTGGCGTCACACACTGGCGCCCCTGGCCGGCGAGTTTGCCCGTGGCGTGCCGTTGCGGGGGGTGTGGTTCAGCCTGCCGGTGCGGCGCACACCGCATGACTTGAAACATGACTGGCCGGTGGCCCCGGTGTGGCAGGGCGTGCTCGATGATCCTGCCCACAGCCACCGGCTGGGCTGGAGCGTCCCGCGAGCCGGCTATGCGCTGGTGCTGGGACTGGCGCTGGTGTGGGGCGCGGGGTTATTGCTGTCGTTCGCCAGCAACCGTGTGCAGATCGCCCAGATGCACACCGCGTTGACCGCGTTGCGGCAGGCGGGGAGTCACGACGAGCAACTGAGCGCGCTCAACGAGCTGGCGCGTGAACTGGGGCGTCTGGATTACCGCGCCACCCACGGCACGCCCTGGTATCAGCGTTTTGGCCTGAACCAGAACCCAGCGTTACTTGAAGTGCTGTGGCCGCCTTATGTCGAAGCCAACCACCGTTTGATCCGCGACCCGGCGGCGGCCCATTTGCACCGTCAGCTCACGGCCTTGATCAACCTGCCAGCGGGCAGCGCGCAACGGGTCGAGCGGGCACACAGCGCCTACGCACAGTTAAAGGCTTACCTGATGCTGGCGCGCCCGCAAAAAGCCGACGCGGACTTCCTGAGCAAAGTCCTGGGCCACGCCGAACCGCTGCACGACGGTGTATCGCCGGGGCTCTGGCAAGCCCTGGCGCCGGACCTCTGGCAGTTCTATGGCGAGCAATTGGCGGCGCACCCGGCGTGGGCGATCGAGGCCGACCCGTTGTTGGTCGCGCAGGTCCGCCAGATCCTGCTCGGTCAGTTGGGCCAGCGCAATGCCGAAACCAGCCTGTACCAGCAAGTCCTCAAGGCGACGGCCCCTCAATACCCTGAACTGAGCCTGCTCGACATGGTCGGTGAAACCGACGCCCTGGCGCTGTTCAACAGCGACGCCCGCGTACCGGGGGTCTTTACCCGTCAGGCCTGGGAAGGGCAGGTGCGTCAGGCGATCAGTGACATCGCCGAGGCACGCCGCGAGGAAATCGATTGGGTGCTCAGCGACAAGCAGACCGACATCGCCGCCGAGCTGACCCCCGCCGTGCTCAAGGAACGCCTCACCGAACGCTACTTTCAGGACTACGCCAACGCCTGGCTGGATTTTCTCAACCGCCTGCGCTGGCATCAGGCCGCTAGCCTGCCCGATGTGATCGACCAGTTGACCCTGCTGACCGATGTGCGCCAGTCGCCGCTGATTGCCCTGATGAACACCCTGGCCTATCAGGGGCAGGCGGGCACTCGCCGTCAGGCCCTGGCCGCTGCGTTGATCACCTCCGCGCAAAAGCTGATCGACCAGGACCACGCGTCGGTGATCGAACCGCCCAGCCCAGTGCCGCATGGCCCACTGGAAGCCACCTTCGGTCCGTTGCTGGCGTTGCTGGGCAAAGACAGCGAGGGCCAGGCCGAGAGCGAGCGGTTGAGCCTGCAAGCCTTCCTCACGCGGGTCACCCGTGTGCGTTTGAAACTGCAGCAAGTGAGCCAGGCGCCCGATCCGCAGGCAATGACTCAGGCCCTGGCGCAGACGGTGTTCCAGGGCAAGCGCATCGACCTGACGGACACCCGGTCCTATGGCAGCCTGATCGCCGCGAGCCTGGGGGCGCAGTGGAGCGGGGTGGGCCACACCCTCTTCGTACAGCCGCTGGATGAGGCCTGGCAGCGGGTTCTGCAACCTTCGGCTGCCGGGCTCAACAGCCTGTGGCAGCGGGCGATTGTCCATGACTGGCAACAGGCGTTCGCCAGCCGCTACCCGTTTGCCGACACCCCCAGCGATGCCTCGTTGCCCATGCTCGGCCAGATGATTCGTGCCGACTCTGGGCGCATCGAGCAGTTTTTGCAGCGTCAACTGAGCGGTGTGCTGCGCAAGGAAGGTAGCCGTTGGCTGGCCGACCCGCGGCACAGCCAGGGCTTGCGCTTCAACCCGCAGTTCCTGGCGGCGATCAACCAGCTCAGCCACCTGGCCGACGTGATCTACACCGACGGCGGCATGGGCCTGAGCTTCGAACTCCAAGGCAAGCCGGTACGCGATGTGGTGCAAACCACGTTCACCCTCGATGGCGTGCGACATCAGTACTTCAACCAGAAAGAGTTCTGGCAGCGTTTCAGTTGGCCGGGAGTCGGTGATCGTCCGGGCGCGAGCCTGACCTGGACCAGCGTGCATACCGGCGAGCGTCTGTTGGGTGACTATCAGGGCACCTGGGGTCTGATTCGGTTGTTGGAAAAGGCCCGGTTCACGGCCTTGGACGACGGCGACAGCCGCTATCGCATGGTCCTCAAGGCCCCCGATGGCCTGAACCTGACGTGGAACCTGCGCACTGAATTGGACGCGGGGCCTTTGGCCTTGCTCAAGTTGCGTCACTTCACGCTGCCCCGGCAGATTTTCCTCAGCGAGGGCGCCGCTCCCGTGCCCTATGCGCAGAGCGGGAGCTTTGAATGA
>NZ_FOAR01000061.1 GCF_900109755.1 Pseudomonas agarici | reverse complement strand
TCTAATCCTGCTGTCCCAGCTCGCAGAGCTTAAGCCATATAGCTTTTAAGGCATGCATGCGGGCATGCCGCCTGAAGTATTTAATCCAGTTGCCATTTATGCGGCAGCAACTGATCGATTTCACTCGCCCGCTGCGTCGTATGCGTCCGGGCATCACCCCTTGCGTGATTAAACCGGCTGCCACTTATGCGGAAGCAACTGCTCGATTTCACTCGCCCGTTGCGTCGGCAGACGCGTGAGAACATCCTTCAAATAGGCATACGGATCATGACCATTCAGCCGCGCAGACTGGATCAAGCTCATGATTGCCGCAGCCCGTTTTCCGCTGCGTAGCGACCCGGCGAAGAGCCAGTTCTTGCGCCCAAGAACCCATGGCCGGATCTGGTTCTCCGCCCAATTATTATCAATGGGTACGGCCCCGTCATTGAGGTAGCGCGACAGCGCTGCCCAGCGTTTAAGGCTGTAATCGAGTGCTCTGCTGATAGCCGAACCTTCGGGCACAAGATCACGCTGGGCGATCACCCAGGCGTGCAGCATATCCATCACCGGCACGGCTTTTTCTTGCCGTATTCGGCAACGTAAATCCGGTTCTAGATCGCGCACTTCGCTCTCGATTTCGTACAGCAACTGGATGTAACGCAGGGCCTGCTCGGCGAGCTGGCTCTTGTTGGTAGCGTGCAATTCGAAGAACTTGCGCCGGGCATGAGCCATGCAGCCAATCTCGGTCACGCCGAGTTCGAAGCTGGCCTTGTAACCGCCAAAGTCGTCGCAGACCCACTTACCTTTCCAGCCTTGCAGGAAGTTGCGAGCATGCTCACCGGCGCGGCTGGGGCTAAAGTCGTAGACGACTGCGGCTGTTTCGCAGAACTGGCTGGTGGCGTAAGCCCAAACATAAGAACGGTGGGTTTTCTTCGAGCCCGGAGCGAGCATCTGCACGGGTGTTTCATCCGTGTGCACAACCGGCTGCCCGATCACTACGTCACGCAGGGCATCGACCAGTGGCTGCAACTGCACGCCAGTAACGCCAACCCATTGAGCCAAAGTCGAACGTGGAATCGCCAAGCCGGCACGACCAAAAATCGACTCCTGACGGTAAAGCGGAAGATGGTCAGCGAACTTCGCGATCATGACATGGGCCAACAACCCGGCGGTTGGGATGCCTTTGTCGATGACCTGCGCCGGTACCGGTGCCTGGATTAGCGTTTCGCAGTTATCGCAAACCCACTTGCCACGAACATGGCATTCAACGGTAAACACGCCCAGCATGTAGTCCAGCTTTTCGCTGACATCTTCACCGATGCGCTTGAGCGCGCAGCCGCACGGGCAGTGGGTGTTGTCCGGTTCGTGATGGATCAAGGTGCGTGGAAACTCTGCCGGCAACGACGTGCGCTTGGGCTTTTGCTTTTTCTCGGTCGCCGCTGGGGCTATTTGCAAGGCCTGAAGCTCGGCCTCAATCGCGGCGATATCGGTATCGATCAGGTCATCGAGCAAGCTGGCCTGCTCAGGATTCATCTGCTCGCTGCGCTTGGCAAACTTCAAACGCTTAAGCTGCGCGATCTCGTGGGTCAGCTTCTCGATCACCGTTTGGTCGCGGTTGATCTTCTTGCCCATGGTCTCGACTTGCGACAGCAACTGCGTAGCGAATGCACGCAGTTGGTCGGAAGTCATTTGATCGAGATTGGGCGAGGAAGTCATGCCGTGGATTTTACCAAAGCAGGCCACTTGCGACAGCAAGCCAAGACGCTAATTACAGTTTTTAAAGCAGCGTGATTGCACCGCCAGCGTAAGGAGCCGGGGAACACACCTTCCGAGCCCGAGCAATAAGGACGATTGTGTCCGCGTATTTTTAAGCGGACGCAATTACCCTTAATGCCAGGATCGTCAT
>NZ_FOAR01000063.1 GCF_900109755.1 Pseudomonas agarici | reverse complement strand
CAGACTGTGTGAAAACCTAGCAATCTGCGCAGTGCTCGAAGAAAATGCTCCGTATCGAAAGATACGGAGCATTTTTCGTTATGGCTTACATCCAGGGACAGTCCCGCAGCCAGACCAGCCTGTTTCCGGTATCGCTGGAAGAGTTGATCCCCGAGGATCACCTCGTTCGCGTTATCGACCTTTACGTCTCCAAACTGGATCTGGTGCGACTAGGCTTTGATAAAGCACTTCCCAAAAGCACCGGCCGGCCTTCTTACGATCCAGCCGATCAGCTAAAACTTTACCTCTACGGTTATTTCCAGCGGATCCGTTCATCACGGCGCCTCGAAGCCGAGTGCCGGCGCAATATCGAAGTGATGTGGCTGATCAATCGACTCAAGCCCGATTTCAAGACCATCGCTGATTTCCGTAAAGACAACAAACCCGCTTTCATCGCGACGTGCCGGGCTTTCGTCCAGTTTTGCCGCACTGCCGGCCTGATAACCGGTGAGTTGGTAGCCATTGATGGCAGCAAGTTTCAGGCGGTCGCCTCGTCCCGGCGTCACGTGAATTTGAAGCGGCTCCAACACCAAGAGAAGAAGCTGGAAAAGCGCATCGCGCAATATTTGGCCGAGCTGGATGAGGCGGATAGAACCGAAGCCGGCGAGAAGATTGACCGCAATGCGATAAAGGCAACTTTGGCGCAACTTGAGGTCAGGCATTCCAATAACCTGACGTGCCAGGCGCTGATGAAATCAATGGAGCTTGAGCAATTCAATACCCACGAAAGCGATGCGCGAATGCTGCGAACGCACAAAGGGCCTCGGGTCGGGTACAACGTGCAGACAGCCGTGGACGCTGAGCACTGCATGATCGTGCACCATGAAGTGACTCAGGACAGCGATGATCGCAAGCAACTTGAACCGATGGCCAAAGCGGCCAAGGAGCAACTTTCGCAAGATGAACTGACGGTCACCGCGGATGCGGGCTACTCCAATGGCAAGCAGTTCAAGGCCTGTGAGGATCAGAACATCACGGCTTATGTACCTGTGGCGCGATCACTCAACTCCTGCGGCAAGGAACAGGCATTTTTCGATCGAACAGCATTTGCCTACGATGCGTCACAAGATCGATATCAATGCCCTGCCGGAAAATGGCTGATCTTTAAACAGATCAGCAAGAAAGGCCGGATCTACCAAGCGGCGGTCAGCGACTGCTCAAGCTGCCCGTTAAAAGCGCAATGCACCGACGCCCAACGCCGATATATCTCACGCCACCTGCACGAAAAGGCTTTCGAGCGGATGGAACAGCGAATGCAGGCGCACCCCGAAATGATGGTCAGCCGAAGATCCATCGTCGAGCATCCCTTCGGCAACCTTAAACAGTGGTTATTTGGCAACGCTCGCTTCTTACTGCGACAGCTTGAGGGCACGAGGGCTGAAATGGCCCTGGCGGTGAACGCCTACAACCTGAAAAGAGCGATTAACGTGCTTGGCGCACGTCAGTTGATGGCGTTGATGGGCTGAAAAGCCTTTTTTCGTCTGCTGTGAGCACAAAAGCAAACGCCCCGAACAAGTCGGGGCGTTTGCTGGAACCACCATTAGTGTGTTTTCACACAGTCTG
>NZ_FOAR01000066.1 GCF_900109755.1 Pseudomonas agarici | reverse complement strand
ACGGCGCAAGGCCACACCGCCTTTCTGGCTGGCGAGGGCTTGGTGCTGTTCACCCAAGGCGACAGTGGCGCCGAGCGCCCGGTGGCCAACACCGGGATCACCCTGCATACGGCGACGGGGGCGGTCAGCCTGCAAGCGCAAAGCGACAAGGTCAGTATGGCGGCGCAGGGGGATATCCGCCTGATCAGTACCCAGGCAGGCGCGCAGGTGGAGGGCAAAAGCCATGTGCTGTTGAGCGCTGAGGGCGCGGCGATCAAGTTGAGCGGTGGGAATATTGAAATCACAGCGCCGGGGGCCGTGACATTCAAGGCACAGCAGCATGTGTTGACCGGGCCGAAAGGCAGCCTGGAGACCAAGGCCGTTAGGGGCAAAGGTGAACTCAAGGCTTGTCCAGAGGATGACCTGACGGCGGTGGCACAGGGAGCGGCGTCACTGTGATGCATTTAAATCCGAAAGAAACATTGATTCGCACACTCAGTCACCATTTACATGGCGATGGGCAGCTCACGGCCTACCTGCTCATTGATCCCCTGCGGCGTGAGCCCTTCCAGAAAGAACAGCTTGTTGAGTGGGTTTGTGACGTTTTTGCCGTACCCGTCAAATCACCTTCGCTAAAGGAGGGACAACAACCGCGACTGATTAAGCTGACGCCCAAGGCCATTGAGTTACTGGATCAAAGCGTTTCACTAATGCTTGAAGAACAAGCCGACCCCCTTAGCGAATCGGCCCAGGGATTTGCCATCGGTGGTTGGTTGTTAACCCAGGCGACGGGCGAATCCTTGGCGCGACATTTGGCGGCCTGTGTGCAACGGACACTGTACGTCACCGATCAGTGGAAATATTTCCGTTGGCAGGATCGCCGGGTGATGGAATGGATGTGGCCGTCCCTGACGGTGTTCCAACAGAACGCCTTGTTGGGACCCATCGCCCAGTGGTGGACGTTGGACCGTCGCGACCAGTTGCGCATGTATCAACCCGACCCAGCAACTGAGGTGCCGCTGGCCTCCAAATTCGGGCTGTTTCTGGACAAACAACAGAGGCTTCATGCCCATCGTTGCGCACTCATTCAAACGATTATTCGCGGTTGGCTGAAGTGTTCTCCTGAACTCCCCGCCGATTATCTGAGGCGCGTGGATCGAATCGTCGGCAGGGCGATTGAACTGGGTATCGAGGATCCACGGGACACGGCGCTGCTGGCCGTCCATGCCTTGCAGATTCATCCCAATCTGCTGACGCATTCAAAAATAAGCGCACTGGTTGATCAGGCCAACACGCAGCCCGACGCCTTGGCGCACTTGATCGGTTCGGTCAGCGATTCAGAGTGGTGCGCGATTCAGCAGGCATTGGGCAGCGATTACTTAAACCCGGAACACACACGATTGGGAGCAAAGATAAATGAGTGATGAGCCAGTAAGTCAATATGCCGCCAATATCGACTTGGCCATGTCGCT
>NZ_FOAR01000069.1 GCF_900109755.1 Pseudomonas agarici | reverse complement strand
ACGGCGCAAGGCCACACCGCCTTTCTGGCTGGCGAGGGCTTGGTGCTGTTCACCCAAGGCGACAGTGGCGCCGAGCGCCCGGTGGCCAACACCGGAATCACCCTGCATGCGGCGACGGGGGCGATCAGCCTGCAAGCGCAGAGTGACAAGGTCAGTGTGGCGGCGCAGGGGGATATCCGCCTGATCAGTACCCAGGCGGGCGCGCAGGTGGAGGGCAAAAGCCATGTGCTGTTGAGCGCCCAGGGCGCGGCGATCAAGTTGAGCGGCGGGAATATTGAAATCACAGCGCCGGGGGCCGTGACATTCAAGGCACAGCAGCATGTGTTGCTTGAGCCAAAAAGCGGCATTTCTGTTCCGAGAATACTGGGTAAGGGGCAGTTGACTGGCTGCGAGTTCAAAGAGGGCGGTGCGGACTTGTCGGGCGCATCTGTTGTTGAAAGCAAGGGGAATGCTCATGGCTGAGGCTCAGATAGAGGGTATCAAAGCGACGCTGTTTAACGAGGTGGCGTTATATCCCAATACCTACGTGTTAGTGGACATGGGGTGTCCTCATCCTTTGGATGAACTGGTGAAAGACCGTGGGCAGGAAGATTTTGCGTATCTGAGGCATGCCGATTTTGCGGATTGCCCTGAAAAAGCACCGCTGCTGATAAGGCTGGAGGGGCGCCACGATCCCGTGCTGGATGTCAGCGTCGAGTTTTCGGCCCATCAAACCATGAGCGATGACTGTCGCCTGAGGCAAGTCGGAGGGTGGTTGTTCTCATCATTGTCTACCCATGAGCTGGCCAGTCTATTGAGCTCAAAGCTCAAGCTGCTGCATGGCAGCGGTAGAGCCCGCTTGCGTTTTTATGACCCCAGGGTGATGGCGCAACTCCCCTTCATTTTCGATAGGCCGCAGTGGATGCAGTTGGAGAGTGGTGTCGAGCAATGGTTCTTTTTGAATGAAGGATTGCAGTTGCAGCAAACGGTGCATGCCTCGCCGACGCCGACCCGTCGGTCCACGTTCCTGGTCAATACCGAGCAGCGGTCGGCGTTACACCGAATGGAAGTGGTGAGCGTGGCCATTCATCTACTCAAAACCCTGGGCTGTCCGTATGAGCCTGACTGGATTGAACGGATTCACTCACTGATCCAGCGCTCGATCAAACAAGGTTTTACGGAGAAAACCGAACAGGTCGCTTTTGCTGTTTTCGGCATTTGGCTGTCCCCCGGCTTTGATCGCCATCCAGGGATTCGCCCGGTCTTGGATGAGGCGCGCACAGCTGAGCTCGGTTTTTGCCAAGCCATGGGGCGTGTAGACGAAGAGGTGTTGCGGCAGATCAACTATGGAGTCGTTTCCTCATGAGCAACCCAATCATCGATCTTGTGATGAAATCCGTGGTGCCGGGTGCCTCTGGTCAATGTCCTTTCTGCGAAAAGCAGGGCTTGTTGATC
>NZ_FOAR01000070.1 GCF_900109755.1 Pseudomonas agarici | reverse complement strand
TAAATAGGGCGCGACCAAATCTTCCAGCAAGGCATCCTGGTCATCGTTTTCATGAATAAGGAGATCCATGATTTCTGCGAGCTTATCGGTATGGTCAAATAAAATGGCAAAGCAGACAAGCTGCAATGCTTCCCAATAGTCAGTGTCATAGAGGTCGAGGTGTGGGACTCTATGTCCATCATTATCAGCGCGGGACTCAAATAAAATACGGGGCTCCATAGAATCGAGCCAATAGGTGACTGTCGCTGGAAAGAGACTAGACAATTCAAGCAGGGAATGTCCCGCCGAGTATCCATAGATGATTTTCTCAAGTCCTACTTCAGCACGACACCTTGCACCTCGCATCACGCCGGCTTGAGGGCTGTTTTTTACTTTTTCGGAATCATCGAGATTACTTGTTGTGATCTTAATGCTTTCGTTGGCTGACTCAATGACGAGTTTGTAATCGGAATATTTTTGGAGCGGTTCGCGGCGAACGGTAAGCCATGCTCTATTTTTAATAATTTCCATCGGGTCAGTTATCCAAAATGTGATCGGGGATGGTGATTATAGGAAACTGAATGTTGTGTCGAACGCCTTTGCTTCTGTCGTGTATTTCATACTGCTTCCCTGTGACCATAAAGACTTCACGGTTATATAAAATAATATTCGAAAGCGACCTCTCTGCCTCGCGAATAGCGGTCAGAAGCTTTGCTTTGTGAGAGGGTGGAATTGTCGTTTCCGAAAATAGCGATTTTTTTATCCATAAATGACTCATCTGCCGCCCTTTGTTTTTTGTCGAACTGAGCGTGCCGGTTTGCTTATCCACGTCTGCCAACGCTTTTTCATTATCGATAGTGGCGTAAGTATTGCGCGGTGAGTCCTGACTCATTGCTACCTCGGGGCTGTAAGGCTGCTTGTTATCCAGCACTTTAGCGGTATCGGCGCGAGTGCCTTCCACGGCTTTTCGGTCGGTTTCGTTCATCGCTGCAAGAAAGCTGGCTGGGCGGCCTGACTCAAACGGTCGGCGGTGGCCACGGCGCCGCGCAGTTGGCCGAGGGCTGAGGCCATCTGCATCTGGGCCGCGTCGGCGGCGTGCTGAAGGCTGGTGGACAGCAGTAGCCCTTCGCTAGCGCGAAGCTGGTTCCAGCCATCGGTGGTCTGAGCAAAACCGCAGCCTCGGTAGGCGTTGCGTTTAGCGCCTTCACAGGCAATCAGATAACCCACGGCGAAGGTGCTGCGGGTAGTGTCGTTGTGCAGTTGCTGATGCTTTTTTTCGGGTGGAAAGAAATAGGATTCTTCATTTTCGTTCTCGTGCCGTCTTCTCAGTAGCTGCTTACAGCGTCGGGTTGGATTGGTCCGGGCTCCACTGCCAGAACGTCAGGCCGTAGTCGCTGCCTTCTATTTCGGGGAAGGTCGCGCCCTGCTGGAAG
>NZ_FOAR01000071.1 GCF_900109755.1 Pseudomonas agarici | reverse complement strand
CGTCGCCGGCCAGACCACGGGCGCGCAGGGCCAGCACCTGAGCACGAGTTTGCGCCCACAACGGATGCGTCTGCACCGGACGCTGGGCCGCTAGGGTGATTCGTCGCGGCGCAGTCAACCAGACTCGTTCACGCGCACGCGGCAAGTAACCACCACCAATGTCGGAGTGAACGCCGGGCAGGCTGATTTGCTGGTGGCCGTGCAGCACGCTATTGAGCGCAAAATTGAGGCGGTGCTCGTCGCGGGCATGCAACTGGATGACCTGGCGGGCGCAGCCCGGTGGCAGATACAGATTGACCCCTGGGTTATTGGCATCCGTTGGACTTAGGTCGCCACGCGCAACGGCTGCAATAGCCGCAACGGTGTCGAACAGGCCGACCAGGTTAAGCTTGATATCCACCACCGGGTCGAAACTCGCCAGCAGGCCAAAGCGTCCTCCTTGCAGCAACTCGCCAAACACGCCCCGACCCGGTTTGAGCAGTTCGTTGGCACAGTGTCGGGCGGCGGCGGCACCACGACTGAAACCGAAAATATCGAACTCAATTTGTCGAATGGAGGTACTAGAGTTAGCTTGTTTGAAACGCTCTAGTTGTTTCTCTATAGCCGCCGGTGCCTGCTCAACCCGCGCCACCACTCCGGTTTCACCCCGCCCCAGCCCCTGACCGTAAAGCGAGTCCTTGTCTCCACTACGAGTCCCTATGCCCTCCAGGTAGACACGCAGATAACCAATCTCTGCCTCGGGAGGAAGACCATCGACGGCATGGTCTGGATACAAGTCATACAGATAAGCCACATTACTGGGCGCATTGCCGTAACTATTATCCGGTGCAGCGTTGAAGGCACTCCCGTCGAACCCATCAAAACCGTACCGCTCGCACTGTTGGATAATGCTTTCCAGTTCGTCGCGGTCGAACAGTGTCAGGTCTTCACGACGGCATTGTTCAGTGGCTGCCGAATTGGCCAGGTTGTTGCCGGTGCCATCGAAGAATAGGCCCAGGCGCAGAGTAATACCGTCGAGTTCTTCCTCTTCTTCCTCTTCTTCCATATCGTAGATCAGCGAGAGCTTTTCGGGCGTCGCGGTGTAGACACGCTGGGTAAAACCCTGGCTGTCAGTCGTTCCCCTCCAAACCTTTCCAGAGGCCGCGGTGATCTTGTAGGGCGTATCTGCCAGTACCTGTTCCTCATCGTTGGCGAATATCTGAAACTGCTCGTGGAACTCAAGTGGTGGGTCGATGATCGCCGGCAGTGTCGCGATCCCTGCAACCCGTGGGGCTTTGCTCGGGAAGTATTCAAAGTGCGCGGACTTGATGGTGTAGTCACCTGCCGTGCC
>NZ_FOAR01000074.1 GCF_900109755.1 Pseudomonas agarici | reverse complement strand
CTGGCGCGAGGCATGAAGGCCGACTTCACCGGCATGGAATGCGTGCAGGAAATCCATGTCGGGGTGTTTTTCGATGGCACCAATAACAATATGGAACGCGATAAACCCCACAATCACTCCAATATTGTCAGTTTGTACGACGCCCATCGCAACGACCGAAAAATCCACTTTGCCTACTACCTGCCTGGGGTCGGTACGCCTTTCAAGGAAATTGGCGAACTGGAGGAATCCAGCTCGGGCAAGAGCTTTGCCACAGGTGGGGAGGCACGGATTCATTGGGCGATGCTTCAGGTCTATAACGCCGTCCACCGGGCTTTTTATGGGACCAGCCTGCTTCAGGAGGATGTCATGAAAACCATGGTCACCAAAGAACTCAGTTCGTTCTACCGCCGCCGCTGGGACGATCAAAAAATGCAGCGCATTTTTTACGACCTGAGCAAGCGTCTGAACAAGGCCATTCTCGGCAAACGTCCCCGTATCACCCTGCTGCACCTTTCAGTGTTCGGTTTCTCCCGAGGCGCCGCCGAAGCCCGTGTGTTCTGCAACTGGATCCAGCAAATCTGCGGCGGCGTGATCGGCGAAGCGAAAGTCAACCTACGCTTTCTCGGTCTCTTCGACACCGTGGCCTCGGTGGGCTTGGCCGATTCCTCTCCTGTCGGTCGCGGGTTTCTCGACTGGGCCCACAACAATTTGGCCATCAGTGGCATCGAAAAGACCGTGCACTATGTGGCCGGCCATGAAATCCGCCGTTCCTTCCCGCTGTCCACCGTGCGCGATGGCGGTAGCTGGCCAGCCAATACCCGCGAGTTCGTCTACCCCGGCACGCATTCGGATATCGGCGGAGGGTACGGACCCGGTGAACAAGGCAAATCCCTCGGCGGTCGCAGCACCCTGATGTCGCAGATCACCTTGAATGATATGTACGAAGAAGCATTCACTGCAGGCGTCAGGTTAACGCACCGTGAGCAGATGACAGACAGAATTACTGAAGACTTCGCCATCGACCCCGCCATGCACGCCGCCTTTATGGCCTACACCGCCTGGACCCTGGAAGCCAACGAGCAAAAGGAAAACCTTGCCGACAG
>NZ_FOAR01000075.1 GCF_900109755.1 Pseudomonas agarici | reverse complement strand
GCTTCAAGCCATCAGCGTCGGGCTGCTGATCACCACGCTGGTGGGCTGCGGCGGCGAAGAACCGGACAAGGGGCCGGCTACCGCCAGCATCACCGCCTACAACCACACCGAAGAGTATATCCACCGTTTTTTCGTGGACGACACATGGGGGGGGAACTCGCGGGCATATGGA
Organism: Pseudomonas agarici; assembly: GCF_900109755.1. Taxonomy (GTDB): domain Bacteria; phylum Pseudomonadota; class Gammaproteobacteria; order Pseudomonadales; family Pseudomonadaceae; genus Aquipseudomonas; species Aquipseudomonas agarici. The sequence continues at coordinate 875 of NZ_FOAR01000075.1, read as the reverse complement.
GGTGGCGGCAAATTTGTCTGCTGCATCAACTATCCCCGTGAATGGCGCCCTGACCTTACTGCCACAGTGCGTTGGAGTACCTCGAGTTCCATTCCAAATGGCCCTCCTGGCGTTACATGGCATGAGGAAGTTGTGCCGATTGAGCAATTCGACGAATTAGGCGACTTGAATGTGCATTTCCTACCGGACCACAAAGTGCGGTTGATTATTTCGCCGGGTTCGCCAGGGTTTCCGGGCTATCGCGGACCGGACGCACCGGTCAAACCCGCTGACTGGCCGTATTGACCCTCACGCTCTAGGAACCGCCACACCATGAATACGCTGAAAAACAGAGGTTATCGCCTGCTTCAAGCAATAAGCATCGGGCTGCTGATCACCACGCTGGTGGGCTGCGGCGGCGAAGAACCGGACAAGGGGCCTGAATACGCCAACATTACCGCTTACAACCACACCTCGGATTATATCCATGAGTTCTATATCAACGGCTCCTGGGGAGGGAACTCGCGTGCATATGGAGGAGGTGGCAAGTTTGTCTGCTGCATCGGCTATCCCCGCGAATGGCACCCTGATCTCACTGCAACGGTGCGTTGGAGCACCTCCGCCTCAAAGCCCAATCCATACGAGGGAGAAACCTGGCATGAACAGGTGGTTCCGATTGAGCGTTACACCGAATTAGGGTCAACGCTCAATGTCCACTTTTTAGCTCAAACCAAGGTCAGATTAATTATCAGCGATATGGGCTCTGGCCACCCCGCATATCCCGGCCCCAGACCTCCTGAGAAGCCTAACGGCTGGCCCTTTATGATTAGCAAGGAGGACCCGAAATGACCGAGTTTCAACCTGGCTGGTACCACGTCAAGAACCATATGGGCAAG
>NZ_FOAR01000076.1 GCF_900109755.1 Pseudomonas agarici | reverse complement strand
CATGACGTCGAATGCTTCAAGGCAGACAAGATGCCGGCCTCTAAAGTCGGAGAGTTCGAGCGGCAATTGAAGGGGCAGGAGGACGGGCTGAATCGGCTGACGGTTGATGAGTATTTAGAGAATATTGCTAATCCGGTGAAGCGCAGTCCGGCGGCTGCCAGAACGGCTCGCAAGGATCTGCAAGATCAATTGGAAGAGCGTTTTCAGAATGATTTTCCAGACTTGGATGTACTCGAAGCGGAGGAAGCTGCAATTAAAAAAGCCAAGGAAACGATGGCAAACCTTGCTGGACTGCACAACCCCGATCTGAGTGCTGGTGGCAAGGATATCATCGGCGGTTTCGGTGACCGACAGGTTAACTCCAGCATTGGGCCTCAGTGGAGACCAAAAATTCAAAACCTCAAAGCAGCTGCTGAGAAAGTGCCAGAATCCCTGCGAGGCTCAACTTTCCTTAACGTTAAATTACATAAGTGCTGAAGGAGGCATCCGTGGACAAGGTATTTGCTAGGTTTCTAGAGAAGTTTGGTGGCCCTGTCGATCGCCAGGACGTCCCGATGTCAAGTATCGAGCGCTATAGGGGCAAACTGCCTAATCAGCTTTTGGAATACTGGACTGAGCACGGCTGGTGCGGATACGGTGACGGGATTTTTTGGATAGTGAACCCGCAGGAGTACGAGGGAGTGGTGGCTTCCTGGATTGAGGGGACGGAACTTGAAAAGCGCGACACTTACCACCTGATTGCACGTGGTGCTTTTGGTGACGTATACCTGTGGGGCGAGAAAACGGGATTTTCACTGAAGATAACCAGCATCTTTTCTAGATGCGTAATCCATAATTTTGAACCCGCCCCCGAACAAATGGATCGTAAGCTTCAAGACTTTATCGTGTCTAGAAAAGTGGACTCTAACGATGTAGAAGATTTGTTTAGCCAGGCAAGAAGAAAGCTCGGCACGCTGCGCCATGATGAAATGTATGGCTTTGTTCCAGCGTTAATGCTTGGCGGATCGGCATCTCTTGATCATGTTGAGAAATTAA